>CAWJQZ010000045.1:0-38260 GCA_963844945.1 uncultured Chloroflexia bacterium
AGCGCGTCTCGAGGTACCGGGGCAGGCCGCGGAAGGCCGCCATCGACGCTCAGCCGGCGCGATCCTCCGCGCCGGCGGGAGCCGCAGGTGCGGGAGGCATCCCGGCGGCGGGGAAGGTGGCCGTCGGGCCCCCCGGCGCGGACCCGGGCCCGGTGCGGACGGCGACGAGGTCGGTGAGCAGGCCGCCGAGCTCGCGGCGGACGGACACGTACCGGTCCGAGGCCCAGGCGAGCCGCAGCTCGCCGGCCTCGTCGAAGCGCATCCAGACCCGGCGGCGCGGGAGGTAGAACGTGAGGACCAGCCCCACGATGAGGAGGCCGAACGCGAGCCACACGAGACCGAGCCCCGGGTCCCGCTTCGCGACGATCCCCGTGTACGCGCCGATCGATCGGAGGTCGATGGTGAAGTCCGCCCCGGCCGGCGCGAACGTGGCGCCCTCCGCGACCCCGCCGACGAAGAACGCGTCGAAGCGCGGCGACCCGTCGGGCTCCACCCCGGTCCGCCGCGACCCGATGACGGCGAGAAGCGGCGGCGCTCCCTCCGCCCGGTCCAACAGGAGCTCCAGGCCCACGTCGCGCCCGGGGACGGCGAGACGCCCGTACGGCCGGTCGGCGCTGAACGCGTCGAGCGGGACCCAGCCGTCCCACAGGACGCTGCCGTCGTTCGCGCGGATCGCGAGGTCCACGGCCGGCCCGAAGAAGTTCTGGTGGAACGAGTAGCCGGCGACCTCGAGCGGGTCGTTCACGCGGACGACCTTCCGCGCGATGAGCGCGCCGTCGCGGTAGACGGCGAGGTCGGTCGCGAAGTCGGCGAAGCGTCCGTCGGGCAGCCGCGGCGCGGAGAACCCCTCGTTCTTCAGGACGACGTTGCCCGGGGTCCCGAGGCGCTCGACCGGTACCGCCTCCCCCTGCGGGATGAGCAGCCCCGCCTCGAACCCGAAGCGGCCGGAGACGGCGGCGGCCACGAGGAAGAGCACGAGGCCGGCGTGGGTCAGGAGCGTGGCCATCTTCGGCCAGCGGTTCCGGTCGCCGTAGACGTACGTCGCGCCCGCGTCGGTCGCGGTCCGCACGTGGAAGCGCCGGCGTCGGAGGACCGCGGCGGCGGCCTCGGGTGTCACGCCGGTCATGGCGGCGCGCTCGGGGAGCATCGGGTCGTAGAACGGGACCGGCTGGACGACACGGATCTCGCTCGCCTGGCGCCAGAGTCGCGGGAGCCGGTCGAGGGTGCAGACCACGATCGAGACGACGAGGAGGACGAGGAGCGCGGTGAACCACCAGGAGGTGAAGACCGCGAAGAGGCCGAGCCGCTCCATCAGGTCCACGACGGGGCGCCCGAGCACCGGCTCGTAGCGCTCGCGGAGCAGCGCCATCTGCTCGGCGTAGTCGGCGTCCGTGCGGAAGGCGAACCCGGGGAGCTGGCGGACCGTCATCCCGACGACCGCGACGATCGCGATCGCGACGATCTGGACGACCGCGAACCGGACGGAGGTGAGGAGGCGCCGCAGCGCGTGGAGCGCTGCGGCGACGGGACCCCGCGGGGAGGCGGTCCGGACGGCCGACCGGCCGACCGTCACGCCGGCGATGGCCCGCCCTCCGACGCCGGGGCGGCCGATGCGGCCGGTGCCTCGCGCGCCACCATGAGCGCCTGCGCGAAGTCGGCGACGAGGTCGTCCGCATCCTCGAGGCCGACCGAGACCCGGAGCAGGCCGGGCCCGATCCCGACCGCGGCGAGCTGCGCCGCGTCGAGCTGCCGATGGGTGGTGGACGCGGCGTGCGCGACGATCGTGTGGATGCTCCCCAGCGACGCGGTCCGCTCCGGGACGGTGAGCGCGTCGACGAACGCCGCCCCCGCGACCCGCCCCCCGGTGAGCTCGAGGGCGAGCATCGCCCCGGGCATCCGGAGCGTCCGGACGGCGACCGCGTGCTGCGGATGGCTGGGCAGCCCCGGGTACCAGACGCGGGCGATGCCCGGGCGACCCTCGAGCGAGAGCGCGAGCTCCATCGCCGTGAGGACCTGTCGTTCCATGCGGATCGCGAGCGTCGGGAGGCCGCGCAGGACGAGGAACGCCGCGAGCGGCGCGAGCGTCGCGCCGGTGTCCACCTGGAGCTTCCGGACGGCGTCCACCCGATCGGTCGGCCCGACGACCACGCCTGCGAGGACGTCGCTGTGGCCGGAGAGGTACTTGGTCGCCGAGTGGACGACGAGGTCCGCGCCGAGCGCGAGCGGCCGGACGAGGTACGGCGATGCGAAGGTCGAAATCGACGACGACCAGCGCGCCGTGCCGGTGGGCGATCCCGGCGAGCGCCTCGAGGTCGGCGACGACGATCGTCGGGTTGCTGATCGTCTCGAGGTAGAGGACGCGCGCGGGCTCCGAGGCGAGGGCACGGTCCACCGCCTCGAGGTCCGTGACGTCGACGAAGTCCGTCCGCACGCCGAGGCGGCCGAACGTCCTCACGAGAAGGCTCTGCGTGGAGCCGTAGACGGCGCGCGTCGCGACGATCCGGTCACCGGCGGAGACGAGCGAGAGCAGCGCGGCGTGGATCGCGGCCATGCCGGACGCGAGCGCGAAGCCCGCCTCCGCCCCCTCCATCTCGGCGACGGCGTCGCCGAGGGCGTCCACGGTGGGGTTCGCGAGTCGCGAGTACCCGTACCCCGCGTACCCGCCGGGCCGCTCGGCCACCGCGTCGGCGAGCGCCTCGACCGAGTCGGCGGAGAACGTCGCAGTCTGGTAGATCGGGACCGAGGTGGGATGCTCGCGGACCTCGCGCATGCGCGACGCCGCGCGGATCGCGCGCGTGGAGAAGCCGGCCATGCGCGGGATGCTACACCGGCGGGCGCGGGCCGCCGGTCGGCGCCCGGCCGCGGTCCGGGCGCGCCCCGCGCCGGGGCCGTGCCGGGCCGGTCCGCCTAGCTCGCGAGCTCCCAGACGTGGCCGGCGGGGTCGCGGAAGGCGGCGGTCCGGATCCCCCACGGCCGGTCGATCGGGCCGTTGAGCAGGGTCGCACCCCGGCGCACGACCTCCGCCACCGCGGCGTCCACGTCGTCCACCTCGATCGTCAGCTGGAACCGCACGCCGGCGCCGCCGTCCGCCACCGGGGCCGGCGCGACCAGCTCCGGGGCCTCGCGGACGTCGAGCAGGTTGACGAGCGTCGGCCCGAACCTGAAGACGACGGAGGCGTCGTCCTCGAAGTGCACGGGCAGGCCGAAGACCGCCAGGTAGAAGGACCTGGCCTCGGCCAGGTCGTCCACGAAGAGCGTGATGGCGCCGATGGAAGCCGGGATCTCGGTCACGGACGACTCCTTCTTCGGCCGGGCGACGATGGCACCGGGAACGGCGGCCGTGGCGCGGCCCTGCTAGGCTGCCACGACGATGGCGGGGAGGGGGCCCGGCGGGCACGGAGGATCCGATGGCGCGGAACGGCGAGGCGAAGACCGGTCGGGTGATCGAGGAGGTGACGCCGCTCGACAAGCGGATCATCGAGCACCTGCAGGCCGACGGGCGGCGTTCGTTCACGAGCATCGCCGCCGACCTCGGCGTGTCGGAGGCCGCGGTGCGAGCACGCGTCGGCAGGCTCCAGCGCAAGGGCGTCCTCCAGGTCGTGGGCGTGACGAACCCGCTGAAGCTCGGCTTCCACCAGATGGCGATGGTCGCCGTCCGCTGCGAGAGCGAGAGGCTCATCGAGATCGCCGACGAGATCGCCAGCTTCCCGGAGGTCTCGTACGTGGTCATCACGGCCGGCACGTACGACCTCCTCGTGGAGACCGTCTGCGAGGACACCGAGGACCTGCTCCGGTTCCTCACGGAGAAGATGCGTCGCGTGGAGGGCGTGCGCGATACCGAGACCTTCGTCTACCTGCGGATGGTGAAGCAGGCGTTCGAGTGGGGGACCCGGTAGCCGGTGCAGGATCCCGTGCCCGGTCCCGCGTCGGTCGCGTCGGTCGCGGCCGCTCCGTCCGCTCCGCCCGCCCCGCGCCACGTCCTCGTCGTCGCCAGGTGGTATCCGGCGCACGACGACCCCGGTCGCGGATCCTTCGTCGCCGACCACGTCCGGGCGCTGCTGGACGCGGGGATCGCCGTCACGGTCGCGTCGTTCGACCCTGCCATCCTCCGCGGCGAGGCGGACGCGCGGCCCGCCCTCGGCAGGATGGCCGCCGACCGGTGGCGGGTCGTCGTCCCGGGTCCGGACGCGACGAACGTCGCCGGACCCGCCGGCCCTGCCGTCCCGGGCGTCCCGGTGGCGCGGCTCCCGGTCGTGCTCGAGCCCGGGGAGCGGCCGATCCAGGTCGAGGTCGACGCCCACGCCGACCCGCTGCTCGCGTTCGGGCTGGCGCTCGCGGCGCGCGCTCCCTTCGACCTCGTCCACGCCCATACGTCCGTCCCCGATGGCCTTGCCGCCGCGAGGCTCGCGGAGGCGCTCGGCCTGCCCCTGGTCGTGACCGAGCACGCGTCGCTGATCCGCGAGCAGCTCGAGGACCCGGACGCCGTCGCGCGTGTACGCGGGCTCACCGGCCCACGCCGGCGGCTGGCGGCGGTGAGCGACCACCTCGCGCGATACATGGACGAGCGGCTGGGCGTCGCGCCCGGGACGGTGGGGGTCCTCCCGAACGTGGTCCCGGAGGCGCTCTTCCCGGACGTGGCGGTGGCAGGTCCCGCGGCCGGGACGGCGGCCGTGGCGGGCCCCGCGGCCGGGACGGAGCCCGCGGCCGGCGGCCCCCTCCTCCTGTGGCTCGGCGCACGGAAGGCGACGAAGGGGACCGACACGCTCATCCGCGCCTTCGCGATCGCCCGCACCGCCCGGCCCGACCTCCGGCTCCGGCTCGTCGGGCGCGCCCCCACGGAGGACGAGGAGGCCCGCCTCCGGGCGCTCGCGGTGGAGGCAGGCTGCGCCGACGTGGTCGCCTTCGACCCGCCGATCCCGCGCGAGGCGGTCGCCGGGGCGATGCGGCAGGCGACGCTCTTCGTCCACCCGAGCCCGTTCGAGACGTTCGGGATGGTCGCGGCCGAGGCGCTTCTCGTCGGCCTGCCCGTCGTGGCGACGCCGTCGGGCGTGGAGGCGATCGTCGGGACGGACGGGGCGTGCGGAGAGATCGCCGCGTCCGCCGGCGAGGACGATCTCGCGGCGGCGATCCTGCGCGCGCTCGACAGGCGGAGCACCTACGACCCCTCGGCCATGCGGGCGCGCGTCCTCGCGCGGTCGAGCGAGGCCGCCGTCCGCGACGCGACCCTTGCGCTCTACGCCGCGGCCGCGAGCGACCCGGTCTCGGCGGCTGAGGCAGGCACAGCGCCGGTGGCCCGTGCGGCCGCTGAGGCTGCAGGCGTCAGCGTCGGCGGCGGCGCATCCGTCCCGGAGATCCCGCCGTCGGCGCGACCGCTCGTCGTCTGCCTGAACCGGACCGTCGCGATGCGGGCACTCACCCGACTGCCGGCGTCCGTCCGGTCGCGGATGGTCGTCCTCACCGGCCCGCCCACGCGCCAGGCACCGGACCCGGCTCCCTCCGGCGAGACCTGGCTGGAGCACGACCCGGCGGGCGAGTACCGGACGCGGATGGCGGAGCTCACGACGCAGGCGGGCACCGGCGGCGTGGGACGGCTGCGCGCCCTCGCGTCGAGCGGGTCGCGCCACCGCGAGCGGGACGCCATGGCCGCCGATCGCGACGGATGGATCGCCGCGGCGGCGGTCCGCTCGCTCGAGGCCGCGCGCTCTGCGGCGACCTCCCCGGACGGCCTCCCGCCGTTCCTCGTCGCGGTCGAGGCCGCGGACGTCACGGCCGCGCTCCCCCTCATCGACGCCGGCGTCCCGCTCGCGCCGGGGGGCCTGCGGTGGCTCGCGGACCGGGAGGATCGCACGGTCTGATCCGCGGCAGACGCGGACAGGTCGTCGCCGGATATCGCCCGGGGGACTCGTCAGCGAACGCTGCCCCGACGTCCCGCAGGTGCCGCACGCTCGGCAGCCCACGGTGCGATCGCCGCAGCCGTCTGCCGGGTGATGCGCGGCGACGACGGCCGGGCGGGCAGTCCCCGGGGTGATACGCGGCGACGCTCGGCCCCGACGATCGGCGGCCCCGGCGGCCGCTCGGCCCCGCGCGCCACGCCCCGGCCGGCCACCGCCCCGCGGCGTGCGGCCGCAGGCCGCCCGTCCGCCCGTCTCAGGCCCCGGTCTGTACCTCCGCCGCCGGCGCATGGCCCTCCGCGCGGGCCTCACTCCGTCCGCCCGTCCTCGCGAGCACCTGGTAGAGGATCGTGGACGCCGCGATCGTCACGGCGACCGAGGCGATGATCGCCGCGAAGAGGTCGTCCGTGATCTGGCTGTTCGCCATCAGCGCCGACGCCAGCACGAACGCGAACTCGCCCATCTGCCCGAGCCCCACGGCGACACGCGCCGGCCGCCCGGGCAGGTGCGTCGCGCGCGCCGTCACCCAGACGAAGCCCATCTTCACGACGACCACGCAGCCGACGAGGAGCCCGACGATCGGCAGCGCGGGAACGATCTCCGCCGGGTCGAAGAAGAACCCGATCGAGACGAAGAAGAAGACGGCGAAGACCGACCGGAACGGGACGAGGCGCCGGTGGAGCTCGTTCGTCTCCGCGCTCTCGCGGATCGCGAGCCCGGCGAGGAAGGCAGCGAGCGCGACGGGGACGGCGAAGACGATGGCGCCGAGGCCGGCGAGAGTGATCGCGGTCGCGAACGAGATGAGCAGGAACGCCTCGTCGTGGTCGATGAAGACGCGGAGGAACGCCGGCAGGACGCGGGCGAAGACGACGACGGTGAGACCGTAGACGAGGAGGCCGGCGATCGCGAGCGGGAGAGGGAGGTCCGCGATCCCGTCGACCGAGAAGAGGACGGCGGCGAGGACGACGGTCACGATGTCCTGGACGCCGCTCCAGCCGATCGCGGTGGACAGCGAGTGGTCCGTGCCGGCCTCGCCACCGATGAGGCTCGCGATGACGGCGCTCGAGGACGTGGCGACCGCGAGCCCCACGATCCCCGCCACCGCCGGCGGGAGCCCCAGCACGTGCCCGGCGAGGACGCCGGCCACGACGGTCGTGACGACCACCTGGAGGGGCGACGCCCACATGACCGCGCCGGCGTGCTTCCGGACCTTCCCGAGGTCGAGCTCGAGACCGACCTCGAAGAGGAGGAGCACGACGCCGACGTCGGCGATGACCGCGATCTCGGTGCTGTCGGCGACGAAGCCGGGCGTGAACGGCCCGACGACGATCCCGACGAGCAGGTACCCGATGACGTCCGGGAGCCCGAGCCGCCGTGCGAGGTAGCCGGCGAGCGCCGCGAGCAGCAGGACGAACCCGATGTCGAAGATCAGGCGCGACGTCTCGACCACGCTCGCAGCCTACGCCCGCCGGATCGGGCGGCGCACCGTCCGCGCGACGTATCCTGCGGGCTGGACCGTACCGATGGAGTTCCCGTGGGCGACCTGATCCACGAGGGGCACCGATCGCCCCTCACGGCCGGCCGCTCGCTCTTCGACTACGCGGACGACCTCGCGGTCGTCGTCCCCGCCTCGTGCCGGCGCACGGGCCGGTGCCACGAGTGCGTCGTCGAGGTCCGCGAGGGGCTGGAGCGACTCTCTCCCCGGACGGAGCCCGAGGGGTTCCTCCGCGACCCGTACCGCCTCGCGTGCCAGGCGGGCATCGTCGCGACGGACGGCGACGTGAGGATCGCCGTCCTGCGCCGCCGGCTGCGCATCGTGACGCGCGCATCGGGCGACGTCCCGCACCCCGACCCGGTGGTGACGCGCTCGGGCGACGACGTCCTCTACCGCGGCGAGCGGGTCGACGAGTGGCGGGGCGCGCTCCGCGGGATCGCCATCGACCTGGGCACCACGACGATCGCCTGGGAGCTGCTGGACCTCGAGACCGGCGAGGTCCTCCACGTCGGCGCGATCGAGAACCCGCAGCGGTTCGGCGGGAGCGACGTCATCAGCCGGATCGCGTACGACGAGGGCGAGCGCCGCGGCGAGCTGCGCCAGGCGGTGCGGAAGGCGCTGAACCACGAGCTGAAGGAGGCATACGCCGCCCTCGGGATCGACCGGCGCACCGTGTACGAGGTCGTCGTCGTGGGCAACGCGACGATGCGGGACCTCTTCTTCGGCCTCGACGTGGCGACGATCGGCGTCCGGCCCTTCCGCTCGGTGGTGGAGACGGAGTACCGCGACGGCGCGCGCGCCACCACGGAGATCGTGGCCCTCGCGCATGAGCTCGGGATCCTCGTCCACCCCTCGGCCCGGATCGTGGGCAGCCCGCTCATCGGGGGCCACGTCGGCGCGGACATCACGGCGGACCTCGTCGCGACCGGCTTCGCCGACGGGCCGGACCCGTCGATGCTCATCGACGTCGGCACGAACACGGAGGTCGTCCTCCGCGCCGGCGACCGGATCCTCGCGGCATCGGCCCCGGCCGGCCCGGCCTTCGAGGGCGGGAGCGTGCACTACGGGATGGCGGCGGCCGTCGGGGCGATCGAGTCGATCCGGAGCGCGGACGGCCAGCTGGTCTTCGAGACGATCGGCGACGTCCCGCCGGTCGGGATCTGCGGCTCCGGCCTGGTGGACCTCCTCGCCGAGCTGCGGCGCGGAGGGCGCATGACCCCCGAGGGACGGTTCGCCGACGGGGCGCGGACCGTGACCGTCGCACCGGTCGAGGGGATCACGTTCAGCCGGCTCGACGCGAGCGCGCTCGCCCAGGCGAAGGCGGCGAACCACAGCGGGACGGGCATCCTGCTGCGCCTTGCCGGTCTCGTCCCGTCGGACCTCTCGCGGCTGTACCTCGCCGGGGCGTTCGCGAGCTACATCGACGTCCGCAACGCGATCGACATCGGGTTCATCCCGCCGGTCCCGGAGGACCGCGTGGAGAAGGTCGGCAATGCGTCGCTCCGCGGAGCGCGCATCATGCTCCTCTCGGGCAGCCGCAGGGCGGGCGTCGACGCGCTCGTCCGGCGGATCGAGCACGTCGAGCTGGAGACGCATCCGGAGTTCTTCGACTTCTTCGTCGAGGGATGCCGCTTCGCTCCCATGGAGATCTGACGAGGCAGCCATGGCACCCAGGACCGCGCACACGTCCACCGCCGCCGGCACCGCGCCCAGCGCGGCCGTCGCGACGGGCGAGCGGCCCGGTCCGGTCCCGCTCCGCGAGAAGCTCGCCGACCGGGACGGCTTCGTCACCGTCGTGGAGCTCGTCCCGTGGCGCGGCGTCCTCGACGACCCGGGCGGCCAGCGAGCGCGCGCGATGGCCGATGCGCTCGCGAAGGACCCGCGGGTGGACGCGCTCTCCGTGACGGACAACGCCGGCGGCCACCCGATGGCCAGCCCCGAGATCCTCGGGCGCGAGCTGCTCGCTGCGGGCAGCGAGGTGATCGTCCACGTCGCCTGCCGCGACCGGAACCGCAACGAGATCGCGAGCCTCGGCTGGCGTCTCGCGAGCGCCGGGTTCCACAACGTCCTCTGCCTCTCGGGCGACTACCCGGTGGAGGGCTACGGCGGGCTCGCGCGCCCGGTCTTCGACCTGGACTCCGTCGCGCTGCTCGCCATGTACTCCGACCTGACGGAGGGCCGCTGGCCCGTCGCCGGGGCGAAGGGCGGGGGTCACGGGGCGTCGGGCGAGGAGCCGTCGCGCCCGGGGTTCTACCTCGGCGTCGCGGTGAACAACCACAAGCGCCTCGAGTCCGAGGTGATGACCCAGTACCAGAAGCTCGCTCTGAAGGCACGGGCGGGCGCGGGGTTCGTCATCAGCCAGGTCGGGTACGACTCCCGCAAGCAGGACGAGCTGCTCCGGTGGATGCGGCTCGCCGGCATCGACCTCCCGGTCCTCGCGAACGCGTACCTGCTCACGCGCGGGGCCGCGCGGGCGTTCAACGCCGGGCGGATCCCGGGCTGCACGGTGACCGATGAGCTCCTCGAGATCGTCGAGCGCGAGGGCGCCTCGGAGGACAAGGGCAAGGGCTTCTTCATCGAGCTTGCCGCGAAGCAGGCCGCGATCGCGAAGGGCCTCGGCTACCGCGGGATCTACATCGGCGGGGTGACGAGCCACCAGGACGTCATCCGGATCCTGGACATGCAGGCATCGTTCGGTCCCACCGACTGGCAGCGGTTCGCCCGTGAGATCCGATACGCGCAGCACGGCGAGTTCCACTACCTCGAGAAGGACAGGGAGACCGGGCTCTCCTCCGATGTCGTCTCGAAGCGGTACGTCAAGTCCCGGAAGCGCGCGCAGCGGCCGCCGCACGTGCTGCGGTCGGACCCGGTCTACACCCTCAACCGCATGGTCCACACCGCCGTCTTCGAGCCCGGCTCGCCCGGCTTCGAGCGGGCGGCGCGCGGCCATGCGCTCGCGGAGCGCTTCCACCTCGGCAAGGCCATCCACGTCCTCGAGCAGGCCGTGAAGGTGCCGATGTACGACTGCCGGGACTGCGGCGACTGCTCGCTCCCGGACATCGCGTATCTCTGCCCGGAGAGCCAGTGCGCGAAGAACCAGCGCAACGGCCCGTGCGGCGGGTCGCACGACGGCGCGTGCGAGGTCCCGGGCAAGGACTGCATCTGGGTGCGCGCCTACGACCGCCTGCGGCCGTGGGGCGAGGAGTCCACGATGCTCGAGCGGGCGCCGGTCCTGACGGACAACGCGCTCCGCAGGACCAGCGCATGGACGAACGCGTTCCTGGGACGCGACCATATCGGGAAGCGGATCGCCGACGAGCAGGCGAAGGTGAAGGGGGAAGGCGCAGGCGACGGGGACGGCGCCCGCGCGACGGAGGGACGACCGGCATGATCCTCGCGGACGGACGCAGGTTCACGATCATCGGCGAGAACATCCACGCGACGCGCGTCGTGCAGCGGACGGGCAAGCGCGTCGCGACGGGCCCGGACGGCCGCGAGTCGCTCGTCTTCGGCGGCCCGGATGGCGCGCAGCGCTTCCTCGGGATACCCGAGGAGGTCCGCGAGACGCAGGACTTCGCGAACGGCAAGGTGAAGCACGTCCAGGCGGCCCTTCGGGCGGGGATGTCCGGGGGCCCGGACGCCGGCGCCGGCGCCGGGTACATCGCGTGGATGGTCGAGCGCCAGGTCGCGGCACGCGCCGACTACCTGGACCTCAACGTGGACGAGCTCTCGACGCGGGAGGAGGACCAGCTCGCCGCGATGGCCTGGATCGTCCAGACGGTCGGCGAGCTGACGCACGCGCCGCTCTCGCTCGACTCCTCGAGCGTCGACACGATGCGCGCGGGGATGGCGGCGCTGGTCCCCGGCACGCTCCCGCCCATGCTCAACTCGGCTGCGCTCGACCGGATGGACGTCCTCGACCTCGCGGCCGAGGGCGGATGCGCGGTCGTGCTGTCCGCGGCCGGCAGCGCGGACCTCCCGTCCGACGCCGACCAGCGCGTCGCGAACGCGATGCGCATGGTCGAGGCGGCCGGCGCGCGCGGGATCCCGCTCAACCGGATGTACATCGACGCGATCGTCCTGCCCGTCGCGGTCTCCATGGACGGCAAGTCCGGCGCGCACTTCCTCGAGGCGAACCGGCGGCTCCGCGCCGAGCTCGGGCCCGAGGTGCGCCTGACCGGCGGCCTCTCGAACGTCTCGTTCGGCATGCCCGAGCGGAAGCTCGTGAACGACGTCTTCCTCGACCTGGCCCTCGCGGCGGGCGTGGACAGCGGCATCATCGACCCGATCGCCAACGACCCGGACCGCGTCCTCACCATGGATCGCGAGAGCCGACCGTATATGCTCGCGGCCGCCGCCCTCACGGGCGATGACCCGTTCTGCATGGAATACCTCACCGCCTATCGCGCCGGCGAGCTCACGCTCCCGGCCGAGGCGTGACCCGATCGCAACGAAGGAGAGAGACGAACCGATGGCGGACCTGCAGGCCCTGACCGATGCGATCGAGCGGGGGGATCGAGCGGCTGCGACCGAGGTGACGCGCGCGGCGGTCGCCGACGGGATGGACCCGGAGACGATCCTCGCGGCGATGACGACGGCGATGGACATCGTCGGCGGGAAGTTCCAGCGCAACGAGATCTACGTCCCGGAGATGCTCATCAGCGCGCGCGCGATGAAGGAGGCGGTCGCGATCATCGAGCCCCTCCTCGTGGACAGCGGGATCAAGCCGCAGTTCACGGCGGTCATCGGGACGGTGAAGGGCGACCTCCACGACATCGGGAAGAACCTCGTCGCGATGATGTGGAAGGGCGCGAACATCGAGGTGATCGACCTCGGGGCCAACGTCGCGCCGGAGACCTTCGTCGCGAAGGCGAAGGAGCACGACGCGACGCTCGTCGGCGTCAGCGCGCTCCTCACGACGACCATGGTCGGGATGAAGGACGTGGTGGACGCGATCCACGCCGAGATCCCCGGCTGCAAGGTCGTGGTGGGCGGGGCGCCCGTGACGGCCGAGTTCGCCGCCCAGATCGGCGCGGACGGCTACGCGCCCGACGCGGCGACCGCGGTGGAGATGGCGAAGGGCGTCGTCGGCATCGGCTGACGCGCACGTGTGAAGGCCCCGGCCGGGGATCCCCGGCCGGGGCCTTCTGCTGTCCGGCGGGCCGAGCGGGCGCGGCGGACATGTCGCCGAGGACCGGCGATCCGGCCGAGCGAAGGACCGCGCCGGGCCGCCGCGGTGCTCCGCCCTACTGCGCGGCGGTCCCGACGACCGTCACGTCCGTCGCGGTGCCGATCGAGAAGCCGCCGGGAGGCCCGCCGATGCCGGGCTGGCCCGGCGCTCCGCTCGCCTGCGGCTGCTGGCCGTTCTGCTGGTTCGGCTGGCCGCTCGTGCCGCCGGTGGCGGTCGCGTTCCGCTGGGTCCGGACCGTCACCTCCGCGCCCACCTTGACGTCCGCGGCCGTCGCGGCCTGCTCCGTGTGGTACGCGGTCGAGGAGCTGAGCGGGATCTCGATGGTGCGGCCGCTCGTCCCGCCGACCTGGATCGTGAGGGTGTCCGCGGTGATCGCGGTCACGGTGCCGGTGAGGCCGCCGAGCGCGCCGCGGAACCCGTCCGCGCCGGGCGCGAAGGAGCCGTTGGGGAGGGCGCCGGCAGCGCCGTTGCCGAAGACGCCGTTCGCGCCGGCCTGGCGGTTGGCGCCGGCGGCCGAGGCGGCCGGGGCGGTGACGCGGCCGACGGCGAACGCGACGCCGCCGATGGCGACGACGAGCCCGACGACGAGCACGATCGTGCCGACGCTGCCGCCCTTGCCGCCGGACTTGCCGCCATTCCGCGCGCGGGGCGCTGCTGGGGCGCGTCGGCCGGCTGGATCGTGGGAGAGACCGGCTGCGGCACTGGGGCGGCCGGCGCGGTGCTGGTCGGGACCGGATCGGTCCCGGGTGCGTTCGTCACGTGCGCGTTCCCTTTCCTTCTCTCACTCGTACCGGAGGGCGACGATGGGATCGAGGCGGGCGGCCTGGCGCGCGGGCCAGACGCCGAAGACGACGCCGACGACGACGCTGAAGCCGACGGCGGCGGCGATCGTGATCGGGCTGAACGCGACCGCCCAGCCCGCGAGGGTGGAGATGAGCGACGGAGACGAGGAGGCCGACGACGATCCCGATCGAGCCCGCCGAGGAGCGAGATCGTCAGCGCCTCGATGAGGAACTGGACGAGGATGTCGCGCCCGCGGGCGCCGATCGCCTTGCGGATGCCGATCTCGCGCGTCCGCTCGCGGACCGAGACCAGCATGATGTTCATGATCCCGATCCCGCCGACGAGCAGCGAGATCGAGGCGATGCCGCCCAGGAGGAGCGCGAGGGTCGCCCCCACGGACGAGAACGTCTCGAGGAGCTGCGCCTGGTCGGCGATCGTGAAGTCCTGCGTGGTGGACGTGACGCCGTGCCGCTGCTGGAGCAGCGCGGCGATCGTCGCCTTCGCGACCTCGATCTGCGACGCGTCGGCGACGCTCACCCCGATCGACCGGACCTTGTCGCCGCTGCTGAAGTAGGCGCGGTGCGTGGTGATCGGGATGATCGCCTGGTCGTCCTGGCTGAACGGGCCGCTGGAGCCCTTCGTCGCGAGGACGCCGACCACCTGGAAGGGGATCCCGCCGATCGTGATCGTCCGGCCGACCGCGTTGCTCCCGAGAGCCCGAGGTCGCTCGCTGTCGTCGCGCCGAGGACGACGACGCGGAGCGCGTTGTCCACGCTCGCCTGGTTGAAGAAGCTGCCCTGCGCGATGTCGTACGCGCGGACGATCGGGTACGCGGCGGTCGTGCCGAGGACCGTCGTCGTCGTGTTGCTCTCGCCGTTCACGAGGAAGCCCTGGGATGAGACCTCCGGCTCCACGGCCGCGAGGCCGGAGATGCTCGCGAGCGCGACGGCGTCCTCCTGCGTGAGGGTGGTCGCCGAGCCTGCCGCGCTGCGGGTGAACCCGGATGTCGTGCTCCCCGGGCTCACCGTGAGGAGGTTCGTGCCCAGGCCCTGGAGCCGGGACGTGATGCCGCTCGTCGCACCCTGGCCGACGCCGACGAGGGCGACGACCGACGCGACGCCGATGATCACGCCGAGCATGGTGAGGAACGTGCGGAGCCGGCTCGTGCGCAGGCGCGAGAGCGCGAGCCGGATCATCTCGATCAGGCTCACGCGACGATCCTCCCGTCGCGGACCACCACCTGGCGCTCCGCACGCGCGGCGACGTCCGCCTCGTGGGTGATGAGGACGATCGTCCGACCCTCCGCGTTGAGCTGGCGGAAGATCTCGATGACCTCCTCGCCGGACGCGGTGTCGAGGTTCCCGGTGGGCTCGTCCGCGAGGATGAGCGCCGGCTCCGTCACGAGCGCCCGGGCGATCGCGACCCGCTGCTGCTGGCCGCCGGAGAGCTCGGACGGCTCGTGGTCCAGCCGCTCGCCGAGGCCGAGGCGCTCGAGGGGGACGCGCGCACGCTCCAGCCGCTCCTTGCGGCCCACGCCCTGGTAGAGGAGCGGGGTCGCCACGTTCTCGAGCGCGCTCGTGCGCGGGAGCAGGTTGTAGCTCTGGAAGACGAACCCGATCGTCCGGCTGCGGACGTGCGCGAGATCGTCGTCGTCGAGCTCGTGGACGTCCGTCCCGGCGAGCCGGTACGTCCCGTCCGTGGGCCGGTCCAGGCAGCCGATGATGTTCATGAGCGTCGTCTTGCCGGAGCCCGAGTGACCGAGGATCGCGACGAACTCGCCCTCACGGACCTCCAGGTCCACGCCGCGGAGGGCCGGGACCTCCAGGCGGCCGGTGTCGTAGATGCGCGTGACGCCGCGGATCTCGATGAGGGGCGGCCCGGCCGCCCCCGCATCGATCGCGGCAGCCGGGAGGGTCACGGGTTGGTGCCCCCGCCGCTGGAGTTGCGCTGCACGGGCGGCTGGCCGCCTGGCGGTCCGCCGAGGTCGAGCCCGCCGCCGCCGAGCAGCGAGCCGTTGCCGCGCGTGGAGGTCGTCGTGGTCGTGCTCGTCGACGAGACGGTCCCGGTCACCACCGTCTCGCCGCCGGAGAGGCCGCTCTGGATCTCGGCGAGCGACGTCGTCACGAGGCCGACGGTCACCGGGACGAACGTGATGGTCCCGCTCGCGTCCATGACGCGGACCTGGTAGCCGCTGCCGCTGTCGCCGACGAGCGCCTGCGTGGGGACGGCCACCACGTTCTGGGCCTGGGCGATGATGATCGCGACCTCGGCGGTCATCCCCACCTGGACGCCGGCCGGCTCCTCGTCGAGCGCGACGGTGACCGGGTACGTGACGACGCTGCTCGTGCCGCCGGTGGCGGGCGTCGCGCCGATGATCGTCACCTTGCCGGGGGTGGTGGTGCCCGTCGCCGTGACCGTGACGTCCGCGGCCTGACCCACGGACAGCTTCGCGAGCGAGGTCTCGGAGAAGTCCGCGGTCACCTCGTACGGGCCGACGTCCATGACGATCGCGCTGCCGGACGGTGCGGGCATCCCCTCGACGATGTTCACGGTGATGACGGTGCCGTCCTGGGGCGCGACGATCGTCGCGAGCGCCACGGTCTTCTTCGCCTCGGCGACGGCGGCCTTCGCGTTCTCCACGGAGACGAGGTCCGACGCGATCGTCGCCTCGACGGGGGTGGTGGTGTTCGCGTAGCTCGTCAGCGCCGACTCGAGCTGGAGGCTGGCCTGCGTCGCGGACTGCTGGCCCTGCTGGTTCGCCGCCGTCGCGCGCTGCTGGGCGCTCTTGAGGTTCAGCTCCGCGTCGCGGACCTTCTGCTCGGCCGCGGCGATCGCGGTCTCCGACGGCGCCGTGCTCGACGCGTAGTCGCGCTTCGCCTTGTCGAGGGCGGCCTGCGCGTTCGCGACGGCCGTGGCCGCCTGCTCGTTCGCCTGGTCGGCCTTGATCTTCGCCGTCTCGAGGTTCGTCTGGGCGTTGGTCCACGCGCGGTAGGCGCTGTCGATCGCTGCCTGGGCCGCCTGGTCGGGCGCCTGCTGGTTGCCGCTCACGCTCTGGGGGGTGTTCGCCGACTGCCGCGCGGTCTGCCAGGCCAGGTAGGCCTGGTCGACCGAGGTCTGCGCCTGCTGCGATCGAGAGATCGCCGTTGGTCTTCGTGTCGGCCTGGTTCTTCACCGCCTGGTCGTACGCCCGCTGCGCGGAGTCGACCTGGTCCTGCGCGTTCGCGATGTCCGATGCCGTCGGGCCCGCCTTCGCGTCGACGAGCGCCTGCTTCGCGTCCGCGAGCTGGTTCTTCGCGGTCTGCAGGCTGAGGGCGTTGGACTGTGCGGTCTGCGACGCGCTCGTGCTGGCGTTGGCGACGGCGACCCGCGCGGACCGGACCGCGTTCTTCGCGGACGCGATCTGCGCGTCCGTGGCGCCGGCCTCGTCGGTCTTGAGCTTCGCCTGCGCGGCGGTGAGCGACGCCGCGTCGAGCGCGAGCTGGAGCTTGGCGTCCGCCGCGTCGGCCGTGGCGAGGACGTCGCCCTGCTTCACCTTCTGGCCGACGGAGACGGCCACCGACTCGACGGGCCAGGTGAGCGCGGTCGAGCCCGACCCGGCGGCGGCGGAGGAGGACGAGCTCGCGAGTGCGGGCTCGACCCCGAACGCGAGGTCGTACTCGGCGTGCGGCGCGATGGACCCGGATCCGACGACCTCGTTGGTGACGTTCGTGACGGTCGCCTGGCCGGTCAGGTACTGGGTGGGTCGCGAGCCGAAGCTCGGACCGACGATGACGAAGGCGATCGCGCCGATCCCGACGGCGATCAGTGCGATCGCGGCGACGATCCGCAGCTTCATGGGTGCGCGCTCCTGGGCCGAACAGCGGGCGCCGCCCGGGTGACCAGCTCACGTCGGCGTACGCGCCGGGGACCATGCTCTGCCGCCGTCTCTGAAAGGAGCATGAAACGCAGGGCGGGCCGAACGGCCCCCGGAGGCGTCGCGCGCGGACGCTCGCCTCGGCCGCGGGCGGACCCCGCGACCCGGCCGGCGTCAGGCGATCGTGTCGGCCGGCTCCGCGCGGATGATCCCCTCGTCGTACGTCATCGCGACGCGCTCGCCCGGCTGCACGACGAGGAAGTCGGCCTCCCAGTCGGCGGCGAGCAGGCGGCGGATGAGGACGAGGTCGCCGGCGATCCGCTCGAACCGCCAGCCGCGCCGATCGGCGTCGTCGCGGGCGCGACCCTCGACCGCCGAGCCGTCCCCCACGCCCATGTCGATGTACGCCGCGCGGTCGTAGTGGCTCCGCCACGCGCCGAGGGCCTCCATCAGGTAGTCGGCGTTGTCCTGGCCGTACAGCTCGACGTACTCGGCGTACGTCGCCTTCATCCCGTCCTCGGTCCCCGAGCCGATCCCCAGCCCCGTCAGCCCGGCGCCCGGGGCATCCTCGCGCTCGATGTAGTCCTGCGAGTACCAGTAGGTCCCCGGGTTGTCGGTGAACTCGACGCGGTATCGCTCGCGGTCCCCGAGGAAGAGCGTGATGCAGTCGTGCGCGCGCGGCACGACGAGGGGGATCCGGCCGGCGCGGACGCCGGCGGTCGCCTGCCCGCAGAGCGCATAGCCCAGGACGACCGCGTCGTAGCGGGACGGGTCGGCCGCGTCCACCGACTCCTGGAGGATCGTCCGCAGGTTCGCGGGGACGTCGTGGAGCCCGCGCCGCAGGAGCTCCACGTCCACGATGTGGGGAGAGGTGGCCGCGGCGAGGTAGAGGGGCCGCGCGAGCACCTCGCAGCCGAGGCAGAGGATCCGCATCGGGGAAGAGTAGCGCCCGTCGGGCGGGCGTCGGCGCGGGGCCTACGGCGCCTCGAGCCGCGTCATCGGGACGAGGTCCACCACCACGTCGACCGGACGGCCCAGGTCCTTGACGACGGCCGCGTGGAGGACGCTGACGGGGGGCGGCGTGTACGTGGAGATGATCCGCGCCTTCACCGTGTCGTCGGAGACGGTGACGGTCGCGATCTCGTAGGACCCAGCCGGCCCGCGCGACAGCCACATGGCGATGTCCTGCTTCACGATCTGGACCTCGGTCGACCCCCGCACGGCCTGGGCGCCCGTCGCCGCGAGCGGGATGACGAGCAGGATGACCGCCGCGCCGAGCGTCGCCGCCCACGTGCGCGCGAACGAGATGTCCGAGCCGAGCCGGTCGATCCTGCCGTAGCCCACGGCGATGAACGTGATCGCGCCGGCCACGACGATCGCGACGAAGTTCGTGAGGAACAGGACCACCGCGCCGGCGGCATCGGGGATGAGGCCGGCGGCGAAGCAGATCCCCACCGTGGAGAGCGGCGGCACCAGGGCGACGGCGATGGCGACGCCCGGCAACGCGGCGGCGACACGCCTGTCGCTCATCGCGTAGGCGCCCACGGCGCCTGCGGCGAGCGCGACGAGCAGGTCCAGGAGGGTCGGAGCGGTCCGGGCCTGCACCTCCGGGTTCGTCGCGACGTCGCCGGAGCCGGGGGCGACGAGGGAGAGGACGGCGGCGAGCGCGATGACGGAGGCGGCGCCGAGGAAGACGGTCATCGCGGACGACAGGGCGCGCCGTGGCCGGCCGGTGACCAGCGATGCCGCCAGCCCCATGATCGGCGTCATGAGGGGCGCGACGAGCATCGCGCCGATGACCGTCGCCGTCGACGACTGGAGCAGGCCCCACGTGGCGATCGCGGTCGCGAGCAGGAGCATGATCGCGAAGGAGCGGAGCCGCGCGATCCGCTCGGGGCCCTCGAAGAAGAGCGAGGCGTCGATCTCGTCGCGGTCGGCGGGCGGGAACGGGCGGCGCGACATCCGGTCGATCGCGATGAGGAAGATCCCGTGCACCTCGTCGCCGGGCTCGGTCGGCAGGTCGATCCGTCCGAGCAGGCGGAGTGCCGCGAGGACGCCGGCGATCGTCCACATCACGACGAACGCGCTGCCGATCACCACGAGGGCGAGCGACGGCGAGAGCACGAGCAGGAGGCCCACGGAGGCCTCAAGGGCGCCGGACGCGATGACCCATGCCCGCCGCGCGTCGGCGAGCCGATCCGGCCGCGAGAGGATCACGTGGACGATGGCGCGCACCACGACGAGGAGCCCGGCGATGCGCGTCGCCGCCCCGAGTCCGATGCCGGGGACGACGATGAGGGCGATGCCGACCGCGACGAGGAGGCCGTGCGGGACGATCTCCAGCGACGGCGTCCGCACCCACGAGCCACGTGCCGTCCCGACGATCTCGACGATCCCCACGAGGAGGAGTCCCGCACCGACGACCTTGACGGAGATGGACTCCGAGGGCGCCAGGACGGCGACCACGAGCGCGACGATGGCGATCGCCGCGCGGGCGATCGGCCAGACGGAGCGGATGCGCCCGGGCCGTCCGGCCGGGGTGGGGGTCGAGCCGGCGGCCGTCATCGACCCGCCGTCGGCAGGGAGGCGCGTGACCGCGGCGCTTGCGCCCCGGGTGCGTCGGGGAGGCGGCCGGTCGGACGCGACGGAGGGCGGCGGCCCATGGCTATGGGGACGACCGCCCTGCGAGGTCCTCGCGGATCGCGGCCAGCTCTGCGCGGATGCTCGCGAGCTCCGAGGTCAGCGCCGCAGAGGACGCGGCGTCTGTGGTGGCGGGAGTGGCCTGCGCGGCGGTCGAGCCGTTGGCGGCGGGCGCGGGCGCAGATGTGGCATCCGTCGCCGCCGGGGGAGCGGTCGCGTCGTCGCTCGACGAAGGGGAGACGAGCATGCTCGCGAGGATCGACGCGAGTGCACCGATGATCCCGACGCCGGAGAACATGACGAACACGCCGGTGATGCGCCCGAGCGGGGTGACCGGGTAGAAGTCCCCGTAGCCGACCGTGGTGATCGTCACGATCGCCCACCAGAGCGCGTCGCCCCCGGTGAGGATGTTGGCGTCCGACGACCGGCTCTCGAACTGGAGCACGAGGATGCTCGAGACCGAGAGGACCATCCCCGCGAGCAGGATCGTGATGAACGTCGCGTACTGCCCGCGGTTGTGCAGGACGTCCGCGACGATCTGCTTCTGGTTCTGCCCGCGGAACATCTTGAGGATCCGGACGAGCCGGAAGATGCGGAAGAGCCGGAAGAGCGCGGTGAGCGGGAGGAAGCTGAAGCTCGGGATCGACCCGAGGAAGTCGATCACGCCGAGCTGGCCGACCAGGTACGCGCGCTTCGGCCTGGCGCCGGTCAGGTTGTAGAAGAAGTCGATGAGGAAGACGATGCAGATCGCGTTGTCCCACACGTTGACCGTGCTGCGCGTGTCGGGGTCGAGCGGGAAGAGGAAGAGGACCGCCATGAGCACGAGCGAGTAGACGGTCAGGACCAGGATGAAGATGTTGTAGGAGTTGCCGTGCTCACGGAGCACGGGCGTCTTCGCCGTCATCGTTGCGACCCTCGCCTCCCTCGGTGGATCGTCGAGCACCGATCGTAGCGGCTCCGAGGACCGCGGATATCGCCCTCCGCGCCGGATGACCCGGACATCGCTCGACGCCGACGCGGCGGGACTACACTCGCGACGATCAGTGGCCTCGCACGGGGCCCGGATCGGACGCAGGGGGAGGTGAGACGGTGGGCTGCATCATCACGGCGCTCGCGGCGGTCGTCCCGCGCATCCTGGTCCTCGTCGGCTGGTACAACGACCAGGCCGCGTGGAACCAGTCGTTCAGCTCCCCGGTCTGGCTGCTCCTGGGCTGGATCTTCGTCCCCTGGACGACGTTCTTCTTCGCGCTCTTCGCGCCGACCGGGTTCGGCGGCTTCTCGATCGTCGTGCTGATCCTGGCGCTTCTCGTCGACGTCGGGACGTGGGGCGGCGGACTCTTCGGCAACCGCCACAAGGTCTCGAGCTTCTACGACCGCGACTGACGCGTCGCCGTCCCCCGCGCAGGGGTCGCCGGGCGCCGCCGTCAGCGGTGCAGATAGGCCGGGAGCGTCACGGTCGTCGCGTTGCCCGCCGCGTCCGTCACCGTGACGCGGAGCCGCACGCAGACGCGGCCGCCGATCGCGTACGCGTCCTCCGTCACGGCCGGCGGGACCGACGACCTTCCCCACGTGCGCCAGCCCGTGCACGAGGAGCCGGAGACGCGTCCCTGCTGCGTCACGATGCGGACCGACGAGGCGATCCCCGACCCGGCGTCGCCGTCGTCGATGCGCCACCGGAAGGTGACCTTGGACGCGGACGTCCGGGTGAGCTTCTTCGGCAGGACGGCGCGGACGACGGGCTTCCGGCGGTCGACCTGGACCGGGCGCGTCGTCACCGACGCGGTGAGGCCGGCGCTGTCCGCGAGGTCGATCCGCCAGCGGTAGCAGGTCCCGTCCGCCAGGTCGTATGCCGTGAAAGGCGCGCCCTCGCCCGGGACCGCGTCGCCGGCCGCCCAGCCGGCCTCATCGCACGTCGCACCGTGCACCGGCGTCGCCTCCTGCGTGATCGTGCGCGTCGCGACCGTCGCCCCGGGCGCGAGGGTCTCGGTCCAGCCGACGTCGTAGGCATCCGCGCGCGTGTACGTGAGGCCCCGCGCCGGCGCCGTGACGGCGAGGACCGGCGCCGACGGCACGGGTCCCACGGGAGGCGCCACCTTGGTGCCGAGTGCGGCGATCGCGGCCGCGGCGTCCACTCTCCCGCCCCCGATCGACCCGCCCGGGGTGACCGGAACGGCCGTCGACGTGACCGCCGCCTCCAGCTCGGCGCGCGACGCGGTCGGCGCCGCCGAGGCGAGGAGTCCCACGAGGCCGGCGACCATCGGCGAGGCGAACGAGGTGCCGGAGCTCTCGCGCCACGTGTCGCTGTCGACCGGCGTGGCCGCATAGCCCGGGGCGGATACGTCTACCCACGTCCCGCGCTGAGACCAGTCCTCCACGACGTCGTGGTCGTCGGTGGCGGCGACCGCGATGACCCCGGGGATGGCCCCGGGGTACTCGGGCTCGGTCCCGCCCTCGTTGCCCGCGGCGGCGACCAGGGTGACGCCGGCCGATCGTGCGTAGCGGACGGCCGCATCCTCGAGCCCGATGTTGCCGGTGGACCCATAGCTCATGTTGATGACGGTGGCGCCGTGATCCACCGCCCAGACGATCGCCGTCGCCGAGTCGGACTCCCAGACGCCGTCCTTCTTGCCGATGCGGACGGGGAGGATGGAGCAGGCCGGGCACGCGCCCACGCCCCCGATCCCGTTGTCGATCCGCGCCGCGGCCACCTGCGCGACGACGGTGCCGTGGCCGTCATCGTCGGAGGGGTCACTGTCGCCGTCCACGATGTCGGTCCCAGGGAGGATCGCCCCCTCGAGGTCGCTCACCGGGTCCACGCCGGTGTCGAGCACGGCGATGACCACGTCCGGGTCGCCGACCGAGGACGTCCACGCCGCCGGCATCCGGACCCGTCGGGCGCCCCACATCTCGGGCCACAGCGGATCGGTGGGGACGTGGTCGGCCCAGCGGTGGCGCACGTCGGCGCGGACGGACCCGGGAGCGTGCCGTCCGGCGAGAACTCGCCAGGCCTCGGCGGCCCGGTCCGCGGGGACGTCGATCGCGACCGAGCCGCCGGGGAGCGAGCGGACGATGCGCGCCGCCGGGAACGGCGCGACCGCGCCCGCCGGCGCGATGAGGCGGACGACGCCGCCCGCCTGCGCGAACCGGGGGACGGCCGCACCGGCCGGCGGAGCCGCCAGCGTGGAGACGGCCACCAGGACGGCCGCCGACGCGATGGCGGTGCGGATCGAGCGCGACATCATGTGCCCCCTGCGCCGCCTGCGACGTCCGGCGACCATCCGATGCTACGTCCCCGCGCGCCGCCGTGCTGACGAGGGCGATACTGGCCCCATGGATCGGATCGCCGTCTTCTGCGGGGCCACCCTCGGTGCGGACCCCGCGCATGCCGATGCCGCACGGAGCCTCGGCCGCGCCATCGCGGCTCGCGGGCTCGGGCTCGTCACCGGCGGCGGGCACGTCGGCCTCATGGGCGTGGTCGCGGACGCCGCCCTCGCCGCGGGCGGCGAGGTGGCCGGCGTCATCCCCCGCCGCCTCGTCGAGCGCGAGCTCGCGCACACGGGCCTGACCGAGCTCGTCGTCGTCGAGTCGATGGCGGAGCGCAAGGCGGCGATGGTCGAGCTCGCGTCGGGCTTCATCGCCCTGCCGGGCGGCCTGGGGACGCTGGATGAGCTCGCGGAGGTCCTGACCTGGGCCCAGCTCGGGCTCCACGCGAAGCCGACGGGGATGCTGGACGTCTCGGGCTACTGGCAGCCGCTCCTCGCATGGCTCGACCGGTCGGTCCGTGAGGGGTATGTCACGTCCGCGCACCGCGACGCGATCGTCGTCTCCGACGATCCGGAGGCGATCCTCGACGCGTTCGCGGCGTTCCGTGCACCCGGGAACCGCTGGGACCGGGAGGCCGGGAAGGGCTGATCTCCGGCGGACCTGCCGCGGGGCCGGGGCACGGCCGCGGGGACCGGGCACGGCCGGGGATCGTCAGCCGGCGAGAGGGTCCCCCGGCGGGGGATCGATGGCGACGGGGCCGAAGCGGACGGCCAGCCCGGCGCGGGTCGGCGAGCAGCAGAAGGGTCCCGCGAGCAGGTCGACGCCGGGCGGCACGTACGCGAGCCGGAGCAGGTGCGGCGCGCCTTCGTCGCCGAGCCCGTAGCGGACCGCGACGGCGTCGCGGACCCGGACGAGGCGGACGTTGACCGGGCCACGCGCCGCATCGGCCGGCAGCGGGACCACGGACCAGTCGGACCGCCCCACCGTCACGACCGCGCTGGCGAGGAACTCGCCGTGCGCCACCTCGACGCCCGCCTTGAGCCACAGGTCGGGCCCGGCGCGGAGCATGAGCCCGGCCTGGTCGTACTCGGCGGTGAAGTCGCCCCTGAACGTCAGGGAGATCGCGGCGTCGCCGGCCAGCGGGATGCCCAGGAAGTGGCCGTCGTCGTGCGTGAAGCCGTAGCCGGTCGCGACCCAGAAGTCGGTCTTCTCGCCCGTCACGACCTCGAGGCCGTCGCCGGCGGCGGACACGGACGGCGGCGGGTTGAGCCAGCGCATCGCGTCCCACGCGATCGTCGTCATCGACGCCCCCTCCCGGTGCGGGTCCCTGCAGGGCCGCCGGACCGGCGCGGGTCACGGGGCGGCGGAGCCGGAGATGGTCGGGGCGGTGGGATTCGAACCCACAACCTCGTGCTCCCAAAGCACGTGCGCCACCGTTGCGCCACGCCCCGACGGATCCGTGCTCGCGAACCGCATGTGCTTCGGCGAGCGCGACCTGAAGCCTAGCCTACAGCGCTCGAACCGCAGGGTGCGCGGGCGCCCAGGCCCGGACCGCTTCGCGGATGAGCTATCTCGCGACGGATACCTCTCGCCAGAGGGCATAACGCGCGACACCATTCCCCGCGTCAGGCGACGCTCGCCCGGGGTCGCGGGCCGCACTCGAACAGGTAGGCTTGCGCTCGTGAGCGCCAACGCTCCGTCGACCGTGCTATCGGTCGTCGGCCTGCGCAAGACCTACGGATCGCTCGCCGCGGTGGACGGTGTGAGCCTTGCCGTGGCGGCCGGCGAGGTCGTCGGGCTGCTCGGACCGAACGGCGCCGGCAAGACCACGACGCTCGAGTGCATCGAGGGCCTGCGGCGCCCCGACGACGGCGCGGTCCGGATCGTCGGCGACGGCGCTCGACGCTCGGACGTCATGGGCGTGCAGCTGCAGACCGGGGCCCTGCCCGCCGACATGACGGTGGGCGAGGCGATGCGGTTCTTCTGCGCGTACCACGGCGTCGCACCGCGCGACGACCTCATCGAACGCTTCGGGCTCGCCGACGCACGCCGCCGGCGCTATGGGGACCTGTCGGTCGGGAACCAGCGGCGGCTGGCGCTCGCCCTCGCCATCGCCCACAGACCGGTGCTCATCCTGCTCGACGAGCCGACGGCGGGCCTCGACGTCGCCTCCCGGACCGAGCTGCACGCCGTCGTGCGCGAACTCGCTGCCCAGGGGACGGCCGTCCTGCTGGCGACCCACGACATGGCGGAGGCGGAGAAGATCGCGGACCGCCTCTGCATCCTCCTCCAGGGCCGGGTCGTCGCCGAGGGAACCCCGCGAGAGATCACGGCGACCGGCGCGACGATGACGAAGGTATCGGTCGCGACGGAAGACGGCGTCTTCGCGACCGGTGCCGTCTCGCTCGCGGCCGCCGCCCTGCGTGACGCCACCGGGGGGTACGCGGTCTACTACAGCAGCGACCCGGCCGCGACCGTCGCAGCCCTTCTCGCGGAGCTGCAGAGCCACGGGGACCGGCTGGTGGATCTTCGCGTCGAGCGGCCGAGCCTGGAGGAGCGTTTCCTCGAGATCACGGGCGCAGGCCCGTCGTGAACGCGCTCGCCATCCACTTCGCGTTCCAGTTCCGGAGCATGCTGCGCAACCCCGCCCAGATGCTCCTCAGCTACCTCTTCCCGCTCGCCTTCTACGCCTTCATGGGCCTGGTCATGACGGAGATCAACCCGGGGTTCCGGGACAACCTCCTCACGTCCATGACGATCTTCACCGTCCTGACGGGCGCACTCCTCGGCCTGCCGGGGCCGCTCGTGGACGAGCGAGAGGCGGGCATCTACCGGGCATACCGGGTCAACGGCGTGCCCGCGGCGGCCGTGCTCGCCATGCCGGCCCTGACGACGGGCTTCCATGCGCTCATCGCTGCGTCACTGATCGCCGTCACGGCGGTGCCGCTCTTCGGCGCCCCGGTCCCCGCGAGCTGGGGCGCGCTGGCGCTTGCCACCGTGCTGGGCGCCGCCGTGTTCGGCGCCTTCGGCACGCTCATCGGGGTCGTGTCGGCGAGCTCGCGAACGACCGTCATCCTCGCCCAGGCGATCTTCCTGCCTTCGATGCTCCTCGGCGGCCTCATGGTCCCGCTGGAGTCACTCCCCAGCGGAGCCCGGGTCGCCGCCCTGTTGCTGCCGACGACATGGCTGGCACAGCTGGAGCAGGCGACGGTCTACGGTCGGACGGTTCTCGTTGCCCCTGAGGTGGCATCCGCGGTGCTCATCGCATCCGCGGTGCTCACCTTCGCGGTCGCCGCCTACTCGTTCGACTGGGACAGGAAGAACGCGACGCGGCGGGGACATCCGGCGCTCGCGCTTCTCGCCATCCTGCCATTCGTCGTCGGGATGCTCGTGTCCGCCCGGTAGCGGGGCCGATGCGGCACGTCCCCCGGGAGGGGCCGCGGGATCATCCTGACACGCCCGTGAGCCTCACGAAGCCCACAGGCCGCTGCACGCGACAGCA
The DNA here is from genome assembly GCA_963844945.1 of uncultured Chloroflexia bacterium. Lineage (GTDB taxonomy): Bacteria > Chloroflexota > Limnocylindria > Limnocylindrales > CSP1-4 > CAIYQJ01. Next base: position 26,620 of record CAWJQZ010000045.1, read on the forward strand.
CGGCACGACGCCGGAGATCCGTTCGGACGATGGGCATCGTCGACGGTGTTCTGCGTCGCCGTCGTGCTCGCGAACCGCATGTGCCACCGCGAGCGCGACCCGAAGCCCAGCCTGCAGCGCTCGAACCGCGCGACGCTCACGGCGAGCTGATCAAACCCGGCGTGAGGACGACGCGCTGCCACACCCCACGCTGGGACTTGACCAGCGGCGGTCGTCAGGTGACCGTCGCGAGGAGCGTGTCGATCTCCTTGATCCGCCGCGTGGCCTTCAGGTTCTCCCAGATCCCACGTGACTCGCGAAGCTGAGCGATCCCCTCGTCGGCCTCGCCGAGGACGAGCAGGCAACGGCCGAGCCCGGCAAGGGCGTACGCCCGCTCGTACACGCAGCCGAGTGCGGCCCAGCGCGCTGCGACATCTGCGTAGCCCTCAGCGGCCGCTCGGGCGGCCCCTTCCGCCTCCGCGACAGCCGCCCGAGCGGCGACGAAGCTGGCGGCGCTCACGGCACCCGGAGCGGGTCCTCGAGCGATCGCGGTTCGGGCTAGCGCGGGCGACCCGGCACGCAGGCAGGCGCGGACGAAGCCAGCAGGGTCGAGCAGGTCACCCGGGCCTGTCGCATCCAGCCCCTCCTCGAGCGCGCGCAGGGCCGCGTCGTGATCGCCCGAGGAGATGAGCGCCTCGGCAACGATCGGGGCGAACGATGAGGGCGGATGTCCGGCCTCCCGGCCCGCGAGGAGGAGGTGGTCGAGCGACCCCGTGTGCTGACCACGCTCGAGCCCGACGGACGCCAACTCCGCCTCGACGATGACCCGTGTGAAGGCGTCGCCGTGTTCGACCGCCCAGGCGCGCACGACCTCGGCTTCCGTCACGACCTCGTCCCAGGCGCCAGCGGCGAGGAGTTGACCGACCCGCTGGCCTCGGGTCCACTCGGTCGGCAGGCCGCGGGCATCGGAGAAGGCGATCGCTTCGTCCACCGCGGCGAGGCCGGGTCCGGGGCCGAACCACTCCGCGCGGCACCCGGCAAGGTTGGCAAGAGCGACGACTGCCGAGCGCAGGTCCCCCTCCGCGGCGGCCTGGTCGATCGCTCCGCGCAGGTCGGCCTCCCCGCCGTCGGGATCGCTCCGGAATCGGTAGACACCGCGAACCATGAGTGCGCGGTGCGACGGGGGAAGGTCGAGCTCCAGGGATACGCGCAGCGCCTCGTCCGCCAGCGACAGCGAGAGTTCGTCGTGGCCCGCCGCCATCGCGGTCCCCGCCTGCTCGGCGAGCACCGAGACGAGTTCGGGACCGGGCCGCTCCACAAGGACGGCGCAGGCCTCGACGAGGAGTGCATCGGCTCGATCGGCCCCTCCCGAATTCGCCAGGGCGATCGAAAGCGGGGCGGCGATCCCGGCGGCCGCGACCAGCTCTCCGCGGTCCTTCCGCAGGCTGGCCGCCGCCTCGAACACCCGAGCCGCCCCTGCGTAGTCGAAGGTCGCGAGCATCGCACGGCCGAGCCGCGTGAGGGTCGCAGGCAGGCGGCGGTCGGTCGGCTCCAGCAGGTCAAGCGCCCTGCGCAAGTGTCCGGCAGCCCTGGAGGGCTGGGTACCGGTCGCGTGGTCGCCCGCGGCGAGCAGCGCATCGACGAGCGAGGTCAAGATGGCCGGGGCTTCGCCATCTGCTCCGGTCGCTGCGGCCAACTCGAGCGCTCGATCCAAGTGGTACACGACGATCTCTGCGTCCTCGCCGAGGGCGGCCACCGCGCGCTCCGTGATCCACTCCGCGGCGGCCCGGTGCTTCGCGAGGCGGGCGCCTCGGGTCAGCTCCCCGTACGCGACGTCGCGCAGGAGCGCGTGCCAGAACGTGAACTCCGCCTCGCCGGCCATCGTGGAGGGGAAGACAGGGCGGACGAGCTCGCGACGGACGAGCTCCGTGAGCTGTCCCTCCACGGCGGCCCGGTCCCGCCTCGAGAGTGCGGAGACCGCCCCCGGCCAGAACGTCCTGCCGACGACCGAAGCGTCGAGGAGGACCGCCTTCGCGTCCGCCGGGAGCGCGTCGACACGGGCGGCGAGGAGGGCGGCGATCGAGGCCGGGATCGCTGCCTCGTCGAGAGATCCGCGGACGGTCGGCGTGCGTCGCTCGCGGACCATCGCGGCGAGCTGCTCCGCGTAGAGGGGGGAGCCCGCGGCGCGCTCGAGGACGGTGGCGAGAAGGTCCCGTGAGGCGCCGGGGAGGACGCCCGCCACGAGGGTCTCGATAGCCGCGTCCGGGAGGGCGGCGAGCGAGAGGACCGTCGAGCGCCGTGTGCGCGACAGCCAGGCCGGGTGGCGCTCCTCGAGCTCGGGTCGGGCCGTCGTGACCAGGAGGAGCGGCAGCCCGGTCGTGCGCTCGGCGAGGTGGGACAGGAAGGCGACAAGGGCGTCGTCGGCCCAGTGGAGGTCCTCGACGACGAGGATCGCCGGCCCCGCCTGTGCGATCTGCTCGAGGAACCGCCGCCAGGCGGTGAAGGCCTCGTCCTGCTGGGGTGGCTGCGTGCTCGTCTCGAGGCCGACGAGTGGCGCGAGGCGTTCCCTCATCCACGTGCGCATCGGGCCGTCCGGTTCGACGATCGCGGCGTCGAGCTTCCGCCCGAGCGTCGCCTGGTCGTCCGTGTCGAGGATGCCCGCGTGGCCCTTCACGATCTCGCCGAGTGCCCACAGGCCGATGCCATCGCCGTAGGGGAGGCACCGCCCGGCCCGCCACGTGACTGGGTCGGGCAAGGCCTCGACGTAGCGGGCGAGCTCGCGCACGAGGCGGCTCTTGCCCATTCCCGCCTCAGCGAGGATCGTCACGAACTCCGTCGCGGGAGCGGCACGAGCGCGCTCGAAGAGCCCGGTCAGGAGCGAGAGTTCGAGGTCCCGACCGACGAACGGGGTGGCCTCGACGTGCTCCCGCTGGACGAGGGCGATCGGCGCGGTCGGGCGCCAGACCCCGAGGGGCTCGGCCTTGCCCTTGACCACGGTCGGCGGGAGCTCCACGTACTCGAAGGTTCCCGCGGTGGCGCGATAGGTCGGCTCCCCGACGACGACGCCATCAAGCGGAGCGAGGACCTGGAGGCGGGCAGCAGTGTTGACCGTGTCGCCGGTCACCGAGTCATCGCGCTCGCCTCCATCTCCTGCGACGAAGAGCACGGGCCCGGTGTTGATGCCGATCCGAACGTGGAGGTCGAGCCCGAGCGAGAGAACCCGCTCGAGGATGCGCAGAGCCGCCCGGACCGCACGCTCGGGGTCGTCCTCGTGGGCGATCGGTGCTCCGAACAGCGCCATGATCCCGTCGCCGAGGAAGCGGTCGACGTGCCCGCCGTGCCCGATCACCTCGGATGCCAGGACATCGTAGTAGGGCAGAAGGAAGGCCCGGACGTCCTCGGGATCAAGGGCCTCCGAACGGGCCGTGAACCCGGCGAGGTCCGCGAACAGGACCGTGACGACCTTGCGCTCCTCGCGAGCCGGCGCGCCTGTGAGCGGCGCCGCGCACGCACCACAGAACCGGAAGCCATCCGGGTTCGCGGTGCCGCAGGACGGGCATGCGACCATCAGCGCCGAGCATAGGGAGATAGGTGACGTCTCGGGCGGCGGCTCCGCAAGGACAGGTCATGGCGCCGGGAGCCGCGCTCGCGAAGCACAGGATGATCGGCGCCTTCACCGCTCAGCCTGCCGTGCTCGGGACCCCGGACCCTGCGCCGGAAACCGCTCCGCGGCTCCCAGAGCACGTGCGCCACCGTTGCGCCACGCCCGACGGGTCCCTGCTCGCGGATCGCATGTGCTCGACGAGCACCGACCGGCGGCCTAGCGCCTACAGCGCTCGAGCCGCCGGGTGCTGGTGGGCGCCCCCGACACCACGCCAGGAGAACGATCCCTCGCAGGGCGTCGGCCGAACGACGGTGCACTCCGCCGCACGCCGCACCGGCGGGTTCCGTGTCGCCTTCGGGCGTCGGGGCCACCGGTGGCGAGGTCCTGGCGGCCCCTTGGCCGGCCTGGCGCCACCCGGGTGGCCGGCGGCCCGCCGATAGGGCGGGAAGGCTCATGCGCCCGGAGGTGCGCGGGTGGATGCTCCCCCTCGCCACGGAGAGCGTCGAGACAGGGAGCGCTTGGACGGTGGACGGGGCAGGTCGGCCGGGGGCGAGGCGCGACGGACCAGAAGCCGCGGTGACCCTCGCCCTCGGCGTCGGTGCGCTCGCTCTCGGGGGCATCGCGGGCTGGATGGCCGCCACGTCCCCCCGTGTTCCCTCGTACAACTACGCCGGGGCGGTCGCCGCGTTCTGGGGTGTCCTCTTCCTCCTGGGCATCGTCGCGATCGCGGTCATCGGCCTGCTCGTGCTGCTATCCCGTCGCTGGTGGCTGACCGCTGCCTTCGTGGTGGGCGCCGGGTGCCTGCTCGGCCTTTGTGGCGGGGCGTGGCTCACCGAGGCGTTGGGGTTGGGATACAAGACACCCCCGTTCCCGGCGATCTCCATCGTCCAGAACCACGCGCGGGGCGAGGCCTCGGCGCGGCTCGACGGCGTTGCCGGCTTCACGACGCACATGGGCAGCGCTGACTGCACCGCGGGGCCCGGTCTGGTGGTCGCCACCGTCAAGGCCTGGGATCTGGGCGCGCTGGGGGATGCGACGTTCCGGGGCGACCTGAAGCTGTCCGTTGCGGGCGTCGATCCGGGCACGGCCAACGTCTCCGTCCACCTCTGGTCGAGCTCCATGACGGGGCCCGGGCCGAGGTGGCAGGGCACCGGCCGGCTCACGCCGGTCGCCGGTCACGTGTCGTTCGCGCACCTCGTCCGCGTGGCCGGCGGCCAGCCGACGGAGGGCACGTGGCCGGCCGAGCTGTCGGGCGAGATCTCCTGGTCGTGCGGCCCATGGTCGAACGCCCCGGCGACGTCCGGCCCATAGGGCCCGCGGCCTGCCAGGCTGGGCCACTGCGTGACGCGGCGCGAGATAGCGCTCTCCATCGCCCGGCTCCGAGTAGACGTCTTGGCCGCCGATCCCCCGTGCGCGAACGGGCGTCGCGGTCTTCGGCCTGGTCTAGACGGAGAGGATCAGGCGGGCCCTGGCGCCCCCGTCGACCATGATCGTCGTCCCGGTGACGTACGCGGACTCGTCCGACAGCAGCCATGCCACACCGTTGCCGATGTCGCGCGGCGTCCCCAGGCGGCCGAGCGGGATCTCCCGGTGGAGGATGCCGCGCGTCGCCTCGATCTCGTCGGGCGGCGTGGTCACCCACATCATCTCGGTCTCGATCGCGCCCGGAGCGAGGGCGTTGACGCGGATGCCGTACCCGGCGTAGTCGACCGCGACGATGCGGACGAACGACTCGACGCCGGCCTTGGCCGCCGTGTAGGCGGTCCCGCCGATCGGGATCCCGCCGTGCGCCATCACGGACGAGATGCAGACGATGCTGCCCCCCTGGCCGCTGGCGACCATCCGGGCGAGCGCCTCGCGGACCGTGAAGAACGTCCCGCGCATGTCGGTCGCCATGACCTGCTCCCAGACCTCCGTCGAGAGCTGGTGCACGAGGCCCTCATGGATGTTCAGCCCCGCGTTCGCGACCACGCCGTCGATGCGTCCCCACCGCGCCCAGATGTCGTCGTACGCGCGGACCATCGCGGCCTCGTCGCAGATGTCCGCGATGAACGGGACGGCGCCGGTCTCTGCCGCCACCCGGGCCGCCTTCTCGGGGTTCCGGGCGATCAGCGCGACCTCGGCTCCCTTCTCCCGCAGGACGTCGACGGTCGCCCTGCCGATCCCGCTCGTGCCGCCGGTGAGGACCACGATCTGGCCTGTGAGTTCCACCTGTCCGACCCTCGCTACGACGCGGATGCGCCACCCGCTATGCGTTCACCTTGTCGATCGCCTGGGAGAGGCTGAGCTCGATCCGATCGCAGAGCTCGTCGATGTCGGCCTCCTCGGCGATCAGGGGCGGGCAGACGGCGAACCAGTCCGGGTCGATCCGGAGGATCAGCCCGTTGTCGAGCGCGGGCCCCCGCAGGGCGTCGCCGAGCTTCCGGCCGGCCGGGAACGGCTCGTTGGTGGTGGCGTCCCGCACCAGCTCGACCGCGAGGAGGACCCCGAGCCCGCGGACCTCCCGGACGACACCGGTCGCCTTCAGGGCCTCGAGACGAGCCCGGAGGCGCTCCCCGAGCCGGCGTGCCTTCAGCGCGTACTCGCCCTCGACGAGCTCGTCGATGACGGCGATCGCCGTGGCCGCGGCCAGGGGATTGCCCGCGAAGGTGTTGCCGTGCTGGAACTGGACGTTCGACTCGAGCGTGCCGTAGAACGCGTCCCCGAGGTGCTCGCGGGCCATCATGGCCCCGACCGGCATGACGCCGCTGGCGAGGCCCTTGCCCGAGCAGAGGATGTCCGGCACCACGTCATAGGTCTGCGCGGCGAACATGTCGCCCGTCTTCGCGAACCCCGTGAGGACCTCGTCGAAGATGAGCAGCACGTTGTGACGGTCACAGATGTCGCGGATGATCGCGAAGTACTCGGCGGTCGGCGTGACCATCCCGCCGGTGTTGCAGACCGGCTCCAGGATGATGCCGGCGATCGTCCGGGGATCCTCGCTGACGATCACGTCCTCGTAGAGCCCCGCGCTGAACCGGCACGTGTCCTCCCACGTGGGGAAGCGGTCGCGCAGCTGGATGGGGGACGGGACCTTGAGGTAGCCGGGCACCTCCGGCTGGAACTTCGCCTTCCGGCTGGCTCCGCCGCCGGCGGCGGTGGCGGCCAGCGACGAGCCGTGGAAGCTCAGGTAGTTCCCGACGAACTTGTACTTGTCCGGGTTGCCGGTCTGCTTGTGGTACTGGCGGGCGAACTTCATCGCCGCTTCCATCGACTCGGAGCCGCCGCTGAAGCCCTTCACGTAGTCCAGGTCGCCGGGCGAGACCGAGGCGAGCTTCTCGACGAAGTCGAGCGTCACGTCCGTGGTGCCGTGCAGCGGCGGGGCGAACGTGATCCGGTCGAGCTGCCGGCGCACCGCGTCGAGCACGCGCGGGTGGCGGTGTCCCAGGACGGCGACGAAGATCCCGCCGATCGCGTCGAAGTACCGGCGGCCCTCGGTGTCCCACACGTACAGCCCCTCGGCCCGGTCGAACACGAGCGGGCGCTTCAGGAAGTCGGACGTCTGCCTGAAGTCGACGAACGTGTGGCGGATGAGCTCTTCCTGCCTCGGCGTGATGCCGGACCGGGTTGTGTGAACGACCATCACGGGACCTCCGTGGCCGGACTCCGGCCAGGCTGCTCGGTTGGGGACCTACTCGGAGTCGGTGGAGAAGTCGAAGACCATCTGGTGCCGGTACGACTCGCCGGGCATCAGCTTCGTCGACGGGAAGTGCGCGTGGTTGGGCGAACAGGGGAACTTCTGCGTCTCGAGCGCGAAGCCCGCGTACCTGCGGTACCTCGCCCCTCTCTTGCCCACGATCCTCGCCGAGAGGTGGCCGCCCGTGTAGAGCTGGACGCCGGGCTCGGTGGAGCGCAGCCGCAGGATCCGCCCGGACGCCGGGTCGTGGACCGTCGCCACATCCCTGAGGGTCCCGCCCTGGCCGCGCAAGACCCAGTTGTGGTCGTACCCGCCGCCCACGCCTGAGGTGCCGTCGCCTGCGGACGGCACGGCGTCGATGCGCGACCCGATGATCTCGCCGTGGCGGAAGTCGAACGGGGTGCCGAGGACGGACAGGATCTCGCCCGTCGCGAGCTGCTCGTCGTCGACCGGGGTGTAGAAGTCACCCTCCAGCGTGACCTCGTGCCCCAGCACATCGCCGGCATCGTGGCCTGTGAGGTTGAAGTACGAGTGATGGACCATGTTCACGATCGTCGGGGCGTCGGACTCGCACTCCATCGTGATCCGCAGCTGGCGCCCATCGAGCTCGTACGTGCAGCTGGCCCGACAGGCACCCGGGAACCCCATCTCGCCGTCGGCCGAGTCGGTCTCGAAGCGGATGCGCGTCCCGGCGGGATCGAAGGACGCCGCCCACACCTTGCGGTCCCAGCCATCCCGGCCGCCGTGGAGGTGGTTGCGGCCCTCGTTGCAGTCGAGCTGGACCTGCCTGCCCTCCAGCTCGAACCGCCCGCGCGCGATCCGGTTCCCGTAGCGGCCGCAGGTGGCGCCGACGTAGGCGTCGCTCGTCGCATAGCCCTGAAGGTCATCGAACCCGAGCACGACGTCGGCGGGACGCCCGTCGCGATCCGGCACGTGGAGCTCCGTCACGCGGGCGCCGAACTCCATGAACCGGGCGCTGAGGCCTTCGGGCGTCGCGATGTCGTACGCGTACACCGGTGTCCCGTCGAGAGTCCCGAACGGGGACGTGCTGATCATCGGATGCTCCTGGGCGATGGGCGCGTGGCACTCCGCGCAAGAATGTCGTCATAGCATGCGCCGGGTCGGCCGTGCGGACAGGGGATCCGGGGAGGACACGCGCAGTGGCGTTCGCTGAACAGGTCACGGCCTCGGTCGCGTACCACGCCGAGGGTCCGGTGTGGGCCGGCGGGCTGCAGTGGGTGGACATGCTCGCCGGGGACGTGCTGTCGCTGGCTCCAGACGGCAGCGTCACGCGACGCCACGTCGCCTCGGTGGTCGCGGCCCTGCGGCCCCGGGCCGGGGCCGGGTTCGTGTACGCCGTCGAGCGCGGCTTCGCCCTGGATGACGGCCCGGGGACGCCCGTGCGCGCCCTGCCCGAGCTGTGGACCACGGACGCGGTGCGGATGAACGAGGGCGGATGCGACCCGGACGGCCGGTTCTACTGCGGCTCCATGGCCTACGCGCTGACGCCCGGCGCCGCATCCCTGTACCGGCTCGACACGGACGGACACGCCTCGAAGGTCTTCGGCGACGTCACCATCTCGAACGGCCTGGAGTGGAGCCCGGACGGGGCGCTCGCGTACTACGTGGACAGCGCCGTCGGCCGCATCGACGTCCTGGACTACGACCCCGACCTGGGCCTCACGGGCCGCAGGCCGTTCGCCACCGTGGAGGCCGGCACGCCCGACGGCCTCACCGTCGACGCGGAGGGCGGGATCTGGGTCGCGGTCTGGGGAGCCGCAGCGGTGCACAGGTACGACCCGGACGGCACGCTCTCGGAGGTCGTCCGGGTGCCGGCCTCGCAGGTGACCGCGTGCACGTTCGGCGGCGCCGACCTGACCGACCTCTACATCACGACGTCGCGAGAAGGCCTCGACGACGCCGCGGAGCCTGCCGCCGGCGCGATGTTCGTGTGGCACCCCGGGGTCCGGGGCCTTCCCGTCCGGCCCTACGGAGGCTGACTGCCTCCGCCGAGGCACGGCCCGCGTCAGGCCCGCCCGCGCGCCGTCCGGTAGATCGCGCGGAACGGGATCACGAGGTACGCGGAGATCACGAGGTAGAAGACGACCGCGACGGTCGGGGCGATGACCGCGACCACGAGCGAGACGAGGAAGAAGACCAGCCCGGGCGTGGACTTCGACGCGAGGTCGGTGAGCTCCTCGTCGGTCATCTCCTCCTTGAGGAGCTCCTTCGAGCGGAGCGCGTACCGCCAGAGGACGTCCATGAGCACCGCGATCGCGAGGAGGAGCAGGCCGTAGATGAAGACGGCGACGCGCTCCGGCTCCGACTTGCCGAGGTAGCCGGCCATGAGGCGGGTCGGGAATGGCAGGAAGGCGACCGCCATGAGGAGCAGGAGGTTGAGCCGCAGGAACATCGCGTTCGCGCGCTCGATGTGGCTCGTGATCGCCGAGTGCCCGATCCACACCCACCCGATCGTCAGGTAGCTGATGACGTATGCGAGGTAGGCGGGCCACTCCTCCGCCAGGGCGCCGACGAGGTCCTTCTCGGCTGCGAGCGGGATCGCGATCTCGAGGACGAGCAGCGTGATGGCGATGGCGAAGACGCCGTCGCTGAACGCCTCGAGCCGCGTGGTGGGGAGGCCCCGACTCCGTCGGGCGGGCACGTCGTCCACCCGCTCGAGGGCGTCATGCCCCTGCGCCTGATCGGTCATGACAGGAGGGTACGCGACGGGGCCGGCCGGCGCGGGGCGACCGCGCAGCCACGGGCCGGCTCAGAGCGCGACGACGGTCCCAGCGCCCTCCACGAGCGCCCGCTCGTAGACGAGGCGCGCCGCCACGAGGTCCTCGACCGCGTGGCCCATCGCCTTGTAGACCGTGATCTCGTCCGACCCGATGCGTCCCGGGCGCCGGCCCAGCACGACCTCGCCGAGCTCCGCGCCGCTGGCCGGGTCGAGGCCCGCGAGCTCCCCGCAGCCCACCGGTGTCGGCTCGAACGCGACGCGCGTCTCCACGAGGAGCCGGGCGCGGGCCGCGAGCTCCGGCGGCAGCTCCCCCGCGGGCGGACGGTAGCCGACCGACGTGACGTGCGTCCCCGGCGCGATCCACGCGGGGTCCACGACCGGGCCGGGACTGCTGGTGCACAGCGCGACGACGTCCGCGCCACGGACCGCCTCCTCGATGGACGCCGCGACGCGCGCGCGGCCGTCGAGCGCGGCCACGGCCGCGGTCTCCTCCGGGAACGCCGACGCGATGCGGATCTCCTCGATGGGGAGGACCCGCGGGAGCGCCGCGAGGTGGGAGCGCGCCTGCACGCCGCCGCCGACGATCGCGAGGACCCGGCTCTCCGGGCGCGCCGCGAGCCGGCACGAGAGTGCGGAGGCGGCCGCCGTGCGGGCGGCGGTGATCGAGGTCCCGTCCACGAGCGCGAGCGGCGCGCCGGTCTGCTCGTCGAAGAGCGCGACGATCGCCATGTGCGCCGGGAGCCCGATGGCGCCGTTCCCCTCGAAGACGCTCACGAGCTTCACGCCGAACGGCGCGCCCGGCCTGTACGCGGGCATCGAGAGGAGGACCCCGTCCGCGGCGGCGAGCTGGCTTCGTGGAGGCGCCTGGACCTCGCCGGCCGACAGCGCCGCGAACGCGCCGGCGAGCGCGTCCACCAGGGCGTCGAGGTCGAGCAGCCGCCGGACATCGTCGCCCGTGAGCGTCCGGACCTCCACCATCGCGCGCCTCCTCCGGCCATCGGCCCGCCCGGGCGAGGATCTTCCTCGCGCCGGACCCGTCGAGTATCCTGCCGCGATGCCGTTCCTCATCGCCGCGATCTTCATCGACGCCGTGGGCCTCGGGATCATCTACCCGGTGCTCACTCCCGTCATCGCGGAGGATAGCCTCGGCCTCCTCACCGGGGTCCCCCTGTCGACGCGCGAGATCATCCTCGGCGCGACCCTCGCCGCGTACGCGCTGGGGATGTTCTTCGGCGCACCCGTGCTGGGCGCCCTCTCCGACCGATTCGGCCGGAAGCGGATCCTCGTCGTGAGCCTGCTCGGGACTGCCGGCGGGTTCGCGATCGGTGCCGGCGGCGCTCCTCGCCGGGAGCATCGCGATCATCTTCCTGAGCCGGCTGATCGCCGGTGGCTTCGCCGGGACGCTCGCGACGGCCCAGGCCGCGATGATCGACGGGGTCCCGGCCGACCGGAGGGCGAACGCGCTCGGCGTCGCGATGGTCGCGAACCCCGTGGGCTTCGCGATCGGCCCCGAGCTCGGCGCGCTCCTCATCGGCTCCGGCACGACCGCGCTCGCCTACTCGATCCCGTTCCTCTTCATGACCGTGGCAGCGGCCGCCGACGCCGTCTTCATCCAGCTCCTCTATCGCGGTGCCCCTGCGGC
>CAWJQZ010000046.1:0-249558 GCA_963844945.1 uncultured Chloroflexia bacterium
CTCACGCTCCGCCACGGGAAGGCGCATATCGTCCGCGCGATCCTCGAGTCGGTCGCCTTCATGCTGCGGCGCAACCTCGAGCTCCTCGATGACGCGGGCGCACGCGCCGACAGATCCGCTCGCACGGCGGCGGCGCGAAGAGCGCGCTCTGGAACCAGATCAAGGCCGACGCCTGCGACCGTCCGGTGATCACCCTCGAGGGCGAGAACGCCGCGATCCGCGGCGACGCGCTCCTCGCCGGGGTGGCGACCGGCGTCTTCCCCGACATCGAGGCGGCCGTGGCCGCCGCGGTGACCACGAGCGACCGGTACGCACCGGACCCGCGCCGCCGGCAGGCCTACGACGACGCATACGCGCGCTACATCGCGTTCTTCGACGCGGTCCGGCCGCTGTTCGCGCCGGAGCGCGACTGATCCGCGGGACGCGGACGGCCGCGGCGGCGGACGAGGCGCATCGGGCTACATCACGCACGAGACGGACATCACGCACGACGGGAGGTACACGGTGACGAAGGCGAAGATCGGCGTCCTGGTCATGGCGCTGCTCGAGGACGACTACAACAAGACGGCGCACATGCGTCCGCAGGCGACAGCCGCCGCGCAGGAGATCGCCGACGCGCTCGCGGAGTACGGCGACGTCGTGCACGCCGGGCTCGTGGAGGAGGAGCACCAGGCCGCCGCGGCCGCGCGCCTCTTCAACGCCGAGGACGTGGACATCATCGTCGCGTGCGAGCTCGCGTACACGAAGGGCCTCGGCCCGCGCGCGCGCTCCTCGACACCACCGCGCCGGTGCTCGTCTGGAACACGCAGAAGATCCGCCGCCTCGGCGAGTCCGACGGCTTCGACGTCGTGATGCTCAACTCCGGGATGGCCGGGATGCCCGAGCTCACCGCCGTCCTCATCCGGACCGGCCGCCCGTTCACGATGGTGACGAGCCACTGGGACGATCAGGACGGGCGCCGCCGGATCCGCGAGACGATCCAGGCCGCCGCGGTCCGCCGCCGCCTCAACGAGACGCGCGTCGCGCTGGTGGGTCACCACTTCGAGGGGATGACCGACCTCATGTTCGACGGCCTCTCGATGCGCCAGGACATCGGGCCGGTCGTCTGGCCGCTCGAACCGGAGAAGGTCGCCGTCCGCTTCGGCGAGATCCCGCAGGCCGATGTGGATGCGCTCGTCGCCGCCGAGAAGGCCAAGTACACGGTCGACATGGAGCCCGCGCTCTTCGAGCGGTCGGTCCGCTTGGCGCTCGCGCTCGAGTCGGTCGTCCGCGAGTACAAGTTCGACGCCTTCTGCGCCTTCGACCAGGTCTGGCTCACCGACCCGCGCGTGGGGATCATCCCGAGCTACGGGACCGGGCGCCTCTGCGAGATCGGATCCCCGCCGCCCCCGAAGGCGACGTGAACACCGCCGTCGCGCAGCTCATCCTCACCGAGCTCGCCGGGCACCGCCACAACGCTCGAGAACTACGTCATCGACTTCGACAACGAGGCGGTGATGTTCAGCCACGACGGCCACGGGAACCCGGCGATGGGGACCCCGGGCGCGGTGAAGGTGAAGCACTCGATCTACTACTCCGGCGTCCACGGCTTCGGGGCGGGCTTCAGTACGCGTACGAGCCCGGACCGATCACCAACCTGGCGCTCGTGACGGTCGGCGAGAACCGCTGGCGGTTCGTCATCTCCGAGGGCGAGCTCCTGCCGTTCCCGCCGCGGGAGATCTCCGCACCGCAGACGCTCTTCCGTCACGACTCCCTCCCGATCGCCGAGTGGTGCGACGCGTGGTGCCAGGCCGGCGCCACCCACCACATGGGCGCGGCGCGCGGCCGCTGGACCTCCCAGCTCCTCGCGCTCGCCGACATGCTCGGGATCGAAGCGGTCGTGGTGTGAGCGACGCACCCGCCGGGGGCGTGGGGGCCGATCCGACCCCGCGCCCCGGCTCGCGCGCATCACGGCGCCCGTCTTCGAGATGGGCCTGAAGGGGTACATGTACGGCGCCGAGGCCGTCCGGTTCGCGCGGGCCGCCGACCGCCTCGCGGCGCAGACCGGCGTCACGATCGTCTTCGACCCGCAGCACGTGGACATCCCGGCGGTGGCGGCCGCGACGGAGCACCTCGTCGTCTTCGCGCAGCACATGGACCCGGTGACGGTGGGACGCGGGGCGGGCTACGTCCTGCCCGAGGCCCTCCGCGAGGCCGGGGCCGTGGGATGCTGCTGAACCACGCGGAACACCGGATCACGCTCGCGGACATCGCGGCGACGACCCGCCGCGCCCGCGAGCTCGGGATGGCGACCATCGTCTGCGCCGACTCGCCGGAGGAGGCCGCCGCGGTCGCGATGCTCCGCCCCGACGTCGTGCTCGCCGAGCCGCCCGACCTCATCGCGACGGAGCGGTCGCTCTCGACCGAGCTGCCGTGGTTCGTGGAGCGGTCCGTGGAGATGGTCCACGCCGTGGATCCCGCGATCCTCGTCATGTGCGGGGCCGGCGTGCGGACCCCCGAGGACGCCGCGCGGATGATCCGCCTGGGGGTCGACGGGACCGGGTCGACGAGCGCGATCCTGAAGGCCGACGACCCGGCCGCAGCCCTTGCCGCGATGATCGAGGCGGTCGCCGCCGCCTGGCAGGAGAGGAGCCACACGGCATGACCGTCCACCACGAGACCATCGGCGTCAGCAGCCCGCTCCACAAGCCGATGTTCCACGACGTCACGGATGCCGCGAAGGCGGCCGTGGCGGCCTCCGGGGTCCGGATGGGCGTCCTGACCGTCTACTCGCAGCACACCACGTGCAGCGTGATCATCCAGGAGGAGTCGCACGACCGGCTCTACGACGGGACGGAGCACCTCCTCCAGGACATGCTCAACGTCCTCGAGACCGTCGCGCCCACCTGCCGGTACGAGGGCCAGTACCTCCATCCGGGCCCGAAGCACATCGCACACGCGCGGGAGAACCTCGGCGAGGAGGCCGTCTGGAGCCTCAACACCGAGGCGCACGTCCGGTCCGGCCTCATCGGCCGCTCCGAGTCGATCCCGGTGGTGGACGGCCGGCTGGAGCTCGGCGAGTTCGGGCGGATCTACTTCGTGGACTTCGACGGGGTCCGCGCGCGCGACCGGAAGGTCCACCTCACCGTCATCGGCGAGTAGCCGCCGGCGGCGTCGCCGCCGGCGCGTCGCCGCCGGCGCGTCGCCGCTCGGTCGGCGGAGACGGGGCGTCAGGGGCGCGGCGGGACGGAGACGCCGGGCCCCCAGACCTCCGGGCCGCAGATGAACGGCCGGTCCCGGGGCGGCACGATCCGCGCCGGGTCGGCGAGCATCCCCTCGAGCCACGCGCCCACGTCGGCGAACGTCCGCCACGGGACGTAGGCGATCCCGGCGGCCTCGCAGACGTCGACGAGGTCGTCCTTCGCGATGACCGTGTCCGCGTGGGCGGCCGCATAGCGGTCGGTGAGGCCGTCGCCGACGAACGCCACGTGGTACCCGCGGGCCTGGTACGCGAGGACGCGCCCCCGCTTGCACGTGCCGCACACGAAGCAGGCAGGGTGCCCGTACGGGAACTCGATGCTCGGCCTGCCCCCGGCCCATGACATGCGCGAGGTCGCGATGGACATCCCGGCCACCCCGAGCCGCTCGAGGTTGTGCCCCACGTAGAAGCCGAACCCGTCGCTCACGACCTCCAGCGCGACGCCGGCCGCCCGCGCGGCCGCGACGAACGGCACGAACGCGGGGTCGTGCGGCTGTCTCTCGGCGGTCGCGTGGACCGGGGCCGGGTCGGCGGGGAGGAGCGGCATGAAGAGCTCCATGTTCTCCCGCGACCCCATCCGCCCCTCGACGTACGCGTCGTCGATCTCCTTCCACGCGGGCGAGATCGAGTGCTCCTTCATGATCTCGTCGCTGATCGAGGTCAGGCAGATCGTCGCGTCGTAGTCCATCAGCACCGCGAGGGGCACGCGGCCGCCGCTGAGGTCCGTCATGCGGGCGAGGATACGCGGCCGCGCGCGGAGGGCGCCGCGGACGTCAGGCGGCGCGGCGCGGACGGAACGCGGCCAGGAGGCCGCCCTCGCGCCGGGAGAGGAGGATCCCGAGGACGATGACGACGAAGCCGACGATCTCGCCGAGCCGGATCGCCTCGCCCAGGAGGACGGCACCCAGCAGGACGGTGATCGGCGGCATGAGGAACTGGAGGTTCGCGTACCGGATCGGCCCGAGGGAGGGCACCGCGCGCATGACGAGGACCTGCGAGACGGCGACCGCGAGGAGCCCCGAGAACGCGAGGCCGGCGAGCGGGAGGGCCGAGGCGAACGCCGCAGGGTCGCCGACGATCTCCGCGATGCCGAACGGCGAGAGCCAGAGGGCGCCGAACGCGATCCCCCAGAAGGCGGAGGTCGTGGGACGGACGCGCGAGAAGACCGGCGTCCCCAGTGCGACGTAGAGGGCCCAGCAGGCCGCCGCACCGAGGGTCAGGATGTCGCCCACCCCCATGGCGTCGAGGTGGAACCCGGCGTCCGCGGTGACGACGAGGAGGACGCCGGCGAGCGCGAGGAGCGCGCCGACGCCCTTGTTCCACGTGAACCGGTCGACCCCGATCGCGGCGGCGACGAGGGCGATGATCGCGGGCGACGAGCTGATGATGAGCGAGGAGTCTCCGGCCGTCGTCGTGGTGAGCGCGGTCCCCCAGAGGATCTGGTAGAGGGAGAAGCCGATCGCGCCGAGCGCCGCCATCGCGAGCATGTCGCGACGCGCGAGGAGGATCGGGCTCCGGCTCGCCTTGAGGAACCCGAAGAGTGCGACCGCACCGATGACGAGGCGCAGGAAGTTGAACGCGATAGGCGGGACCTCGCCGACCGCCACCTTCACGACGACGTAGTTCATGGACCAGACGACCATGACCAGCAGGACGCCGACTTCGGCGACCCGCCGGTCGACGGTCGGCGGCGAGCTTGCCGCCGCGATCGCGGGCGGAACGACAAGGTCGGGCTCGGAACCGAGCCCGACCTCGGGAGCTGCCTCGTCGGCGGGCGTCATGGCCCGCCCGGCGTCGATCGTCAGACGCCTTCCTGCTCGAGCTCGAGCGCCTCCTCGTCGGCCTCTTCGGTGAGCTTCAGCCAGATGAAGAGGCCGGCGAGCACGACGAGCGGCACGACGACCAGGAGCGCCGTGAGGATCACGAGAGCGATCCCGACGAACTTCACGACCTTCATGCGTCCCACCTCCTGGGGGGCGGCCTCCGTCAGGCCGGTGTCACGCTGGGGACCCGGGGCCGGCGCCGTCGGCCGGCGTCCGGAGCCCTGGGCCCCTCGCGATCAGTTCCGCGATGTCTTCTCGGGTGAACTCGACCAGCTCATGCGCCGCACCGGCCGGGCCACTGATGAAGACCCGGAGGACGAACGCGCCGCCCTGCTCGAAGAAGAAGATGTCCCGCGGCTTGCGTTCGTCGAGATACCGACCGATGACTCGGAGCGCCTTCTCATAGTAGCCCGCCCGTTGCCACTCCGGGGCAGTGGCGCCCGAGCCGCGCCGTGAGATCCCCTCCTCGACGAACCGGGCGATGTCGTCCTCGAGGAACGAGAGCGTCAGCTTCGACTCGCGCCCCAGGCGCTCGCCGCGGAGGTCGCCGACCACGGCCTCGGCCACGATCCCCTGCACCACGAAGCCGTCCGGGACTTCGAGGAGCAGCACTTCACGGATCGCCCGGGCGTCGAGGATGGCGCCGATCGAGCGCAGGACCTCCTCGAACTGCTGTCGCGGGCTGCCTTCGTAGATCCGCATCCGTCCCCTCCCCCCGTGACTGTCGGTCCCGGCGAGTGTACGGACGCATGGCCCCGCGCGACAAGGAGCGTCCGGCACCTTCGGCGGCACGCCGGTGCGGACGGCCACCGCGACGTGGCCGCCGGCCGTCCTCGATCGGACGGGCCAGCGCTCGCCCCGGGCCCGCCGCTCGCGCGCCTCAGGAGGCCGTGAGCCGGATGTCGCCGTTCGAGGTGTCGAGGACGAGCGTCGCCGCGCTGCCGCCGCCGACGGTCCCGGAGACCCGATCCTGCGAGGGGGTCCCGCCGGAGATCGGGAAGTCGCTCGAGATCTTCGCGTTGGAGGTCTCGGCGTCCACCGTGAACGCCGCGTCCTTCGGCAGCGTCACCGCGATCGGGGCGTTGCTCGTCCGCATCCGCGACGAGCCGTCCGCGAGCGAGCCGGCGAACGTGATGCCGCCGTTGGAGGTCTCCACCTGCACGACCGCGTCGGAGGCCTTCACGTCGACCGACGCGTTCGAGGTCTCAAGGCTGATGAGGCCGCTCCCGTCGGTCACGGAGACCTTCCCGTTCGAGGTCTTCGCGCGCAGCGCCTCCATCGGGCCGGTGGCGCTGATGCTCGCGTTGGACGTCTCGGCGACGGTGGTCCCCGTGATCCCGCTCAATGCGATCGCGCCGTTCGACGTCTTGAGCACGAGGACGCTCCCGGCCGGGACCGTGACGACCGCCGACGCGCCTCGCATGTCGGGCTTCTCGGGGTTCGCGGAGTACGTCGCCCGGAGGGTCGCGACCCCGTCCGTCTCGGTGAGCGTGACGTCGATCTTCTGGGCATCGGCGAGCGCGGCCGCCTTGTCGGCGCCGGACCCGGTCCGGGTGACGGTCGCGGAGATCGTGCCGTCGGGGCCGGGGCGGATCTCGATCGCCCCGTTGAACATGTCGACCTCGACCTGCGAGGCGGTCGTCGCGAGGCTCTTCTCGACGGTGTCGCTCGCCTGCGTCGTGACGATCGTGGATGAGCATCCGGCCGCCGCAGCCGCGATCGCCGCGGTCGCGAGTGCGGCGCCACCCAGGCGCAGCCGTCCGGTGATCACTCGTTCCCCCCTTCGTGCGGTGTGCGCGCGAGCGCGCGCGCAAGCGCGAGCGCGATGCGCGCCGCCACGCGCGCGTCGTTGACGATCAGCGCGGTGTTCGCGCGGATCGAGGCGCCGCCGGTGAGCTCGGCGACGCGTGCGAGGAGCCACGGCGTCAGCGCCGGGCCGGAGACGCCCGCGGCCTCCGCGTCGGCGGTCGCCCGCGCGATGGCCTCGCGCGCGACCTCGAGCGGGAGCTCGTCCGCCTCGGGGACCGGGACGCAGGCGAGGAGGCCCGAGCCGAGGCCGAGGCCGAGGTGCGTCGCCACGAGGTCCGCCGCGGCCGCCGCGTCGGGCACCGACTCGGGCGCACGAACGCCGCTGCGCCGGGAGTAGAACCCGGGCATCTCCTCGGAGCCGACCGCGACGACCGGGACCCCGCGCGTCTCGAGGTACTCGAGCGTGTGCGGCAGGTCGAGGATCGCCTTCGGGCCGGCGCAGACGACGGCGACGGGCGTGCGGGCGAGCTCCTCGAGGTCGGAGGAGACGTCGAGGGTCGCGTCCCCGCCGAACGCCCCACGGTGGACGCCGCCGATGCCGCCGGTCGCGAAGATCCGGATGCCGGCCGCCCGCGCGGCGATCATCGTCGCCGAGACGGTGGTCCCCGCCCACCCACCGGCTGCGAGCGACGCGGCCAGCGAGGGACGGCTCGCCTTCCGCGCGCCGCGGATCGTCGCGAGCTCGGCAAGCTCGGCCTCGGCGAGCCCCACGAGGATCCGGCCGTCGCGGATGGCGACCGTGGCGGGCACCGCGCCCTCGTCGCGCACGGCGCGCTCCGAGGCGCGCGCGACCTCGAGGTTCTCCGGGTACGGGAGCCCGTGCGTGACGAGGGTCGATTCGAGGGCGACGACAGGGCCACCGCGCGCGAGTGCGGCGGCGACGTCGGGCGAGAGGAGGAGGCGCGAGGCGATGTCTCCCGCGAGCATGCGTGCAGTCATGGGGCAAGGGTACCGCCGGCGGTGGCGGCGGGGAGGCTCACACGGCGCCCGGGACGCTACGCTTGCCGTGCGTCCACGAGGGGGAGGAAGTGAGCACGATGACCCGCGAGCGACGCTCCACGCGCCCCGTGACGCCCGAGACGATCCTCCGGCAGGTGGTCGTGGAAGAGGCCGTCCTCGCACCGGACGGGCGGTTCGCGGTCGTCGTGCGGCGATCGGTCCACCGGCGGACGTACCGGTCGCATCTCTGGCTGGTCCCGCTGACGGGACGCGCGGGTCGGCGCGCGGCGACCGGTGCCGCGGCGCCGGACGCGGTGGCCGGCGGCTCCGCCGTCCGTGCCCGCGAGCGCGCGCTCACGACGGGTGCCGTCCGCGACACGTCACCGCGCGTCTCCCCCGACGGCCGTCGCGTGGCGTTCATCCGGTCGTGGCCGGACGACCCGGACCGTCCGGCGGCGGCGATGGTCGCGGACATCGGCGCCGAGGCCGCCGAGGCCGCCGCGGCCGCAGCACCCGCCGCCGATCGCGAGGCCGCCCGGGCCGGGGCGTCGGCCGAGCCCTGGACGCTCGCCGCACCCCCGCACGGCGTCTCGGAGCTCGCCTGGGCGCCCGACGGGCGGCGGCTCGCGCTCGTGGCACCCGGTGGCCCGCCACGGTTCGCCGTGGGCCCGCTGGAGGCCGGGAAGGCCCCGGTCGCACGGCGGATCACGCGGCTCGACTGGCGGCTGAACGACGTGGGCTTCCTCGACCGCTGGGATCACCTCTGGGTCGTCGCCGCGCGGCCGGGGGCGAGGCCGCGGCAGCTCACCCGCGGCGACTGGGGCGTGCGGCATCCGGCCTGGTCCCCCGACGGGCGCGAGATCGCGTTCGAGGCGGACATGTCGCCGGACCCCGGCCTCGCACCCCGCCCCGCGATCCATGCGGTCCCCGCCGGTGGCGGGGAGCCGCGGACCATCGTCGTGCTCGGCGGCGGCGCACAGCGTCCCGCGTGGTCGCCGGACGGGCGCCTCGTCGCCTGCCTCGGGATCGACGTGGAGGACCCGCTCGACGACGTGATGCAGGGCGTCTTCGTCGCCCCGGCCGACGGCGCCGGCCCGGCGGTCGCGCTCGCGGCCGGCCTCGACCGTCCGGTCGGCGCCTGGCAGGACACCGACATGAACGGCTGGATGAACGACTACGTGCCCGGCCCGTTCTGGGACGGCATGGGTCGCGTCGTCGCGCTCGTGACGGACCGCGGGCAGAGCGTCCCCTTCGCCTTCCCGGTCGATCCCGCCACCGGGACGCCGGCCGGGGAGCCCGCCCCGCTCACGACCGTCCGGGGCGCGCCCGGCGTCGCGGACGCGGCTGCCTGGAGCCTGGCCGTCGCGGGCGGGGTCGTGGCGGTCGTCTCGACGCTGGACGACGCACCGATGGACCTCCACACCGTGGAGACGTCGGGCCGCCTGCGCCGTCGATCGACGCTGGGCAGCGCCTGGCGGCGCGGCTACCTCGTGCCGGAGATGCGGCGGCTCTCGGCCCCGGGCGAGGGCGGCCCGGTCGATTGCTGGCTCGCCTCACCCCCCGGTGCCGGCGACGCGCCGCTGCCGACGATCCTCGACTTCCACGGCGGTCCCCTCGGGGCGTGGGCGCCTGCGCCCGCCCTCGAGGTGCACATGCTCGTCGCCCGCGGCTACCGGGTCCTCCTTCCGAACGTCCGCGGCTCCACGAGCTACGGCGCGGGCTGGGTCCGGCCGCAGCTCGGCGACTGGGGCGGCGTGGACGCGACCGACGCGCACGCCGCCGCGGACCACGCGATCGCCCTGGGGCTCGCCGACCCCGACCGGCTCGGGATCCTCGGGCTCTCGTACGGCGGCTTCCTCGTCAACTGGCTCGCCGCGACGTCGGACCGGTTCCGGGCGGCGGTGACGGACGGCGGGGTCGCGAACCAGGTCTCGTCGTGGGCGAACAGCGACGCCGGTCCCGAGTACTGCCGGGCGGCGCTCCTGGGCGACCCGTTCACGCCGGAGGGCGTGGAGAAGCTCTGGCGCCAGTCGCCGCTCGCGCACATCGTCGACCTGCGCACGCCGATCCTCATCCTCCAGGCCGAGCAGGACCACCGCTGCCCGCCGGCCGACGCGGAGCAGCTCTTCGTCGCGCTTCGCGTCCTGGGACGGACGGTGGAGTACGTCCTCTACCCCGACGAGGCGCACACCTTCCACATCACCGGGCGGCCGGACCGCCGCGTGGACCGGATGCAGCGGATGCTCGACTGGTTCGACCGGTACGTGAAGGGCTGAGCCGAGCGCCCGGAGGCCGTTGGGCGCTCCGGGCGTCAGGGGAGCGCGTCGGGCGATCGCGTCGGCGGATCAGGCGTCCACCGGCGGAAGGATCGTGAGCGTGTCCATGCCGACCGGGGTGAAGGTGCATCCGGCGGTCCACTGCGGCCCCACCGGCACCGCCGGCACGACCTGCCCATCCGGACACCGCAGGCTGAACGGGCCCGCGGGGAGCGGGTTCACGACGTCGATGGCCGCGGTGCCGGTCAGGATGGCCCCGGCACACGGGATCGGGACGCTCCACGAGGCGCCGCAGCCCGACTGCTGGGGCTGGCTCGGGTTCGTACCGAATCCGCTGACCACGAAGGCGACGACGAACGTCTGGAACTGGTCGATCCGGCCGACCCCGGGACCGAAGACGACAGACACGGTGTTCCCGCAGTGGACCGTCCCGTCGGCCCCGAACGCGATCTTCGCCGAGTAGGTGGGCGTGATGCAGTCGGTCCCGGTCGAGATCGTGCTCGGACCGGCGACGCCGGTCGGTCCGGTCGGCCCCTGTCGCGCCGGTCGGGACCCGGGACGCCCGCGGTGGACCAGGAGACGAGGCGTCCGCCGCCGGCGAGCTTGCACTGGTTGATGTCGCTGAGCGCCACCTGACCGTACGTGTTGTAGCAGGCGTACAGCGTGGGCGGGTTCGTGGAGGCGGCGAGCGTGCCTCCGGCGGCGACCGCGACGAGCGCGAAGGCGCCGAGCGCGACGGCGAGCGCGCGGATGCGCGAAAGGGACGCTGGCATCTGATCCCCCGTGGCGTGCGGATCCCGCGACAGGGGCGGGACGCGCTGCGCGGGAGGATGCGGGACGGCACACGGGCGCGTCAACGGGGTTCATGCCGGTATCGGAGTCGATGGCGAGCGGCGCTCCGGGACTTTCGGCCTTTCGCGGCGGTAGGCTTGGGCGACAGGGGGGAGAGAGCGGGCGCAGAAGGGTGTTGAGCGAGGTCGTATGGTCGCGGGAGGTCGAGATCGCGGGGACGTTGTCGTCCGGACGGGGCGGCGACGACGGCACCGTCGTGGACGCGGTCATCGAGTTCAACGAGGACTGGCGAGCGGACGGCTCGACGGTGAGGACTCATCGGCCGCGGCGTGGAGGTCGTGCGGTGTTCGCTGACGCGTGGCGTTCATCGCGCGCGCGGTCGCGACGGGCGCACGCTGCGCTCGTCGACTCGATGCCGGCGACCCACGCGACAGTGTCGCGAGTTCGTGCCGACGGGGACGCGACGCGAGATCGCGAGAGAGGTCACCGACGATGCCGCCAACGTGGCGCGCTCCGCGAGAGCGAGGCGCGGTACGGGAGCTCGCCGATCGCGGCCGTGGCATCTACCTGGCGCGCACGCGCGCGGACGGGGCGAGCTCGTTCGACTACGTGAGCCCGCAGGCGGGCCGCATCCTGGGCATCGACGCGGCCGCCGCGAGCGTGTATGCCGCGATCGGCTTCGGCGCGTTCGATCCGGATGACCTGCCCAGCCTCATCGCGCGGGCCGCCCAGATGTACGCGGACCGGGCGCCGTTCCTCTGGGAGGGGCGTGTGATCGTCGCCGGCGAGACGCGGTTCATCCGGGTCAGGGCAGATGCGAGCGAGTCAACGCCGACGTGATGCCTTCGCACGGGTACATCGAGGACATCACGGAGAAAGGGCGCCGAGGAGGCCCTCCGCGCCAGCGAGGAGCGCCACCGCCTCATCGCGGAGAACGCGCTCGACGTCATCTGGACGATGGCCCCCGACGGACGGATCACGTACGTCAGCCGTCGGTGGAGAAGCTCCGGGGTACACCGTCGCCGAGGCGATGGCGCAGCCGCTCGAGGAGAATCACGCGGAGTCCGCGGCGGTCAGCGTCGGGTACTTCATGTACATGCTCGGCGAGATCGCGGAGGGCGACGCGGAACGACTCGCGGCGAAGAGGAGTACTCTGCAAGGACGGCTACACGTCTGGTGCGAGGTCATGGCGTACCGATACCGCGGACGACGGCAGCTCGTCGAGCTCCGGGCGACAGCGCGACATCGGCGAGCGCAAGCGCACGAGGCGGAGCTCATCGCGGCGAACGCGGAGCTCGCGGAGGCGCAGCGCATCGCGCACACGGGCAGCTGGACGAGGGACGCGGCGACAAGACGGGGATGTGGTGCGGACGAGCCTCGGATCTACGGCCTGGAGCCGGGAGCGGCCAGCTCGACGCGCGAGCGGCGGTCCTCGTGGACCGGACGACCTCGATCGAGGCGATCGCGGCGATCGATGCCGCGATCGACGCCGGCCGGCCGTACGAGGCCGAGTACGACATCGTCCGCGTGGACGGCGCCCGTCGCCACGTGGTCGCCCGTGGGATCGGCGTATCGCGCCGGACGGCACCGTGACGGGTACCAGGGGAGCCTCTCGGACGTGACCGAGCAGCGGCAGGCGACGGCCCGACTGGACCAGGCGCAGCGGGCGGAGATGGTCGGCCGACTGGCCGGGGGCGTCGCGCACGACTTCAACAACCTGCTCGCCGCGATCAACGGATACGCCGAGTTCCTGGCGAGGAGGCCACGCCGGAGGACGACCCGCGACGCTCCGACATCGAGGCGATCCAGGAGGCGGGCGCCCGGGCGGCGGCGTTGACCCGACAGCTCCTCGCGTTCGGCCGGCGACAGACGCTCCACCCGCCGTCCTCGACGTCGAACGAAGTGGTGGCGGGCTCTGCCGCTGCTCCGCAGCCTCGTTGGCGACACGTCGAGGTGCGTCGTCCGAGCCGCGGGACGCGGCGCCCTCGTCCGCGCCGACAGGACGCAGCTCGAGCAGGCGCTCATCAACCTGGTCGATGAACGCGCGCGACGCGATGCCGGGAGGCGGCCGCGTGACGATCGAGTCGCGCCGAGGCAGGTCGCAGCGGACGATCCGCCGCCGCGTCGACGCCTGCGACCGGGCGACTACGTCCGGGTCACGGTGACCGACACGGGCACGGGCATCGCGCCCGGAGCGTGCTCCCGCATGTCTTCGAGCCGTTCTTCACCACGAAGGCGCTCGGGCGGGGAACCGGGCTCGGCCTCTCCTCGGTCGAGGGGGCCGTGGTCCAGTCGGGTGGCTTCGTGACGGCGGAGAGCACCGTCGGGGCGGGGTCGGCCTTCTCGATCTTCCTCCCGCGCTCGCCCGAGCCGGCGACCGCTCCGGTGACGGCGCGGAGGCCCGCCGCCGTGCGCGGCACGGCCAGCATCCTCGTCGTCGACGACGAGCCGGGCGTACGTGCCGTCACCGCGCGGACGCTGCGCGACCTCGGCTACACCGTGGTCGACGTGAGCGATCCGGCCGCGGCGGTCGCCCTCGCGGAGGCGGGGTCGACGCCGTTCGACCTCCTCGTCACGGACGTGATGATGCCGGTGATGAACGGGCGCGAGCTCGCCGCGCGGCTGACGGCGCTCCGGCCGGGCCTCCAGGTGGTCTACCTCTCCGGCTACTCGCCGGAGACCGTGTTCGGCAATGGCCTCCTCGACGACGGGACCGTATCTCATGAAGCCGTTCGCGCGCGAGGAGCTCGCCGCACGCGTCCGCGAGCTGCTCGCCGCGCCGGAGGCGGCCGGCGCGTAGACCTCAGCCCAGGTCCAGCTCCGGGATCCCCGCCCGGAGATGGCGGCCGGCGATGCGGTTCCCCGCGGACGCTCCCCGCCGAAGCGCCTCGGTCGGGGCGAGGCCGCGCCGGAGGGCCTCCGCCCACGCGACGAGGAACCCCGCGTCGAAGGCGTCCCCTGCACCCGTGGTGTCGGCCGCCGCGACGGCGCGCGTCGGGATCTCCAGCCGGACGCGCGTGGCGGCCTCGAGGACGGACGCCCCGTGACGGCCGCGCTTCACCACGACCGCCGGCGCGATCCGCAGCAGCGGCGACGGGTCCCGGCGGCCGAGGAGGCGGGCGATCTCGTCCTCCGTCGCGAGGAGCACGTCCGGCGCGGCGCGGTCCAGCAGGGCGAGGGCGGCGGCACGGCCGTCCGCGAGCAGGGGCGCGGTGGAGGCGAGGTCCACGCTCACGCGCGCGCCGGCCGCACGCGCCATCGCGATCGCGGCGAACCCCGCGTCGCCCAGCGGCTTCCCCAGCAGCGAGTACGCCGGGAGATGGAGGACGTCCGCGCCGCGCAGCCAGGCGGCCTTCACCGCGGCCGGCGCGAGCCGCTGGGCCGCGGCCCGGTCCGCGACGAACGACCGCTCCCCGTCGGGCGTCACGAGGATCCCGATCCGGCCGGTCCGGGCCCCGGCGACGCGGACGGCGTGGACCCGGACGCCGTCCGACGCGAGTGCGTCCACGAGCGCGGCGCCGATCGCATCGCGGCCCACCGCGCAGATGAGCGAGGCGTCCGCCCCGAGGCGCGCGGCCCAACGGGCGGTGTTCGCGGCGGACCCGCCCTGGCGGATCGCCACCATCCCGGGGACGTCGGTCGCGCGCTCCATCGGACGCGCGGGGGCGAGGACGACGTCCGCCGTCAGGTCGCCGAGGACGACGATCCGCGTCGGCGCGCGGAGGCACGGCTGAGACGGGGCGCCACTGGGCGGCGAGACGCGGCGGCAGGAGGGGCTGGCGATCGCCGCGAGACGGACACGGGACGAGCATACGGCCGCCGGCGGCACGCGCGTGGGTGAGGGTGCAGACCCCTGCCGCGGGAACCGTGCGACCTTCGGCCCGTGGGTGCGCGCCAGTAGGCACTGGCCCGGCCGCAGGGTTGCTCGGACATCGGCCGCGGGTCGGCGCACCGCTCCGGGGGGCGGCCGGCGTCGGGCCGCGGAGGACGAGCCGAGGCGCGCCTGATCCGGGCGGGGCCTCGCGATCCGGCGGACGGGCGCGAGGATGGACCGCCGCGGCGGACATAGCGCGTCGCCACCCAACGCGAGGGGGATGCCACGTGACCGGAACCCGTACCCATCGATAGCGTGCCGTGCGTGCCGCGGTCCTGTGCGCGATCCTCGTCGCGCTCGTCGGCGTCCTCGTCGGTCCCACGGGGCCGGTGACAGCCGCAGGCCGGGGCGACCCGGAAGCTGCCGGGTCCCCGGACGTCTGGACAGTGACGGGCACCGGTGCCATCGCCGCGGCGTCCGTCACCCACCCTGCCGCAGGAGGGGCGGATGACGCCTTCCGCCTCCACAGCCTGCCGGGCGCGGACCGTGTCATCTACCTGGACTTCGATGGCGCGCACATCTAGCGGGACCTTCATGGAACGACAAGACACAACGGGGCGCCGATCTACGACGCGCCGCCGTTCGACATGGACGGAGCGCCCGGCCTCCTGCTCGGCTGACGGAGCTGGCGCTCGTCCGGAGCGTCTGGAGCACGCGTGGCGGAGGACTACGCGCCGTTCGACGGTGGACGTGACGACGGAGGATCCGGGCACGGCGGCGATCGACCGGAGCGGATGCCGCCGACACGCGGTTCGGCACGGCACGTGCTGTCTCGACGGACCACGTATCCCACCCGTACATCCGATCAAGGACCCGCTGTGGCGGGGTAACCAGCCAAGGCTCGACGAACGGGTCCTTCGCCCGACTACGCGGCGCGAGCCGAAGCCGAGGAGGCGGCACAGGACAAGGACCGGTCCCACGCCTACTACCAGCCGACGATGGTCTTCGCGGGCGCTGGTGCATCGGGACGCCGACGCAGATCGCGAACACCGTGTAGCCACGAGGTCGGGCACGCTTCGGGCTCGAGCACGATGGCCTGATCGGAGGGACGAGCACGACGCCCAGTACTACGAGCGGCCAGGGCGCCTGGGTGCCGATCATGGGCGACGCCTCCGCACGCGGCGACCAAACCGATGAGCCAGTGGAGCAAGCGGCGAGTACCGCCGGCGCGACGAACGACCGAGGACGATCTGGCGATCATCGCGACGCACGGATCGCGCCGCTCCGGCCCGACGACGTCCCGGACGCGCGCGACGCAGGCGCGATCGCTCGACTCCGGTGACGGCTCCGGCGGCTCGCGGAAGTCGTCCGGCATCATCGGGACGCGGACGGACGTCGACTGGTTCTCGTTCTCGACGTCCGGGGCGAGGTGGGATCGACGTGCAGCCCGCTCCCGGAGGCCCCGGACCTGGACATCCGGATCGACGTGTACGACGCGGCCGGCCAGCTCGTGGGCACGGCGGACCCGCCCGCGAAGATGGTCTCCGCGGACCATGCGGATGGCCTTGCCGCGAGCTTCCTGCTGCCAGCTCGGGGAAGGGGCCATACTTCGCGAGGGTCGACGGCGTTGGGTTCGGTGACCGGGCCGACCGACGGGTACTCCGACTACGGCAGCCTCGGCCGGTACACGATCTCGGTCGGGAGTGGCACCTCGGTCCCGGGCCCCGCCCC
Source organism: uncultured Chloroflexia bacterium (assembly GCA_963844945.1). Taxonomy (GTDB): domain Bacteria; phylum Chloroflexota; class Limnocylindria; order Limnocylindrales; family CSP1-4; genus CAIYQJ01. The sequence continues at coordinate 16,423 of CAWJQZ010000046.1, forward strand.
TTACGTCGCCCCCTCGCCGGCCGCCACCGGCGGCGGCAGTTGCCGCGCGCCCGACTACAACGACCTCCAGACGGCGGTGACTGCCGCGGCCGCCGGCAGGACGATCCACGTCTGCGCAGGAACGTACGCCCTCGCGATCGAGCTCACGGTGACCAAGCGACCTCGACCTCGTTGGCGACGGCGCCGCCACGTCGATCGTGGTGACGGCGGGTCGGCGCATCGGATCCTGAACGCCACGGGTCACGCCCTCTCGCTCAGGGGCCTCACGCTCCGGAACGGCGCCACGTCCGGCGGGGCCGACGGCGGCGCGGTCATCGCCGGCGCGCTGACCATCGAGTACTGCGTCTTCACCGGGAACGCCGGCGGCACCCACGGCGGCGCGGCATTCGGCAGCGACTCGGCGACGGCGCGACACAGCACGTTCATCGGGAACCACACGACGCGAGGCTCGGACGGTGGGCGGGGAGGCGTCCGGGACTCGTACGAGTCGGTGGCTCGTGAGCGACAGCACCTTCACCGGCAACGGCCCTGGGTTCGGGGGGCGCTCCACGCCTACTTCGTGACGGTGGCGAACAGCACGTTCGCCGGGAACAGCGCCGAAGCCGCGGCGGCGCGGTAACGGCTTGTGCGTGACATCACGAACAGCACCTTCTCCGGGAGCTCCGCACCGACCGGTGGCACCATCCACGGGGTCAAGAACGTCGACCCCAAGCGCCCGGTGACGGCGGCCGTGACCGTCACGAACAGCGTCGTCGCGCAGGATGGGGCGACGATTGCGGTGCGCCTTCTGCCACGTCGCCGGCGGCGGCATCCCTCGCGCCGACTCGAGCTGCGGGCTCATCGCGGCGACGTCGAAGGTCGTGGCGCTCGCCGACCTGCACCTGGGGAACCCGCCGACAACGACGACCCCTCGCAGACGACCTGCTCGGGAGCGAGCGCGGTGATCGACGCCGGAGCCCGACGCAGTCGGTGCCGCGGCGCCGTCCGGGAAGGCTATCGTCGGGTGAGCGGCCGGGTGACGGGACTGCCCGCGGTCGCGATGAGGCGTCGACGGTCAGGGCGCCGAGGCCGGGCGCGACCGCCGTCTCCCGGTCGACGAAGGTGGTGGCGCGGCTCAGCGAGCCGGTGACCGGCGTCTCCGCGGCGTCGTTCGTCCTGCGCGAGAGGGCGACGGGGAAGGTCGTGAGGGCGACCGTGACGTACGACGAGGCGACGCGGACGGCGACGCTCCAGCCCAGGGCGACCCTCGCCGGCCGACGGGCCTACGTCGTCACGCTCACGCCGGCGATCGGGACCGCGGGGATCCGCCTCGCGACGACGACCTGGACCTTCACGACGAGGCGCTGAGCACGACCGCCAGCACAGCTCCGGAGACAGCCGACGTGTCCTGACCGACGCAAGGGGGGTGCCACCGTGCCCGGAACCCAGACCCGTCGATCCCGCCGCCTGCCGGCGGCCGCGCTCCTCGCGAGCCTCGCCCTGCTCGCCGACCTCATCGCCGCGCCGGTCGCGACGGCGGCCCACGTACCTGGTACGTCGGCGCGCACGCGTCAGGCGGCGGCAGTTGTGCGTCACCGGACGCCATCTCGATCCAGGCCGCCGTCGATGTGGCGCAGAGCGGCGACACGGTCCACGTATGCGCAGGCATGTACTTCCTGGACGCCGAGGTCTCGGTCCCGAAGCACCTCCTGTTCGAGGGCGACGGCGCGGCCACGACCATCTCGACGGGAAGTCGCGACACCGGATCTTCGATGCGATCCTGCAGGTGATCCGGTCAGCGGACTCACCCTCCAGAACGGCATGGCGAACAGCTCGCAGCCGTATGGCGGCGCGATCGCGGCGCGGTCGGTGACCGTCAGCGCAAGCGTCTTCGCCGACAATGCGGCCGACCGCGGCGGGGCGATCTGGGCGGACGCGATCGTCCGCGACAGCACGTTCATCAGGAACAGCGCCGGGGCCACCGGTGGAGCGATCGAGCTCGACGGCCGCGATCACGAACAGCACCTTCGTCGACAACCACGCGGGTGGGGGGGCCGCGCTCCACGTGCAGAACGCCACCATCCGGCGACACCTTCGTCGGGAACAGCGCGAACTACGGCAGCGCGGTCTACTCCGCGGGCGACGGCGTCGTGCGGATGTGGAACGACCTGCTGGCCGGTCCGGGCTCGACGAACGCGTGCTCGGCACGGTGGGCGACGGCGGCGGCAACCTCGCGACGGACGCGAGCTGCCGGTTCACGAGCACGACCTCGCAGGCGGTCACGCTCGACCGCTCCACCTCGGCCAGCTGGCGGCGAACGGGGGGCCGACTCCACGGTCGCCTCCTCGACGGCAGTGTCGCGATGGCGACGGTCTTGCCAGCGTCTGCGCCGCGTCGCCCGTCAACGGGCACGACCAGCGCGGGGTGATCCGACGCAGGGCACTCGCTGCGACACCGGTGCATATGAGGCGCTGGCCGGCACGGCCGGTCGACCGATCCACGGGTCCCACGGGCGCACACACGTCTACGTCGTCCCGCCGGCTCCGGCCAAGGCTGTGGGAGGCCGTTCCGACTCGATCCAGGGGGCCGTGGACGCAGCCCCCAACGGGGGCACGATCGCACTGCGCCGGGACGTACCTCCTGCCGGCGGAGGTGTCGATCGGCGAAGGATCTCTCCTTCGTCGGTGACGGTGCGGAGACGACGATCCTCGACGGCGGTGCGCAGCACCGGATCCTCAACGCGATGCAGCGGACATCGGTGAGCGGGCTCACCTTGCGCAACGGCCTCGTGACCGGCAGGACTCCTTCGGCGGCGCCATCGCGGCGAAGTCGGTGACCGTCAAGGCGAGCACCTTCACCGGGAACTCGGCCGGCCGTGGTGGGGCGATCTGGGCGGATGTCACCGTCACCGACAGCACGTTCGACGCGAACAGCGCCTCCGGTCCATATGGGGGCGGGGCGATCTCGAGCGGGACGGCGGCATCACCAACAGCACGTTCGTCGGGAACAGGGCAGGTGGCGGAGGCGCCATCAGGGCACAGAACGCCACCGTGCGGAACACCACCTTCGCCTCGAACATCGGCACGTACGGCGCCGACATCTCCGCGAGCCGGCAGCGGGACGGTGGTCGTCGCGAACTCCATCCTCGCCGGCCCGGGCAGACGACCGCCTGCTTCGGCGTGGTCGGGGACGGCCTCGGCAACCTCGCGACCGACGCGAGCTGCTCGTTCAAGGCGACGACGTCGAAGGTCGTCCCCTACGACGACCTCCATCTCGGGGCCCTCGCAGCGAACGGCGGCCCGACGCGGACGATCGCCCTCGGCGCCGGGAGCGTCGCGATCGACGCGGGGAATGACTGGACCTGCACGAGAGCCCCGGTCAGCGGGAAGGACCAGCGCGGGGCGACACGACCGCAGGGCGCCCACTGCGACACCGGCGCGTACGAGGCACCGGCCGGCACAGCGGGCCTGCCGCAGGACACGGTCCGTCCCGAGATGTTCGGCTGGACGCCCGCGGACGGCGCGACCGGCGTCTCACGACGGCCGAAGGTGACGGTGAGGTTCACCGAGCCGGTCGTCGGAGACTCGACGAAGACGTTCATCCTGCGGGAGCTGAAGCACACGGAAGGCGATCCCTTCGACGGTGACGTACTCCGCCTCGAGGCGGACGGCGATCCTCACGCCGAAGGCCCACTGGCCGCGAAGAAGGCCTACGACGCCACCATCTCGCCGGCGATCACCGACCTGGCCGGGGAACCACCTGATCGGGACGCTCTGGCGATTCACCACGCGACGCTGAGCACCTCCGCGGCAGGTGAGGACCCGCGCCCGCGGTCGACCGCGGCGGCCCCGCGTCTAGAATGGTCGGACGCTCCCGACCCTGCCCGCGGACGGTCCGTCGGCGACCGGGTCGGCCGATGTCGCCAGCCCGCCCACCTCCCGATCGGAGCCCCGCCCCATGGCCCTCTCCGAGCAGCAGCTCGACCGTCTCGCCATCGACACCATCCGGACGCTCGCCATCGACGGCGTCCAGAAGGCGAACTCCGGGCACCCGGGCGCGCCGATGGGGATGGCGCCCATGGCATACGTCCTCTGGACGCGCTTCCTCCGCCACGCGCCCACGCATCCCGACTGGCCGGACCGCGACCGGTTCGTCCTGTCGGCCGGGCACGCGAGCATGCTGCTCTACTCCCTCCTGCACCTGACCGGATACCAGGTCTCGCTCGCCGACCTGCAGTCCTTCCGCCAGTGGGGCTCGATCACGCCGGGCCACCCGGAGTGGGGCGTCACGCCGGGCGTCGAGGCCACCACCGGTCCGCTGGGCCAGGGCTTCGCGAACGGGATCGGCATGGCGATCGCCGAGCGGCGGCTGGCGGCGGAGTTCGACCGCCCGGGCCACGACGTCGTGGACCACCGCGTCTTCGGGATCGTGAGCGACGGGGACCTCCAGGAGGGCGTCTCGGCCGAGGCCGCGTCCCTCGCCGGCCACCTGCGCCTCGGTCGGGTCGTGTACCTCTGGGACGACAACCGGATCCAGCTCGACGGTCCCACGTCGATGGCGACGAACGAGGATGTCCTCGCCCGGTTCGCCGCGTACGGGTGGCACACGAGCCGCGTGGAGGACGGCAACGACGTCGCCGCGATCGCCGCGGCGCTCGACGCGGCCGTCGCCGACCCCCGGCCGAGCCTCATCGGCGTGCGGACGCACATCGGCTTCGGCTCGCCGAACAAGCAGGACAGCCAGAAGGCGCACGGCGCCCCGCTCGGAGCGGACGAGGTCCGCCTGACGAAGGAGGCCTACGGCTGGGATCCCGACCGCTCCTTCTACGTCCCCGACGAGGTCGCCGGGTACATGTCCCGCGCCATCCTCTTCGGCGAGGAGCTCGTGGGTGCGTGGAGCCGCCGGATGGAGTCCTACCGGGCGGCATTCCCCGACCTGGCGAACGAGCTGGAGCGCCGACTGGACGGCTCGCTCCCGGCCGACTGGCGGTCGGCGCTGCCGAGCTACGCGGCGGGCGACGGGATGGGCACGCGGAACGCGAGCCAGCAGGTCATCAACGCGCTCGCGCCGGCGGTCCCGGAGCTCTTCGGCGGCGCGGCGGACCTCTCCGAGTCGAACCTGACCGACGTGAAGGACGGCGGCGACTTCACCGCCGACGTGGCGGGCCGGAACATCCGGTTCGGCGTGCGCGAGCACGCGATGGGGTCCATCGCGAACGGGATCGCGTACCACGGCGGGCTCATCCCGTACGTGGGGACCTTCCTCACGTTCAGCGACTACATGCGCGGCTCGGTCCGCGTCGCGGCGCTCTCCGGGCTGCACGTGGTCTACGTCTGGACGCACGACTCGGTGGGACTCGGCGAGGACGGGCCGACGCACCAGCCGGTGGAGCAGGTCGCGGCGCTCCGCGCCATGCCGAACCTGTGGGTCATGCGTCCGGCCGACGCGAACGAGACGGCGGCGGCCTGGGCGGTCGCGGTCGCCCGCCACGACGGGCCGGTCGCGCTCGCGCTCACCCGCCAGAAGGTCCCCACCCTCCCGACGACCGCCGAGCGGGCGGCCGCCGGGGTGGCGCGCGGCGGCTATATCGTCCACGACGAGGCGGCCGCCCCGGCTGGCGATGGGGCCGCCGGCGGTCCCGCCCTCCCGGACCTCGTCTTCGTCGCGACCGGGTCGGAGGTCTCCCTCGCGGTCGCGGCCGCCGAGGCCCTCGCCGCCGACGGGATCCGCGCGCGCGTCGTGAGCCTCCCGTGCTGGGAGCTGTTCGACGCGCAGAGCGCGACGTACCGCGAGTCCGTCCTCCCGTCGGCCGTCCGCCGGCGCGTGACGGTCGAGGCCGGCGTGACGCTCGGCTGGGAGCGCTGGGCCGGCGACGAGGGCGCCATCGTCGGGATCGACCGGTTCGGGACCTCCGCGCCGGGCCCGGAGATCATGGCGCGGTTCGGCTTCACGGCGGACCGCCTCGCGGAGGTGGGCCGCGCCGTCGTGCGCGACGGCCTCCGGGGCCGCATCCCGCTCCCGGCGGACGCCGGGACGAGCGTTCACGGAGGTCGCGCATGAGCGAGCACGAGGGCGGGCGCCCGATGCGGATCGGGTTCGCCGCGGACCACGCCGGCGCGGACCTGAAGAAGGAGCTCATCGCGCGCCTCGCGGGGTCGGGGTACGCGCTCGTGGACCTCGGCGGCGACGGGAGCGACCCCACCGACGACTATCCGGACTTCGCCCGGCTCCTCGGGATCGCGGTCCGCGACGGCATGGTCGACCGCGGGATCCTCGTGTGCGGGAGCGGCGTCGGCGCCTCGATCGCCGCGAACAAGGTGGTCGGCGTCCGCGCCGCCATCTGCCACGACCCCTACTCCGCGCACCAGGGCGTGGAGCACGACGACATGAACATCCTCTGCCTCGGCGGCCGCGTCGTGGGCCCGGAGGTCGCCGTCGAGTGCGCACGCGCCTTCGTCGACGCCCGCTTCACCGGCGAGCCGCGGCACGCGCGGCGCGTCGGGAAGATCCTGGCGATCGAGGCGGAGGAGTCGCGGCGCGGCTGACGCCCGTGGGTGGACGGGCGCGCCGGCAGCGGTTCACCGCACCGGCCGGACGCCGTGCCCGCGGAGCCGTTCGCGCCGGACCGGACGTGCGTGAACGCTCGCCGCGCAGTCGCCGGTCAGTCCCCGGTGATCGCGGCGACGCGGGCGATCCGCAGTCCCCCGGTGATGCGCGGCGATGCGCGGCGACGCACGGACGCGGCCGCAGCCGCCACCCGGTCCCCGGCCGCGAGACGGCCGTCCCGCACTTCCCCTCGACGCGATCCTCCGTAGACTGCAAGGCGTACCACTCATGCGATGACGGCGCCCGGGGCGATCCGTCCCGGCCACCGCCGGGGCGGAGTGAGTCCTCGGCGCGGACGGACCGGAGGACGAGATGGACGAGACGGCACCCGGGGCGGGATCGGGCGTCGACGCACGCCTGCCGCAGGGCGAGCTCGAGGCGGCCGTCGCGGCCGTGACCCGGCGTGCGCGGGACGAGGAGTGGGCGCGGCGGCTCTTCGCGAAGGACACGACCCTCTGGACGCAGGACCCGGTCGTGGCGGCGAAGATCGCGAACCGCCTGGGCTGGCTGGACTCGCCGACCGAGTTCACCGAGCGGATCGACTCGCTCGAGGCCTTCGGCGACGCGATCCGCGACGCGGGCTTCACCAAGGCCCTCGTCTGCGGGATGGGCGGCAGCAGCCTGGCGCCCCAGGTCTTCGCGGCGCTCTTCCCGGACATCGAGGACTACCTCGAGGTCCGTGCGCTGGATTCGACCGACCCGGCGACGGTCGTCTCCACCTTCGACGCGCTGGACCCCGAGACCACGCTCGTCATCATCGCGACGAAGTCCGGGACCACCACGGAGACGCTCGCGTTCCGCGCGTACGCCTGGCACGTCTTCTACGACGCCCTCAAGCGGGAGCATCGCGGCCGGCGGGACCTCGTGGGCGCGTACTTCTGCGCGATCACCGACGAGGGGAAGTCGTACGAGGCGATCCCCGACGTCGTGGACATGCGCGAGGCCTTCCTCAACCCGACCGCGGTCGGCGGGCGCTATTCGGCGCTCACGTACGTCGGCCTCGTCCCCGCGTCCCTCATCGGCATCGACCTGGACCCGCTCCTCGACAGCGCGCGCCGGATGGCGGAGGCGTGCCGGCTCGGCGACCCGGCCGAGAACCCGGGCCTCGCGCTCGGGGCGCTCCTCGGCGCGCTCGCGAAGCAGGGCCGGGACAAGCTCACCCTGATCGCGGACCCGGCCATCGCCGCCCTCGGCCCGTGGGTGGAGCAGCTGGTCGCCGAGAGCACGGGCAAGCACGGCGTGGGGATCGTCCCGATCGTCGACGAGCCGCTCGGCACCGTGGGGACGTACGCGCACGACCGCGTCTTCGTCCGGATCTCGCTCGGCGGCTCGCTCGAGGGCGAGCGGACGCCGGACGGCCTGACGGCCGACGGCCTGACGGACGCCCTCGCCGCGGCCGGCCATCCCGTCGTCCGCATCGCCGTCGAGGACCCGATCGACATCGGCGCCGAGTTCGTCCGGTGGGAGGTCGCGACGGCGGTCGCGGGGATCGTCCTCGGGATCGACCCGTTCGACGAGCCCAACGTCACCGAGTCCAAGGACAACACGCGCCGCGAGCTCGAGCGCGAGGAGTGGGGCGAGACCGGCCACCGTCCGGAGCCGGTCGCCCGAGGGGACGGGCTCGCCCTCTACGGCGACACGCCGCTCCGCCTGACGGCCGGCGACGGGACCGTGGCCGGGGAGATGCGGCGCCACGTCGCGCGGATCCGCCCGGACGCCTACCTGGCGCTCCAGGCCTTCATCGCGCCGACGCCCGAGCGCGACGCGCGCCTCGCGTCGATCCGCCGGCTGCTCCGCGACCGGACCCGCCGCGCCACCACGGCCGGCTACGGGCCGCGCTTCCTCCACTCCACCGGCCAGCTCCACAAGGGTGGCGCCCCGATCGGGTGGTTCCTCCAGCTCACGTCCGACCACCCCGTCGACGCGCAGGTCCCGGGCGCCGACTACACGTTCGGCCGGCTCATCGACGCACAGGCGGCCGGCGACTTCCAGGCGCTCGAGGACCACGAGCTGCCGGTCCTGCGCATCGACCTCGGGGAGGACGTGGACGCGGGCCTGGCATCGCTCGAGCGCGTCCTCGCACGCACGCTCGACTCGGAGGCATGACGATGGAGATCGGGTTCATCGGCCTCGGCCGGATGGGCGCGAACATGGCGCGTCGCCTCATGCGCTCGGGGCATCGCGTCGTCGCGTACAACCGGAGCCCGGAGAAGGCGCAGGAGCTGGCGTCCGAGGGTGCCGTGGCGGCCCTGACGATCGCCGAGCTCGTCGCCGCGCTCCCGACCCCGCGCGTCGTCTTCACGATGGTCCCGGCCGGGGACGCGACCGAGACGCAGATCGTGGAGCTGCTCACGCTCCTCGCCCCCGGCGACGTGATCGTCGACGGCGGCAACGCGAACTTCAAGGACTCGGTCCGCCGCCACGCGATGTGCCACCAGGTGGGGATCGGCTTCGTGGACGCCGGGGTCTCCGGCGGGATCTGGGGCCTCGCCAACGGCTACGCGATCATGGCCGGCGGCGACGAGCGCGACGTGAAGCTCGTCGAGCCGGCGTTCCTCTCCCTCGCGCCGGAGGGCGGCTACCTCCACGCGGGCCCGCCCGGCGCGGGCCACTACGTGAAGATGATCCACAACGGGATCGAGTACGGCCTCATGCAGGCCTACGCCGAGGGCTTCGAGATCATGCACGCGAGCGAGTACCCGCTCGACCTCGCGGCGATCGCGGAGATGTGGATGCACGGCTCGGTGGTCCGCTCGTGGCTCCTCGAGCTCGCGGTCCGCGCCCTCCAGCCCGACCAGGACCTCCGCGGGATCCGTGGCTGGGTCGCCGACTCCGGCGAGGGCCGGTGGACGGTGCAGGAGGCGATCGACCGCGACGTCCCGGCGCCGGTCATCACGCTCTCCCTCCAGGCCCGCTTCCGGTCCCGGCAGGACGAGAGCTACGGCGGGAAGCTGCTCGCCGCGCTCCGCAACGAGTTCGGGGGGCACGCGGTGAAGACGGAGTGACCGAGGTCCCGGGGGCGCCCCGGGGACAGGGCGACCGCCCCCTCTCCATCCGCGCGGAGCGCCTCGCGGCCGCCGGCCGCCGGCGCCGGCCCTCGCGCGCGTCGGCCAACCCTCTGCGGGCGGGCCTCCGGCTGGAGCGGATGCCGGACCCGGCGTGCATCGTGCTCTTCGGTGCGACCGGGGACCTCGCGCACCGCAAGGTCCTCCCCGCCCTCTACCAGCTCTGGCGATCGGCCCTGCTCCCCCTCGACATCCGCATCGTCGCCGTCGGGCGCCATCCGCTCGACGACGCCGCCTTCCGCGCGGACCTCCGCAGCTCGGTGGAGGCGCACGCGCGGGTCCGGCCGATCGACGAGGACGCGTGGGCCACGTTCGCGCAGCGCGTCGAGTACTTCCGCGGCGACTTCAACGCGGACGCGACGTTCGACGCCCTCGCCGTCCGCCTCGACGAGATCGACCGCGACCACGGGACGGCGGGGAACCGGCTCTTCTATCTCGCCACCCAGGCGTCCGCGTTCGCCCCGATCGTCCAGCAGCTGGGCCGCGTGGGGCTGGACCGCGAGGTCTCCGGGGCGGGCTGGCGGCGGATCGTCATCGAGAAGCCGTTCGGGCGCGACCTGGAGACGGCGAAGCGCCTGAACCGCGAGGTCGCGAAGGTCTTCCGCGAGGCGCAGGTCTACCGCATCGACCACTACCTCGGGAAGGAGACGGTCCGCAACCTCCTCGTCTTCCGGTTCGCGAACCTCATCTGGGAGCCGCTGTGGAACCGGCGGTACGTGGACCACGTACAGATCACCGTGGCCGAATCGATCGGGGTCGAGCGGCGCGGCGCCTTCTACGAGGAGACCGGCGCGACGCGCGACATCCTCCAGAACCACCTGCTCCAGCTCCTCGCGCTCGTCGCGATGGAGCCGCCGGCGACGTTCGAGGCGAACGCCCTCCGCGACGAGAAGGTGAAGGTCCTGCGCGCCATCGTCCCGTTCGGGCCGGCCGCCGTCTCCCGGGACGTGGTCCGCGGCCAGTACGGCGCGGGCTGGGTGGCCGGCGAGCCGGTGCCCGCCTACCGGGACGAGCCCGGCGTGGACCCGCTGTCGGAGACCGAGACCTTCGTCGCCGCGCGCTTCGCGATCGACGACTGGCGGTGGGCGGGGGTCCCGTTCTACCTGCGGACGGGCAAGCGCCTGCCCAAGCGCGCCAGCGAGATCGCGGTCGTCTTCCGCGACGTCCCGCACGCGCTGTTCCGCGATTCCCGCACCGACCCGGAGCCCGACCTCCTCGCACTCCGGATCCAGCCCGACGAGGGGATCCTCCTGCGCTTCGGCGCGAAGGTCCCCGGGCTCGACGTGGACGTCCGCGCCGTGAACATGGACTTCGGGTACGGGTCGTCCTTCTCCGTGGACTCCCCGGACGCGTACGAGACGCTCATCCTCGACGCCCTCCTCGGCGACCAGTCGCTCTTCACGCGGGCGGACGAGGTGGAGGAGGCGTGGCGGATCACGGGCCCGATCGTCGACGCGTGGATCGGCGGCCAGCCGCCCGACTTCCCCGACTACGCCGCGGGAACCTGGGGGCCCGACGCCGCCGACGCCCTCGTGACCCGCGACGGCCGGCACTGGCGCCGGATCTGAGCCGCGCATGGAGCTCGTGGCGTCGCCCATCGCCCCGGTCGACGGGCCGCTCGCGTGGTCGGCGCGCGCGACGAGCATCGCGGAGATCGAGGACGCCATCGCGCGGATCTGGTCCGCGGCGCCCCCCACCACCGTCGGCGCGGACGGCGCGATGCACGTCATCGCGCGGACCAGCGTCCTCAACCTCGTCGTCGTCGCGGGCTCCCAGGAGATCGCGGCCCGCGTGCTCGCCGCGGTGGAGGCCCTGTCCGGCCGCCATCCGTCGCGGACGATCGTCGTGGAGCCGCGCGACATGGACGGGCCGCGCCGCGTGGACGCCGAGGTCACGGCCGCGTGCATGCTCCCGCAGGGCGCCGGCGCGGCCGTCTGCACCGAGACGATCCGCCTTCGAGCCGGCGGCGACGCCGGCCGCCACCTCGCGTCGATCATCCCGCCGCTCCTCGTCCACGACCTCCCGGTCGCGCTGTGGTGGCCCGGGGACGTCCCGTTCGGCCGCCCCGACTTCGACGCGCTGATGGCCGCCTCGGTCGGCGCCGACCGTCTGGTGGTGGACGGCTCCTCGTGGGGCGGGGACGGGCTCGCAGGCGTCCGCGGCCTCGCCGCCGTGCAGGCCTCGAAGCGTCTCGCCGTCTCCGACTTCGCCCTCATGCGCCAGTCGCGCTGGCGGGAGGCGATCGCGTCGGCCTTCGACGCGTCGGCGATCCGGCCGTTCCTCGGCTCCGTCCGGGAGGTCGAGATCGAGTACGCCGCATCCCCGTCGGGCCCGTCGGCGACGAACGCCGTCCGGCCCCTCTACCACGCCGCCTGGCTCGGGTCGCGCCTCGGGTGGACGGCGACCGAGCCGCTCGTTCTCGCGGCGGACGGCGTCCGGGCGGCCGTCCTGCGGCGCCCGCGGGGCCACGTCGCGCTGCGGCTGGTCCCGGTCGGCGCGGACCTGCCCCGCGGCTCCACGACGCTGCTCCGGCTCCGCGCGGAGCGTGCCGGGTCCCGCCTCGACGTGGAGGTGACGGCACGGGCGGAGGCGGTCATCGTCCGGGCCACCGTGGACGGCGAGATGCAGGCGGAGCGCGTGTACCACGCGGCGCGCAGCACCGACGTGGACCTCCTCGCCGCGGCCATCGAGAGCGGCGGGCGCGACCCGCTCACGACCGCGGCGATCCGTCTCGCGGGCGAGATCGTCGGCGGGGCGGTGACGGGATCGTCGGTGACGGGCGCGTGACGGCGGACGTCGCGGCGGAGAGTGCGGCCGAGGCGCCCCGCGGCGAGCCGGAGGTCGTCGTCGTCCCCGACGCTGCCGCGGCGGGCGTGGAGGCCGCGACGCGACTCGCGGCCCTCGTCGCGGACGCCGTGCGCCGGCGGGGCCGCGCGGACATCGCGACGCTCGGCGGCTCCACGCCGGTCGGCATCTACCGCGCGATGGTCGCCGAGCCCCTGCGCTCCGCGATCCCGTGGGAGAGCCTCCACGTCTGGTTCGGCGACGACCGCTTCGTCGCCCGGGGCCACGCGGACTCGAACGTGGCCCACGTGGACGCGATCCTCCGCGGCGGCCGGCACCGTTCGGGGTCGCCGCTCCCCGGGACGAACATCCATCCGTGGCCGGTGGACCTCGTGGTCCGCGCCGGCGGCCGCGCGGGCGAGTGCGCCGCGGCCTACGCGTACCAGCTCCGCGCGGCGCTGCCGGAGGACGCGGTCGGGCGCCCGGTCTTCGACGCGGTCCTCGTGGGCGTCGGACCCGACGGCCACCTGCTCTCGATCTTCCCCGGCAGCCCCGCGCTCGACGCGCCCGGGTGGACCGCGGCCGTGCCGGCGCCGACGCACATGGCGCCGCACGTCCCGCGCGTGACGTGCACGCCGGCCGCCCTCGACGGCGCCGCGGCGCTCCTCGTGGTCGCGCACGGGGCGGCGAAGGCGGCCGTCCTCGCCCGCGTGCTCGAGGGTCCGCGCGACGTGCGCGCGCTGCCGGCGCAGCTCGCGCGGCGCGCAGGCGCGACGTGGATCGTGGACGTGGAGGCGGCCGCGCGCCTCGTCACCGCGTAGAGTGGGCGGCATGGACCGTCGGCCCCTCCGCGTCGCATCCGCCGCGCTCGTCGCGGTCCTTGCGGCCGGGCTCCTCGCCGCGACGCCCTCCGCGGCGGCCACTCCCCGGCCGGCGCTCGGGGCGTGGCGCGGCGACGGTCCGACGCGCACGGTCATCGACACGCTGACGCCGCTGGGGAGCGGTCCGATCTCCCTGCTCTCGCAGAACGCGGATGGCGTCCGGCGCAGCACGGATGGCGGGCTCACGTGGACCGTCCCCGGCGGGCTGCCGACACAGAGCCTCGGGTCGGCCGCGACCTCGGCCAGCCTCGCCGTCCTCGGGAGCGACCCCGACGCGTGCGTACCTCGTGGTGGCGGGGTCGCCATCCGGGATCCCGTACGGCGTCTCGGGGGCGAGCGGCGGCGCCGGCGGCGCTGCGGTCCGCGCGGCGGCTCCGCCCGGCCCCAGCGAGTCCCCGGCTCCGTCTCCCTCGCCCACGGCATCGCCCGGGGCGTCCCCGGGCGCGGACGGCACGACCGGATCGACGGGGCCGTGGCTGTACGCGACGAGCGACGCGGGTGCCACGTGGGCGCGCATCCCGGGCGACGGCCTGACGGGGCGGATCGTCTTCGGTCTCGCCGCGGTCCCGGCCACGGGGGCGGCGGCTCCGACCCTGCTCGCGGCCGACGGGACGGACGGGGTCCTGCGGAGCACGGACGGTGGCACGACCTTCCAGGTGGCGACGCGCGGGATCGCGCCGGACCCGGATGCGGGCGGGATCGTCGTGACGGCGCTCGCGGCGGGGAGGAGCGCCGGGGTCGCCTTCGCGTCGACGACGAACGGGATCTACCGGTCGACCGACGGCGGCGCGACGTGGACGCGGACGTGCGTCGTCTCGGCCGACCTGCCGTGCGGCCGACCGTACGTGGCGCCCGGGGACCCATCGATCGTCCTCGCGGCGGACTTCCACGGCCTCACGCGGAGCGCCGACGGCGGCATCACGTGGGAGGTCGCCGGCGCCGGGACGATCCCGGGCTCGGAGGACGGCGGGATCGACTCGGTCGCGATCGGCGGCGGCACGACGCCGGTCGCCTGGGCGTCCGGCCCGGCGGGCCTGTTCCGTTCCACCGACGGCGGGGTCGCGTGGACGCCGTGGCAGGGCGGGATCGCGCCCGACGAGGGTGCGGGGAGCGACCGCATCGCGGCCGACCCGACCGACGCGGCGCGCGCCTGGCGCGTGCATGGGCTCGCGCTGTTCGTGACGGACGACGGCGGACGCTCCTGGACCGAGCTGGCCGGCCCCGACGCGGTCGGGGTCACTGCGTACGCGGCCTTCGCGGACGGCGACGGGACCCGCCTGGTGGGGAGCGACGCAGGGGTCGTCCTGCGGACGGACCGGCGATGGGAGACGACCCGGCCCGACACGGTGGCGCTCGACATCGAGGTCGCCGCGGGGCCGGGGGCCGGCGGCGACGGTCCCGGCCCGGCCTACGCGGCCACCTACGCCGCGGGGATCCTCCGCTCCGACGACGGCGGCGCCACGTGGGCGGACTGGTCCCGCGGGCTGCCGCACGGGCCGGCCTGGGACGTGGCCGCGCCCGCCGTGCTCGGTGGACGCGTGCTCGTCGCGACCGAGTTCGGCGCGTTCGAGCGGGACGCGGAGGGCGACGGGGCGTGGGCCGCGCTCGGCTCCGGGCTCCCCGACGCCGCGGTCCGGACGCTCGTGGTCACCGCGGCGGGCGACGTGCTCGCCGGCCTGGAGACGCGCGGCGTCTGGCGACTGCCCCATGGCGAGGACGCGTGGCGTCGCGTCGGCCTGGACCGGCGCTCGGTGCTCTCGCTCGCTGCGGCCACGCCCGACGGACGGGTCCTCCTCGCGGCGACCGACCGCAGGGGACTCTGGCGCTCGACGGACGCGGGACGGACATGGCGGCGCGTGGCGGCGACCCGCGCGAGCGCCTCGGTCGCCTTCGACCCGGTGACGGCGACCGCCGTCCTCGCGACGGGCACGTCGGTCCTCGCGTCGACCGACACCGGCCGCACGTGGCGCCCGCTCGTGGCGGGCCTCCCGCCCGCGGATCCGGCCGCAGCGTGGAGGCGGAACACCACGCGCGTCGCACCGGTCACGGGCGGCGGCATCGTCCTCACGACGCTCGGCGGCACGTTCCTCGCGCTCCCGGAGA
Source organism: uncultured Chloroflexia bacterium (assembly GCA_963844945.1). Lineage (GTDB taxonomy): Bacteria > Chloroflexota > Limnocylindria > Limnocylindrales > CSP1-4 > CAIYQJ01. The sequence goes on from CAWJQZ010000046.1 coordinate 31,841, forward strand.
CGACGCCGTGATCCGGCGGCGCGCGGCGGCCGCGCTCGCCCTGGCCTGGGCACTCCTCGCGACGGCGCTCCCCGGCGCCACGGCCGCGACGGCCGCCGCGGCCCCGGACGTCCCGGCGGCCGCCGTCCCGGCCGCCGCGGCCCCTTCGACGGTGATCCGGCGCGACTACGACCTCGGCCGCGCGGACCTCTCCGTCCTCGGCGCGGACGGACGACCGCACCGGCTCCCCGCGCGCCTCGTCGGGGAGATCACCCTCCCGCGCGCGGCGACCGGCCGTCTCCCCGTCGTGGTCCTGCTCCACGGCGCGCACGCCGCCTGCGCCGGCGGCCCGTACGACGGTGGATCGTCGGACTTCCCGTGCCTCCCCGGCTGGGAGCCGGTCGAGTCGTACACCGGGTATCGGTACCTCGCCGACCGGCTCGCCGGCGAGGGGTTCCTCGTGATCAGCGTGGACGGCCGCCCGGTCGCACCGTTCGACCACACCTCCCGCCCATTCCCGGATGGCGCCGAGGCGGACACCTCGACGTGGATGGACCTGCGCGCGCGGATCGTCGATGCGCAGCTCCGCCGGCTCGTCGGCGCCGGCCTCGGGGAGACGGGCGACGCGGTGGACTTCGGCGTCCCGCTCGCGGGCCGCGTCGACGCGGGTGACGTCGGCCTCGTCGGCCACTCGCGCGGCGGCGAGGCGGTCGTCTGGACCGCGCTCATCGCAGGCCCCCGCCCGTACGTCGTCCGCTCGATCGTCGCGATCGCGCCCACCGACTTCGGCCGGCGCGTCCTGCCCGCGTCGGTCCCCTTCGCGGTCCTCCTCCCGACGTGCGACGGCGACGTGGTCGACCTCCAGGGCGCCGACTTCTACGACGACGCACGGAACACGATCAGGACGCAGCCCCTCCTGCAGATCGCGATCCAGGGGGCGAACCACGACTTCTTCAACGCGGTCTGGCCCGACGAGTGGGGGATGCCGATGGCGGGGACCGCCCCGATCGACGAGACCGGGTACTGCGATCCGGCCGCGATCGGCGACACGCGCCTCTCGCGCGGCCGCCAGGAGGCGGTCGGGTCGAGCATCGTGTCCGACTTCCTGCTCGGGACGATGCGCGGCGAGACGCGGAGGCTCGCGGCGCTCGGCGTGGGGGCGGCACCGCCGCGGACGATCGCGGACGTCCCGGTGATCGCCCGGTCGCAGGAGCCCACCCCCGCGCGGATCGACGTCGCGCCGATGAGCGGCTCCCCGTACCAGCTCGCGCAGACGGCGGACGGCGGACGGATCACGGCCGTGGCCACCGACTACCTCGCGCTCTGCCGGCCCGGGGGCGTCGACCTCGGCTTCCTGGTCGACGGGACCGACTCCGGGGACGGCAGCACGCCTGGGACCTGCCCGCCGGAGACGTTCTCGCAGGCGCAGGTCGCGGACGAGCTGCGGGTCGGATGGTCCACGCGCGCCGCCCGGCTCGTGATGCCGCCCTCCACGCGCCCGGTGGACGTGCGCCGCGCGGGCGCCGTCTCGGTCTCGGTCGCCGTCACGCCTCCGGCCGCGGACCCGGAGCTGAACAGCCAGTACGGCGCGCGGCCGTTCAGCATCGTGCTCGTCGACGCGGCGGGACACCGGGCGCGGGTCGCCGTCTCGAGCGCCGAGCCGGCGGTCCGCTGGCAGCCGACCATCCTCGTCCTCGGGACGGTGCGGATCCCACTCGCCCGCTTCCGCGGCGTGGACCTCGGCAGGATCGCGCGGCTCGAGATCGCCTTCGACCGCGCGCCGCGCGGCGCGCTGCTCGTGACGGACGTCGCCTTCGTCCGCTGACGCGCGCGGCCCGGGCCGGCGGCCAGGCCGGGCGGCCCGGCCGCGCGGACCCGGCTCAGGCCCCGGCCACGCCCCGTCCGGCGTACCAGGCGACGGTCGCCGGGATCGATTCCTCCATCGGGGTGTGCGTCAGGCCGTAGGCGGCGCGGATCGCGGAGTCGTCGAGGATGTACGGCTCCTCGAACTCGTACGCCATCTCGATCGCCTCGCGGGCCTCGGGGATGAACAGCCCGGCGAGCCGGAGCGTCATCTTCCCGACGGTGCGGGTCCTGAGGGGCCTGCCCGCGGCAGCTGCCGCGGCCTTCGCGAAAGCGAGCATCGTCCCGGCCGGGGCGGTGGGGACGTGCCACGCCCGCCCGCACGCGTCCTCGTGACGGCCGAGCTCGATGAGCGCCCGCGCGAAGTCCGGGACGTAGGTGAAGGAGTGCGGAAGGTCGGCACGGCCGTAGACCTCCGCGGGCTTCCCGGCGACGATCCGGCCGAAGAAGCGGTCGCCCACGACGGTGTCCGTCGCGCCCGGCCCGAAGAAGTCCGAGGCACGACCGATGGCCACGCGGACGTCGCCGGCGCGGTCGGCGGCGAGGAGCCGCGTCGCCATCTTCGCCCGCGCGGTCCCCTTCCTGTTCGTGGCCGCGTACGGGAGGTCCTCGCGGATCGGCGCACCGCCGGTGGGGCCGTACATGTAGAGGTTGTCCACGACCACGAGGCGCGTGCCGGTCCCCTTCAGGCCGGCCAGGACCCCGTCGACCAGCGGCGGGAAGTCCGTGGGCCAGCGCGTGTAGGCGGGCTGGACGGCGAAGTACGCCACGTCGGCGCCCTCGGTCGCGGCGCGGACGGAAGCCGGGTCGGTGGCATCGACGCGGACGGCGCTCACCCCGGCGATCCCGACGTCGCGGCCGGCGCGGGTGGCGACGGCGACGGGCTCGCCGGCCGCCGCGAGCTGGCGCGCGATCTCGGATCCGACCTGGCCTGCGCCGAGGACGACGTGCTTCGTGGTCATCGAGAGGTCTCCTTCGGGTGGGTGCGACGGGGTGTGGTCGGTTCGAGCGCGGTGAAGAGGGTGTCGAGGACGAGCGCGGCCCCCGCCGCGGCGTCGGCCGGCTCGCCGGTCACGAAGCCCTGGCCCAGGTAGCGGCTCACGTAGAGCGAGGCGAGCCCGTGGACGGTGCTCCACAGGACGAGCGACAGGAGCTGCGGGTCCGGTCCGGCGAGCTCGCCCGCGTCGATCGCCTCGGCGCAGAGCTCCACCAGCCGATGGCCAGCCGTCTCCCCGATCCCGTCGCGGGCACGACCGAACATCAGCGAGAACAGCCCGGGATCCGCGACCGCCTCCTCCACGTACGCCAGCCCGTAGGCGCGCAGCAGAGCACGGGGGCCGGTCGCGCCGGCCGCCGTCGCCGCCGTCAGGCGTTCGAGCAGCCGGTCGAACCCGCGCTGGGCGATCGCGTCGAGGAGAGCCTCGCGGTCGGAGAAGTGGTGGAGCGGCGCGGTGTGGCTCACGTGCGTGATCCGCGCGACGCCTCGGATCGTCACCGCGTCCGGACCGCCCTGTGCGAGCAGGTCGAGCCCGGCCGCGATGCACGCCTCGCGGAGGTCGCCGTGGTGGTAGGTGTCGGTGGAGTACTGCATCCCTCTCGCCTGCTGGCCGTTCTTACCGGCGTCAAGTTGACACCGACAACTTACCAGCGGTCAGGCGCGAGGTGTCAAGCGCTGTCGCGATCGGACAGTCAGCGCCCAGGGTCTCGGGTGTGGTGGGGGTTGCGGGACCGCTACGCCGAGTCATCGAGACCGAGGTCGTCGGCGAGCTTGCGCATCTCCGCGCCGGTCATGCTGAACAGCCGGACCTGCGGCCCGCTGTGGACGCCCGCCGGCCCCGCTCGCCCATCGACGGGCCCCGGCTCGGGCGGCGTGACCACGTAGACCGCGACGCGCTCGTCCTCGCTGCGGGGCAGATACGGCGCGTACAGGCGGAAGTCCTCGGGGTGTGCGATCGACCAGCTCGTCAGCATGCGCACGATCGCCGGGTCGGGCTGAGACCCGCTTCGCGACGCCTTGCGCCTGGCCGCCCGCGTCGTCATGGGCCCGCGCCTACACCCGCTCGGTCCGCCGCACCGGCTCGCCCGGCCGCCAGCTCGCGATCGCCAGGGCGCCGCCGTCGGGCGTGAGCTCGACCGTCGACAGCTCGGTGACGTCCACGCTGATCAGCTCCCACGGCCCGGGCGCCTGCCCACCGTCGGACCCGTCGTGGCCGGTCGCCGCCAGGTATGCCGCCTTGATGGCGCTCGTCCTCGACGATGGTCGCCCGACCGGAGAGCCGCGCGTCACCGGCCCAGGCCGGCGGGTCGTCGGAGCCGGAGTGGATCGCGATCCGCGGGTCGCGCCGCAGGTCGGCGACGCGCCGGGATCCCGCCATCGCGCCGAGCCAGAGGTCGCCCTCCCAGAAGGTGACCTCGGTCCCGCAGAGGCGCGGGGCGCCGTCCGCGCGGATCGTCGCCATGACGAGGTGCGTGTGCGCCTCCATCCGCGCGCGGACGGCCGACGCGAGCTCGGGGACGGCGGACTCGACGTCGCGCCAGGGGACGGCTTCGCGTTCGTGCATGGACGCAGGATGACCGACGGATCGCGGGGGTCAAGAATGGAGGCGCACCGGCGGTGCGGCAGGAGGCGCGTCATGCGGTTCGGGCTCTCGATCGGGAACTTCGCGGACTACGCGGATCCCCGGCTGGTCGCGGCCATCGCGAAGGACGCGGAGGACGCCGGCTGGGACGGCGTCTTCGTCTGGGACCACCTGGTCTTCGTGAAGGCATGGCGACTGCCGGTCGGCGACCCGTGGACGATGCTCGCGGCGATCGGCCTCGCGACCGAACGGATCCGCCTGGGCCCCATGGTCACGCCGCTCCCCCGCCGACGGCCGCAGATGGTCGCCCGCCAGACGGCGACGCTCGATCGGCTGACCGGTGGGCGGTTCGTCCTGGGCGTGGGCCTGGGCGAGCCGGCGGCCGACGAGTTCGGGACCTTCGGCGAACCCGAGGACCGGGCGACGCGCGCCGCGATGCTCGACGAGGGGCTCGACGTGCTCACGGCGCTCTGGTCGGGTGAGCCGGTGACGCACCGCGGGCGCTTCTACACCGTGGACGACGCGACGTTCCTCCCGACGCCGGTCCAGGCCCCGCGTATCCCGGTCTGGGTGGCCGCGACGCTCGGCCGCGACCGCCCCGTCGCCCGCGCCGCGCGCTGGGACGGCATCCACCCGGTGAAGTACGCCGACGACGGCGAGGACGTGCCGTTCACGCCCGAGGACATCGCCGGGCTCCGGGCGAGGATCGGGGCGCTGCGGGCGGAGGCGGGCCTCACCCTCGACGGGTACGCGGTGGTGGTGGGCGGCGAGATGACGGACGGCCTCGCGTCCCGCGCAGGCGGCCGCGTGCCGCGCGCTGGCCGACGCGGGCGCCACCTGGTGGCTGCACACGGTCACGCCCCGGGGCGGATCGGTGGACGAGCAGCGCGCCATCGTCCGCGGCGGGCCGCCGCGATGAGCGGCCGCGAGGTCCGGCCGGCGCGCGGCGACGACATCGCCGCGATCGAGGCGATCTGGCACGCGTGCCTGCGGGAGGGCGCGTGGGAGGGGATCGGGCGCGCGGACGTCGCCCGCAACGTGGAGGGTCTCGTCGCCCACCCCGACCGTGCGCTCGTCGCGCTGGAGGACGGGGTCGTCGTCGGGTCGCTCACGCAGGCGGAGAACGACCTCTCCGTCGCGCCCGGGAGCCGCCGCCGCGGCCACGGGCGGGCGCTGCTCGCGGCGGCGGCGGAGCGCGCCCGGGAGCGCCGCGAGCCGTACGTCCTCCTGTACGTCCCCGGCGGCGGCGACCCGCCGCGCGACACGCCGGCCCGGCGGTTCGCGACGGCCACGGGCATGGCGTACCGCGCGACGCTCACGCACATGCGGCGCGACGGCCTCGGTGGGGTGCCCGACCCGGCCATCCCGGGCGACCTCGTCCTCCGCGGGCTCGCGCCGGACGAGGACCTCGGCGCGTACGTGGACCTGGTCCGGACGTCCTTCGCGGACCACCCGACGCATCTCTCCGTCGACCTGGCGTCGGTGGCGCGCGCCCACGCGTCGCCGGGGTTCGAGCTCGATGGGATCGCCGTCCTCGTCCCGCGCGAGGCGCCGGACCTCCCGGTCGCCTTCGTCCGCTCGCACGTGGACACGGACGACGATGGCGCGGCGTACGGGGACGTCGACCACCTCGGCGTCCTCCCGGCGTGGCGCGGCCGCGGGCTGGGGCGGGCGCTGCTCCGCTGGGCGATGCGCCGGTTCGCTGCCCTCGGGGTCGACCGCGCGGAGCTCTCGGTCGTCGCGGCGAACGAGGCCGCCCTTCGCCTGTACAGGAGCGAGGGGTTCGCGACGACGGTCGCCTGGCCGCAGTGGACGAAGGACGCCTAGCGCAGCTCCGCGGGGTAGTCGGCCTCGAGCTCCCGGATGACGTCGTCCGCTTCGGCGGTCTCCGCGTCGGTCGGCACCGCGGACCCGGAACGTCGCGAGGCGACCGTCGCCGCCACCGCGCCGGCGGCCAGCACCGCGCCGGCGACCGCGAAGACCGCCCCGACCGCGATCCCCGCGACCACCGCGCCGATCGCCGGCCCGATGATCCCCGCCGCATACAGCGGGAGGTAGACCAGGTTGAGCGTCGCGCTGCGCCGCTCCGCCGGGACCTCGAGCGCGAGGAGGCCGAAGATCATCGCGCTCGTGGCGGCCTGGCAGGCCGCGATGACGCCGTAGCCGGCGGCGAGGCCGGGGACGGCGGGCGCGAGGGGCATGAGCACGACGGTGACGGCGGAGATCGCGAGCGCGCCGGCCAGCACCGGCCGGAACCCGACCCGGTCGCCGATCCCGCCGGCGAGCGGCGAGACGAGCGCACCGACGAGTGCCGCGAACCCGGTGACGACGCCGATGGCTCCCGCGGCGCCCGCCCCGGTGCCGGTGATCCCGGTGACGAGCAGCGGGACGTACGGGCGTGCCATCTGGTTCGCGAGGAGCGCGACGAAGAACAGGGCGAAGATCCGGACGGTCGCGCTGTCGGTGAAGACGCCGCGGACCGCGCCGAACGCGAGGCGGATCACGGGCCCTTCCGGCACGCGCTCGGGCCGCACCTCGCGCGAGCCGAGCCAGAGGAGGAGGACGATCCCGAAGGTGAGCAGGGCGGACGACCAGTAGACCGCCTGGAGGGAGAGCCCCAGGCCGTCGACGAGCAGTCCTCCCGCGATCGGCCCGAGCGCGAACCCGACGCCGCTCGCCGCCCCGAAGAGCGCGATGGCCGTGCCGAGGCGCGCCCGCGGGGTGACGTCGCGGATCGCCGCGAGCATCACGCCGGTGTTCCCCAGCTGGAGGCCGATGAGCAGCATCGCCACGGCGAACTGCCACGGCTGCTGCGCGAGGGCGACGCCGGCGAAGACGACCACCTCCACGAGCGCGCTGCGGATGATCACCGCCTTGCGGCTGTACTTGTCGGCCCAGACCCCCCACAGGGGCACGAGGGGGAGGCCGAGCAGGAAGACGAACGACCCGAGGATCCCCACCCAGCGCGCGACCTGGTCCGGCGGCAGCCCCAGCTGGTGCAGGTAGAGGGGCATGAACGCGTAGACCTGGCTGACGCCGTAGGCCTCGACGACGGACGTAGCCGCGTAGATCGCGACGACGACGCGCCAGTCCTGCGGGGGGCGGCCCGGGGCCGGCGGCGCGCCCGGATCGGGGGGCGTGGCGGCCGGCCGGGAGGTCATCGGGAGAGTCTACCGGCGCAGGCCCGCAGCGGGCCGCAAGGGTCGCGGCCCGGCGACGGGCACGACCTCAGGGGAGCGCGACGACCTTGTGGGCCATCTCGCCGATCTCGGCGAGCGTGAACGGCTTCTGCAGCCACTCGAGCGGCTCCGACGGGACCGATCTCGTCCGCCTTCGCGAGGGGGTCGTGTCCGGTCATGACGACGACCGGGAGCGAAGGGCGGATGGCCCGGATCGCTCGGACGACATCGTCGCCCTCAGAGATCCGAGTGCAGCGACAGGTCGCAGAACAGCGCGGCGAAGCGGTCGGGGTCGGCCTCGAAGGCGTCGAGGGCGGCGCGGCCATCCGGCGCTTCGACGACGCCGATGCCCTCCCTCGCGAGGACGCGGACCACGTAGCGGCGGATCGCCTCATCGTCGTCCACCAGGAGGACGACCGCAGCCTGGGCCTCCACCGCCGACGTGGGATCCACCGCTGCCTCCATGCGCGCGCAGTTCCCCGGTCGTACCCGACCGACCTGCCGGGATTCTACCTGCCGCTCTCCCGGCGTTGACCGGGCGGAAGGTCCCGAAGTGCATCGTGCAGGCACCGTAGTCGGCCTGCGGCACCACTGTGGCGCCCGCCGCACGAGCCATCACCGGGACCTTGGTACCTGCGCACCCTGACCGGAGTTCTGTGGCCGATGTGCACCACGGCGAGCGATGCTGTAGGACGTGACCTCCACGCGGACGGGCCGGCCCCCAGCCGGCGGCGGTGGAGGGTCGGACGGAGACGGGCCGATCGCCACCACACTGCGGGGCCGGTTCTCGCGGCCGCCGTCCGGACGAAGCACATCGACGGGCACCCCGAGCGCGAGCAGCGCGACGGGCCCCGAGGCGACCGCCGCGGCGCGGCCGGGCGCGCGAGAGACGGACGGCGCGGCTCCGACACGCGGCCAGCGCCCTGCCGGCGCCCCGATCCCGCTCCTGGCGGACGAGGGCATCCTCGGCGCAGCCATCGTCACGGCCGTCGCGGCCGTGCCCTTCATCGTCGCGTTCCTGTCGGCGGTCGCCGACAGGAAGACCGCCGTCCCCGGCCAGGTCGCGAGCGTCGCGGCGGGCCTCGGAGCGGCGGCGCTCGCGTGGCGGACCTCGGCGAAGTGGACCGGCCGCGCCGACACGTCGCGGGCGTGGCGCATCGCCGCGGTCGCGACGGCCGCATGGGCCGTCGGGGCCGCCCTGTGGTGGGCCGCCCGGACCACCGGCATCGTCTCGATCCCGATCGAGCTGGCGTCCGTCTCCGCGACCCTCGTCTTCTACCCGCTCGCCACGGCCGCGCTCGTGCTCCTGGCGGAGCGGTCCCGGGCCGGCGCCGAGCGCGTGCGCGTCCTCATCGACGGGACGAGCGCCGGCGTCCTCACGTTCGTCGGCCTCCTCCTCGTCCTCGGTGCGTGGCCGACGCCCGACAGCGCATCGCTCCTGCGCGTCACCTGCCTCGCCGGCACGTCGGCCCTCGTGGCGAGCGCGGTCATCGCCATCCTCCGCCGGCCCGCCGGCGCCCGCGGGGCACCCGCGATCCTCCTCGGGGCCGGGGCGGCGCTCCTCGCGCTCGCGGTGCCCGGCCTGGGCGCCTTCTCCGTCGACTCGCTCGGCGCCATCGACGAGCCCGCGACCTTCGTGGGCGTCACCGGCGCGGCGCTCGTCGCATGGGCGGCGGCCGCGCAGACCGTGGACCGTCGCGCCATCCGCTTCGGCAGCGACGCGGACGACGGCTTCCACGTCGTGGCCGCTTTCCTCCCGCTCATCGTCACGGCGGCTGCCTTCGCGGCGATCCTCGCTGTGGAAGCGCGTCACCTCGCACCGGCGACCCTGGTGCTCGTGGCATGCGGCGTCGCCCTCACCGCCCTCGCGGGCTTCCGGCAGGCCGTCACCCTGCGGGACGCGCGACAGGCGAAGCGGACGGCGGCGATCATCGCGTCGCAGGCCCGGTTCCGGACGGTCGTCGAGAACGCGTCGGACGTCATCGTCACGATCGGGCAGGGCGGGCGGATCTCGAGCGCCACGCCGTCGCTCGACCGCGTGACCGGCTGGTCGCCCGCCGAGTCGATCGGCGTCACGTTCCTCGACCGGGTCCACAGCGACGACCGTTCACGGGTGGCGCGCGTCATCGGACCGCCCCGCCGCGGGGCGCGTCCCGAGCCGGCCGTCCTCGAGTTCCGGATGCTCCGTCCCGACGACGAGTGGGTGGACGTGGAGGCGGCCGTCGTCGACCTGCGGGACGACCCGACCGTCGGCGCCATCGTGCTCACGATCCGCGACGTCGGCGAGCGGAAGGTCTTCGAGTCCGACCTCAAGCGCCAGGCCTACCAGGACCCGCTCACGGGCCTGCCGAACCGCGCCCACTTCGTGGACCGGATCGAGGCGGCGGTCACGCGGACGACGCGGACCGGCGAGCCGCTCCAGGTCCTCTACCTGGACCTCGACGGCTTCAAGCGGATCAACGACAGCCTGGGCCATGACGCCGGCGACCGCGTGCTCCGCGTCGTCGCGGAGCGTCTCACCTGGGCCGTCCGCGCGGGCGACACGCCGGCCCGGCTCGGTGGGGACGAGTTCGCGGTCCTCCTCGAGGACGGCGCCTCCACGGAGATCGCCCGGAGCGTGGCCGAGCGGATCCAGTCGATGGTCTCCGCGCCGATCGACGTCGAGAGCCGCCAGGTGCGCGTGGGCGTGAGCGTGGGCGTCGCCTCCCCGGCGACGATCACCGGGGGGACCCTGGAGGGCGAGGACCGGCCCAGGTCGCGGACGCGCGTCGCGGACGAGCTCATCCGCAACGCGGACGTGGCGATGTACGAGGCGAAGCAGCGCGGCAAGGGCCGGGTCTCGATCTACGAGCCGGCGATGCGGCTTGCGGCCGTGACCCGCTTCGACCTGGAGACGGCGCTCCGGGAGGCCGTGGAGCGCGACGAGTTCCGCGTCTACTACCAGCCGATCGTGGACCTCGCCACCGGCCGGATCGCCGCGATGGAGGCGCTCGTCCGCTGGGATCGGCCCGGCGTCGGGATCGTGGGCCCGTCGGAGTTCATCGCGGTCGCCGAGGAGACCGGCCTGGTCCGGCCGATCGGCGCGAAGGTGATGCAGGTCGCCTTCGACGAGGCGTCGCGCTGGGCGGGCGGGAAGGTCCTCGTGGACCTCTGCGTCAACCTCTCCGCGCGCCAGCTCCAGGACCCGCGGATCGCCGAGTCGATCGAGCAGGCCCTCGCGGCCTCCGGGCTGGACCCCCGCCGCGTGGTCTTCGAGATCACCGAGAGCTCGCTCATCGAGGACGGTCCGGTCACGCTCGAGCAGCTCGGCCGCCTCCGGTCGCTGGGGATCCGGCTGGCGATCGACGACTTCGGGACCGGCTACTCGTCCCTCGGCTACCTCGAGCAGCTGCCGGTGGACATCCTGAAGATCGACCGGGCGTTCATCATCGACCTCCCGACCTCGCCCAAGCGCGCGACCCTCCTGCGCGCGATCGTGGGGATGGCGAACGCCCTCCACCTGACGACGATCGCCGAGGGGATCGAGACCGACGAGCAGCTCCACGCGGTGCGCGCCATCGGGTGCGACCAGGCCCAGGGGTTCCTCCTCTCGGTGCCGGTCGAGCCGCACGAGGCGGCCGTGATGGTCGCCGCGGGCGCCGAGCGCCCGGCCCTCTTCGGCCCGCTCATCCGCGCGGCGGACGCTGCCGGCCACGTCCGGGACACGGCGCACCACATCTCCGCCTGACCGGCGGATTCGGGCACAACGGACATGGCGGGCACGCGCCGACCGTCTGTCATCGGTCCCGCCTAGACGCTCCGCGGGGCGAGACCGGCCGGCGAGCCCGGGACGGAACGATGGTACCGGCGGCACGTGACCGGAGCACCATTGCCCGGAAGCACCGCGCGCGAGAGGCTTGCCTCGTTCGGCAGGGTCGCGCAGCGAGCCCCGCCGGCCCAGTGGGAGCGGTCGGGACCGGTGTTCACCCTTGCCAGCGCACGACGGCCGTCGAAGGGCGTGACGGACGCGCCGGCGGGCGTCGTCGAGGCGCCCGGCTCGGCGGCCCGCGGGATCGCCCGACGCCATGCGAGGGACCTGCTCTGGGCCCTGCCCGGCCTCGCGATCGCGGCCGCGCTCGTCCTGATGCTCCTGCTCGATCGCGACCTGGTGCACGCGCCCGGCCTGCCCTTCCTCGCCGGAGCCACCGCGGTCGCGGTCGTCGCGGGCGTCGTGCGGGCGATGAGGCCTCAGCCCGCGGCCGAGACACGGTCAGCGGCCGTCTCCGACGCGCGACTCGTCGCCGCGATCGAGCAGGCGTCCACGGCCGTGGTCACCGTCGACAGGGCCGGCATCGTCCGTGCGGCCTCGCCGGCGCTCGCGCGCCTGACGGATCACGCGTGCGCGGCCGTCGTCGGCCGCCCGTTCCTCGACCGCGTCGACACCGTCGACCGCAAGCGCGTCGCCTGGATGCTCAGTGGCGGCGGCGAGAGCCGCGGCGCGCCGCGGACCCTCGAGTTCCGGATGCTCCGCAGGGACTTCTCGCCCGTGGAGGTCGAGGCGACGATCGTCGACCTGACCGACGACCCGGACTTCAACGGGTTCCTCCTCACGATCCGTGACGTCGCGGAGCGCCGCCTGTACGAGGCGGACCTGCGGCGGCAGGCCTTCCACGACCCGCTCACCGGACTCGCCAACCGAGCGGCGTTCTTCGACCGCGTGGAGCACGCCCTCGAACGCTGCCTCCACACGGGCGACTCGATCGCGGTCCTCTACGTGGACCTCGACGGCTTCAAGCTGATCAACGATTCACTGGGGCACGCGGTCGGCGATCGCGTCCTGGAGATCGTCGGGGAGCGCATGTCATGGGCGGTCCGCGGGGACGATCTCATCGCGCGGATCGGCGGCGACGAGTTCGCGGTCCTCCTCGAGGATCCCCGCTCGCCGGAGGCGGCAGTGGACGTCGCCGATCGGATCAGGGCATCCATCGGGACGCCGATCGGCGTGGCGGGCCGGCAGGTCCGCGTGGGAGCCAGCGTCGGCATCGCCTCGTCCGGGGCGCTCGCCTTCCCGGAGGACTCGCTCGCCCGCGCGCGCGTCGGCCTGGGCCAGCTGGCGGACGAGCTCGTGCGCGATGCGGACGTCGCGATGTACGAGTCGAAGCACGGCGGCAGCGGCGACGTCGCGGTCTACGAGCCTGCGATGCGCTCGGCGCGCGCGCTGCGCCTCGACACCGAGACGGCCCTGAGGGAGGCCGTGGACGAGCACCAGTTCGTCGTCCACTACCAGCCGATCGTGGATCTCGCGGATGGCCGGATCGTCGCGGTCGAGGCGCTCGCGCGGTGGCGGCGGCCGGAGTTCGGCCTCGTGGCGCCGTCGGACTTCATCGCCATCGCGGAGGAGACCGGACTGGTGCGGGCGATGGGCGCGCAGCTCCTCTCGGTCGCATGCGGGACCGCACAGGCGTGGTCCGGTCACCCGGACCTGGTCCTGGCGGTCAACCTCTCGCCGCGTCAGCTCCAGGATCCGCTCATCGTGGGCGTCGTGGAGAGGGCGCTGGTCACGACGGGCTTCGATCCCACGCGGCTTGTCTTCGAGATCACCGAGAGCCTGCTGCTCGACGACGGACCCACGACCCTCGAGCGGCTCACCGCGCTCCGCTCGTTCGGGATCCGCCTCGCGATCGACGACTTCGGCACGGGCTACTCGTCGCTCAGCTACCTCGAGCAGCTCCCCGTCGAGATCCTCAAGATCGATCGCGCGTTCATCGTCGACCTTCCCACCAACGCGCGGCGCGCGGCGCTGCTCCGGGCGATCGTCGCGATGGCGGAGTCCCTCGGCCTCACGACGGTCGCCGAGGGGATCGAGACCCCCGAGCAGCTCCGGCTCGTCCGGGCGCTCGGGTGCGACAGGGCGCAGGGCTTCTACCTCGCGCAGCCGACGAGCGCGGAGGGGTTCGCGGCGCTCATCGCGGAGGACGCCGCGCAGGACCCCGTCTTCGGCGCCGTCCTGCAGGACCTGCGACGGCCGTCGGCCGCGGATGCGGTGCCGGTCGCGTCGCGCACCCGCGGTGGCGGCGTGCGGACGGGCGCGCGGCGCCGGCGCTGAGGGCGTCCCCGGCGACGACGGCAGCTCAGGTCCGCTGCCGGCGCACCACGTCCCACGCGGCGAGCGCGCGGGCGCGCGACATCCGCCGGTCCACGATCCGCTCGGGGTAGTCGCGGCCCAGCCGCACCCCGGCGGAGCGGAGCTCCGCCTCGTCCGCCGTCCCAGGGGGCATGGACGACGCGGTCCGGGAGCCCCGCGAGCTCGGGGACCCATCGCCGCACGTACGCTCCGTCGGGGTCGAAACGCCGGCCCTGCGCGACCGGGTCGAGGATCCGGAACCACGGCTGCGCGTCCGGCCCGCAGGCGGCGATCCACTGCCAGCCGCCGGCGTTGCTCGCCACGTCGCCGTCCACGAGGAGGCGCATGAAGTGGCGCTCGCCCTCGCGCCAGTCGACGAGCAGGTCCTTCACCAGGAAGCTCGCGACGACCATCCGCGCGCGGTTGTGCATCCAGCCCGTCGCGGCGAGCTGGCGCATCGCCGCGTCCACGACCGGGAACCCCGTCCGGCCCTCGCGCCACGCCGCGAGCCCGGCGGGGTCGTCGCGCCAGCTCGAGCGCGTCCGCGTCTGGCCGGTACGGGCCGCGCGCGATGCCGGGGAAGGCGGCGAGCGCGTGGACGTAGAAGTCCCGCCACGAGAGCTCGCCCACGAAGGCCCGGGCGCCGGGGCCGCCGCCCGCGTGCGTGCCGGCGGCCTCCGCCCGCGTGCGCACCTCCGCCGGCGAGAGCAGCCCCCAGCGGAGGTCCTGCGAGAGGCGGCTCGTGCCGTCGGTCCCCATGAGGTCCCGGCCGCGGTCGTACGCGGCCAGCCCGCCGGCCAGCCAGCGCTCCAGGCGGGCACGGGCGGCGACCTCCCCGGGCGCGGGGACGTCGCGGGCGCTCGCGTCCCGGACGACGTCGCCGTCGAGGAGCCCCGCGAGGAGCCGGTCCGCGGCGAGCGCCGGCGGCCGCGCCGGGGACGGCACGCTCCAGGGCGGCCGCCAGCACGTCCGGGTCGAGCCCCGCGATCCGGACGGGTGGCGGCAGGAGCGGCGGCAGGGTGACCGCCTCCCAGCGCTTCCGGAACGGCCCGTGCACCGTGTACGGGCGGCCGTCGGCGGTGCGGACCTCCTCCGGCTCGGCGGCCGCGGCTCCGCGGTGCTCGCACAGGGCGCGGCCGTCCGCCGCCAGCGCGGCAGCGACCGCTGCGTCACGCCCGATCCCGTACGGCCCCAGGTCGCGCGTGACGTGGACCTCGGCGGCGTCGAGGGCGGCCGCGAGGGCCGGCACGACCCGGCGCGGGTCGCCGCGCGCCACCACCAGGGGGGCGCCCAGCGCGCCGAGCGCCTCCCCGAGCGCGCGCGCCGAGGCGAGCATGAACGCGATCCGGTCCGGCGACCGGAAGCGACCGGCGAGGAGCCGGTCGTCGACGACGAACAGCGGGACGGCGGCCTCGGCGCGCGCGACGGCGGCCGTGAGCGCCGCGTGGTCGTGGACGCGGAGGTCGCGGCGGAACCAGGCGATCGCGACGCGGCCGCCGGGCACCCCGGCCGTGGTGCTCACCGCTCGCTCATCGGGCCGTCACCGCGCGCTCACGCGTCGGCGGGCTCCACGACGACGAGCCCGAACGGCTTCACGCGCACCTCGACCCAGACGCCGCCGCGGACGTACGGGTCCTCGCGGGCGATCGCGAGCGCCTCCTCCTCCGTCCCGGCGCGGATGAGGACGATCGACTTGGAGACGTCCGTGTAGGCGCCCGCCGCGACGAGGATCCCCTCGCGCCGGAGCTTCGCGATCCGGGCGAGGTGCTCCGCACGGTACGGCGCGCGCGCCTCGGCGCCGTCGGGAGCGTACGTCGCCTCGATGGCCCAGATCGTCTCGATCCGGACGCCCTCCGGGATCTGCGGGTCGCTCATGGTCCCTCCTTGGCGGCACGGCGGGTCGCCCCGTCCGGGTCGCGGGGCCGGCGCTCAGCCGGCGGCGATGCAGACCACCGCCGCGGTGGCGGCGGCGATCCCGATGACGTGGACGTGCGCGAAGCGCTCGCCGAGGATGACGCGCGCGAGGACCACCGTGGTGATCGGGTAGAGCGACGACGTGACCGCGGCGATCGCGAGCGCACCGGTCTGGACGGCCGCGACGAAGAGCCCGTTCCCGGCGACGTCGAAGATCCCGGCGAGCAGCGCGATCCCGATCCATCGCCGGTCGCCCGCCGGCGCCCGAGGGCGCAGGACGACGAGCGCGACGATGATCGCGACGACCGATGCCCCGCGCGAGCCGGAGACCAGCCACGCCGGACTCCCGTCGCCCGCCTGGTGCATGCAGACGAAGAAGAGGCCGAAACCGGCGCCGGCGAGGAGCGCGAGCGCGAGCGCCCGGCGGTCGCTCGCGGCGGGCGGCTGGTCGCCGGGCTGTGAGACGAGCGCGACGGACGCGACGGCGAGGACGATCCCGATCGACGTGAGGAGCGATGGGAGGCCCTGGGTGAGCGACCCGACGATGACCGGGATCGACGCACCGAGGACGCCGGCGACCGGCGCCACGATCCCCATCCTGCCGATGGCGAGGCCCTGGTAGAAGGCGACGAGCGCGAGGATGCCGAAGGTGCCGCCCGCGAACGCCCACGCGAGGCCCTCCGGCGGCGGGAGAGGCGCCGCCGTGACGAGCGCGAACCCGACGGCGAGGGCGAGCCCGATCCCCTGCGCCACGAGGACGACGAGGAAGGCCGGCGCGCGGCGCGTCGCCACCCCGCCGGAGAAGTCCCCCGTCCCCCACGCCGCCGCCGAGCCGAGGCCCAGGACGATCGTCGCGAGGGCAGGACCGATCAGGCGGAGCCCCCCTGTCGGCCGCTCCCGCCGCTCGGCGCCGGCGCCGAGGATCCGGCCGGCGCGTCGGCGACCGAGGCCTCCGGCGTCGCCGCCTCGGCCGCGGCGGGCAGCGCGATAACGGCGTCGGCGAAGCCGTCGTACCGGTCCGAAGTGGTGAAGAGGATCACCTGGAAGTCGGCGGTCAGGTCGCGGACCGCCGCGAGGGCGGCGGCGGCGCGGTCAGGGTCGAACGTGACGAAGGGGTCGTCGAGGAGGAGCGGCGGCCGCCGGCCCTCGAGGACGAACCGGACGAGCCCGAGACGGGCCGCGAGGAGGACCTGGTCGAAGGTCCCCTGGCTGAGGACGGAGACCGGGATCTCCTCCCCGGTCTCCGGCGCCACCACGCGGATCGCGAGCGAGGCGTCGTCCACGGCGACCTCGCGGTACCGGCCGCCGGTGAGGCGCGGGAGGTCCGCGCGCATCCTGTGCTCGAGGAAGCGGGTCGCGCGCTTCATCGTCGCGGTCTCCGCCCGGAGGATCGCCGAGAGCGCGAGCGAGTAGACGCGCTCGCGCCGGCGCAGCGCCTCGAGCTGACCCTGCCACATCGCGAGGCGCTCCGCCTCGGCGGCGACCTGCTCCGCGTCCACGGTGTTCGCCTCGAGACGGGCGCGCGCGGCCGCCTCGGCGTCGCGGGCGCGCTCCAGGGCGGCCTCCACGTCGCGCACCTCGACCTCGAGGCGCTCGCGGGCGCGGGGCTCCTTCGCGATCGGCCCGAGCGCATCGAGCGCGGCCGTCTTCTGCTCGATCTCCAGGGCGGCGGCGTCGCGGACCGGCACGAGCGTCTCGCGCGGCTCGCGGCCCACGAGCCCGTCCAGCTGGGCGCCCAGGCGGCCGATCGTCGCGACGTGCTCGCGCTCCGCGGCGAGGAGCGCCTCGGCCGCCGGAAGATCCTCCATACCGATGAGCGTCAGCTGGGATTCGATGTCGCTCTCGACCTCGCGCAGCTCCGCCTCGAGCTGCGACCGGCCGCGCAGGCGGCGCGTGATCTCGCTCTCGTGCATCTGCCGCGCCCGCACGGCCGCCTCGAACGCCCCGCGCCGGCGCTCGGCGTACGCGGCCACGAGTGCGCCCGCGACGATGAGCACGATCCCGACGCCGGCGAGCGCGACGAGGCCCTGCGAGAGCCCGAGGACGATCCCGCCGACCCCGAGGAGCGCGATGAGGATCCCGACGAGCGCGACGACCCGCCAGGACGGGCCTGACGCGGTCGGGAGGTCGAACTCGACGTCCGTGACGTCGCCGAGCGCGACGCGGAGCTCGCGGGCGCGCCCGTCGAGCGTGCGCAGCCGGGCGACGATCTGCTCCAGAGAGGCGAGCGGGCTGCTGGACGGGTGCGAGGCCTCCATCCGGTCGAGCTCGGCCGCGACGTCCACCGCCTGCCGGTACCGCGCGTACCGCTCCTGGGCGACGTCGCGCTGCGCGCGCAGCTGCTCGGCCTGGCGGGCCTTCTCGAGGAGCGCGCGGCGTTCGACGAGCGTGGTCTCGGCCTGGGCGCGCGCCTCGCGCGCCACGGAGAGCGCGTCGCGGTCCGCCTCGAGGCGCGCGAGCCCCTCCTCGCCGGCGCGGACGCGCGCCTCGGCGCTCGCGACGGCGTCGGTGGCCACCTTCAGCTGGCCGGGGTTCTTCTGGCCCTGGGAGGTCAGCCCGCGGATCGCCGTCTCGAGCCGGTGCTTCGCCTGCGAGGTCCCGCGGTCGCCGCCGGAGATCGAGGACTGGAGGCGGTCGCGGAGCGCCGCGTCCTCCTTCGGGATGTCGATCTCGCGGTGGTGGATCGACGCGGTCGCGGTGAAGAACCCCTCGCCGGCGATCCCCGTGAGCCCCGCGAGCGTCTCGTCCGCGACGGCCGGATCGGTGATCTCCGTGCCGTCCACCGAGAGCCGGACGGTCCCCTTCGCCCCGGCGAACTCCTTCGCGAGCGTCCCCTTCCGGACGACGATCGTGCCGTCGGGCTGCTCCTCCTCGTCCTCGAACGCCAGCTCGACCGAGGGGCGGTCCCACTCGGGGAGACCCCAGCTGCGGATCGCCGTCAGGTCGGCCGCGGTGGAGGTGGGGCGGCGGGTGAGTGCGAGCTCGATCGCCCGCTGGATCGTGGACTTGCCGGACTCGTTCGCCCCGCGGATCACCGTCAGGCCGGGGGCCAGGTCGAACGTCGCGTCGCGATGGCGGCGCATCCCATGGATCCGGAGCGTCGAGATCCTCACAGCGTGATCTCGCTGCCGGCGAGGAGGTGGCGCGCGATGAGGAGCGCGTCGCGGAGCTCGGAGGCCTCGTCCGCCTTCGCCGGGTCCGTGGGCGCCGACGCCTCGGCGGTCGCGATCCGCTCCTCCACGTCGCGCACGAGCGCCCCGAGGATCGTCTCCGGGCCCGGGACCTCGTCGGCCTCCGGGAGCGGGGCGAGGGTCCGGTCGCGGAACCGGAAGGAGAGGAAGGACGGCGCGAGCGCGCGCGCGACCTCGTCCGCGTCCACGTCGAGATCGTCCGGGCGGATCCCCACGAGTCGGACGTCCATGACCACGTCCGGGTCGGCGTCGGCCGCGATCCGCTCGACCAGGGCCGCCTGCGACCCGACGGTCGCGGCGTCCACCTCGGACCGGACGAACCGCGTCCGCCCCACCGTCCGCTGCTCGATCTCCACGTGGCGGACCCCGTCCACGAGCGAGAAGGTGACGACGAGCGCCTTCCCTGCGCGGTCCTGGTCCACCGCGACGGGCTCGGGAGCGCCGGGATACGCGTACCTGACGCTCCCGGCGTTCGCGACCTGCGCGGAGTGCCAGTGGCCGAGCGCGAGGTAGTCGAGGCCGGACGCAGCCACCTCCTCGGCGGTGAAGACGACCTCGTCCGCGTCGGTCCGGCCGGGGATGAGGAGCGAGCCGTGGATCATCCCGACCTTCCACGTCTCCGTCGCGCCGGCCGCGGAGAACCCGGCGAGCGGCGACCGGGGCGCCCGCTTCGTCGCGTACACCCGGCCGAAGACGACCGTCTCCAGCTCGGGGAAGTGGACCTCCGGGTGCTCCGGCGTGAGGACCGTCAGCAGGTCCGCCGATCCGGCGCCGAGGCCGGCGAGCTCGGCGAGGTCGTACGCGCGGTAGATGGACGCGCGGTCGCACACGTCGTGGGTCCCCGGGAGGAGGACGCTGCGGATCCGCCGGCCGGCGAGGCGTGCGAGCTCGACCGCGACCCGCTCCACGCTGCGCCGTGGCTGGACGTTCGAGTCGAACAGGTCGCCGGCGACGAGGAAGAGGTCGGCCTCCACCTCGATCGCGAGATCCACGGTGGCGCGGAAGGCGGCGAACTGCCGCTCGCGCTGCGCCGCAGCCTTGTCGCCGAGGTCCGCGTGGCGTGCGCCGAGATGGACGTCGGCGGTGTGGACGATCCGGACCCCCACCCTGCGCCCTCCGCTCGCTGCCGCCTGCCCCTGGCGGCCTCCGGTGACGGTCGCCGACGAGGTCGGGACCACCGGCCCGCATTCTGACAGGTGGGGCGCAGGCCCACCAGAGCGGCACGGCGGGGGCGCGATGAGTGGACGGACGCGAATTCGGGGGTGCTATCCTCCGCGGCATCCGTCGCCCGGCAGGGGACGCCGGCGGCACGGGGGAGGGTGGCGTGGTCGTCTACGTCGACCGCACGATCGCGTGCGTGGATTGCGGGGTGGAGTTCATCCACTCTGCCGCCGACCAGGAGTTCTACGCCGGGAAGGGGTTCGTGTCGGACCCCAAGCGTTGCCCGAGCTGCCGCGCCTCGCGGCGCTCGATGCGTGACGGGGGCGGCGACACGTACGTCGCCGGCAGCCCGCGCGGCTACGACCGCGGCTCGGGCTCCGCGGAGCGGGAGTACTTCGCGGTCATCTGCTCGCGCTGCGGGAACGCCGCGCAGGTGCCGTTCCGGCCGCGGATGGACCGTCCGGTCTACTGCTCCGACTGCTTCCGCGCGGCGAAGGCCGAGGCCGAGGCCGGCTGAGGACCCGGGGTCGGGGGCGCGGGCCCCGCGCGGCGCTCGACGTCAGACCGTGAACGCCTCGCCCGCGCGGTAGCGCTTCCGCTCGCGGCCGCGCCAGACGGTCACGCTCGAGCGCCCCTCCACCGTGAACGCGCCGTCGCCTCCGATCGCGGCCGTGTCCTCGTCGATACCCAGGACCACGGTCCCGTGGGGAGCGCCCATCGCGAAGATCGCGGCGAACGTCTCGGGGAAGCGGTCGTAGTGCGGGAGCACCGCGACGCCGGGGACCACGCCGAGGGCGGACGCCCAGTGCACGGGGAGCCGGATCTTCCGCCGGATCTCCACCTGGTGGCCGCCGAGGACCATCGCGCCGGCCGAGCAGCCCGCGAGGACCGCCCCACGCTCGTGGGCGGCGAGGACCGCGGTCCAGAGGCGGCTGCCCGCGAGGACCTCGAGGAGGTGGTCGGGCTTCCCGCCGGAGAAGTACACGAGGTCGGCCTCGCCGGCCGCCTGCACGCAGGCGGGGTCGTCCGCGTCGGACCGGTCGCGGACGAGCACCTGCTCCACCTCCGCGCCGAGGGCTGCGAAGTGCGCCTCGCCCATCGCGCCCCAGCGGTGGAAGGTCTCCTCCCCGTCCGGCCATGAAGCGGTGGGGATGACCGCGACGCGCGGCCGGGTGGCCCCGGTCGAGGCGAGGAGGCCGCGGTCCACCGCGGCCATCGCGGGCGTGAACTCCCCGGCGCCGACGAGCGCGATCGGTCCGTGCATCGCGCGGAATTTACCCGCGATGGCCGGAAGGTGCCGCGGACGGGCTTCTGCGGCCGTCGCCTCCCCGCTGCGGCCGCCCCGCACCCATGCGCGGCCTCACGTGGTGCGCTTGTCCGGGTCGCTCTTCCAGACGCGGTACGAGTAGACCATCACGCCGCCGAGCAGCACGAACAGCGCGACGAGCATCCCGATGACGATCGCGTTCGTCGGCACGAACGGCAGCGCGACGATCATCCCCGCGCCGACGAGGACGAAGACCCGGCCGCCGACCACGTGCGTCTTCCTCCACGACAGGTCGCTCGTGAGCGTCCACGGCGTGCGGATCCCTGCGATGTAGTTCGGCTGGAACCCCGGCATGACGAGGCCGATCGCGACGAAGAGGACGCCGACGCCCGCCATGACGATGAACGCCATGTCGGAGACGACGCCCAGCGTGGCCATGACGACGCCGACCTGGACGACCGTCATGAGCGCCATGACGCCGACGACGATCACGGAGTACGCCCGGCCGGAGCGGGAGAGGTTGAGGCGACGCGGCTCGAACCGCGGGATGAACGCGAGGAGCGCCAGCAGACCGACCTGGATCGCCGGCGCGAGGAGGAGGGAGAACCACGCGGGACCCCAGCCGTCCGCCTGGCCGCTCGCGTTCCAGTGGATCGGCACGGTGGCCGTGGGCCCCACCTTGACGAGCGCGATCACGCCGATCGCCAGGCTCACCACGAGGAGCCCGATCGAGACGAGGAGGGCGCCGCGGGAGAGCGGGCTCGCCGGGGCGGGAGCGGCGCCGTCCGGGGCCGGGGCCCCGGCGGCGCCGCTCGGGCGCGTCATCTCAGTCGGCGGCGGGTCGCGGGTCGGCCTTGGCCCGGGCGATGACCGGCTCCAGGAGCGTGCGGAGGCTGGGGCCGTCCACCTCCTCGAGCTCGTACCGGACGCGGACGACCGGCTTGTCGAGCTTGAGGATCCGCGTGAGGTCGATCGGCGTCGCGGCGAGGACCACGTCCGCCGGCGCCGCGTTGAGCGCCGCTTCGAGCTCGCGCATCTGCTCGTCGCCGTACCCCATCGCCGGCAGCAGCCGGTCGAGGCCCGGGTACTTCGCGAGCGTCCCGGCCAGCTCGCCCGTGGCGTACGGCCGCGGGTCCACCACCTCGGAGGCGCCGAAGCGCTGCGCAGCGACGATCCCGGCGCCGAACGTCATGCCGCCGTGCGTGAGCGTGGGGCCGTCCTCCACGACGACGACCGACTTCCCCGCGATCTCGCCGCCCTCGAGCGTGAGCACGGAGCGGGCCTTCACGATGGCCGCGGTCGGGTTCATCGCGCGGACCGACTCGGCGACCGCGTGCACCTGCTCGGGCGTCGCCGAATCGACCTTGTTGATGACGACGACGTCGGCCATCCGCGTGTTGACCTCGCCCGGATGGAAGCTGCGCTCGTGTCCGGCGCGGAGCGGGTCGGCGACGACGACGAAGAGGTCGGGGCGGTAGAAGGGGAAGTCGTTGTTGCCGCCGTCCCAGACCACGACGTCCGCCTCGGTCTCGGCCGCGTGGAGGATGTCCTCGTAGTCCACGCCGGCGTAGACGATCCGGCCCGCATCGAGGTGCGGCTCGTACTCCTCGCGCTCCTCGATGGTGGTCTCGTAGCGGTCGAGGTCGTCGTACGTGGCGAAGCGCTCGCAGCGCTGCGCGACGAGGTCGCCGTACGGCATCGGGTGGCGGATGACCGCCGTGACGAGGCCGGCCTCCTCGACGAGCCGGGCGAGGTACCGGGTGGTCTGGCTCTTGCCCGCGCCGGTGCGGACGGCGCCGGTCGCCACCACCGGGCGCGTGCTCTCGACCATCGTGCTGCGCGGCCCGAGGAGCTCGAAGTCGGCGCCCGACGCCATCGCGCGCGACGCCGCGTGCATGACGGTCTCGTGGGCCACGTCGCTGTACGCGAAGACGACCTTGTCCACCCGCGCCTCGCGGATGACCCGCTCGAGCTCGCTCTCGGCGACGATCGGGATGCCCGTGGGGTAGAGCGGCCCGGCGAGCTCGGCCGGGTAGCGGCGGTCGGCGATCCCGGGGATCTGCGTCGCGGTGAACGCGACCACCTCGGTCGTCGGGTCGTTCCGGTACACGACGTTGAAGTCGTGGAAGTCACGCCCGGCGGCGCCCATGATCAGGGTGCGGGTACGGTCCATGCCCTCGGCCTCCGGGACCCGGAGCCAGGCCCGGGTCGGGGTGCGGTCGAGCCGGTGCCCGCGCATCGTCCGCGCCGGGGGCCCAGCGGTCGAACCGTCCCCGGCAGGGTGCCCCGCGCGGGCGCGCGGGTCAAGGGGCCGACCGGACCATGGGGGCGGCCGACCGGACCGCCGCGGCGGGCCATCCGGCGGCGGAGGCGGGGCGGCGGAGGCGGGGCGGCCGGGCCCGGGGCGGCCGTGCCCTGCCTGGGCCGTGCCCGCGCCGCCGCCCGTCACCTGGTCCCCACGGAAGTCGCGGACGACGCCCGCCGCGTCGATCGGCCCGCGACGCCCCGTGCCTGAGCGTGGCCGGACCCCCGGGAGACCCCGTCGCAAGCCCGAGAAGCCGCCGATCGCCACGCGCCACTTCCGTGGAGACCAGGGACGGAAGCCGACCCGGTCCGGCGCCACGCCATCTCCCCGGGGACCACGTGATGGACCGGCCCGCCCCCGCCGGCCCGCGACCCGCCCCGGTCAGGCCGTTCGGGGCACCAGCCGGGGCACGCGGTCCGGGCACGCGGCCGGCGGCCATGCCGTCGTGTATGCACCCGAGCGGTACTAGGCCCTGCGTTGTCGCCGTGGATCAACCACGGCGGGGTCAAGGCGATCCCCGGGCGGCTCGTCGAGCGTGGCGGTCGCACGGCCTCTGGGTGCAGCGGTTCCGCTCACCGCCGGGGTGGATACACGGCGAACCCGGACGATCGGCCCGGTGCCGGCCGGCTCCTTCACGAACATGAGCAGGCCGGCCGGCGATCCCGGGTCGACGAGCCACCTGCGCACAGAGTGGCCGCGCAGCGGCAGCGCGCCGCTGAGGACGACGTCGTGCCGCGCCACCGAGCGGCGTGACACCGCGCCCTCGGGCAGCACCAGCATCCTGGCGACGACCGCGGGGCTCATGCCGAAACGGTCGCGAGCCACCGTGGGCGCCAGCCGTGTCTTCTCGTCGAGCTTCCGCAGCGTGGCTTCCAGCGAGAGCAGGCGCGTCTTGGCTTCCACCGCGAGCACCACGCCGGTCGCCTCGTGGAGGGCGAGGACGTCGTACGCCCCGCGTTCGCCGAACCGCGCGTACGTGACTTCCGTGGCGACCCGCCATCCGTGGCGCGTCAGCGTTTCGACGGTCAGGCTCACGATCGCCGCGTGACGGCGATCGAGGAGTCGGTCGACGTCGCCGCCGCGCCATCGGAGCTCCATGCCGGCGTCGGCCCCGAGCGCTGACGCGACCGACCTGAGCGTCCGCAGGGAGAGCGAGGCGCCGCGTCCGTTCTCGATCGCCGAGACCGTCTCCTGGCTGACGTGCGCGCGGCGACCGACGTCCGCCTGTGTCATCCGCGCGCGCATCCGGATCGCTCGGAGGGCACTGCCGAAACGCACGTCGTCCACCGGCGCATCGTCGCGTGGACGGGTCGATCGCGCGTTCGTCGTCGATCATGCCGGCGTTCTGCGCGGTCCGTCGTGCCCGGTCCCGGCGGCCCCGGCGGCCCCGGCGGCCCCGAGCGGGCCGAAGCAGGCTCGACGGTCCCGGCGGCCCCGGCGGTCCCGGCGGTCCCGGCGGCCTCGGCCGCGCCCGCGGTCAGCCCCCCGGCTTGCGCGCCCGGATCGAGAAGGCGAGCGGGATCGACGGCATGCCGTCGGGGAGCCGCCAGAGGCCGTCGTCGCCCGCGACGAGGAACGGGAACATCCGCCACGGGACGGCGGCGTGCTCGTGGAGCATCTCGACGGTCAGCCCGGCATCGATCGCCGCCTGGACGATCGACCCGAGCGGGTGCATCCACTCGTGCGTCACGTTGTGGACCGTCGGCGCGTCCGGGGCGGCGTACGACCCGGTCTCCTCGGGGCCGCCGTACACGAGCGGGCTCGAAGGTCGTGAAGTAGCCGTACGTGAGCCGGAGGTCGGCGGGCGAGGCCGCCTCGTCGTTGAAGAGCCAGGCGGTGGGGTGGCCGTCGGCGAGGTAGACGAACCCGCCCGGCGCGACGAAGTGCGCGGCCACGCGGAACCACCGGGCCACGTCGGGCAGCCACCCGATCGCACCCCACGAGGCGAAGACGATGTCGAACGATCCGTCGAGGACGTCCGGCAGCCGATAGACGTCCGACTCGACGAAGCGCGCGCGATCCGCCAGCCCGAGGTCCTGCGCGAGCCCCCGGGCGACGTCGAGCGCCGGCGGCGAGAAGTCGGCGCCGGTCACGATCGCCCCGCGGGTCGCCCACGACAGGGTGTCCGTCCCGATGTGGCACTGGAGGTGGAGGAGCGTCTTCCCGGCCACGTCGCCGACCTCGGCGGACTCGATCGCGTGAAGACGGTCGGGATGGAGGCGGAAGTCGTCGAGGCGGTAGCCGGCCTCCGGCGCCGCGTGGAGGGGCACCCGCTCGTCCCACCATGCGCGGTTCACCGACAGGTACGCGTCCGGCGCCCGATCGCTTCGATCCATCGTCATCGGTCCTCCGATCCGTCGGCCTGGAGCCCGGCGAGGTCTCCCGGCGTGTCCACGTCGCGGAACGCCTCACCCGTCGGGTCCACCGCCCGCCAGGCGTCCTCCGGGATCGCCGTGGCGCCGAGGCTCGCGAGGAGGACGCGGAGCCGCCGCTCGCCGCCCGAGACGAGTCGGGCGGACGTGTGGAAGGCGGCCTCGCGACGGAGCCCGACCGGCAGCGGGCGGAACGAGCCACCGTCGAGGAAGGCGGCCGCGAGAGCCCGGCCGCGGCCCGCGCCCACGTTCAGGCCGGGACGGGCCGGGCCCGGGCCGGCGAGCGCGTCGAGGAGGAGCCGTGCGATGCCCGGCGGGAGGTGCGGCGTGTCGCCGGCGACGACGAGGACGAGGGGCGCCGAGGTCGCGTCGAGCGCGCGCGGCAGCGCGGCCAGCGGCCCCCCGCCCTCCTCCATGTCGCGGACGAAGCGCACGGGGACGGGAAGGTCCGCGGGGAGCGGCGGCTCGTCCCCGTCCGGCCGGATCGCGACGATCACCTCGTCCGTCACGGCGGCCACGGCGCGCACGGCCGCATGGAGGAGCGGCGCACCGTCGAACGGTGCCGCGAGCTTGTCCGGCGCGAGGGGCGTGCCCGTCGCGGCAGCCTCGAACCGGCGGGACAGCCCGCCCGCGAGGACGATCCCCGCGACGCGCGGCGAGGCTGGGCGCGGCGCGGACGGCCTCGGGCGCGGCGCGGCGGTCGCCGGGCGGCCGGGGGTGCCAGGCACGTCGGCGGCGCTCGACGGGCGCTCGGCGCTCATCGCGTCTCCCCGGACGGCCGGGGGGCGCGCGGCCCGGGCACGTGCCCGTCCGGACCCCGCCGCAGGACCTGGCGGCGGTCGAGGTCCTCGAGGATCGCGAGCGCGTACTTCCGGCTCGAGCCGGTCGCGTCGCGGAACGCCGCGGGAGTCAACGGACCGACCGCCGCCATGGCGAGCGCGGTCGCGGTGAGGTCCGCGTAGGTCGCCGCCGCGAACGCGAGCTCCGGCTCCAGGCGGACGATCCGCCCCGACCGTTCCAGCTCCCGGACCCCGTCCGGCGGGCACCCGGCGGCCCGGACGGCCTCGGCGAACGGGGGCGGGGCGGCCGTCGACAGGGCCGCGACGAGCCGGTCCATCGCGGCGGCGAGCGCGGGCGGCGGGCCGGCCTCGCGCGTCGCGTCGCGCACCACGTCGCCCTCCCGCGCGAGGCGGCCGGTGGCGACCAGGCCGGCCACGATCGATGCGGCCGCGGCGTCGGCAGCGGCCGGCGTGGCGGTCACGCGTCGGCGGAGGGCACGGGCGACGGCGCGCCGGAGGTCCGCGACGGCGATCCCGCGCGCCTCGGGGTGGCCGGCGTGGGCAGCCTCGACGGCCGCGAGCGCTTCGGCGTCGAGCAGCGAAGCGACATCCGGCGAGAGGACGAGCGGCCCGGCCGCGACGCCGACCCCGGGCGCGTGGCCGACGCGGTCGGCCGGCAGCGCACCGTGGAGCGCGAGGAGGGCCGCTGCGCGCGCCGTGGCATCGCCGCCGGCCTGGGCGACCGAGAGGGCCCGGACGGCTTCCGCGTCCGCGTGGCGCCTCGACGGCCCCGTGGGTGGGAGGGGATCCAGGACGACCCCGCCCCCTGCGACCGCCCCCGGCGAGGGGCGACGCAGCGCGAGGCGGTCGCCGGGGGCGACGGCGGTCGGGGCCGCGAGATGGAGTCGCGTCAGGAGCGTGCCGTCCGGCATCTCCACGTCCGCCCGGCTGCGCCGGACGGTGGCGTCCACCCCGGCGGTCCCGACGTGCAGCCTGAACGTGGCGCCGTCCGCTCCGGGATCCACCTGCGCCTGGACGGGCCCCGCGAGCCCGGCCAGCGCCGCGGCCGGACGGATCGCGACGAGGAGCCTGCGCGTGGCGACCGGGCGGGCCGCGCCCGCCGCCACGTCCGGCGCCGGTCCCTCGGCGCTCGCCCCCGCCGCCCCCTGCCCCATCCCGACGAGGACGTCGCCGCGGGCGACCGAGGCCGCCGCGTCCCCGGCGAGGTTCAGCGCGACGCGGCCGCCATCGGCCGCGCGCTCCACGGTGGCTCCGCGGACCTGCACCTCGCGGACGCGCACCTCGCCGCCGCCGGGCAGGGCGCGCAGTGGTCCCCGGGCGCGACGGCGCCGCCCCGGAGCGTCCCCGTGACCACCCGGCCGCGCCCCTTCACGGCGAACGAGCGGTCCACCGCGAGTCGCGCCGGGCCGGAGCGCGCGACCACCCCAGGCACGACCCGCGCGCACCCGGTCGCGGAGCGCGACGAGAGCGGCACGGACCTCGTCGAGCCCCTCCCCCGTCGTCGCCGAGGCGAGAAGGACGGGCGATCCCGCCAGCGAGGTCCGCGCGAGCAGGTCCTCCACCGCGGCGGCGAGCGCGGCCCGCCGGGGGTCGTCGGCCGCGAGCAGGTCGGCCTTCGTCACGACCGCGATCCCGTCCGCGATCCCGAGCGCGTCGAGCAGCTCCAGGTGCTCGAGCGTCTGCGCGCGCGGGCCGTCGTCCGCGGCGACGACGAGCATCGCCGCGTCGATCTCGCCCGCGCCCACGAGCATGTTCCCGACCAGCCGGTCGTGGCCGGGGACGTCCACGAAGTCGAGCACGTCCCCGTCCGGGAGCGCGAGGTGTGCGTATCCGACGTCGATCGTCATGCCGCGGCGCCGCTCCTCGGGGAGCCGGTCGGCGTCGATCCCCGTCAGCGCACGGAGGAGCGTGGTCTTGCCGTGGTCGATGTGGCCCGCGGTCCCGACGACGACGCTCACGCGCGCCCGGCCTCGCCCAGGGCCGTCCGTATCGCCCGCGCGACCGCCGCCGCGACGACCTCGTCCCGCCCGGCGGGCACCGTCCGGAGGTCGAGCACGACACGCCCATCCTCCGCCCGGGCGATCACCGGCGGATCACCGGCGCGCAGGGCCGCGAGGAGAGCGTCGGCCGCCCGCCCGGGCGCCTCGATCGCCAGCCCGGCCGACGGCAGCGTCTCGCCGGGGAGCGAGCCGCCGCCGATCGTCGCGTCCATCGCGCACGCGGTGACCCGGGCGTCCCCGGCCGCCGCGGCGAGCGCATCGGCCCGCGCACGAAGCTCGTCCACGGGTGTCGCGATCGCGGCCCAGACCGGGATCTCGCGAACGGCGAGGCCGGCCCGATACAGCCCGAGCGTCGCGGCGAGGGCCGCGAGGATCGACTTGTCCGGCCGCGTCGCCCGCGCGAGCGGGTCGCGGCGAACGCGCGCGACGAGATCCGCGCGACCGACGATCAGGCCCGCCTGCGGACCGCCGAGGAGCTTGTCGCCGCTGAACGTCACGAGGTCGGCGCCGGCCGCCAGCGCCTCCGCCGGCGTCGGCTCGTGCGCCAGGCCGAAGGCGGCCGTGTCGAGGAGCGCGCCGCTGCCGAGGTCGTCCACCACGATCGCCCCGTGGGCGTGGGCGAGGGCGGCCAGCTCGGCGGCATCGGGCGACTCCACGAACCCGCTCATCGAGAAGTTGGACGGGTGGACGCGCAGGACCATCGCGACCCTCCCGGACGCGAGCGGCTCCGCGAAGTCGGCGGCGCGGGTCCGGTTGGTCGTCCCGACCTCCACGAGGCGGGCGCCCGCCCGGCGGACGATCTCCGGGATCCGCACGCCCCCGCCGATCTCCACCAGCTCGCCGCGGCTCACCGCGACGCCGCGCCTGCCGGCGAGCCCCACGACGACCGCGACCGCGGCGGCGTTGTTGGTCGTGACGAGCGGCGTCCTCCGCGCCGGTCAGCGCGACGAGGTGGTCCTCGACGATGCGGGACCGCCGCCCGCGCTTCCCGGTGGCGCGGTCCATCTCCAGGAGCGAGGGGTCGCGCGGCCGCACGCGCGGCCGCGTCGATCGCGGCCTCCGGCCACGACGCGCGCCCCAGGTTCGTGTGGAGGATCACGCCGGTGGCGTTGACCACGGGGACGAGGCCGGCGGCCGCGGCGGCCGTGGCGGCCCCACCGGCCTCAGCGGCCCCGGCCGCCACCGGCCGTGCCCGACGGCACCCCGAACGCATCGAGACGGCGCACCAGCTCGGCGGCGAGCGCCTCGACGTCGCGTGGCGGGCCGCCGGCGCCCAGCCGCACGCGCTCGTCCGCGACGACCGCGCGCGCCTCCGCGAGGACCGCCTCGTGCTCTCGGGGCCCGAGCGCCGGTCGCGCCGCGGCCAGCACGCGCTCCACGGACGGCGGATGTGCGCCGTGCGAGCCCGTCACCCGTGCCACGCCACCCTGGTCCACAGCGCGCGCACCGGCCGGTGCGGCAGCCCCCGCTCCATCGTGTGTGGCGCGTCGTGTCGGGCTCGTCGGGCCGTCCTCCATTCGGGCCGCTCGCGATCTCGCGCGGGGCCGGGCTGCATTCTGGCACGCGCCGCGCCCGTGGCCCGCGTCCCGAACGGCACTTCCACGGCGCGGGCGCCCGGTCCAGACTGCCAGCGGACACGAGAGGCCAGCGGGACCGGGAGCGGAGGTGCGGGGGATGGGACGCTCGTCTGTGTGGCGGATCGGCACGGTCGTCGCGGCGCTTACTCTCGTCGTGATGGTCGCGGCCGCGCCCGGCGCGGTCGATGGCGCCAAGCCCGGGCCCAGGCCGACGCCGACCCCGACCGTCGCGCCGACGCCCACGCCCCCGCCGGCTCCGCCGAGCCCGATCCAGGTGTACGGCGCCTGGCACTGCTCGGACGACTACTGCACGTGGGGCGCCGCTCGAGACATCGACCGAGTTCGACGCGACGAACCACTGGCTCGTGGACCGCGGCGACGGCAGGCCGTCGGTCAACCTCGTCGTCCTCAGCTTCGTGAACCCGCTGAAGCTCCTGAACCAGACGACGGACGCGACGACGCTCAACGGCGTGCCCCGCGGGATGACGCCCGACATCGTCGGGTACTTCACCGCCCGCGGCGTCCGGGTCATGGTCTCGATCGGCGGCATCACGTACACGAAGGACTGGACGAGCGCGCTGACGACGAACGCGACCCTGCTCGGGCGGCACGCTGCGGCGCTCGCGACCTCGCTCGGCGTGGGCGTCGAGATCGACTACGAGGAGGCGAACAGCCCGAACCTCACGGGCCTCCAGGCGTTCATCGACGCCTACCGGACGGTCCATCCGTACGACGCGACGGGCGTCGACCCGGCCGCCCGCCTGACGATCGATCTCGCGGCGGGCGACCGCTGGCTCATCGGGATCACCCAGAAGGCGACGGCCGAGTGGCTGACGCCCTCGAGCACGGTCCTCGACTACGCGAACGCGATGGTCCCCTCGAGGCAGCCGTCCGCGAGCGGTGCGACCGCGAACTGGCAGGAGCACGTGGACGGGAAGCCGCAGTACGCCCCACCGATCCCGCCGCTCGCGCCGGCGCGGTTCACGGGGAGCCTGTACATCGCCGAGGGTTCGCAGGTCCGCCCGGAGTGCACGGACTTCGACGTGTCGCTCCAGAAGGCCACCGAAACGTACGTCCGGTCCGTCCAGCCGAAGACCGGCACGACGGCCGGGATGCTCGGCTTCATGTTCTGGGCCGCGGAGAAGCCGTCGACCCGGGGCGTGGGGACCGTGCCGCCGAACACGTGCGAGGGCGGCGTAGGGGTCGGGGCGACGACGTTCGACATCCCGATCCCGATGCCACCGCTCCGCGGGTCGTAGAGGCGACAGGTTCCCGCGCCGGCGCAGGGCATCGTCCGCGCGCTCGGGAACCGATCCATCACGGCCCGCGTCCGGCGGGCATGCGGATGACGCGGCGCACCACGGCGGTCATCCTCGCGACGGGCCTCATGACCGTCGCGCTCTGTGCCTCGGCGTGCACGTCCGGCCCGGCGACCCCAGGCCCGGTCGAGGCCACCGCCACCCCCGTCCCGGTCCGGGTCACCGCCTCCCCCGGTCCGGCCGCGACCGCGACCCCCATCCCCGCCGCGGTCGGCGTCCTCCTCACGGTGGAGACCCGCGGGGGGCTGTGCGCCGACGGTCCCTGCGGCACCACGGTCATCGTCGATCGGGATGGACGGGTCCACGCCGCCGCCAAGCCGCCGAACGATCTCGGGACGGTATCCGCGGAGGCCCTCGCGGCCCTCGACGTCGCGATCGCCCGCACGGACTTCGCCGGACTCAGGAGCCATCCCTTCACCGGGACATGCCCCACCGCCTACGACGGCCAGGAGGTCGTGTTCACGTTCTGGACGCCGGGCGGGACCGAGCGGGTCGCCACCTGCGAGGTCGCCGTGGACTTCGGCTCCCCGCTCTTCCGGGCGGTAGCGACGGCGCTCGCGCCGATCGTCTCGCTCCCGCATCCCTGAGTGCGGGGCGCGCCGCGGCGGCCCGGGCGTCGGCGTGCGTGGCGGGAGCGCATGGGAGTCGAACCCACCGCGTCACGGCGAGCGTGGCGCCACCGGTTTTGAAGACCGGGCCCGGCACCGGCCGAGCTCCGCTCCCGGGCGGATGGTAGCGCCGTGGCGTGTCAGGGCGCCGGCGACTCCTCGGTGACGGTCGCCGGGTCGGGCGCGGCGATCGAGACCGGGCTGTCGTAGTCGAAGACGAGGGTGAACTCCGCCGGCGTCGAGCCGGTGGCCGCGAGCTGCGGGTCGAAGAGGAAGACGGCCGACTGGACGCGACCGTCGGAACCGATCCGGAAGAGGACGTTCTGGACCTCGGTGAGGTCGAGGCCGCCCGGGGCGGGCGACGCCGATGTGGCGGCCTTCCCGGCGAACGCGATCAGGCAGCCGGTCCCGGGGACGTCCGGCGTCCCGGACAGCGTGGCCGGGTCCACCATCTCCAGCCCTGCCGCGGAGAGGGACGTGAACATGTCGGATTCGTCGGCCGACTTCTTGTCCACCGTGCGGTGGACCCACGTGCCGGTCCCCTGCGAGTCCGCCCACTCGTCGGTGCCGATCCCGATCGTCTTGGACGTGAAGTCGCCGATCCCCGGCATCGTCATCTGCATGGTCATGCTGTTGCTGTCGGGCTTCTGGTGCGCCATGACGAGCTGGGCGGTCACCGGCAGCGGGGTCGCCGCGGGGTCGGCCTGGCTCATCGGGATGACGAGGTTCATGGTGCCGTTCGCGGTGTAGTGCTCCTGGGCCTTCATGGTGGCGTTGATCGCGGCGAGGTCCTGGCCGCAGGCGGTGCCGGCCACGGTGGAGGGGGACGGCGCGACCGTCGCGGGAGCCGGGGTCGCGGGGGCGGGGGTCGTCGTCGCGGACGCGCTCGCCGGGGCCGTGCTCGCGACGGGCGGGCTCGACGGGGCCGCGGCGGACGGCGAGGCGGACGAGCTCGAGCCGCACGCGGCGAGGACGAGCGTCGTGGCGACGCCGAGCAGGACCAGGCGGGATGCTGTGGTCACGGCGGGTCTCCTTCGTCGGGTGGGCTGGGAGGGGTGGTCAGTGTGACGGCTCCGGCTCCACCCGCGGCAGCCGGCGCGCGCGCCACTCCAGCCGAGCGTGGAAGAGGATCCGCCACGCCAGGAGGAGCAGGCACAGGTACCCGAAGAGGGGCCGCGACCCTAGCGCCCGAAGAGCGCCGACAGCGGGTCGCCGACGAGGAGGCGCCCGTCCTTGACCCAGGCGTCGAGCTCGCGATCGGCGGCCGCGCGGCGGTCCGCGATGCCGGCGCGGTCGATCGAATGGACGCGGCAGGGCTGGCCTGTCCAGCCGGCGATGGAGCCGCGGAGCGTCTCGACGCGCTCGTCCCACGCGGCGAGGCCGCCCTCCGGCCTCGCGGGGCGGACGACCACCAGCTGGATCTCCGTGGGCCCCCGGCCGCCGCGCGGCGCCGCCGCCTCCTTGCGCGCCGCCTCGCCCACGAGCGAGACGTGGAGCGGGGCGACCGGCCAGCCACCGACCTGCTCGGCGATCGACTCGAAGAGGATCCGGCGCAGGCCCACCATCCACTCGATCGCCGGCCACGCGAGATGGGCGCGATTCGCCTCGTAGAGGATCGTGCCCGGGTGGCGCTCGGCGAGGACCAGGCCCTCGTCGACGAGCCGGGCGAGGACGAGCTGGACGCCCCGGACGCTGCCGGTCCCGGCCAGCCGTTGGACCTCGCGCCCGCTCATGCGGTCGCGCGTGGAGGCCAGCGCCTCGATGACGGCGCCGTCGAGGCTCGGGATCACGCTGCGGATCGGGTGGGAGAGGTCCACCGTCGGATAGTAGAGCGCTCATCTGATTCGCGGTGTAGTCGGAGCGCGCAGGGGACGTGGGTGGCGCAGGGGCGCCCGCCGCGCGGCCGCGGCCGCGCGAGGAGACGCCCCGGCGTACGATCGACCTCCCATGAGCACCAGCAGCGACCGCCGGCGCGAGCTCCGCGCCGAGTACGACGAGCGCGCCACGCAGGCCGGCGTCTACCTGCTGCGCAATACCGTCACGGATCGCGTCTTCGTCGGGTCGTCGCCCGACCTGCGGAGCGTGCGCAACCGCCTGGAGTTCGGACAGGCGACCGGGTCCGCCGGCGTCCTCGACCTGCGCATGCGGCCGGACGCGCTGGCGCACGGGATGGGCTCGTTCGAGCTGGAGGTCGTCGACACGCTCGACGTGCCGCCGGGCACCCCGCCCGACGAGGTCCGGGCCGACCTGGCCCAGCTGGAGGCACTCTGGCGGGAGAAGCTCGCCGACCTCCCGCAGTACTGAGGGGTGCCGGGGCGGCAGCGGCCCGCCAGGGGCCAGGCCCGAGGCCGAACGGCCCATTCCGCACTTACTCGCCCCGCGACCCTCCCCCATCCTCAGGACATCGCGTCCCGTCTCTGCCAGAGGATCGATAGGGGGAGTCGGGAGGAGCCATGACCGCGTTCCGTCCACGCATCCGCGCCCTGGTGGTCGGCGCGGCAGCCATCGCCCTGGTGACCATCGGCGCCGGCGGCACGCTCGCCGCCTCCACCACGCCCGTCGTCTACGCGTGCTTCAACGTGAACGGCCAGGTAACGATGGCGACGGTCCCCCAGTGCAAGCTCACCGGGGGCGGCCAGCTCGTCCAGATCAACGCCGCGGGCGTCCCCGGACCCACCGGGCCGCAGGGGGCCACCGGCGTCCAGGGCCCGATCGGCGCCCGGGGCGTCCCGGGGCCCACGGGGCCGCAGGGCGCGACGGGCGTCCAGGGGCCGATCGGCGCCGACGGGCGCGACCGGACAGGCAGGCCCCACCGGGCCGCAGGGCGTCACGGGCACCAGGGTGCCACCGGATCCGACCGGACCGACCGGACCGACCGGCGCAACGGGGCCCGGGACCCTGGCGACCCACATCACGCAGGTCTTCGGTGACATCTGGGTCGATCCCGGCGAGCTCTCGGGCCTCGAGCTCTACTGCAACTCCGGCGGCCGCATCGTGATCCGCATGACGTCCCCGTTCTGGGTCTCCACGACGTCGGGCACGACCGAATACGCGCCGTACGCCTCGGCGATCGACGCCGCCATCGGCACGCCGACGCTGTACACCGTGGTCGGTGACACGTACAGCGGCACGAGGTGGTACCAGGTGCTCGCCCAGACGATCGGCGGCGCCATCTGCGACTTCCACGTCGCGTACTGAGCCGCGGCAGGCCGCGCGGCGGGTGGCCGACCGGCCGACACACTGACGGCCATCCTGGCCGGGCCAGGTCGGCCGGCCGGGCCCGGGGCCGCGATGACCCCGGGCGCCGGCATGTGCCCCGGCCCTCGAGCGACCTGCGCACGAGCCCCCCTTGACGCGCCCCTCCGCACCCCCGCATCCTTCGCCGTCCGCGTCCCGCCCCTGTCCGCGGGCCTGCCTGAACCGGGGAGACCCATGACCGCGTCCCACCGTCGTCTTCGCGCCCTCGTTGTCAGCGCCGCCGCGATCGCCCTCGTCACCATCGGCGCGGGCGGCACGCTCGCCGCGTCCACCACCCCGACGGTCTACGCCTGCTTCAACGCGTACGGGCAGGTCTCCATGAGCTCGGTCGCCCAATGCAAGCTCAGCGGCGGCGGCCAGCTCGTCCAGATCAACGCCGCGGGCATCCCCGGACCCATCGGGCTGCAGGGCCCGGTGGGCCTGACGGGCGACGTCGGGCCGACCGGCCCACCGGCCCCACCGGGCCCACCGGGCCCACCGGCCGACCGGGCCCACCGGCCCGACCGGGCCGGGCCTGACCACGACGCGGGTCGTGTATCCGTCCGGCCAGGCGGGCCAGTTCTACAACGACAACAACGGGATCTTCCTGATCCTCGGGTGCTCCGGCGTCGGCGCGCCGATCGGATCCCAGGTGCCCAACTACTCCGTGCCCTTCAACACCATCGGCGACTTCAGCGGCGCCCAGGGCACGGTCGTGATCCCCGGCGGCGGGCAGGCGGCGTACGCGATGACCGTCCCGCAGACCATCACGTTCACGATGGACAACGGGACGTCGGCCCAGGTCTTCCGCGTCACCGCCCTGACCCAGGGGGCCAGCTGCGCCTTCGTCGTGCAGCACTGACCCGCGAGCCGCCACCGCGGCGGTCCCGCCCCACCACCGGCGGCCGATCCGGCGCTCCACCCGCGCCCGATAATGCGGACCACCAACGAGTGGAGAGGGCATGGACCGGATGAGCGAGCAGGACGCCGGCACGGCCGCGGCCGTCGAAGACGCCACCTCGGGCGCGGCCGCCGGGACGGCCGCGCCCGCCGCTGAGGACGCCGCCGACTCGATCGAGGCCACACCGGTCACGGCCGCCAATCCCATCCACCCGTTCGTCCACGTCGTCATCGTCGCGGTCCTCGGGGCCGTCTCGATCCTCGCGTGGCTGATCGCCTTCGAGGTGGTGAACAAGCTCCTCTGGGAGAACGACTTCGTCCTGGCGAACCGGTGGATGTTCCCCGTCATCTGCCTGCCGTTCTCGCTCGTCGTGGGCCTGCTGGTGAAGTACCGCCATGCGCCGACGAACCTGGACGAGTCGATGCTCGACAGCCTCGCGGGTGACGTCTCGAAGATCGAGTGGCGCCGGCTCCCGATGAACATCCTCGCGGCATGGGTCTCGCTCTTCTCCGGCGCGGTGATCGGGCCGGAGGGCGGCATCGGCGGGATCAGCGCGAAGATCGGAGCCCTGTACAACGAGAAGGTGGGGATCCCGGTCGAGCACCGCTCGGAGGTGGTCTTCTCCACCCTCGCGTCCGCCTACAACGGCCTCATCGCCAACCCGCTGTTCACCGGCGTCCTCGCGACCGAGCTCACGCGCGACATCTCCGTCCGGGCGAAGAACATGCCGGCGAACCTCATCGGCGGCGCCATCGGGTTCCTCGTCTTCTACGCCGCGGGGAGCACCGGGATCGTGGACTACCTCCACCTCCCGGCGGAGTCGACCTACTCGCTGTGGTCGGTCGTGCTGGTGGTGGTCTTCGGCCTCGTGGGGCTCGTCCTCGCCGTGATCGCGGGCGCGTTCATGCGGGTCTCCGCCGCGTTCTTCGGCCGCTTCGCCGGGCGCGAGGTGGAGCGCGCGCTGGTCGCCGGCGTGCTCTTCAGCGTCGTGGGGGTCGTGGCCCCGATCGTCCTCTTCTCCGGCGAGTCCCAGATCCACACGGTCGTCGCGGACCCCGCGAGCTACGGCCCGGGCGTCCTCGTGGCGATGGCGCTCGTGAAGCTGGCGCTCCTGTCGGTGGCATTCAAGGCCGGCTTCCTGGGCGGCCCCACGTTCCCGGCCATCTTCGCCGCCACGTGCGTCGCTCTCGCTGCGAACCTGCTCTTCCCGGGGCTGCCGATCGACGTCCTGATCGCGGGGACGATGGCGGGCTTCCTCACGGTGCTCTTCAAGGCGCCGTTCATGGTCATCCTGCTCACCGCCTCCATGCTCGCGGCGAGCCCGATCCTCATCGCGCTCATCGTGCTCGCCGTGGCGACGGTGCTCGTGACGCAGCCGTACCTGCTCGCGGCGATCGGTGCGCGACAGGCCGCGCGCAAGTCCAAGGGCGGCGCGACGGCCGCCTGAGGGGCCGGGCGGAGGGGTCCTCCGCTACGGGACGACCGTGATCGTCCCGCGCATCCCCGCCTCGTAGTGGCCGGGGACATGGCAGGCGAAGGCGTACGGCCCGGGCCCGTCGAACGTGTACGTGACGGACTTCGTCTGCATCATCGCGATGTCCGCGACCTCGGGAGTCCCGGCGACGTCGCCCGCGACCGCATCGGCCGGGCCGACCATGAACTCGTGGGCGGTGGAGCCCATCGTGGTCACGACGAAGGCGACCGTCTCGCCCGCCGCCACCGTGACCGCCGACGGCGAGAAGGCCTCGCCCGGGCCCGCGACGATCCGGACGACGCGCGGCGCCTGGGGGGTCCCTGCGACGAAGCCGGCCTCACCGGGCCCGGCATGGACGACAGGGGTGGCCTGGGCCCCACCCGGTGACCAGCCCATCACGGGGCCGCCGCCCAGGACGCCCATCATGCCCCCGGAGCCACCGAGCACCCGGGTGACGTCCGTGCCGGAGGCGCCCACCGCCGTGAGGGTCATCACGGCAGCGAGGGCCGCCACGCCGAGGAGGATGCCCGCCCAGCGCGGCAGGCGCCGGCGAGCCGGCTTTCGAGGTTCGACGGTCACAGGGTGAGCCTCCGTTTCGTTCACGTGCTCACCTTCCGGCGTGCCGGTGTGATCCACGGCAAGACCGCGTCTGCTTCACGTCAAGGACACAGCGACGACCGCCCGGGAGGACGCCGCCCGCCGGTACGCAGGAGGAGGGCCGCGCACGGGCGAGGGACTGCGGCGCGGGGTCAAGAGCGGCGACCGCCGGCTACGCGCACCATGAACAGGGCGTGCCGGGCCGCTGAAGTCGTACTCGCATTCGGCGCCGGAGCCCGGCTTGTCGACCCAGCCCTCATAGAGGATGGGCTGGCGGTCGGACGCGCTGCCGAGCGCGGTGAACGCCACGCGCCCCGGGTAGCGGTCGACCCGACGCAACTGGGCGTACATCGGCGACTCCTCGCGACCGCGACCCTGCTCCCGTGTCGAAGCCCACGACGTGCGCGGTCCCGCCTGGGTCCGCCGCCATCAGGCGCGAAGCGCCGTGTCCCCGCAGACGAGGACGAGCCGTGAGCCCGCTCGGCGAGGTCGAGTACCACATGTCACTCGACGGTGCCGCTGTGTGCGACGAACGCCCGTGAAGCCGGGTGGTTCCCCGCGTGAGGACCCGGCATGCCGCAGCGGCGCCCCGACCGCGCCGCACGACGCCGGTGGCGCCGTGCAGGGCCCATCGCTCCCTGTCGGGGCCGGCAGTCGATGGCATGCGGGGCCGGTCTGCCCGGTAGCGCCCGCCACGCCCGTCGCGGCCGGCCCCACCGGCGGCGCCGGCGCCTCCGGTGGGGCCCGTGGCGCTCGATCACGCCCGTCCGGGCCCGCGACGCCCCGCGCGCACGGCCGGGTCTGGGCACGCGCCGGTCGGCACCTCACCGAGTTCGGCCATCGGCGTCGCAGCTGACGAGACGGACCGCCGGCGAGCTCTGCACTGCGGCCACGTCGCTCATCGCGCACGTCTCCGCCGGCCGTGCTCGAAGCAGGCGTAGAGGGTGGCAGGACTGGAGGCTCAGCGAGCGCGTCCCGGCCCGGCGCGACGGCGAGCAGAGCGACGGTCGCGACTGCCCAGCGGACGCCGTCGCGGACGACGCGAATCTGCCGGGACGAGACCAGAGCGACGTCGCCCTTCACCGTGACGCTGGCCGGCATCCACTTCACGACCTGCTGCGACCGCCGCGGGGCATCGGTGATGTCGTAGTAGCACGTCAGTCGACCCGCGCCCTGCCTGCTCGATGATCCCGCGGTACTCCACGCGGGCCCCCGTCGCTCCCGACGCCCAACACCGTGAAGACGAGGCGCGGGACGAACCGACGTGTCGAGCGGTGACCATCGGTGTTCGCGCTCGCCGTGACTGCGTCGCGTGCCGCCCGGCGGTCCAGATCCGCGGAGCGCCGTACTCGTCCAGGACCGCGATGGAGTCGACCGTACGGGACCGGGTGCCCGTGACCATGCGCCAGCAGTTGATCTCGCAGCAAGAGGCCTGATGGCGCGGCGGACACCGCTCACACCGGTTGGCATCCCGGCTCCGACCGGAGCCGACGAGCGCATGAGCGACGGCCACCGTGGGCCCGATCGCGCCGGCCGAGCCCGCCGACGATGACGCCGCCGGGCAGCCCGCCCGCACGATCCGCGTGCGCGGCGCCGCCGGGCCCGTGGCGCCTGAGAGGTCCACCGGCCTCCCGTAGCCCGACGTGAGCGGGCTCGCCGTCCAGGTCGCAGCGCCGTCGGGCGGCGCGGCTCGATCCCGATGATGCGCTGGTAGCGAGTTCGCACCTGCCGGGGCCGGGCGGGGCGCGGCCGCACCCGTGGGGCCCGGGGAGGTCCGTGGCACCGCGTGGGTCCGGGTCGTGCGCTCGCCGTCACCCAGCTCCGAGGCGCCGCCGCTCGGCGGAGCTTGCACTGCGGGATGTCGCTCATCCGGACGCTGCCGGTAGCGGTCGGAGCAGGCGTACAGGGTGGTGGGGTTGGATGCCGGCCGAGTGCGCTCGCCCGTCCCGACGACCGACGAGGGCGAGCGCGGCCGCATCCCGAAGATGGCTGGAGCGCGCAGGCGTGCGGCGGATCGGCTGGCATCGGACGGCCTCCCCGGGACGCATGCCCGCGGGTCGGACTCGCCCACTTGGCCCGCGCGGCCCCGGGCGACCGGGGTCGGGCCACGCGTCGTCGGCGTGCTCCCGCGGGACCTCGACGGCCGCCCGACGTGATCGCCGCGTTGCAGCGGATAGGGCCGTCGTGCCCCGCCACCGGACGTGATCGTGATCACGTCGAGCGCATGGAGGCGACGCGACCTGCCCGCCGGGCCGCGGCGGCTCCGGTGCCGCCGCGGCCCTTGCTCCCCACCTACGGCGGGCAGGACCACCCGTTGAACTGGTCCGGCAGCGGGGCGGTGATCGCCCACGGGCCCATGAGGGCCTCCTGCGCGGCCGCGTCGGTGTCGGGGATCGCGCTCAGCGCGTGGTACAGCGCATCGCGGCATCCGGGCCGGTCCCACACGGCCACGACCCGGTCCGCGTACGCGTAGTCGCACAGCGTGGGCAGGTCCGGCTCTACGGACGTGCTGATCCGGGCGGACGCACCGGAGACCGGCTGGGAGGCCGAGGCGGCCGGGATCATGATGAGGTTGACGTCGAACACCTTGCCGTCCGCGTCCGTCGCCTTGAACCAGTCGTGTGTGCGCGACCGCCACTTGATCGCGCGCGTTCCCTCGTTCGCGTCCGCGACTTTGTGGGTGAAGACGGAGAACGACTCCGACGACGGGTTCGTGGCCGTGAGGTCCCACGAGGCGTAGAGGCCGTCGTCCTCCTGCTGCCACACGACCTCGCCCAGACCCAGCCCCGCCTCCGAAGAAGTGAGGACACAGCTCGCCGGGATCCCCGCCGGGCCGGACGGCGCCGCCGGCATCACCGACCCCTGCGGGCCCCGAGGCACCCGACGGCCCGGCGGCTCCGGAGACCGCCCCGGCGCCCGCCGCGGCCCAGGCCCGGACGGCCCCGAGGCGCCGACATCGCGGGCCCCCGCCGCAGCGCCGGCCCCCGCTCCGACCGGGGCCCCGCCGCCCGCCGTCTGCTGCGACGGCGTGGACGGTCCGCTCGACAGGACGGTGAGAGCGACGACGAACACGAGCAGCGCGAGGAGGGCGAGCGCGGCGATCGCGAGGAGCCGATGGGTGCGCGGCGCGATCTCACGGAGCGCCTGGCCCGTCCAGGTGGGCGGTCGGTGGCCCGTCTGCGCAAGCACCCGACCCTCGGCGTCCAGGAGCGTGGTCACCTCGAAGTAGGGGTCCACGGCGCTCGACGGCCGCAGGGACTCGATGGCATCGCCGATCTCCCGTGCCGTCGGCTTCCCCGCCTTCACGTCGGAGAACTCGTCGACGGGCCTCCCCACGACCGCGTCGGTCTCGCTGCCGGGGCTCGGGGGCTGCGTGCCGGGTCGGGCATGGCGGCCGGCCTCCCTTCGGGCGGGACGCGTGCACTCGTCGCCCACGTTCTCGCACCCGCGGGCCCCGGCCGCCAGAGCCCTTCCTACCGCCGGTCGGTCAGTACGTTGCGAAGAGCTGGCACGAGCCGTCGCCGGCGTACTGCGCGACGGTCATGGACATGTGGAAGGTCTCGGTGTCGCCCGCCACCCAGAGCTCGTCACCCGGCTGCACGACGGTCAGGGTCCACGCGGACCCGCTGGAGCTATTGCTCCCGAGGTTCTCGGAGGTCACCGAGACCGCGTTCGTCCTCTGCTCGGTGAAGGTCGCGGTCTTCCCGGACTTCGTGACGATGTACCGGCCCATCAGCGGCGTCGGCTGGGACTTGTCGCAGTACAGGTCCACGGAGAACTCCGCGCCGTCGAAGACGGTCACTCTTGTCGTGGGCGCGGCGAACTTGACGAGGTGCGTGGTGGCTCCCGACCCGCTCGCCCCCTGTGCGCCCTTGGGGCCCGTCGCGCCGGTCGCCCCCTGGGGCCCGGTGGGCCCGGGCTGCGGCACGGTGCTCCAGGAGACCAGGCGCCCGCCGCCGGTGAGCTTGCACGTGTTGAGGTCGCTCATCGCCACCTGGCCCGAGGTGTTGTAGCAGGCGTACAGGGTGGGCGGGTTGGTGGAGGCAGCCAGGGTGCCTCCGGCGGCCACGGCGACGAGCGCGAAGGCGGCCGTGCCCACGGCGAGCGTGCGGAGACCGATACGGGACGCATGCATCGGGACCGTTCCTCGTATGGCGCGGCCCGGGGGATGCGGGCCTGCGATGCGCGGGAGGATGCCCCGCCCCCGGGCGGCGCGTCAATGGGGAGGTGACAGAGTCGATTCGTCGCCGTGTATCCACCCGGGCGGTACTCGGCCCGCTCCGGTCGCCGTGTACCCCGGGCGTGGATACACCGCGAGGAACGGAGTCACGCCGGAGCGGGGGGCGGCCACCGAGAGCCGCCGATGACGTTCTGGCTACCACCCGGGTGGATATCCGGCGAGCACGGAGGCCGGCGCCGCCCGCGCGCCCGCGTCGGATCAGCGGCCGGCGCGTCAACCCGCCCGGCCGACGACGGCGAGGATCTCGGCGCCGTACTTCTCGAGCTTCGCGGGCCCGATCCCGGGCACGCGACGGAGGGCGGCGACCGATGCAGGGCGGGCATCGGCGATCGCCGTCAGCGTGGAGTCGTGGGCGACCACGTACGGGGGCACGCCGTCCGCCCGCGCGCGCTCCAGGCGCCACGCCCGCAGGGCGGCCACGAGCGGATCACCGTCGTCGCCGCGCTTCCGCGACGGTGCGGCGGGCGCGCCGGGCAGGATCGTCACGCGGCCGCGGACGGACCTGCCCTCGAGGTCGCGCAGGAACCGGCTGGGGCGACGGCGCGACTCGCGGTCGGCGCGGCCCGGGCGCTGCTCCGCCCACGTGATCAGGAGCTCGCGGCGCGCGCGCGTGAGCCCCACGTAGAGGAGGCGGCGCTCCTCGGCGAGCTCGTCGTCGCTCTCGGCCTGGCGGATCGGCAGCGACCCCTCCTCCAGCGCCGGCAGGATGACGGCGTCCCACTCCAGGCCCTTCGCGCGATGCAGCGTGAGCAGGTTGACGCCGTCCGCCGAGCCCGCGGCCTCCTCCGCGGCCCGAGCGCGGAGGTCGGCGAGGAGCCCGGCGGGGTCCAGCTCCGGGGTCTTCGA
Source organism: uncultured Chloroflexia bacterium (assembly GCA_963844945.1). Taxonomy (GTDB): domain Bacteria; phylum Chloroflexota; class Limnocylindria; order Limnocylindrales; family CSP1-4; genus CAIYQJ01. Next base: position 75,353 of record CAWJQZ010000046.1, read on the forward strand.
TGTCGCGTCGTCCACCAGCTCGACGAGCAGGGCGAGGCTCGCCTGGCGCTCCCGGGCCTCCGCCCCGCCTGCGGTCTCGTCCGCCTCGTATCCCAGCTCGGCGCGAAGCGCGCCCTCGAACGCCTCAACGAGCGCCTCTCCCCGCGCCGTGGCGGGCAGGCGACGGAGGAGGCGGAGGGCGTCGCGCACCTCGGGCCGGTCGTAGAAGCGGGTGCCGCGGACACGGAACGGGATGCGGGCCTTCGTGAGGGCGGCCTCGATCGGCGGGATCTGCGCGTTCATCCGGACGAGGACGGCGATCTCCTCCGGAGCCGTCCCCGCATCGACGAGGCGGCGGATCGTGGCCGTGATGAGCGTCAGCTCCGCGGTCGCGTCGGCGCAGCGTCGGATCGCCGGCGCCGGGCCCGACGGTCGCGTGGCCACCAGGCGCTTGCGCCGGCCGTCGGCGGCGAGGAGTCGGTTCGCCAGCGCGAGGATCTCCGGGCTGCTCCGGTAGTTGCGGCTGAGGGTGACCGTCCGGGCGCCCGGGAAGCGCGCGCCGAAGTCGAGGAGGAAGTCGGCGGTCGCGCCGGTGAACGTGTAGATCGTCTGGTCCTCGTCGCCCACCACGCAGAGGTCGTCGCGCGGGCCCAGCCAGAGGTCCAGGAGCCGCTGCTGGAGCGGGTTGGTGTCCTGGTACTCGTCCACGCTGAACCACGCGTACCGGCGGCGGACGGCCTCGGCCGCGTCCTCGTCCGTCTCGAGCAGCTCCACCGTCCGCGTCAGCATGTCGTCGAAGTCGAGCATGCCCGCCCGGTCCTTCGCTCGCTCGTAGTCCGCCCAGAGGCGCGTGAACAGCTCGACGGGGACCGGCGGCTTCCGGTCCCCCGCCGCGCGGAGGTACGTCTCCGGCGTCAGTCGTCGCGCCTTCGCCCACTCGATCTCGTCGGCGAGGTCCTTCGCGGCCGTGAAGCGGTAGCCACCCGGGAGGGCACGGGCGAACCGGCCGACGATCGGGATCTTCGAATCGAGCACCTCGGGGGCGGGGTCCCCGTCATGGCGGCCGGGCCAGAAGTGGCGGAGCTGGGCGAGCGCGGCGGCGTGGAACGTCCGGGCAGCCACGCCGGGCAGCCCCAGCGAGGCGAGCCGGTGCGCCATCTCGCCCGCTGCCTTGTCCGTGAACGTCACGACGAGGACCTGCCGCGGGTCGACGGCGCCGGTGGCCGCCGCATACGCCACGCGGTGGCTGATGACGCGGGTCTTGCCCGACCCCGCGCCGGCATGGATCACGAGCGGGCCGCGCGTGATCCGGGCGGCCTCGAGCTGCTCGGGATCGAGGCCCGCGAGGAGAGTCTCGGGATCGGCCATGGCCGCAATCATCGGCGCCCACGCGCCACCTTGTCCGTCACGGCCATGACCGGGGACTCTGGCGGCGCCAGCGGCCCCGGCATACCCTCCGGGCGGAACGGAGGTGCGGATCGGGATGGGCACGATCCTCGGGCTCCTGAGTCTCGCCGTCGCCGCGGTCGTGGTGGTGGCCCTGGTCGTCGCCGCCGTGCGCGCCGTGGGGCCGTTCGTGGACGGATCCGCCCTCTTCCGCGCCGGACCCGGGAACGCGCCGCCCGCCGGTACGCAGGAGGAGGACCCGCCGCGGTGGGACTTCACGGCGATGCGGACGGACGAGCCGCCCCAGGGCCAGCCAGCGGGACGGGCACCCGGCGATCCGACCGGGACGCAGGCGCACTGAGCCCTGCCGGCGGCGGTGATGGGCGGCCCGGCGCCCCGGCGCCGGCCGCGCGTCCCGATCTGCGAGCCAATCTGACTACTTGAGTCGTCAGATACCGCCCGGAACGCGATCGAGTGGACGCACGCGACCGGCTCGCGATCGCCCGTGCTCCCCGAAGACCGGCCCGGCCCTCGCGCGCGCACGCGCGCGCCCTCACACAGGCGACACACAGCGCCACGCCGCGGCCTGCTCACGTCCCGTGGTGCGAGCTGGCACCGACCTCACGCTGGCGCAACGGCGATGCCATCTGAAGGTCCCCGCCGTCCCCGCCGGGACCTATTCGGGCACGATCACCTTCGGCGTCCAGTCCCACTGAGCGCTCCCGGCCCCGCGGGCCGGCCGTCTCCCCTTCCCCGGCCCGGCTCCTCGCGTGCGCGCCGGCTCCGGGCGGTCGCAGTCCTGCATCGGGCCCGCCTCCCACCCTCGTATCATCGGCGGCATGATGGCGTCCTCCCCGGTCCGGCTCACGGACCTCACCGACTGCGGCGGCTGCGCGGCGAAGCTCGGCGCCGACCTGCTCGCGGACGCCCTCTCCGGGCTGGGCGCGGACGCCCCCGCCGAGCTGGTCGTGGGCCTGGACCCCGCCGACGACGCCGCCGCGTACCTGGTGGCGCCGGACCTCGCGATCCTCGGCACGGTGGACTTCTTCCCGCCGGTGGTGGACGACCCCGAGGCGTACGGCGCGATCGCGGCCGCGAACGCGGTGAGCGACATCTTCGCGATGGGCGGTCGGGTCCTCTTCGCGCTGTCGGTGGCGGCGCTGCCGGAGGACCTCCCGGCCGACGCGACCGCGGCCATCCTGGCCGGGGCCGCCGCGACGGTGCGGGCTGCGGGCGGGACGCTCGCGGGCGGGCACACCGTCCGCGACCCGGAGCCCACGTTCGGGCTGGCGGTCATCGGCGCGGCACACCCCGACCGACTCCTTCGCAAGGGTGGCGCGCGCCCGGGCGACGTCCTGCTCCTGACGAAGCCCCTGGGGACGGGGCTGGTGGTCTCGGGCGTGCGGCAGCCGGCGGGGAGCGAGGCACGGGCGGTCGCAGACGGGTCGCTGCCGGAGGCCGCAGCGTCCATGCGGCGCCTGAACCGGGCGGCGAGCGAGGTCTTCGTGGGGACGGGGCTGGCCGGCGCGACCGACGTCACCGGGTTCGGGCTCCTGGGGCACGCGTGGGAGATGGCGCGGGCCGGGTCCGCGGCCCGGGGCGCCTCGTCGGCCCGGGGCGCCTCCTCGGCCGAGCGCCGCGCCACCGCCGTCCGCTTCGTCTTCGACGCGGCCGCTCTCCCCTCCCTCCCGGGCGCCCTGGACCTCGCGCGCGCCGGCGTGGAGACCGGCGGTGCCGCACACAACCGGCGGTTCGTCGCGAGCGCGCTGCAGGTCGGCGCGGACGTCCCGCCGGAGCTCGTCACGCTCGCGCACGACCCGCAGACCTCGGGCGGGCTGCTCGCGGCCGTGCCCGCGGACCGACTCGCGGCCGTCACGGCCGCCCTGGACGCCGCCGGCGAGCCGTGGTGGCGGATCGGGCGGGTGGAGGAGGCCGGGATGCCCGGTATCGTGCTCGCATGACCCGCCTGCATGCCGCCGAGCGCACGACTCCGGGGCCTGCCGCCCCGGACGCCGCCGCGCGCGAAGCGGCTCAGGAGGCGAGCGACGCGCGGTACCGCGCGATCGTGGACCTCGCGATCGACGCGATCGTCACGGCACGCGACGACGGGACCGTCGTCGCGTGGAACCGCGCCGCCACGGACCTCTTCGGGTACACGGCGGACGAGATGGTGGGCCGTTCGATCGCGACCATCATCCCGGCGCCGGTCGCGGAGACCCACGAGGCCGCGACTGGTCCGGTTCCGCACCAGCGGACGAGCGCCACATCATGGGCAAGACGCGCGAGGAGACGGCACGCCGCCGCGACGGGACCGAGGTCCCGGTGGAGATCTCGCTCTCCGAATGGCATGCCGCGGACGGCCACTACGTCACCGCGATCATCCGCGACGTCACGGACCGCCGCGAGGCGGATCGGGCCGCACGGCGGCTCGCGGCCGCGATCGAGGAGACGGACGACTCGGTCGTCGTGACGGACCCGGCCGGGACCATCCTCTACGTGAATCCGGCGTTCGAGCGCGTCACCGGCTACACCATCGAGGAGGCGCTGGGGCAGAACCCGCGCATCCTCAAGAGCGGGCACCAGGACGCGGCGTTCTACGCGGCGCTCTGGGCCACGCTCGCACGCGGCGAGACGTGGCGGGGCGAGTTCCACAACGTGCGCAAGGACGGCTCCATCTACATCGAGGAGGCGTCGATCGCTCCCGTCCGCGATGCAGACGGGAGGACGGTCAGCTACGTCGCGGTCAAGCGCGACGTCACGGCCCAGAAGGCGGCGCTGGACGCGCTCGAGACCAGCCGCGCGGAGCTGGCGGACGCCCAGCGGATCGCCCACGTGGGGAGCTGGCGCTGGGACGCCGACACGGGCGCGGTCACGTGGTCGGACGAGCTCTTCCGGATCTTCGGGCGGGAGCCGGGGACGCCGGCACCGCGGTTCGCGGACCAGGAGCAGCTGTTCACCGCCGAGTCCTGGCTCCGGCTCTCGGCCGCCATCGGCCTCGCGACCCGCGCCGGCCTGGGGTTCGAGATCCCCGTCGAGTTCATCCGGAGCGACGGGGAGATCCGCCACGGGATCTCGCGCGGCGAGGCGGTCCGCGGGCCCGGCGACGCGATCGTCCGCCTCCGGGGCACCTTCGCCGACGTGACGGAGATGCGGACGGCCGAGGCGGCGCTGCGGGCCAGCGAGGAACGCTTCCGGCTGCTCGCGGAGAACTCGTCCGACGTGATCGTCCACATCCGCGACGGCCGCATCGCCTGGATCTCCCCGTCGGTCGCCACGGTCCTCGGCGGCGTCGAGGCGGACTGGGTCGGCCGGGAGGTCGCCGACCTCGTCCACGTGGACGACCGCCATCGGTTCCAGGAGAGCGCCCGGGCGATCGCTGCCGGCCGGCCGGTCGTCGATCGGGTCCGCATCTGGACGCTCGACGGCGACTTCCACTGGATCGAGATGCACGGGAGCCTCTACCTCGACGCGGCCGGCCAGCCCGACGGACAGATCGCGTCCCTGCGGATCGTGGACACCGAGGTCCGGGCGATGGCCGAGCTCGACCGGCTCGCGCGCGTGGACACGCTGACCGGCCTGCTCAATCGCGGCGAGGGCCTCCATCGTCTCGAGGAGGAGACGGAGCGGCGCCGTGCGCCGGGCCGGGCGCTCGGGATCCTCTTCTGCGACGTGGACCGGTTCAAGGACGTCAACGATGTGCACGGGCACGCGGCGGGCGACGCGGTGCTGCGCACCCTCGCGCGGCGGATCGGCGAGAGCGTCCGCCGCGACGACGTCGTCGCCCGGATCGGCGGTGACGAGATCCTCGTCCTCCTCCGCGGCGTCCGCGACGAGGCCGAGGCCACGCGGATCGCGGAGAAGGTGCGTGCCGCGGCGGCTGAGCCGATCGCGATCGGCGACGGCAGCGTCTCCATCTCGGTGAGCATCGGCGCGACGGTCGCGGTGCGTGGCGAGACGGCCGACGACCTCGTCGCGCGCGCGGATGCGGCCATGTACGAGGCGAAGCGGAGCGGGCGCGACCAGGTCGTCGCGTTCGGCGGTCCGGCCGGGGCCTGAGGCGGGCTCCGACGGGGCCTGGGCGCCCCGGAGGGCACGGCCGGGATCGACCGCGCGCACCTGCGCGAGGTCATCGCAAGCCTCGTCCTCCGCGCGTGCGACGTGACGCCGCCGGGTGGCGCGATCACTGTGACGACGGCGATCGACCAGGTGGGCCGCGACGATCCGCGCAGGCGTCCCACCGCACGGCCCGGCGCGTTCGTCCGCATCTCCGTGTCGGACACCGGACCGGCGGTCGATCCCGACCGGCTCGTCCACGCCTTCGAGCCGTTCTACGCACTGGAGGCGGGCGGCTGGAGCCCGGAGCTGGGCCTGTCCAGCGTCGAGGGGCTCGTCGTGGAGGCGGGCGGCTTCATGACGGCCACCAGCGGCGGCGACCGCGGCAGCATCTTCTCGGTGTTCCTGCCGCTCGCGGATGGCGCGAGCCCCGACTGACGGAGCGGGCAGCCGGCGGGACCGTGTCGTGTTCGTGCATCCCACACGACTCGCCCGCGCGGCCCCGCCCGCGGCCCCTCCCCCCGCGCCGCCGCCCTTGCTAGACTCGCGGGACGGCAGGCGTCCCAGCCGGCCCCACTCGGTGTACCGCCAGGAGGCGACGAGTGCCCAGGAACTACGTCCGACTCACCGAGCCGCTCGTGCGCGACGGCGGGAAGAGCGGCGCCCTCCGTCCCGCGACATGGGACGAGGCGATCGCCCGGACCGCGAACGCGTTCCGCGCGGCGGGCGAGGCCCACGGTCCGCGGACGTTCGGGGTCTTCAGCTGCTCGCGCTCGACGAACGAGATGAACTTCGCCGCCGGCAAGTTCAGCCGCGTCGTCCTCGGCAGCAACAACATCGATAGCTGCAACCGTACCTGACACGCTCCAAGCGTCGCCGGTCTGGCGACAGTGTTCGGTGCCGGTGGCACGACATCGTCATATCGTGAGATCGAGGAGACGGACTACATCCTCCTCTGGGGCAGCAACGCCCGGGAGACGCATCCGATCTTCTTCCACCACCTCCTCAAGGGCATCCACCACGGCGCCCGGATGGCGGTGGTCGATCCGCGCCGCACGAGCTCCGCGGAGTGGGGCGATGTCTGGCTGGGCCTCAACGTCGGGACGGACATCACGCTCGCGAACGCGATGGCGCGCGAGATCATCGCGGCGGGGCTCGAGGACCGCGAGTTCATCGACCGCGCGACCAGCGGCTTCGAGGAGTACCGCGCCCGCGTCGAGCCGTACACGCTCGAGCGCGCCGAGCGCGAGACCGGGGTCCCGGCAGAGGCGATCCGCGAGGTCGCCCACGCGTACGCGAAGGCCGACCGGGCGATGATCTGCTGGACGCTCGGGATCACCGAGCACCACTACGGCGTGGACAACGTCCTCGCGCTCATCAGCCTCTCGCTGCTCACGGGGCACGTGGGCAAGTACGGGAGCGGCCTCGCGCCGCTGCGCGGGCAGAACAACGTCCAGGGTGGCGGCGACATGGGCGCCCTGCCGGACCGGCTCCCCGGCTTCCAGCACGTGGAGAACGAGGAGTGCCGGCGGGCCTTCGACCGGGCCTGGGGCGTGACGATCCCGCCGCGCCGGGGCTGGCACCTCTCGGCCATGTACGACGCGATGGAGCGGGGCGACCTGACGGCGCTCTACATCATCGGCGAGAACCCGGTGGAGTCCGAGGCCGATCAGCACCGGACGAAGCGCCTGCTCTCCACGCGGGAGTTCCTCGTGGTGCAGGACATCTTCCTCACCGCGACGGCCGAGCTCGCCGACGTCGTCCTCCCCGCGGCCGCGGGCTGGGCGGAGTCGGAGGGGACGGTGACCAACTCCGAGCGGCGCGTCCAGCGCGTCCGTCGGGCGCTCCAGCCGCCCGGCGAGGCACGCGACGACCTCGCGATCATCTACGCGCTCGCGAAGGCGATGGGCCACGACTGGGGCGCCCCCGACCCCGAGGCGGCCTGGGACGAGCTCCGCACGCTCTCGCCCGCCCACGCGGGGATGAGCTACGCGCGCCTGGAGGCCCTCGGCGGGATCCAGTGGCCCTGCTACGACGAGGAGCACCCGGGCGAGCTCTTCCTCCACTCGCGCCTGTGGGAGGACCCGGTCCCGGGGCACCGCGCGCCGTTCGTCCCCGTGGACGACCAGCCCCCGGCCGACCCCCTGACGGACGAGTTCCCCCTGCGACTGACCACCGGGCGCCACCTGGAGGCCTACAACACGGGCGTCCAGACCGGCCCGCTGCGCACCCCGGGGAAGCGCCACGAGACGCTCGACATGTCCCCGGAGGACGCGTACGCGTACGACCTCGCGGACGGCGACATGGTGCGGGTGGTCTCGCGCCGCGGCGCGGTGGAGGCGCCGATCCGGATCGACCCGGCCCTCCGCCCCGGCCTCACGTTCATGACCTTCCACTACCAGGACGAGGTGCCCGTCAACGTCCTGACGATCGACGCGGTGGACCCCAAGGCCGGCACCGCGGAGTTCAAGGCGGCCGCGATCCGCGTGGAGAGGCTCGGCGCCTCGGCCACGGCCGGCGCGGGGGCCACGGCCGGCGCGGCGTCCGCCCCCGCGGGCACGGCGGGCTGAGGGCGAGCGCGGATGGACCTCCACATCGTCGCCCCGCTCGCGAGCCCCGAGGAGCGCGCCGCGATCGACGCGGTCCTCACCCCGCAGATCGGGCCGCCCGTGAGCGGCTGGACGGGCGGGGAACGGACGGAGGACGACCTCCGCCTCGCCCGCGGCGGCCACGCGGCGCGGTCCCGCCGCGACCTGCTGCTCCCCGCGCTCCACGCGGTGCAGGATCGGATGGGGTGGATCAGCGAGCCGGCGCTCGGGTACATCTGCCGCCGCCTCACGATCCCGCCTGCCGACGCGCACGGGGTGGCGTCGTTCTACGCGCTGCTGTCGACGGTGCCGTTGCCGCCCGCCGCCGTCCACGTCTGCGACGACATGGCCTGTCGCCTCGCGGGCGCCGAGGACGTCTGCGCAGGGCTCGAGCGGGCGCTCGGACCCGAAGGGCACCCGCCGGATGGTGCCGGCGCCACCTGGTTCCGCAGCCCCTGCCTGGGCCAGTGCGAGCGCGCGCCGGCGGCGCTCTTCACCGTCGCGGGCGACCCCGTCGTCCGGGAGGTCCACGGCGAGGTCGACGCGGTCGGGATCCTGGGGCACCTCGCGCGCGCCGGCGCTCGGCCGGCGGGGGCGGCCGTCGCGGCCGTCACAGCCGTCGCGGCGGGCACGGCCGCTGCCGACGCCGCGGCTGCTGCCGACGCCGCGGCCCTCGGCCTCGCGGACGTCCCCGACGACGGCGAGCCGGGATCCGGGACCGACCGGAGCACCGCGCCCACGCCGCAGCGCCTGGAGCGCATCCGCCGCTTCGTCCCGCAGGCGGGCGACCCCGGGCTCCGCCTCCTCCACCGCGTCGGGATGGTGGACCCCACCAGCCTCGAGGACTACGTGGAGGCCGCCGGGTACCGGGCGCTCCGCTCCGCGATCGACGTGGGCCCCGTCGCGGTCGTCGAGGAGATCATCACCGCCGAGGTCCTCGGGCGCGGCGGCGCGGCCTTCCCGGCCGGGAAGAAGTGGGCGGCCGCTGCGGCCTCGCCGGGCCACACGAAGTACATCGTCTGCAACGCCGACGAGGCCGAGCCGGGGACCTTCAAGGACCGCGCGTTCCTCGAGGAGGACCCGTTCTCCATCGTCGAGGCGATGACGATCGCCGGGTACGCGGTCGGCGCGACGAAGGGCTTCGTCTACATCCGCGGCGAGTACCCGCTCGGCGAGGAGCGGATGGCGAACGCGATCGCGCGGGCCCGCGAGAACGGGTTCCTCGGACCGGACGTGATGAACGCCGGGTTCGCGTTCGACATCGAGATCCGGCGCGGAGGCGGGGCGTACATCTGCGGCGAGGGGACGGCGCTCTTCAACTCGATCCAGGGCGAGCGCGGCGAGCCGCGCAACAAGGCGGCGCGCTCCACCACCGCGGGGCTCTTCTACAAGCCCACGGTCCTGAACAACGTGGAGACCCTCGTGAACATCCCCTGGATCGTCCTCGAGGGCGGCGAGGGGTACGCGCTGCTCGGCACGGAGAAGTCGAGCGGCCACAAGGTCTTCAGCGTCTCCGGCCACGTCGCGCGGCCGGGCGTCTACGAGACGGAGTTCGGCCTCACGATCCGCGACCTGATCGAGATGGCCGGCGGGATCCCGGGCGGGCGGAAGCTCAAGGCCGTCAACCTCGGCGGCGCGGCCGGCGTCTTCGTGGGCCCCGACGCGATCCACATGCCCCTCACGTACGAGCACGCGGCGGAGATGGGCGCGACCCTGGGGGCGGGCGCCGTCGTGGTCTTCGACGACTCCACGGACATCCTCGACATCGTCGCGCGGATCGCCCGGTTCTTCCGCGACGAGTCGTGCGGCCAGTGCATCCCGTGCCGGATCGGGACCGTCCGCCAGGAAGAGCTCCTCGCGCGGGTCCGGTCGGGGCGAGTGCGCGGCTCCCTCGACGACGAGCTCGCCCTCCTCGGCGACCTGGGCCGGGTGATGCGCGACGCCTCGATCTGCGGGCTCGGCCAGACGGCGAACGACGCCGTCGCGAGCGCGATGCGCCTGCCGGGGGTGATGGCATGAGCGAGCACGACGCCCCCGATCCCACCGCCACGCTCCCGCCGCTGAGCCCGATCTTCACGGACACCCCGGCGCGCTCGCCCCGCGTCCCGGAGGCGCCGCCGGCGCGGGACCGCGGCACGGTGGAGATGACGATCGACGGGAAGCCCGTCACCGTCCCCGCGGGGATCACGATCCTCGACGCGTGCCGCCGGGAGGGGATCGACATCCCGACGATGTGCCAGGTCGACACCCTCAGGCCGGCCGGCGTCTGCCGGCTCTGCGTCGTGGACACCGGCGGACGGGCGCTGACGCCCTCGTGCTCGTCGCGCGTGGGCCAGGGGATGAGCGTCGAGACCGGCTCGGAGAAGGTCCGGCACTCGCGCAGGCTCGTCCTCGAGCTCATCGGGTCGGCCGTGCAGCTCGACATCGCGGGCGAGGTCCTCCCCGACGGCTCGCTGGGCGCGCTCATGGCGGAGTACGGTGCCGACCCCGGCCGGTTCGGGCCGCCCGGTCCGCCCGCTGCCGCCGACGAGCGCGACGCGCGCCACGCGGGCCACCACCACGCGACCGACGGGCAGACGGCCGAGACCGTCGCGCAGCCGGTCAAGGTGGACAACGACCTCTACGTGCGCGACTACGCGCGCTGCATCCTCTGCTACAAGTGCGTGGACGCGTGCGGCGTGGACGCGCAGAACACGTTCGCGATCTCGGTGGCCGGGCGCGGGTTCGACGCGCGGATCTCGACGGAGGGGAACGTCCCGCTGCCCACCTCCGCGTGCGTCTACTGCGGCAACTGCATCGCGGTCTGCCCCACCGGCGCCCTCATGTTCCGCTCCGAGCACGAGATGCGACAGGCGGGGACGTGGGACGAGTCGAAGCAGACGACGACCGACACGATCTGCCCGTACTGCGGCGTGGGATGCACGCTCTCGCTCACGGTCCAGGACGACCGGATCGTCCGCGTGCTCTCGCCTCTCGACTCCGGCGTCACGCAGGGGAACCTCTGCGTGAAGGGGCGATTCGGGTTCGACTTCGTCCAGAGCAGGCCGCCGAAGCGCGGCGCCCGCCGGGAGGCCGCCGGAGAGCCCTGACGCAGGGCCGCCCGCGTTCGCCCGCGTTCGCGGCCGGCCGGTCGCAGAGCGCCGCTCCCGGGGACGTCAGCTCGGGCAGGCGGCCTGGAGCTTCGCGAAGAACTCCTGCCATGCCGCTTCCACCGCGGCGACCGCCGCGGTGACGGCCGGATCGTCCACCTTGGCGCCCGGCTGCGCGATCGCGCTGCGGACGCCCTCGATCGCGGTCTTCAGCCCCTGCGCGGCCACGCGCAGATCGCCGGGCGCGGCGGAGACGAAGGTCGCGACCTGGGTCGCGACGCCGTTGGCCGCGAGCTTCATCGCGACGGCGCCGTCGGACGGCTTGATCGCCTTGAGCTTGTCGACGACGACCTTGAGGGAGGAGACGTTCGCGCAGACCGCGGACGCCGGGGAGGCCGCCGCCCCACCGCCGCCACCGCCGCCGGCCGGCGCGGATGTCGCAGTCCCGCCGCCACATGCGGCGGCGACCGCAGCGACCACGAGAGCCAGTGCTCCGATCCGAGTTCGCATCGTGTCCCCTATCGACCGTGGATCCGTGGGGCGCAGAGTAGTCCGTCGCGGCGATCTTCACAGAGCCGAACCGCACGGGCCGGAGCCGCCCCCGGGACGGCGCCCGCCGGGAGCGACGGGCGCTCCCGCGATGCCTACGCGCCCACGGCCGCCTCCGCGACCCCGGCGTGCTCGGCGGCGTGCTCGTGGAGGAGCGACCACGCCCAGCCCCACGCGTCGTCGGTAGCAGCCTCCTCCGGAGACAGCTCCTGTGCGACCTCGATGAGGGCCTCCGTCGCGGCGTCGTACCGGTCACGCAGGTCGGCGGGCGACAGGCCGTCGAAGACCGACCGGCGCTGCTCGTTCCACGCGTCCATGTCGCCGTAGTCCTCGTCCTCCGGCCACCGGGCGCCGTCGAGGACCACCGCGCTCGCGTACCCGGCGCCGTCCTCCAGCGAGTCGATCACGTGGCCCACGTGGTCCCGGACCGTCCATGCCGGCGCGCCGGGCACCGCCGAGGCCGAGACCTCACGGCCCCAGTCGGCGTCCGGGATGGCGGCGAGGGCCGCCGCGACCCGCCGGTGCACGGCCCGCGCGTCCGCGACCGGGTCCCGCCCCTCGGCGCGGTAGTCGAAGGTCGCGAGCGCCGCGAGGGGCAGCGTCTCCAGGTCGTCGATCGTCGGTCTCCGTTCTTCGTGTGCCGCGGGCAGCCCCCGTGGCGCTGTGTGGTGCCGCGACGCGGCAAGCGCGCCCCGGCCGGGCCGGAGGCTCGAGGTCGATCACCCGATCGCCCGGTGGACGATGTAGTAGCACCCGGAGGTGCCGCTCAGGAGCGAGAGCGTGACCCATGCGGTGCCGCCGGAGGCCAATTCCAGCTGGACCTCGACCCATCCAGAGAACGGGAGGGTACGGGAGGAGAAGCTCCCCGGCAAGACGGTGCGCCGGTAGAGGGCGGTGGTCGGGGTGACGAGCCCGTCGAAGTAGAGCTCGACGGCGGTGAGGTTCGAGGCTCCTGCGTTGTTGATCACCAGCTGACCGGCGTTGTCTGCGGTGCACTGCAGGACGACCGTGAAATCGGCACCCGATGCGAGCGACGCCTCGCCGCCGACCGCGACCGTGCCGAAGTCCCCGGAGATGCCGGAACCGTCGGCGCCGGCGGCTCCCCTCGGCCCCGTGGGACCGGCCGGGCCGGGGATCCCCTGCGGACCCTGCGGGCCGGTGGGGCCGGGGACGGACACCGTGCTCCACGAGACGAGCCGCCCGCCGCCGGGGAGCTTGCACATGTTCACGTCGGTCATCCGGACGTTGCCGTACGCATCGAAGCACGCGTAGAGCGTCGGCGGGTTGGACGCGGCGACGGTCCCCCCCGCCGCGACGGCGATGAGCGCGAAGGCCGCGACGCCGACGATCCCGGCGCGCAGACGCGGACGAAGCGCACGCATGGCTGCTCTCCCCGGGACGCGTCCGCGCGGGTCGGGCCCGCCAGTGGCTCGGCGCGATCCCGGCGGCCGTGTGCGGATCGCGCGTCGACACCTCCCGCGATGAGACGAAGGTCGCGCTCCCGACGACGCACGGCAAGGGCCGTCGGTCGAGAAGGAGCCGACGACATCGTGCTCCCGCTTCAGCCGGCCAGGTCGATCCGCTCCGCCCCGGCGTACACGTTGAACCCGTCCCCGCGGAGGAAACCGACGATCGTCATCCCGAGGCGTTCCGCTGCGTCCACCGCGAGGTCCGTGGGCGCACCGATGGCGGCGAGGAAGGGGACGCCCGCCGCCCCTGCCTTCGCGACGATCTCGTACGCGAGCCGTCCTGAGACCAGTACGACGGATCCGGCGAGCGGGATCTCGCCCGCGAGGAGGCTCGCGCCCACGAGCTTGTCGAGCGCGTTGTGCCGGCCCACGTCCTCGGCGACCCGGACGAGCGAGCCGTCCGCGCGGAAGAGGCCCGCTGCGTGCAGGCCGCCCGTGCGGCGGAAGACGGCCTGGCCCGCCCGCAGCGCGTCGGGCATGCCGAGGAGGGCGGAGCGGGCCACGACCGGCCCGGGCTCCACGCGCGGGCAGCGGAGCGCGACCGCGTCGAGGGACGCCTTGCCGCAGATGCCGCAGCTCGCGGTGGCGACGAAGTTCCGGGCGGCGATGGCGGACGCGTCGAAGGGGGCGGTGAGGCGGACCGTCACCTCGTCGTCCGGGTGCGCCACGTCGGCCGGATGGCCCAGCTCGAAGCCGGCGATCCCCCCGGGGCCCACGAGGCCCTCGGTGAAGAGGAAGCCGGCGGCGAGCTCCTCGTCCTCGCCGGGGGTCCGCATCGTGATGGCGACGTCGACGGGCTCCTGGCCGGGGCCGGCCGCTCGGATCCCCATCGGCTCCTCGCCCGCGAGGATGTCGGGGATCTCCGCGGAGGCGTCGCCGCGGACCGCGAGGATCGGGCGCGCACCGGTGCGGCGCGAAGGGTCGTCGGCGGGTCCGGCGGGGCCGGTCACGTGGGTCACCGCCGGAGTCTACGATGGACGCACCAGGCACCCCGCTGGCGCGCGCCAGTGGACGTGCCGCGCGGCCCGGAGGACCGGCGAGCCGCGCATCCGCCGGAGGGACACGTGGATCCCAGGACCGCCGCACGCGACCGGATCGAGGCATCGCGCGACGCGCTCATCGACCTCTCGCATCGCGTCCATGCGACGCCCGAGCTCGGCTTCGAGGAGACGGTCAGCGCCGCGATGGTCGCCGACGCCCTGGAGCTCGGCGGGATGCGCGTGGAGCGCGGGGTCTGCGACCTTCCCACCGCGTTCGTCGCCCGCGCCGGGTCGGGGCCGCTCCGGGTCGCGATCTGCGCCGAGTACGACGCCCTCCCGTCCGTGGGGCACGCCTGCGGGCACAACGTCATCGCCGCCTCCGCGGTGGGCGCCGGCCTGGCCCTCGCATCGGTGGCCGACGCGATCGGCATCGAGGTCCTCGTGATGGGCACGCCGTCCGAGGAGGGCGGCGGCGGCAAGATCCTCATGCTCGACCGCGGCGCCTTCGACGGGGTCCACGCGGCGATGATGGTCCACCCCACCTACTTCGAGGTGGCGGACTTCCCGATGATCGCCGCCGGCCACGTGATGGTCACGTACCGCGGCCGGCCCTCCCACGCCGCCGCGGCCCCGCACCTGGGCATCAACGCGGGGGACGCGCTCGTCATCGCGCAGGTGGCGCTCGGCCTGCTCCGCCAGCAGCTGCCGCCGACCGTGAAGGCGCACGGGGTCGTCCGCAAGGGCGGGGACGCGATCAACATCATCCCCCACGAGACCACGATGGAGTACATGTTCCGGGCGCCCACGATCGGCGAGCTCGAGGGGACGAAGTCGCGGATCCTCGCGTGCTTCGAGGCCGGCGCGATCGCGACCGGCTGCGAGGTGGAGATCGTCCAGGCTGGTCCCGACTACGCGGAGGTCCGCGCGGACGCGGACCTGGCCCGGCTGTGGGAGGCCAACGCCCGGTCGCTCGGGCGCGTCTTCTGGCCGGACGCCGGCCCGGCGCCGTCGGCTGCGTCGACGGACATGGGCAACGTCTCGCTGGCGATCCCGTCGATCCACCCGGGGCTCTCGCTCGAGTGCTACCCGATCGTGAACCACCAGCCCGAGTTCGCGGCGGCCTGCGCGACCCCGGTCGCGGACCGTGCCGTGATCGACGGCGCGATCGGGATGGCGTGGACGACGATCGACGCGGCGACCGACCCGGCGATCAGGGAACGGCTCCTCGCATCCGCGTACCGGGCCGGGTGACGGACCGATGACCCCGCCGGACGACGGCCACGCGTTCGATCCCGACCGCCTGTGGGCGGACGATGTCATCACCCCCGAGGAGGGCCTCGGGTTCGTCCGCGACCTCGGCTTCGAGCTGGTCCACGGCGACCGGCCCGACCGCCCTGCCGGCGCGAACCTCATCGTCGCGCTCCGCGAGGAGCCGACGACCCATCACTTCGACCCCGAGCGGATGGAGTACTGGTCCTCCGAGCACGGGCGCGGCGTCCGCCGGTGGATCGACCGCGACAGCGACGCGCCCAACCACCCGGTCGCGTGGGGCACGGTCACGCTCGTGGACCGCCTGTCGGTGTCGAACGCCTACTTCACGTTCGGCGGGGCGATCCACATCGCGGACACGGACGCGGCGACGCGGATCGCCGTCCTCGGCTCGCGCGCGCCCGTGATGCGCGCGGGTGGGCACTCGCAGGGGAAGGACGTCCGTGCGGACGAGGTCGGCGCGTTCTTCGCCCGTCTCCGGGCCAGGGTCGGCGCGGACGTCGCACTCGAGGGGCGCGTGCTCGAGGAGCCGCCGCTCGTGCTGTACGCGGCGCTCATCGCCTCGGTGCGCGAGACGATCGAGGAGCACCGGTCCCTCGGCGATGCGCGGCCCGGCTACGACGCCTGGAGCCTCGAGGAGGTGCACCACCTCGAGGCCGACGCGCCTGAGGACCTCGCGGCAGGCCGGGCCCTCCTGGCCGCCCTGGGGTTCGGCTCGGGCTAGCGGGGTCGCGTCCTGACCCCTTGAATCGGCGCGACCCTCGTCCCATCATCGCGTCCATCGCGTCCCGCCCCTGACGCGGGACGGTCGCATCGAGAGGAAGGTTCGATGCCCGCGTCCCTGGGCCGCCTGCGCGTCGCCGCGGTCGGCATCTCCGCGTTCGCGCTCGTCGCGGTCGCCTCCGGCGGCACGCTCGCCGCGTCCAACCCGCCGGTGCTCTACGCCTGCTTCAACGCGTATGGGCAGGTGGCGATGGGCACGACGAACCAGTGCAAGCTCGCCGGCGGCGGCCAGCTCGTCTCGTTCAATACCGTCGGCCCCACCGGGCCGCAGGGCCCGGTGGGGCCCACCGGCCCGTCGGGACCGCAGGGGATCCAGGGTCCGACCGGACCGCAGGGCGCCACCGGGCCGTCCGGTTCGAGCGTCACCTACGCCACGGCGGTGCCGACGGCGAACGTCCCACAGAGCCAGCACACGAAGATCGCGGAGCTCTCGCTGCCGGCCGGCAGCTACCTCCTGACCGCGACCCTCACGGCCGAGGACGACGCGTCGGGCGGCAACGGGGAGGTGTCGATGGACTGCGCGCTGTCGCTCAACTTCCCCGTCAACATCAACAGCCCCCTCCAGTTGGGCGGGGTGGACATCGGGTCGGAATCCCAGCCGCACGGACCGGACGGGATGATCAGCCTCAGCACGCCGGTCGTCCTCGGTGGCCGCACGCTCGCGGACCTCGACTGCTACAGCTACGACGGCTCCGACCACGTGTACGGCGTTCGGTTCCAGGCCCAGGCGACCGACCAGATCGTCAACCAGTAGCGCGTCCGCCCTCGCACGTCGACGCCCGGGGCGACCGCCCCGGGCGTCGTGGTATCCCGCGCCGTCGCACGGCGGGCCGCCGCGCGTCAGAGGCGCTTCCGGCCGTCCTCCGTCAGCGCGTAGCCCGCGTCGCCCGCGGCGACAAGCCCGGCCTCCACGAGCTCCCGCAGCGCGCTTCGGACGCGGAACAGCGGCAGGTTCGTCTCGGCCGCGATCCCCTCTGGGGTCGCGCTGCGCGCGAGCGCAGCGAGGATCGCCCGGGCCGACGCGGTGATCGTGCCGTCCGGGTTCACACAGGCCATGGGCCTAGAGGTCCTTCTTGCACAGGTACCAGTCGATGCACTCGTACCCGGCCTGCATGCGCTCCTCGGCGCCCTCCTGGGTGTTCGGCGCCGGCACGATGACCTTCTGACCGGGGGTCCAGTTCGCGGGCGTCGCGATGCCGTTGGCGTCGGCCGTCTGCAGCGCGTCGATGACCCGCAGGATCTCCTGCATGTTCCGTCCGAGGGAGAGCGGGTAGTAGATCATCGTCCGCAGGACGCCCTTCGGGTCGATGACGAACACGCAGCGCGACGTCTCCGTCTTGCTCTCGCCCGGCATGAGCATGCCGTAGGCGGTCGCGACCTCCTTGTTGAGGTCGGCGATGACCGGGAACGGGATCCGGACCCCGGTCTTCTCCTCGATGTTGCGCACCCAGGCGATATGCGAGAAGACGCTGTCGATGCTCAGGCCCAGCAGGTCCGTCCCACGCTCCTGCAGCGCCGGGTAGATCTCGGCGAAGGCGAGGAACTCGGTGGTGCAGACGGGCGTGAAGTCCGCCGGGTGCGAGAAGAGGATGAGCCACCGACCCTCGAAGTCGGACAGCTGGAGCGTGCCGTGCGTCGTCACCGCGGTGAACGCCGGGGCAGGCTCGTTCAGCCGGGGCAGCCCGACCGGGCGGGCCTCGGTCTCCATGACCATCGGGGCGACTCCTTTCCACGACGCGGCAGAGGCCGCGACTCAGCCTTCGGGCGAAGGGTGGTGGGAACGCCATCCAAGAGTAGGCCGGACACGGAGCGGAACCGAGCGGCGTTCGGCCCGGACCCGAACGCCGTTCGGCCCGGAAGCTCGGGTGTCGGGGCCGGACGGCGACGGGGCCCGACGCGCGAGCGTCGGGCCCCGTCGAGTACCGAGTCGTCGGCGGCTCAGGCGAGATCGAACCGGTCGAGATCCATCACCTTGGCCCAGGCCGCGGCGAAGTCCCGAGCGAACTTCTCCGGCGCATCGTCGGATGCGTAGACCTCGGCGTAGGCACGGAGCTGGGAGTCGGACCCGAAGATGAGGTCCACCCGGGTCGCGGTCCACCTCTGCTCGCCTGTGACACGATCGTGGCCCGTGAACACATCCTCCGCCGCCGAGGCCGGCCGCCACTCCGTCCCCATGTCGAGCAGGTTCCGGAAGAAGTCGGTCGTGAGCGCACCGGGGCGCCCGGTGAGGACGCCGTGGGAGGACCCGCCGGCGTTGGCGCCGAGGACGCGCAGGCCGCCCACGAGGACCGTCATCTCGGGCCCCGTCAGCGTGAGCAGCTCGGCCCGGTCGATGAGCAGCTGCTCTGCGCGCCGCGTCCGGCCCGGCTCCACGTAGTTGCGGAACCCGTCGGCGTGGGGCTCGAGCACGGCGAACGACGCCGCGTCGGTCTGCTCCTGCGATGCGTCCGTGCGCCCTGGCGAGAACGGAACGGCCACGGGGTATCCGGCGTCCGCCGAGGCCTTCTCGACCGCGGCGCAGCCACCGAGCACGATGACGTCCGCGAGCGACACGCGTGTCCCACCGGCCTGCGCCGCGTTGAACTCCGCCTGGATCCCCTCGAGCACCGGGAGGACTTCCGCGAGCGCGGCCGGGTCGTTGACCGCCCAGTCCTTCTGCGGAGCGAGGCGGATCCGCGCGCCATTCGCGCCGCCGCGCCGGTCGGTGCCGCGGAACGTCGCCGCGGAGGCCCACGCGGTGGAGACGAGCTGGGCGACGGACAGGCCGGAGGCGAGGATCCGCGCCTTGAGGTCGGCGATCTCTGCGTCGCCGATCAGCTCGTGATCGACGGCCGGGACCGGGTCCTGCCAGATGAGCCGCTCCGCGGGGACGAGGGGGCCGAGGTACCGCGAGACCGGACCCATGTCGCGGTGGGTGAGCTTGAACCAGGCCCGGGCGAACGCATCGGCGAACTCGTCGGGGTGCTCGTAGAACCGGCGCGAGATCTTCTCGTATGCCGGATCGAAGCGGAGCGAGAGGTCCGTGGTCAACATCGTCGGCGGATGGTGCTTCGACGGATCGAAGGCGTCCGGGATCGTCGCCGGGCGGCCCTTCGCCACCCACTGGTTGGCGCCGGCCGGGCTCTTCTCCAGCTCCCACTCGTAGCCGAACAGGTTCCAGAAGAAGTTGTTGCTCCAGTGCGTCGGCGTGGAGGTCCAGGTGACCTCGAGGCCGCTGGTGATCGCGTCGCCGCCCTTGCCGCTCCCGTAGCTGCTCTTCCAGCCGAGGCCCTGCTGCTCGATCGGCGCCGCCTCGGGCTCCGGACCGACGTTCGTCGCCGGACCCGCGCCGTGGGTCTTGCCGAAGGTGTGCCCGCCGGCGATGAGCGCGACCGTCTCCTCGTCGTTCATCGCCATCCGGGCGAACGTCTCGCGGATGTCGTGCGCGGCGGCGACGGGGTCGGGGTTCCCGCCGGGACCCTCCGGGTTCACGTAGATGAGGCCCATCTGGACGGCCCCGAGCGGATCGTCGAGCTCCCGGCCGCCACCGTGACGCTCGTCCGCGAGCCACGTGGTCTCGGCGCCCCAGTCGGTGTCGTCGGGCTCCCAGACGTCCTCGCGACCCCCGCCGAAGCCGAAGGTCGTGAAGCCCATCGATTCGAGGGCGACGTTCCCGGCGAGGATCATGAGATCGGCCCAGGAGATCTTCCGGCCGTACTTCTGCTTGACCGGCCAGAGCAGCCGGCGCGCCTTGTCGAGGTTCGCGTTGTCCGGCCAGCTGTTGAGGGGCGCGAACCGCTGCTGGCCACGCGACGCGCCGCCGCGGCCGTCGCTCACGCGGTAGGTGCCCGCGCTGTGCCATGCCATCCGGATGATGAGCGGCCCGTAGTTGCCGTAGTCGGCCGGCCACCAGTCCTGCGAGGTGGCGAGGGCCTCGCGGATGTCGGCCTTCACGGCGTCGAGGTCCAGGGTCGCGAACTCGTCCGCGTAGGAGAAACCCTCGCCCATCGGGTCGGAGAGGGAGGAGTGACGGTGGAGCACCCGGAGGTCGAGCTGATCGGGCCACCAGTCGCGGTTCGTCGTGCCTGCGGCCGGGCCTGCCGCTCGGTCGGCAGGGGAAGCGTCTCGTGCCATTGCTCTTTCCCATCGTGACTGCGGTCGGGATGAACGGTCCTGATAGCGTACCCCGGGAGGTCGAGGCGCCTCGGGCCGCGGGTCCGGGCCGCCCGGCACTCGCGACGTGCGTCGCCCGATGCCACGATGTCGCGGGCCCCGGCGGCGATGGGGCCGAGCGAGGTGGACACGGACGATGACTCAGCGCAAGACGGCCTACACACCCGAGGAAGCGGCGGAGATCGCCCACGCGATCGGACTCGACTTCCACGCCGAGGGCGTGGACCCGGAGGAGTTCCGCGTGGGACTCGGCGTGGAGATGGAGCACGGATCGCGCGACCCACGGACGAACGTGACGGGCGACGACCCGCACGTCACGGGGCGGATCGCCTGGGCGCACCTCCAGGAGCTGCCGGACTACTACAGCCGACTGAAGGAGATGGAGGGCGAGGACTGACCCTCGCGGGTCGGCCGGGGTCCTCGACGCCCGCGGGGTCCGCGGTGGCACATCGCCGGATATCGCCGGGGTCGATGCGCATCGAGCGGTGACGTCCCGTCCGGCCACCATCTCCTCGTGGCGGTCGGTGCGGACGTCGCCGGACATCGCCCGGGGCGATAGCCGGCGATGAACGGCCACGCGACATCGCCCGGGGGCACCCTCGGCGCGCGGACGGCCGCGCCGCCCGCGGCACACTCGGCGCGCGCCCGCATCGCGCCGGTCGTATCGTCACCGAGCCGAACGCCCGACCGAGACCGGAGGCCGCCATGGAGCCCCGCACCATCATCGAGCCCTTCCGCATCCACGCGGTGGAGCCGATCCGGATGACGACCCGCGAGCAGCGGCTCGCGGCGATCGACGGGGCCGGCTGGAACCTCTTCGGCCTTCACGCGGACGACGTCCTCATCGACCTGCTCACCGACTCGGGCACGGGCGCGATGAGCCGCGACCAGTGGGCGGCGGTCCAGCACGGCGACGAGAGCTACGCCGGCTCCCCGTCCTGGTACGTCTTCCTCGAGGCGGTCCAGGAGCTCTTCCCGTTCAGGCACGTGATCCCCACCCACCAGGGTCGCGCGGCGGAGCGGATCCTCTTCAGCGCGGTCGGCGGGCCGGGGAAGGTCGTCCCCAACAACACGCACTTCGACACGACGCGCGCCAACGTGGAGGCGACGGGCGCGCTCGCGACCGACTGCGTCATCGCCGAGGGGCGCATCCCGTCCCTCCGCCTCCCCTTCAAGGGGGACATGGACCTCGACCTGCTCGACCGGACGATCGCGGAGGCCGGCCCGGAGAACGTCCCCGTCGTCTTCGTCACCGTCACGAACAACTCGGGCGGCGGCCAGCCGGTCGCGATGTCGAACATCCGCGGGGTCCGCGCCGTCTGCGACCGGTACGGGATCCCGCTCTTCCTCGACGCGTGCCGGTTCGCCGAGAACGCGTGGTTCATCCACGAGCGGGAGGAGGGATACGCGTCCACGCCGATCGCCGAGATCGTCCGCGAGATGGCGTCGTACGCGGACGGGATGACGATGAGCGCCAAGAAGGACGGCCTCGCGAACATCGGCGGGTGGCTCGCGATGAACGACGACGTCCTCGCCGAGCGCTGCCGCAACCTGCTCATCCTCACCGAGGGCTTCCCGACGTACGGCGGCCTCGCGGGGCGCGACCTCGAGGCGATCGCGCAGGGGCTGCGCGAGGTCGTCCACGAGGACTACCTCCGCTATCGGATCAGGAGCACGGCGTACCTCGGGAACGCGCTGGACGCGGCGGGGGTCCCGGTGGTGCTGCCGATCGGCGGGCACGCCGTCTACCTCGACGCACGCGCGCTGCTCCCGCACATCCCCCCGCTCGAGTATCCGGGCCAGGCGCTCGCGGTGGCGCTCTACGTGGAGGGCGGGATCCGGGGCTGCGAGATCGGCACCGTCATGTTCGGCGCCCAGCCGGACGGCACCGAGGCGCCCGCGGCGATGGACCTCGTCCGCCTCGCGATCCCGCGACGGACGTACACCCAGAGCCATATCGACTACGTGATCGAGGTGGTGCGCCACGTGGCGGAGCGCGCCTCCGAGCTGCGCGGGCTCCGGATCACGGAGGCGCCGCCTGCGCTGCGCCACTTCACCGCGCGGTTCGCGCCGCTGGCGCGCGGGAGCTGAGAGCACCGGGACGTCCCCGGCCGCAGGAGGGAGGCCGTCACATGGCGACGAAGGTCCAGATCGTGTTCGATTGCGCCGACCCGGACCGCCAGGCCCGGTTCTGGGCGGAGGCGCTGCACTACGTCCTCCAGCCGCCGCCGCCCGGGTTCGACTCCTGGGACGCGTGGGCGGACAGCATGGGGATCCCCGAGGAGACGCGGAACGACTTCAGCGCGGCGCTCGACCCCGACGGCGCGGGCCCGCGCCTGTTCTTCCAGCGGGTCCCGGAGGGGAAGGTCGCGAAGAACCGCGTCCACCTCGACGTCAGCGTCAGCGGAGGCCATGGCGTCCCCGTCGAGGAGCGCCGCCGGCTCGTGGACGCGGAGGTCGAGCGGCTGAAGGCCCTGGGCGCATCGGATGCGCGCGGCGCCCTCGACCTCCGCGGCGAGTACTGGGTGCGGATGAACGACCCGGAGGGGAACGAGTTCTGCGTCCAGTGACGACCCGGGACGGCGGCCTGGACCCTGCCCTCGCCGCGGAGCTGGCCGGCGCCCGCATCGTGGACCTGCCGCTCCGCGGGGCGTGGATGGCGCCGCACACGCCCGCGAGCAGGATCCCGAGCCACGGGACGGACATCCTCGGGCAGCGGTACGCGTTCGACTTCGTCCGATCCGATCCGCGCCGCGGGGCGGACGATCATCCGCGAGGCGGTCGGCTGTCGGCGCTCGTGGGGGTCCCGACGCCCGACTGCCCCGGCTGGGGCGAACCCATCCATGCGCCCCTCGACGGCGAGGTGGTGGCAGCACTCGACGGGATCGCCGAGCCGGGCCGGGTCGTCCCGCTGCGCCAGATCGCGCTCGTGCTGCGCAACGGCCTCACGTTCAGGCCGCGGCCCGAGAACCTCCCACGCATCCTGGGGAACCACGTGATCCTCCGGTGCGGCGGCGCCTTCGCCGCGTTCGCGCACATCGCGCCCGGGACGGTGGCGGTCGCCGTCGGGGACGCGGTCCGGGAAGGGGACGTCATCGGCCGCGTGGGCACCACCGGCAACTCGACGATGCCCCACCTCCACTTCCAGCTGATGGACGCCGTGGACCCGCTGACGGCGCGCGGCATCCCCTGCGCGTTCCGTGCCTACGAGGTGGAACAGGCGGACGGCGCGTGGCGCCGCGTGGAGGGTGCGATCCCGCGGAGCACCGAGCGGTTCCGCTGGGTCGGTGAGGAGCGCGCCGCGGGTTGAGGCTCGCGCGCGGAAGGGCGCCCGGCGGCGGCCGGGATGGTGACCGCCGGTCCAGGACGGCCGCGCGCACCCGGGGCTCCGGCGACGCCCGCCGCCGGAGCCGGATCACGTCCCGAGGGATTCGCGGCGCCCGCCTACTGGAAGCTGGCGCACTCCGCGTGGACACGCGCGGTCACGAGGCTGGGCGTCGTGACATACACCCGCCACCCGTTGGCGCCGTTCGACTCCGAGACGACGGCCTTCATGATCGTGTCCGACAGCCAGAACCCTCCGCCGACTGCGACGGTCCCGGACGGGCAGTTCACCTCCACCCACCCGTCGAACTCGAGGACGCCGAAGTAGCGACTGGCCGTCACCTCCTGGACCGTCAGGCTCTTCTCCGGTCCGGCAGGACCGGTGGGCCCGACCGAGCCGGTCTGCCCGGTGGGCCCGGTCGCACCGGTGTGCGCCGGTACGAGGCCGGTGGCGCCGGTCGGACCCGTGAGCCCGGTGGCGCCGGTCAGGCCGGTGGGCCCGGCTGGCCCCGTGGGCCCGGTCGCGCCGGTCGGCCCGACCGTGTTGAAGCTGACGAGCCGGCCGCCGGTCGTGAGCTTGCACTGGGCGATGTCGCTCATCCGGACGTTGCCGTAGACGTCGAAGCAGGCATAGAGGGTCGCCGGGTTGCTCGCGGCGACGGTGCCGCCCACCCCCACGGCGACCAGCGCGATGACTGCCGCCCCGACGGCCAGAGCCCGGACGCGCGATCGGATCGACGGCATGTGGGTCCCTCCTGGCGATCGAGCACGCCGTGGCCGGCGTCCTCGCCCGTCAGGCTACCGGGGCCGGGTACCCGACCTCCAGAGCCAGCAGGACCGAGATGCGTCCGTGTGCCGCGGCCCCGGGCGTCGCGGCCTGTTGACTTCGGGGCGGACCGGCGGCAGGGTGCACGGTGGCGGCCGGCACCGACCGGCTCGCCGAAGGAGACGTCGCACCATGACGACCGATCGAGAGCGGGCGATGGAGCCCGAGGACCTGACCCGCCTGTTCGTCGAGTTCGCCAACGCGGGCGACGTGGACGGGCTCGTGGGGCTCTACGAGCCCGATGCCGTCGTGGCCTTCCCGCCCGGGAAGGTGACCGTCGGCCACGCGGCGATCCGCTCCCTGTACGAAGGGATGCTCGCGGCCGGGCCGACGCTCCGGCTCGAGACCCCGCTCCCCACCCTTCGCCTCGGCGACCTCGCGCTGACGGCCACGCCCGCGCTGGACGAGGCGGGCGCCCGGGCCCAGGTCGTCCGTCGCCAGCCCGACGGGTCGTGGCTCCGGATCCTCGACCGGCCCGACTTCCGAGGCTAGGCCGCGCCGCACGCGCCCTCGGGGGCGGCGGCCGGCAGGTCCGTGTCCGGCGAACGGGCGGAAGGGCCCTGCCACCGGCGCGGCCGCCGCGCGACGATGGCGCCGGATGACCGCGCGATGAAGATCCGCCACCGATCCGACGAGAGGTACACGGGCGCCCCGGCGACGCGGACACCGTCGCCGCGTGTCGGCAGCGACCGGGGCGTGGCGCCGGCGATCCTCTGGTCGGTCGCGGACGACCCGCACGCGCCGCCCGGCCCGTCGAGCGTCCGCTGCGTCCTGTGCGCGCACCGGTGCCTGCTCCGTCCGGGACGCCGCGGCATCTGCGGCGTGCGCGAGAACCGCGAGGGCGAGCTGGTCACGCTCGTGTACGGCGAGCTCGTCGCGGCGAACCTGGACCCCATCGAGAAGAAGCCCCTGTTCCACGTCCTTCCCGGGTCCACGTCGTACTCGATCGCGACGGTGGGGTGCCCGCTGCGGTGCGGCTTCTGCCAGAACTGGGAGATCGCGCAGGCGCCGCGCGAGGGGATCGGCCATACGACCTTCCACGCCGAGCCGGCCGAGGTGGTCGCGTCCGCGCTGGCGGCCGGCGCGCGGTCGATCGCGTACACCTACGTCGAGCCCACGATCTTCGCCGAGTACCTGCTCGACGTGGCCCGACTCGCCCGCTCGGCGGGCCTGCGCAACGTCCTCGTGACGAACGGCTACCTGACGCCTGAGTCGGTCGCGGCGATCGCGCCGTGGATCGACGCGGCCAACGTGGACCTGAAGGGCTTCGACGACGCCGTCTACCGGCGGATCTGCGGGGCACGTCTCGCGCCGGTGCTGGAGACGCTCCGTGGGCTGCGGGCGGCGGGCACCTTCGTCGAGGTCACGACGCTCCTCATCCCGGGCTTCACGGACGACCCGGGCGGCCTCCGGGAGCTGACCGACTGGATCGTGCGCGAGCTCGGCCCGGAGACCCCCTGGCACGTGAGCCGGTTCTTCCCCGCCTACCGGTTCGGCCACGTCCACCCGACGCCCGTCGAGACGATCCGCGCGGCCGAGACGATCGGGCGGGAGGCCGGCCTCGCGCACGTCTACGCCGGGAACCTCGGCGGCTCCGCGGGGCGCGACGACGGCGTGACGCGATGCGCGCGATGCGGGTCGCCGCTCCTCGTGCGGGTCGGGTACCGTCTCGTGGACGACCGGCTCCGGGCCGGCGCCTGCCCCGACTGCGGACACGACCTGCCGGGGATCTTCGCGGGCCGGGCGGTCGGGCACGGCGCGACCCCGGCCGGCACGGCCGACGAAGCGGGAGGACGACGGTGAGCGGACGGGTGCGACAGCCGGCGGTGGCCGGCGCCTTCTACCCCGCGCAGCCCGTCGAGCTGGACGCGCTCGTGGAGGAGTGCCTGCACGATCACTCGCGCCGGATGGAGCGGCCTGCGTCCCTGCCCGGGCTCCCCGCGGGGATCCTGGTGCCGCACGCGGGGCTCGTCTACTCGGGCGGCACGGCCGCGTACGGCTGGCGCGCGCTCGTCCCCGTCGCCCCGACGACCGTCGTCGTCGTCGGGACCTGTCACACGGCCCCGTGGCTGGACGGCCTCGCCACCTCACCGGCGTCGGCGTGGTCGATCCCGGGCGCCGAGATCGCGATCGACACCGGCCTGCGCGACGCGATCGTCGCGCTCGGCGCGCCGTTCCTGGCCGACGGCGATGCGCACGCCGGCGAGCACGCCGTCGAGGTGCAGCTCCCGTTCCTCCGGCGGCTCCTGCCGGAGGCGCGTCTCGTCCCGATCACCGCCGGGTGCACGCCCGATGCGGCCGTCATCGGCGGGGACATGCTGGGACGGCTGCTCGCGGAGCGCCGTGCGACCGGCGAGAGGATCGTGCTCGCGATCTCGACCGACTTCGCCCACTACCCGCCGCAGCCGATCGCGGAGGCGATCACGGCCGAGCACGCCCCGGCGCTCCAGGAGCTCGACATCGAACGCGTGCATGACGTGGAGCGCCACCTGCGGACCGCCGGGCCGGTCGGCGTCGACTGCGGCCTGTGCGGCCTCGAGGCCACCCTCACCGGCCTCGCGGCCCTGCGGGCGATGGGCGCGACGCAGGGCGCCATCCTCGCGCGCGCCACGTCCGCGGACCGGCCCGGGTCGAGCTTCTCGCGGACCGTGGGGTACGCGTCCTTCGCCTTCGCCTGACGCGGGCCGGGCCGGAGCGCGGTCGGCGCCCTACGGCGCGAGCGTCTCCCCGTCCACGAAGCTGTCGAGCACGACCCACCGCGCGGCGATCGCGCCGTTGCTGCCGACGCCGAAGGTGCCCTTGCGGCCGTCGAGGACGACCGCGACCCCGGCGCCGCGGACCGCGGCCGAGCCGCCACGGACCTCGAGCGCGGTCCCGGCGTCGACGCCGACCGCGAGCGCGGCCGGCCGGTCTGCGGCCAGGTGCCAGAGCTGGCCCCAATGCCGGTCCGGGAGGAGGCGCGGCTCGATCGTGGCGCCCCCGAGCCACCCGAGGCCCGGAGTCACGGTGGCGCCGGCCGCGAGGAAGTCCTCGGAGGACTCGGTGTCGATGTCCGAGCCCGGCGGCGGGTCCGCCACCATCCGTGCCCCGAGCGCGGCGGCCGCGGCGTTGTCGGCGAGGAGGGTCGCGCCCCTCGTCCACCTGCTGCGGATCGCCGAGACGACCCTCGACTGCGCGCCGAGCGCGCCCGTGACGAGCGACTGGTCGGGAGCCGTGAGGAGGATGCCGGTCGCGTTCGCGACGAGGGTCGCGGCCGCGTTCTGGTCGGTCTTCCCGTCGAGCACGACCCACGCGACCTGCGCGGAGACGCCCGGCTGGAGCGCCGCGGCGAGAGCCTTGGCGTCCGCCTGCGCGTCGGTGCTCTTCGGATAGCCTGCCGCGAGGACGACGATCCGGGCGGCTGCTCCGCCGGAGGCTGCGACGAAGCGCGCGGAGACGATGCCCGGGGTCGCGCCCACGATCCCGCCGGAGAGCAGGAGCGGGCCGGCGCCGGCCGGCGTCGAGAGCGACGGGTACGTGCGGCCGGCGATCGACGGGGCCGCCTGCGCGGCGCCGTTCACGGTGGGACGGCGCGCCGACAGGTCGAAGCCGTACCCGCCCGGCGGGATGAGGTGCGTGGCGACGCGCCGGACGGAGAGGTTCGCGTTCGGGCCCGCCCAGGTCCCCGTGGCGCCCCACGTGCCGGGGTCGATGACCGCGCCGGACGTGAACCCGACGACGTCGGTGAGGGTCCGCTCGTCGTACACGGGGCCGCCCGTGGCCGCGTCCATCCCGAGGATCGGGAGGCCGGTCGCCATCGAGACGTTCAGCGCGCGCCCGAAGCGGCCCAGCTCGTAGATGTGCTGCTCGTCGATCCAGCCCTGGAGGCCGAAGATCAGGCCGCGGGTGTCGTCGCCGGCGCCGGCGTACGTCCAGACGTCGACCGCGCCCTGGCGCATCTCGGTCGCCTCGTCGTACCCGGCGGTGAAGCCGTTGATCATGTTCACCGACTGGACCGCGTCGCCGGCGCTGTTCCCGCCGACGGCGGCGCCGCGTGCGTACGCGGCTGCGAGCGCCTGCTCGACCGGCGTGCCCGCGACGACCTGCATCGCGACCGTCTGGTCCCCGCCGAGGATGAAGACGCCGTCCACGTCGGGCGTGAAGTAGTCGACGTTCGACTGCAGGTAGGCGTCGTCGCGCACGAGCACGGGGACGACCCTGACCTCGCACGTCTGCGTCGGGGCCTTCACCACGTCGCAGGCGTCCGCGAGGAGCCCGCCCCGGGCCTCCGCCAGCGTGAGGTTCTGCTGGCGCTCGCCGTTGGCGCTCTGGTAGGCGTTCCGCGAGTACGTGATCGGCAGGACCAGGAGGAGGACGTGCCCGCTCGTGTCCTGCCCCGCGGCCGCCTTCGCGAACCGCTGCATCGTCGGCGCCTGGTAGTCGGATCCGATCGGCACCAGGACGTGCGTGGGGTTCGCGGCGGTCGCCGTCGTGGCGGAGCCGGCGATGACCGCCAGCGCGCCGAGGATGGCGAGGGCGCGGGGAGCGCGCGGACGACGGACGTGCATGCGGGAGAGCCTCCTCGGGGATGGTGGGGCGGGAGGACCGCCGCCGGCGTGGCGCCGATCGTACGGCACACCCCGTACTTCCGTCCCATGCCCCCGGAGGCGGCCGGTGCCGGGACGCACCGGGACGCCCGACACGCCCGTCTCCCCCGACCACCGGCGGAGCGCGTACCCTTCGCGCCACCGGGTGCCGGGGCGGGAGGACCGACGCGGCGCCGGAGCTCCGGGGACAGGAGGGTGGATGGACGTCGTGCATGGGGTCGCGGTCGTCGCCGGGCTCGCGCTCGTGGCGCTCACGCTCCGCTCGGCGGTGAAGACGTTCGTCGTCCCGCGCGGCCGGCACGAGGTGATCAGCGGGATCGTCCTCGAGATCGTGAGCCTCGCGTTCCGCCCGTTCATCCACCACCGGACGCCCGGCGCGAGCCGCCTCTTCTCCCGGGCCAGCGCCCTCTCGCTCTTCGCCCCGATCTCGCTCCTCGCGTTCTACGCCGCGTGGCTGATCCTCACGTGGCTCGGGTTCGCGCTGGTCTTCTACGGGTTCGGCACCGAGGACGTGACCGCCGCCCTGCGGCTGTCGGGCTCCTCGCTGTTCACCCTCGGCTTCAGCGAGCCCCCGTCCGGCGCCATCACCGCAGGCGTGCTCGCCGAGGCGGGGATCGGCCTCTTCCTCGTCGCCCTCCTCATCGGCTACTTCCCGACCATCTACGGCGCCTACCAGCGCCGCGAGGTCGAGGTCTCGCTGATGCAGGAGCGGGCGGGGGTCGCCGGCTCGGGCGTCACGCTCATCGAGCACTACCAGGAGATGGGTGGCTGGTCGGCGGTGGATGCCCTCTGGGGCCAGTACGAGACCTGGTTCGCCGACATCGGCGAGAGCCACATCGCGATCGAGATCCTCCCGTTCTACCGCTCCGTCTCCGACGACCGGAGCTGGGTGAACGCGGCGTGCGTCATCCTCGACGCCGCCGCGCTCCGCACGGCGACGATCGACGCCCCCGTCCCCGCCGGCGCCCGGCTCGTCTGCCGCGCCGGTGCGCGGTCGCTCTGGGGGGTCGCGAGCCACCTGGGCCTCGACGTGGGGCCGCGGCCGGCCGCGTCGCCGGCCGGGGACGATCGGCGCGACGGTCCGGACACGCGTCCGGTCACCATCACGCGGGAGCAGTTCGACGAGGCGCGCGCCGCGCTCGCGGCGGCCGGGGTCCCGCTCGTCGCCGACGCCGACGCGGCCTGGACGACCTTCCGCCACTTCCGCGCCCTGTACGACCGCCCCATCACCGTGCTCGCGGCGGTGACGTTCTCACCGCCGTCGCCGTGGATCAGGCGGGTGAAGCCGCCGCGCGTCCGCTTCCTCGCGCGGCATCGCTAGCGGCCGCCACGGCCGGACGCCGCGCCGGCCCGGCCGCGGCGCCGGCACGGCCGCAGCGTCGCCGTCAGCCCCGGATCCGGCCCGCGGAGACGAGCAGCCCGTGGAGCGCGAGCCCCACGACGAGGAGGGTCGGGATCGCGACCCAGATCCGCTCCAGCACGCCCGTCCACGGCTCGAGCGGACCGAAGACGGCGAGGATCACCCCCACGATCGCGACGGCCATGACGGCCGCCGCGGCGCCCGTCAGGACGCCGGCCCGTCGCCAGGGCGGGTCGCGCAGCAGGATGCGCGCGACCGGCGCCATCCCGATCGGGAACGCGATCGCGAACGCGAAGACCATGACCATGTGCACGCTGCCGTGGAACGAGGACCCGGTCGGCGTGTTCGCGGGGAAGAGCGCGAAGCCGAGCTCGATCGCCGCGAGGGCCAGGAGGGCCCCCCGGACGGTGGCACGGTCCCGGGGCGTCGCCCCCGCGATGCGGCCCATCCCGATCGCGAAGGCCATCGTCAGGACGGCCATGAGGATGAACGCGTCCACCTGGAGCCAGCCCTCGGGCGCGTAGATCAGGCCGCTGATCGAATCCGCGACGGGGTCATAGCCGGGCCACGAGAGCATCGCGCCGAGCCCGAGGCCCCAGAAGAGGACGGGCCCGGCGATCCCGCAGGCGAGGAGGAGGCGCGTCGAGAGCGAGCCGTCGCGCGGAGCCGCCCCGGCACCGGGGTCGGCCGTGGCCGCGACCCCGACGGCGCTCACCGACTCAGCTCCCGGCGGTGGGGCGCGTCATCTCCTCGGGCCTCACCACCGCGTCGAAGTCCTCGGCGCTGATGTACCCGGTGGCAAGGGCCGCCTCGCGCAGGGTGAGCCCCTCGTGATGGCCCTTCTTGGCGATCTCTGCGGCCTTGTCGTAGCCGATCGACGGCGCGAGCGCCGTGACGAGCATCAGGCTGTTCTTCACGTGCCGGTCGATCGCCGCGGTGTCGGCCTCCAGGCCCTCGATGCAGTGCTCGCGGAACGAGCGGCAGCCGTCGGCGAGCAGCTCGATCGCGTGGAGGATGTCGTACGCGATGATCGGCTTGAAGACGTTCAGCTCGAAGTTGCCCTGCGACCCGGCGAACGCCACCGACGCGTCGTAGCCGAAGACCTGGACGCACACCATCGTGATCATCTCGGCCTGGGTGGGGTTCACCTTGCCGGGCATGATCGAGCTGCCGGGCTCGTTCTCGGGGAGGCGCAGCTCGCCGAGGCCGGCGCGCGGCCCGGAGCCGAGCCAGCGGATGTCGTTCGCGATCTTCATCAGGCTCGTCGCGAGCGTCCGCAGCGCGCCGGACGCGAAGACCGACGCCTCCTGGCCGGCGAGCGCCTGGAACTTGTTGGGCGCGGTGACGAAGGGGAGCCCGGTGATGTCCGCGATGCGGGCAGCGACCTTGACGGCGAAGTCCGGGTGCGCGTTGAGGCCGGTCCCCACCGCGGTCCCGCCGAGCGCGAGCTCGTAGAGGCCCGGGAGGGTCGCCTCGATCCGCGCGAGGTCGCCGTCGAGCATGGCCACGTAGCCGCTGAACTCCTGGCCGAGCGTGAGCGGGACGGCGTCCTGGAGGTGGGTCCGCCCGATCTTCACGATCGGGTCGAACGCGACCCGCTTCTCGTCGAGCGCGTCCCGGAGGGCGCGGACCGCGGGGATGAGCTTCTCGTCGATGTCCATCGCGACGGCCATGTGGAGCGCCGTCGGGAACGTGTCGTTGCTCGACTGGCTCTTGTTCACGTCGTCGTTCGGGTGGATCGGCTTCTTGCCGCCCCGGACCCCGGTGGCCATCTCGTTCGCGCGGCCCGCGATGACCTCGTTCACGTTCATGTTCGACTGCGTCCCGGAGCCGGTCTGCCAGACCCGGAGCGGGAACTCGTCGGCGAGCGTGCCGTCCGAGACCTCCTGCGCGGCCGCGACGATGAGGTCGTGCTTCTCGGCCGGGAGCAGGCCCAGCTCGGTGTTCACGTCGGCTGCGGCGCGCTTGAGGATCCCGAACGCGCGGACGATCCCGGCGGGCATCCGGTTCGCGGAGATCGCGAAGTGGTGGAGCGAGCGCTGGGTCTGCGCGCCCCAGTAGTGGTCGGCCGGGACCTCGATGGCACCCATCGAATCGGTCTCGGTGCGGGTCGCGGGAGCGGGGATCTGGTCGGTCACGGGAAGCTCCGAACGGTGGCGGACGCGAGAGTCCCAGTATGGTCCGGCCGCCCGGACGCGGGACGGTCCGAAGGGCCCGACGCCGGTCCGCGGATGACCCATTGGCGAGGGGTGGACTCCCGCGGTACGCTCCTACCCGTGGACCCTCCCGAGACGTCCCGTGGGAGGGCCGACGAGGTGCTCCGCAATGGCGTCCGAGAAGACCGTCGACGGGTACATCGATTCCGTCGGTGGCGAGCGCGGCGCGATCGTCGCCGCACTCCGCGAGGTGATCCTCGAGACCGCGCCCCACGCGCGGGAGATCATCAAATGGGCCCAGCCCGTCTACGACGCAGGCGGTCCCTTCGCCTACATCAAGGCGTTCGGCAAGAGCGTGGACCTGGGCTTCTGGCGCGGGTCGGAGATCCGCGACCCCACCGGCATGCTCACCGGCGAGGGCGACCGCATGCGCCACGTGAAGCTCGTGCGCCTGGACGACGTCCGGCGCGACATCGTCGCCGACTGGGTCCGGCAGGCGGTGGAGCTCAACCGGACGAAGGGCGACCCCACGAAGGAGTCGTGAGCCGGGCTGCGCCCGTCAGCGGCCGGCCGGCGTCGGCGGCCGTCGCGTGGTGGCGCGGGGACCGCGGGGCGGCCGCTGCCCGGTGGGCGGCGGCGGGGTCACTCCTTGGCGTCGTGCTCCGCCTTCGCGTCGGTCGCAGCACCGCGGACGCCGGCGAGGCCCACGACGAAGAGGACGACGGCGAGCACGCAGACGACCCCGAGGGCGACCCCCACGGGCACCGGCGACGGCGGGGCGGACTCGCCCTCCGCGGCGAGCGCGAGCGCCGGAAGCGCGAGCGCGCCGGCGACCCCGAGCGCAGCCGCGAGCGCGGCACGCGTGCGATGCGCGGTGCTGTCCATCCGTCCCTTCCCTCCGTGCCGAGCCGGCGGCCCCCGCCGGTCGTGTCCGCGCATGATGCCGCATCCGCGCGCGGCGCGACAGTCCCCGCCCCGGATGGCGGAGTGCGGGGCGTCCCTCAGGCCGCGATCCAGGCCCTCGCCGCGTCCTCCTCGGCGACGTGGAAGACCCGGAGCTCACCGGGGAGCCCGTGCCGGAAGAGGCCGCACGCGTCGCGGATCCAGCCCACGTCGCTCACGACGGCCATCCGGCCGCACTTCCGCCAGAGCTTCGCGTACTCCTCCGAGTCCGCGACCATCGCCCCCGCGGAGTACTTCTCGAAGTCCGGCCCCAGGACGAAGAGGATGCGCAGCTCGCCCGCCGCGCCCGCCTTCTCGACCGCTGGGTCGAGGACCGTCTCGTAGTCCTCCTTCGTGATGACGCCGACGCCGCGGACGCCGAGCACGCCGGCCGGCAGGCCGTCGATGAGCTGGAACATCGGGCACCTCGCATGGGGCGCACGTCGCGCCGGCCACCTGACGCGGACCGCTCGCCACGGGACGCATCGTGACGTGCGCCGCCCGCCGCCGCGCGTGCCGGTCGGCACGACCGTGGCGTCCCCGGGTCGTCTCCAGAGGCCGGATGCGCGAACGCCCGGGGTCGGGCACCATACGCGGGATGCCCTACTCCCTCCCCGACTCACCCCCCGGAACGCTCGCGCCCGACCACCTCCGCGTCGTCCAGGTCAGGGACCGGCCGGGGATCCTCGACCTCGCGTGGGGCCATCCGGACCTCGGCCTGCTGCCGGTCGGCGCGCTGCGGGACGCGACGGTGGACGTGTACGACCGGTACGGCCCCGACGCCCTCTCCTACGGGCGCGACGCCGGCCCGCCCCCGCTCGTGGAGCTCATCCGCGACCGGCTCGCGGTCACGGACGGACGGGCGCCCGCGGCCGACGAGGTCGTCGTGACCGCCGGGGCGTCGCATGCCCTCCAGATGGCCGCGATCCTCCTGCTGACGCCCGGCGACGTCGTGCTCGTCGAGGAGCCCACCTACCACCTCGCCGTGCGGATCCTCCGCGACCATCCGGTGGACCTGGTGCCGCTCGCCTTCGACGGCGGCGGGATCCGGACGGACGCGGCCGCCGAGACGATCGACCGCCTGCGCGGCGCGGGCCGCCGCGTCCGGATGCTCTACACGATCCCCACGTACCACAACCCCACCGGCATCACGCTCGACGTGGGACGCCGGCGCGACCTGGTGAGCCTCGCCGCGGACGCCGGGGTGACCATCGTGGAGGACGACGTCTACCGCGAGCTCGGGTACGACGGGGCCACGCCGCCCTCGCTCTGGAGCATCGCCGCGCCCGGGGCCGTGGTCCGGCTGGGGTCGTTCTCCAAGACCCTCGCGCCGGGCCTGCGCCTCGGGTACCTCACGGCCGACGCGTCGATCGCGCGCCGGATCGTGGACATCGGCATCCTCGACTCCGGCGGAGGGATCGCGCACCTCTCGGCGCTGACCGTCGCCGCGTACGCGACCCGCAACGACTACCCGGCGCACGTCGACGACCTCCGTGCGTTGTACCGCGCGCGGCGCGACGCGCTCCTCGCGGCCCTCGCCGAGCACCTTCCGGGCGCGTCCTGGACGCAGCCGCGCGGTGGCTTCTTCACGTGGGTCACGCTCCCGGACGGGCTGGACGCGACCGCGCTCCTCCCGGCCGCGGAGGCGCGCGGGGTCGCGTACGTGCCGGGCCGGCGCTTCTACGCGCAGGGCGACGGCGGCCGGAGCTCCCTCCGCCTCGCGTTCACCCGGTACGCGGAGGCCGACCTCGCGGAGGCCGCCCGACGGCTGGGCATGACCGTGCGGGACGCCAGGCGGCGGGACCCGGGGTCGGGCCCCCTCACGCCGCGGCTCCGCTGACCACCCGCGCCGGTCGCGACGCGCACGTGAGCGCGGGCAGCGCGCGCTCGTTCGTCGTCCGCCACACCCGCCTCGGGCCGGTCCCGGGGCTCGACGGGATCCGCCTCCACCTCGCCGACGAGATCCTCCCCCTGTGGCAGGCCGTCCAGGCGGAGACCCGCGACCCCGACGCCGCGCTCCCCTACTGGGCCTTCGCGTGGGCCGGCGGCCTGGCGATCGCCCGCCACCTGGCCGAGCACCCGGAGATCGTCGCGGGAAGGCGCGTCTTCGACCTCGCCTCCGGCTCGGGCCTCTGTGCGATCGCCGCGATGCGCGCGGGTGCCGCCTCCGCGTCCGGCGCGGACGTCGACCCGTTCGCGGCCGCCGCGATCGCGCTGAACGCGCGCGCGAACGGCCACCGTATCGGCGCCGTCCACCGCGACGTGCTCGACGAGGAGCCGCCCGACGCGGACGTCATCCTGGCGGGCGACTGCTGGTACGAGGCGACCCTCGCGGCCCGGGTCCGCCCGTGGCTCCGGCGCGCGCAGGCGCGGGGGGTCGACGTCCTCGTGGGCGACCCGAAGCGGCGATACCTGCCGGAGGACGACCTCGTCGAGGTGGCGGCGTACGACGTGCGCACGACCACCGAGCTGGAGGACCTGGCCCTCAAGCGCGGCCACGTCTTCACGCTGCGACCGGGCTGACCGGCGCTCACGGCGAGCCGGGCGGCCGACCCTCACGCCCGTGACGGGCTACTTCGGGGTCGTCGTCAGCACCCCGAGCTGACCGTCCGGCGACCAGTTCGGGGTGCGGGTCATCGATGTCACCCCGGCCTGATCCGCCCCGCCAGGATCCGAGAGATCGGGCCCGCCGCCCCCGGGGCTGCGGGCCCGATCGAATTCCCATCTGTCGGCCTCCGCCGTCAGGAGGTCGGCCTGGATCCCTTGATCCAAGCGGGCGTCAGTTCACGACCATCACCCAGCCGTTCACGTCCCAGACCTGAAGAGCGAGCGACGGGCTCATGTTGAGCACGCATCCACCGACGGTGAACGTCCCCGGGTACAGGTTGTCGCCCATCGACGCACGGCCCGAAGCCGAGACGATGTTGACGCCCGTCGTGCAGGTTTCCCAGAGTCTGGTACGTGGAACCGAAGGGATAGACGGCGCGCCGGGGATGTTCATGTCCTGGAAGCAGAGATCGACCGAGATGAGGTCGTTCTCCGTCGCCCCATCCATCGACAGCCCCATCGAGACGCTTCCGAGGATCGACTGGGTCCCGGTGACGGTGACCGTGACCGGCGCGAAGATGGTCCAGTCGCCGAAGAGGACGGCGGCGCCGTTCGCGTTCCCGTTGAGACTCTGGGCGAAGAAGGAGGTGCCGCCCGCCGGACCGGTGGGCCCGGCCGCGCCCGTGGGACCCGCGGCTCCGGACGGTCCGGTCGCGCCGGCAGCGCCGGTGGGGCCCGTGGGACCGGCGAGGCCACCGTTGATCGGCACGAGACGACCCCCGCCGGGGAGCTTGCACATGTTGATGTCGCTGATCCGGACGTTGCCGAAGGCATCGAAGCAGGCGTACAGGATGGTGGGGCTCGAGGCCGCCAGAGTCCCGCCCGCGCCGACGACGACGAGCGCCGTGGCGCCGAGTGCCACGGCGCCCCGTCGCGCAAGTCCGACTCCTCATGGTGCCCTCGACACATGCGTCCACGTCCGTTGCCGCGACAGGGTCGTCGCGTCCTCCACGTGGTCGCGCTCAGTGTCGGGGCCGGGCGTCGCCGCGCACGAAGTGCCGTTGGTCCCCCATCCAGCGGCCGTCGCCGTCAGCCGGCCGCCAGCGCGTCCAGCCCCGCCCTGAAGCCGTCCACCAGGACGTCGATCTCCTCGGGCGTGATGACGAACGCCGGCGAGATCTGCAGCGCACCGCCGCGGACCGCCCGCGTCACGACGCCGGCCTTCCGGGTCGTCACCATCGCCTTGTCCGCCGCGGCGGGATCGGCGGCGAGCGCCTCCGCGGAGAGCTGGACGGCGGCCGTCAGGCCCACGGCGCGGGTGCTCCCGACGAGCGGATGGTCCTCCAGCCGGGCGACCGCGGCCGCGAGGACGGGCTCGAGGTCGCGGACGCGCGCGAGCAGGTCCTCGCGCTCGAGGATGTCGAGGTTCGCCATCGCCGCCGCGCAGGCCGTCGCGTGGCCGGAGTACGTGTACCCGTGGCGGAAGACCGCGCCGGGGATCGGGTCGTCCCAGAACGGGCGCCGGATCCGCTCGCCCACGACGATCCCGCCGAGCGGGACGTAGCCCGATGTCACGCCCTTGGCGAACGTGATGATGTCCGGCTCGATCGCGTAGCGCTGGGAGCCCCACCAGACCCCGAGCCGCCCGAAGCCGGTGATGACCTCGTCGGCGATGAGGAGCACGTCGTGCGCGCGGCAGAGGCGCTGGACCTCCGCCCAGTAGCCGGGCTCCGGCGGGATGACGCCGCCGGCGCCCGTGACGGGCTCGCCGACGAACGCGGCGATCTCGCTGCCGCGCCGCTGGAAGAGGTCCTCGAGGGCGGCCACGTCGCCCCACCCGACGTGCGCGACCTCGTCGATGATGTCGCCGCCGTAGCCGGCCTTGTTCAGCGGGATCCCGGCGAGCGACGTCCCCCAGCCGTGCATCCCGTGGTACCCGTGCTCGCGGCTGACGATGAGGCGCTTGTCCGGGCGGCCCATGACGTCCCAGTAGCGCCGGACGAGCTTCGCGGCGGTCTCGACCGCGTCGCTCCCGCCGGAGCCGAAGAAGACGACGGCGTCCTCCATCGGCGCCATCGCGGAGATGCGCGCGGCGAGCTGCACGGTGGGCTCGGTGGTGTACGCGCCGAAGCTCGAGTAGGCGGAGAGGCGGACCATCTGCGCGGCCGCCGCGTCCGCGATCTCCTTCCGGCCGTAGCCCACGTTGCAGTACCAGAGGCCCGCGGTCGCGTCGAGGTAGCGGCGACCGTCCACGTCCTCGATCCAGACGCCCTCGGCGCTGCGGAAGACGATCTCGTTGGACTTCACCGAGTGCATGTCGGCGAAGCCGTGCCAGAAGCGGGTCTCGGCCATCGGGGCCTCCGATCGGGGCGGGGGGGCGGAAGGGGCACCGAGGCCGCGGGCAGGGCACGCCACCGTGTGCTCGTCGAGGATACCGGCGCGGGCGGCCCTCGGAGGCGCCGTGCCCGCCGGGATGTGCCCCGCCGGCGCGCCGGCTCAGCAGGTGACGTGGAGGATCGCGCGGACCTCGCGTGCCGGGACGTCCGCCAGCAGCGCGCACGCCTCGTCGGTCGGCAGGGCGACGAGCTCCACGCCGCGCCTGGCCGCCTCGGCCGCCACGTCCGGGTCGATGGGGAGCATCCCGTCGGCGCCCGTGCCGACGACGAGCCGCGACCCCCGCGGGCCCCAGGGGATCCGCTCGGCGGCCGTCAGCGGCGTGTGCCCGTAGAGGTGGCGTCGGTCCTTCGACGGGCCCTTCCGCCGCTTCGAGACCTCGCCGCGGTCGAGCACGACGTCGGTCTCGTGGAGGCGTCCCTCCACCTCGATCTCCCCGAAGCGGACCAGCCGGACGTCCATGCCGCCATGGTCGCGCTCCCGGCCCGGCGCCGCCAGTGCCGAGGCGACGGTCGGGTGGATGAGCGTTCCCACACGCGCGGCACACGACGTCCACAGGCAGGCGGCGCAGCCTCCGATCGTGGCCGGCACCCCCGATGGATCTGCCGGCCCTCCACCATGAAGGAGACCGCCGTGGCGTTCGTCATCGCCGCCCCGTGCATCGATCACCAGGACCAGGAGTGCATGTCCGTCTGCCCCGTGGACTGCATCACGTACGAGGCCGGGGACAGGAAGGCCTACATCGACCCGGAGGGGTGCATCGGCTGCGGCGCCTGCGTGAAGGCCTGCCCGCAGGGCGCCATCTTCGAGGCGAAGCGGCTCCCCGCCGCGTGGTCGTTCTTCGCGGAGGTGGACCGCGGGTGGTTCATCGACCCCGACTGGGCGCGCGCGGCGGTGGACGAGCTCGCGGCGGCCTGAGGACGATCGCATGAGCTCGGCTCTCGCTGCGGGACCGACGGGCACCCGTGCCCGGCCGGCCCCGCCCGCAGCCGTGGAGAACGCCACCATCATCGGCCGCGAGGATCCCAGCCCCACGGTCGCCCGCTTCCTGGTCCGCCCGGACGCGCCGATGCCGCCATTCCGCGCGGGGCAGTACGTGTCGGTCGGCGTCCGCGTGGACGGCCGGATCGTCCAGCGTCCGTACTCGTCCGCCGCACACCCGCGGCAGGCGGACGCGCACGAGCTCCTCGTGCGGCACGTCCCGGGCGGGACCCTCACCCCCCACCTGTGGCGCATCTCCGTCGGCGATCGCGTCCACCTGGGCCGCCCGAAGGGCCTCTTCGTGCTCGACGAGGACGACGACCGCGCGCACCTGCTCGTCGCGTCCGGGACCGGGATCGCGCCGTTCGTCTCGATGGTCCGGGCGCTCGCCGACCGCGAGCACCCGCCGCGCATCGTGGTCGTCCACGGCGTGAGCAGGGCGGCGGACCTCGCGTACCACCCGCTCCTGGAGGCGTGGGACGCGGCCGGCCTCGTGCGCTATCTGCCGACGGTCTCGCGGCCGGACGACCCCGGGAGCGCGGGCTGGACGGGACGGATCGGGCGGACCGAGACGGCGCTCGCCGGCGCGTACGCGGCGCTCGGGTCTGCGCCGTCCGTCGCGTACCTCTGCGGGAACCCCGGGATGGTCGAGAACGCCGGTCGGGCCCTGCGCGCGCTCGGCTGCGTCGACGTGCGCAGCGAGTCCTTCTGGGAGTCCGGGGCCACGACGGCCGCCTGACGCCCGCAGGGCGCCGCGGACCGCGCGGACCCGCTATGCGGCTGCGACCGGGACGAGCCTGCGCGGTACGCCTCAGCCCTCCTGGCCGAGCGCCGCGAGGAGGCGCTCGAGGAACGGGACCTGCGCGGCCTTCAGCCGCTCGCGCGCGTCGGGGATCGTGCACCAGAGGACGCGATCGATCTCCGGGAAGGCCTGCCGGCGACCCGACCCCGGCGGCCATTCGATCTCGAAGGTGTTGCTCTCGGCGGCGCCGGCGTCCAGGTCGCCCTCCAGGCCCCACGCGACCACCCGCTTGCCGGACTTCTGGTAGATCTCGCCGAGGTCGATCGGGTCCCCATCCGGGACGGGGGAGCCCGTCTCCTCGGCGAACTCCCGTCGCGCGACGTCGAGGTAGGCCTCGCCCTGGCCGGCCTCCCCCTTCGGGATCGTCCAGTGGCCCAGGTCGCGCTCCACCCAGTAGGGGCCTCCCGGATGCGCGAGGAGGACGCGGAGCGCGTCCGGATCGCGCCGGAACAGGAGGATCCCGGCGCTCGTGAGGCCGCGCTTGTCACGGGTCATCGGACGACCCGGTCCCGTCGCATGCGCCGATGATGGCACGAGGGGCAAGATGCGCGACGCTCGCGCATCACCGCCGTCGCGCGAGGCCGCGGAGCGGGGCGCACGCCACGCGCGGCACACTGGCCCCATGAGCGCGGACGTCGGCTCGCTCGAGCTGCTGGGGGCGGGGGCCGCCTTCGGGCTGGCCGCCGGCCTCTCGCCCGGCCCCCTCCTGGCCCTCGTCGTCAGCCAGACCGTCCGCCACGGGCCACGCGAGGGGCTCAAGGTCGCGGTCGCGCCGCTGATCACGGACGCGCCGATCATCCTCGCGACCGTCTTCCTCCTGACGCGGATCTCGTCCGACGCGCTGCTCGGGGCGATCGCCCTCGCGGGCGGCGCGTTCGTCGCCTGGCTCGGGATCGAGAGCATCCGGACGACGCGACTGGAGACGGGCGGCGACGGCGCGCCGCCGCGCTCGTGGCGGCAGGGCGCGGTGGTCAACGCGCTGAGCCCGCATCCGTACCTGTTCTGGATCACCGTGGGCGCCCCGATCCTCGTGAGCGCCTCGAGCGACGGGCTCGCCGGGCCGCTCGCGTTCCTCGCGGGCTTCTACCTCTGCCTCGTCGGGTCGAAGGTGGCGGTCGCGCTCGCGGTCGGCGCGTCGCGCGGCGCGCTCACCGGGCGCGCCTACCCCTGGATCATGCGGGCGCTGGGCGCGGTCCTGCTCGTCTTCGCGGTCCTGCTCGTCCGCGAGGGGCTGGTCCTTCTCGGGCTGATCGCCGGCTGACGGCGGCCAGCGGGCCGGCCCTACGCGGCCGACGCGTCCGCCGTGCCGAGGACCAGCTCGATGCCGCGCATGCGCAGGCCCACCGGGATCCGCTGGACCTTGAGGGTGTGCGTGCGCGGGAAGTCGGCGTCCGGGTAGGGCGCCCAGCCGGCGACCTTCTGATGGGGCGCCAGCCGGCGGTTGGCGGCGCGGACGGCGGCGGTCACCGCGGCGCTCTCGTCGTCCATCGGGGCGCCGAACGCGACGCCCGACCGGACGGCGATCCCGATCCGCCCCTGCTCCGTCTCG
Organism: uncultured Chloroflexia bacterium; assembly: GCA_963844945.1. Lineage (GTDB taxonomy): Bacteria > Chloroflexota > Limnocylindria > Limnocylindrales > CSP1-4 > CAIYQJ01. The sequence continues at coordinate 117,117 of CAWJQZ010000046.1, forward strand.
AAGGCGACGGGCTCCGCGAGGCCTGCGGCGACGAGCGCGCCCTCCACGTCCTCGGGGTGGACGTTCATCCCGTTCGCGAGGACGATCATCGCGCGGCTCCGGCCGATCAGGCGGACGGCGCCGGTTCGGTCGACCTCGCCGATGTCGCCGGTCCGGTAGAAGCCGTCCGGCGTGAAGACCGCTGCCGTCGCCTCCGGGTCGCGCCAGTAGCCGGAGAAGACGGACGGGCCGCGCACCACGATCTCGCCATCGGGCTCCAGGCGCATCTCGAGGGGTGGGAGCGCCCAGCCGATCCTCCCCTCGGGCGTCCGCCCGCGGAAGTTCGTCGTGACGAGGCCGGCCTCGGTCGAGCCGTAGCCCTGGACGACCTCGATGCCGAGGGCCTCCCACTGCCGCTGGAGCGACGGCGGGAGATGGGCGGCGGACGAGAGCACGAGTCGCAGCTCACCGCCGAGCGCGGCATGGACGCGTGCGAAGAGCCGCCGGCGCGCGGCGACGGGCAGGTACGGCGCGATCCGCAGGGCGCGGCGGAACGAGGCGCCCGAGCCGGTCCGGTCGGCCTCCCGCTCGATCGCGCGGAAGAGCAGCTCGAGGACCTGGGGTACGACCACGAGCGCGGTCGCGCGATGCTCGCGGATCGCGACCGCGATGAGGTCGGGGCGCAGGCTCGCGACGTACTCCACCTCGGCGCCCACGGCGACCGCGAAGATCAGCCCGGCGACCTGCTCCATGATGTGGCTCAGGGGCAGGATCGAGACGAAACGGTGGGTGGCCGGCGGGATCGTCTCGAGGCAGCGAGCCGTGGAGGCGAGGAGCATCCGCTGGGTCACGGTCACGCCCTTGGGCGACCCCGTGGAGCCCGACGTGCACAGCACCTCGACGGGCTCGTCGAGGCCGGTCGGGCGGCGCTCCAGGAGCGCGGCCGCGTCGGGCGCGCCCACGGGGTCCAGGAGGTCGTCGAGGTCGAGCACGGGGAGCGACGCGATGCGCGGGACGGCGACCGCGTCGATCGTCGCGCCCGTGCCGATGAGCAGGGCGGACGGCTCGGTGAGCGCGCAGATCCGGTCCACGGTCTCCGGGGTCATCCGGGCGTCGAGCGGGACGAGGACGACGCCCACGCGGGCGGCGGCGAAGAGGGCCGCCGCGACGGACGGCCCGGGCGCCCCCTGCAGGACGACGCGCGCACCGGCCGGGACCGCCGCGGCGAGGCGCGCGGAGGCGCGATCAACGGCGGCGCCGAACTCGGCGAAGGTGAGCGTCCGCTCACGGGCGCGGGAGGTCCGCACCCCGATGAAGGGCTGCGCGCCGTGGAGGGCGACGGCGCGGGCGAGCAGGTCGGTGAGGGAAGAGGGAAGCGGCTCCGCGGTCACCGGGAGCGGTCCGACCTCGCCGGACCGCGCCGGCTGTCGGAGGGATGCGCCGGTGCGTGGGAGGGCCCGCGCCGATGGTCGGCGCCACGCGCCGGCCCGCGGTCGAGGCCGCGATCGGCGTCGCGAGACGGACCCCTCGACGGTCCGCGGTCGGCGCCGTTCACGGGCGCGTGGCCGGGTCCGCGGGACGGGCCGTGCTCGATCCCGCGGACGGGATGCCGCGGATCGCGCGCGATGCGCTCGCCGGGAAGTGCCACGACGGGCCGCCACGGGCGCTCGCTGCGGTCGATCGGTGCGCCGTGGCGCTCGCGTCCGGGGATGCCGTGGGAGGTGTGCTCGCCCTCGCGCCGCGGAGCCGTCCGGCCGTCGCGTGCCGCGAAGCCGTCGTGTGCCCACGGGGCGGGACGCCCGGGATGCCGTGCCGGCATCGGACGCGCCTCGCGGGCGATGCGCTGGCCGCCGCCACGCTTGAGGACGGGCTCGGGGCGGATCCGCGGATCCGGGTCGAAGCCGGAGACCCGCTCGACCGGGATCCGGTCGCGCAGGAGGACCTCGATGTCGCGGAGCAGGCGGCTCTCGTCCACGCAGACGAGCGAGATCGCCTGGCCGCCGGTGCCGGCGCGGCCGGTGCGGCCGATCCGGTGGACGTAGTCCTCGGCGACCATCGGGAGCTCGAAGTTCACCACGTGCGGCAGCGCGTCGATGTCGATCCCGCGCGCGGCGATGTCCGTCGCGACGAGGATCGCGACCTTGTTCGCCTTGAACGCGGTGAGCGCGTGCACGCGCTGGGACTGGCTCTTGTTCCCGTGGATCGCGGCGGCCGAGATCCCGTCGCGGACGAGCTGCTCGGCGAGGCGGTTCGCGCCGTGCTTCGTGCGGGTGAAGACGAGGGCCTGGTAGATGCGGCCGCTGCGGACGAGATGCGTCAGCAGCTCGCGCTTCCGCTCGCGGTCCACGTGGAAGACCACCTGCGTGACCAGCTCGGCCGCGGTGTTCTTCGGCGTCACCTGGACCGACGCGGGGTCGCGGAGCAGGCTCGCGGCGAGCGTCCGGATCGCCTCCGGGAAGGTCGCGGAGAAGAGGAGGCTCTGGCGCTCGCGCGGGAGCAGCTCCAGGATCCGCCGGATGTCGGGGAGGAAGCCCATGTCGAGCATCCGGTCGGCCTCGTCGAGGACGAGGAACTCGACGCGGTCGAGGCGGATGGTCCCCTGGCGGACGTGGTCGAGCAGGCGGCCCGGGGTCGCGACGACGACGTCCACACCATCGCGCAGCCGGCGGACCTGCGGGTCGAAGCCGACGCCGCCGTAGATGGCGGTCGAGCGCACGGGACGCTGCCTGCCGTACGTGCGGACGCTCTCCTCCACCTGGATGGCGAGCTCGCGGGTCGGGGCGAGGACGAGGACGCGGACCGGCCGCGCCTGGATGCCGCGGTCGCGGCGATCGCGGACCGGGCGGCCGTCGCGGCCGACCTCGGCCGGGCGCGACGGGGCGGCCGGCATGGGCGCGGGCGCGTCGTGCAGCAGCTGGAGGATCGGGAGGACGAACGCCGCCGTCTTGCCGGTGCCCGTCTGGGCGTTCGCGAGCAGGTCGCGGCCGGCGAGGACGAGGGGGATGGCCTGCGCCTGCACCGGGGTGGGCTCGGTGTAGCCCTCCTCGGCGACGGCGCGAAGGAGCTCGGGCGTCAGCCCGAGACGATCGAAGGACACAGAAAGACTCCTGACGGGGCCCTACCCGCGTGGTGCGGGGCCCGGTCAGGGCGAGGTGGGGATCGGGATCGGACGGCTTGAGAGACCGGGGCGCGGACCGGAGCGCCCATCGAGCACGAAGAGGCGTGAAGCATACCCGAGATCCGCCGGGAGGGCCCCCGGGCAGGTCGGACCCGCGCCCACCCCCTGCTCCCGTGCCCGCCGTACGCCGCGAGGAACGGCCCTCGACCGGCACGCGACGGCGGCGTAGCGTCGAGCCGGACCGGGCACCCCCGCGCGCCCCGGGCGTCCGGCGCCGTGCGAGTCAGGGCGGCGACAGGTGGCGGAAGATGCAGGACGCCGAGGTGCTGCTGGCATTCGCGGGGATCGCCGGTGTCTTCGTCGGTTTCGGGGCCCTCATCAGCGTCCGGAGCGAGGGCGCGGGCGGGATCTACGAGCTGACGTACATCCGCGGCGTGGTGTGGATGGGACTCCTCGTCGTGGTCGCCGCTGTCTTCCCCGTGATGCTCGAACGCTACGGCATCACGGGTCACGCACTGTGGGGACCGTCCAGCCTCCTCGTGATGGTCCTGTACTGGGCGATGATCCTCGTGAACAACCTGATGAGCGAGCACAGGTCGCTCATGGCGGCGGCACCACGGCGGACCCTGATCGCGCAGGTGGTCATCACGACGCTGCTGTTCGACATCCCGCTCAACGGCGCGCTGATCCTCGTCATCCTCGGCGTGCTGCCGGAGCAGGAGCCGGCGCTCTACGTCACGGCGGTCGCGATCGTGCTGCTGGAGGCCGCGTTCGCCCTCCTGAGCCTCGTCTACTCGCAGAACCGCCCCCAGGGCGCCTGATGGGGAGGAAGGGCCATGGACGTCCAGTCGTTCAGAACGCGAGTCGCGGTGCTCTGGGTGGCCGTCGCGGTGGCCATGTCGTACTCGGTGCTGATGTTCCTTGTTGCACCGGGAGCGCTGGAGGATGCGCTGGCGGGCGAGATGGAGGGGGAGCCCCTGGACGACGGCCTGGGTCTCCAGCTGTCGATGGTCGTGTGCATCCCCCTGGCGATGGCGGCCGTGACGCTGCTGGTCGGCGGCCGGGCGAACCGCTACGTCAACCTGGTCGCCGGGCTGCTGTTCGGGCTCTTCGCCGCCTTCGGGATGGTCAGCGAACTCCTGGCCGGCGGTCTCAACGGGCACGTCCTGCTGGTCGCGACCGGCTGCGCCCTCGCGTTCCTTGTCGCCGGTCTCAGTCTGGTCTTCCGGACCGAGTCGCCTGCCGGCTGACGCGCTACGGGAGGCGCTCAGGCATCCCGCGCGTCGGGCCGGACGGACCCCCGGATCCAGATGCGCAGGGGGCCCACCGTGCGGAACCCGAGGCGAACGGCGCGGTCGAGCCGGCCGCCCGACTCCCACCCGACGACCGGCAGGTCGGGCGCCAGCGCGGCGGTCCACGCGACGGCACCCCTGAGCAGCTCGTCCGCGTCCCCGTCGAGCACGAAGTGGTTCGAGAAGCCGATCACGTCCGGCGAACGGTTCGCGGCGCAGCCGGCGACGATCCGTCCGTCCCGCTCCGCCATGGCGAACCGGACCGCAGGCTCGACGAGCAGCGCCGGCGGGAAGACGCGGGTCGCGGCGGGCGAGCCGCCCTCCCGCCACGCGGCCTCCCAGCGCTCGAGGTCGTCGGGGGTCTCGACCGGCCGCCAGGCGACGTCGTCGCGTGCGGCGCCGCCGTCGCCGACGCTCGCGCGGTCGCCGAGCGCCACGCCGGGGTCGAGGACGATCCACTCGGCGGCGATCAGCACGTCGAACCCGAGCGGCGCGAGGTCGAGACGTGCGAAGGCGTCCTTGACCGTGAACGGCCGCTCGAGGTCGGCGGCCAGGTCCGCGATCGCCGCGAGCTGGTCGCCGACGGGGCCGGGCGCGACGGTGAGGGCGTTCGAGTGGTAGGGCGGCACCTCGGCGCGGGTCAGCAAGACGCCGCGGTCCACCTCTCCTGCGATCCCGTGCGCCCCGAGGACGGCCGTGTACCAGTCGCGGTTGTTCGCGGCGCAGCGGCCGGCGTCGGTCACGGCCCCGGCGTCGGTCACGGCCCCGGCGCCGGCGCCGGCGGACCGGGAGCCTCCGCGACGCCCTCGGGCGCCGCCGCCGCGGCCATCGGGATAGCGGCGGCCGCCGGGGCCCCCGTGGACGCCCACGCCGGCGGCTCCAGCTCGTCCGGCGGCGGGCCGGTCGGCGGGTCGTCGTCCGGCGGCAGCCAGCCCGTGCGCCGTGCGACCCACGCGGCCGGGCGGTCGAGGCGCTTCCGGAGGAGCGCGGCCAGCCCGAGCAGCGCGAGCCCCAGGGCGAGGAGCGGCCCCTTCGACGGGGTCGCCGCGTAGATCGCGTCCACGCGATGGTGCCCGGCCGGGAGGTCGATCCCGATGTAGCCCGGCGAGATCATGTAGCTCTCGACGAGGATCCCCGTCCACGAAGACGCGCCAGTTCGGGTGGTACGTCGTCCGGATCGCGAGCGACGAGTCGGTGCCGCACTCGACCTCCGCGCTGATCCGGTCCTGCGCGACGTCCTCCGCGATCGTCCGACCGTCCGGGCAGCCCGCGGTCGGGACGAGCGCCCCGGCCGGCTGCATGTAGTCCCACCGGATGACGTTCCCCGCTGCGCGGTCCGGGCTCGTGAACCACGCGAGGTTCCCGTCGAAGAGCTCCCGCTGCGTCGCCGCCGGCCGGCGGTCCGTCACGGCCACGTAGCCGGTCGCGGAGGTCGGGACGCGCCAGAGCGACCAGGCGCCGGCGGTCTGGATCGGCTCGTAGAACGAGGGGACGGTGAAGGTGGACGGCGTGACCACGTACCGGACGTCGAAGAGGTCGTACTGGCTGCGGTCCGCGTCGTCGAAGCTCCACGTGAAGTCCGACGTCAGCGAGAGGGCCTGGTAGGGCGGCGAGAGCGCCGGGATCGCCTCGAACGTGAGCATGTCGTAGAGGTGGACATGCGGACCCACGGTGGTCTGCCCGCCCCAGTTCGCGCGCATCCCCGCGTACGCGCGCCCACCGCCGGGCTGCGCCTTGAGCGTGTCGAGGATCGTCCGCAGGCCCGCGTCCGCGTCGAGCGCGGCGCGCGTCTCGTTCATCCACGTCGCCGAGTCCGCGTAGAACCCGACACGCTCCGCGACCGCCGGCGCGAGGAGGACGAGCATGACGGCGGCCCACGCCACCGGGTACCACGGACGACGGATGCGCGACGCGAGCCGCCACGCCCACGCGCCGCCGATCCCCATGAGGACGATCGCGAAGAGGTCCACGCCGCCGATGAACCGGTGGTAGAGCAGCCCGTCGTGGAACGGGAGGAGGTCCGCGAGCGCCCCGAGGGTCGGCCGGCCGAAGTAGAGGACGAGCCAGACGACGAAGCCGGCGAGCGCGAGCAGCGCGAGCCGGCTGCGGGTCCGGGCGACGGCGACGACGGCGCCGACGATCCCGACGGCGAGGAGGACGGTGAGGACAGGGAGCCGCCCGTGGTCCAGGAGGTCCCCGGAGAGGAGCCAGCGGAGGATCTCGGGCGCGCCGAAGGAGTCGTACTTCCACTCCTGCAGGTAGGGGCTCGCGTTGAGGTAGCGGTAGGACGCGACGAACGGGAGCCACATGTACGCCGAGATCGCGACGGCGATGGCGCCCACCATCCCGAGGCGGACGAAGCGCGGGAGGAACGACCGGGCGCGCGACCCGACGATGAGGACCACCACGCAGGGTGATGGCCATCATGTAGGCGTAGACGAGGTGCGAGAGGGCGAGGGCGGCGATGGCGAGGACGGCCGGCAGGTACCCCGTCCCGCGCTGGAGGACCCGGTAGACGCACGCGAGCGCGATGAACGACGAGGTTCATCGCCCACAGCTGCGTGAACATCCCGAGCCCGCGCCAGACGTAGCTGTCGTACTCGAAGCCGTACCGGGCGTCGCCCGAGAGCAGCGAGGCCGCAGCGGCCGCGACCGCCGCCGCGACGAGCGAGAACCCCATCCGCCGCATCGACCAGAAGACGACGAGCGGGAACCCGACGAGGAGCGCGTACCGCGACAGGTTGAAGAGCGTGAGGAGGTCGACCGTGCCCAGGAGGGCGCGGCCGGCGGCGACGACCGCGAGGTGCGGGAGGTTCTGGTAGTAGAGGAACTGCGGGAAGCCGAGCTCGAGCTGCGACTGCCAGAAGTCCAGGACGTTCGCGCCCGCCGAGAGCGCCGCGTTCGCCGTCTGCACCATGAGGTACTGGAAGGCGTCGTCGTTGATGCTCGGCGCGCGGGAGGTGACCTCGGGCAGGAGCGCGATCGCGTTGGCGACCACCGGGACCGCCACGAGGAGCGCGAGGAGGATCCGGCCCAGCGTGCCCGGCTCCGTCTCCGACGCGGCGGTCACGGCGGACGGAAGCCAGGGACCACCGGGGCCGCTTCCCGGGGGCCGGTTCGGATCCCGGTGACGAGGCCGGCGTGTTCCCGGCCTGCGCCTCAGCGGTCACGCGTCGGCCGCCCCACGAGCATCTCCAGCCGGCTCTCGAGCTCGGCGAACCGATGGGCGACCGCGCTGAGCATGATCCCGACGGCGATGAGGAGCATCCCGGCGAGCTCGAGCGCGACTGCGAGGATCGCCGACGGGAACCGCGGCACCAGGCCGGTCTCGAAGAACTCCACGATGACGACGATGCCCGGGATGAGCCCGAGGAGCATCGCGGCCGAGGCCGAGCCCGCCGAAGAACGCCATCGGCCGGTAGTCGCGGAACAGCATCACGATCGTCCAGAGGACGCGGCTGCCGTCGCCGACGAGCGAGACCTTGCTGAAGCTCCCCTCCGGCCGGGGGCGGAGGTCGATCGGGACCTCGACGATCCGGAAGTGGCGCTCGGCGGCCTTCACCGTCAGCTCCACCTCGATCTCGAAGCCCTGCGCGACGAGAGGGACTCCCTCCACGAACTCGCGCGTCATCGCGCGCATGCCGGAGAGGACATCCGTGAGCCGGACGTGGACGAGCATCCGGATGACGAACGGGTAGAACCAGTTCGCCAGGCGGTTGAGGGCGCGGAACTCGCTCGACGTCCCCTGCATCAGGCGGGAGCCCACCGTCATGTCCGCCCGGCCTTCGCGGACCGGCGCGAGCAGCTCCTCCGCTGCCTCCGCGGGGTACGTGTCGTCGCCGTCGACCATGACGTAGACGTCCGCGTCGACGCGCCGGAAGGCCGTGCGCATCGCGAAGCCCTTGCCGCGCCGGCTCTCGTGGATGACCCGCGCGCCGTGCGCCTCGGCGATCTCCGCGGTCCCGTCGCTGGAGCCGTTGTCGATCACCCAGACCTCGGCGTCGGGCAGCGCGCGGCGCCAGTCGTCCACGACCTTCCCGATCGTGATGGCCTCGTCCAGGCACGGGACGATGACCGCGACGCGCTCCTCGTCAGCCAACCCTCTCTCCCCGTGCACGGCACCCGGCGGGACCACGCTGGACGATAGCAGAGCGCGCCGCCGGCGCCCGACGCGAGCGTCGCGGCGGTGGCTCAGCGACGACGCTGGGGCGACGCTGCCGGCGCCTCCGGCACGGTCCCCGGACACGGGCGCCCGGTCCGGACGGACCGGGCGTTCCGTCTCGGCCACGGCGCACCCCCCACGCCCGCGGCCCGGGCGGGAGGGTCAGCCGAAGAGCGGCTCCACGCTGAGGTAGCGCTCGCCGGTGTCGTAGTTGAACCCGAGGACGCGAGCGCCGTCGGGGATCTCCGGGAGGAGCTTCGCGATCGCTGCGAGCGTCGCGCCGGAGGAGACGCCCACGAGGACGCCCTCCTCTCGCGCGGAACGGCGCGCGTACTCCATGGCGTCGGCGGGCTCGACCTGGACGATCCCGTCCATCAGGTCGAGGCGCATGACGGCCGGGATGAAGCCGGCGCCGATCCCCTGGATCGGGTGCGGCGACGGGGTCCCGCCCGAGAGGACGGGCGAGGCGGTCGGCTCGACCGCGTAGACCTTGAGCCCCGGCCAGCGGGGCTTGAGGATCTCCGCGACGCCGGTGATGTGGCCGCCGGTCCCGACGCCGGTCACGATGTAGTCGAGGCCCTCGGGGAAGTCGGCGGCGATCTCCTCGGCCGTCGTCCGGCGGTGGGCGTCCACGTTCGCGTCGTTCTCGAACTGCATGGGGATCCATGCGCCCGGCGTCGCGGCGACGATCTCCTGGGCGCGGGCGATCGAGCCCTTCATCCCGAGCTCCTTCGGCGTGAGCTCGAAGGACGCGCCGTAGGCGTTCATGAGCTTCCGGCGCTCGACCGAGGCCGACTCCGGCATGACGAGGATGACCTTGTAGCCCTTCGCGGCGCCGACGAGCGCGAGGCCGATGCCGGTGTTGCCCGAGGTGGGCTCGACGATCGTGCTCCCCGGCCCGAGGATCCCGCGGCGCTCCGCGTCCTCGACCATCGCGAGGGCGATCCGGTCCTTGATGCTGCCGCCCGGGTTCAGGCGCTCCTGCTTGACCCAGACCTCGACGCGCGGGTCGAAGAGCCGGTTCACGCGGATGACGGGCGTGCCGCCGATGGATTCGAGGACGTTCTGGTACTTCACGAGGACCTCCGGAGGATGGGGGGTGTGGGTCGGGGGTCGGTGGGCGATCAGATGACGTAGTCGACGTCGGCGAACCCTTCGCTGACGCTGCGGACCTTGACCTGGCTCGAGTGGTAGACCAGCGAGTACGGCGGGACGCTGTTCGTGAGCCACACGTTGCCGCCGATGACGCTGTCGTGGCCCACGACGGTGTCCCCGCCGAGGACCGTGGCGTTCGAGTAGAGGACCACGCGGTCCTCGATCGTCGGGTGGCGCTTCTTGCCGGCGTTGCTCTTCGCGACGGACATCGCGCCGAGCGTCACGCCCTGGTAGACCTTCACGTCGTCGCCGATCGTCGCCGTCTCGCCGATGACGACGCCGGTGCCGTGGTCGATGCAGAAGGAGCGGCCGATCGTCGCGCCCGGGTGGATGTCCACCCCGGTCCGGGTGTGCGCGATCTCCGACATGAGACGCGGGAGGACGGGGATCCCGAGCCCGTGGACGGCGTGGGCGATCCGGTGGGTCGCGATCGCGAGGAAGCCCGGGTAGGCGACCACGACCTCGTCGATCGACTCGGCCGCGGGGTCGCCCGACGACGATCGCGTCGGCGTCGAGCCGGATGGCGACGTACAGGTCGGGGACGAGGTCCCCGAAGGCTCGTGCAGCCTCCTCGGCCCGGTCCGGGCCGGCGAGCGGCTCCACGAGCTCACGGAGGTCGCGCCGGAGGAGCGAGAGGCGCGCCTGGATCTCCTCGGAGGACGCCGCCCCCTCCTCGGCCAGCTGCGGGAACAGCAGGCCAAGGAGGCCGTCCACGAAGGAGGCGACGTTCCGCTTCAGGGGGAGGCCGGAGCTCTGGCGTCGGCGCGCGTCGACGAGCTGCTCGGCGAAGGCGTGTTCGCGCTCGTGTGCATCGGTCATGTGCGCCAGTGTCCCATCGAGGAGAAGAGGCTCGGCGTCGACGAACGGCTCGAGCGCACGCAGGGCGTTCATCGTCGGGTCAGGCGTCCGCGCGCGTGATGGGCCCGTGCGGGCGAAGGACCGAGAGGTCGTCCGCGCGGCGGAAGGCCCGGGCGAACAGCGCCGGGACCGCCCAGCGGAGGAAGTACAGGCGGCAGCCGACGCAGATCCCGGTGGCGGCGAGCAGCGTCTGGAGCGCCGCGACGGCGCCGACGAGGAGCCAGCCGACCGGCGTGAGCCCGGCGAGGAAGAAGACGACGCCGAGCCCGATGAACGTCGCCCCGAGCGCCTGGGCGAAGCGCGGCGGGTACTCGTGCTCCGGCTCGGTCGGGCCCAGGCGGAGCGTCCGGCGGACGAGTCGGCCAGGCACGGCCGGGAAGGAAGAAGCGGGTCCCGAACGCGGCCGAGATGGCGAGGTTCAGTCCGACGAGGGCGGCCAGCCACGGCAGGCCGAGGACGAAGGCGATCGCGAGGACGATCGCCGAGACGCCGGCGCCGAAGCGCTGGCCGCGCGGGTCGATGGCGCGGGCAGGGGGTGTGAGAAGACGGGACAAGACGGGCCTCCGGTCGCGGGGACGGGACGGGGACGCGCGCATGCGCGTCCGACGACGTGGGGAGTCGCGAGGCCCGGGTGGGGTTCCGGCGTCAGCGGCTGACCGCGCGCCCATACCTCCCCGGCACTCGCCGGGGACACGTACAGGGTTCGCCTTCGAGGCGGCGCAGCAGGTCGGCCATCAGGTCGCAGAGGATACACCGCGAGGGCAAGGTGCGCCATCGACGCGATGCATGGTCCACCTGATGCATCGAGGAAGGTGGATGACGGCGCAGGTCGCGGGCCGGAAGCCGAAGAGGCCGGGCGCCCCGCGCCCGGCCTCTTCGTCGAAAGGGAGGGTGAGGGGATCAGGCCCCGGGCATCGCCGATGCGTTCGGCTGGCCCTGCTGGCCGTTCTGGTTCTGGCCGTTCTGGTCGTTCTGGTCCCAGCCGTGGCCCGGGCGCCCCATGGGGCCCATGCCGTCCGTTCTGGCCGTTTCTGGTCCCAGCCGTGGCCCGGGCCACCCTGGCCGGGCGTGAAGGCGCGGACGGTCGTGGCGGTGAGCGAGCCGTCGGCGTTGAGCGTCCCCGACGCCATGACCATCGACCCGACCGTGACGTCGGCGAGCGTGGCGTTCGTCTTGCCGGCGACCTGGTAGGTCGTGCTCGAGGTGACGTTCACGGTGGCCGTGGTGCCGTCGAGCTGCTTGAGGGTGAGCGAGCTCCCGGACGCGGCGGTCACGGTGCCCTCGGCGTGGGGCAGCTCGATGTCGATCGCGGTGATCTTGTAGGTCCCGTCGGTGTTCTTCGTCTGCTGGAAGTCGATCTCGTCCCCGACCTTGATGTCGGCGATCGTGGCGCTCTGGCCGTCCTTCGTGATCGTCGCGCCGGTCGCGTCGATCGTCCGGGTCCATCCGTCGTCGGTCTTGAGCGAGAGCTGGGAGCCGTTGACGGACGTGACGGTCACGCCGCCGCGCATCCCGCCGCGCATCCCGCCGCGCATGCCGCCGCCGTGCATGCCGTCGATCTTCGTGCCGGCCGTCTGGTCGCCGCCGAGCCACCCGCCGCCCTGGCCACCCTGGCCGTTCTGGTCGGTCTGCCCGGGGACGGGCGTGGCGTTCGCGACGACGGGCACCGCGTTCGCGACGCCGGAGGCACTCGAGCCCGGGCCGCCGGCCGCGACGCCCGCAGCGATCGCGACGACGCCGACGAGGCCGGCGGCGAGCGCGATGCCGAGCGGGAGCCGGGACCGGCGCTGTGTTCGCACTTCGGTGGTGATCTCCTGGGTCATATACCTCTCCTGTGATGCAGGAGGCCGTGGCGCGACGGTACCGCGGTCCGGCCTCCCCCTCCGTGCATAGGTATCGCCGATGGGCCTGAAGACGTCCTGAACCGCCCGAAAGCCGGCCGGGAGCCGGGAGCCGGGGCGCCCGGGAGGTCAGGCGGCGGCGCTCGCCGAGGAGGTCGCGCGCCACGGAGATGGGGACGGCGAACCCGACGCCCTGCGCGTCGCTCGCGTTGGCCGTGACGATCCCCACGACGCGACCGGAGGTGTCGAGCAGCGGGCCGCCGCTGTTCCCGGGGTTGATCGCGGCGTCGGTCTGGATCATGCCGGACAGGTGGCGGACGGATCGCGTGGAGGCCTCGGCGACGTCGATGGAGCGGCCGAGCCCGGAGACGATCCCGAGCGTGACGGTGTCGGTGAACGTGCCGAGCGGGCTCCCGATCGCGACCACGACCTGGCCGACCACGAGATCGTCGGCCGTCGCGAGGGTCGCGGGCACGAGGCCGGTCGCCTCCGCGCGGACCACCGCGAGGTCGTGAGCCACGTCGCGCGCGACGACGGTCGCCGGCACGTCGGTGCCGTCCGCGAGCGTCACCGTGAGGGCCGAGGCGCCCTCCACGACGTGCGCGTTCGTGAGGATCAGGCCGTCGGCGCTCACCACGATGCCCGAGCCCACGCCGGTCCCCGGGACGTCGAACGGCGAGACGCCCGCGGTCCCGGTCGTGGTGATCGTCACGACGGACGGGCTCGCGCTGGCGGCGACGCGCTCCACGGCGTCGGCCGCGGTGACGCTCGCGAGGGTGGCGGTCGCGCCGGAGGCGGTGGCGGCGGCGGCGGCACGGCCGCGGGCGCGGCGACGCGCGTGCCGCCCGTGCCCACGAGCGCGACGGTCAGGCCGGACGCGAGGATCGCGGAGAGGACCGCCGACGGGACGATGACGCGCAGCGTGCCGCCGCGCGGTCGCGCAGGGACGGCCGTCGGGGGCGTCCGTGGATCGCGGGAGATGGGGAGTGGTCGGGCGGGACGGACGTGGCCCAGCCGGCGGACCCGTGGGCCGGCTCCGTCGGGAGAGGAGGAGTCCCGACGGCGCCGGCGTCCACGGTCTCGGTGGGCAGGGAGACCCCGAGGGAGGTCTCGGGTCCGAGCTCATGCATCGGATCTGCTCCTGGATGACCGGGTGCCGGTCTCCGTGGGTCCCCACCCGTGGTGGCAGGTGTACGCCCCGGCGCTGAAGCGTTCCTGAAAACGCGCGATCGGCCGGGGACCGCCCGTCCCCGGCCGTCGCGTCAGCCGTCCGCGTGCTGCGGCTGGCGCACCGGGAGGCGGACCGCCAGGCGCGCGCCACCCTCGGGCCGGTTGGAGGCCGAGATGGTCCCGCCGTGGCCCTCCACGATCCACGCCGCGATCGCGAGCCCCAGGCCGGTCCCGCCGGGCGGGGCGTCGTCCGCCCGCCAGAAGCGCTCGAACACGTGCGGCAGGTCGTCCGGCCGGATCCCCGGCCCTTCGTCGTCGACGACGAGCGTCACCTCGTCGCCCTCCGGGCGGACGGTGACGCCGACGAGCGACCCCGCAGGGCTGTGGGCGACCGCGTTGTCCACGAGGATCGTCACGAGCTGCCGGAGCCGGAGCGCGTCGCCGGTCATCTCGGCCGGCCGCGGGTCCAGCACCACCCGGACGTCGCGCTCGGCCGCGACCGGCCCGATCGCGCCGGCGACCTCCGCGGCGATGTCGGCGAGGTCCGTCTCCTCGAGGTTGAGCTCCACCGCGCCGGAGTCGGTGCGTGCGAGCAGGAGCATGTCGTCGACCAGCGCGGTGAGGTGCACGACCTCGGCGTCGATGTCGTCCAGCGCGTCGCCCACCTGGCGGACGGGCTCGTCCGCGTTGCGGCGGAGGTCGGCGACGCTCGCGCGGACCACGGTGAGCGGGGCGCGCAGCTCGTGGCTCGCGTTCGCCGTGAACTCGCGCTGGCGCTGGAGCGCGGCGTCGCGGCGGGACATCGACGCGCGGATCGGCACCAGGGCGCGACCGGCGTACACGAAGCCGAGGCCGGTGGCGAGCACGAGCGCGATGACCCCGCCGCCGAAGAGGACGACGAGGAGGGTGTCGAGGAGGCTCACCTCGGCGGTCCGGTCGCCGACCACCTGGACGATGTACGTCCCGTCGCCGGCGGGGACGGCGAGGCTGTACGCGCGGATGTCGAGGTAGCTCGGGCTTCTCGTTCACCACGCGTGTCGATCCGCAGGTCGCGGACGCTCGACCCGTCGGCGCGAGCGGCCTCCACGCCCTTCTGGTCGGGGAGTCCGGCGATCGACCCGGTCGGGCCGGCGCCGGCGACGGTGCCGTCCGGCCGGACGGCGAGGGCGAGCGTCCCGCTGGCCTCGCCGCCGAAGGAGAGCCCGAGGCCGGGCCCGCCCGGCGGGAGCCCGCGCTCCTGGATGAAGTGGCCGAGCCCGGCCGCGCGGCGCGCGAGGAGGTCGGTGTTGTTCGCGGCGAGCGTGGTGGCCACCGCCACGTAGACCGAGGTCCCGAGGATGACGAGGATCGCGAGCGTCAGCCCGCCGCTCCACGCGATCAGGCGGAGCCGCGTGCGGCGGAGCAGCGCCGCGTCCGCGGCGGACCCGCTGGGGCCGTGGCCGTTCCTGTCCGTTGCCGTTCTGCGCCGCGGGCACCGGGGACCGGCTCGACGGCGCCCTCCGCGGCCGCGGCGACGATCAGCGCTTCGTGGGCGGGGGGCCCGTCAGTCGGCACGGAGGCGGTACCCCATCCCGCGGACGGTCTCGATCCGCGCGGCGGCGTCGGGGCCGAGCTTCTCGCGCAGGAGGTGGATGTAGGCCTCCACCGTGTTCGGCGTGAGCGCGGCGCCGTACGGCCATGCGTAGTCGAGGATCTGGTCGCGGCTCAGGACCTGGCCGGGGCGGCGGAGCAGGCACTCGAGGATCGCGTACTCGCGCTGGCTCAGCGCGACGTCCGTCCCGTCCACCGTCACGCGGCGCTGGCCCTCGTCGAGGACGATCGGCCCGGCGGAGAGGTGGAGGCTCGCGCGGGGCGGCGGCCGGCGGCCCAGGGCGCGGAGCCGCGCGAGCAGCTCGTCGTACGCGAACGGCTTCACGAGGTAGTCGTCCGCGCCGGCGTCCAGCCCCTCGACGCGCGCCGAGACGGCGTCGCGCGCGGTGAGCATGAGGATGGGGACCTGGGAGCCGTTCGAGCGGAGCGTCCGCGCGACCTCGAGGCCGGAGCGGTCGGGAAGGCCGATGTCGAGGATCACCGCGTCGAGCTCGGCGTCCTCCGCGAGCTCGAGCCCCTCGGCTGCCGTCGAGGCCGCCTCCACGATGTGCTGGTCCTGCGTGAGGAGGCGTCGCAGGACGCGGACGAGCCGCGCGTCGTCCTCGATGACGAGAAGATGCACCCTTCTGCTCCCAGCGGCATCGACGTGCCCGGGCCCGCGAGCGCGGCCGGCGGCAGCCTCCGCCACACAGGGGACTGTGCGCCGGTTCGCTGAATCGCGCCTGAAAGCCGGCCTCGGACCTGCGGCGACCGGGCGTGCGAGCGACCAGGCGACGTGAGAAGCGTCGAGGTGGCGGCGAAGGGCGGCGCCGGGCGCGGCGCCGCCGCGTCACTGGAGCGTGAAGACCAGCGCGGTCGGCCCGTCGAGGAGGAGCTTCACCGGCTCGACGACCTTGACGCCGGCCGTCGGCATGACCGTCTCGATGTGCCAGCCGGTGACGCCGCCGAGCGCGGCGAGGAACGCGTCCTGCTGCGCGAGGACGGAGGGTGCGCACTGCTCCTGCGTGGGCGTCTTCGTCGATGTCCGCGAAGGCGAGCGAGACGCCGTCGACCTTGTACGTCGCCGTGTACGGCTGGCAGCCGCCGAAGCCGCTCGCCTTCCCGTCCGACCCGAACGTGACCGTCGGCGGGTTCTGGGCGGCGGGCTGGGTCCCGCCCTGGAGGCCGAGGGTCCACGAGGTCCCCGGGAGGGCCGTGGGGGCGGTCGGGGCTCGCGGTGGACGAGCCGCCGCACGCGGCGAGGGCGACCACGCTCGCGAGCATGACGCCGATGAGGATGGAGCGCCGGCGCATCGTGCCTCCCCCTGGAACGCCTTCGGACGGATCGTGGGCATCGTAGCAGCCGTCAGGGCGATACTTGGGGCGCCGGGACCGCCGCGCCGCGACGGCCGCCCGAGGGGTCGACCGCGCGCGGTGCGCGGCCGAGGGAGCCGGCGCGTGAGGCCGGATCGTCCGGAGGTCCAGGATGCCGATCCGATGGGATGCCGCGAGCAGGGAGCTGCACCTGCACAACGGGCGGGTGAGCCACGTCATGCGGGTCCTGGACAACGGGTGGCTCGGCCACCTGCACTTCGGGCGGCCGCTCTCGCCGGCGCGCACCTACGCCCACCTGGGTCCGGCCGCGCGTTCACCGGCTTCAACAACCGGCCCGCCGACCCGGTGGCGCTGGAGTACCCGATCACGGGGAGCGGCGACTACCGCGTGCCGGCGATCGTCGTCGAGCAGCCCGACGGCTCCACGCTCCTCGACCCCGTCTACGTGGCGCACCGGATCTCGGCGGGAAAGCCCGACCTCCCCGGCCTGCCGTCCACGTACGTCGAGGACCCGGCGGAGGCGGAGACCGTCGAGATCGACCTCGCCGACGGCCCGAGCGGCCTGACGATCACGCTCGTCTACACGATCTTCGCGCGACCTCCCGGTGGTCGTCCGCGGCGCGCGGCTCCGCAACGGCGGCACGGGGACGCTGCGCGTGCGGACCGCGATGAGCGCGTCGCTCGACCTCCCCGACGACGAGTGGGAGATGCTCCAGCTCAGCGGCGCGTGGGCGCGCGAGCGCCACGTGGTCGCCCGCCGCCTCACGCCCGGCCGCGCGTCGATCGCGAGCCCGCGCGGGACCTCCGGGGCGGAGCACAACCCGTTCATCGTCCTCCGGCGCCCCGCCACGACCGAGGAGGACGGCGAGGCGATCGGCCTGAACCTCGTCTACTCCGGCGACTTCCTCGCCGAGGCGGAGGTGGACAGCTTCGGGACGGCACGGGCGCGCATCGGGATCGACCCGGCGCACTTCACCTGGACGCTGGAGCCCGGCGGCGAGCTGACGCTCCCGGAGGCGGTCCTCGCCTGGTCGGGCGACGGGCTCGGCGCTCTCTCGGACGCCTACCACGCCCTGTACACGCGGCGGCTGGCCCGCGGGACGTGGCGCGACGCGCTCCGCCCGATCGTCGTGAACAACTGGGAGGGGACCTACTTCGACTTCGACGCGGACAAGCTCGTCGCGATGGCCGAGGTCGCTGCCGGCCTCGGGATCGAGCTCTTCGTCCTCGACGACGGGTGGTTCGGGGAGCGCGACAGCGACGACACGCTCGCTCGGCGACTGGACCGTGGACCGGCGCAAGCTCCCCGACGGGCTCGACGGGGTCGCGCGCCGGATCGAGGCCCTGGGGATGACGTTCGGGCTGTGGATCGAGCCGGAGATGGTCAGCGCGCGGAGCCGGCTCTTCGAGGCGCACCCGGAGTGGGCGCTCGGCGTCCCCGGCCGGCCCCGGACCGAGCAGCGCCAGCAGCTCGTCCTGGACATGGGCCGGCCGGAGGTCGTGGACCACCTGTTCACGGCGCTCTCGGAGATCCTCGCGAACGCCCCGGTCCGCTACATCAAGTGGGACTACAACCGGTACATGACCGAGGCCTACTCCGCGGCGCTCCCGCCGGATCGCCAGGGGGAGGTCCGCCATCGCTTCATCCTCGGCACGTACGAGCTGTACCGCCGGCTGAACGAGGCGTTCCCGGCACATCCTGTTCGAGTCGTGCGCGAGCGGCGGGCGGCCGCTTCGACCCCGGGATGCTCGCGTACGCGCCGCAGGCGTGGACGAGCGACGACACCGACGCGGTCGAGCGCCTCCGGATCCAGTGGGGGACCTCGCTCGCGTACCCGCTCTCGTCGATGGGCGCGCACGTCTCGGCGGTCCCGAACCACCAGGTGGGGCGCGTCACGTCGCTCGCACATGCGCGCGGCCGTCGCGTTCTTCGGCGTCTTCGGCTACGAGCTCGACACGACGCGCGCTGACCGACGACGAGCGACGCGAGGTCGCGGAGCAGGTCGCCTTCTACAAGGCGCACCGCGACGTCCTCCAGTACGGGCGGTTCGTCCGGCTCCGGAGCCCGTTCGAGGGCGACGGGACCGAGACCGCCTGGATGGCCGTCTCCGACGACCGGCGTCGCGCCGTCGTCGGCGCCTATCGCGTGCTCGACCGGCCGTACGAGGGGCCGTCGCTCCTCCGCCTCCGCGGCCTGGACCCGGCGCTCGCATACCGCGTGACGCCGTGGCCGGATCACGCCGACGCCGTGGACCGGGCGAACGCGCACGTCCGCGGCGGCGACGACCTGATGGCCGCCGGGCTGACCCTTCGGGTGGGCCCGTTCGACCCGGTGGAGCGCGGCGACTACGCGGCACGGCTCTTCGTCCTCGAGGCGGTCGAGGGGGCGTGACGGACGGGGCGTCGGCGGGCGGCGTCGAGTCCGGCGGCAAGGGTCCGGCGGCGCCCCCCGGTCGTCTGTGCTCGGTAGGCTGGGCGGGTGCCGCTCCTCGTCCTGAAGGTCGTCCTCACGCCGCTCCTCATCGGGGGCGCCACGCTCGCGGCGCGGCGCTGGGGGCCCGTGATCGGCGGCCTCTTCATCGCGCTGCCGCTCACGTCCGGCCCGATCCTCTTCTTCATGGCGATCGACCAGGGCCCGGCGTTCACGCAGCTCGCTGCGGTCGGGACGACGATCGGGCTCGCGGCGATCGCCGCGTTCTGCGTCGCGTACGCGCGCGTCGACCGCCGGGCCGGCCCCGGCGCGAGCCTCGCCGCCGCCTCCGCCGCGTTCGTCGTCACCGGGGTGGTCCTCCACGTCATCATCGGCGCGCCGCTCTGGCTCGTCGTCGCGATCACCGTCCTCGCGATCACCGGGGCGACCCGGGCGATCCCCTTCTCCGGCGTCGCGCACGGGTCGCTCCCCCACCCGGCCTGGGACCTCCCCGCGCGCATGGTCGTCGCGACCGCGCTCGTCGTCGCGATCACCGCGCTCGCGCCGGTGCTGGGTCCGGGATGGAGCGGGATCGTGGCGACCTTCCCGGTCTACCTCTCGGTGATGGCGGTCTTCACGCACCGGCACGCCGGCCCGGCCGCCGCGGACGACGTCCTGCGCGGGATGCTCGCGGGCCTGTACGGGACGGTCGCGTTCTACGTGGTCGTCGCGGTCGGCCTCGGGCTGGCCGGGGTCGGGGGCGACGTTCGTCGTGGCGGTCGTCACCGCGCTGGCCTTCGAGGCGGTGGCGCTCCGCGTGCTGCGGCCGGGCGTGGAGCCGGAGCCCGCGTAGGCGCCTGTACGCGTCCCGACGCGCCGCCGTGGGGCGGCCGGCCGGTCGCGCCGTGCCTCAGTCCGCGAGCTCCCGCCGGACGACGACCCGCCGCATCCCCGGGTGTGGCCGCGACGTGGTCTCCGCCGCGACGGAGAACCCGGCCCGCGCGAACATGCCGGAGCGTCCCGGTGTACGCGAGCGCGGCCGGCATCCGCGCGCCGCCGGCATCCACCGGGTACGCCTCGACGATCCGCGCGCCGTGCTCCCGCGCGAACGAGACGGCGGCGCCGAGGAGCGCCTCCGCGACCCCCGTGCGGCGCGCCTCCTTCGCGACGACGAAGCACGTGACGGACCAGACCGCCTCGCCCGGCGAGATGCGGGATGGTGCGCGACCGCTCGAGGCGGACGTACTCGGGCCGCGGCGCGATCGCGACCCAGTCCACCGCGACGCCGTCGCGGAGCGCCAGGAGGCCCGGCGCGACCGGCCCGTCGACGAGCGCGCGGAGAGACGCGCGGTTGGCGTCGATGTCCTTGCTCGCCCAGCTCGTCCCGGGGCGACGCCAGTACGCGCACCAGCACCAGCGCGGGTCGCCGGGACGCTCGAAGAGCGCGACGAGCGCGTCCCAGAGATCGGGCGAGAGCGGGACGATCTCCACGGCCGAACAGTACAGGTCCCCGGGCGGCGGGGCCGCCGCACCACGCCGCCGTCTCGAGGGTCCAGCCCGCTGCCGCGACTACAGCGTCCGGGGGCCACCCCCGGGATGCCGGAGTGACCACCCCTTGGTCCGCCAGGCCATCGCGAAGATCGCGGCGACGATGCCGAAGAAGACGACGGCCGCCGCGGCGACCAGCGGAACGACCATCGCGGAGGAGGGCAGGGCGACGGCGACGAACAGCGCGAGCCCCAGCAGCACCAGGCCGATGGCGAACGCCCACCAGAGCATGCGGGACATCCTTCGCCTCCGTTCGAGCGCGCGGGGCCGCCGGTTTCGGATCGGTCCCAGCTCCCGTCGGGACGACCGTGCCTCATCGTCACCTGGGATGCCAGTGTCCTCCGTCCCCGTCACGGTCGCGTCGCCGGGCTCCGGTGCCTTCGCGGGGTGCCCGCCGCGTCATGTCAGCCACGGGGGTTCCAGGGCTGGCCCCGCTCCAGACCGCCATGGCGAGGACGGCGACCGCGACGACGACGAGCGCCGCGGCCCCGAGGACGACGAGCGCGACCCCGACGGACGCGCCGGGGACGAGGAATCCCGTCGCGAGCAGCACCAGGCCGCCGATGAAGAGCGCGAGCAGCACCCGGGAGGACGCGCGCGCCGGCATCGCCTCAGGACCCTCCGGCCGCCGCCCGTCCCTCGAGGGCGTCGACGAGGAACGCGGCCGTCGCCACGGCGGCCCGGAAGAGCCCGTGCGGGCCGTGCTGGAAGAGGCGGAGGTCCATCACGCTGGGCTCGGCGTCGCCCGCGACGGTCACCGCCACGCGGAGGACGGTCCGCGACGCGTCGGTGAGCGCGACGACCGCGCACCCGACCTCGACGCCGGCCTCCGCGGGCGACCTGGACGGCGCGCTCGACCACCGGCCACTCCGCCGGGTCGGGGGCGGCGGACGGCCCGAGAGCGACCGACCGGACGACCGCCGGCACCTCCGCGAGGAGCGCGGCGAGCGACCCGCGCGTCCCGACCTCCACCGTCGCGATGCGCACGCCCGCGGCGTCGGCGGCGCGCGCGACCAGGTCGGCCCAGCTCGTCTCGCCCTCGGTCCGCACGTGGTCGCCGAGGAGCGCGCGGACGGTCTCCGTCGTCCGGTCGAGGATGACGGCCGCCGGGGTGGGCTCGGCCGCCCCGGGCTCGGGCTCGTCCACCGCCGAGATCCGGATGTCGAGCCAGTCGGCGCGGGCGTACGTGGCGACGATCGGGTTCGGCCGACGGAGCATCTCGTCGCCGAGGATGTCCGCGACCGCCGACTCGCCGATCCCGTACGTGCGGAGCGTCCGGACGATGCGGCCGTCGCCGAGGCCGCGCTCGCGGAGGCGCGGGAGGACCCAGTCGCGCCACATCGGCCGCATCTCGCGCGGCGGGCCCGGGAGGAGGACGACGACGCGCCCGTCCGGCCGGTCCACCCACCAGCCCGGCGCCGTCCCGTTGTGGTTCGGGATCGCGGTCGCCGAGGGGATGAGCCATGCCTGCTTGAGGTTCACCGCGAGCAGGTCCATCCCGCGCCTGCCGAAGAGGTCGCGGAGCCAGGCCTCCTGGCCGGCGTCCACGACGGGCTCCTCCCCGACGACCGCGGCGACCGACTCGCGCGTGAGGTCGTCCGGGGTGGGGCCCAGGCCGCCGGTGGCGACGACAAGGTCGCTGGTCGCCAGCGCGTCGCGGAAGGCGGCGGTCACCGCGGCGAGGTCGTCCGGGAGGGCGGAGATCCGCCGGACGAGGACGCCCTCCTGCGCGAGCGCGGCAGCGAGCTCGCCGCCGTTCGTGTCGCGGGTCTCGCCGTTCGTCAGCTCGCTCCCGACGGCGAGGAGCTCGGCGGATCGGAGGGGGCGGAGGGCCGGGGCGGTGGGCTGGTCGGACATGGCGTGCAGGGTACGCCGGATGCGCGGACGCGGCCACCGTGCCGCCACCGGCCGCCGTGGGCCGCCGACCACCGGCCGCCGGGGCCGCCGACTGCCCTTCGACCTCCGGCCGGCGTTGACCCGGCGCCCGATATGCTCGATAATCGATGATATCGGGCGGTGAGGCTCGCCCGCGGCTCCCGGCGGCCCGAACGGCCACCGCGGCGCTGCTCCCACCCCCCTCACCGCGGTGGCTCCCGGCGCGAGGTCGCGCGGGTGCCCGCACCATCGGATGCCGGGTCCGGCCGCGGACCCGCGGCCCCATCCACACGATCGGCGGCACGGGTCTCCCGGCCGCATCGAAGGGGAGCAGGATGAGCCAGTCGGACCTTTTCAGCCTCGCGGGGCGCGTGGCGCTGATCCCGGGCGGCGGCGGCGCGATCGGCGGCGCCATGGCCATCGGGTTCGCGCAGGCGGGCGCGAAGGTCGCCGTCGCCGACGTCACCCTCGAGCGCGCCGAGGCGACCGCCGAGCGCGTCCGCGCGGAAGGCGGCGAGGCGCTCGCGATGGCCGTGGACGCCACGCAGGAGGCCGAGTGCGACCGGATCGTCGCCGAGACGATCGCGCGCTTCGGCAAGGTGGACACCATCGTCAACGCGATCGGCGGCGGGGCCGGCAAGGTCCTCTTCGACGCCGAGGTCTACCCGCGCGACGCGTGGGACTGGATCATGGAGCTCAACGTCCGCAGCACGCTGCTCGCGACCCAGTCGGCGGTCCGCGCGATGGTCGAGGCCGGGAACGGCGGCGTGGTCCTGAACATCTCGTCGGTCCGCGCCGACCTCGGGATCAACGCCGGGTACTCCGCCTACGTCGCCGCGAAGGGCGCGATCAGCTCGCTCACGCGCCAGTGGGCGACCGAATGGGCGAAGCACGGCATCCGCGTGAACGCGATCCGCCCCACCTTCGTGGACACCCCGCAGGTGGCGATGCTCCTCGGCGACCCGTCCTTCAAGGCCGGGATCGTCGCGCGGATCCCGCTCGGGCGGGTCGGCGGGACCGAGGACATGGTCGGCCCCGCGATCTTCCTCTGCTCCGACGCCGCCAACTTCGTCACGGGCCAGGTGCTCGGCATCGACGGCGGCCTCACCGCGACGCAGTAGCGCACGCCGACGCCGCGCGTCCCCCGCGGCCCACCACCACACGGACATACCCGGAAAGGGGTCCCGCCCGATGCCGATCCAGATGGAGAAGGTCACCGCGAACGTCTACACGAACACGAAGCTCCGGGGCTGCAACCCCAACTTCGTGACGACGTCCGACGGCGTGGTGGTGGTCGACACGCCGCAGCTGCCGACGAAGGCGGTCGCGATGCGCGAGGCCGCGGAGTCCTTCGGGTCGATCCGCTACCTCGTGAACACCGAGCACCACGTCGACCACATCTTCGGCAACTACTACTTCAAGGGCGCCGGGACGGTGGTCAACCACCAGGAGCTGCACAACCGCTTCATGGTGGTCTACCCGGAGCTCGACCCGTTCGCGTACGCCTACGAGTCCGTCCCGGGCCCGGAGGCGAAGGGGACCGACCTCGACGACCCGGAGGGGCTCGCGCTCTGGCCGGACCGCGAGGTCTACTACCGGGACCCGAACAGGGCGAAGATCGTCTTCACCGGCGATCTCACGCTGCACGTCGGCGACCACACGTTCCACCTGCTCCACACGCCCGGCCACACGCCGGGCCAGCTCGCCGTCCACGTGCCGCAGGAGCGCGTCGTCTTCACGGGCGACACGATCTTCTCCGGGTGCCAGACCTGGCTCATGACGTCCAACGTCGACCAGTGGATCGCCTCGCTCGAGCGGATCCGCGCGCTCGACGTCGACTTCATCTGCCCCGGGCACGGCCCGGTCGTCCCCAAGTCGTACGTCGACACGCAGCGGGCCCACCTGCTCGCGTGGAAGGCCGCCGTGGCGGACGCCGTCGCGAAGGGCTGGACCCGCGAGGAGACGATCGCGCGGGTGAACTTCAAGGACATCTTCGGGCCGGTCGACATCGGCCAGGGCTACATGCTCGAGTACATCCAGAACCTCAACGCGGCGTCGCTCTTCGACAAGTTCTGCGCGCCGGCTCCTGCTCCGGCTCCGTAGGGGCCGGACACCACAGGGGGCTCCCCGCCCATCGGACCATGCCCCCGGTCCGAAGGGCGCCGAGCGCCGAGAGGCCCGTCGCGACACCGTCGCGACGGGCCTCGACCCTTCCCGGGGCGGTGATCTCCGGATCAGCCAGCCCATCCGGTCGCCGTCGACCGCACTGCAGGAACCTGATCGCCCGTCCATCGCCAACGCACGGGGCCGAGATCGAGGAGGAGCCACCCAGTGAGCCAGATGATGCGCGCGCTCGTCGTCCTGGAGCCCGACAGCTTCGAGATCCGCGAGGTCCCGGTCCCGGACCCCGGGCCCAACGAGGTCCTCGCGCGCGTCCGCGCGGTCTCGATCTGCGGCACCGACTCCCACCTGATCCACGGCGACTACCCCGGGTTCTGGCCGCCGTCCTTCCCGTTCATCCCCGGGCACGAGTGGGCCGGCGAGATCGCGGCACTCGGCCCGGGGGCCGAGAAGTACGGCTGGAAGGTGGGCGACCGTGTCGCCGGCACCAGCCACGACGCGTGCGGCGTCTGCCGCGAGTGCGTCGAGGGCCGCTACAACCTCTGCGAGAACTACGGCCGCAAGGGACTCCACCGACAGTACGGCCACAACTACCAGGGCGCGGACGCCGAGTACGTGGTCCAGGGCGTCAAGACGATCTTCCCGCTCCCGGACGGTCTCTCGTTCGAGGACGGCGCGCTCATCGACCCGGCCTCGATCGCCCTCCACGTCGCGAACAGGGCGAACATCACGCCGGGCGACACGGTCGTCATCACGGGAGCGGGGGCGATCGGCCTGCTCGGCGGCGATGCCGCGCGGATCCGCGGCGCGGGGCGCGTCATCGTGGTGGGGCGCGGTCAGCGGCTGGACAAGGCGCGACGATGGGCTTCGAGACCGTCGACCACACCGCGGGCGACCCGGTCGCGGCCGTGCGGGCGATGACGGGTGGGCTCGGCGCGGACGTCGCCCTCGAGTGCGCGGGCGTCCCCGAGACGGTCGAGTGGGCGCTGGAGATGCTCCGGCGCGGCGGGCGGTGCGCGGCCGTCGGGATCCCCACCGTCGGCGTGGAGATCGCGATGCAGAAGCTCGTCC
The DNA here is from genome assembly GCA_963844945.1 of uncultured Chloroflexia bacterium. Classification (GTDB taxonomy): domain Bacteria; phylum Chloroflexota; class Limnocylindria; order Limnocylindrales; family CSP1-4; genus CAIYQJ01. The sequence continues at coordinate 142,620 of CAWJQZ010000046.1, forward strand.
TCGACGAGCTGGAGCTCGTGGGCTCCCGCGCGTCCGCGGGCGAGATGCGACGCGTCATGCCGCACGTCGTGGACGGCCGGATGCGCGTGCACGAGCTCCTCACGCACCGGTTCCCGCTCGCGGACTACGCGTCCGCGCTCGCCACCTTCCGGGACCGCTCGAGCGGGGCGATCAAGATCGTCGTCACGCCCTGACGGTCGGCCGCGTCCCGAGCCCTCGCCGGCGCGGCGTCGTCCGCCGGCGGGTCACGTCAGGCACGCCCGGCGGCCACCTCGTCCGCGCGGGTCCGGCCCGCGAGCAGGATCAGGTCCTCGTGGAGCTCGAACCAGACGCCGTGGTAGCTGTCCACGCGAGGTGAGGCGACGTACTTCCCGTCCCCCTCCGCCGCGAGGCGCGCGGCGTGGTCGAGGCGGTGGAGGTACGTCACCAGGCGGGGCAGGCCCGCGATGCACCCCTCGAGCCACGCGCGGGCGTCGTCGTGGAGCACGCCGAGCCGCGCGAGCACCGCCGCGTCGTATGCCGCGTCCGCTGTGGTCGTTCGGACCTGCTGCTCTCGACGTCCCGCATCTGCCAGGCGGTGACGGTCTCCTTCATCCGGTGGTCGAGCGCGATGAACGCGTCGAGCGCGGCGTTCGCCGCCGCCGGGCCCCAGCGCCTGCGCGTCCCGCTCGAGGAGTCCGGTCGCGACCGTCTTCCCGTCGGCGGTGAGCCTGAACGAGCCGGCGGACGCCTCCGCGAGCCCGTCCGCGCAGAGCCGGTCCACGATGTCGGTCATCGGCTCGCGGCGTCGGACGCCGAGGGCGACCGCGAGCTGCTCGGGGACCGCGAAGCCCTTCACGAGCGAGCGCGCGCAGGACGTCGTCCGGGCCCGGCCGACCGACCGCGCCTCGCCGGTGGGCGGCGCGTCGCCCGCGACGCCGGCCTCGTCTTCCGCAGGGCTCCCGATCGGGATCCCGAGCTCCTCGGCCCAGGAGAGCAGCACCGCCGCGTCGGGCACGATCCTCCGCTCGACCTGCGAGCTCTCCCTCGAAGATCTCCCCGGTCGTCCCGTCGATGGTGATCGTCTTCCCGACGCTGATCCGTGTCCCGCCCACGAGGATGGCCTCGGGCTCCACCGTGACCGACGCGGCACCGACGACGGCGGGGATCTCCCATCCGCGGGCCACCACGGCGGCGTGGCTGGCGAACCCGCCCTTCGCGGTGAGGATGCCGGCGGCGCACGGACATCCCGTGGACGTCGTCGGGCGAGGTCTCCTCGCGGACGAGGATGACCGTCCGCTTCGCCACCGGTGGCCTCGACCGCGGCCTCCGGCGTCGTCACGACCTCGCCCGAGGCGATGCCGGGCGACGCGGCCAGGCCCGTGGCGAGCGCGTGGGCCTCGGTCAGCCGCTCGGTGATCACTCGGCGGGTCGGCGAGGATCGCCTGCGACCCGGCGGACGGCCTCCTCGCGGGTGAGCGGGAACGTCCGGGTCGTCGGCCATCTCGCGCGCGATGCGAAGGGCCGCGGCCTTGCTGCGCTTCCCGACGCGCACCTGGAGCATCCAGAGCCTTCCGTGCTCGATCGTGAACTCGATGTCGCAGAGGTCGCGGTGGTGGCGCTCCAGGCGGTCCGAGTACTCGCGCAGCTCGCGCGCGACATCGGGCATCCGCGTGTCGAGGCACGAGATCGGCTCGGTGTGATGCGTCCCGGCGACGACGTCCTCGCCCTGCGCGTTGAACATGATGTCGCCGTAGAGGGCGTTCTCCCCGGTCGCGGGGTCGCGGGTGAACAGGACGCCGGTCCCCGAGTCCACGCTTCGGTTCCCGAAGACCATCGCCTGGATCGTGACGCCCGTCCCGAGATCCTCCGGGATCCCCTCGACCTGTCGGTACGTCCTGGCCTTCTCCCCCATCCACGAGCGGAAGACCGCCTCGATGGCCCCGCGGAGCTGCGCCCACGGGTCGGCCGGGACGTCGTCCACGCCGACGACGCTGCAGTACTGCGCCTCGAACCGCGCACCGGCAGTTCGCGGCGAACATCTCGCTGTCGGAGGCAGCGGCGAGGCCGGCGGTCGTCGAGTCGTTGAGGCCGAGGTTGAGGATCGTCTCCATCATCCCGGGCATCGAGACCGGCGCGCCCGACCGGACGCTCACGAGGAGCGGGTCCACGGGGCTCCCGAACCGCCGGCCCGACCTTCGCCTCGAGGCCGGCCATCGCGGCGACGATCTCCGCGTCGAGCCCGTCGGGCCAGCCGCCGGCGAGGTAGGCGCGGCATGCCTCGGTGGAGATCGTGAAGCCGGGAGGGACCGGCAGCCCGAGCTCGTTCACCATCGTCGCGATGTTCGCGGCCTTGCTGCCGACGATCGCCTTGACCTCGGCGAGCGGCAGGCCGTGGTCGTGGTCGAAGGGGAAGACGTACGTCACGTGGGGGACCTCGCGCGTCCCGGCGACGGCGCGGGCGCGCCGTCGCCGGGACGGGTGTCTCAGGGGTTGATGATGATCTTGATCGCCCCGCTCTCCGGGTCGTTGAAGGTCGCGATCGCGTCTCCGTACCGCTCGAGCGGGAAGGAGTGCGTCATGACCTCGCGGACGCGGACGCGGCCCTGCTCCACGAGCGGCATGACCCGCCGCATCTCGCCCGCGGACGCCCGGGAGCCGACGAGCTCCAGCTCGTCGAGCACGAGCTTCTGCATGGCGATCTCGACGCCCTTCGTCGGGATCCCGACGGCGGCGCAGCGGCCGCCACGACGGAGCATCCCCAGGGCCCACTGCACGGTCACCGGGACGCCGGCGCACTCGAGCACGACGTCGGCGCCGAGGCCGCCGGTCATCTCGCGCAGCGTGGCCACGGGGTCGCCCGCACCCGCGTCGATCGTCTCGAAGCCCATCGACCGGGCCTTCTCGAGGCGCCGCCGGTTGACCTCGACGAGGATGACGCGGGACGCGCCGCGGACGAGCGCGGTGTCGCCCGAGAGGAGGCCGATCGCGCCGGCGCCCGTGATCGCCACCGTGTCGCCGGGGGCGATGTTCCCGCGGTTCGCGACGTGGAGCGCGATCGACGCCGGGTCGATGACCGCGCCGGTGGCGTAGTCGAGGCCGTCCGGCAGGCGGAAGATCGTCTTCACGCCGTGGACGACGTACTCGGCGTCGGCGCCCTGGTAGTTGTGGCCGTACTGGCGGTGCAGGCCTTCCTTGCCGTAGTTCTCGCAGAGGTTGTAGCGGCCCTCCACGCACTTCTGGCAGACGCCGCACGCGTCGTGGCTCGTCCCCGCGACGCGGTCGCCCACGTTCCAGCCGTACTTGTCGGCGTTGGGACCGAGCGCGACGATCTCGCCCGCCCACTCGTGGCCCGGGATGAACGGGAACGACGGCGGCCAGAAGCCCGGGTAGTCGCCGCGCACGAGGTGGACGTCCGTCCCGCAGATGGAGACGGCGTGGACCCGGGCGAGGACCTCGCCGGGCCCGGGGACCGGGACCGGGACCTGCTGGATCTCGAATCGGTTCGGCTCCAGGACCACGAGGGCCTTCATCGTGTCGGGCACGGGGGCACTCCTTCGGGCGGCTTGGTTCGGGCGGCGCCGGGTTCGGGTGGCGCCGGGTTCAGATCGCGGCGACGGGGTCGACCATCGACCCGGTGGCGCCCTTGATCTTCACGGGCAGGGCGATGAAGGCGAACTCGTAGACCCGCTGCCGGGCGAGCTCCTCCATGTCGAGGCTCTCCATGACGTACACGCCGTTCTCGATGAGGAGCGCCGTGTGCACCGGCTGCGGGTTCCCGGTCGGGCCGGGGTCGGGGGCGGGCTGGACCTCGTACGTCTCGGTGTCCGTCCCGGACGCGACGATCCCGCGCTCCAGCATCCAGCGGGCCGCCGTGATGTCCGGGCCGGGCGTCTTGTGGGCGGCCATCCGCTCCACGTCCGGGTAGAGCCCGGCGTAGCCGGTCCGGATGACGACGACGTCCCACGGCTCCACGGTCACGCCCTGGGCCGCGCAGATCGCCTCCATCTCGGCCGCGTCGATCGGCGAGCCCTTCGGCAGGCAGTCCACCCCGCGATACCCGGCGGCGTCGATGAGGACGCCCCGGGTGAAGAACGGTGGCATCGTCGACGCGTCGAGGTACATGGGGCCGAAGTCGGTGAGGTGCTCGTCGGCGTTCCCGCCGCCGTACCAGTGCATGTCCTCCCCGACCGTCATGTGCGCGAGCGCGTCCATGTGCGCGCCGGAGTGCGACGTGCCCATGACGTACTCGGCCATGTAGCCGAGGAACGCGTCGTTGATCGGGCCCCACGGCTGGGCGCCCGGTCACGCGGATCCCCCGCGGCGTCCGGTAGTTGAGGACCTGGAACGGCGGATGGCCCGGGAAGAGCGGCATCCCGGGATACCGCGTCGCGGCGAGCGAGATCATCCGGCCCTCGCGGATCAGCCGCGCGGCCTTGACGACCTGCTCGGCCGGGAGCCGGCCGATCGGGCCGATGTCGGGCGGGAGCGTCATCGTGTCGCCTCCTCTGCCTGCCGGCGGTCCCGCTCGCGGATCGCGCGCCAGACGACCTCGGGCGTGAGGGGGAGGTCGTGGAGCTCGGCGCCGGTCGCGTCGCGCACCGCCGCGCCCACCGCCGAGGCGACGCACAGGAGCGCCCCCTCGCTCATCCCCTTCGCGCCGTACGGGCCGGGCCCGTCGCCGTTCTCGACGACGGCGCTCTCCATGTGGAGCGGGAGGTCCATGCTCGTCGGGATCCGGTAGTCGATCGCGCCGAGGTTCCGGATCCGTCCCCGGTCGTCGTAGATGTAGTGCTCCATGAGGGTGTGGCCCAGCCCCTGGATCGCCGCGCCCTCGTCCTGCATCCGGACCTGGAGCGGGTTGAGCGCCTTGCCCACGTCGGAGACGGTCACGTGCTTGACGATCGTGACGTCGCCGGTCTCCTCGTCCACCTCGGCCTCGATCGCCGTGCAGTTGAACTCGAAGAACGCGGCGCTGCCCGGAGAGCGGGTGGTCCGGCTCGGCGTCCTTGCGGGCCATGCCGTTGCCGATGAGCTCGCCGCCCATCCGGCCGAGGCCGGGCTTGAGGACCTCCATGACGGTCAGCTCGCGATCCGGGAGGCGGACCACGCCGCCCTCGGCCACGATCGGCGTCCTCGTCGACGCCGTGGAGCTTCGCGGCCATCCCGCGCAGCTGCCGCTGGACGTCGCGGCATGCGTACGAGGACCGCGTTGCCCATGAGGACCGTGGACCGGCTCGCGGAGGTCTGCTGGTCGTACGGGACGATGCTCGTGTCGCCCATGACGACCGAGATCCGGTCGAGGGGGACGCCGAGCTCGGTCGACGCGATCTGCGCGAAGACCGTCCGGGCGCCCTGGCCCATGTCCGAGGTCCCGGCGAGGACGATGACGCTCCCGTCCGACAGGAGCCGGACGGTCGAGTACGAGAGGCCGGTCGTGGGCCCGGACTTGATCCCCAGGGCGATCCCCCGGCCGCGTCCGGGCGGCAGCGGCGTCTCCCAGCCGACGAGCTCGGCGGCCTTGCGGACCGACTGGTCCCATTCGCCGTCGCAGCGCGTGTCCACCGGGTTGAGCGCGTCGCCGGTCCGGGCCACGTTCTTCAGCCGGATCGCGAGGCGGTCCATGCCGATCTCGCGGGCGGCCTCGTCCAGGTTCGACTCGACCGCCCAGTTCACCTGCGGGTTGCCGAACCCGCGGAAGGCGGTCGCCGGGGTCGTGTGCGTGAGGACGCTCCGCGAGAGGATCCGGACGGCCGGGATCCGGTACGGGCCGGCGGCCGGGTAGCTCCCCTTCGCGACGACGCGGTCGGCGATGTCCGCGTACGCGCCGATGTTGTAGTCGGCGTGCACGTCGACGAACGCGATCGTGCCGTCGCGCATGACGCCGGTCCGGACGTGGACCTGCGTGGTGGTCCGGCGGACCGCCTGGAAGGTCTCCTCCAGCGTGAGGACGAGGCGGCACGGCCGGCCGGTCCGCAGGGCCATGAACGCGACGAGCGGCTCGTACTTGGCGTGCTGCTTGCCGCCGAAGCCGCCGCCGGGGTCCGGCGCGTAGACGCGGACCTTGGCGAGCGGGAGGCCGAGGACGCCGGCGATGATCCGCTGGAGCCAGTTGGGATGCTGGATCGTGCTCCAGACGGCGATGCCGTCGCCGTCCGGGGCGGCCATGTACGCGTGCGGCTCGATGGCGAAGTGGGTGACCATCGGGAACGTGTAGTCGCCCTCGACGACGACGTCCGCCGTCGCCGCGACGGCGTCCACGTCCCCCCACCCGAACCGGTGCTCGCGGAGGACGTTCGTGCCCGAGAGCGGGTCGTTCGGGCGGATCGACGGATCCTGGACGAGGTCCGCGCCGGGCGCGAGGGCGTCGTCGATCGTGACGACCGGGTCGAGCTCCTCGTAGGCCACCTTCACGAGGCGTGCCGCGGCCTCGGCCGCGTCGCGCGTCTCGGCGGCGACCGCGGCGACGGGCTCGCCGTGGTACTTCGTCTCGCCGTCGGCGATGACGGGGCGGTCGACGAACTGCGGCCCGAACCGCGGGACAGGCTGCGGGCAGGTCGGCGGCGGTCAGGACGGACCGGACGCCGGGGACCGCGAGCGCCTCGCTCGCGTCGATCGAGAGGATGCGGGCGCGGGCGACGTCGAGCGTGACCAGCTTCACCTCGAGGACGTCCGGCAGCCGGATGTCCGCGACGTACTGCTGGGCGCCGGTGACCCGGTCGATCCCGCCGACGCGGTTGGGGGAGGTGCCGATGCGGGTGGACGCAGCGGCGCGGTCGGCGCTCATCGTCCGCCCTCCGCGGCGCCGGACGGCTCGGCCGCGCCGGACGCCTCCGCGGTCTCGAGGACCGCCTCGAAGATCTGCTCGTAGCAGGCGCACCGGCAGAGGTTGCCGGCGAGCCCCTCCTCCACCTCTGCGAGCGTCGGGTGGGGGGTGTGCGCGAGCAGCGCGTGGGCCGACATCACCTGGCCGGGGATGCAGAACCCGCACTGGACGCCGCCCTTGTCGAGGAAGGCCTGCTGGAGCGGGCTGAGCCGCCCGTCCTGCGCGAGCCCCTCGACGGTGAGGACGTCCGCCCCGTCCGCCTCGGCCGCGAGCATGAGGCACGAGTCCACGGAGCGGCCGTCCACGATCACGGTGCAGGCACCGCACTCGCCGACGAGGCAGCACTCCTTCGTGCCGGTGAGCCCCAGGTCGTCGCGGAGGACCTCGAGGAGCGTGTGGCCCGGCGCCACCTCGGCCGCGCGGGCGCGGCCGTTGACGGTGAGGTCGATGTGGATCGTCTGCGTCATCTCGTCACCCCCGGGCCAGCCGCTCGACGGCGGTCGCGACCGCGCGCCTGCCGAGGACGCGGAGCATCGCGAGGCGGTAGTCGGGGCTCGCGCGCATCGACCGCGGCGACGGGCTGGCGCCCGCGAACGCGCGCTCGAGCACCTCGCGCCTGTCGAAGTCGGACGCGGCCGGGTCCGCGAGGACCCCGCTGCGCGTCCGTGAAGAGCACCGGCCTGCGGGCCCACGCTCCCGTACGCGAGCCGCGCGATCCCGGACCCGTCCACCGCGCACGAGAGCGTCACCGACGCGAGGTCGTGGCCGCGCCGGCGGGTCCGCCGCACGTGGGCCGCCCCGACCGGGCCGGCCGGGATGGGCACCTCGACCGCCGTGACGATCTCGCCGGGCGCGAGCGTGGTGACGCCGGAACGGACGAAGAGGTCGTCGACGGGGATCCGCCGGGTCCCGGACGGTCCCGCCGCGACGACCGTCGCGCCGTAGACGAGGAGCGGCGGCGCGGTGTCCGCGGCGGGCGAGGCGTTGCAGATGTTCCCCGCGAGGGTCGCGCGGTTCCGGATCTGCACGGACCCCACGACCGACGCCGCCTCCGCGAGCGCGGTGAAATGGCGGACGACGAGCGGGTCGGCCGCGATGTCCGTCATGACGGTCCGCGCGCCGATGACGAGCCGGCCGTCCTCCTCGCGGATCCCCGGTCCGAGGTCCGGGATCCGCTTCACGTCGATGACGACGGACGGCCGGGCGGAGCCGTCGCGGAGGCGGATGATGAGGTCCGTCCCGCCCGCGAGGATGCGGGCGCCCTGCCCGTGCTCGGCGAGCAGGGCGATCGCCTCCGCGAGGGTCGCCGGTCGTTCGTACGCGAACGCGTACATGCGTGACTCCTCCGGTCAGAGGATCCGGTCGACCTCGTCCAGGAGGACCTGGGGGGTCGCGGCGCGGATGAAGTAGAACGGCCGCTCGCAGAAGCGGTGGACGAAGTCGGCGCGCCGGCGGCGGAGCTCGTCGTCGTCCACCATCGGCATGACGTACCCGGGCGCGAGCAGCTCGTTCGTGAGGAAGTAGTTCTGCAGCGAGTGGAGGAACTGGAACTCGCGCTCGAACGGGATGAGCTCGTTGGTCGCGGGGTCGAAGTTGCCGTCGATCGCCGGGACGATCACGAGGTCGATGTTCGGCTCGCCCTCGTACATCCCCCACTCGGGCATGACCGGGCCCCAGAACTTCTCGACGCCCTTGTTCGGCGCCGCCTTGTCGGAGCGCTCGGTCCCCTCCGTGCGCTTGCGGAGGAAGACGTCCACGGAGCCCATGACCGCGCGACCGTCGTCGCCGATGACGGTGGTCTCGGACGCGACCTGGAGGGCGCCGCGGCGGCCGGCCTCGATGAGGCCCATCGACTTGCCGTGGTTGCTCTCGCCGCCGAGGAAGAGGAAGGTCTTCCCGCGGTAGTTCACCGCCGCGCTGTGCGACGGGTGGAGGCCGACGTCCTCCATCCGGAGCGCGAGGACGGCGACGATCACCTTCTGGATGGGGCCGGCCGGCCAGGGGCCGGTGAAGTGGACGGTGTGCCCGTCGTACGTGACGTCCTTGGCGCCGTCCTGGTCCCAGACGATGTCCGCGTCCGCGAGCGTGACCTCGGGCGAGATCCGGACGTCCGCGAGCCGGTAGTTGAGGAAGTTGAGGTCGTCGAGGACGTGCTCGCGCGGCTCGCCGCCGAAGACGTCGATGCGCAGGCGCGCGGCGCCGCAGGAGAACTCCTCGGTGAGTCGCAGCGGTCCGGTCATGGTCTCCTTCCCGGGCACGACCAGGGCACGGCCTGGGTCGCGCGCGTTCCATCGATGCGCGTGGCGCACGGTCTGTGCGGGACCGCCGCGAAGAGGCGTCCGGTCTAATCGATAATCGATGATAGTGCCCGGCGCCGGACGGGGCAAGCGCCGGACGGGCGTGGAGCGGCGCGGCCTCAGGCCGACCCGACCTCGACCGGACGCGACGCGCGGCCCCGACCGGCCCCTCGTCGGGCCCGGGGCGGCGCGGCGTGGCCTCCGCGGGGCTCGCCTCCCCCACCCAGAGGTCGCCGAGCATGGACCCGGCGACGGTGAAATGGCGGTCGAGCGCCTGGCCCGCGAGGACCGCGTCCCGACGCCGGAGGGCGTCGAGGACGGGGTCGTGGAGGTCCGCGATCCGCTCGCGGTCCACGCCCGGGACGACGAGCGTGATGTAGGTCCGGGAGAACGGCTCCAGGTGGCGCCAGACCCTGTCGAGCGTGGCGTTCGACGCGATCTCGATGACGCGTCCGTGGAACGCCGCGTCCGCCGTCGCCTCGGCGTACGAGTCGCCGGCGAGGGCGGCCCGGCGCATCTCCGCGACGTAGCCGCCCAGCTCGGCGAGGTCCGCCTCGGTGATCCGCGGGAGGGCGAGACGCGCGCCGAGCTTCTCGAGCTCGGCGCGCACGGTGTACGCCTCGCGCAGCTGTTCCGTGGACGGGTGGCGGACGCGAGCGCCACGGAACGCGTTGATCTCCACGACCCCGATCGCCTCGAGGCCGCGCAGCGCCTCCCGGACGGGCGCCTGGCTGACGCCGTACTCCTTCGCCACCCGGGTCTCCACGATGCGGGAGCCGGGCGGGTACCGGCCGGCGAGGATCGCCTGCAGGAGGCGATCCTTCACCTGGTCGGCGAGGACGCTGCGCGGGATCTCCGAGCCGCGAGGCATGGGCTGGGCCCCCTCTTTCGGGACCCCTAGAGGATCTCGACCACGCCGGCGTTGCCGTCGACGCGGATGCGCTGGCCGGTGTGGATCACGTAGGTGCCGACGGAGGTGCCGACGACCGCCGGGATCTCGTACTCGCGGGCGAGCACGGCCGGGTGGGCGACCACGTCGCCGGCGTTCGTCACGACGGCGCTGATCTTGCCGTAGAGGACCTGCCAGGCCGGGTTCGTCATCTCGCACACCAGGATCTCGCCCTGGCGGACGAGGTCGAACTCGTCCGTGGACGTGACGACGCGCGCCACGCCCTCGACGACGCCCGGCGAGCCGGCGATGCCGGCGAGCTTGCCGTCCTTGAGCTCCCGCGGGCGGTTGAACTTGTCCGGGAAGCCCCAGAGGTTGAGGTACGGGAACGCGAGCTGCGTCGCCGTGGCCGTGCCGACCCAGTCCTTGCGGCCGGATGTTCTCGGCCTCGGCGCGCTTGGCGCGCGCGGCCGCGACGATCGCGCGTCCGGTCGTGGCGTCCGGCGCCCCGATGAACTCGCGGAGCGCGTTGTAGCGGAAGTAGATGACGTCGTCCGGCCGGTCGAGGACGCCCATCTCGACGAGCTTCTCGCCGAGGGCGATGAGGACGAGGCGGACGTGCGCGTTCGCGCCCTGGTCGATGTAGAAGTGGTGGTCCGGGGTGAGCGGCGCCATCTTGAGGTTGATCTCGTTGGCGGCGCGCATCTCCTCGAGCGCCTCGCCGGAGAGCCCCTCGAGGATCTCCTGCGCCGCGGCGTCGATGTCCGCCTTGAGGGCGGCGACCTTGGTCGGGTAGTCGTAGTCGGAGGTGTACTGGTCGCGGACGAGCTGGATGACCGGGTTCATGTCCTCGCGGAAGCTCGGATAGATGAACTCGTGGCTCCAGACGGCGTGCCAGCCGAACTCCTTCTGGTACGGGACGACCCGCTCGTCGATGAAGCGGCGCCCGCGCTCGGTCGCCTGCAGCGCCGGGACGATCTGGGCGGCGGTCGGGTTGTCGAAGGCGGCCCGGAGCTCCGGGTCGCCCTTGACCTCCTCCTTCATCTCCCAGAGGGCGCGGATCTTGTCCCAGTTGCGGTCGCTGGCGGAGTTCTGGAGCCGGCCGAGGAGGACCTTGTCCACCTTGCCGTGGGTCTTCTCCATGACCGCCTGGAGGTTGAGCGTCGCGCTGAGCTGCGCGAAGTTCAGCATCCAGTGGATCTTCCAGTGGCGGTCGTGCATGTCGATGGCGTCCTCGAGGAGGACCGCCACGTCCGCGAGCGACAGCTCGTCCTTCTTGTCGAGCATCGCCTCGATGTAGTCGAAGTTGCGCTGCATCTCCGGCACGAACCGGGTGCGCCACCAGTAGGTGAAGTTGTTCCCGTAGACCGGGAGGACCGCGCCGAGGTAGGCGCCGATCTTCGCCGGCGTACGCGTCGTCCTCGGGGACGATCGCCTGGGTCTCGTAGTTGTACTCCTGCGTCGCGACGTGCAGGCCGGCCTCGGCCGGGATCGCCGTCGTGTACAGGTAGCCGTTGATGTTCTTGTAGATCCAGTCCGTCGCGAACGGGGTGCCGAAGCGGCGGAACATGTGGTCGCACGAGAGCCACCACCCGCCGATGTCCTCGTACATCGGGGAGAGCGGCTTGGGGCAGTGGAGGTCGTCGAAGACCCAGAACAGGAGCTTCTCGTTCTCGGATGCCCACTCGATCGGGAACGATGCGTCCCCGAAGAACGCCCCGAGGACCTCTTCCTTCAGCGGCACGGTTGCGCCTCCTGTGGTGCGTGGGCGGGCGGCGCGCCGCGCCGCCCGCCGAGACGGTGGTGGTGCTAGTGGGCGATGACCTTGAAGCGCTTCATGTTCTCGGTGATCGCGATCTCCGTTGGCAGGCGCTCCATGCTCGACGCGCCGAAGAACCCGTCCACGCCCTCGGTGCGCGTGAGGACGTACTCGGCGTCGTCGGGCTCGGCGACCGGGCCGCCGTGGCAGAGGACGATGACGTCCTTCTTCACGGCGACGGCGGCGTCGCGGATCGCCTGGATCCGCTTCGACCGAGTCGTCGAGGGTGAGGGCCGTCGTCGCGCCGATCGCGCCCTTGGTCGTGAGGCCCATGTGGGCGACGACGACGTCAGCGCCGACCTTCGCCATCGCGGCAGCCTGGTCGGGATCGAAGACGTACGGGCTGCAGAGGAGGCCGGCGTTGTGGGCGTCGCGGATCATGTCGATCTCGAGCCCGAAGCCCATCCCGGTCTCTTCGAGGTTCTGGCGGAACTGGCCGTCGCAGAGCCCGACCGTCGGGAAGTTCTGGACGCCGGAGAACCCGACGCGCTTGACCTCCTCGAGGAAGACGGGCATGAGGCGGAACGGGTCGGTCCCGCAGACGCCGGCGAGGACCGGGGTCTCCTTCACGACCGGGAGGACCTCGCCGGCCATCTCCATGACGATCGCGTTCGCGTCGCCGTACGGCATGCAGCCCGCGAGCGAGCCGCGGCCCGCCATCCGGTAGCGCCCGGAGTTGTAGATGATGATGAGGTCGGCCCCGCCGGCCTCCGCGCACTTCGCCGAGAGGCCCGTCCCGGCCCCGGCTCCGATGATCACGCCGCCGCCGGCGATCGTGTTCCGCAGGCGCGCGAGAGCTTCCTGACCGTTCACCCTGGTCCTCCTGTGACCCGACCTACCGACCCGCCGCCCACGCGGTGTAGAGCGCGTCGAGGCGCTCCGCCATCGCGGTCGCGAACGCAGGGTCGTTGATGTCCGTGTCCATCTCGACGAGCTCGACGTCCGGCCGCAGGCCGGCGCGCAGCTCGCCCATGAGCGCCGCGTCCGCCTCGGCGTCGTAGAACGGCTTGTCCACGACGTCGATCATCGAGACGCCCCGGAGGGGGACGAAGACCGTGAGCGGTCCCTTCGCGGCGTTGAGCTTGGTGGCGATGATCCGGCCGAGCTCCGCGCACTCCTCCTTCGTCGTGCGCATGAGCGTCACCGTCGCGTTGTGCACGTAGAGGTTGCGGTCCTTGAACTGCGGCGGGACCGTGTCCAGCGGGCCGAAGTTCACCATGTCGAGCGCGCCGAGCGAGACGACCTGCGGGAGCCCCAGCTTCCCCGCCATCTCGAGGCGGTCCGGGCCGGCCGACAGCACGCCCCCGACCAGCTCGTCCGCGAGCTCGGTCGTGGTGCTGTCCAGGACGCCCGTGATGAAGCCGGCCTCCATGAGCGCTTCCATGGAGCGGCCGCCCGCGCCGGTCGCGTGGAAGACGAGGACCTCGTAGCCCTTGCGCCTCGAGCCACTCGCGCGCGGTGGTCACGCACGGCGTGGTGACGCCGAACATCGTCGCGCCGATGAGCGGCTTCTTCTCGACGTGGGAGACGAAGCCCTCCGTCGCCTTCGCCATCCCGGCGATCCCCGCGGCGGCGTTCGTCAGGATCTTCTCGGAGATCCCGTTGATCCCGGCGATGTCGACGACCGAGTACATCATCGCGATGTCGGTGGTGCCGACGTACGGGCGCGTGTCGCCAGAGGCGACGGTCGAGACGAGGAGCTTGGGGACGCCGACCGGGAGGGCCTGCATCGCCGCGGAGATGAGGGAGGAGCCGCCGGAGCCGCCCATCCCGAGGATCCCGTGGAGCTTGCCCTCGTCGTAGAGGCGGCGGACGACGGCGACCGCGCCGCGCGTCATCGCGGCGACCGCCGGGCCGCGATCGCCCGCGGCCGCGAGGGCCGCACGGTCCTCGCCGGCGGCGCGCGCCACCTCGTCCGCGGTGATGTCGCCCGGGGATCGCTCGCTCATCACCCCCGCGTCGACGAGGATGACGTCGCAGCCGGCGTCGCGGACGCGATCTCGGAGGAACGCGTACTCCGAACCCTTCGTGTCCAGGGTCCCGAGCAGCACGACGCTGGCCATGCGAAACCTCCTGTGCGGGGCCGTTGCGGCCTATGCCGAGGCCGATACGGCCTCCTGTGACGTGGATGCGACGCCGAGGAAGCGGCGCTGGGACGCCTCGTCGGCGAGCAGCTCCGCGGATGTCGTCTCGACGGCGATGATGCCGGTGACCATGATCGCGAGGCGGTCCGAGACGGCCGTCGCGACGCCGAGGTTCTGCTCGACGAGCAGCAGCCCGACGCCCTCCTTCGCGACGTCGCGGAGGACCTCGATCAGGTGCTCGACGACGATCGGCGCGAGGCCCTCCGACGGCTCGTCCATGACGAGCAGGTGCGGGTTGAGAAGGAGCGCGCGGGCGATCGCGAGCATCTGCTGCTCGCCGCCCGAGAGCTGCATCGCGCCGTTCTTCTTGCGCGCGGCGAGGGACGGGAAGAGCTCGTAGACCTTCTTGATGGTCCAGCCGTCGGTGCGACGCTTGGCGACCATCCGGAGGTGCTCGTCCACCGAGAGCGACGGGAAGACGCGGCGGCCCTGCGGGACGTAGCCCACGCCGGCACGGGCGATCAGATGGGGCTGACGTCCCACGAGCTCCTCGCCCGCGAGCACGACCGACCCGGTGGCAGTGCACGAGGCCGGTGATCGCGTTGCAGAGGGTCGTCTTGCCCATGCCGTTGCGGCCGATGAGCGAGAGCGGCTCGCCGCCGACCTCCAGGTTCACGCCCTGGAGGACGTGGCTCTGGCCGTAGCGGACGTTGAGGTCCGTGATCGTGAGGAGCGGCTCAGCCATGGTGCGCGCCCACGGAGTGGCCCAGGTAGATGTCCTGGACGGTGGGGTTCGCCTGGATCTCGTCCGGCGTCCCCTCGACCACGATGGCGCCCTCCTGCATGACCGTGACCCGGTCGGCGGCGGCGAGGGCGACGTCCATGTCGTGCTCCACGAGGATGATCGTGATGTCGCGCGGGAGGCGGTGGAGCAGCTCGGTGAGCATCGTCCGCTCGCCGCGCGAGAGGCCGGCGGCGGGCTCGTCGAGCATGAGGAGCTTCGGGTTCCCCGCGAGCGCCATCCCCACCTCGAGCTGGCGCTGCTGCCCGTGCGAGAGCGAGCCGACCGGGCGGTCGTACACGTCGCCGAGGTGGACGATGTCCGCGATCTCCCGGCCGCGGACCAGGGCGGGATCCGATGCGCGCGGCCGCAGCATGCTGAAGCGCCCGCGTCCGGACGCCGCGGCCCGCGAGGTAGAGGCTGTCGGCGACCGTCAGCCCCATGAAGAGCTGCGAGTTCTGGTACGTGCGGGTGAGGCCCAGGCGGGTCCGCCTGTGCGGCTGGAGCTGGGTGACCTCCTGGCCGTACAGGCGGATCGTCCCGGACGTCGGGGGGAAGTCCCCCGCCACGACGTTGAACAGCGTCGTCTTCCCCGCCCCGTTGGGGCCGAGGATCGCGCGCCGTTCGCCGACGGGGACCTCCATGGTCACGTCGCGGAGAGCCTGGAGGGCGCCGAAGCGCCGCCCCACGCCCTGCAGCTGCAGGGCGGGGGCGGACGCCTCGGCCGCCGTCGTTACGGTCACGGGCAGTTCGGGAAGTCCCGGCTGACCGGCTGGGCGAGGTACGGGCTGTCGGCCGGGAGGCCGAGCGTCTGCGGGACGTTGTCGACCTTGCTCGATGACGACGGCGGCGAGCTTGCCGTCGGCGCCCTTCTGGATCTCGGAGACGTAGTTCGGACGCGATCGCCTGGCGGTTCTGGTCGAGCGCGATGTGACCCGGTCGGGCCGTCGAACTCGACCTTCGCAGAGCGCGTCCATGAAGTTCTTCTGGTCTTCGGAGAGGTCGCCGTTGACGGCCGCGAGGCCCTTGAGGACGCCGAGCGTCTCGTTGTAGTAGCTGAGGGCGAAGAGGCCCGGGTAGTTGAGGCCGTCCGGGAACTGCGCGTGGTAGGTCTTCACGTACTCGAGCCACGCCGGCTCGGTCGCCGTGTCGGAGGTCGGGCTGGCCGTGATCGTCCCGACGAGCTGGTCCTGGAAGGCACCCTCGGTCGAGAGGACCGACTGGTCGACCGTGATCGACCCGCCGATGAACTTGGCCTTGCCGCCGGCCTGCGCGTACTGCGTGAAGAAGTTGATCGCGTCCGCGCCGCCGAGGGCGACGTAGATCGCGTCGACGCCGGAGGTCGGGATGTTCGAGACGACCGAGCTGTAGTCCTTGGTGCCGAGCGGGACCCAGTTCTTCTGGACCACGTGGCCGCCGGCGCCGCAGAACTCGTACATGAAGCCGCCGACCTGCGTGTACGGGAACGAGTAGTCCTCGGCCACGGTGACGACGTTCTTGTAGCCCTTGTCGCTTGTACGCGTACTTGCCGAGGCCGGCCATGCCACTGGGCGCCGTCGGTCGAGAACCGGAAGAAGTTCGGGGCCGGGTCGCGGAAGGTCGTGTCCTGCGCGGCCGACGAGCCGTTGACGAACGTCTTGTCCGGGACGGTCTTGGCGTAGTCCTTGATCGCGAGACCCTCGTCACCCGAGAGCGGGCCGATGAGGATGTCGACGTTGTCCTGCTCGATGAGCTTCTTGGCCTTCTCGAGCGCGACGGCCGGCGTGGCGTCGGAGCCTTCCTTGGTGAGCGTGATCTCGCAGTCGCCCAGCCACCAGCCCGTCCTTGCCGGGCTGCTTGGCGTAGCGTGTTGAGCGCCTGCTCGATCCCGCGGAAGCCCTCCTGGCCCGGGACCGCGAACGGGCCCTCGAGCGTGGCGAGGCCGCCGAGGGTGATCGTCTTGCCGTGCAGGGGTCGCGAGGCGGCACGCGCCGTCGGCCGGCGCCGCGCTCTCGGCCGGCGCCTGCGTCGCCGCCGCCTGACTCTCGGCCGGCGCCTGGCTCGCGGGCGCCGTCGTCGCGTTCCCGCTGCTGCACGCCGCCGCGAGGATCGCGGTGGCGGCCACGAGGACCGCGAGCTTCTTCGTCGTGATGGACGTCATCAGTCCTCCTCCTGGTGACCGGTCGGCCGCACGATGCGCGCGACCCGGGTCGTCTCCTCCCAGACACGCGTCCCCCAGCAAGTCCTCCCTGCTAGCTGCCTAGCTCGGCCACGGAGTCGGGGTCCTGCTGCACGATCGGATCGACCGGCGGCAGGGCCACCGCTTCCGTGGCGTTCCCGGCGGGCTCCGCCGCGGCCTCGGCCGCGGCCGGTGTCCCGCTCGATGAGAACCGACGTTCGGCCGCCCGTCCAGCCGCGGTCCACGAGCCCGACGACCCCGTTGGGCGCGACGAGGACGATGACGACGAACGCGAGCCCGATGAGCGTGTTGAACCGCTCATCGAAGCTGAACCCGAAGACCTCGACGCTGCTCGCGAAGACGTCGAGGACGAGGAAGATGAACGCGCCGATGAACGCGCCGATCGGGTATCCGAGGCCGCCGATCACCGCGATGATGAGCACGTCGATCGTGCGGGCGAGGTCCACGACGCCGGGCGAGATGTTCCCGCGGTACCAGACGCCGAGGACGCCGGAGAGGCCGGCGACGAACCCGCCGATGGCGAAGATCGCGACGCGGTGGAGCGTGACGCGGTACCCGAGCGCGCGCATCCGCCGCGGGTTGTCGCGGACGCCCTGGAACGTCAGTCCCAGCTGCGTCCGTACGAGGTATCTCAGGCCCAGCGTACGCGAGGATCGCGACGACGAGGCACATGTAGTAGAAGGCGAGCGGGTTCGCGCGCGGCTGCCCGGTGGGTCCCACGATCCCGGCGAACCCGATGTGGCCGCCGAAGAACTCGTAGTTCTGCAGCACGACGTAGAAGAACCCGACGGCGATCGCGAGCGTGAGCATGAGGAAGTAGATCCCGCTCGATCGCGACGCGATCGCGCCCACGAGCGCGCCCGCGAGCGTCGCGAGCGATGAGGGCGATGATCGCGGACGGGATCGACGGGAGGCCGAGGCCGATCGTCGCGCCGGTGGCGTTCGTGCTCGGCAGCAGGTTCATGAGCGCGACCCCGTAGGCCGCGAAGCCCGGCGAGCGACGGCCTGCGCGAGGGAGACCATCCCGCCGTAGCCGGACATGAAGACGAGGCTCAGCGCGACGATCCCGAGGATCAGCGCGTTCGCGCCGATCGAGAGCGTCCAGTACCGCGCCTGGTTCGCGTTGAACAGGAGCGGCAGCACGATCGGGTAGAGGACGAGAAGGCGACGCCGGCGGCCGCGGGAAGCCCCCAGCGGCGGGCGGTCTTCGAGCTCACCCGGCCGGTCGCGGCGCTCATGCCGGCCTCCCGAGGAGGCCGCGCGGGCGGACCGCGAGGACGGCGGCCATGATCACGAACGTGATGAAGATCGAGTAGGTCGGCGCGTAGAAGAGGCCGATCTGCTGGGCGAGCCCGATGATGAGCGCGCCGATCACGGCCCCGCCGAGGCTCCCCATCCCGCCGACGATGACGACGACGAGCGACGTCAGCAGGAACCAGCCGTCCTCGCTGGGCGTGATCGAGAGGGCCGTCGCGCCGACGACGCCCGAGAGGCCGGCGAGGCCGGCGCCGAGGGCGAAGACGAAGAGGAAGACGCGCGCGACGTTCACGCCGAGGGCGGAGAGCATGTCGCGGTCGTCGATGCCCGGCACGGATGTACATGCCGACGCGCGTGCGGTTCAGGATGAGCCACAGGACGCAGTACACCGCCGCGGCGACGACGATCATGAACAGCCGGAACGCGGAGTAGGTGCCGCCGACCACGAAGGGGAGCGAGACCGAGCCCGCAGCGATCGGCGGGGGCGGGATCTGGTACGCGACGCCGCCGTAGTGGGCGAGGCTCAGGTCCACGATGATGATCGCGATGCCGATCGTCACCAGCGCCTGGCGCAGGTCCTGGCCCGCCATCCACGACAGCAGGCCCAGGTGGATGACGACGCCGATGGCCGCCACGGCGACGAAGCCGGCGGCCATGCCCAGCCACCAGTTGCCGGTGACCGTCACCACGCTCACGCCCACGTACGCGCCGAGGACGTACATGGCGCCGTGCGCCATGTTCGTGGTGCGCAGCAGGCCGAAGATCAGGGTGAAGCCGCTCGCCACGATGAAGTAGAGGGCGGCGAGCGTGACCCCATTCAGACAGACCGTCAGGAAGTCGGTCAACTCCTTCGGCAACGGGCCACCTCATGTCGGAGTCGCGGATCGGTGACGGGGAGGGCGCTGAACAGGACGCTCGATAATCGATTGTCGCACGATAGGAACGGCTACACGGGCAGTCAAGTGCCATGCAGGGGTCCCGGATCGCGCCCCGGCTCCCTCCGGGGACAGCCCCCCTTGGCCGTCGGACACGCTCCCTCGCGGCCCGATGCGGCGGCGATCTCGATGCTGCCGACCCTCCCCGGCCGGCCGGACGGCACGCTTGCCCCGTCCGCATCGATAATCGATGATACGCACTGCACGAGCGTCCCGCGCCGCGATGGCGCACACCCCTCACCGGGCCAGGAGATGCCGCGATGACGGATCCGAAGACGCGCTTCATCAGCCCCGACGACGTCGAGACGCAGGTCTTCGACTGGGGAACGATCAAGTGGCAGAGCGAGGTCCGGGTGACCGGCTCCACCAGCTCGACCGGCGGCCTCGTGATCCTCGATCCGGGCAAGGGCCACGCGCGGCACAATCACCCGGGATCCGACGAGATCCTCTACTTCATCTCTGGCGAGGGCGACCAGATGATCGAGGACGAGGACGGGAACCCCATGACGCGCCACATGAAGCCCGGCGACATGGCGTACATCCCGGAGGGCATCTTCCACTCCACCATCAACACGACCTGGGAGCCCCTCCGGATCCTCGCCATCTACACGCCCGGCGGCCCCGAGGCCTTCCTCCGCGGCCTGCCCGACTGCGTGATCGTCCCGCCCGGCCAGCTGCCCACCCGATAAGGAGAGAACCCCGATGACGATCACGGCGGTCGACAGCCCCCTCCTGCGGATGACGCTGGAGACGCCGACCGGGTACTGGAACGACTCGTGCGCCGTCGACGAGCTCACCTACGCGGTCGAGCGCGGCGCCACCGGCGCGACCTCGAACCCGAGCATCGTCGCCGACGTCATGAAGAAGGAGAGCGCCCACTGGGCGCCGCGCGTCCGGGAGATCGCGGCCGCGAACCCGACGTGGAGCGAGGTCGAGCTCACCTGGGCGATCATCGAGGAGATGGCCGTCCGAGGGGCCGCCGTCCTCGAGCCCGTCTTCGTCGCGAACGAGGGCCGGCGCGGCCGGCTCTCCCTCCAGACGAACCCCGCGAACCACGTGGACCCGGTCCGGATGACGGAGCAGGCGGTCCGCTTCGCCGGGCTCGCGCCGAACATGCAGGTGAAGTTCCCGGCCACCGCCGCGGGGATCGTGGCGATGGAGGAGGCCACCGCACGCGGCGTCAGCATCAACGCGACGGTGAGCTTCACCGTCCCGCAGGCGCTCGCCGCCGCCGAGGCCGTGGAGCGCGGGCTCGCACGCCGCGTCGCCGCCGGCGAGGACATCGCGCACATGTCGCCGATCGTGACGATCATGATCGGGCGGCTCGACGACTGGATGAAGGTCCTCGTCGAGCGCGACGACCTGGCCGTCCACCCGGACGCCACGAACTGGGCCGGCATCGCCGCGTTCAAGCGCGCGTACGGGATCTTCCAGGAGCGCGGCTACCGGTCGCGCCTGCTCGCGGCCGCGATCCGGCATCGCCTCCACTGGACGGAGATCGTGGGCGGCGACTGCGCCGTGACGCTCCCCTACCCCTGGCAGGTCCGCTTCAACAAGAGCGGCGTGGTGCCGGTCCCGCGGATGGACGTCCCCGTGGACCAGGTGCACATCGACGAGCTGTACGAGCGGATCCCGGACTTCCGCCGCGCGTACGAGCCCGACGGGATGACCCCGGCCGAGTTCGAGAGCTTCGGCGCCTCCGCCCGCACGCTGCGGACGTTCATCAAGTCGTACCACGACCTCCAGGCGACCATCCGCGACATCACCCTGCCCGACCCGGACAAGCGGGCCTGACCCGGTCGAGCGCGAGAGGATCGACGGCCGCGCCGGGTCACCGGCGCGGCCGTCGCGTTCCCGGAGGGAGGACCGATGCGAGCGATCCGGTTCGGGGCCCAGCTGTGGTCGCAGTCGGGCGACTGGCCCGGCCTGCTGGACGCCGCCATCGCGGCGGAGGCCGCCGGGTGGGACTCGGTCTGGACGTGGGACCACCTCGTGGCCATCGTGGGGCCGTGGGAGCAGCCCGTGCTGGAAGGCTGGCTCGCGATGGCCGCGATCGCCGCGCGGACCCGACGGATCGGCGTGGGGCTCATGGTCGGGGCGAACACCTTCCGCACCCCCGGGCAGACGGCCAAGCTCGCGGTGACCCTGGACCACATCAGCGGCGGCCGCGCGACCCTCGGCATCGGCGCCGCCTACGTCGAGCGCGAGCACGCGGCGTACGGGATCGACTTCGGGAACAGCGTCGGCGAGCGGATCGACCGCATGGACGAGGCGATCGGGATCGTCCGGCGCCTCCTCGACGGCGAGCGGTTCAGCCATGACGGGACCGGTGTACCGGTTGGAGGACGCGGCGGTCTTCCCGCTCCCCGTCCAGCGGCGGATGCCGATCCTCGTCGGCGGCCTGGGCCCCCGCAGGACGCTCAGGGTGGTCGCACGTCACGCGGACGCGTGGAACGCCTCGGGGACGCTCGAGCTGATGATCGAGCGTGACGCCGCCCTGCGCGAGCACTGCGCGGCGATCGGGAGGGACCCGGACGAGATCGAGCGGACGACGAGCTTCCCGATCGTCCTGCGCGACGACCCGGCCGAGGCCGAGCGGGCCTATGCGGCGATCTGCGCGCAGAACGGGGTCGATGCGATCGTCGGCGCGCCGCCGGTCATCGGGACGCCGGCGATGGCGGCGGAGCAGCTTCGGCCGTACGTCGACGCCGGCTTCACCACGATCATCGCCAGGCTCCCGGCGCCGTACGATGCCGAGACGATCGCCCGCATGGGCGAGGTGCGGGAGATGCTGGCCGCGGCCGGCGCCGGCCCGGCGGACCGTTGACCCGGCGAGGGCGGGGCCATATCATCGATAATCGATTACTCACCATCCCCGACGGCTGGGGTGCGTGAAGGGACGGCCGAGCGAGGTGACCCGATGATCAAGCGCGTCTCGCGGGATGAGGCGACGGTGGTCCCGCTGCCCGGGCGGGATTGGCACACGTACATCGGGCCCGAGAACATCCCCACGGAGCGCGTCTCGCTCGGGGTCTCCGTCTACCCGGCCGGCTCCAGGCCGCCGGGGCACGTCCACGACGTCCAGGAGGAGACGATCTACTGCGCGTCCGGGAAGGGCCGCATCGTCACATCCGAGGGCGTCGCCGAGATCGAGAAGGGCGTGCTCGTCTGGGTGCCGCCGGGCGTCTTCCACGCCACGGAGAACGACGGGCCGGAGGAGATGGAGCTCGTCTGCTTCTTCTCGCCGCCGGTCGTCCCGGGCTCGTACGAGAAGAAGAAGGACGGTGATGCGGCGTGAGCGAGATCGCAACGCCGGCGGCGCTCGATCCGGCTGAGCTGGCGCGCCTGCAGGAGACCGCGCGCCGGATCCGCGTCGAGATCGTCCGGACGGTCGACCACGCGAAGGCGGGCCACCTCGGCGGGCCGCTCTCTGCGGCCGACATGCTGTCCGTGCTCTACTTCCACACGCTGCGGATCCGCCCCGAGGAGCCGGGGTGGCCCGACCGCGACCGGATCATCCTCTCGAAGGGCCACTCGTCGGTCGCGCTGTACGCGGCGATGGCCCTCCGCGGCTACTTCCCCCTCGAGGAGATGGCCACCTTCGACTCCGTCGGGTCCCGCCTCCAGGGACACCCGGACATGCTCCGACTCCCCGGCCTGGACATCTCCACCGGCTCGCTCGGCATGGGGATCTCGGCGGGGGTCGGGATGGCGCTCGGCGCCCGGCTCTCCGGCAAGGACCTCCGCACGTACGTGATCCTCGGCGACGGCGAGTGCCAGGAGGGCGAGGTCTGGGAGGCCGCGATGGTCGGTGCCCGCTTCGGGCTCGACAACCTCGTGGCGATCGTCGACCACAACAAGCTCCAGCAGTTCGGCTGGGTCGCCTCCCCCGCCCCCGAGCGGACACCGCACCCGCCCCAGCACAAGGGCGAGCTCGTCGCGAAGTGGGAGGCGTTCGGCTGGCGCGTCCTCGAGGTGGACGGCCACGACATCCCGGCGCTCGTCGGGACGTTCGAGGCGGCGGCCCGCTCCGACGGGCGCCCGGTCGCCGTCATCGCGCACACGGTGAAGGGCAAGGGCGTCTCGTACATGGAGCACCGCTACTACTGGCACACGCGGGCGATCACGCCGGACGACTTCGCGCAGGCGATGCGCGACCTCGGCGAGGACGTTCCGGAAGCCGCGGGGGACGCACGATGACGCTGCCGAAGGGGAAGGCCCAGCGCGAGGTCTTCGGCGAGACCCTCACGGAGATGGCGCAGACCGACCCGCGCATCGTGATCCTCGACGCGGACCTCGGGAGCTCCACGCGGGGCGACATCTTCGAGAAGGCACACCCGGACCGCTATCTGCAGATGGGGATCGCCGAGCAGAACATGCTCGGCGTCGCGGCCGGCATCGCGACGATGGGCTACGTCCCGTACATCAGCACCTTCGTGTCCTTCGCGGTGGTCCGCCCGCTCGACCAGGTCCGCGTGCTCGTCGCGCAGACGAAGGCGAACGTCAAGATCACCGGCGGGTACGCGGGGCTGTTCACGGGCCAGGCCGGCAAGACCCACCAGATCGTCGACGACGTCTCGATCATGCGGGCGATGCCCAACATGATCGTGGTCTCGCCGTGCGATGACATCGAGGCGCGCGAGGTCCTCCGGTGGTCGGCGACCTACGACGGGCCCGTCTACATCCGGCTCATGCGGGACGCCACCGGGCGCGTCTTCGACGACGGGTACGCCTTCCGGCTCGGCGCGGCGGTGACCCTCCGCGAAGGTGGCGACGTCGCGCTCGTCAGCACGGGGGCGCAGTCCTCGCGGGTCCTCGAGGCCGCCGACCTGCTCGCAGCGGACGGGATCGACGCGCACGTCGTCCACGTCCCCACGATCAAGCCGCTCGACACGGCCGCGATCGTCGCGGCGGCCGAGCGGACCGGCCGCGTGATCACGATCGAGGAGCACTCGGTGATCGGCGGGCTGGGCGGGGCAGTGGCGGAGACGCTCTCGGAGCTCCGGCCGACCCGCGTCCAGCGCATCGGCCTGTACGACATCTTCACGGAGAGCGGGAAGAACGACGACCTGCTGGAGCTGTACGGGCTCTCGTCGACGGGCGTCGCGCGGCAGGTGACGGCGCTCCTCCGCGCGGGCTGAGGCCGGGCGCTCCGGGGGCCTCGCATCCGGGGCGGGACGGGCGCGATCCGACGGCGGGCACCGGCCCGGCGCTCAGGTGCCGGCGCGTCCTCCGCGCCGCCCGGCCGGGGCGGCGTCCGCTGCCTCGTCCTTCCACGACTGCTCGAGCCGGAGGCTGGCCTCGCGGAAGTGGAAGCAGAGCGCGTCGACGACGCGCTCCGGGTCGCGCGCCCGGAGGGCCTCGAGGATCGGCGTGTGGAGGCCCGCGGTCCACGCGGCGTCCGCGCCCGGGACGATGAGCGTGATGTACGTCCGCGAGAACGGCTCGAGGGATCGCCAGACCTCCTCGAGCGTGCTGTTGCCAGCGATCGAGACGAGCCGGCCGTGGAAGCTCGCGTCCGCGATCGCGACCGCGTGCCGGTCACCCAGGCGTGCCGCCGCCTGCATCTCCTCGCCGAGGGCGACGAGCTCGTCGAGCTCCGCGTCGGTGAGGCGCGGGACGGCGAGGCGGGCACCGAGCGACTCGAGCTCCGCCCGTACCACGTACGCCTCGAGGAGCTCGCTGGCGGTCGGGCGACGGACGCGCGCGCCACGGAACGGGGTGATCTCCACGACGCCGAGCGCCTCGAGCCCGCGCAGGGCCTCGCGCACGGGCGCCTGGCTGGTCCCGAGGTCGCGTGCGACGCGCGTCTCCACGATGCGGGAGTCCGGCGGGTAGACGCCGGAGAGGATGTCCTGGAGCAGGCGGTCCTTGACCTGGTCCGCCAGGACGCTCCGCCCGACCGTGCTCTCGTTCTGCATGCCACCCCCGCCGCCGGCGCACCCCCGCCCGGTCGAGTCGCAGTCTACCGCGCGGTGCTCTCGCTACCGGACGCTCCGCCGACACGCACCACGGCGGCCGCCCACGTGTCGTCTCTCGCGAGCGGCACGGCGTACCGCACCGCCGTCTCGATCTGCCGCATGCATCGGTCCTGCCAGACGCCGCTCCGGATGAACGCCTCGTGCCCGCCCGGAGCGCGGAGGTCGATGCCGATGAGGGCGCGGCAGTCGGTCGCGCCGTGCTCACGGCGGACCTCCTCCATGAGCTCCGCGGTCAGCTCGCGCGCGGCACGCTTCGCCTCGCGGTGGTCGTCGATCCGCCGCGGCCGCGAGGAGCCCCAGGGCGAGCGCCGCTCCGGTGATCGCACCGCATGGCCCGCCGCTGTAGGCGACGCCGCCGTTGAGCGCCATGGCCGGCGCGGAGTCGCCGGGTCGCCCACCCCGTACGCCTCGCAGAGGACCAGGTACGCCGTCTCCGCGCACCCGTGGACGTTCCCGGGATCCAGGAAGAGGGCCCGTGCCCGCTCGATGGCCGCCGTCTCGTCCATGGGCCGACTGTACGCCCGGCCGGGTGCGGCCCGGGGTGGCCGGCATGCAGTGAGCGCTCATCTGAGCGCTTGCCGCTCACCTGATACCTTGATAGAGTCGGCGCATCGCGACGCCTGCCCGGCGTCCGCACCGGAGCCCCCGTGACCGATCACGCCGGCGCAGCGACGCGCCCGACCCCCGCCGCCGCCCCCGCGAGCCTCGCCCTGTCCGTGATGGCGGCGCGCCGGTACTTCCTCGACGGTGCGACGAAGAGCGAGATCGCGGCCGAGCTCGGCGTCTCCCGGTTCCGCGTGGCGCGGCTGCTCGACAGCGCGCGTCGCAGGGGGATCGTCCGGATCGAGATCGCCCCCGTCCCCGGGGTGGACCTCGGGATCTCGCGCGAGCTCGCGCTCGCGTTCGGCATCCGGAGCGCCGTCGTCGTGGAGACCGTGGACGGCCCCCCGGAGTTCACGCGGGCGCAGCTCGGCGCCGCCGCCGCCGGGCTCGTCGCGGAGACGGTCGAGGCGAGCGACGTCCTCGGCATCTCGTGGGGACGCGCGCTGCAGGCGATGGTCGAGCAGCTGCCGTCGCTCCCCGCGTGCACGGTGGTGCAGCTCGTGGGGAGCGTCCCGTCGATGGACCTCGACCTCAACGCCCTCGAGCTCGTCCGGCGGATGACCGGGCGCGGCGCCGGGGCGGTCCGCCCGCTGCACGTCCCGCTCCTGGTGGACACGCCGGAGTTCGCCGCGAGCCTGCGGGCCGACCCGCACGCGGCGCAGACGTTCGCGGCGTTCCCGCAGCTGACCCGGGCGATCGTGGGGATCGGCGCGTGGGTGCCCGGCGGGTCGAGCCTGCGATCCACCGTCTCGGAGGCGGACGCGGAGGCGATCGACCGCGCCGGCGCCGTCGCGGACGTCTGCTCGATCCTCCTCGACGCGGACGGCCGCGAGGTGCGCGCGGCAGGGCTCCCCGAGCGGTGCCTCGCGATCCGCACGGCGGAGCTCCGCGCGGTCCCCGACGTCCTCGCGATCTCGGACGGCACCGCGAAGGTGCCGGCCATCCGCGCGGCCCTGCGGAGCGGCCTCATCCACCGCCTCGTCACGACCCGCGAGACGGCACGCCTCCTCCTCGGCGAGGGCGGTGCCGCATGACGAACGACGCGCGCGCCGGCGTCCGCCGGACGCGCCCCGCACCCACCCGGCCACGACCCCCGGCGCACGAGCGCCGCCGACCCACGGAGGGACCGCAGTGACCACCCCGGAGACCCAGGCGCCCACGTACCGCAGCGACGCGCGGCCGCAGATGATCGAGTTCGAGGAGCGCCTCGGGTCCGTCCGCGGGTTCACCTACGCCGGCGACGTGGCGTCCGAGATCGAGGCCGGCTCGCTGACCGCGTCGGAGGCGCTCGAGCTCTTCGACGACATGCTCGCGATCCGCGAGCTCGAGGAGATGATCGTCCGCCTGCGGACGAGCGGGTACGACCCCCTCGCCGGCTACGACTACCGCGGGCCGACGCACGTCTCGATCGGCCAGGAGGGCACGCCCGTCGGTGCGTCCGTCGCCCTCCGTCCCACCGACAACGTCACCAGCTCGCACCGGGGTCACGGCGACGCGGTGGCGAAGGGGTTCGCGGCGATCCGGCGCATGAGCGACGACGAGCTGCGGGCGCGCGTCCCCGGCTCCGCCGGCGGCACCCGCGAGGAGCTGCTCGAGGCGGCGCTCGAGGAGCACGTCTACCGGATCATCGCCGAGCTGTTCGGCAAGGACGAGGGCTACAGCCACGGCCGCGGCGGCGGGATGCACATCGGCGACTTCTCCACCGGCAACCTCGGCGCGAACGCGATCGTCGGCGGGAGCGTGCCGATCGCGACGGGCGCCGCGATGGCGCGTCGCTACGAGCGGTCCGACCGCGTCGTCTGCTGCTTCGCGGGCGACGGCGCGTACGCGAACGGCGTCGTCCTGGAGTCGCTCAACTGGGCCGCGCAGGACCAGTGGACGAACCACCTCGCCGGCGACCACGCCTACGGGCTGCCGATCATCTTCCTCATCCAGAACAACCACTACGGCATGACCCACCGGACCGACGAGGAGGTCATGGGCGTCCGTCACCTCGCGAGCCGGGGCTGGGGCTTCGCGGACGACGGGATGCACGCCGAGGTCGTGAACGGCATGGACGTGCTCGCGGTCCGCGATGCCGTCCGGCGCGCCGCCGAGATCTGCCGGTCGGGCCAGGGACCCGTGCTGATCGAGGCCTCCACGTACCGCTACTACGGCCACTCGCTGTCCGACCCGCGGAACGAGTACCGGACGCGCGAGGAGGAGGCGTCCTGGCGCGCGATCGACCCGATCGAGCGGCTGAAGGGCCAGATCGTCGCGGCCGGCGTCGCGGACGAGGCCGGGGTGGCCGCGATCGAGGGGCGCGCGCGCGAGCGCAACGCCCGCGCGGCGGTGCGTGCGTCGCAGGGGACGGACCCCGCCCCCGAGTCCATCCTCGACTACCTGTACACGGACGCGGTCGGTGACGTGGTCCCCGACGACGCGCCGCCGGTCGTCCTGCACGCCGATCCGCCGGTCGCGAAGCGCGACGCGGATGGCGCGATCTCCTATCGGGACGCGCTCCGCGAGGCGATGGTCGGCGAGATGCTCCGCGACGGGCGGGTCATCTTCTACGGCGAGGACGTCGCCGACTACGGCGGCGCCTTCAAGCTCACGAAGGGGCTGCTCGAGTCGTTCGGGCGCGACCGGGTCTTCAACACGCCGATCTCGGAGGCGTGCATCTGCGGGACCGCCGTGGGGGCCGCGATCGTCGGGCTCCGCCCGGTCGTCGAGCTCATGTACATGGACTTCGCCCTCATGGCGTCCGACCAGATCGCGAACCAGGCCGGCAAGTGGCACTTCATGAGCGGCGGCCAGGTCGAGGTCCCGCTCGTCGTGCGCGCGTCCGTCGGGGCGGGCAAGGGCTACGGCGGGCAGCACAGCCAGTCCCTCGAGAGCCTCTTCCCGCACCTCCCGGGCCTGTACGTCATCTACCCGGCGACCCCCGCGGACGCCAAGGGGCTCCTCACGTCGGCGATCCGGACGAACAACCCGGTCGTCTTCGTCGAGAGCCAGGGCCTGTACGGCGTGAAGGGCCAGGTCCCGGAGGGCGAGCACGTCGTCCCGATCGGGAAGGCGCGCATCGCGCGCGAGGGGACCGACGCGACGATCGTGGCGTGGGGGCCGGCCGTCGCCGACGCGCTCATCGCCGCCGAGACGCTCGCGGCCGGGCACGGCGTCTCGGCCGAGGTCGTGGACCTCCGCAGCCTCGTCCCGCTCGACATGGAGACGGTCCTCGCCTCCGTCCGGAAGACGGGCCGGTGCGTCGTCGCCGCGCAGGCCGTCCTCATGGGGAGCTTCGTGAACGAGATCGTCGCGCGCGTCCAGTCGGAGGCGTTCGACGACCTCGACGGCCCCGTCGGCAGGATCGGTGCGAAGAACACGATCTCGCCCCAGGCCGAGACCCTCGAGAAGGCGTTCCTCCCGACCGCGGACGACATCGTCCGCGCGGTGACGGACATCCTCTGAGCACGGCCGGCGACCCGAGGAGCATCCCGATGGCTCACGCGATCCGCATGCCCAAGCCCGGCCAGATGACCGAGGAGTGCGTCCTCACGCTCTGGCTCAAGGCGGAGGGCGACCCCATCAAGCGGGGGGACGTCGTCTTCGAGATCGAGACGGACAAGTCGTCGATGGAGGTGGAGTCCTTCGACGAGGGCATCCTCCTGAAGCGTCTCGTCGCCGACGGGGAGACGGTCCCCGTGAACTCCGTGTGCGGCTGGATCGGAGAGCCCGGGGAGGCGATCCCCGAGGCCGAGCCGGTCGCGGTGCCGGCGGCGGTGACCCCGACGCCGGCCGTCGCCGCACCCGCGCCCGTGCCCGCAGTGCCGGCCGGCGGCCGTGCCCTCGCCTGTGGCCGTGCCCGCGGTCGCGGCCGTTCCCGGCCCCGCGGCCGTGTCCGCCGGCGATCGGCTCCGCATCAGCCCGCGGGCGACGCGTCTCGCCGCCTCCGCCGGGATCGACCCGCGGATGATCACCGGCACCGGTCCCGATGGCCGGATCGTCGAGCGCGACGTCGCCGCGGCCATCGCCGCGGCAGGAGCCGCAGCGGCCGCCGGGGCCGCAGGGGCCGAGCCCGGGGCGGCGATCGCCTCGAGCGCCGTGCCCGCCACGACCGCGCGGCCGGTCCCGCCCGTCGTCCTCCCGCCCGTGGAGGGCGAGGAGGAGCCGCGGCCGATGTCGCGGATGCGCCGCGTCATCGCCGAGAGGCTCACGGCGAGCTGGCAGACCACCCCCCACTTCACCGTCACCGTCGCAGCCGACGTCACGCGCCTCATGGCGTACCGCGCCGAGCTGAAGGCGGCGGGAACGAGCCTCACCGTCACCGACTTCGTCCTCGCCGCCACCGCGCAGACGCTCGTCGAGTTCCCCGACGTCAACTCGCGGACGGACGGCGCGAGCGTCTACCCGCGCCGACGGGTCCACCTCGGGGTCGCGGTCTCGGTGCCCGCCGGGCTCGTGGTCCCGGTGATCCGGGACGCGGACCGGCTGACCGTCGGCGAGATCCACGACCGCGCGGCCGCGCTCGGCGCGGCGGCGCGCGACGGGAGGCTCACGGTCGACGACATGACAGGCGGGACGTTCACCGTCTCCAACCTGGGGATGTTCGGCGTCGAGGAGTTCAGCGCGATCATCAACCCGGGCGAGGCGGCGATCCTCGCCGTCGCGAGCGCGATCCAGGCGCCCGTGGCGATCGGGGAGACGATCCTGGTCCGCTGGATCATGAAGCTGACGATCTCGGCCGACCATCGGCTCGTGGACGGCGAGATGGCGGCGCGCTTCCTCAACGCGCTCCGGCGCCGGCTGGAGGACGCTCGCTCGCTGCGCGTGGACTGACCTGCGGGACGAGGGGCGGCGACGCGCCGCCCCCGACGCCGGGACCTCAGGGGTGCTCGACGAGGGCCTCCCTGAGCGCCTCCTGGCCGGCCTCGTCGATCCCCAGGCCGGTCGCGAAGTACGCCGGCATCGACCCGTACGCCCGGGCCACCTCGTCGAGGCCCGCCGCGAGGTACTCGGGCCTGACCGACAGGAACGGCTCGAGGAGAGCCGGGTCCCCGCCGCGGGAGCGGAACTCGGCGAGGAGCGGTTCGACGACCGGCGCGAGCGCCGGGCCGCTCGCGAGGTAGTCGCGCATCACGTGCTCCTCCGGGACGTCGAGGAGCAGGAGGAGGGCCGCGACCGCCCACCCCGTGCGGTCCTTGCCGGTCGTGCAGTGGACGATCGCCGGGCGCCCCTCGGGCGTGGCGAGCCCCTTGTACAGGCGCCCGTACGCCGCCCGCGCCGCCGGCGCGGAGACGAACGCGGGGTAGCGGTCGAGGAAGAAGCGCCCGCTCCGGCCTCCGCCGAGCACCCGCTCCGCGGTGGCCGGGTCCTCGAAGATCGGGCCGATCGCTGCCGGGGACGACCCGACGTCGTCGGCGAGGACGTCCACGACGACGAGCTCCGCCCCGGGCGGGAGCCGGTCGGGGGCCATCTCGCGCTCGCCGTCGGTCCGGAGGTCGTACACGACCCGGACGCCGAGCGCTGCGAGGCCGGCCACGCCCGCGTCGCCGATCCTGCTCAGCTCCACGGACCGGTAGAGGTGCCCCGTGCGGATGCGGCCGCCGTCGCGCGTCGGGTGGCCGCCGATGTCGCGGAAGTTCGGGATGGCCGGGCGGTCGAGGTCGCGCTCGGATCCCTCCGCGGCCTCACCGCCGGCGGACGACGACGCCTCAGGCATCCAGGCGCTCGATCCGCATCGGCGGGCCGGCGACGAGCGCGGGGACGGTCACGCTCGCGTCGGTCTCGGCGCAGAACGCGATGTCCTCGGTCTGCCCGATCTCGCGGAGGGTCCGGCCGCCGTCGCAGTCGGTCATCGCCGCGACCGTGTCCGGCTGCTCGGCGCGGATCCGCAGGCTGAGCGCCGCCGCGTCCGTCATGTCGACCGCGATGCCCCGGGCCACGGTCTCCTCCACGATCCCCGCGAGGATCGCCCCGGCGGCGTACGCGTCCTCGAGCACGAACCGACCGTGGCGTCCGGCGCAGACGATCCGGACGCCGACCCCCTCGCGCATCGCGATCGCCGCGGCGGCGCGCGCGCACGCCCGGGCGTTGCGCAGCGACCCGATGAGGACGTGGCGCGCCGATCGGACACGGTGGAGGACCGCGGTCCCGTTGGTGGTGCTCAGGACGATCCGCCGACCCGCGAGGTCGGAGCGGACCATCTCCGAGGGCGAGTTGTCGAAGTCGAAGCCCTTCGGCTTGCGCGCGCGCCACTCGCCCGCGAGGAGCGCCTCGTGCTCGCGCGCGATGCGGCGCGCCATCGCGACGTTCCCGGCGAGGTACAGGTCGCGCACGCCGAGGTCCAGCAGGACCGTGATCGTGGTGCTCGCGCGGATCTGGTCGATCACGACGAGCACGGAGCCGTCGTCGCGCGGGAGCGCCGCGGGGATCAGGGAGACGTCGAGATGCATGCGGCGAGTGTGGCATCCGGCCGCCGGGGCCGCGTGCCGGGGCGGGATGGCGCCCGGGGCGCGCGCCGGCGCGGCCGGCGGCTGCCGTCAGCTGAAGAGCGACGCGTACGCGCTGAGCGCCGGCTGGCCGCCGAGGTGCGCGTACAGGACGTTGGAGCCGCGGTCGATCTCGCCCCGCTCGACGAGGTCGATGAGCCCGGCCATCGACTTCCCCTCGTACACCGGGTCCGTGATCATCCCCTCGAGGCGGGCCGTCAGGCGCATCGCGTCGAGCGTCCGCGCGTCCGGGATCCCGTAGACGCCGCCGTGGTAGCGGTCGTCGAGGATGATCTCGTCCTCCCGGAGGTCGCGCTCGAGGCCGATCATCGACGCCGTCCGTCGCGCGATGCGGGCGATCTGGTCGCGCGTCTCGGGGACCGTCGCGGAGGCGTCGATGCCGACGACGCGCCGCTTCCGCCCGCCGGCGTCCTCCAGCACGGCGAAGCCGGCGACCATCCCGGCCTGCGTGGAGCCGGTCACCGAGCAGACGATGATCGTGTCGAAGAAGACGCCGAGCTCGCGCTCCTGCTCCGCGACCTCGAACGCCCAGCCGGCGAACCCGTGGCCGCCGAGCGGGTGGTCGGACGCGCCGGCCGGGATCGCATACGGCTTCCCGCCGGCCGCCTCGACGCTCGCGAGCGCCTCCTTCCAGCTGTCGCGGAGGCCGATCGAGAACCCCGCCGGATCGAGCCGGACGTCGGCGCCCATCATCCGCGAGAGGAGGATGTTGCCGACGCGGTCGTAGGTGACGTCCGGCCACTCCACCCAGTGCTCCTGCACGAGGACGCACTTCATCCCGGCGTGCGCGGCGACCGCCGCGACCTGGCGCGTGTGGTTCGACTGCACGCCGCCGATGGAGACGAGCGTGTCCGCGCCCTGCGCGATCGCCTCGGCGAGCAGGTACTCGAGCTTGCGCACCTTGTTCCCGCCGAACGCGAGCCCGGAGTTGCAGTCCTCGCGCTTCGCCCAGATCGTCGCGCCGCCGAGGTGCTTCGTCATGCGGTCGAGGCGCTGGACGGGCGACGGGCCGAAGAGGAGCGGCTCGCGAGGGAAGTCGGCGAGGGACACGGGATGCCTCCGGAGGGCTGGATCGGGACGGTCGACGGCGATCAGACGGCCCGGCGCGCCCCCAGTGCCGGGTGGCGGACGGTCGCGAGGGCAGGACGAGGAGCGACGCCTCGGCGAGGGCGCCGGGTGCGAGGGGCGGCGCCTTGCCGACCACACCCGTCGCGGCGTCCCAGAGTCGCTCGAGGAGCGGGAGCGTCGCCCAGACGGCACCCAGGGTCCCGTCCGCCGGGCCGGCCTCCCAGTTCCCGTGCACGTGAAGGCCGATCCCGACGGCCGCCAGGACGAGCCCGAGGACGGCGAGCCAGCGGGCGGCGACGATCGCCCGACCGGAGGAGCCCGCCGCCAGGACGACGGCGACGAGGCATGCGCCGATGTCCACCCAGCCGAAGACCATCCCGGCCGTGGTCCAGTGCTTCAGCAGGAGGAGCTCAAGGGCGGCACCGACGGTCCCGAGCGCGGCGAGGACGAGGATCCCCCGGCGGAGGAGTGTCACGGTGTCGAGCTGGTCGAGGCGGGATCGGATGCTCATGGGGCTCCGTGGCGGCGGGTGACGTGGAGGGCCCGGTGGGACCCCTGGCCCGGTGCGGGTCCGGTGCGGCCGGGCGCCGGCCGATCGTACATCGGACCGACGGCCCCCAAGGCTCGAGGCCGGCCGACCGGGGTGCGGGGCCGACCCGGCGGCGCCGGCCGTGGACGTCGACCGTCCCGGCGGTCGCTCTCAGCGCGCTCAGCCGGTCTGGATCCCCAGGGCGGCGAGGATCCCCTTGCCGACGAGGATCAGCGCGAGCGTCAGGACGAGGAAGCCGGCGAGCGACGCGAAGAAGAAGTCGCGGAACCCCACGCCGAGCGCACCGGCGGTCGCCGAAGCGAACGTCGTGAGCGGGTCGGGAAGATCGAGACGAGGAAGATGGCGCGCCGGGGGTGGACGTGCATCATCCGCTTGATCGCGCCCTTCGCGTCGTCCATCACGCGGCCGATCCAGGCGGGCAGGTAGGCCCCGAGCCGGCCCCGCAGAGCGCGGAGCCGTGCCCGCAGGGAGCGGTCCGCACGCGACGTGCCGGTGCTCTCCCCGGCGTCCTCCTCGGCCGGCCTGACGGTTTCGTGCTCGTGGTGTGCGCCGACGCGGGCCGCGGTGTAGTAGGAGGTCTGGCCGAGCGCCATCGCGGCGGCGGCGACCGGCAGGACGATGAGCGGCTCGAGCGCCGCACCCTGGTGGATGACCATCACCCAGCTGACCTCGCGGACCCCGGGGATCGGGACGAGGGCACCGCCGGCGCCGATCCAGCAGGCGACCGCGAGGCCGACGTACGCGAGCGGGTCCAGGTCGTGGACGAGCACGCCGAGCGGGCGGAGCGCGGCGAGCGTCCCGACCACGATCGCGACGATCGCGACGATCGCGACGATGCGACGCCGCGGCGACTCCGGCCAGTGGTCGAGGATCCAGGTGTCGACGCGGAGGACGAGCCGCTCCAGGGCATCGCGGGCACGATCCGTCGAGGCGGGCTGCGAAGCCGCGTCGGGCGCGGGAGCGTCGGGCGGCGGCATGGCGGGAGCGTACAGGCCCCGACGCGGGCCCGGGGTCGGCCGGAGAAGGCGTCCGAGCGGGGGCGCGGGCGTCCCGATGCCGGGTCCCGGGTGGGTCTGTGACTGCCGGTCATCGAGACCGGGCCGCCGGCGTCGCCGCGGTGCGCCGGGGTCATCAGGACGACGATCCGTACCGCCCCAGCGTCGCCTCGCCGGGAGCTGCGATGTGCCGGGGTCATCACGGCGCCCTCAGGCCCCTCGGATCCGTGCCTGCCAGTCACGCCCTTGCGGTCGGCCGTGCCCGACAGTGACGCCCGCGCCCTGCCCGCCCCCCTGCCGCCCCGTGCGCTCGCCCGTGCGCCGCCCGTGCGCCGTCGGTGCGCCGTCGGTGCGCCGCCAGTGCGCATTTGTGCTTCTCTTGCACAAACCTCCGTGGTAGTCTCAGCAGGACCGCGCGGGGGGCGATGCCGCCCCGCGTTTCGTTCGATATCGGAGGGTAGAGCCGTGGGTGGCGACTTCTTCGCCGAGGTGCCGGGACCGATCTCCTTCGGCGGGCTGGGGTCGGCCGACCCGCTGACGTACAAGGTCTACGACCCGGACCGCATCGTGCTCGGGAAGCGGATGGAGGAGCACCTCCGGATCGGCGTCTGCCTCTGGCATTCCTTCGCCTGGGACGGGCGGGACATGTTCGGGATCGGGACGCTCGACCGTCCGTGGCTCGACCCGGATGCCGACCCGATGGACGCGGCGCGTCAGAAGATGGCGGTCGCGTTCGAGTTCATCGAGAAGCTCGGCGTCCCCTACTACTGCTTCCACGACCGCGACGTCGCGCCCGAGGGCGACAGCTTCGCGGAGTTCCGGTCCAACCTGGACGCGCTGGTGGACGACGCGCTCGGCTACCAGGAGCGGACCGGTGTCACCCTCCTCTGGGGGACCGCGAACCTCTTCACGCACCCGCGCTACCAGGCCGGCGCCGCGACGAACCCGGACCCCGAGGTCTTCGCGTACGCCGCGGCCCAGGTCCGGATGATGCTCGAGGTGACGCAGCGCCTCGGCGGGACCAACTACGTCCTGTGGGGCGGGCGCGAGGGCTACGACACGCTCCTCAACACCGACCTGAAGCGCGAGGGGCAGCAGCTCGCCCGCTTCCTCCACCTCGTCGCCGAGCACAAGGCGAAGATCGGGTTCGAGGGGGCGCTCCTCATCGAGCCGAAGCCGATGGAGCCCACGAAGCACCAGTACGACTACGACTCCGCGACCGTCCACGGCTTCCTCGTCCGCAACGGCCTCGACGGCGAGTACAAGCTGAACATCGAGGCGAACCACGCGACGCTCGCCGGCCACAGCTTCCACCACGAGGTCGCCTACGCCATCGCGAACGGGATCCTCGGGAGCATCGACGCGAACCGCGGCGACCCCCAGAACGGGTGGGACACCGACCAGTTCCCCAACTCGGTCGAGGACCTCGCGCTTCCGCTCTACGAGATCCTCCGCGGCGGCGGCCTCGGCACCGGCGGCTTCAACTTCGATGCCAAGCTCCGCCGGCAGAGCTCGGACCGGACGGACCTGTTCCACGCGCACATCGGCGGGATCGACGCGCTCGCGCAGGCGCTGCTCGTCGCCGCGGACCTCGTGGAGACGGGGACGCTCGCGTCCCTGAAGGACGCAGCGGTACGCCGGCTGGGACGGCCCGCTCGGGGCGGAGATCCTCGAGGGCCGCGCCTCGCTCGCCGACCTCGCGGACCGCGTCCAGGCGGGTGCCGTCGAACCGGTCCGTCACTCGGGCCGGCAGGAGTATCTCGAGAACGTCGTGAACCGGAGCATCTGGCGCGTCCAGGCGGGCGCGATCGACGAGACCGGCCGCGAGGCCTGACCCGTGGGCGGCCTTGTCCTCGGGATCGACGTCTCCACGACGGCCACGAAGGCGCTGCTCGTCGAGCCGTCCGGCGCGGTGCGCGCGACCGGCGTCTCGGAGTACCCGCTCTCGACGCCGCAGCCGCTCTGGAGCGAGCAGGACCCGGCGCTCTGGTGGGAGGGCGCGGTCGTCGCGATCCGCGCGGCACTCGACGCAGCGGGGATCGATGGCGGCGAGGTCGCCGCCGTCGGCCTCACCGGCCAGATGCACGGCGCGGTCCTTCTCGACGCCGCCGACGCGGTCCTGCGGCCCGCGATCCTCTGGAACGACCAGCGCACGGGCGCCGAGTGCGACGCCATCCGCGCGGCGGTCGGGCCGGAGCGCCTCGTCGCCATCACGGGGAACGACGCGATCACCGGCTTCACCGCGCCCAAGCTCGTCTGGGTCCGCGACCACGAGCCCGACGTGTGGCGCCGCGTGGCGCACGTCCTCCTGCCGAAGGACTACGTGCGGCTCCGCCTGACCGGCGACCACGCGATGGACAAGGCGGACGGGGCCGG
The DNA here is from genome assembly GCA_963844945.1 of uncultured Chloroflexia bacterium. Classification (GTDB taxonomy): domain Bacteria; phylum Chloroflexota; class Limnocylindria; order Limnocylindrales; family CSP1-4; genus CAIYQJ01. Next base: position 179,727 of record CAWJQZ010000046.1, read on the forward strand.
GACGCTCCTCTTCGACCTCGCCGCGCGCGACTGGTCGCCGGTCGTCCTCGACGCCCTGGGGATCGACCGCGCGTGGATGCCGCCGACGTACGAGGGCCCGTCGGTGACGGGGGTGGTCACGGCGGCCGCCGCCGCAGCGACCGGGCTCCGCGCCGGGACGCCCGTCGTGGCCGGCGGAGGCGACCAGGCCGCGAACGCCGTCGGCGTCGGCGCGGTGGATCCCGGGATCGTCGCGCTCTCGCTCGGCACCTCGGGCGTGATCTTCGCCGCGACCGACGCGCCGCTCTTCGAGCCGCACGGCCGCGTCCACGCCTTCTGCCACGCGGTCCCGGCACGATGGCACATGATGTCCGTCATGCTCTCGGCCGCGGGGAGCCTCCGGTGGTTCCGCGACGCGCTCGCCCCGGGCGAGGGCTTCGGCCCGCTCGCCGACGAGGCCGCGACCGTCCAGGCAGGAAGCGACGGCCTGCTCTTCCTCCCCTACCTCTCGGGCGAGCGGAGCCCGTACCCGGACCCGCTGGCGCGTGGGGCCTTCGTCGGGCTCACGCTCATCCACGAGCGGCGCCACATGACCCGCGCCGTGCTCGAGGGCGTGGCGTTCGGGCTGCGCGACGGCCTGGACCTGATGGTGGACGCGGGGATGCCGTCGCCGACGACGATCCGAGCCTCCGGCGGCGGCACGGCGAGCCCGGTCTGGCGGTCGATCCTCGCGGACGTGCTCGGCGCCGACATCGCGACCGTCGACACGCCCGAGGGCGCCGCGTTCGGCGCGGCGCTCCTCGCAGCGGTCGGTGCCGGCTGGTATCCGACCGTGACCGCTGCGGCCGACGCGACCGTGCGGACGACGCCGGCGGCAACGCCGGGACCGGACGCCGCGCACTACGCCGAGATCCACGCGCTCTACCGCGACCTCTACCCGGCGCTCGCCCCCACGTTCCGCCGGCTCTGACCCGCGGACGCACCGAGGGGACGCCCGCCGGGCGTCCCCTCGTGATGTCGCGTGGTCCGGGCGGCCGCCGGCCGCCTCCCTCAGTCGTGGAGCGCTTCGAGCTCCGTCTTGGTCACGTCGCCGGGCTGCTTGCCCATGATGATCATCGCGAGGATCTCGTCCTTGGTGACGCGATCCTTGTGGACGGTCCCCACGAGCTTCCCCTGCAGCATGACGCTGATCCGGTCGGACAGGTCGTACACGTCGTGGATGTCGTGGCTGATGAGGAAGATCCCGATGCCCTCGGCCTTGAGCTGGATGACGAGGTCGCGCACCTGCGCCGTCTCGGCCGGGCCGAGCGCCGCCGTGGGCTCGTCCATGATGAGGATCCGTGCGTTGAAGTGGACGGCCCGTGCGATCGCGATCGACTGCCGCTGGCCGCCGGAGAGCGACTTCACCGGGGTCTTGAAGTTCTTGAACCGCGGGTTCAGCCGCCCCATCACCCCGCGGGTCGCGGACTCCATCGCCGCGTCGTCGAGCGACCCCATGCGCGAGCGCAGCTCGCGCCCGAGGAAGACGTTGCCCGCCGCGTCGATGTTGTCCGCGAGCGCGAGCGTCTGGTAGATCGTCTCGATCCCGTAGGTCTTGGCGTCACGCGGGTTCCGGATCGAGACCGGCTCCCCGTTGATGAGGATCTGGCCCGCGTCCGCCGGGTGTGCACCGGACAGGGTCCGGATGAGGGTGGACTTGCCGGCGCCGTTGCCGCCGACGAGGCCCACGACCTCGCCGGGGTACAGGTCGACCGTCACGCCCTCCACGGCATGGACGCCGCCGAACGCGACGTAGATGTCGCGCATCTCGACGAGCGGCGCGCTCGAGCCCGCGGGTCGCGGCGCCGGCGCGGCGGACCGGCGCTCGATGGGCTCCTGGGTCGTGTCAGGCGGAGGAAGGATGGGCGAGCCGCCGGGGAGGTCGAGCTCGGTGGGTCCGTCGTTCATCGACATCTGTCTGCCTCCCGCGCTCAGCCGGCCCGCCGCCGGAGATAGGAGTCGAAGCCCACGGCCGCGACGAGCACGATGCCGACGACGACGTCCTGCGTGGGGGAGTCGACGTTCAGCAGGAGCATGCCGGAGCGCAGCGACTGCATGACGACCGCGCCGAGGATCGCCCCGGGGATCGTCCCGATGCCGCCGGCGAACGAGGTGCCGCCGATGACGGCAGCCGCGATGACGTCGAGCTCGTTCTGAACGCCGAGGTTCGTGACGGCGGAGTTGAGGCGGGCCGTCTGGACGGCCGCGCTGATCGCCGCGAGGACGCCCATGAGGACGAAGGTCTTCATGATCGTCGAGCGGACGTTGATGCCGCCGAGCTCCGCGGCGTCCGGGTTGCCGCCGATCGCGTAGACGTACCGGCCGAACCGCCGCCGGGTCGCGATGTACGTCATCACGAGCCCGACCGCGAGCATGATGACGACCGGGATCGCGATGCCGGTCGGGATCCCGCCGACCGGGATCGGGTTGCCGGTCTCCTGCGACCACTGCTGCGCGAGAGCCTCGGGCCACACGTAGGCGTTCGCGATCCACACGGCGCCGACGACGACGCCGCACGCGATGACGCCCACGACCACTTCCGCCCAGAGCGGCCGTGCCGGGAACCCGTACCGCCGCTTGCGCCGCCTGCCCGCCCACAGCGTGAAGACGATCCCCACACAGACCAGGGCGCCCAGGATCCAGCTGGGCAGGAACCCGAGCGACCCCTTGGGACCGCCGCCGAAGAGCTGGAAGATGTCGTTGAGGGGGGCGAGCGTCTGGCCTTGCTGGAAGCGGAAGATCAGGCCGCGCCAGACGAGCAGCCCGCCGAGGGTGACGATGAAGGACGGGACGCCTAGGTAGGCGACGATCGTCCCGGAGATCGCACCCATGCCCGCGCCGATGGCGATCCCGATGCCGAGCGCGACGATCCAGATCCACGGCTCGTGATAGCTGACCCCGAAGACCGTCGGGAGCCAGATGACCTGGACCATCGCCATGATGTAGCCGATGAGGCCGAGCATCGACCCGACGGACAGGTCGATGTTGCGCGAGACGATGATCAGGACCATGCCTGTGGCCATGATCGCGATCGAGGCGCTCTGGACCGACAGGTTCCACAGGTTCCGCGGGGTCAGGAAGTTCCCGCCCGAGACGATGTGGAAGAAGACCCAGATGACCGCGAGCGCGGCGATCATCCCGAGGAGCCGGGTGTCCAGCTCCAGCGCGAAGAGTGTCGACCGCAGTGATCTCGGGGGCGGGGTCTCCCCCGTCGTGCCCTGGGACGGGATGGTCGTCTCGGTCATCGCGGAGCCTCTCGAACCGGACGGGCGGAAAAGGAAAGCGCCCTGCGCCGCGTACGTTACGCGGCGCAGGGCGCTGATTTCACGTCAGGTCCGTCAGCAGCCTGCGACGGAGCCGGCGGGGACGTCCTTGCAGAGGGCGTCCTTGGTGATCCAGCCGGCGTCAAGGACGATGTTGAGGTTGTCCTTGGTGATCGCCTGCGGGGTGAGGAAGATGGAGGTCATGTCGTTGCCGCCGGGGCTCATGAACTGGACCGTGGCGGCGTCGCTGACCTTGACGTTCTTGATGTTCTTGTCGGCGCAGAGAGCGAGCGCGGCCTCGCCGGCAGCCTTGCCGAGAAGCCGGGCGTCCTTCCAGACGTCGACGGTCTGGGTGCCGAGGGCGACCCGGTTGAGGGCGGCGCCGTCGCCGTCCTGGCCGGAGACCGGGACCTTGCCCGCGAGGCCCTGGGCAGCAAGAGCCGCGATGACGCCGCCGGCCATGCCGTCGTTCTCGACGAAGGCGATGTCGATGGCGTTGTTATTCGCGGTCAGGAACTGCTCCATCTCCTTCTGGGCGTTGGCCGGATCCCAGTTGTCGGTGTAGGTCTCGCCGACGTTCTTGAGCTTGTCGCTGCTCTGGCCTGCCTCGGGCACGCCTGCCTCGACCATGCCGGCGCGGAGGAAGTCCGCGTTGGCGTCGGCCTTGTTGCCCTTGATGACGACGTAGTTGCCGGAGTCCTTGACCTTCAGGAGGGCCTCGGCCTCGAGCTTGCCGACGAGCTTGTTGTCGAACGTGATGTAGAGCGCCGTCGGGTCCTCGATGAGGCGGTCATACGCGATGACCGGGACGCCGTTGCTGATCGCGCTGGCGACGGCCGGCTTGATCGCGGTGCCGTCCTGCGCGAGGACGATAACGACGTTCGCGCCCTGCGAGATCAGGTTCTCGACGTTGCTGGCCTGGGTCTCGGCGGACGACTTGGCGTCGTTCGAGATGTACTTGGCGCCACCGGCCTCGAGAGCGGCCTTGATGGCGGGCTCATCCCACTTGGCCCAGCGCTCCTCCTGGTAGTTGTTCCAGGAGACGCCGACGGTGCAGGCCTGCGCCGCAGCGGACTCGGACGGCGCAACGGTCGCCGGGGCCACGGTCGCCGGAGCGGCGGTAGCCGGGGCGGCGGTGGCCGGAGCGGTCGATGCGCTCGGAGCCGGCGTCGCCGAGCTCGAGCATGCCGCCACGACGACGGCGGCGGTCGCCACGATCGCCAACAGTCTGCGATTCACCACTGGTTCTCTCCTCCTCGATCCACGGAATGCCCGCGTGGGATCGCTCGATCCACGCACACGGGTCCGATAGGATACGCCCCTAGGCTACCACCCCCTCCAGAAGTACCCCTCCGGCGACGGATGCCGACGCGCGGCCGGGAGTCGGATGCCGAGGCGTCGCGCTCATGCGGACGCCAGCTGGGAGGCTTCACGGGAACGGCCGATCCACATGGAGGGATCGTCCAGGAGCGGCTCGAAGGCGAGCTCTGCCGCCCCGATGAGCGGCGCATCCACGCCCAGCAGGGACGGGACGACCCGGACGAGGGCGCGGGGCGCGGGAAGGGCGCGGCGCTCCAGCAGCTCCTCCATCGACCGCTCGATGTGCGGATGGAAGCGGGCGAAGAGGCCGCCCACGACGACGAGGTCCGGGTCGAAGAGGTTCACGAGGCCGGCGATCCCCACGCCCAGCCACCGGCCCACCTCCTCGAGCGCGGCCAGTGCGCGTGGGCCCCCCGCGCCGGCGGCGGCGATGAGCGCCTCGACGGCCGCCCGGCCGCCGTCCGGCGGATAGCCCGCGAGCGCGAGGAGGGCCTCCTCGCCGACCTCCGTCTCCCAGCAGCCGGTCGAGCCACAGCGGCACGGACGCCCGTCCGCCCTGACCGGCATGTGTCCCACCTCGCCGCCGTAGCCGGCGGCGCCGGTGAGCGGCCGGCCGCCGACGATGACGCCGCCGCCGACGCCGACCTCGCCGAAGACGAAAACGAGGTCGTCCACGCCGGTCGCGGCCCCGCGGCGGAGCTCGGCCAGGGCGCCGAGGTCGGCCTCGTTCGCGACGTGGACCGGCGCATCGGTCCCGAGCGCACGGCCCAGGACCGCGCCGAGCGGCACGTCCGTCCAGCCGAGGTTCGGGGCCATCCGGACGAGCCCGTCCGCGCGCCGGACCAGGCCCGCGACGGCCACGCCCACTCCCACGAGCCGGTCGGTCCCGCCGGCCTCCTCGCGGAGCGGCGCGACCAGGTCCACGAGGGCCGCGACGGTCGCCTCCACGGTGCCGGCCTCGCGCCGGCGGTCGGCCTCGCGCATGGCGATGACGGACCCGCCTAGGCCCACGAGGGCTGCCGCGACGCGGTCCACGGTCACGGCGAGGGCGAGGACGGTCGCGCCGTCGCGGACGGCGCGGACGAGGGGGGACGGGCGTCCGGGCGTGCCCGTCGGCGCGGGCTGCTCCTCGGCGACGAGCCCGGCAAGGGCCAGCTCGCCGACCAGGCTGCGGATCGCGCTGCGGGTGAGGCCGGTGTGGGCCACGAGGTCCGAGCGGGAGAGGGGCCCGGCGAGGTGGAGGGCACGCAGGACCGCGCTGAGGTTCGCGCGGCGCACCGTCTCGCTGCGCTGGCCCAGGTCCACGGCTCGTGTCGGCACCGGTCGCGTCGCCCCCAGGGTTTGTTTTGTGTTCCTCTCTTTCAAACCTTCTGATAGGCTCGTACACGGCGGGAGGCGATGTCAAGTGCATCCCGCGTCGGACCGGGCCGCCGGACGGATCCGTCGGCCGCCCGGAGCCCCGCGGACCCGGCGGGGCCTGGGGCGACGTCCGGGCACGCGCAGAGGAGGCGCGGGCGATGTTCCGATGGCTGACCCCGTGACCGCGCTCGGCTGGGGGATCCTGGGCCCGGGGCGGATCGCTCCGCGGATCGTGCGCGGCGTCGCCGCGACGGACCGCGGGCGACTCGTCGCGGTCGCGAGCCGCGACCCCGTGCGGGCACGTGCCTTCGCGGACGCGCAGGGCATCCCGACCGCGCACGGGTCCTACGAGGCGCTCCTCGACGACCCGTCCGTGGACGTCGTCTACGTCGCGCTCCCCAACGCGCTGCACGCCGAGTGGACGATCCGTGCGCTCCGGGCCGGGAAGCACGTCCTGTGCGAGAAGCCGCTCGCCCTCTCGGTCGCGGAGGTCGATGCGATCGCGGACGCGGCTCGCGCGAGCAGCAGGATCGCCGTCGAGGCGTTCATGTATCTCCACCACCCGCAGATCCTCCGCGCGGTCGAGCTCGCGCAGAGCGGTGCCCTCGGGCCGGTCGAGGTCGTGAGCGGGTCGTTCTCGTTCCCGCTGGCACACCCCGGCGACCCCAGGCTCGACCGTGCCCTCGGTGGCGGCTCGCTCTGGGACGTGGGGTGCTACCCGGTGACGTTCGCGCACCGCGTGGCGGGTGCGGAGCCGGCCACCGTGGCGGCGGTCGCGCGCTTCGGCCCGGGTGGACACGCCTCGGCATTCGACAGGACGTTCGCCGGCCTCCTGCGCTTCCCGGACGGGATGATCGCCGCGTTCGACTGCGGGTTCGCGGCCCCAGACCGGCAACGGCTCGAGGTCGTGGGTCGAGAGGCGACCCTCCTCCTCGACGCGCCGTTCCTCACGACGCCGGACGGTCCCCCGCCCTCCCTCGTCCTGCGACGCGGCGGGGTCGAGGAGCGGATCGAGGTGGAGACGGTCGACCAGTACGCGCGCGAGGTGGAGGACCTGACCGGGGCCATCCTCGACGGAAGGGAGCCCCGCGTGGGCCTTGCGTTCAGTCGGGGTAGCATCGGGACGCTGGCGGCCCTCGACGAGGCTGCCCGGGCAGATGCCGCAGGCGCGGGAGCGCCGGGAGAGGATCCGGACCGATGACTGACGGGCAGGGGGGCACGCGCAGCCCCGACGGGACGCGCAAGGATCCGACGGCATCCACGCAGGCCGGGACCGGCACGGACGCCGTCCATGCACCGCCGACGAAGGCGTCGGCCGACGACGCGTTCGCCGAGGCGGCTCCGGCTGGCGAGGCCGTGCCTGCCACAGGGGCCACGCCGGATGCCGAGGGCGCTCCGGGCGCTGCGGCCACGCCGGATGCCGGCACCAAGTCGCCGCCCCCGCGTCGGCGCCGCCGCGGGCTCATCGCCGCGGTCGTCGCCGGCCTCGTCGTCATCGCCGGGATCGTCGGCGTCCTCGCCTTCGTCGCCCTGCAGCCGCCGCCGAAGCCCGCGTGCCCGACCATCGCGCAGAACCCCGACTGGTCCGTGGCACGGCGCTGGGATGAAGCGACCCTCGACGCGATCCGCCGCGCGCTGCCGAACCCGCCCGTCCACGCCCGCAACCTCTTCCACACCTCGGCCGCGATGTACGACGCGTGGGCCGCGTACGACCCGACAGCCGAGGGCTACTTCGTGAAGGAGAAGCACAGCGCATCGGACGTCAAGGCGGCCCGCGAGGAGGCGATGAGCTACGCGGCCTACCGGGTCCTGACCGAGCGGTACCTGAAGGCGGTCGGCGGGAACGACTCGCTCTCCGAGTTCGACGACGTGATGGACGCCCTCTGCTACCCGATCACGAACACCACGACGGAGGGCGACTCGCCCGCCGCGGTCGGGAACCGGATCGCCGCCGCGATCATCGCCGCAGGCAAGAACGACGGCTCGAACGAGGCCGGCGGGTACGCCCCGCCGGACTACACGCCGGTCAACCCGCCGCTGGTCGTCGCCTCCACCGGGATCCCGCCGATGGTGGACCCGACCCGCTGGCAGCCCCTCCAGATCCCCCACATGATCAGCCAGAACGGGATCCCGGTGACCAACGGCGTCCAGCAGGCTGTGGGGGTGCACTGGGGTCACGTGACGTCGTTCGCCATGCCGCCCGGCGGCGCGAACGGGACGCCGATCGACCCGGGCTACGGGCCACGCCTCGGCGACCCCGCGACCGACCAGGAGCTCAAGACGGAGATCGTCCAGCTCATCCGGGACAGCAGCGAGCTGGACCCGGCGTCCACCGCCACGATCGACATCTCCCCGGGCGCCCTGGGGAACAACGACCTCGGCACGAACGACGGGAAGGGACACGCCGTCAACCCCGCGACCGGCCAGCCGTATGCGCCGGACGTCGTGAAGCTCGGAGACTTCGGGCGCGTGATGGCCGAGTTCTGGGCGGACGGGCCGAAGTCCGAGACGCCCCCCGGCCACTGGAACGTCCTCGCGAACCTCGCGTCGGACCAGATGGCGCCGAACCTGAAGATCGGCGGGACCGGGCCCGGTCGTCGACCGCCTCGAATGGGACACGAAGATGTACTTCGCGCTGAACGGAGCGGTCCACGATGCCGCGATCGCCGCGTGGGGCCTGAAGGGCTACTACGACACGATCCGGCCGATCTCCCTCGTCCGGTACATGGGCGGGCTCGGCCAGTCGAGCGACCCGAACCTCCCGTCGTACGCGAAGGAGGGCCTGCCGCTCGAGCCCGGGCTCATCGAGGTGGTGACGATGGAGAAGACCGCGCCGGGCGGCGAGATGGCCGACCTGAAGGGCCACGAAGGCGAGATCGCCATCCGGGCGTGGGCCGGCCAGCCGAAGGACCCGAAGACGCAGGTCGGCGGCGTCACGTGGCAGCTCGCGACCGGCTGGATCCCGTACCAGGCGTCCACGTTCGTCACCCCCGCCTTCCCCGCGTATGCCTCGGGGCACAGCACGTTCAGCCGGGCGGCTGCCGAGGTCCTCACCGCCATGACGGGCAGCGAGTACTTCCCCGGCGGGATGAGCGGCTACACGATCGAGCCCGGATGGCTCAAGTTCGAGCAGGGGCCGACGACGCCGATCGAGCTCCGCTGGGCGACCTACTACGACGCGGCGGACCAGGCGGGCCAGTCGCGGCTGTGGGGCGGGATCCACATCCAAGCGGACGACTTCACCGGCAGGAGGATCGGGTCGGATTGCGGCAAGGAGGCCTGGGACCTGGCCACGAAGTACTTCGCCGGGAAGGTGGGCTCGTGAACGCGGGTGGGGCCGGCGGCCGGGTCCGGCCCGCGCCCGGCAGTGGCGTCGCGGCCTGCCGGGCGCGGGGGGCGCCGGAGCCGACGCACACGTGACGCGCCGGCGGACCGTCGTCGCGGCAGCGGTCGTCGGCGTCGCCGCGGTCGCGGTGACCGCCGTCGTGGCCGGGACGCTGCTGCTCACCGGCGGCGGGGTCACGCCCGACGACGGCGCTCGGGGCACCGCGGTTCGTCGACGAGACGGCGACGGCCGGGATCGACACGTCCTACGACGGCCCCATCGTGTACGCGACCGGCGGCGGCCTCGCGACCCTCGACTGCGACGAGGACGGACGGCCGGACCTGTATGTCGCCGGCGGCGCGGGCCCCGCGGCGCTCTACCGGAACACGAGCCCGACCGGCGGTGCGCTCCGGTTCGCGCGGATCGCCGACGCGTCCACGGACATGACGGGCGTCCTCGGCGCGTACCCGCTCGACGTGGACGGCGACGGCCACGCCGACCTCGCCGTCCTGCGCGCGGGCGAGACCGTCCTGCTCCGCGGCCTCGGCGGCTGCCGCTTCGAGCGCGCGAACGAGGCCTGGGGGTTCGACGGCGGGACGAACGCCGACACGACCGCCTTCTCGGCGACGTGGGAGGGCGCGAACGCGTTCCCGACGCTCGCGCTCGGCCGGTACCTGAAGCTCGACGCGCAGGGTGACCAGACGCTCGACTGCGACACCAGCCTCCTCGTGCGGCCGGCCGCGTCGGGGGCCGGGTACGGGGCCGCGACGGAGCTCGCGCCCGGCTACTGCCCGCTGTCCATGCTGTTCAGCGACTGGGACGGCTCCGGCCGGCGCGACCTCCGCGTGACGAACGACCGCAACTACTACCGCGACGGCACGGACCAGCTCTGGCGGATCGCGCCGGGCGAGGCGCCGCACGCCTACACCACGGACGAGGGATGGATCCCGCTCCAGGTCTCGGGGATGGGGATCGGCGAGGCCGACGTCTCCGGCAGCGGCTACCCGGACTACGTCATCACGAGCCAGGGCGACAACAAGGTGCAGGCCCTCAAGGCCGGGCCCGCGCAGCCGTCCTACCGGGACATCGCGAACAGGCTCGGCGCTGACGGCTGCCCAGCCGTCGTCCGGCGGCGAGACGCTGCCGTCGACCGCGTGGCATCCCGCGCTCGTCGACGTGAACGACGACGGCTTCACGGACCTCCTCCTGACCAAGGGGAACGTCTCGGCCGAGCCGGGCTTCGCGACGAAGGACCCGAGCGACCTCTTCCTCGGCCAGCCGACCGGGTCCTGGGTCCAGGCGGCAGAGGAGGCGGGGATCGTGGACTTCGCCCGCGGGCGCGGGGCGTCGGTCGCGGACTTCAACCTCGACGGCCTCCCCGATCTCGTGGAGGTCTTCTACGGCGCCCCGGTCAAGGCCTGGCGCAACGTGGGGTCCGGGCGACGCCGTCGACGCCGAAGGCGATGGGCCACTGGCTGGAGCTGCGGCTCTCGCAGCCCGCCCCGAACCCCGACGCGATCGGCGCGTGGGTCGAGGTGAAGATCGGCGAGACGACGCTCCGGCGCGAGGTGACCGTGGGCGGCGGCCATGCGAGCGGCGCGCTCGGGTGGCTCCACTTCGGCCTGGGGCCGTCGACGAAGGCGCAGGTCCGCGTACAGTGGCCGGACGGCACATGGGGTCCGTGGGCGGACGTCGCGGCGGACGGGTTCTACGACATCGAGCGCGGGTCGGCCGGGCCCCGCGCATGGACGCCGCCCGCGAGCTGACGCGGCGCGGGGCCGCGGGCCGGTGCGGTACCGGGTCGACGGGGGACGAGCGACGACGGCTGGAGGCGACCGATGACGAAGGCGCGGGTGGCGCGGATCGACCTTCCGGACTTCGGGGTGCCGGCGACGCGGCCGGAGATCCCCGCGGCCCTGTACGCGGCGCGCCTGGACGCGCTCCGCGCCCGGGCGGCGGAGCGCGGGTACGACCGCCTCGTGGTGTACGCGGATCGCGAGCACGCGGCGAACCTCTCGTGGCTGACGGGCTTCGACCCGCGGTTCGAGGAGGCGATCCTCATCGTCGGGCAGGAGACGAAGCCGGCGCTCCTCGCGGGCAACGAGTGCATGGGCACGGCCGCCGCCGCGCCGCTCCCCGTGCGCGCGATCCTCTTCCAGGACCTGAGCCTCCCCTCGCAGCCGCGCGACCGGTCGCGGCCGCTCGCGGCGATCCTCGCGGACGAGGGGATCGGCCGCGGCACGAAGGTGGGCGTCATCGGCTGGAAGCCGTTCACGTTCCGGACGATGCTCGACATCCCGTCGTACCTCGCGGACGAGCTCCGCCGCGTGACGGGGTCCACCGACCTCGTCGAGAACGCGGTCGACCTCCTCATCGACCCCGTCGACGGCCTGCGGACGGTCAACGAGGTGGACCAGCTCGCGGCGATGGAGGCGGCCTCCTGCCGGACGTCGCAGGGCGTGCTGGACCTGCTCCGGGGGCTCCGGCCCGGCATGACGGAGCGCGAGGCCGTCCGGCTTCTCGGGTGGGACGGGACGCCCCTGAGCTGCCACGTGATGCTGACGGCCGGGCCGCGTGCCCGGTTCGGGCTCCTGAGCCCGTCCGACCGGCCGATCGAGCGCGGCGACCCTTTCACGACCGCGTTCGGGATCCTGGGCGCGCTGACGTGCCGCGCCGGGTGGGCGGTGGAGTCGGCGGACGAGCTGCCCGCCGGCATCCGCGACTACGTGGACCGGCTCGTCGGGCCGTACTTCGAGGCCGTCGCGGAGTGGTACGGGGCGCTGCGGGTCGGCGTGGCCGGCGGCACGCTCTTCGAGATCGTCGCGCGCCGCCTCGGGGACCCGTTCTTCGGCATCTTCCTGAACCCCGGCCACCTCATCGGCCTCGACGAGTGGATCAGCTCGCCGATCGCCGCGGGCTCGCAGGTCGAGCTCCGCTCCGGGATGGCGCTGCAGGTGGACATCATCCCGGCGACCGGCACCGACTACTTCACGTCGAACATCGAGGACGGTCTCGCGCTCGCCGACGGCGCCCTGCGGGAGGCGTTCGCCCGCGCATACCCGGAGGCGTGGGGGCGCATCCAGGGCCGGCGGCGCTTCATGGCGGATGCGCTCGGGATCGAGCTGCACCCGGACGTGCTGCCGTTCTCGAACATCCCGGCGTACCTGCCGCCGTTCGTGCTGGCGCCGGATCGCGTGATGACGCTCGCCGGCTGACGGGCGCGGCGGGCGCGCGCCGGCGGGGGCGCGACGGCGCTGCGGGGCTGAGGCGGGACCGGCGGCCCGCGTGGTGTCGGCTCAGGCGCGTCCCACCCTGCCCCGCCCTCGCGGCCGGGCTCCGGCCCCGGCTCAGGTCGCGACGCGGATCTCCAGGATCGCCAGCTCGGGCTCCGGCGGCAACGGCGAGAGCGCGCCGCACGACGGGCAGATCGCCAGTGCGCCCGGGACGATGTCGTCGTGGCCGAGCGGACCGTCGAACCCGCACGCGCACGCGAGGCGGATGTCGAACGGCTCCACGTCGAGGACCGCGTCGGCGAGCGGGCCCCCCGTGGTGAGCATCGTCCATGCCTGCTCGAGCACGCCGTCCGGGATCGTCGTCGCCCGGCGGACGCGGACGCTCTCCACGACCCGCCCGTCCGCGCTCCGCTCCACGATCCCCACGAGCTCCTCGACGAGCGCGACCTCATGCACGGCGGTATCTCGCGACGATCGCGGCGACCTCGTCGACGACGCGCGGCACCGCCGCGACGACCGCCGGCGACGGGTCGTCGCCCAGCTCGAGCGCGACCGCGCCCACGCTCACGATCGACGACCTCGGGCTCGGCGCCCCACAGCTCGTGCGCGAGCGCGGCGAGCGCCGCCGGGTCGACGTGGTGGGAGGTGGACCCTCCCGCCGCGAGCGCGCCCGGCGGGTCGCGCTGCCACTCCCCCGCTCGCCCCGCGCCGGGGCCGGCCCGCCGTCCCGTCCGCCGCGGGCCTGCCGGCGAGGTGCCGGACCTCGATGGCACCCGCGTCGTGGCCGGCCTCCGCGTCCACGAGGACGACGAGGCCCGCGCCGCGCATGTCGTCGGAGAGCTCGGGCGTGAGCTGCCGGACGGCGAGGATCGTGGCCCCGCGGAGGCGCGGATCCCCGGACATCCGCGACGCGGCGAGGAGGCCCACCGCGTCGTCGCCGCACATCTCGTTGCCGTAGCCCACGACGAGGACGCCGGCCGCGGGCGCGGCGTCCCGCGGAACGGGAGCGGGCACGTCGCCCGCGCCCGCTCCGCCCCGGAGGTCCGTCACCGCGCGATCTCGTCGAGCACCGCGCCGTCCGGCGCGAGGAGCTGGATCCGCAGCGCCATCTGCCCGAGCGCGTGCGTGGAGCACGAGAGGCACGGGTCGTAGCAGCGGATCACCGCCTCGACGCGGTTGAGCATCGGCTCGGTGATCGTCTCCCCCTTCACGTGATGCCGCGCGACCTGGAGGACCGCGCGGTTCATCGCCATGTTGTTGTGGCCCGTCGCGATGACGAGGTTCGCCCACTCGACGATCCCGTCGTCGTCGACGCGGTAGTGGTGCATGAGCGTCCCGCGCGGCGCCTCGGAGACGCCGATCCCCTCGTTGCGGTTGATGCCCGCGTACGAGCGGACGTGCTTGTCGAGGATGTCCGGGCCGCGGAGGAGCTCCTCGATCTTCTCGATCGCGTGGAGCGTGTCGATGAGGCGCGCGTAGTGGTAGTGGAAGGAGGAGCCGGCGACCCGGCCGACGCGCCAGCGGAACTTCTCCAGCTCCTCGTCGGCGCGGGGCGTGCCGGTGCGCTCGGCGACGTTGAGCCGGGCGAGCGGGCCCACGCGGTAGATGCCGTCGGGGTAGCCCATCGGCTTCCAGTACGTGGACTTCAGGTACGACCACGGCTCGACCTTCTCGCCGATGTAGTCGTTGAAGGTCTTGGGGTCCACGCGGTCGGCGAGGTACTTGCCGTCCGCGTCCACGACGCGGAGCCAGCCGCCGTAGTGGTCCACGTTGCCCTGCCGGTCCACGAGGCCCATGAACGCCGAGCGGAAGTTGCCGAACGTCGCGGCCTCCTCCTCCCAGCGGAGCATGTCGGACTTGTACCAGGCGATCGCGCGCTCGGTGGCCGCGATGGCCTCCGGGACCCCGGCGAGGATCCGGTCGCGGATCTCGGCGGTGAGCGGCGTGGTGACGCCGCCGGGGACGATCCCCTCCGGGATGGATCCGCTTGCCGGCCACCCACTCGATGATCTGCTGGCCCCACTTGCGGAGCCCGATCCCGTCCTTCGCGAGCGCCGGGTTGGCGCGGGCCACCCCCACGATGTTCCGGACGGCCGGGTCGGCGTCGAAGCCGAAGAGCAGGTCCGGCGACGAGAGGTGGAAGAACGACAGGGCGTTCGACTGGACGATCTGGCCGAGGTTGATGACGCGGCGGAGGTCGGCGCCGGTGGGCGTCGGCTCGACCGCCATGATGTCGTCGACGGCCTTCGACGACGCGATCATGTGGCTGACGGGGCAGATCCCGCAGATGCGGGCCATGATCGCCGGCATCTCGTGCACCGGCCGCCCCTGGGTGATGCGCTCGAACCCGCGGAACTGCGTCACGTGGAAGTGCGCGTCGGTGACCTCGCCGCGGTCGTCGAGCTGGATCGTGATCTTCGAGTGGCCCTCGATCCGCGTGACGGGATCGATGACGACGGTCCTGTTCATCGCATCCTCTCGTCAGCGTCCGAACCGGGCGCCGGCCGTCTCGGGGGCGCGCCCGGAGAGCAGGTCGTCGAGCAGCGTGTAGATGAGGTCCGCGTGGGGCGGACATCCCGGCAGGAAGATGTCCACGTCGACGAACCGGTTGACCGGCTGCGACGTGGGCAGCAGCGGCGGGACGATCCGCGTGGGCGGGCCGGGGTCGAGCGTCGCGTTCTCCACGTAGGCGCGCTCGAGGAGCGGCGCGACCCCGATCGGGTTCCGCATCCCCGGCACGTTCGACGTGACGGCGCAGTCCCCGAACGCGATGAGCGTCTTCGTCCGCTCGCGGACGAGCACGGATCCTGTGGAGGTCCTCCTCGCTCGAGACGGCGCCCTCCACGAGGCAGACGTCCACGTCCTCGGGGAACTCCTTCACGTCCACGAGCGGCCCGTACACGAGGTCCGCGCGCTCGAAGATGTCGAGGAGGCGCTCGTCGAGGTCGATGAGCGACATGTGGCAGCCCGAGCAGCCGTCGAGCCAGACGGTGGCGACACGCGGCTTGCTCACAGTCCACGCTCCTCGGCGACGACCTTCATCCACGGGAGGAACGGCCGTCGCGTCTTGCTGCCGCGCGCGACCGCGCGGCCCTTCTCGAAGAGCGCCCCGGTCGGGCAGACCTGGACGCACTTCCCGCAGCTGGTGCAGGTGGTGGACTCGCCCCACGGGATCCCCATGTCCGTCTGGACCCGGGTCTCGAGGCCGCGGTGCATGACGTCCCAGGTGTGCGCGCCCTCGATCTCGTCGCAGACGCGGACGCACCGGAGGCAGAGGATGCACCGGTTGTGGTCGATCGCGAAGAGCCGGTGGCTCGCGTCGATGTCCACCTTGGGGCTGATGCGGGGGAGGTCGAAGTGGGTGAGGCCCAGCTCCTCCGCCGTGTCCTGCAGCTCGCAGTGGTTGTTCGCCACGCAGACCGCGCAGACGTGGTTGCGCTCCATGAACATCATCTCGGTGATCGTCCGCCGGTACTCCGTGAGCGCATCGGAGTGGGCGATGACCTGCATCCCCTCCGCGATCTGCGTGACGCAGGCCGCGGCGAGCTTGGGCGATCCGGCGATCTCCACGACGCAGAGCCGGCAGGCGCCGCGGTCGTGGATCCCCTCGAGGTGGCAGAGCCCCGGGATGTCGATCCCGTTCTCCTCGGCGACGTCCATGATCGTCTGGCCGTCGGATCCAGCGACGTCCTTCCCGTCGATGGTCAGCGTGTAGACGCTCATGCCATCACCTCCGCCGGCTGCTCGATCGAACAGACGCCGGCCGGGCACCTCTTCTCCACGATGTGGGCGAGGTACTCGTCCCGGAAGTAGCGCAGCGTGCTGAAGATCGGGTTGGGGGCTCCCTGCCCGAGGCCGCAGAGGGACGTCCGCTGGACGATGCCCGCCAGGCGCTCGAGCTGCGCGAGGTCGATGAGGTCGGCCTTCCCGCGCGTGATCCGGTCCAGGAGCATCCACATCTGCGTGGTGCCCACCCGGCAGGGCGTGCACTTCCCGCACGACTCGTCGCGGCAGAAGTCCTGGAAGTACTTCGCCACGTCCACCATGCAGGAGGTGTCGTCCATGACGATCATCCCGCCCGAGCCCATGAAGGACCCGAGCTCGATGAGCGACTCGTAGGTGACCGACGTGTCGAGGTGCTCGGCCGGGATGCAGCCGCCGGACGGGCCGCCGGTCTGGACCGCCTTGAACGGGCGGTCGTCGATGATCCCGCCGCCGATGTCGTAGATGATCTCCCGGAGGGTCGTCCCCATCGGGACCTCGACGAGGCCGGTGTTCACGATGCGGCCAGCGAGTGCGAAGACCTTGGTGCCCTTGCTCTTGCCGACGCCGATCCCGGCGTACCACTCGGCGCCCTTCCGGATGATCGGCGCGACGCTCGCGAACGTCTCGACGTTGTTGATGAGCGTGGGGCAGTCGAAGAGCCCGGAGACCGCCGGGTACGGCGGCCGCGGGCGCGGCGTCCCGCGCCGGCCCTCGACCGACGCGATGAGCGCGGTCTCCTCGCCGCAGACGAACGCGCCGGCGCCGAGCCGGATCTGGACGTCGAAGTTGAAGGAGGTCTCCAGGATCCCCTGCCCCAGGTACCCGGCGCGCTGTGCGAGGCGGATCGCATTGCGGAGGCGGGCGACCGCGAGCGGGTACTCGGCCCGGCAGTAGATGTAGCCCTCGGTGGCGTGGACGGCGAACGCCGCGATCGCCATCCCCTCGAGGACGCGGAACGGGTCGCTCTCCAGGACGCTGCGGTCCATGAACGCGCCGGGGTCGCCCTCGTCGGCGTTGCAGATGACGTACTTCTGGGTGCCCTGCGCCTTCGCGACCGTCGTCCACTTCAGGCCGGTGGGGAACCCTGCGCCCCCGCGGCCGCGGAGGCCGCTGCTCGTGACCTGCTCGCGGACCTCCGTCGAGGTCATCTCGGAGAGGACGCGGCGGAGCGCCTCGAAGCCGCCCCGGTCCACGTAGTCGTCGAGGCTCTCGGGATCCACGCGCCCGAAGTTCTCGGTCGCGACGCGGAGCTGCTTCTCGAAGAACGGGCCCAGCGGCCCCGGGACGTCGTCCTCCTTCACGTCGCGGAGCGCCGCGACGATCGGCTCGACGCCGTCCGGGCCGACGCGCTCGAAGAGCCTGCCCGTCTCGGCGATCTCGACGAGCGGGCCCGCGGCGCACAGCCCCAGGCACCCCACGCGCTTGATCTCGACGTCGGCCATGCCGGCCTCGGCCGCGAGCTCGCGGAGGCGCACCGTGATGTCATGGGACTGGAGGGAGAGGCAGCTCGCCGCCTCGCAGACGTACGCGGTGGCGCGCGCCGGCTCCTCGGAGATCTCCTCGGTGATCACGCGGCGGCGGACCGGCCGCCCCGCGGCGGGCATCTCGCTCACATCGCCTCCAGTCGCGCGACCAGGTCGGCCGCGCCCACCTTGCCCTGGACCTCGCCGTCGACGATGACGGCCGGAGCCAGGCTGCACGCACCGAGGCAGCGCGCGGTCAGGAGCGAGAGCTTGCCGTCGGCGGTCGTCTCCTTCGGCTTCACGCCGAGGGACCGGTCGAGGCCGGCGAGGATCTCCTTCGCCCCGTTGATGTAGCAGGCCGTCCCCGTGCACACGACGCACGTGTGCTCGCCCTGCGGCTTGAGCGTGAAGAACGAGTAGAACGTCGCGACGCCGTAGACGCGGGAGTGCGGCACGCCCAGCGTGTCGCCGACGAAGTTCAGCGCGTCGTCGTCGAGGTACCCGAAGGCTTCCTGCGCCGCGTGGAGCGCCTCGATGAGCGCGTACGGCCGGTCGCCGAGGCGACGCATGCGCGTCTCGACGATCTTCCAGCGCTTGTCGTCGCTCGGCGCGGATGGCTTGGCGTACCGGATGGGCATCCGCCGTCCTCCGATCTCATGACCCGGGGTGCGCCGGGGTCGACCCGGCGCGTGGATGGCTCGTCGGGTGGCGGACCGTGGGGATCGGCCTGAGCGGTCGGTCCTGTCGGACCCTCCACGGCAAATGGTACATACCAAGTCTGCACGGGTGGAGGGGCCGGTGGTCCCGTCCGGGGGTGCCCCATGGCCGTCCGCGACACGCGGGACAGGAGCCGTCGGCGGCCCGCTGGCCCGGGTCCGCGGCGGTCGACTAGGCTTCGAGGTCCGGGCCCCGGACAGCGGCGGTCCCGGCGTGCATGACCGTCGCGGGAGGGACATCGTGGCGCTGAAGAAGACGAAGCGCGCGGGGGCGCAGTCGATCGGCGACATCTTCGCCGAGGTGGGCCGCGCCCCGCGCCACCGGATGCCGGACGACGAGATGGACCCCGAGGTCGCGTACCAGATCGTCCACGACGAGCTGATGCTCGACGGGAACGCGCGTCTCAACCTCGCGACGTTCGTGGGGACGTGGATGGAGCCGCAGGCGCAGCGCCTGATGGCCGAGACGTTCGACAAGAACATGATCAACAAGGACGAGTACCCGCAGACGGCCGAGATGGAGATGCGCTGCATCGACATGATCAGCCGCCTCTGGCACGCGCCCGACCCCGACGAGGCCCCGGGCTGCTCGACCACCGGCAGCAGCGAGGCGGCGATGCTCGGCGGGCTCGCGATGAAGCGCCGCTGGCAGGAGGCGCGGCGCGCCGCGGGCAAGCCGGCCGACCGACCGAACATCGTGATGGGGATCAACGTCCAGGTCTGCTGGGAGAAGTTCGCGCGGTACTGGGACGTGGAGCCGCGGACCGTCCCGATGGAGGGCACCCGGTTCCACATCGACCCGGACGCCGCGGCGGCGCTCTGCGACGAGAACACGATCGGCGTCGTCGCGATCATGGGGTCCACGTACGACGGCTCCTACGAGCCCGTCGAGAAGGTCTGCCGCGCGCTCGACCGGCTGCAGGAGGAGACCGGGCTCGACATCCCCGTGCACGTGGACGCCGCGTCGGGTGGGTTCGTCGCGCCGTTCATCGATCCGCAGATCGAGTGGGACTTCCGCCAGAAGCGGGTCGTCTCGATCAACGCCTCCGGCCACAAGTACGGCCTCGTCGCGCCCGGCGTGGGCTGGGTGATCTGGCGGGCGGAGGAGTACCTGCCGGAGGACCTGATCTTCCAGGTCAACTACCTCGGCGACATCATGCCGACGTTCGCCCTGAACTTCTCCCGCCCCGGCGCCCAGGTGGTCGCGCAGTACTACAACTTCATCCGGCTGGGCTTCAAGGGCTACCGGCAGGTCCAGCAGTACGCGCGCGACGTGGCGCGCGACCTCGCGCGCGAGATCGGCCGGCTCGGGCCGTTCGAGCTGGTCACGATGGCCGCGGACCTCCCGGTCTTCGCGTTCAAGGTCCGCGACGAGATCACGAACTTCAACGTCTTCGACGTCTCCGACGCCGTGCGTGAGCGCGGCTGGCAGGTGCCCGCGTACACGTTCCCGGCCGAACCGCGAGGACCTCGCGGTGCTCCGGGTCGTGGTCAAGCGGGGGTTCACGCACGATGTCGCCGGGCTGTTCATCGCCGACCTGAAGCGGCAGCTGCCGCGGCTGGAGCGCCAGCCGGCGCCGTCGAGCGACGCGGAGCACGGGACCGGCTTCCGCCACTGACGGAGGCCCGCCGGGACGGCGCAGGGGGGACGGAGGGACGACCGGATGACGGACGAGCGGGCATCGAAGGCTGCCCGACAGGTCGAGGCCATCATCGCGGGGACCGCGAGACGCGACGATGTCTCCGAGGTGAAGTTCCGCGTGGCGGCGCCGAAGCTCGGCGGCGAGGTCGCCTGGGACGCGCCCGGGGCGCGGCCGCAGCACTTCATCGCGAGCAGCACGAAGCTCTTCACCCTCGCGATCGTCCTCCGCATGCGCGAGCGGCGGTGGCTCGCCTTCGAGACCCGCGCCGCCGAGCTCCTCCCCTCCGACCTCCTGCGTGGCCTGAACACGTTCGGCGGGACCGACCACTGGGAGGCCTACACGGTCGAGCAGCTGCTGGCCCACACCACCGGGATCCCCGACTACTTCGAATCGCCATCGACGGGCGGGCCCACCTTCGTCGAGCGCATGGCGACCGAGGACTTCGGGTGGACGCTCGCCGACGCGCTCGAGGAGGCGCGGCGCCGGAGGGCGATCTTCGCCCCCGGCCGCGACAGGGCCGTCTACTCGGACACGAACTACCAGCTCATCGGGGCGATCGTGGAGTCCGTGAGCGGCAAGAGCTTCGCGGAGACGCTGCGGGACGAGGTCCTCGACCCGCTCGGGCTCGCGGATACCTACATGTTCACGGACGCCTCGCTCGACCGGTACGACGGGATCTCGCCGATCCTCTTCGGCGCGCGCGCGCCGAGGATCCCTCGGGCGATGGCGTCGTTCGGTCCGGACGGCGGCATCGTCTCGACCACGGCCGACAGCATGCGGTTCCTCCGGGCGTTCGCCGGCGGCGAGCTCTTCCGCGCCGAGGCGCTCGCGGACGCGACCGCCTACTGGAACAAGGTCTTCCAGCCGCTCCGGTACGGCGTCGGGGTCATGAAGTTCGAGCTCCCGGCGCTCATGACCGGCTTCCGGAAGGTGCCCCCCATGCTCGGCCACTCCGGCGCCTCGGGGCACGTGATGTTCTGGATGCCCGGCCACGACGCGTTCGTGGTGGGGACCGTGAACCAGGCGGAGAAGCGGTCGCTCCCCTACCGGACGATGACGCGGATCGCGATCGCCTGCCGGTAGGGAGGGCGGCGGCCGGGCGGGCGCGGCGGCCAGCCGGCAGCCGGCTCGCGAGAGGCTCCGGGCATGCGAAGGCCCCCGGGACGCGCGCCCGGGGGCCTTCGATGGTCGTGGGCCGCGGCCGCGCCGCCACGGGGTCTCAGTACTGGAAGAGGAGCTCGCGGTACTTGGGGAGCGGCCAGAGGTCGTCGGCGACGAGCGTCTCGAGCTCGTCCGCCACGTCACGGAGCGCGTTCTGCGCCGGGATGACCTTCTCGGCGTAGGCCTTGGCCTCGGCGTGGATGGACTTCGCCTTGTGCGCCCCGGCCTGCGCCTTCTCGAGGAGGTCGATCGCGGCGACCAGGTCGTCGGCGAGGCCGGCCACCTTCGCCGCGACGGCCCTGACGCCCTTCGACCCGCCGGCGCGGCACAGCTCGCCGAGGTAGCGGACGGCGGCCGGGAGGATGAGCGTCCGCGCGATGTCGAGCGACGCGATCGCCTCGATGTTCTGGACCTGGACGTACCGCTCCCAGTTGATCTCGGCGCGCGCCTCGAGCTCGCGCTCGGAGAGGATGCCGAGCCTCGAGAAGAGCTTCTTCGCCTTGGCGGTCGAGAGCGCCGGGAGCGCCTCGACGGTGGACTTGTTGTTCGGCAGCCCGCGGCGGGCGGCCTCCGCATGCCACTCCTCCGAGTAGCCGTTGCCCTCGAAGAGGACCTGCTTGTTCGCCCGGACGATCCCCGAGAGGATCTTCGTGAGGCCGTCGAAGTCGCCGGGCGGGAGCTTCTCGAGCTCGTCGGCGAGCTGGCGGAGCGAGCCCGCCACCGCGGCGTTGAGGATCGTCTGCGGCCAGTAGATCGGCGCCGACGAGCCGACCGCGCGGAACTCGAACTTGTTCCCGGTGAACGCGAACGGCGAGGTCCGGTTGCGGTCGGTCGCGTCGCGCGGGAGGCCGGGGAGCGAGTCCGACCCCGAGGTCGAGGTGGCCGCCCTTCTTCGATGCCGATGCCGGGCCCTGCTCGAGCTGCGTGATGACGTCCTCGAGCTGCGAGCCGAGGAAGATCGAGATGATCGCGGGCGGCGCCTCGTTCGCGCCGAGGCGATGGTCGTTGCCGGCGTCCGCGATGCTCGCGCGGATGAGGTCCGCGTGGACGTCCACGCCGCGGATGACGGCGAGGAGGAACGCGAGGAACTGCGCGTTCGCGTGCGGGTCGTGGCCGGGGTCCAGGAGGTTCTCGCCCTCGTCGGTCGCCATGGACCAGTTGTTGTGCTTGCCGGACCCGTTGATGCCGGCGAACGGCTTCTCGTGGATGAGCAGCATGAGGCCGTGCTGCGGCGCGAGCGTCCGCAGCGTCGCCATGACGACCATGTTGTGGTCGGAGCCGACCGAGGTCGCCTCGTAGACGGGCGCCATCTCGAACTGGCCGGGGGCCACCTCGTTGTGGCGGGTCTTCGCCGGGATCCCCAGGCGCCAGAGCTCGCGGTCGAGATCCATCATGAAGGCGAGGATCCGCTCGCGGATCGGGCCGAAGTACTGGTCCTCGAGCTCCTGGCCCTTGGGCGGCGCGGCGCCGAAGAGCGTGCGGCCGGTGAGGACGAGGTCGGGGCGGAGCTCGGCGAGGCGCCGGTCGACGAGGAAGTACTCCTGCTCGGGGCCGATGCTCGTGTTGACGCGCGTCGCCGTCGAGTTCCCGAACCACCGGAGGATGCGGATCGCCTGCTTCCCGAGCGCCTCCTGGGACCGGAGGAGCGGGATCTTGTGGTCGAGCGCCTCGCCCGTGTAGCAGACGTACGCCGTGGGGATCGTGAGCGTGACGCCGTTCGGCTCGACCTGGAGGAAGATCGGGCTCGTGACGTCCCACGCCGTGTAGCCGCGCGCCTCGAAGGTGGCGCGGATCCCGCCCGACGGGAACGAGCTCGCGTCCGGCTCGCCCTGGAGGAGGTTCTTCCCGGAGAACTCGGCGATCGTCTGCCCGTCGCCGGTCGGCGTGAGGAACGAGTCGTGCTTCTCGGCGGTCGAGCCGGTCATCGGCACGAACCAGTGGGTGTAGTGCGTGGCGCCGTGCGCCATCGCCCACTCCTTCACGCCGTGCGCGACCGCGTCGACGATCGCGGGGTCGAAGGGCTCGATGCCGGCGATCGTCCGGCGGAGCTTCTGGAAGATCGGCTTCGCGAGGTAGTCGCGCTGCGCGGCCTCGCCGAACACGTACTGGCCGTAGATGTCGGCGCCGGCGTGCTCGAGGTAGTTCTGGGTGGACGTGACGCGGTGGTTCGCGATCGTCTCGATGGCCTCTGGTTCGCGCGGTCATGCCTCTCCCGTCCGTGCTGCCGCTGCTCCGTTCTCGTCCCGGTCCCCGGGTACGAACGATCCGGAGAGCGGACCGGGCCTCCCTCCGGATGCACCCGCGAGATCCCGGCCGCCCACCCTTCGTGCAGGCAGCACCACTCGCGCGTGAGGGCAGAACCGTACCAGCCGGACGGGTTGCGGTTCAGTATCGGGTGGGTGTTGCGTGTCGTGCATTTCGCACTGCTCGTGACCGAGCACGCGCGGCCGGGCGCGCGCGGGTAGCATCCCGTGCAGGGTCGGCGGTGCGGCCGACGCGAGGACGAGCCCCCGGAGGAGCAGCGATGACGAGCGAGCGAGCGGGCCTCCCGGCCGATCCGGCCGGCCTGGTGGACGTGGGGCGCCTCCTCGCCGACTACCACGACCGCCATCCCGACCCCGACGTCGCCGCGGAGCGCGTCGCGTTCGGGACGTCCGGGCACCGCGGGTCGTCGCTCCACGGCTCCTTCAACGAGGACCACATCCTCGCGACGACCCAGGCGATCTGCGACCACCGGCGCGCCGCGGGGATCGACGGTCCGCTCTTCCTCGGGCGTGACACGCACGCGCTCTCGGAGCCCGCGACCCGGACCGCGATCGAGGTCCTCGTCGCCAACGGCGTCGACGTCCGCATCGACGCGGACGACGGGTACACGCCCACCCCCGCCCTCTCCCACGCGATCCTCGTGCACAACCGGCGCGGGGTCGGCGGGACGGCCGACGGGATCGTCGTCACGCCGTCGCACAACCCGCCCGAGGACGGCGGCTTCAAGTACAACCCGCCGTCCGGCGGGCCGGCGGACACCTCGATCACGAAGGCGGTGGAGGACGCCGCCAACGGGATGCTCCGGGACGGCCTGCGCGGCGTCCGGCGCGAGCCGTACGAGCGGGCGGTCGCGCGGTCGGCCGGTACGCGTTCATGGAGACGTACGTGGACGACCTCGGGTCGGTCGTCGACATGGCGGCGATCGCGGGGTCGGGCCTCCGGATCGGCGTGGACCCGCTCGGCGGCGCGGCGGTCGCGTACTGGGGCGCGATCCGCGACCGGTACGGCCTCGATCTCACGGTGACGAACCCGACCGTGGACCCCACGTTCGGCTTCATGACCTGCGACTGGGACGGGCGGATCCGGATGGACCCGTCGTCCCCGTACGCGATGGCGCGGCTCGTGCAGCTGCGCGACCGGTTCGACCTCGCGCTCGGGAACGACGCGGACGCCGACCGGCACGGCGTGGTCACGCCGACGGGCGGGCTCCTGAACCCCAACCACGTCCTCTCCGCGTTCGTGGCGTACCTCTTCGGCGGTGCGCGCGCCTGGGGGCCGACGTCGCCGTGGGCAAGACGCTCGTCTCCAGCGGGATGATCGACCGCGTGACCGCGTCGCTCGGCCGCCGGCTGCTCGAGGTGCCGGTGGGCTTCAAGTGGTTCGTCGACGGCCTCCTCGACGGGACCGTCGGCTTCGGCGGGGAGGAGAGCGCAGGCGCCTCGCTCCTCCGCATGGACGGGACGACGTGGACCACCGACAAGGACGGGATCGTCGCCTGCCTGCTCGCCGCGGAGCTCACCGCGAAGACCGGCGGGGACCCGGGCGTGGCGTATGCCGGCCTGACCGAGCGGTTCGGCGCGCCGGCCTACCGGCGGATCGACGCACCGGCCACGCCCGCGCAGAAGGCCGCGCTCGCGCGGCTCTCGCCCGACCAGGTGCGCGCGTCCACGCTCGCGGGGGAGCCCATCGTCGCGAAGCTCACGACGGCGCCCGGGAACGGGGCGCCGATCGGCGGCCTGAAGGTCGAGACCGAGCACGGCTGGTTCGCCGCTCGTCCGTCGGGGACCGAGAACGTCTACAAGGTGTACGCGGAGAGCTTCCTCGGCGACGAGCACCTCGCGCGGATCATCGACGAGGCGCAGGCGGTCGTGACGGAGGCGCTCGGGGCCGCCTGAGCGCGGGCTCGGGGCGCGGCAGGACGGCCGCGGGGCGGCGAACGCCGGGGTCCGTCAGGCCCGGACCATCCGGTCGGCGATGTCGCACCACTCCCACAGCCGCCGCGGGTCGTAGCGGCACGTGCTGATGTCCTTGAGCGTGAACTCGACCGGGCAGCCGTTGGCGCGGGTCGCCGCGAGCGTCTCCTCGAAGTCGGCGACGGCGATCTCCGGGACCCACCGATCCATCGCCACCATCGCCGGGTTGGGCTTGCGCGAGAAGACGTAGTCGCGGCCGATCTCCTCGGCGCCCTTCCGGACCTTCGCCCACGGGCTCATCGAGATCTTGCGGATGTTCGGCATCCGGCGGACGTACCCGACCCGGTCGTGGAGCGGATCGCAGCAGCCGAAGAGCCCCAGCCCCCAGCGGGCGTAGTAGCGGCTGTAGTACGGGACGACGAACTCCTCGAACATGGCGTCCGAGGTCGAGACGAAGAGCTGGGAGCGGCCGGAGATCCAGTTGTCGATCGCGCGCGGCTTCAGCGGGTCGAACCCCGGCTTGGGCAGCTCCGGCGTCTGTGCACCGGTGCAGTGGATCCGGTCCAGCCCGTAGCCCAGCAGCCCCTTCTCCTCGAGGATGTCCAGCTCCGCGAGGCGGACCTCCGTGAACCGCTCCGCGATCGCGTGGAGGAACTCCGGCCGGTCGATGAAGTCGTAGAGGATGTTCTCGGTGCCGTGCAGCTGCTCGATGTCGTCCCAGAGGCCGAACGAGAACTCCGGGTCGTTGAAGCCCTGCATCCGGACGTCGAGGATCCCGTCGAGGCACTCGTGGGCCTTCGCCTCGACCTCGGCGGTCGCCTCGACGTCGAGGGAGATCTCCGGCACCCGGAACTTCTCGATGTCCTCCGGCGTGGCCAACTGGTCCTCGTAACGGTGGCTCACGATCGTGTTGCCGTCGCCGACGGGGATCGTGTCCTCGGAGATCCCGACGCCGTAGCCGGAGTGGCGGATCACCTTGTAGACGTCCACGTACGGCTCGACCACCATGTCCACCCGCATGTGGCGCCAGCGATAGAGGGTCTGGCGCAGCTCCTCCTCGAGCCGGCGGCAGAACGGGTCCTCGCTCATGAGCGTGAGCTCGTCGTCCACGTTCATCTCGTGCCACGGCAGCTCGTCGATCATCGCCATCGGCCGCTGGGGCCGGAGGCCGTTGTGGTCCTCCCAGAGCCTGATGGTCTCCTGCTGCACCGGGAGGGCCGCCAGCTCGGCGACCTGCGCGGCGAGCTCGCGGACGATCGCGACGTCGCGGACGGGCAGTCCGGCGCTGGTCGTCTGCATCTGGAGTCCCCCCGTGGTGCGCGTGGCGTCGCCTCGACCCGCCGCGGCGGGCGGCGATCCGGACGGAGAGGGAGGCGACCGGAGCGCGGGTCGACACGAAGCCTACAATCGATTGCACGAGGCGTGCGAGCGATGCGCGGACGCATCCGCGCCCCGGCGGTCCGGGCCGGCGCCTTCGCGTCCGGCACGCACGGAAGACGCCGTCGGGACCGGGCGGGCCGATGAACGGGGGGTCGAGCACGGTGGGAGGAGGCGCAGGGAAGCCCCGTCGCCGCGCCCTCCTCGTGGACGTCGCCGCGCGCGCCGGGGTGGATCCGTCGACCGCCTCCCGCGCGCTGCGCGACGATCCGCACGTCGCCCAGCAGACGCGCGCGGCGGTGAAGGCCGCCGCGGCCGAGCTCGACTTCGTGCCGAACATGGCGGCCCGCAGCCTCCGACTCCGCCGGACGCACGTCCTCGGGATCCTCATCCCCGACCTGCAGGATCCCGTGCACGAAGGGGTCATCTCCGGGTTCGAGCTCGAGGCCCGGCAGGGCGGGTACGCCGTGATCATGGCCGCCGGCGAGAACGAGGCGGCGCGAGAGCGGCTCGCCCTGAAGGTCTTCATGGAGCACGGCGCGGACGGCGTCGCCATCGTGTCGAGCGCCCTCTCCCCGGTGAAGGCGCGCGAGCGCGTGGATCCCGACCGGCTCGTGCTCGTGCAGCCGGACCACGTCAGCTCCCTGCGCCGCGAGGGGCCGGTCCTGCCCGGCGTCATCCAGACGGACGACGCCGGCGGGATGCGGGCGGCCGTGGACCATCTCGTGGACTGCGGCTACCGGCGGGTCGCCTACGTGGGCGTGGGGAACAGGGCCACGAGCCGGGTGCGGAGGGACGCCGCGGCGGCAGCCCTCCGCGCGCAGGGGCGTGACCGTCCCGATGACCACGTTCGTGGTCGACCCGGACGCGTGGCGCGCCCCCGAGGAGGTGGCTGCCGCGATGGCGGCCGACCTGCCGGAGGCGATCCTCTGCTACGACGACAAGCTGGCGCTCGGCCTCATGGACGCGCTGCGGGCCCTCGGCATCCGTGTCCCGGACGACGTCGGCCTCGTCGGGTTCGACGGGATCCCCTTCACGGCGATCTCGAACCCGCGCCTGACGACGGTGACCACGCCGACGCGGGACCTCGGCCGGCTGGCGGCCGCGGCGCTCATCGGCGTCGCCCAGACCGGGCGACGCCCGGCCGGCGTCCTGCTGCAGGCCGGAGCTGGTCGTCCGGGAGAGCACGCGCAGGCTCGCCTAGCCGCAGGTCCGCGTCACGCACGGGCGGGCCGCGCCGGCGGCCGAGCCGCGCGCAACGAACACGGATTGACGCGACGGCGCCACGCCTGCTAGCGTTTCACAATCGTTTGCAGGCCGCGTGGCGGGCGGTCGGCTCGGAGCTCCGAGAGAAGTGCGAAGCCCGAGCCTGCGCCACCCCCGCGCAGCCGTGTCCCAGGTGCCGGCGCGCCGGTGGCTGCAAGGGGGGACTCGTGCCCGGACGGTGTGGCGCACGGCATGACTGAACCGTCGCCCGCGATCGAGCTCGTCTCGGTGACGAAGCGCTACGGCGACGCCGTCGCGCTCGACGCGGTCTCGCTCCAGATCGCGAAGGGCGAGTTCTTCTGCCTCCTGGGACCCTCCGGCTGCGGCAAGACGACGACCCTCAACCTGATCGGCGGCTTCATCCCGCTCTCCGAGGGCGAGCTGCGGATCGACGGCCGCCGCGTGAACGACCTCCCGCCGCACAAGCGGAGCGTCAACACGGTCTTCCAGAACTACGCGCTCTTCCCGCACATGACGGTCGCCCAGAACGTCGCGTTCGGGCTGCGGATGGAGCACCTCCCGCAGCAGGAGATCGACGCGCGCGTCGCGCAGTACCTCGAGCTCGTCGGGCTCGCCGGGTACCTCAGGCGGTTCCCGTCCGAGATGTCGGGCGGGCAGCAGCAGCGGGTCGCGCTCGCCCGGGCCCTCGCGAAGAGGCCCTCGGTCCTCCTGCTCGACGAGCCGCTCGGGGCGCTCGACCTCAAGCTCCGCAAGCAGATGCAGGCGGAGCTCACCCGCATCCACCGGCAGGTGGGCACGACGTTCGTCTTCGTCACCCACGACCAGGAGGAGGCCCTCTCGATGGCGACCCGCATCGCCATCATGTCGGACGGCCACGTCATCCAGGTGGGCACCCCGCGGGAGATCTACGAGCGCCCGGTGGACCGGTTCGTCGCGAACTTCGTCGGCGAGACCAACTTCCTGACCGGCGAGGTCGCTCCAGGACGGCTCGCGCGCCGTGCTGCGCCTCGCCGGCGGCGACGAGATCGCCGTCCCGGCCGGGACGGCACCGGGCGCCGCGACGCTCATGATCCGTCCGGAATTGCTCGGCCTCCGGCCGGTCGGGACGGAGTCGGCCGACCCGGGGATCGTCGGCCGCATCGCGAACATCGCATTCATGGGCAACCACACGCGGATCACGGTCGCCACAGGGAGCGGCGACCTGGTCGTCATGCGGCCGCAAGGCATGGGGGCGCGGTCGGCGGGCCCCATCGGAGAGGTCGCGCAGGAGGTCTGCGTATGGTGGTCCGCTTCTGACGCGGCGCTCATCGGCGACAGCGAGAACACACGAGGAGGAGGACTCGGTGGACCAGCTTGAGCGAGAGCTCACTCGACGCCATTTCCTGAAGGCCGCCGGCGTGGCGGGAGCGGCGATCGGGCTCGGCGGCATCGCCGCGGCCTGCTCGACCGGGAGCTCGGCGAGCCCGTCGGCGAGCGGCGCGGCGGCGGCCGGCGCCGGGGCCAGCGTCGCCGGGAGCCCGGCCGCGAGCTTCCCGATGGTCGCGGGCCAGTTCAACTGGATGACCTGGAGCGACCACTGGTACCAGGAGCAGCTCGACCAGGTCGCGAAGGACTACCAGATCGTCCCGAACATCACCGAGCTCGCGGACAACGCCGACGGCTTCACGAAGCTCAAGGAGGTCCAGGGCCAGCTCGACATGATCTCGGGCGACGCGCTGTGGGTCCCCAAGTACTACGAGGCCGGGCTCATCGACGCGTGGGACCTCAACGCGCTCCCCGTCTCCCAGCAGCTCTTCTCGGTCGCGCGCGAGTTCAAGATCTGGACCACCCCGGAGGGCTACCTCGGGTACCCGTTCGGCTGGTCGCCGGTGCAGATCTACTACAACCCCGCGTACGTCAAGCCGGCGCCGGACTCCTGGCAGGTGCTCATCGACCCCAAGTACAAGAAGCGGGTGGTCGTCGAGAACCAGCCGACGGACAACGTCGCGTACATGGGCAAGCTCAACGGCGTCGCGAACCCGTACGACATGACGCCCGACGAGCTCGCGAAGGCGAAGGAGTCGCTCATCGCCCTCAAGCCGAACATCCTCAAGCTCTCCCAGCAGAACACGGAGACGGTGAACGCGCTCGCGAGCGGCGAGGCGTGGCTCTCGATCGGCTACCTCGGGATGGACGACCGCGTGAAGGAGGCCGGCGGCCCGCTCGTGATCCCCTTCATCCCCAAGGAGGGGACGGTCGGCTGGATGGACGCCGAGATGATCGTGAAGGGTGGCCAGAACACCCCGGTCGTCAAGCCGTTCCTCCAGGTCGCCGAGCAGGCCGAGTACATCGCCCAGAACTTCCTCAAGTACGGCCGCCCGCTGTTCAACGAGCAGGCCTACAAGCTCCTCGTGAACCAGGGCCAGCAGGAGCGGGCGGACCGGCTCCTGTACAACAAGCCCGAGACCGTCGTGAACATGGCCCTCAAGGGCCCCGGCGCGTCCACGCAGGGCGCGATCGACATCTGGAACGAGGTGTTCGGCGCCTAGGCGACCGAACGGACCGGTCCGAGTCATGGCAGACGAGCCCGCCGGCGGCGCCATCGGCGCGCCGTCGGCGGGGGCCGACTCCACGCTCCGGCGGCGGGCGGGACGGGCGCTCCCGTTCCTGCCCGGGTTCGGCATGCTCTTCGCCCTCTTCGTCATCCCGATGGCGTTCATGTTCGTCTTCAGCCTGTGGCGGACGAACCCGGACTTCGACCTGGTCCCGGACTGGAACCTCAACAACTACCTCAAGTTCTTCACGGTCCCCACGTACTGGCGGACCTTCCTCAAGACCCTGATCATGGCGGTCGCGGTGACGATCGTCGGCATCGGCGCAGCGCTGCCGTTCGCCTACTTCCTCGTGCGCTACCTGGGCAAGACGACGCAGAGGGTCGTGCTCCTCGCGGTGATCATCCCGTTCTGGACGAGCTATCTCCTGCGCGTGTACGCGTGGCAGGCGATCCTCGGCGAGCACGGTGCGATCAACCAGGTGCTCGGCGTCCTGGGGGTCCCCGGCATCTCGGGCCTGTTCGCGTACAACGACCTGGGCGTCTTCATCGTCCTGGTCTACGTCTACTTCCCGTTCGCCGCGCTCGCGCTGTACGCGGCGCTCGAGCGGTTCGACTTCAACCAGCTCTACGCGGCGCAGGACCTCGGCGCGCGCTTCGACCAGGCGTTCCGCCACATCCTGCTGCCGCAGATCCGGCCCGGGATCATCACGGCCTGCATCTTCGTGTTCATCCCGATCCTGGGCGAGTTCCTCACGCCGACCCTCGTCGGCGGCGCCCAGAGCAGCCTCATCGCGAACCTGATCGTCAACTACTTCCGGGGCGCGCAGCTCGCCGAGGGCGCGGCCCTCGCGATCATCGTCGCGGTGTTCGTCACGGTCCTCCTGGTCATCTTCCGGAAGTACCTGCGGATCGAGGACGTGGTGGCCCGTGGCTAGGCGCGTGGATCCGGCGGAGACGATGCCCGTCAGCCCGTTCGCGCGGCAGACGCGATGGGCGCTCAACGGCTGGGCGATCGCGATCCTCGTCTTCCTCTACCTGCCGATCGCGTTCCTCGTGCTCTTCTCGTTCGAGACGTCGCCGACGCCCGGGCTGCCGATCACCGGGCTCACCCTGCGGTGGTACGGGGAGATGCTCGGCGACAGCAAGATCCAGACCGCCGTCCTCAACTCGGTCCTCGTCGCGGTCATCGTGGCGCTCCTCGCGACGCTCATCGGCACGATCACGGCGTTCGCCATCACGCGGGGCGGCTTCCGGTGGGCGGGCGGCGCCCGGCTCGCCTTCACGCTCCCGATGATGATCCCCGGGGTCCTCCTCGGGATCGGGCTCCTGATCACGTTCCGGCGGGTCGCGGACCTCAACCTCTCCCTCGCGACCGTGATCGCGGGGCACCTCGTCTTCACCACGCCGTTCGTCGTCCTCATCGTCGCGGCGCGGCTCCAGGGGTTCGACCGGCGCCTCGAGTGGGCCGCCGCGGACCTCGGCGCGGACAACCGCGCGACCCTGCGGCACATCGTCCTGCCGCTCATCGCGCCCGCGATCCTGGCCGGCTTCCTCATGAGCATCACGCTGTCGATCGACGAGTTCGTCATCACCTACTTCACCGTGGGCCCCCAGATGACGCTCCCGATCTTCATCTACACGCAGATCAAGTTCGGCGTCACGCCGGAGGTCAACGCCGTCGCGACGGTGATCCTCGTCGTCACCATCGCCGGGTTCGCGCTCGGCTCGTTGGCACTCGCGGGAGGCCGGAGCGTCTTCCGCCGAGCCAGAACCTGATACGCGCGACGGCCCTCCCGCGTCGGTGACGCGGCGTCGGTCGCAGCGCTTCCACGAGGTCCCCACGGGGCGCGAGCGCGCCCGTGAGAGGTAAGGAGAACGCCCATGCCCGGTCCCGGCATCGAGCTCATCGGCGAGGAAGAGATCGCCGAGGTCATGGAAGTGATGAACAGCGGCTTCCTGAGCCGCTACGGACCGTCGAACGACCCTGCGCTTCCTCGCGAAGACGCACCGCCTCGAGGAGGAGGTCGCCGCGATGACGGGCGTGCGCCACGCGCTGGCCCTCAGCGGCGGCGGCTCCGCGGCGCTCTGGATCGCGCTCCTCTCGCTCGGCGTGGGCGCCGGCGACGAGGTCATCGTCCCCGGGTTCACGTTCGTCGCGTCGATCTCGTCGATCGTCTACACGGGCGCGACGCCGGTCCTGGCCGAGGTGGACGACACGTTCGACCTGGACCCCGCCGACGTCGAGGCGAAGATCACGCCGCGCACCAAGGCGATCATCGTCGTGCACATGCTCGGCGCCCCCGCGCAGATGGACGCCATCAAGGCCGTCGCCGACCGGCACGGGATCCCGATCGTCGAGGACTGCTGCCAGGCGTTCGGTGGGACGTACAAGGGCCGCGGGCGTCGGCAGCATCGGCGCGATCGGCGCGTTCAGCTTCAACGAGTACAAGACGATCACGTGCGGCGACGGCGGCATGATCGTCACGGACGACGACGAGCTGTACGAGCGTGCCTTCGCGATGCACGACCAGGGCCACGCGCCCTTCCGGCTCGAGTCCCGCTACGCGCCCCGCCCGTTCCTGGGCATGAACTTCCGGATGACCGAGCTCCCCTCCGCGGTCCTCCTCGGCCAGCTCAGGAAGATGGACCGGATCCTCACCCACCTCCGCGCGAACAAGGCGATCGTCCGCGACATGCTCGAGGAGGTGCCGGCGATCGAGTACCGCCGGATCGACGACCCGGACGGCGAGATCGCGACGCACCTCGTCACGACCCTCCCCACGGCGGAGATCGCGAGCGCGGTCGCGGCCGAGGTCGGGGCGATCACGCTCGACCAGTCGGGGTGGCACGTCTACAGCAAGATGAACCACCTGATCGAGCAGCGGACCGTGACCGGCAAGGGCTACCCGTTCGACATGCCCGCCGACGACCACCCGGTGCCGGACTACCATCCGGGCGCGCTCCCGCGGACCGACGAGCTCCTCTCGCGCTCGATCAGCATCGGGATCGGGATCCGCGACCCCAACCTCGCCGCATTCGGGATCCGGATGAGCGACGGCGAGGCCGAGGCGCGGGCGTGCGCCGCGACCTTCCGCGACGCGGTCATCCGCAACCTCCGATGACCCGCGGACAGCGCGATCGGGCGGCGGCGATGAGCGCGGAGTCGCACCGCCTCCTTCGCCGGGCGGCGGGGCCGGACGCGGACGGATGCGTCTGCGCGATCGACCCCGCCGGCGCCGGCTGGGAGTACGTGACGTTCCACGTCTACCGGCTGCGGCCCGGCCAGGCGCGTCGACCGCCCGGCGGACGACCAGGAGCGGCTCGTGCTGCCGCTCGAGGGCTACGCGCGGATCCGCGCGGGCGACAGGGACCTCGGCGTCGTCGGCTCGCGCGCGTCCGTGTTCGAGCCGGTCCCCGCGCCGGTCGTCCTCGTCGAGCCCGGGCTCCCGGTCTCGATCGCGGCGGAGACGGACGCGCTCGTGGCGATCGCCGCCGCCCCGGGCGGCCCGGTGCGGCGGACGGCGCTCATCCCGCCGGAGGCGATCCTCGTGGAGGACCGCGGCGAGGGGGCGACGGCGCGGCGCATCCACCACCTGCTGCCGCCGGGCGGCGACGTCGCGGGGCGGCTCATCGCGTTCGAGGCGTACACGCCGGGCGGCAACTGGTCCAGCTACCCGCCCCACAAGCACGACACCGAGGATCCGCCGCGCGAGGCGCGCCTGGAAGAGCTGTACTACTACCGGTTCGCGAAGCCGCAGGGCTTCGCGTTCGCCCGCGTCTACTCGGCAGACCGGACGCTCGATGAGACGATGACGCCGATGGACGGCGACCTCGTGCTCGTCCCCGAGGGCTTCCATCCCGTCGGGGTCCCGGCGGGCTACGACTGCTGGTACCTGAACGTCATGGCGGGTCCGCGTCGAGAGTGGTTCTTCACGGTGGACCCCGACCACGCGTGGCTCATGAACTGGAGCCCGGCCGCACCGAAGGCGGCCACGTAGCGGAGCGCACTCCCGTCCGGCCGACGCGCCGGGCGATCGACGCGCTCCTGCAGGAGAGAGACCGATGAGCGACTTCCAGCTCAGGGATCCCGGACGGATCGGCGTCGCGGTGCTCGGCGCCGGCCGGATGGCCCAGACGCACATGCGCACGCTCGCGGCGATCGGCAACGTGGACGTGGTCGTCGTCGCGGACCCGTTCGCGGAGGCGGCCGAGAAGGGCCGGGAGATCGCCCGGGCGCGGCGCGCCTCGCTCGACCCGCTCGAGGCGATCGCCGACCCGGAGGTCGAGGTGGTCGTGATCGTCACGCCGACCTCGACGCACGCCGAGCTCATCGACGCGGCGCTCCGCGCGGGCAAGGCGGTCTGGACGGAGAAGCCGATCGCACAGGAGATCGGCGAGACGGCGCGGATCGTGGACCTGTGGCGCGAGACGGGCCTCCCGGTCGCCGTCGGGTTCATGCGCCGCTACGACCCCGGGTACGAGCGCGCGAAGCAGCTCATCGACGCGGGCGAGCTCGGGCGGATCGAGCAGTTCCACGCCTACTCGCGCGACGTGAACCCGCCGCCGCTGGAGTTCCTCCTCCACGCGGGCGGGTCGTTCCTCGACATGTCCGTCCACGACCTCGACCTCGCGCGCTTCCTCGTGGGCGAGGTGGAGGAGGTGCACGCCTGGGCGGCCACGCTGTACGACGACCGCTTCACGCAGGCGAACGACTGGGACACGGCCGCGATCATGCTCAAGTTCCGCAACGGGGCGATGGGCGTGATCGAGACGGCCCGCCACTCCACGTGGGGCTACGACATCCGCGCCGAGGTCTGCGGCTCGCTCAACAAGGTCACGATCGACGCGGACCGGAAGACGCCGGCCACGGTCACGCACGGCGTCAACCTCCAGCACGACCTGTACGGCGACTTCTTCGACCGGTTCGAGATCGCCTACCGGCGCGAGCTCGAGGTCTTCTTCGAGGACCTGGTCGCCGGCCGGACGCCGCTGCCCGGCCCGGACGACGCCCTCGAGACGCTCCGTCTCGCGGTCGCGTGCACGCGCTCCTGGCGGGAGAACCGCCCGGTGCGCCTGGACGAGGTGACCGGCTGAGCGACGCGCCGGCGCGGCCTCCGCGGCGGGCGGAGCCGCCGCGGAGCGCAGGGACGTCACGACGACGCGGGCGCGGCCCGCTGACCGCTGGAGGAGACGGGATGGCGACGGTGCGACTCACCCTCGGGCAGGCGATCATCGAGTACCTCGCGCGCCAGCACGTGGAGCGCGACGGGGTCGAGCACCGGTTCTTCGCCGGGCTCTGGGGGATCTTCGGCCACGGGAACATCGGCGGGGTGGCGCAGGCGATCCAGCAGGTCGAGGCCGACTTCCCGTACTACCTCACGCGCAACGAGCAGGCGATGGTCCACGCGGCGGTCGGCTACGCGAAGCTGCGCAACCGCCTCGGCGCGTTCGCGTGCCTCACGTCGATCGGCCCGGGCGCGACGAACATGGTGACCGGGGCGGCGTCCGCCACGATCAACCACGTCCCCGTGCTGCTCATGTCCGGCGACGCGTTCGCGGAGCGCGTCCAGAGCCCGGTCCTCCAGCAGCTCGAGTACCAGGGCTCCCAGGACACGAGCGCGAACGACGCGTTCCGCCCGGTCGTCCGCTACTGGGACCGGCTCACGCGCCCCGAGCAGGCGATCACCGTCCTGCCGGAGGTCATGCGCGTCCTCACCTCGCCCGCCGAGACCGGCGCGGTCTTCCTCGGCCTCCCGCAGGACATCCAGACGTACGCGTTCGACTACCCCGTCGAGATGTTCGAGAAGCGCGTCTGGGCCATCCCGCGGAACCGGCCCGGACCGCGACGCGGTGGCCGCCGCCGCGCGCCTCATCCGCGAGGCGAAGCGCCCCGTCATCTTCGCCGGGGGCGGCGTCCGGTACAGCGAGGCCGCCGACGCCCTCCGCGCGTTCGCCGAGCGGACGGGGATCCCCGTCGCCGAGACGCACGCCGGCAAGGGCGCGATGCCGTACGACCACCCGCTCAGCCTCGGCGGGGCCGGCGTCTCCGGCACGCTCGCGGCGAACGTCATCGCCCCCGAGGCGGACCTCGTCATCGGGATCGGGACCCGGTTCACGGACTTCCCCACCGCGTCGAAGACCGCGTTCCAGGACCCCGACGTCCGCTTCGTCAACATCAACGTCGCGGAGTTCGACGCCTTCAAGCACGCCGCGATCCCGCTCGTCGGCGACGCACGGGCCGCGATCGAGGAGCTGTCGGTCGCCGTGGGCGACTACGGCACCGCCCCGGAGTACCGGGAGCGGGTCGCCGCGCTCAACCGCGAGTGGGACGCCGAGGTGAGCCGCGTCTACGCGCACAGCGTCGGCGACGTCCTCACCCAGGGCGAGGTCATCGGCGCGGTGGAGGCCTCCACCGACCCGCGCGACGTCGTCGTCACGTCCGCCGGGAGCCTCCCGGGCGACCTGCTCAAGCTCTGGCGCTCGCGGGACGTCTCGTCCTACCAGGTGGAGTACGGCTACTCCACGATGGGCTACGAGATCGCCGGCGGCCTCGGCGCGAAGCTCGCGGCGCCCGACCGCGAGGTCTACGTCATGGTCGGCGACGGCTCGTTCCAGATGATGAGCAACGAGATCACGACCGCCGTCCAGGAGGGGATCAAGCTCATCGTCGTGGTCGTGGACAACAAGGGCTTCTCGAGCGTGGGCCGGGTCTCCGAGCAGGTGGGCGCCGAGGGGTTCGGCTGCCACTACCGCCTGCGCGGGCCCTCGGGCGCGTACGACGGGCCGGAGATGCAGCTCGACTTCGTGAAGATCTGCGAGGGGATGGGCGCGAAGGCGCTCGAGGTGACGACGCTCGACGAGCTGCGCGCCGCCCTGCGCGGACGCCCGCGCGGGGTCGGAGACCGTCTGCATCGTCGTCCAGACCGACTGGCACGAGCGGGTGCGCGGCTACGCGAACTCCTGGTGGGAGATGGCGACCCCGATGGTCTCGCAGATGCCGGCCGTCAACGTCGCGCGCGAGGACTTCGACCGGAACAAGGGCCGCCAGCGGTACCTGATGATCCCGGGAGCGCCGTACCAGCACACGCCCGGGACGGAGTAGGCATGGACGAGGTCCGCCCCGGGGTGCGGCGGCCGGGAGCGTGCTCCTCCGGATGACGGAGGAGACGCCCACCGACTGGTGGAACGACTCGTGCGCGACGCGACGAGCTCGCGTGGGCCATCGAGCGCGGCGCGACGGGCGCGACGTCGAACCCGTCGATCGTCCTGGAGGTCATGCGGAAGGAGGCGGACCACTGGGAGCCGCGCGTCCGCGCGCTCCACGCGGAGCACCCGACGTGGACCGAGGACGTGCTCACGTGGGCGCTCATCGAGGAGATGGCGGCGGGCGCGGCCGGGCTCCTGGCGCCGGCCTTCGCGCGATCGGCCGGGCGGCAGGGCCGCCTCTCGATCCAGACCGACCCGCGCCTGTACGTGGACGCGGCCGGGATCGTGGAGCAGGCGGTCCGCTTCGCCGCGCTCGCCCCGAACATGCAGGTGAAGATCCCCGTCACCGCCGCGGGGATCGCGGCGATCGAGGAGGCGACCTTCCGGGGCGTGAACGTCAACGCCACGGTCTCGTTCACCGTGCCCCAGGCGCTCGCCGTCGCCGAGGCCGTGGAGCGCGGGCTCCGGCGCCGCGAGGCGGCTGGGCCTCGAGGTCGCGTCCATGACGCCGGTCTGCACGCTCATGTTCGGCCGGCTCGACGACTGGCTGCGGATCGTCGTCGAACGCGACGGCCTCCCGGTGGATCCGGGGGCCCTGGACCTCGCCGGGATCGCCGTCTTCAAGCGGGCCACGCACCTCTACCGGGAGCGCGGATACCGGACCCGGCTGCTCGGTGGCGCGTACCGGACGCTCCTCCACTGGACGGAGCTCGTCGGCGCCGACGCGATCCTGACGATCACGCATGCATGGCAGGTGCGGATCGAGGAGAGCGGCCTCGCGCCGGTCGATCGGATCGACGTCCCGGTCGACCCGGCGGCGATCGCCGCGCTCGAGGGGATCGAGGACTTCCGGCGGGCGTACGCGCCGGACGGGATGACGATCGCCGAGTTCGACGGCGTTCGGCTCCACGGTCCGCACGCTCCGCCAGTTCATCGCGTCGTACCACGACCTCGTCGGGACGGTCCGCGGGATCGTGCTGCCCGACCCGGAGGCGCGCTCATGAGTCGGCCGCTCGGCATCGCCGTCGTCGGGTGCGGGAACGTCTCGACGCGCTTCCACATCCCCGCCTACCGGAAGCTGGGCGGGCGCGTGCGCGTCGTCGCGCTCGCGGACGTCTCGCCGGAACGCATCGCCGAGGCCCGCGCCGCCTGCGGGGATGCAGGCGTGGTCACGTCCGCAGACTGGCGCGAGGTCATCGCCCGGCCGGACGTGGACATCGTGGACGTCGCGACGCCGCCGCGCCTCCACGCGGAGATCGCCGAGGCGGCGGCCGCGGCCGGCAAGCACGTGCTGTGCGAGAAGCCCATCACGACCATCCCCGCCGAGGCCGTGCGGATGATCGCCGCGTGCCGCGCGGCGGGCGTGACGCTGGGGGTCTGGCACAACTGGGCGTTCTACCCGGAGGTCCTCGCCGCGGAGGCGATCGTCGCGAGCGGCGAGATCGGGGAGGTCCGGCTCGCGCTCGTGGACTACCTCGGCGTCCCGGACAACCTCGGCGCCGGCGAGACGGTCCGGTCCTGGCGCCACGACCCGGTCGCCGCCGGCGGCGGCGTCCTCATCGACATGCTCCACTGCCTCTACATCACCGAGCAGATGATCGGGCACCGGGCACGGCGGGTCTCCGCATGGGTCTCCGGCAACGCCGACCACCCGCAGGTGGAGGCGACGGCGCTGTGCCGCCTGGAGACCGACGGGCCGGTCGCCCTCGTCAACGTGGGCTGGGGTCGCGGCCCGGGCGGGGTCTTCATCGAAGGGATGGACGGGACGCTCGAGACGCGCTGGGTCGACGGCGGCACGGGGCCTTCGTCCCCCTCGAGTCGCTCGAGGTCCGGCGCCCGGATGGCGAGCGCCGGTCGGTCGACCTTCTCCGGGGGACGCCGACCGAGATCCACACCGAGGCGATGCGCCGGCTGGCCGAGGACTTCGTCGACGCGGTGGAGACCGGGCGGGAGCCGCGCATGACCGGGGCGGACGGCCTCCACGCGCTCGAGGTGACGCTCGCGGCCTACGCGTCGGCGGCGCTCGGACGGACCGTGGAGGTCCCGCTGAGCCCGGACGACCCGGTCCACCGCGCAGGCGTGGCCGCCATCCCGGGGCTCGACGGCCCCGCGTGGTCGCCCGTGAGGCGGCAGGGCCTCTACCTCCCCGATCCGCTGACCTGACGAGCACGAGGTTCCCACCATGGACGTCGGCCTCTACACCGACTCGCTCCCCGGCTTCTCCTTCGAGGAGGCGCTCGACATCGCGGCGGACGCCGGCGTCACCGCGATCGAGATCGCGGTCGGCGGCCAGTCGAGCGCGCCCCACCTCCGCGTGGACGAGCTGCTCGGCAGCGCGGAGAGGCGCGCGGCGTTCGCCGACGCCTTCGCGAGCCGCGGCCTCCACATCGCCGCGCTCAACTGCTCTGCCTGGCCGCTGCACCCGGTGGACGGCGCGTTCCACGACGGGGTGATCACGAAGACCTTCCGGCTCGCGTCGGAGCTCGGGGTGCGGACCGTCGTGTCGATGTCCGGGCACGGCGGGTGACGGCCCGGGCGCGACGACCTTCAACTGGGTCTTCATGCCGTGGCCGCCGGACGCGGTGGCCCACGCGCGACGGGCGTGGGACGCGGCGGTGGCGTACTGGTCGGAGAAGGACCGGCTCGCGGAGGCCTGCGGGGTCGGAGCGGATCGCCTTCGAGCTCCATCCGCTCCACGTGGTGTACAACGTCCCGACGCTCGACGCCTTCCGCGCGCAGGTCGGGCCGCGGATCGGCGCCAACATGGACCCGAGCCACCTCATGTGGATGGGGATGGACCCGATCGTCTCCGTGCGCGCGCTCGGCGATGCGGTCCACCATGTGCACATCAAGGACACGGAGATCGTCGCGGACCAGGTGGCGATCGCGGGGGTCCTGGACAGCCGCCCGTTCGAGGACCCGGCGCATCGGGCGTGGAACTTCCGGACGATCGGCCGCGCGCACGACCGCGCCTGGTGGGCGGCGTTCGTCGATGCCCTCGCCGACGCGGGCTACGACGGGGCGCTCTCGATCGAGCAGGAGGACCCGTACGCTGGGCAGGAGGAAGGGGTGCGCGAGGCGGCCGCGTACCTCGCGGAGCTCCTCGCCGCGCGCGGGAACGGGAAGGACGGTGCAGCGTGATCCGGGTCGCGAACGCGCCCTGCTCCTGGGGCGTCATCGAGAACGTGGCCGGGGAGACGAGCGGCTACCGGAAGGTCCTCGACGAGATGGCCGCGACCGGCTACGTCGGGACCGAGCTGGGCGACTGGGGGTTCATGCCCACCGACCCGGGCGTGCTCCGGGTGGAGCTCGACTCGCGCGGGCTGGCCCTCGTCGGGTCGTTCTCGACCCCGTGGCTGCAGGACGCCGCGCGCCACGACGAGAGCGCGGACGACGCGGTGCGCATCGCGCATCTCCTCGCGACCGTCGGCGGGCCCGGACGCCCTCATCGTCCTCGGCAACGACCCGTACGGCGACCCGGTCCGCGGCGCGAACGCGGGCCGGATCACCGCCGAGCACGGGATGACGGACGACGAGTGGGCGGTCTTCGCGGCCGGCGCGGACCACGTGGCGCGGCGCGTGCGCGACGAGGCGGGGATCCGCACCGTCATCCACCAGCACCTCGGGCACGCTCGTGGAGTCGGGGCCGGAGGTGCGGCGCTTCCTGGACGCGACGGACCCCGAGCTCGTCGGGGTCTGCCTCGACACCGGCCACTGGACGTTCGGGACCGGCCAGGATCCCGCATACGCGGTCCGCGAGCTCGGCGACCGGATCTGGCACGTGCACTTCAAGGACTGCGACCCGGCCATCATGGAGGAGTCGCGGCGACAGGAGTGGGACGGGCTGACCTCCACCGGGCACGGCGTCTTCTGCGAGCTCGGCAGGGGGTGCGTGGACTTCCCGGCCGTCCTCGCCGCCCTCCGCGACATCGACTACACCGGGTGGATCGTCGTCGAGCAGGACATCCTTCCGGGGATGGGCGACCCGCGCGAGAGCGCGCGCCGCAACCGCGAGTACCTGCGGTCGATCGGACTCTGAGCCGCCCGGACGGAAGGGGAAGCGATGAGCGAGAAGGTGCGCATCGGCGTCGCCGGCACGAGCTGGTGGGCCGACGCGATGTACCTGCCGGCCCTCGCGGCACATCCGCTCGCGGACGTGCGCGGCGTCGCGGGCGGCAGCAGGCCCGACCACACGCGGGAGTTCGCCGCGCGCTGGGGGATCCCGGCGGCGTACGACAGCGT
Organism: uncultured Chloroflexia bacterium; assembly: GCA_963844945.1. Lineage (GTDB taxonomy): Bacteria > Chloroflexota > Limnocylindria > Limnocylindrales > CSP1-4 > CAIYQJ01. The sequence goes on from CAWJQZ010000046.1 coordinate 221,756, forward strand.
CGAGGAGATGCTCGACGCCGAGCCGCTCGACGCGCTCCTGGTCCTCACGCCCAACGACAGCCACTACGCCGCGACGATGGCCGCCGATCGAGCGCGGCCTGCACGTCCTCTGCGAGAAGCCCCTCGGGCTCTCGGCCCCCCAGGCCCGCGCGATGGTGGAGGCCGCCGAGAGCGCCGGGGTCATCACGATGGTCCCGTTCACGTATCGCTTCATGCCGGTGAACCGGTACGTGAAGGAGCTGGTGGAGGACGGCTGGATCGGGCGGCCGTACCACCTGGACATGCGGTACTTCACCGGCTACGGCCGCTCGGGGGCATACGCGTGGCGGTTCGACGCCGGCGTCGCCGGCGCCGGCGTCTCCGGCGACATCGGATCGCACTTCGCGTACCTGGCGCGCTGGTACTACGGCGAGGTGGAGGCGGTGACGGCGGTCTACACGCACGTCGTCCCCCGCGCGCCGCGGCCGGACGGCGCGCCGTTCGTGGCGGCCGACGACTCCGCGATCCTCATCCTGGAGTTCGCGAACGGGGCCACGGGGAACATCCACGTGACGTCTCTCGCGTACGAGCCGGGGCCGTTCGGCCAGCGGCACGACATGGACCTCCACGGCAGCGCCGGGACGCTCCATGCGAGCACCGACTGGATCCGCGTCCAGCGGGTCGAGGGGAGCCGCGAAGGCGACCCCGAGACCCGTGAGCTGCCGATCCCCGACGCCGTGTGGGGCGACGCCCGGCGCGACGTCGTGCACGACACGTACCGCGACGTCTTCCGCCGGCAGGACCACATGACGCGCGCGTTCGTCACGGCCGTCGCGGAGGGCCGGCCCGCGTCGCCGGACTTCGCGGACGGGCTCGCGATCCAGCGGATCATCGACGCGGCGAGCCTCAGCGCCCGGGAGGGGCGGCGCGTGCGGATCGCCGAGATCGTGGACGCGGGAGGCTGACCGGACGGTGGGCCACGAGGTGGACGTCGCGGGGTCCGTCCGCGCCGCACGCGCCGCCCGCGGCTGGACGCAGCGCGACCTCGCCCGGCGCTGCGGCCTGAGCCACACGGCGATCGCGAAGATCGAGCGGGGCGAGATGAGCCCCACGATCGCGTCGCTCCAGAAGATCGCGGACGCGCTGGACCTGTCGGTCACGGCGCTCATCAGCCTGGGCGGCGGTGAGCGGGAGGGGCTCTTCTTCGGCCGCGACGACCTCACCGTCGTGGAGCTGGGCGCGCACACGATCCGCCAGGTGGGCCGGAACCTCAGCCGGCACGCGATGCAGATGCAGGAGGACACGTACGCGCCGGGCGCCGACACGGGCGACGGGATGCTGAGCCATGCCGGCGAGGAGGCGGGCATCGTCATCCGCGGGACGCTCGAGGTCACCGTGGGGAGCGAGGTCCGCGTGCTCGGACCGGGGGAGGCGTACCTCTTCGAGAGCCGCCTTCCGCACCGCTTCCGCAACGCGGGCGACGAGACGTGCGTGGTCGTCGCCGCGGCCACGCCGCCGAGCCTCTGAGGACGGGGCGGGCGGGCTGAGGCGCAGCCGGCGACCCCGTCAGGGATGCTGCGCGATGAACCGGTAGCCGAGGCCGCGCTCCGTCCGGATGTACCGCGGATGGTCCGGGTCGTCGTGCAGCTTCTCCCGGAGCCGTCGGACGTAGACGCGGAGGTAGTCCACCTCGTCCACGTACTCGCGCCCCCAGACCTTCGCGAGAAGGGTCCCGTGCTGGAGCACATGGCCGGCGTTCCGCACGAGGTGGTAGAGGAGCTTGTACTCGGTCGGCGTCAGGTCGAGCCGCTCGCCGCCCAGGCGCGCCTCGTGTGAGGCGAAGTCCACCTCGAGGTCGAGCGCCCGGAAGGACGGGGCCCGGCTCGTGGGGGGAGGCATCTCGTGGCGGCGGAGGACGGCGCGCACGCGCGCGATGAGCTCGAGGTGGTTGAACGGCTTCGTCACGTAGTCGTCCGCGCCCAGCTCGAGCCCCTTCACCTTGTCCATCGGGTCGTCGCGCGCGGTGAGCATGACGACCGGGACATCGGAGAACAGGCGGATCTCCTTCAGCGCCGCGAACCCGTCCATCCCCGGCATCCCGACGTCGAGCAGCACGATGTCCGGGTGGCGCGTCTCCACGAGGTCGAGCGCCTCCTCGCCGGTCGCCGCGCCGAGGACCTCGACCTCGCGCCACTGGAGGGTGAAGCCGAGGGCGACGGACTCCACGACGTCCGGCGCGTCGTCCACGACGAGGATCCGCATCAGTCGATGTCCGACGGGCCGTCCACGGGGACGACGAGGGTGAACGTGCTGCCCGCCCCCGGCGCGGTGTCGACGTCGATGCGGCCGCCGTGCGCCTGGGCGATCGCGAGCGCCGTCGGGAGGCCGAGGCCCACGCCGCGCGAGACCCCGTCGCGGTCGTTGGGGCCGACGAAGAACCGCTCGAAGAGGTGCGGCTGGTCCTCCGGCGCGATGCCGGGGCCATCGTCGCGGACGGCCCACGTCGCGATGCCCGCCCTTCGCGCGCACCGTGACCTCGATGCGGCCGCCCTCGCGGCCGTACTTCCCCGCGTTCGACACGAGGTTCACGAGCGCCTGGTCGAGCCGGCGATGGTCGCCGTACACGCGGACGGAGCCGCCCGGCGCGTCGAGGACGATCGACTGCCCGCGTTCGGCGGCGAGCGGGGCGAGCGAGGCGATGGCCCCGCGCGCGAGGTCGACGGCATCGAATGCGCGCAGCTGCAGGACGATCTCGCCGGTCCGGAAGCGCGCGATCTGCAGGATGTCCCCGACGATCTGCTGCATCCGGTCGGCGTTCCGCTCGATCGTGGCGAGGAGCATCGCGCGCTCCGCGTCGGTCGGCGAGGCCGCCTCGTCGCGCAGGATCCCGACGCACGTCCGGACGGCCGTGAGCGGGGTGCGCAGCTCGTGGGCGATCGTCGAGAGCAGGTCGGTTCGCAGGTGCTCGAGGTCGGCGAGCTGCGTCGCCACGCCCGGCCCGATGACGGCGCCTGCATCCGCGAGCTGGCGACCGAGGCTGGTGACGACGTGGACGCGGGACTCCGCGCCGACGCGGGCCACCCGGACGAGGCCGAGGGCCGCGAGCTCGGCGAGGATCTCGGCGGCCCGGGCTTCCTCGACCACCGCGCCCTCGGCCGCGAAGCGCTCCGCGAGGACGGCCGCGCTCGCACCGTCGCCCACGAGGCGGAGCGCCGAGGTGGCGAGCGCCGAGGGGCCGGCAGCGCGTGTCGCGGGATCGATGCCGAGCATGACCACGCGAGCATACGCCCCGGTCCCGCCGAGGCCCCGCGCGGTCGGGGCGGGCGCACGGGCCGGTACGTCGGTGGTCACGGGCGTCGGACCCCGGACGGGGTCACGCCTCGACCGCGACGAGCACCCTCTCCTCGATGTGTGCCAGGGCCGCGGCGAGCTCCTCGTCGGGCACGGCGTCTTCGTGGACGGTCGGCGCGGTCGCGGCGCCCGGGGCGTCCATGGCGGGGTCGGCCGCGTCGTAGCTGCACATGCACGGGCCGTCGGCGGCGCATCCGGCGCAGCAGAACGCGAGGCCGAGGTGGAAGACCGGCCGCTCGGTGACGGTCGTGTCGCAGGTCGCGCAGGTGAACGTGGGCGTCTCCATCGGGATCCTCGGTGGTGGGACGCGCCCGCCCCCTTCGGTCGGGCACATCCCATGTCCGTGGCGGTCGCCACGGTCGAGATGCTCCGTGCCCGGCATGGAACGGCCGGGGAACGTGCATGAACGGCGCATGAACGTGTTTTCACGTGCCGTTCATGCGCGTCCATCGGCCTGTTCGTGCGACCGCGCGACCCTCGGGAGCGGCGGACAGTGCCGGCCCCCGCCGGCCTCACGGAACGGAGCTCCCGATCATGACGATGACGATCGCCCCCACGGCCCCCATCGCGGTGCCGGTCGCAGTGCCGGTCGAACCCGGCAGGGCGGCCCCCGGCGCCGGGGCGCTCGCGGCTGCGCGTGCGCAGTTCGACGCGGCGGCGGACCACCTCGGCCTCGAGGACGGCCTGCGCGAGGTCCTCCGGACGCCTCAGCGTGAGCTGACGGTCCACTTCCCCGTGCGGCTCGACGACGGCCGCGTCCGCGTGTTCACCGGGTATCGCGTCCAGCACAACGTCTCCCGGGGGCCCGCGAAGGGCGGTCTGCGCTATCACCCGTCCACCGACCTCGACGAGGTCCGGGCGCTCGCGATGTGGATGACCTGGAAGTGCGCGCTCGTGAACGTCCCGTTCGGGGGCGCGAAGGGGGGCGTCACCTGCGATCCGCGCGCGATGGGCCCGCGGGAGGTCGAGGCGGTGACGCGGCGCTTCGCGACCGAGCTCGCACCGCTCATCGGCCCGGACTCGGACATCCCCGCGCCCGACGTGGGAACGAACGCGCAGACGATGGCCTGGATCATGGACACCGTCTCCATGCATCGGGGCTACTCGGTGCCCGGCGTCGTCACCGGCAAGCCGCTCGCGGTCGGCGGATCCAAGGGCCGCGCGGACGCGACCGGCCAGGGGATCGTCTTCGCCATCGAGGACGCCGCCCGACGCATCGGCCTCGGGATCGAGGGCGCGACGGTCGCCGTCCAGGGGTTCGGCAATGTCGGCGAGGCTGCCGCACGGCTCCTCGGCGAGGCGGGCGCACGCGTGGTCGCCATCACGGACGTCGACGGCGGCGTGTACGCGGACGGCGGTCTCGACGTCCCGGCGCTCTCGACACGGATGCGCGAGCGGCGGAGCATCGCCGGCGCGCCGGGCACGGAGCCGATCGACAACGCGACGATGTTCTCGCTGCCCGTCGACATCCTCGTGCTCGCGGCTCTCGAGGGGCAGGTCACGGCGGCGAACGCGCGGACGATCCGCGCACGGATCCTGGCGGAGGGTGCGAACGGCCCCGTCACGCCCGACGCCGACCCGATCCTCCTCGCGGACGGCGTCACCGTCATCCCCGACATCCTCTGCAACGCCGGCGGCGTGGTCGTCAGCTACTTCGAGTGGGTCCAGAACCGCGACGCGCTGTTCTGGACACCGAAGATCGTGAACGGCCGCCTGCACGAGGCGATGCTCGCCGCGTCCGCGGAGGTGTGGGGTCGCGCGGAGTCGGACGGGATCACCCCGCGTCGCGCCGCGCACGCGATCGCCGTGGAGCGGGTCGCGGAGGCCACCCTCCTGCGCGGCATCTATCCCTGATCCGTCAGCGGGGTCCAGCCCCCTCTCGGTCTCCGCTGCCGGGCGCCGGCCTCCCGTCGACGCCCATCGCCGCGGATCGAGCCCGGCCCGGGCCGACCGTCTCCCGTCCGCCGGAGAGGTCGGCCCGCCCGGGCCTCTTTTCTAGCCGGCTGCCGGCCTGCCGTCAGGCCGTCGCGGGCCGTCCTCCGCGTGACCGCGGAGCGCCGCCTACCCCTCGCGGAGCGTCCGGATCCCGGCGAGCGACTGGCTGATCGGCATGATCTCGAGGCTGTTCACGTTCACGTGCGGCGGCAGCGAGACGATCCAGGCGATCGTCCGGGCGACGTCCTCGGGGCGGAGCGCGCCGGCCCCGCCGTAGAAGGCGTCGTGCGCCTCCCGCCCGCCGCCGGACCGGACGTCGTGGAACTCCGTCTCCGTGAGCCCGGGCTCCAGCGACGTGACCCGCACCCCGGTCCCCGCCAGGTCGCTGCGGAGGCCGAGCGAGAACTGGCGCACGAAGGCCTTCGTCGCGGAGTAGACGACGTTCCCCGGCCCGGGCCAGTTCGCCATCGTGGACGCGAGGTTGACGATCGTCCCGCGCCGCTCGATGAGCACGGGGAGCAGGCGGTGCGTCATCGCGACGAGCGCCGTCACGTTCGTCGCGATCGTGGCCTCCCAGTCGGCGAGAGACGCGTCGGGCGCCAGGTCGGTGCCGAGGCCCCGCCCGGCGTTGTTCACGAGCAGGTCGACGCCGCGGAACGTCGCGGGGAGCGCGTCGAGGGCGGCCCGCATCGCCTCGCCGTCGGTGATGTCGAAGGCGGCGGCGTGGAACGCATCCCCGAGCTCCTCGCCCATCGCCGCGAGCCTCTCCGCCCGCCGTCCGGTGCCCACGACCCGCCAGCCCTCGGCGACGAGCAGCCGCGACGTGGCTGCGCCGAGGCCGGACGTCGCGCCGGTGACGACCGCTGTCCGCGTGGCCTCCTGTGCGTCCGTCATCCGTCGTCCCTCCCAAGGACCCGCGCCGGGCACGTGTCCAGCGTGGAGCGCCCACCGCTCCGAGGATACCCGTAAACTATCATTGCCACCAGTCCACCATACCGCTACCATCGCGCGGTGACCGGCCGGCAGCTCGTCGACTACCTCGCCATGGCGCTCATCTGGGGCGTCTCGTTCGTCCTCGTCCTGCGCGTGGTGGACGCGTTCGGCTGGGTGGGGGCCGTGAGCTTCCGCGCGCTGACGGCGAGCGCGATCCTCGTCGCGATGGCCCTGGCGACGCGCAGGCGCCTCGCCTTCGGGAGCTGGCGGCCGCTCGCGGCGGTCGGCGCGACGACCGTCGCGGGCCAGCTGCTCGGCCTCTCGTTCGCGACACCGCGGATCGGGACGGCGATGGCGGCGATCTTCGTCGGGACGATCCCCCTCTTCTCGATGCTCATCGGGCGGTTCTGGGGCGGCGAGCGGATCTCCCGGACGGCGCTCGCAGGCCTGGTGCTCGGGTTCGGCGGCATCGTGCTCCTCGTCGGGTTCCCGGCGGTGCCCGTGACGGCGACCTTCGTCCTCGGCTGCGCGAGCTCCATCTTCGGCGCGATCTGCGCGGCCCTCGGCAGCAACTACGCCCACCGATACCTGCGCGCGGTGGGGTCGTGGGAGCAGACCATCGGCGCGTTCTTCTTCGGCGGGCTGATGACGCTGCCGTTCCTCCTGCTCGTGCCCGTCCCGCGCCCCACGGTCCCCGCGGACGTCCTCACCCTCGTCCTGCTCGCGGGGATGTGCAGCTCGATCGCCTACGTCCTGTACTTCCGGCTCGTCGCCGAGGCCGGCGCGACGCTGGCGATCAGCGTGGAGTTCCTCGTCACCGTCATCGCCGTCGTCATCGGCGCGGCGATCCTGCGGGAGCCGTTGACGGTCGCGCAGCTCGCCGGCGGCGCGGTGATCATCCTCGGCTGTTCGCTGGTCCTGGGGCTCCTCCCGGTCCGACGGAGACGCGCGCCGGCGGCCGGAAGCGGCGAGGGCCGCTGCACTGGTGGCCGGCACGGCACCCGCGGCGCCGCCGACCGGACAGGCCGAGGCGACGCCGGACTGAGGGCGCGCCACGGGCGACCCGCGGACTACCATCGACGCGATGCAGCACCTGCCGTCCCTCACGGCGGCTCCCCGGGCGCCTCGACGGGCGCTCGTCTCGGCGGCGCTCGTCGCCGCGCTCATCGCCGGCACGACGCTCGTGGTCGCGGGACTGGAGGCGGCAGGGCTTCCCGACGCCTCGTCCGCCTACCTCCCTGCGGTCGTCGTCGTCGCCGCGATGCTGGGGACGGTCCCGGCGGTCATCGCGTCGGTCGCGGCGTTCCTGGTCTACGACTTCCTCTTCGTCACGCCGACGTTCACCTTCAACGTCGCGGCGCCCACGGAGTGGCTGAGCCTCCTGCTCTTCCTCATCGTCGCGGTCGTCGTCGGACGCCTCACGGCGCTGCTCGCCGCAGCGCGAGCGCGAAGCGTCCATGCGGGCGCGGGAGGCGCGGGTCCTCTTCGCCGTGAGCCTGGACCTCGCGACCGCACCGACGCTCGTGGACGCGGTGGGGTTCGTCGTGGCCCGCCTCCGGGCGGAGACGCGGATGAGCCGGGTCTGGTGCGGGCTCGGGCCAACGGTCCTCGAGGAGCGGGTCGTGGGGGACACCGCCCCCGGCGACCGGCGGCCGTCGCTGAGCGCGCGGTTCGTTCTCGAGCGCGACGCGGCGGGGAACCCGCACGGATGGATCCGCGTGCGCGAGACCGTGCAGGGCGGCGCGCCGCACGCCACGGAGGCGAACGTCTATCGCGTCCCCCTCGTCGTCTCGGGCCGCGCGTACGGGTCGCTCTGGGCGAGCCGGGACCGGGCGCTGGAGCGCCCGACGGACGAGACGACGCGGTTCCTCGTCGCCGCGGCCGACCAGATCGCCGGCGCGGTGGAGCGGGATCGTCTCGCGACGGAGGCGACCGAGGCCGAGATCGCCCGACAGAGCGACGCACTGAAGACCGCCCTCCTCGACTCCGTCTCGCACGACCTGCGGACCCCCCTCGCGGCGATCCGCGTGACCGCCGGCCACCTCGCGGACCCGGACGTGGAGGCGCCGCGCCCGGAGATCCGCGCCTCCGCCCGGACGATCGAGTCCGAGGCGGCGCGGATGGACCGGCTGGTGGCGAACGTTCTCGACCTCAGCCGGATCGAGGGCGGCGCGCTGCATCCCGCGGTCGAGCCCGTACGACCTGGCCGACCTGGTCGCGCAGGTCGCGGACCGCCTGGCCCCGCTGCTCGCGCAGGAGGCCGTGCTGCTCGAGATCCCGGACGACCTGCCGCCGGTCCTCGTGGACCCGATCCTGCTGGACCAGGTGCTCACGAACCTCCTGGAGAATGCCGTCGCGCACGCCGGGCCGGAGCGGACCGTCCGCGTCGCCGCGGCCCCCGCATCGGACGGCGCGGGAGTGGAGCTCGTCGTCGAGGATTCCGGCGAAGGGGTCCCGACCCGCGAGATGGACCACATCTTCGAGAAGTTCTTCCGCGCGAGCGGGCGGCGGCCCGGCGGGCGCGGACTCGGGATCGGCCTCGCGGTGGTGCGCGGCCTGACCCTCGCGATGGGCGGGACGGTCGCCGCGCGGCGGAGCGCGCTGGGCGGCCTCGCGATCGCGGTCACGCTGCCGGCCGCCGACCGGCCGGGTGAGCCGTGAGCGCACCCGGGGCCGGGCCGGCGGTCCTGCTCGTCGAGGACGACGAGGCCGCGCGGCACGCGGTCGCGACGAACCTCGCCGCCCGCGGCTACCGCGTCGCCGAGGCCGCCGACGGGCGGACCGCGCTGCGCCTGTGGGAGGCGTCGCGGCCGGACCTCGTCCTCCTGGACCTCGGCCTCCCCGACGTCGACGGGATGGCCGTCATCGTGCGCATCCGCCGGGAGGCGACGACGCCGATCGTGGTCCTGTCGGCCCGCGGCCAGGAGAAGGACCGGGTCGCCGCGCTCGATGCCGGCGCGGACGACTACCTGACCAAGCCGTACGGCCTCGCCGAGCTGCACTCGCGGGTCCGCGCGGTCCTGCGCCGCGTCGCCGGCCCGGACGCCGACCAGGCGGGCCTCCTCCGCGTGGGTCCCGTGACGCTCGACGTCGCGCGACGGGAGGTGCGGGTCGCCGGCACGCAGCTCGACCTCACGCCGCGCGAGTACGAGCTCCTCAAGGTGCTCCTCGCGCACGCAGGGCGCGTCGTGACGTCCGGGAAGCTCCTCCGCGCCGTATGGGGCAGCGCGTACACGGAGGAGGGGCACTACGTCCACGTGTACGTGAGCCGGCTGCGGCGGAAGCTCGCCGCGGCGGATCCGTCGGGCGAGGCCGCGAGGATCATCGTGAACGAGCCCGGCGTCGGATACCGGGTGGTGGCGGCCGAGCGGAGGAGACGCGGTGACGGGCGAGCGGCTCCGGCGCTCCTGGAACGGCATCCCCCGCTCGCCGCGCATCGTCCTCGTCGTCCTCGTCGGGCTGGCGCTGGCGACCCTCGCGATCGCGGCCCTCGAGTCCGTCTCGATCGATCACGTATGCGGCGCCGGTCTACCTCGTGGCGGTCCTCGTCGCCGGAGTGGCGGGCGGGACGATCCCCGCGATCGCGGCCTCCATCGCCGCCTTCCTGCTCTACGACTACCTGTTCGTCCAGCCGGTCTACACCCTGACCATCTCCGACCCGGCGGAGTGGCTGAACCTGCTGCTCCTGCTGGTGGTCGCGATCGTCATCGGGCGTCTCGTCTCGCTGCAGGCGGAGCGCACGCGCGAGGCGACCGAGCGCGCGCTCGAGGCGCAGGCGCTCTTCCGCATCAGCCGATCGCTGGCGACGAGCAGGTCGCTCGACGAGGCTGCCGCGCCGGTGCTCGCGGAGATCGCCGCGTCCACCGCGATGGACCGGGCGTGGCTCGGCCTGGGCCCGACCCCCGGCGAGGAGCGCGTCGTGGCCGACACCCGGCGCGGGCGAGCCTCTCCCGACCGCGCCGATCCACGTCGTGCTCGAGCGCACGCCCGGCGATGAGCCGGCGCGGTGGGTACGTACGCACGTGGCGACGGGCCCACGCCGTCCGGCCCGCATGGCGGGCGGGACCGTCTTCCGCGTGCGCGTGGAGGTCCCCGGCGAGGCCCTCGGGTCCCTCTGGGCACTGCGCGGGGGCGATGCGCGCGAGCCGCGTCAGGCCGAGACCCGCATCGTTGCCGCTGCGGCGGACCAGCTCGCGCAGGCGGTGCGCCACGACAGGATGGTCACCGAGGCGCTGCGGGCGGAGGTGGCCCGGCAGAGTGAGGCGCTGAAGACCGCGCTGCTCGACTCGGTCTCGCACGACCTGCGGACCCCGCTCGCGACGATCCGCGCGACCGCGGGCAGCCTCCTGGACCACGAGGTGGACTGGACGCCCGCCGAACGCGACGAGGCGCTCCACTCGATCGACGCGGAGGCCGAGCGGATGAACCGTCTCGTACGGAACCTTCTCGACCTGAGCCGGATCGAGGGCGGCGCCCTCCATCCGGAGCTCGAGCCGCACGACGTGGACGAGTGCGTCGACCGGGTCATCCGGCGGACGCTTACGTCGAAGCGGATCGAGGTGTACCTCCCGCCCGACCTGCCGCCGATCCTCGTCGACGACACCTACATCGACGAGGTGGTGACGAACCTGGTGGAGAACGCGATCCGGTACGGCGGCGAGACCCTCCGCGTCTCTGCGACGGAGGATCGTGCGACGGCGACGGTCACGTTGGTCATCGAGGACGACGGGCCGGGAGTCCCGGAGGCCGACAGGAACCGCCTCTTCGAGAAGTTCTACCGCGTCACCTCCGGACGCGAGGGGTCCCGTCGCGGGATGGGCATCGGCCTGACCGTCGCACAGGGCCTGACGCACGCGATGGGCGGATCCATCGCGGCGGAGCGCAGCCCGCTCGGGGGCCTCGCCATCGCCGTCCGGCTCCCCGCGGCCGGGCGCCTGCGGGTCGAGCCGGATGCGGCGGCCGCTGCGGGCGGCGTCCCGTGAGCGCCACCGGTCCGGTGCTCCTGCTCGTCGAGGACGACGAGCCCACGCGCGACCGGCTCCGCCGATACCTGGGCCGTCGCGGGTACATCGTCCACGACGCGGCCTCCGTCCGGGAGGCACTCGCCGCATGGGACGCGCACCGGGCCGACCTCATCCTGCTGGACCTCGGCCTGCCGGATCGCGACGGGATCGAAGTCGTGCGCCGCGTTCGGCGGGACGGCACCACGCCGATCATCATCGTCTCGGCGCGCGGCGAGGAGCGCGATCGCGTCGCCGGCCTGGAAGCGGGCGCCGACGACTACGTGACCAAGCCTTTCGGCGTGGACGAGCTCCAGGCACGGATCCGAGCGGTCCTCCGCCGGGCCGCCGGCCCGACCGCCGACGCGGAGGGCCGGCTCGAGCTGGGCCCGATCGTCCTCGACATCCCGCGCCACGCGGTCACCGTGGGCGGGACCGCCGTCCACCTGACGCCGCGCGAGTACGCGCTCCTCAAGGCCTTCCTCGCGAACCGCGGCCGCGTCGTCACCAAGGCCCGGCTCCTCCGCGCGGTCTGGGGGGACGCCTACGTGGAGGAGACGGCCTATCTCCACGTGTACGTGAACAGGCTGCGCCGCAAGCTCGAGGCGGCCGACCCGTCCGGGGCGACGCGCGACCTGATCGTCGCCGAGCCTGGGATCGGGTACCGCGTCGCCGACCCCGAGGACCTCCTCACGCCGAACGTTTAGCGGTCGTTCAGCGCCGAGGGTCGCGCGACACACCTCCCCCTCTTGGCGCCCCGCCGGACGATCGGGTCATGAAGGACTCGGAGGGCGGAGCGCACCTGGACCCGACGGCCATCGGGCAGCGCCTGGACATGGAGCTGGGAGAGGTGCGGGCGGCGATCCTGCTCGTCGCCAGCGGGTCGGCGTCGCGCGTCATGGTGACCGGGCTGACGTTCGGCGATATCGTGCGCGCCCACCTGCAGGGCGAGGCGGCCCGCAGGCATGTCGCGCTGTCGCCGGAGTTCCGACCGGACGATGACGGCTGCGACCTCATGGTGGTCGCGCGCGATGGCCGCTGAGGATCGGCGCCCGGACGCCGTGCTGCTCGTGGAGGACGACGAGCCCCTCGCCCAGGTCGTCGCGCGACACCTCCGTGCCCGCGGATACGCGGTCGAGGTGGCGACGACGGTCGAGGAGGCGGATCGCGCGCTCGCGAACGGCCTTCGGCCGTCCGTCGTGCTCCTCGACATCAACCTCCCGGACGACACGGGGTGGGCGTTCCTTCGCGGCGGCCGGCTGGCGGCTGCCGGCTCGCCCCCCGTCTACGTGGTGAGCGCGACGGCCGTGTCGTCGGCGCGCCTCCACGAGTTCGGCGTCGCGGGCTACCTGCCCAAGCCGTTCGCCATGCCGACCCTCATGGAGATCGTGGAGCGCCAGGGTCGGACGGACGAGCCACCGTCCGCGCCGGCCGACGGCGGGGAGGGATCCGATGCTCGCTGACCTCGCCCTCCTCGCCCTCGTCGGCGCCGCGATGTTGCTGCTGGCCGGGCTCGTGTGGCTGTGCGACTGGCTCGCGCGATGAACCTCACGGACCTCGTCGGCGGGCTCATCGCCCTCCTTCTCGGCCTCTACCTGATCGCGACGCTCCTGCGGCCGGAGGACTTCTGACCGTGACCGTCGCCAACGTCCTCCAGGCGGTGAGCCTGCTCGTCGCCGTCCTCCTCGTCACCCCGCTCCTGGGCGGGTACATGGCGCGCGTCCTCGAGGGCGAGCGGACGCTCCTGTCGCCCGCCCTGCGGCCGGTCGAGCGGCTGACGTACAGGATCCTCGGAGTCGACGAAGGCGCCGAGCAGCGCTGGACCACGTACGCGATCTCGCTGCTCGCCTTCTCCCTCGTGTCGATCGTCGCGCTGTACCTGCTCGAGCGATTCCAGGGCTCCTTGCCCCTGAACCAGTCCGGCCTGGGCGCCGTGGCGCCTGACCTCGCGTTCAACACGGCGGTCAGCTTCGTCACGAACACGAACTGGCAGAACTACGCCGGCGAGACCACGATGACGCACCTCACCCAGATGGCCGGCCTGACCGTCCAGAACTTCGTCTCCGCCGCCGTCGGCATCGCGGTCGCGATCGCCCTCACGCGAGGCCTGGTCCGGCGGACCTCGCCGACGATCGGCAACTTCTGGGTCGACGTCACGCGATCGGTCCTCTACATCCTCCTGCCGATCGCGCTGGTGGCCGCGTGCGTCCTCGTGGCCCAGGGCGTCGTCCAGACGTTCGGCGGACCGGTCTCGGTGACGACCCTGCAGGGCGCCGCGCAGACGATCCCCCTCGGGCCGGTGGCCAGTCAGGAGGCGATCAAGGAGCTCGGGACCAACGGCGGTGGGTTCTTCAACGCCAACTCGGCGCACCCGTTCGAGAACCCGACCGCTCTCACCGACTGGCTCGAGATGCTCCTGATCCTCGCGATCCCGTTCGGCCTCACCCACACCTTCGGCCGGCTCGCGGACGATCGCCGCCAGGGATGGGTCCTCTTCGCGACGATGGCGCTCGTCCTCGTCGTGGGGTCGGGCGTCGCGATGTGGAGCGAGACGCAGGTGAACCCCGGGTTCCCGGCGGGCGTCGCGGGGACGCTCGGGAACATGGAGGGCAAGGAGGTCCGGCTCGGATCGGCGGCAGGGGGGCTCTTCGCGACGGTCACGACGGGGACGAGCACCGGCGCGGTGAACGCGATGCATGACAGCTTCCTGCCCCTCGGCGGGCTCGTCCCGCTCGTCAACATCGAGCTCGGCGAGATCACGCCCGGCGGCACAGGATCCGGGCTCTACGGGCTCCTGGTCTTCGCGATCCTCGCGGTCTTCATCGCCGGGCTGATGGTCGGCCGGACGCCCGAGTACCTCGGCAAGAAGATCGAGACGTACGAGATGAAGATGGCGATGCTCGTCGTCCTGGTCCTCGCCATGGGCATCCTCGTCCCCACGGCGATCGCATCCGTCACGCCGGCAGGGCTCGCCGGGCCGCTGAACCCCGGACCGCACGGCTTCAGCGAGATCCTGTACGCCTTCTCCAGCCAGACGGGGAACAACGGATCGGCGTTCGCGGGCCTCTCCGGCGACACGTGGTTCTACAACGTCGCCGGGGGGATCGCGATGCTCGCGGGGCGCTTCGCGATGATCATCCCGATCCTCGCCATCGCCGGCTCGATGGCGGCCAAGCGCCGCGTCGCCCCATCACTCGGGACCTTCCCCACCACCGGCCCGACCTTCGTCGGGCTCCTGATGGGCGTGATCGTCATCGTGGGCGCGCTCACGTTCTTCCCGGCACTCGCGCTCGGGCCGATCGTCGAGCAGCTCCTCATGAACGCCGGGAGGCTCTTCTCGTGACCATCCGGGCGTTCCCCGCCGGCTCGCGGCTCCGTGCCGTCATCGACACCTCGCGAGGCTCGCGCCGGATCCAGCGCGCCGAGCGCGAGGACCGGGACGCCGCCGGCGCACCCCGTCGCGGCCGGGGCGCCTTCGACCGGGCGCAGCTGATCGCCGCCCTCGGACCCGCCATCCGCAAGCTCGACCCCCGTGCGCTCATGCACAACCCGGTGATGTTCGTGGTCGAGGTCACGGCCATCCTCGTGACGCTCGTCCTCGTCGCCGACGTCGCCGGCATCTCCGGCCCCCAGCCGGGCGAGGTCGGCCGCTCCGCCGGCTTCGAGCTCCAGATCGCGATCTGGCTCTGGCTCACCGTCCTGTTCGCGACGTACGCCGAGGCCCTGGCGGAGGCACGCGGCAAGGCACAGGCGGCGACGCTGCGACGGACCCGGTCGGAGACGATCGCCCACAGGGTCGTGCCGGACGGGACCGTCACGGATATCGGCTCCTCCGGGCTGCGCGCCGGCGACGTCGTCCGCATCGCCGAGGGGGAGACGATCCCCGGGGACGGTGACGTGATCGACGGGGTCGCGTACGTGAACGAGGCGGTCATCACGGGCGAGTCGGCGCCGGTCCTCAAGGAGCCCGGGACCGACATCCGGAGCACCGTCACCGGCGGCACGCTCGTCGTCAGCGACACGATCACCGTGCGGATCACGGCGAACCCCGGCGAGACCTTCCTCGACCGGATGATCGCTCTCGTCGAGGGGGCGAAGCGGCTGCGCACGCCGAACGAGATCGCCCTGTCGATCCTCCTCTCGGGCCTGACGCTCGTCTTCCTGCTCGCCGTGGCGACGCTGCGGCCGTTCGGCCTGTACGCCGACGCGCCTCTCGGGATCGTCGTCCTCGTGGCACTGCTCGTCTGCCTGATCCCCACGACGATCGGCGGCCTGCTCTCCGCCATCGGGATCGCAGGGATGGACCGCGTGGCCCGCTTCAATGTCCTCGCGATGAGCGGTCGCGCGGTGGAGGCGTCGGGCGACGTGGACGTGATCCTCCTGGACAAGACCGGGACGATCACGTTCGGCAACCGGCTCGCGTCCCGGGTCGTCCCGCTCGCGGGCTCCACCGAGCGGGACGCGCTCGAGGCCGCCCTCATCGCGTCACTCGACGACGAGACCCCCGAGGGGCGCTCGATCGTGGAGCTCGCGCGGACCCGGCTGGCGGAGGTCGCTCCGGAGGTGCTCGCTGCCACACGGCCCGCCGTCGCGGAGGTCGTCCCCTTCTCCGCCGAGTCACGGACCTCGGGAGCGATCCTCGCGGATGGCCGGCTCGTCCTCAAGGGGGCGGTGGACGCCATCGCGGCCGGCGTCGGCGGCGATGCGCCCGCCGATCTCGCGACCATCGCGGACGCGATCGCCGCCCTGGGCGCGACGCCGCTCGCGATCCGCGCGGATGCCCGGATCCTCGGCGTCATCGAGCTGAAGGACACCGTGAAGCCGGGTCTGCGCGAGCGGTTCGACGAGCTCCGCCGGATGGGGATCCGCACGATCATGGTCACCGGGGACAACCCCCTCACCGCTCGCACGATCGCGGAGGAGGCCGGAGTCGACGACTTCGTCGCGCAGGCGAAGCCGGAGGACAAGATCGACCTCATCCGGCGCGAGCAGGCCGAGGGCCACCTCGTCGCGATGACCGGCGACGGGACGAACGACGCGCCGGCGGTCGCGCAGGCCGACGTGGGGCTCGCGATGAACAGCGGGACCTCCGCCTGCAAGGAGGCCGCGAACATGGTCGACCTCGACTCCGACCCGACGAAGCTGATCGAGGTCATCGCGATCGGCAAGCAGCTGCTCATCACGCGGGGCGCGATCACGACCTTCTCGATCGCGAACGACGTCGCGAAGTACTTCGCGATCCTCCCGGCGATGTTCGTCGTCGCCTACCCGGAGCTCGGCAGCCTCAACGTCATGGGGCTGTCGAGCCCCCAGAGCGCGATCCTCTCGGCCGTCATCTTCAACGCCCTGATCATCGTGCTGCTCGTCCCACTCTCTCTCCGTGGTGTCGCCTATCGTGCGGCGCCCGCGGCGGAGCTCCTGCGCCGCAACCTCCTCATCTACGGCGTCGGCGGGCTCGTCGCGCCATTCATCGGGATCAAGCTCGTCGACGTCGTCGTCAGCGGGCTCGGCCTCGCGTAGGAGTCGCAACGTGCGTGGATCCCTCACCCGCCAGCTCCGACCCGCGATCGGCCTGATCGTCGTGATGACGGCGATCACCGGTCTCGCCTATCCCGGCGTCGTCACCGCCGTCGCGCAGGTCGCCCTTCCATCGCAGGCGAACGGCTCGATGGTCGTCGCCGACGGCCGGCCGGTGGGATCCGTCCTGATCGGCCAGTCCTTCACGGATCCCCGGTACCTGTGGCCGCGCCCATCGGCGGCCGGGGCGGACGGCTACGACGCGATGGCATCCGGCGGGTCGAACCTCGGTCCGACGAACAGGAAGCTCATCGACGCCGTCACGGAGCGCGTCGCGGCCCTGCGCGCCGCGAACGGCGATGGGCCGATCCCCGTGGACCTCGTCACGACGTCCGCATCGGGGCTCGACCCGCACATCAGCCCGGCGGCGGCCGAGTACCAGGTCGGCCGGATCGCGGCGGCCCGCGGTGTGCCGGCCGACGAGGTCCGCGCCGCGATCGACCGCCACACCGACGGCCCGATACTCGGCTTCCTCGGCGAGTCGCACGTGAACGTCCTCGAGGTGAACCTCGACCTCGACGGCCTGCTGCGATGATGGACATGCCGGTATCGGAGGCGATTCGATGAGCATGGACGACGGCGAGCACGAGGCAGGTCGGCCGACGGGCGACCAGATGCTCGCGCGGCTGCAGGCCGACGACCGGAAGGCGGGCGGGCGGCTCCGCGTCTACCTCGGGATGGCGCCCGGCGTGGGGAAGACCTACCGGATGCTCGAAGAGGCGCACCGCCGACGCGACCGCGGCACGGACGTCGTCGTCGGGTTCGTTGAGACCTACGGCCGGCGCCTGACGGCTGCGCTCCTCGACGGCCTCGAGATCGTCCCGCGCGCGCGGGTCGAGCACCGAGGGATCGTCGTCGAGGAGATGGACGCCGGTGCGGTGATCGCGCGCCGTCCGCGCGTCGTCCTCGTGGACGAGCTCGCGCACACGAACGCCCCGGGGTCCGCCCGGGAGAAGCGCTGGCAGGACGTCGAGGCCATCCGGGCGGCCGGGATCGACGTCATCAGCACGTGCAACGTCCAGCACGTCGAGTCGGTCGCGGACGCGGTCGAGACCATCCTGGGGATCCCGGTGCGGGAGCGGGTCCCCGACGCGGTCCTGCGGGGCGCGGACGAGATCGAGCTCGTGGACATGAGCCCCCAGGCGCTCCGGCAGCGGATGCGTCACGGCAACGTGTATCCGCCGGACCGCGCGGCGATCGCGCTCGAGCGGTTCTTCACGGAGACCAACCTCACGGCGCTCAGGGACCTGAGCCTGCGGTTCGTCGCCGGCGAGGTGGACGCCCAGCTCGAGGATGCGATCGCCGTACGCGGCGGTGACGTGGGGCCGGTCACCGAGCGGGTCATGGCGATCGTCGACGAGACGCCCGCCGCGCGTCGCGCGCTCCGCCGCGGAGCCTTCCTGGCGAGCGCGCTGCGGACCCGGTTCCTCGCGCTCGCCCTCGCGACGCCCGGCACCGAGCTGTCCCGCGACCGCTCGATCGACCTCCAGCGCAACGTCGACTACGCGTCGGATCTCGGCGCGGAGGTCATCCACGGCGAGGCGCGCGACGTCGTCCGCGGCATCGCGGAGGTCGTGCGTGCGAAGCGGGTCACGCACCTCGTCCTCGTCCAGCGCCGGCGGCACGGCATCGAGCGACTGGCGCGGCCGTCGCTGGCCGCCCGCCTCCTCGAGGAGTTGCCCGAGGTGGAGATCCACCTCGTGAGCGAGGAGCCGCCCCAGCATGGATGAGCGCGGTTGTTGAGCCGCTGTTGAGCCGACTGAGGCCGGCGGTCGCCGTGGCCTCTTGGGGCGTGGACCTACGTTGGAGCCATGAAGACGTGGTTCAGCCCGACCGACTTTCTCCGGCGCAGCATGGCGCGGCTGCCGGTGGAGGCCGCCCGCGCCGAGGCTCTCGACGACGCGGCGGTCGAGGAGGAGACGGCCGAGCAGGAGGCGTCCGACCAGCTCCTCCGCGAGCTCGCGTCGTCCGCGCTCCTCGTGAGTCGTGGCGCGGCGACCCGCGTGCTCGTCTGCAACGCGCCGGCCTCGATCGACTTCGACGAGGTGAGCCTCATCGCGGACACGCTCGGCGTGCGGATCGACCCGATCGTCCGAGTGGGCGGCGGCGGGTTCGACTTCGCGGTGCGCCGGCGGGTCCCCGCCGGTGGCTGAGTCACAGGTCGCACCCGGCATGAAGCCGGGCGATCGGCGGATCCGCGTCGATCGCCCCCACACCCGCTACTTCCGCTACACGGCACCGGGCGTCGTCTCGGCGAAGCTCGCCGCGCAGGACTCGCCGACGGAGCTGGGCCGTGCGACCGCGCGCGCCCGGCGGGTGCTGTTCGGCCGGCCCCTCTCCACCGAGGAGGAGATGGCCGAGCGGCTGCCGAAGTGGAAGGCCCTCGCCGTCTTCTCGAGCGACGTCATGTCGTCGGTCGCCTATGCGACCGAGGCGAGCATGTTCACCCTCCTCGCCGTCGGGACGGTCGCGTTCTCCTACCTGATGCCGATCAGCGTCCTGATCGTCGGCCTGCTCTTCCTCGTGACCTTCAGCTATCGGCAGACGATCCGCGCGTACCCGGGTGGCGGTGGCAGCTACATCGTCGCCCACGAGAACCTGGGGACGATCCCGGGGCTGGTGGCGGCGGCGGCGCTGCTCACCGACTACGTGCTCACCGTCGCGGTGAGCGTCTCGTCGGGGATCTTCAACCTCGCGTCCGCGTTCCCGGTGCTCGCCGACGTGACCGTGCCGCTCATCGTCGGTTGCATCCTGCTCGTGATGGCCGTGAACCTGCGCGGCATCCGGGAGAGCGGCTCGATCTTCGCGCTGCCGACGTACATCTTCATCGTCAGCGTGCTGATGCTCGTCGCGGTCGGCCTCGCGCGCACCGCCATGGGCCAGCCTCCCCAGGTCACGGGCGTGACGCCCATCGCGGTCCCGGTCGAGAGCCTCAGCCTGCTGCTGCTCATGCGCGCCTTCGCGGACGGCTGCTCCGCGATGACCGGCACCGAGGCGATCAGCAACGGGACCCCGGCCTTCAAGCCGCCGGAGTGGAAGAACGCGCAGACGACGATGGTCACGATGGCCGCCATCCTCGGCGTGGTCTTCCTCGGGATCAGCTACCTCGCGACCGTGAGCGGTGCCGTGCCGAGCGAGCACGAGTCGGTCCTCTCCCAGATCGGCGCGGCGACCTTCGGCCAGGGTCCCATCTACTACGTCCTCATCCTCTCGACGATGGGGATCCTCGTCCTCGCCGCGCAGACGAGCTTCGCGGACTTCCCGCGGCTCGCCTCGATCCTCGCGCGCGACGGCTTCATGCCGCGCCAGTTCGCCTTCCGCGGCGAGCGGCTCGCGTTCAACGCCGGGATCGTCGCGCTCGCCGTGATCGCGAGCATCGTGGTCATCGCGTTCCGCGGACGCGTCGAGGCGCTCATCCCGCTCTACGCGATCGGCGTCTTCACCGCGTTCACCCTGTCGCAGAGCGGGATGGTCCGTCACTGGCTGAAGGAGCGGGGTCCGGGCTGGCGCCGGAGCGCCGTCATCAACGGCCTCGGCGCCACGGCGACCGCGATCGTGACCGTCGTCTTCGCCATCGCGAAGTTCGGCCTGGGCGCCTGGGTGATCATCATCGTCGTCCCGCTCCTCGTCGTCGCGATGCTCGGGGTGAAGCGGATCTACGCGACCGAGACGCACGAGCTGGAGGTGCGGCCGGAGATCGTGCTGCCCATGCCCGACCGGCCCCGGCGGGTCGTCGTCGCGGCGCCCGGCCTGACCCGCGCAGTGGTCAGGGCGATCCAGGTCGGGCGGAGCCTCTCGCCGGACGTCAGCGTCGTCCACGTCACGTCGGACATCCACGACGGCGAGCGCGTCCGCGACCGGATCCAGCGCGCGGTCCCGGGGATCGACGTCGTCATCGTGGAGTCGCCGTACCGGAGCCTCGTCCGGCCGTTCGTCCGGTATCTCGAGGTGCTCGACGAGGACGACCCGGGGAAGGTGACCCTCGTCCTCATCCCGGAGCTGGTCCCCCGCCACGTGTGGGAGCGGGTGCTGTTCAACCAGAACGGGAAGCGGATCGCGGCCGCGCTCGTCGGGCGCGAGGACGTGGTCGTGCTCGACACTCCGTACCGGCGGGCTGCGTAGGCCGCGGCGCCCCGCTCGGGAGACGCTCGGCACGGGAGGCGTCCCCGGCGGCTCAGCCCTCGATGAGATCCGCGTGGTCCACCTGCGCGGCGGGGACCGGGACGCGCAGGAGGATGACCAGCGCGGTGACGATGGTCGCGGGCACGATGAGCCACGCGTCCGCGATCCCGGCCAGGCCGACGACCACGCCCACGGCAAGCGGGGCCGTGAAGATCGCCACGCCCGACGCCGCCGTCAGGCGCGCGCTCGCGCGGACGGGCGTCCGCGGCGCGTGGGCCAGCGCGAGGGTCGCGGCGAGCGGATACGTCCCGGAGATCCCGAGGCCGCCGATGAAGAGGCCCAGGCCGGCGATCTCCGGGCGCGGAGCGAGCCACGTCATCGTCGCCCCGACGAACGCCAGGGCGGTGACGCCGCGGAGGATCGTCATCTGCCGCGCGCCGGACCGCTGGCCGGCGGAGAGCACCAGGCGCCCCACGGCCATCCCCGCGACGAACAGCGACGCGAGCCCGGTCGCGGCGACGATGTCGATCCCCGTACGCGCGGAGACCATCTGCGCACCCCACGCCACGAACGAGAACTCCACTGCGATGCAGAGCGTGAGGTAGGTCCAGCTGAGCCAGTACGCGACGGGCAGCGCCGCGCCGGCCTCGGACGCGTCGTGCGGGCGGTCGCGGGCAGGCGACGCGGGCATGACGAACGCGAGCGCGATGAGGAAGGGGACCGGCACCAGCGGGCCCAGCCACCAGCCGATGCTCGCCGCGGCGGCCGACAGCACGAGGGGCCCCACGAGGCCGCCGGTCATCGACCACAGGTTCGCCCGCATCAGCATCGTGCTGCCGCGGGGCCCCGTGCCGAGCGAGCTGTTCACGTGGACGATCGCCCCGCCCATGGAGAGCCCGAACAGGAGCGCGCCCAGGAGGATGGGGGCGATGCTCACGGGGACGGCGAGGAGGACCCCCGACGCCGCCATGAGGAGCGTCCACGCGCGGATGCCGGCGCGCCCACCGATGCGCGTGTTGAGCGCCGCGGCCGCGGCCCCGCCGACGGTGATCCCGACGGCCACCGCGGAGTTCGGCAGGGCCGCGACCCAGGGCGCGACGCCGAGGTCCTGGCGGAGGTAGGGAGTGATGAACCCCACCGCGTAGATGAGGTACCCGCCGCACGTCAGGAGCGCGTAGGCGGACCAGGTGAGCAGGCGCGCGCCCGGCACGCCATCGGCGCGCCGGGCGCGGTCGGTCGTCACGTCTCTCGCGGTCGGTCAGCCCGCCGGCGGCATGGCCGGCGCATCCATCGCCGCTCTACCGGGTCGGGTGCGAGATCTGGTCCACGACGATCGCGACGGCGAGGACGAGCGCGTCGTCGTTGCCGGGCTGGACCTCCACGCCGTACGTGTCGCGGACGCGGAACCACTTCTTCCCGACCTCGGCGACCTTGCCGCCGGGGCCGGTGATCTCGTACTCGTGGTCGGTGATCTTGCCCTGGATGTCCCACGACCCACCGGAGCGCAGGTCCACCGAGTAGCGCTCGCGGAGCGGCGTGAACAGCGCCTTCTTCACGGTCGCGACGGTCCCCTGACCGTCCTCGATCTCCATCGTGTCGCGGATGTGCGCGAGCTTCTCCTGGATCTTGAAGAGCTCCTGGCCCGACGCCGACTGCAGGACGAGGGTGCTGCGGATGCGGAGCGCCTTGCCGTCCACGTGGAAGGCGCGCTGGCCCGCGCTGTTCTCGATCCAGAAGTCGTCGCCGATCGCGAACATCTGCTGGCGCATCTGGTAGACGTTCGGGCCGCCGCCACCGAACCCGCCGCCCGCGCCACCGCCCTCGCGCCGTCGAAGCATGTCGAACCTCCGTGTCCGGGCCCCGGCGTCCCGATGAGCCGTGGCGATCCCGTGCGCTGTCGGGTCCCATGATGCCGGGCGGGCCGCGGACGCGCCCGCCGGCCGGCGGACTAGCCGGGCAGGAGGCTCTTCATCTGGTTCGCGATGAAGCCCGTCGCGCGCTTCGGATGGATCCGATAGAACTTGTCGAGGAGGTTCGCGTCGCGGCCCACGAGGACGTGGAACCTGTTCTTCTCGATCCCGTCGAGGATGTCCTTCGCCGCCCGGTCGGCCGGGAGCACCCGGGGCTGCCTGGCGCCGCCGCTGGGCATGGCGATGTCGACCCCGGAGTTCGTCGAGATGTTCGTCGCGATCGCCCCGGGGAAGATCACCGTCACGTGGACGTTCGTGCCCGCGAGCTCCGCGTGCAGCCCCTCCGTCATGAGCTTCACCGCGGCCTTGGACGCGCCGTAGACCGTCTGGCCCGGGACGGGCAGGAACCCGCCCATGCTCGAGATGTTCGCGACGTGCGCCACCGGCCTCTTCAGCAGCCACGGCAGGAACGTCTTCGTCATGTAGAGCGTCCCGTACCAGTTCACCGCGAAGACGCGGTCGATCGCCTTGTAGTCGAGGTCGTTCAGGCGAACGAACGGCTGGATGATCCCGGCGCAGTTGATGACGCCGTCCACGCTGCCGAACCGGTCGATCACCTGGGCCGGGAGGGCCTCCACCGCGGCGCGGTCGGTGATGTCCACGACGAACGTCGCGAGCGCGTCGCCCCTGCCCTTCGCGAGGTCGGCAGTCTCGGCGAGCGTCGTGGGGTTGATGTCCACGGCCGCGACGCGGGCCTTCCGTCGGAGCGCCTCGCGCGTGATCTCGCGGCCCATCCCGCTGCCGGCACCGGTCACGACGACGACCTTGTTCGCCAGGTGCATCGCACCCCTCCCGCTCGCTTCGAAGGTTCCGCCGCGTCCAGTATGGAACGGCCGGAGCCGGGGGTCGGACGTTCCAGCCTCGACCCAACGCTACCGCGCGTAGGCCTCCGGGCGCAGGTGCTGCAGCGCGGGGATCCTCGCGCGGACGCTCGCGACCCGGTCGGTGTCGATGACCGCGTGGACGATCCCGATCTCGTCGGGCGCCTGTGCGATGACCGTCCCCCACGGGTCCACGACCATCGACCGGCCGAAGCTCGGGACAGAGCCAGGCGCGTGGCCGATCTGGCCGGGTGCCAGGACGTACGCGCCGTTCTCGATCGCCCGTGCGCGGAGGAGCACCTCCCAGTGGTCCCGCCCCGTCCGCTCGGTGAAGCTCGCGGGGACCGTCAGGACCTGGGCGCCGTCGAGCGCGAGCGCCCGGTACAGCTCGGGGAAGCGCACGTCGTAGCAGATCGTCATCCCGACCGGGATGCCGTCGACCGATGCGAGGACCCGCCGGTCGCCGGGGTGCACGCGGGCCGACTCCAGGTCGGTGACCTCCGCGCTCACGGTCACGTCGAACAGGTGAAGCTTCCGGTACGTCGCCGCGATCCCCCCGTCCGGCCCGATCAGGACGCTCGTGTTGTACGGCCGCGCGGGGTCGCCCGAGGTCTCGGCGAGGCTGCCCACGAGGATCCACGCGTCGCGGCGTCGCGCGACCTCCGCGAACGGCTCGGTGAACGGGCCGGGGATCGGCCGCGCCGACGCGCGATAGCCGTCCGCCGGGCCGCGGTACTGGAGGTACTCCGGGAGCAGGACGAAGCGGGCGCCTGCGGCGGCGGCCTCGTCGGCGAGAGCGACCGCGGCCGCGATGTTCGCCTCGACGTCGCCGCGGGCGTCGAGCTGGACGAGGGCGATCGGGAGGGTCGTCATGCGCGGAGCCTAGCGCGCGCCGGCCGGGCCGGCCGCCGACGCGGAGCCGGGGGGCGGGGTCCAGTACATCTGCGCGAACTTCACGATCCCGAGCGTGACGAGCGGCCCGACGGAGAAGACCCCGATGAGGAGCGCCTGCACGAGGCCCGGGTCGTACCAGGACATCTCCGCGAGCTCGAGCCCCACTGCGACGAGCGTGAACGCGTACATGAGGAGCCCCGTGACGTCCACGAGCCTGTCGAGCTTCCGGCCGTGCCCGTCGAAGAAGAGCATGAAGAGGAAGATCACGACGAACGTGACGGCCGCCCACCCGACGAAGTTCACGATCGGGATCCCCCCGGCGCCCTGCCAGACCTGGAGGTCGGGGAGGTACGGGCCGCCGCTCCACCACCACCACGGTGCGACGCCGAGGACCTGCTCCCAGACGTCGGAGGTGTACGCCGGGTCCGTCATGAGGTCGAGCGCGGTGACGGCCACGCCGACGGCGAGCGCGACGATCGCGCTCCACCCGATCCTCCCGATCCACGTGGTGCCGCGCCGCTCGCCGCCGAGGCCCAGGAGCCAGCAGATGAGGGTGAGCGCGCCGTACTGGAGGATGCTCCACGAGAAGGGGATGAGGACGGAGACGCCGCCGATCGACGGCCCCATCGTGCCGGTGTAGCTGTACGTGCCGAAGATCAGGCCGTAGTTGCACCCGAGGTACTCGGCGGTGAACGGGATGATCCAGGACAGGACGAAGAACCCGATCGTCGCGCGCGTCCCGCGGCTGCCGAGGCTGTGCCCCACGCAGACGACGTACATGAGGAAGGTGCCGAAGGCCGACACGCGCATCTGCAGCGCGGCGTCGTGGGTGGGCCAGCTGATGAGGAAGGTCCCGAGCAGCAGCACGTAGAACGCGAGCATCACGAGTAGGCCGATCCGCTCGTTCCGCGTCGATGCGCGGATCGCCGCTGCCAGCGGATGCGTGTGCGTCCGCGGTGCCGCCGCCTGCGTCGAACCGGCGTCCTGCATGCTCATCGACCGACTCCCTCCCATCCCTCTCGCCCGGGCGGGCCCGCCGGCGGGCGATCCCACGAGCCCCTCGTGACGATGGTCGGGCCGTGGCGTGACGGCACGGACGTGCCGTTGGACATCGGGTGTCGGGAGGGTCGCCGCCTTCTCAGCTCGGGCTGGGCGTCGGCGTGGCGAGCGGGATGGACGGTGGCTCGTCCTGGTCGAACAGCGTGGACGTGTACAGCACCACCGCCTCCGTCCCCTCGTTCGCGCCGAAGTGCTGGGTCCCCGGGTTCTCCACGACCGTGTCCCCCGGGGCGAGCTCGATCGTCTCGCCGCCGGCGTGGGTCTCCACCGTGCCGTTCGCGCGGGTCACCGAGACATCCCCGGCGATGATCGAGTAGGTGAGGGTCCCGCTGTCGATGCGGGCGACCTGCCAGCCCGGATGCTCGTGCGGCACGAGCTGGGATCCGGCCGGGATCGTGTAGCGCCAGAGGCCGAGCTCCTGGCCGGGGGCCGTCTCCGGGGCTGCGGCGCCGAGCTCCTCGCGGACGATCCCCGACGGCGAGGGCGAAGCGGCGGGCGCGGCCGCGGCGGGCGCCGGGGGCGACGGCGTGCCCGAGGCGGTGCAGGCAGCGAGCGCGAAGGCGACGATGCCTGCGACGGTCGCGGCCTTCGCGGCGGTCCGCGCCGCGTGAGAGGATCCGGTCGGGGTCATGGGTCGGCTCCTGGGTGGGGTTCGGCCGGAGCGGCGGGGTGGCTGGGCGGCGCTACCAGGAGGTCGGCTGGGGCCGGCCCTCCTCGTACCCGGCGGCGCTCTGGATCCCCACCAGCGCGCGCTCCTGGAACTCCGGGATCGTCGCTGCGCCCGCGTACGTGCACGACGAGCGCACGCCCGCGACGACCTGGTCGAGGATGTCCTCCACCCCCGGGCGGTCGGCGTCGAGGTACATCCGCGACGTGCTGATCCCCTCCTCGAAGAGCTCCTTGCGGGCGCGCTCGAACGGCGTCTCGGTCCGGGTGCGGTTGCGGACCGCGCGGTTCGAGGCCATCCCGAAGCTCTCCTTGTAGAGGCGGCCCTCGGGGTCGCGCAGCGTGTCGGCCGCGCTCTCGTACGTGCCCGCGAGCCACGAGCCGAACATCACCGACGCGGCACCGGCCGCGAGGCCGAGCGCCACGTCGCGCGGGTAGCGGACGCCGCCGTCGGCCCAGACGTGACTGCCGTGCGCCGCGGCCTCGGCCGCGCACTCCATGACCGCCGTGAACTGCGGGCCGGCCCACGCCGGTCATCATCCGCGTGGTGCACATCGCGCCCGGGCCCGATCCCCACCTTCACGATGTCGGCGCCGGCGCCGATCAGGTCGCGCGTGCCCGCCGCCGTCGCCACGTTGCCGGCGACGACCGGCAGGAGCCCACGGCGCCGCGGACGGCCTCGATCGCGCGCAGCATCTTCGCCTGGTGGCCGTGCGCGGTGTCCACGACGATGACGTCCACGCCCATCTCGGCGAGCGCGGCCGCGCGCTCGGCGGAGTTGCCGCTGACGCCCACGGCCACCGCGCTCATCAGCTCGCCGCGCGCGTTCACCGCGGGCCGGTAGATCGTGGAGCGGAGCGCGCCGCGGCGCGTGACGACGCCCACGAGGCGGCCGTCACCGTCCACGACCGGCGCGGCGCTGATCCGTGCTCGTTGAGGAGGTCGAAGATCTTCTCGAGCCCGGCGTGGCGTCCACCAGCGACGAGGTCGTGCGTCATCACGTTGCGGGAGCTGGGTGAACCGGTCGAAGCCCGCCGCGTCGTGCTCGGCGAAGATCCCGATCGGCGGCGCTCCTCGTCGTCCACCACCACGAGCACGCCGTGCGCCCGCTTGTGGATGAGGTTGAGCGCCGCGCCCACCGTCTCGGTCGGGCCAGGGTGATCGCGCGTCTCGAAGACCGGGTGCCGGGACTTCGGTAGCTGGACGTTCTCGCGGATACGTCGAGCGGGATGTCCTGCGGGAGCACCGTGATGCCGCCGCGGCGCGCCACGGTCTCGGCCATGCGGCCGCCGGCGACGGCGGTCATGTTCGCGACCACGACCGGGATGGTGGCCCGAGCCGTCGGGCGGGGTCAGGTCGACCTCCAAGCGGAAGGCGTCGGACAGGCTGGGGACCATGAACACGTCGGAGTACGTGAGGTCGTACTGGGGGACGACGTCGTTGATGAAGCGCATCGCGGGGAGGGCCTCCTGGGTGGGCGGGGCGCAAGGATAGGC
>CAWJQZ010000047.1:0-21755 GCA_963844945.1 uncultured Chloroflexia bacterium
TGCGGGACTGCATCCGCCGCGGTAGGCTCGTGCAGCAGCCGGGACGTCATGGACGACGCCCGGCACTGACCGCGTCCCGAGGCGGGCGTATCATCCGGTGGCCCACCCGCGACGGGGGGTTCGCGTGTGTTTCCCATCGGACTTTGGAGGGCTTCATGACGCTCGGACCGCTCGAATACCTTGTGATCGGCTTCGACAAGCCCGACTTCACCGGCAGGATCGCCGAGGAGATCCAGAAGGTCGTCGAGAAGCGGATCATCCGGCTCGTCGACGTCGTGGCGGCGGAGAAGGACGCGAACGGCGACGTGAAGATCATCGAGATCGACAACGTCCGCGATCCGAAGTTCGCGTCGTTCGCGCCCCTGCTCGAGGACCGGATGGGACTCCTCACGGAGGAGGACATCATCGCCCTCGAGGAGGGCCTGCCGAACGACAGCGCCGCCCTGATCTTCCTCTTCGAGCACCGCTGGGCCGAGAAGATCAAGGACGCGATCGCGGATGCCGGCGGGTTCCTCGTCGCCCGCCAGACCATCGCGCCCGAGGTGCTCGAGGCTCTCAACGCCGAGCTCGACGGCTAGCCGGCGGGATCCGTCACCACTACGCAGCGCGCACCTGCGCGGACAGAAGGAGAAACCTAACGATGATGCGACGACGCGGCATGGGCCTGATCGGCGTCGCGGCGACGACGGCCGTCGTCGCCGGGACCGCCGGCGCCGTGAGCCACCATCAGCAGCAGAAGTACGCGAACCAGGCCGCGGCGCAGGACGCGCAGCAGCAGCAGGCCTACGAGGCCGGCGTCGAAGCGGCACAGCAGCAGGCCGCCGCGCAGGCGGCAGCGGCGCAGGCGGCCGCGGCCGCGGCCGTCCCCGCGGCGCCCGCAGCCCCGCAGATCGACATGGCCCAGCTCAAGCAGCTCGGCGACCTCCACGCGGCCGGCGTCCTCACCGACGAGGAGTTCGCCGCCGCCAAGGCCAAGCTGCTCGCCGGGGGCTGATCACCGCGCCCGGGCGGGCGCTCCACAAGCGGATCGACGCGGGGCCCCAGGGCCCCGCGTTCTTCGAGCCCACTCAGGAGGGACCATGGCAGATCTCGTCGTCATCGGATACAAGGACGTGGCCACCGCGCAGCAGGCGTACGACGTCGTCGGGCAGCTCCAGCACGACCTCGTCCTGCAGGCCTCCGGCGCAGCGGTCGTCGCGAAGGACATGAACGGCAAGACGGAGATGGTCACGAAGACCGGTGCGACCTCCCAGGGCGCCCTCATGGGCGGCTTCTGGGGGATGCTGATCGGTCTCCTGTTCATCATCCCCGTGGCCGGCCTCATCATCGGCGGGCTCATGGGCGCCGTGATGGGCACGATGGGCGGCTGGGGCATCAAGGACGAGTTCCGCCAGCGCGCGCAGGACGTCCTCAAGCCCGGTACGGCGGCCCTCGTGATCTTCGTGGAGAAGTGGACCGAGGACAAGGCGCTCGCGGCCCTCGCCCCGCTCGGCGGCGAGGTCCTCAAGACCTCCCTCTCCGACGAGGCCACTGCCGAGATCAACCAGGCACTCGCGCACGACGCGGGCACCGCGGCGGCTCCGGCGGCCGAGGCCCCGGCGGCGGACGCTCCGCAGGCCTGACCCACGGCGGCCACATCCGGCCGCAGATGCCCGGCCGGCCGGCTGCGCCGGTCGCCGGACCCGATCCAGAAGCCCCGGCACACCGCCGGGGCTTCGTCGTTCACGGCGGTCCGCGAGCGCGTTCCCTGCCCGCGACTACCATGAGGGGAGACCCGCACTGGAGCGTCCCATGAGCATCCTCGACTTCCTCCGTCCCGACCCGGCGAAGCTCCGCATTCCGGCGGCCGGCGAGGCCCTGCCCGGGCGCGACGAGCCCGTCATGACGCCGGGTGAGCACGCCGTCCTCGGTGGCCCGATCGACGGACCGTTCCCGGCGGGAACGGAGCTCGCGACGTTCGGCCTCGGCTGCTTCTGGGGCGCCGAGAAGACGTTCTGGCAGGTGCCCGGCGTCGTCTCGACGGCGGTCGGCTACGCGGACGGCTCCACGCCCAACCCGACGTACCAGGAGGTCTGCTCCGGGCGCACGGGGCATGCCGAGGTGGTCAGGGTCGCGTTCGAGCCGTCGCGCGTCACGTACGCGGAGCTGCTGCGGGTCTTCTGGGAAGCGCACGACCCCACGCAGGGGATGCGGCAGGGCAACGACATCGGGACGCAGTACCGCTCGGTGATCGTCGTCGCGGACGACGCGCAGCGGCGGGCGGCCGAGGCGAGCCGTGCGGCCTACCAGTCACGGCTGACGGCGGCCGGATACGGCCCGATCACCACGGAGATCGCGGACGCCGGTCCGTTCTACTTCGCCGAGGACTACCACCAGCAGTACCTCGACAAGAACCCGAACGGCTACTGCCCTGACCACGGGACGGGCGTCGCTTGCCCGGTGGGCGTCGGGGTCAGCGCAAGCAAGTAGGGCCCGGGGCGCCTGCGGATCATCGGGCGGCGCCGCCTCGCCGACGACGGTCGGCCCGGCCCGTTCGCCTGATCGTGGCTACCTCATCCGCGCGTCCATGTCCATCGACCTGATGCGCCGCAGCCATTGCTCGCGATACGGGCTCAGCTGGCCCTGACTCTCCTGGCTCGTGAGGAGCGCAGAGATCACCTTGTACAGCTGCCTCCCGATGTAGTCGAGCTCACCCTCCTTCATCGCCGCGAGCGCGAGGTACTCGAAGACGTCTCTGAGCGCGAGGTCGAGATCATCATCGGGGCGGGTGGTTTCGGTGGTCGGCATCGGCCCCTCCCTGGTCATCGGCAGGCGGCCTGCGTCGTGGCCTCCCGGCCGGACCAGCGTCGCCCTGGGCCCGCACACCCGACAGGGCCGGAGGTCCTCGCGATGCGCCGGACCGGGACGCATGCGGCGGGCGGTCGATGCACGGCTCGGCGCGGCCGGGCCGCCGACACGCCGTCGGCGGAGCCCTGCGCGGATCCGTCGGGGCCGGCGCGAGGCCCGAATCGAGGGATGACACTTGGCACTTCCGGGTCGCACGCCATCGGCTACCGTCCACTCCAGTGGGGGTCCGTGCGAGGGGGCACAGCCCTGTGTGTGGGCACAAGGGAGATATCGCCATCGGTTGAAGCGGAGTTCTCGGCACTCAGGGGGTGCCTCTACGGCCTTGACTCCTGCTGGAGGTTCGATATGCGACTTCTCCCAGCGAGGATCCGCGCGCTGGCCGTCGGCGCCGGCGCGTTCGCCCTCGTCGCGGTGGGGGCGGGCGGCACGCTCGCCGCTTCGACCCCGACGACCCTGTACGCATGCTTCAACGCGTACGGCCAGGTCTCCATCTCCGACGTCAACATGTGCAAGCTCGCCGGCGGTGGGCGTCTCGTCGCGATCAACACCGGAGGAGGCTCCGGCGGGACGGGGCCGACCGGGCCGGCGGGCGCGACCGGCCAGGTGGGGACCGCCCGGACCGCCCGGACTGCCCGGTGAGCCCGGCATCCAGGGGCCGGTGGGCGCCACCGGTCTGACCGGGCCGACCGGACCCACGGGCTCCGGGGCGGGACCGACTGGGCCGACAGGACCGACGGGACCTGCGGGCTCTGGCGGGACCGGGACCTCCTACTTCCGGACGGCGAGCGCGCTGCTGGTCAATGGGGCGCAGACGCTGAGCGTGGCCTGCTACAGCCCCACCGACACCGTCCTCGGCGGTGGGTTCACCACCCCGGCGGGCACCAGCCCCTCCGTGCTGATGGTCGCGTCGAGCCGACCGACCGGCACCGAGCCGAACGCCACCGGGTGGACGGCCTCGTTCACCGCGACCCAGACGGGCCTCGGCATCGCGATGGTCTATGTGGTGTGCAGCGGGACGCCGCCTCCGGTCTGATCGGCGGCTCGAGCCTCCACGGGATCTCAAGGAACGATCGAACCCCCCTCCGGCCCGCCGGAGGGGGGTTCGACATCGTGCGGAGCGCTGCCGTCAGGGGCGGGCGTCGAAGGTCCCGGTCGCGTCGATCTTGATCGTCCCGTCCTGGCTGGGCAGCTGCGTGCAGGTGAACGTCGCGTTGCCGCCCGTCTTGTCGATCTTCTCGATCGTCACCGAGCACTCGCCGTTGATGGAGTTGAAGGGGACGTAGGGCACGTCACCGCCGGCGCCCTGCACGCCGACCACGAGGGCGAGCGACGTGATGGCGGTGTCGGTGCGCTGCGTCTTGTACGTCCCGGGCGTCCCAGGCCCGGTGTACGTGAGCGTCCCGCCCTGGACGTTGATGTACTGGACGTTGAGCATCACGCCGCCGTCCATGAGCCGGCCGATCTGGAGCGGCGCGCTGAAGCTGAGCACCGGCCCCGCCACCTGGACGTTCGCCGTCCCGGAGGCGAACGCCGCGGAGACGGACGGCGCGGGCGTCGCGGACGACCCGGACGAACACGCGGCCACGGCGAGGCCGATCGCCACGAGGCCGGTGAGAAGGGCGGAAGGACGGCGCATGAGAGACCCCCAGGGCTCGGTCGGACGGCGGATGGACGGCTGATGAGGCCGGGCGCGATCGCCCGGCCTCATCAGCATGACACCTCGGGGAACCCCCGGAACGGGTGATGCCCGCTCCTGCCCGCGTGGGACGCCGTGTTCAGGCGGGGCTCGCCTCCGGCATGCTCGTGAGGGTCGTCACGGCGTCCGCCGCGGAGCCTTCGCCGCCCGCCTCGGACTCCACGACGAGATCCGCGTCCTCGGGGCCGTGGCCGCCCCCATGCGGAACGCGCGTGATGGCGGCCTTCGCGAGCGCGGCGACGGCTCGCGGTGCGCGGGTGATGGGCGAGACGCGCTCCGTCTCGCGGTGCTTCGACCAGACGCTCTGGCGCGTGCGCCCGAGGACCGTCGCGATCCGCTCCCAGGACCACCCGGCCTCACGAGCGCGTGCGACGGCCGCGGTCTCCCACCCGTCCATGTTGACGGCGAGGTATCGCAGGGCGAGCAGCGCCCGCGTCGGGTTGTCCGACTCCACGTCGTCCGCGATCTCCGCGGGCGACCGGCCCTCGGCGTAGCGTTCGGCGGCGTCGGCCTCGACGGCGGCGGCGAACCGGTCGAGCAGTGCGTCGGGGCTCTCGAGGGGATCGTCGAGCCGGAAGGTGAAGGCGATCTCGTCCGCCTGCGCGCTCACGGCGAGCGTCGCGCCCGGCTCGGGTCGGAGCTCCACGCTGAGCGCGGAGATGCGATCGATGCGGGCATCGTCGTCGGGGAGCTCGCGGACGTAGTCCGCGACGTCGAGGATGCCGCGCGCCGAGCGGCGCTCGCGGATGTCGTCGGGGTGCTCCGCGGCCGCCTCGCCGCGGCGGCGGGCCTGCGCCTCGAAGTAGCTGGCGATCGCGGTCCGTGCGTCGGATGCGTCCATGTCAGTCGTCCCTCAGATGCTGTGTCATTCGGTCGTTGTCAGGTGGTGTCAGTCTAGCCTGACACTCCGAGGAGCTGCAAGCAGGGGAGACTGACGCGCCGCCGAGTCAGTCCTGCATGACGCCTGGCCGGTCGCTCGCCGCGCGCGCCGCGAGCCGTACACTCGGCCCATGCTCCGGACCGTGACGGCGACGCGCTACGTGACCCCGCTCCGCGAGGGCGGGTCGCTGCCGGCCGTCGTGGAGGCGGACGACGACGGCCTCTACGTCGCGAAGTTCCACGGCGCTGGCCAGGGGCCCAAGGCGCTCGTGGCCGAGATCGTCGCCGGCGAGCTGGGTCGGGCGCTGGGGCTCCGCATCCCGGAGATCGTCCTCGTCGACTTCGACCCCGCCCTCGGCGCAGCCGAGCCATACGAGGAGATCCGCGACCTGCTCGACCGGAGCCCCGGGATCAACGTGGGCCTCGACTTCCTGCCCGGCGCGCTCCCCTACGCGCCGGTCGCCGATGCCCCGGATCCCGACCTCGCGGCGGACATCGTCTGGTTCGACGGGCTCGTCATGAACCCCGACCGGACCCCGCGGAACGTCAACATGCTCGTCTGGCACCGCCGGCTCTGGCTCATCGACCATGGCGCGGCGCTCTACGTGCACCACACGTGGCGCGACCCGGCGGAGCACGCTGCGCGGCCGTTCCCGCAGCTGCGGGACCATGTGCTCCTGCCGTACGCGGGCCCCGTGGCCGCGGCGGACGGGCGCCTCGCGCCGCTCGTCACGCGCGAGCTTCTCGAGACGATCGCCGCGGAGGTCCCCGACGCCTGGCTCGCGCCCGAGCCGGGCCTCCCCGACCCGGACGCCCACCGGCGGGCGTACGTCGACTACCTGCTCGCGCGGATCGACGGACGCGCGGCCTTCGTCGCGGAGGTGGACCGTGACCGCGCAGCGGCGTGACCCCTTCGCCTATGCGATCGTCCGCGTGATCCCGCACGTGGAGCGCGGCGAGTCGATGAACGCGGGCGTCATCCTCCTGTGCCGGCCGCGCCGATTCCTCGCGGCCCGCGTGACGCTGGACGAGGCCCGACTGCGGGCACTGTCACCCGGGTGCGACGCCGAGGAGATCCGCCGGCACCTCGAGGCCATCCCCCGCGTCGCCGCGGGTGACGCGGACGCCGGCCCGATCGCCGCCCTCTCCCAGGCCGAGCGCTTCCACTGGCTGGTCGCGCCGGCGAGCACGGTCGTCCAGCCCGGCGACGTCCACACGGGGATGACCGCCGATCCGCGGGCCACGCTCGATCACCTGTTCGCGACGATGGTCCTGCCTCCGGCGGCACCGGAGGCAGGACACGTAGACGACTAGTAAAGTAGTCGACTGCGCCCGCTGACCGACCGGCCGCCGCGCCGGCTCCCCTCGCCCGGCCGAGTCCGTGACGAAAGCCTCTGGTCGAGGCGGGGCACGTTCCGGACATTGACGCCGGGGGTGGTCGCCCGTGGCCGAAGCCGGTCCCTCCGACCGGATCGAACAGCTGCCGGATCGCTCGACGCCCGACGCCGCCGGCGGGGCGCGTCCCGCCACGCACGGGTTCCTCTTCGCGGACCTCCGCGACTACACGGCGTTCGTGCATGCGCGCGGGGACCACGCGGCGGCCGCTCTCCTCGATCGCTATCGCGCCCTCGTCCGCCGTGAAGTCGCGTCCTTCGTCGGCGCCGAGATCCGGACCGAGGGCGACAGCTTCTACGTCGTGTTCGACTCGGCCAGCGCCGCGGTGCGCTGCGGTCTTGCGATCGTCGCGGCCGCGAGCGCCACCGCGCCGGAGCAGGACCCCATCCATGTCGGCATCGGCGTCCACGCGGGCGAGACGGTGGAGACGGGCGAGGGGTACGTCGGGTCGGCCGTGAACATCGCAGCTCGACTGTGCTCTCTCGCCAAGACCGGTGAGCTCATCGTGAGCGACACGGTCCGCTCCCTGACGCGCACGTACCTCGACGTCGTGTTCGAGCCGCTCGGCGCCCGCCACCTCAAGGGGGTCGATGAGCCGATCACGGTCTACCGGGTCACGCCGGCGTCGCCGGCGGGCGCCGCGCGTCCCCGGGCCGCTCATCCTCGCTCGCGTCGAACGTGGTGGCTCGCAGGGATCGGGGTGCTCGTCGTCACCCTCGTGGTCGGGCTCGTCGCGGTAGCCGCCGCGATGCAGCCCGGCGGCGCGCCGTCCTCGTCCGGATCACCGGGCGCGTCGTCTCCAGGAGGCGCGACGTCCACGTCGCCGTCGAGCCTCGGTGCGAGTCCGCCGACCGGGCCGCCCGACTCTCCGTCGGCATCCGCACCAGGTGGCCTCGCCGCCATGTCGCCCGCCGAGCAGGAGCTCCTCGCCCGGATCCCACGCGAGTTCCAGCCGTTCTGCCGTCGCTCCAGCTCGCCGGACGGGTCCCTCGGCGGCGACCTGGCGAGCCTTCGCTGCGACCTGCCGCTCGGGACGTCGGCGGTGTTCGGCGCCGACACCGTCTGGTACGACGCGTTCCCGGCGCCGGGCCTCATGGCGACGGCGGTGAACGGCGTGTCGACCCGCCAGGACCTGCCGCTCGTCGAAGGCGATGCCGCGGCCATGGCGAAGACGTGCACGTCGGCTTCGGACAAGGGCATCGGGCGCTGGTCCATGGGCATCACGTTCGCGGGCCAGCTCGCGTGCTACTCCAGGGACGGGGCGGCCTGGATCCTCTGGACGTACGAGGGCCAGCAGATCGCGGCGCGTGCGGTCCGCCACGACGGCGACGCGGCGCGACTGTACGACTGGTGGCAGGAGCAGGCCTCGGGCTTCCTCCGCTAGGGCGCGGCCTCCGCTACGACCATCCGCTCCGGCTGCCAGGACCAGTTCGCGGCGCTGAGGTCGATGGGCCCGTCCACGCTCGCGACCGCCGCGCGGGCCACGTGGTTGTCCTGGTACGCCCACAGCCAGAGCCAGGGCAGCTGCGACGCGAGCTCCTCCTGGGCCTCCCGGTACAGGCGAGCGCGCTCGGCCACGTCGTACGTCGAGCCGGCGGCAGCGACGAGCCGGTCGAGGACCGGATCGCTGAACCCGCCGAAGTTGTTGCCGTCGGGGTGCGTCGCGTCGCTCATGGCGGACGAGACGAAGTACCCGAGCAGGATCGCCGGGTCGAAGTCGGCACCCCACCCACCGATGTAGAGGTCGAAGGGGGTGCTGGTGCCCGGGATGTCGTGGGGGTACGTGCCGAGCATCGTCGCGATGTCGTCCCAGGTCGCCGCGACCGTGGCGAGGTCCATCCCGCAATCCCGCGCCTGGAGGCCGATGAGGTCGGCCATCTTGACCCGGTAGTCCATCTCGCCCCGGGCCACGATCCGGGCGGCGAGGCGGACGCCGTCCTTCGCGTAGACGCCGTCGGCGCCGGGCCGCCACCCGGCGCCCTCGATGAGCGCGCGGGCCGCGGCCGTGTCGCGCACAGGCTTCGGGAGGTCGGGATCGGATGCCCACATGCCGGGCGGCACGGGGCCGTAGACGGGGGTCCCGTCGCCGTGCGTGACGACGTCGACGTCACGCGGCAGGTCGATGCAGAGCTGGAGCGCCTTCCGCAGGGCGACGTCGGCGAAGAGGCGCCCGGGTCGGGTGTTGAACGTGAGGGAGTTGAGCCCGGTTCCCGGCCTGCTCGCGACCCGGACATCCTCCGTCCCGGGGGCCGCCGGGAGCGCGGGCGGGAGTGCCGTCTCCAGGATGTCGATGGTGCCGTCCGCGAGGTCGGACCCGTCGGCGCGGGCCGGGACGAAGTCGAGGAAGCGGGTCGCGGCGACGCCGCCGTGGTAGCCGGGCCAGGCCTCGAGGTGGACCCGGTCGACCGCCTCCGACACGAGCCGGTAGGGCCCGGTGCCGATCGGGTGCCAGCTCGTGGAGAAGCACCCGAAGGCCGCCGCCACGGCGTCGGGGCCGGTGGATCCGAGCGCGGTCGCGGCCTGGCGGATGAAGCCGCTCGAGATCGCCATCCATGCGCATGGGTCGAACGCGCCGGCGTCGCCGGTGGTGACGTCCTCCCGGTAGAGCCGCACCTGGAGCTTCGCGAGCAGGGCGGACACGTCGTCGAGACGGCGCGTGCAGACCGGCGGGTCGGCGCCGGTCTCCGCGTCGATCGTATCCGCCAGCTTCGTGAGGTCGGCCGCCGTCAGGCCCGTGGTGGAGGTCACCCACGACGCATAGGCGGCCTCCACGGCGTGCTGCGGAAGGATCTGGACGGCGGGCATGTTCTCGGTCTGGAAGGTCGGGTCGGGGGCGCCCAGGACGAGGTCGACCGTCCGCGGGTCCACGACGCGCACGTCCGTAAGGCTGCCCGTCCAGCCGGCCGAGATCCGCTGGAAGAGCCGGTACGAGTAGGCGACGTCGTCGGCGGTGAGCGGCGTCCCGTCGTGGAACGTCGTCTCGACGAGGCGGCAGCGGAGGACCGTCCCGTCGCCCTGCGGCACGCACGGGCCGTCCGTCAGGTTCGGGACCGCGGCGAAGGCCGCGTCGTAGCGGTAGAGGCCGTCGAAGACGACGTCCCAGGGGAGGATCCATGGCGTCGGAGCAGTCCCACCGACGGCGGCGGCGCGGTACCCGGGGAGGCTGCAGGGTTCGAACGGGCCGGTCTGGGTGCACGCCCAGCCGATCGTGAGCGTGTCGGCGCGTCCCGACGATGAGGCCGCCGAGGGTGCCGTGGTCGCCGGCACGGTCGCGCCGGGGGCCACGGGCGCTGTCGGGATCATCGGGGACGGCGAGGCGGCCGGGGATGGCGTGGCCTGGGAGGCGCAGCCGGCCACGAGCACCGTCGCGAGGAGCGCGACGAGACACCGGGCTCCTACCGTCGATCGGACCACCGGACCGACCTCTCTCACTGAACGCTCTTCTCGACGACGAGCCGCTCCGGCTGCCAGGCCCAGTTGGGCAGCGTGAGGTCGAGCGGGCCGTCGACGGTCGCGACGGTCGGGCGCACGGCGTCCGTGACGGGCCGGTTCCACAGGAACAGCGCCGGCAGCTGGGCCGCGAGCTCCTCCTGAGCCTGCCGGTAGAGGCTGGCCCGGCCGGCCTGGTCGTAGGTGGCCCCCGCCTCCGCGAGCAGGCGATCGAACGCCGGGTCGCTGAAGCCGCCCATGTTGGCGCCGTACGGGTGCTCCTCGTCGCTGACCTCCGACGAGGTGTACAGCTGAAGCGAGTCCGCCGGGTCGACGCCCGTGTTGTACTGGACGAGGAGCAGGTCGAACGGCGTCTTCGTGCCCGGGATGTGGTGGGGGTAGGTGAGGAGGTCGGCCGCGGGCGATGTCGACCCACTCCAGAGTCCCTCGAGGGGGAGACTCCTGAGGTCCATCCCGCAGTCACGGGCCTGGGCGGCGATGAGGTCGACCATCTTGACCCGTTCGGCCATATCGCCCCGGACCGCGACCTCGGCGGCGAGACGGACCTTGCCCCTGGCGAAGACGCCGTCGGAGCCGAGTGTCCAGCCCGACGCCTCGATGAGGCGCTTGCCGGCGGCGACGTCGCGATCGGGCTTCGGCAGGTCGGGGTCGTCCGCCCAGCTGCCCGGCATGACCGAGCTGTAGATCGGGATCCCGGCGCCGCCCGTGGCGGCATCGACGTCGCGGGGCAGGTCGATGCAGAGCTGGAGCGCCCTGCGCAGGTTGACGTCGGAGAAGAGGCGGCCCTCCCGGACGTTGAAGGTGAGCTGGGCGAACCTCGAGCCCGGCAGGTGGAGGACGTGGATGCCGCGCGCCTCGGCGGTGGCCTC
This sequence comes from uncultured Chloroflexia bacterium, assembly GCA_963844945.1. GTDB lineage: Bacteria > Chloroflexota > Limnocylindria > Limnocylindrales > CSP1-4 > CAIYQJ01. The sequence goes on from CAWJQZ010000047.1 coordinate 11,137, forward strand.
GAAGGCGGCGCCCAGGGAAAGTTGTCCCCACGGTACGCTCCCGGAAAAGGCGTCCGAGAGGACGTCGACCGTTCCTGCCACGACGTCCGAGCCGCCGGCCTTCGCCCGCACGAAGTCGACGTACTTCGTCGCCGGCATCCCGCCGTGGTAGCCGGGGAAGGCCTCGAGGTGGACGCTGTTCGGCGTCCTGGGAGACGTAGCGGTAGGGACCGGTGCCGACGAGGATGTCGGGGCGCCCCCACAACATCTGTCCCACGATGCCCGCCACCCGGTCGATCCCCGTCTGGGGGAGCGCGTAGCCGACCGAGCCGCCCCCATAGTCGTCGGAGGGGTCGAGGTTCCAGGCGGCGCTCCCCAGCCAGGCGCAGGCGTCGAACTCCCCGTTCTCCTTCAGGCAGTCCTCGTGGTGGACGGGGTAGCCGAGCCTGCGATAGATCGCGTCCGCCTCGGCGACGCGGGCATCGCTGCACACCGGCGGGTCGGCGCCGATCTCGGCGTTGATCGTGTCGGCGAGCGTGTCCAGCCCCTCCGCGGTGAGGCCCTTCGTCGCGGCGTCGAAGGCGGCGACGGCCTCGTCGATCGATCGGCGCGAGAAGATCGGGGTGTGCAGCAGTGCACTCCAGGCACGCCGCGTCGACCGAGGGGAAGACGAAGTCGACCGTCCGCGCGTCGACGGCCCGCACCTCATTGAAGGTGAACGAGTCTGTCCAGGACCGGGTGGTTCATGACCTGGTACGTGTAGACGACGTCGTCGGCGGTGAGCGGCGTCCCGTCGTGGAAGGTCGTCTCGACCAGGCGGCAGCGGATGACCGCGCCGTCCGAGCCGGGCACGAAGCAGGGCCCGTCGGCCAGGTCCGGGATCGCGTTGCCGCGTCCGTCGGAGCCGTACAGGCTGCCGTACACGAGGCGTCCGAAGGTGAGGGCCGGGAAGGTGCCGTACTCGGTCGCAGGCTGCCAGCCCCTGTAGAGACCGACGTTGACGCCGATCCGCAGGGTGTCGGCGTAGGCGGGCGTCGGGGTCGGTGTCGCGGCTGCGGCGGCGGACGTGGATGGGGTCGCGGCCGCCGGGGCCGGGGCCGTCCCGGCAGGCCCGCCCGACGCGAGCGGCGACGGGGCGGGCGTGGACGCGGTGCCGCAGCCGGCCGCCAGCACTGCGACGAAGAGCAGGACGAGACCGCGAGAGCCCGCCGTCGACCGCATCACTGCACCGCCTCCGTGACGACCATCCGCTCCGGCTGCCAGGCCCAGTTCGGCACGGTCAGGTCGAGGGGACCATCGACGGTCGTGACCGCTGAGCGCAGCGGCGTCGTAGCCGGTCGTCGGCCCACAGGAAGATCGCCGGCACCTGGGCCGCCAGCTCCTCCTGGGCCTCTCGCAAGAGGCGCGCCCGATCGGCCTGGTCGTACGTGGCGTTCGCGTCCGCGATGAGTCGGTCGAACGCCGGGTCGCTGAAGCCGCCGAAGTTCGCGTTCTCGGGGTGCTCTGCATCGGTGATCTGCGACGAGGGGAAGTAGGAGGAGATGGGGCCGTTCGCGGGGTCTGCGCCGCTCCCCGACCCTCCGAAGACCATGAGGTCGAACGGCGTGTCCGTGCCCGGGAGGTGGTGGGGGTAGGTGAAGAGGCCGCCCGCGGGCGATGTCGATCCGGCCCAGAAGTCCTCGAGCGGCAGGGTCCGGAGGTCCATCCCGCAGTCGCGGGCCTGGGAGGCGATGAGGTCGACCATCTTGACCCGGTCGGCGGCGTCGCCCCGGACGGCGATCTGGGCGGCGAGGCGGACCGCGCCCTTGGCGTAGACGCCGTCCGGCCCGAGGGTCCAGCCCGACGCCTCGATCAGGTGCTTGGCGGCGGCCACGTCGCGCTCGGGCTTCGGCAGGTCCGGGTCGTCGCCCCAGGAACCCGGGAGGACCGGACTGTAGACCACGATGCCGGCGCCGCCGGTGGCGGCGTCGACGTCGCGGGGCAGGTCGATGCACAGCTGGAGCGCCCGGCGCAGGTCGACGTCGGAGAAGAGGCGCCCCTCGCGGACGTTGAAGTCGAGGATGAGGAAGTAGGGGAACGGCGGATGGATCACCCGGACGCCGTGGGCCGCGGCCGTGACCTCGAAGGCGGTGCCCAGGGAGGCCCCGGGGACGATGTCGACGGCCCCGGCCGCGAGGTCCGAGCCGTCGCCCCTGGCCCGCACGAAGTCGATGTGCTTCGTCGCGGCGACGCCGCCGTGGTAGCCCGCGAAGGCCTCGAAGTGGACGCTGTCGGCGTCCTGGGAGACGTAGCGGTAGGGACCCGTGCCGACGAAGAGGTCGGGGCGGCCGATCGCCATCACGCCCAGGATGCCCGCCACCCGGTCGATCCCCGCCTGGGTGAGCGGGAAGCCGATCGAGAGGCGGTCGGAGTTGTCGAGGTGGTTGAGGGCGGCGTCGTCCAGCCAGCGGCAGGCGTCGAAGGTCCCGCTCTCGTCCAGGGAGTCCTCGTGGTAGAGGGCGAAGCCGAGCTTCCGGTAGATCGCGTCCACCTGGGCGACGCGGGCCGTCGCTGCACACCGGCGGGTCGGCGTTGATCTCAGCGTCGATGTCGGCGGCGAGCGCGTCCAGCCCCTTCACGGTCAGGCCCTTCGTCGCTTCGTCGAAGGCGGCGACGGCCTCGTCGATCGAATGCCCCGAGAAGATCGGGATGAGCGGCAGCACCGTCGTCAGGAACGTCGGGTCGACCGCCGCGAGCACGAAGTCGACCGTCCGCTCGTCGACGACCCGGACCTCCGTGGGCAACTCCGTAGGTCAGGACCGGGCTCGCCGCGACCCGGTAGCTGTAGGCCACGTCCTCGGCCGTGAGCGGCGTGCCGTCGTGGAAGGTCGTCTCGACGAGGCGGCAGCGGATGACCTTGCCGTCGGCCCCCGGCACGAAGCAGGGCCCGTCGGCCAGGTCGGGGACGGCGTCGTCCCGGCCGTCGTAGCGGTAGAGGCCGCTGTACACGAGGCGCCCGAAGGTGAGGGCAGGGACGCCCTGCAGCTCGTTGAACGAGTAGCCCCTGTTCCAGCCTTCTCCGAGCCTCCAGTTTCCTCCGAGGTCGACCCCGATCCGCAGGGTGTCGGCGTAGGCGGGCGTGGGGGTCGGGGTCGCGGCCGCGGCGGCGGACGTCGGACTGGGGTCGCGGCCGCCGGGGCCGGGGCCGTCCCGGCGGGCCCGCCCGACGCGGGCGGCGACGGGGCCGGCGTGGCCGCAGTGCCGCAGCCGGCCACGAGCACCACCACGAAGAGGAGGGCCGGACCGCGGGCCCGAACGGTTGCACGCATCACTGCGCCCCCTTCGCGACCACGAGGCGCTCGGGCTGCCATGACCAGTTGATCGCGGTGAGGTCGACCGGGCCGTCCACGCTTGCGACCGCCGTGCGGGCGACGCGAAAGTCATTGACGGCCCAAAGCCAGAGCCACGGCAGCTGCGAAGCGAGCTCCTCCTGAGCCTGGCGGTAGAGGCGCGCCCGTTCGGCCTGATCGTAGGTCGAGCCGGCGGCCGCGACGAGTCGGTCGAGGGCCGGGTCGGTGAACCCGCCGAAGTTCGCGCCATCGGGATGCGCGGCGTCGCTGATGGCGGACGAGACCAACATGCCGATCACGGGCGCCGGGTCGACATCGGAGGAGAACCCACCGATGTAGAGATCGAACGGGGTGTTCGTGCCCGGAATCACGTGCGGGTACGTGGACACCATGGTCATGATGTCGTCCCAGGTCGCCGCGATCGTCCGGAGGTCCATCCCGCAGTCCCGCGCCTGGAGGCCGATGAGGTCGGCCATCTTGACCCGGTAGTCGAACTCGCCCCGGGCCACGATCCGGGCGGCGAGTCGGACGCCGTCCTTCGCGTAGATGCCATCGGCGCCGAGCCGCCACCCTGCGCCCTCGATGAGCGCGCGGGCCGCGGCCGTGTCGCGCGCCGGCCCGGGCAGGGCCTCGTCGAACGCCCATGTCCCGGGCGGGACGGGCCCGTAGACAGGGGTCCCGTCGCCGCGGGAGACCACGTCCACGTCCCGCGGGAGGTCGATGCAGAGCTGGAGCGCCTTCCGCAGGTTGACGTCGGCGAAGGCATGGCCCGCCCGGACGTTGAACACCAGTGCGTTGAACTGGGTTCCCGGCCTCGCAACGACCCGGACTGTCTGCGGCCGGGCTCCGGCAGGAAGCGTGGGCGAGACCGCGGTCTGCAGGATGTCGACGGTGCCGTCCACGACATCGGACCCGTCGGCACGGGCCGGGACGAAGTCGAGGTAGCGGGTCGCGGCGATGCCGCCGTGGTAGCCCGGCCAGGCCTCGAGGTGGACCCGGTCGACCGCCTCCGAACGAGACGGTACGGCCCGGTGCCGACCGGGTGCCAGCTCGTGGAGAAGCACGTGAAGGCCGCGGCCACGGCATCGAGGCCGGTCGATCCGAGCGCGGTCGCAGCCTGGCGGATGAAGAAGCTCGCGGTTCGCATCCACGCGCACGGGTCGAACGTGCCTGCCGTGCCGGAGGCGAAGTCCTCGCGATACAGCCGCACCTCGGAGCTTCGCGAGCAGGGCGGACACGTCGTCCAGACGGCGCGTGCAGACGGGCGGGTCGGCGGCGACCTCCTCGTCGATCGCGTCCGCGAGCTTCGTGAGGTCGGTCGACGCGAGGCCCTTGGTCGATGCCAAGAACGATGCGTAGTCGGCCTCGACGGCGTTGCGGGAGAGGATCCGGAAGACAGCCAGGTACTCCGTCACGAACAGCGGGTCCGCCGCCTTCAGGATGAAGTCGACCGTGTGTGGGTCCACGACGCGCACGTCCGTGAGGTTGTCCGGCCAGCCGGCCCAGAATCGTTGCTCGAGCCGGTACGAATACGCGACGTCGTCGGCGGTGACGGGGGTCCCGTCGTGGAACGTCGTCTCGATGACGCGGCAGCGGATCACGATCCCGTCGTCCTGCGGCACGCACGGTCCATCCGCCAGGTCCGGGACCGCAGCGAACGTGGATTCGTAGCGGTAGAGGCCGCTGAAGACGACGATCCAGGGGAGAAGCCACGCGTCCCCGATCCACCCACCGACGGCGGCGGCTCGGTACCCGGGGAGGTCGCACGGTTCGAGCGGGAGGGTCTGGGTGCACGACCAGCCGATCGTGAGGGTGTCGTCGTACCCGGGCGTCGCGGGGCTGGCGGTCTGCCTCCTCACCGGCGTCGGGGCCGGCGCTGCGGGGCCCTGGCCCGCGGTCCCCGCCGGGGCCGCCCCGGCCGGCGAGCCCGACGCGGGTGGCGACGGAGTGGGCGCGGTGCCGCAGCCGGTCGCCAGGACCGCCACGAGGAGCAGGGCGAGACCGCGGGCCCTACTCGTCGATCGCATCACTGCACCCCCTCCGTCGACGACAAGCCGCTCGGGCTGCCAGGCCCAGTTCGGCGCCGTGAGGTCGAGAGGCCCGTCGACGGTCGAGACCTCGGAGCGCACGACGTCGTACGTGTTCGAGGTCCACAGGAAGAGGTACGGCTGCTGGGCCGCGATCTCCTGCTGCGCCTGCCGGTAGAGCCGGACCTGCTCCGACCGGTCGTAGGTCGCCTTCGCCGCGACGATCATCCGGTCGAGAGCCGGGTCCGAGAACCCGGTCCAGTTGTGAGTGTCGACCGTCGTTGCCGTCGGGATGCTCCGCGTCCGTGGTGTTGGTCGAGAGGAAGTTCCCCAGCGCCGAGTCGGGATCGGCGGGCTCCGCGATCCACCCGCCGAGGACCACGTCGACCGGCGTCGAGGTGCCCGGGATGAGGTGCGGGTACACCAGCACGCGGCTGACCAGCTGGTCGAAGCCCATCGGCCGGCTGCGCAGGTCCATGCCGCAGTCGCCCGCTTGGGCGGCGATCAGGTCGGTCATCTTGACCCGGTCGGGCGCATCGCCGCGCACGAAGATGTCGGCGGCGAGGCGGGTCCCGTCCTTCGCGTAGACGCCGTCGGTGCCGGGCGTGCCAGCCCGCACCCTCGATCAGGGCTCGGGCCGCCGTGACGTCGCGCGACGGCTTGGGGAGGGTGGGGTCCCATGCCCAGGTGCCGGGCATGATCGAGCCATAGGCCGGGGCCCCGGCGCCGCCGGTGGCGGCGTCGACGTCACGCGCCAGGTCGATGCACAGCTGCATCGCCTTCCGCAGGGCGAGGTCGGCGAACAGTAGGCCGGGGCGGACGTTGTACTGGAGGGCGTAGAACCCGTACTCCGGCAGCGTGGCGACCCGCAGGCCGTGCGCGGCGGCGGTCGCCTGGAAGCCGGGGCCCAGGCTGGTGAGGCTGGCGAGGTTCCCCATCTGGTCGATGTCGAGGCTGCCGTCGAGCAGGTCCGACCCGTCGCCCTTCGCCGGGACGAAGTCGATGTAGCGGGTGGCCGCCATCCCCCCGTGGTAGCCCGGCCAGGCCTCCACCCGGATGCCGTCGGCATCCTGCGAGACGAACCGGTACGGCCCGGTGCCGACCGGCTCCCAGTCGACCCGGAGATCGGCGTACGCCGCCGCGACAGCGGCGAGCCCCGTCGTGCCGAGGGAGGCGGCAGCCATGCGGATGAGCCAGCTCGCGACGCCGACCCAGCCGCACGCGTCGAACGTCCCGTCGCGCGAGAAGTCCTCGCGGTACAGGGGCACCCCCATGCGGGAGATGAGCGACGCGGCCTCGTCAAGGTGTGACCCGCAGACCGGCGGATCCTCGCTCATCCCGGCGTCGATGGTGTCGGCGAGCCCTGTGAGTTCCGCCGCCGTGTGGCCCTTCATCGCGGTGGTGAACGCCGCGTACGCGGACTCCACGGCGTGGCGCGCGAGGATCGGGGTCGCCAGGCCCGTCGACATGAACGCGGAGTCGACGGACGGAAGGACGAAGTCGACGGTGCGCGCGTCGACGACCTGGACCGCCGTCAGGTTCGGGAACCAGCTGCTCGGCGCGGCGTTGCCGCCGGAGAACGCCGGCTGCGAGAAGAGCCGGTACGTGTACGCGACGTCGTCGGCCGTGACGGGCGTCCCGTCCTGGAAGGTCGTCTCGATGAGGTGGCAGCGGATGACCGTCCCGTCACCCTGGGGCAGGCAGGGGCCGTCGGCGAGGTCGGGGACGGCGGCGAAGCTCGCGTCGTACCAGTAGAGGCCGCCGAAGACGACCTTGCCGAGATCGAGCTGGTGCCAGTCCTGTCCTTCGAGCGCGCCGCGGAACCCGTAGAGCGCCCACCCCGGGCTGGGGTCCCAGCCGATCCGCAGGGCCTCGGCGTACGCGGGCGTGGGGGTGGCCCCTGGGGACTGCGTCGGCGCTGGGGTCGGCGCTCCGAGACCCTGGGCCGCGGTCGCGGCCGGTGTCGTCCCGGCAGGCTCGACCGACGCGAGCGGCGACGGGGCGGGCGTGGACGCCGTGCCGCAGCCGGCCGCCAGAAGCACCGTGAAGAGAAGGACGAGACCGCGAGAGCCCGTCGTCGATCGCATCACGGGACCGGCTCCTCTCATCGGACCGCCTCCGCGACCACCAGGCGCTCCGGCTGCCAGGCCCAGTTCGGCGCGGTCAGGTCGAGCGGACCGTCGACGGTCGCGACACCGGCTCGCAGCACGTCGTAGCCGCTGTACGCGTACAGGTAGAGGTACGGCAGGTGCGCCGCGACCTCCTGTTGCGCCTCGCGGTAGAGCCGCGTCCGCTCCGCCTGGTCGTAGGTGGCAGTCGCGGCGGCCAGCAGCCGGTCGAGGTCAGGGTCGCTGAACCCGACGTAGTTGTTCCCGTACCCTCCCGGCGTGTCGTTGATCGAGCTGGTGGCGAGCACGGAGAGCTTGTTGGCCGGGTCGGTCTCGCCGCCGAACGCGCCGATGTAGATGTCGAACGGCCGCTTGGTGCCGGGGACGAGGTACGGGTACGCGAAGAAGGACTCCTGGATCTCGTCCCACTTCGTCGGGCGGCTGGCGAGGTCCATCCCGCAATCGCTGGCCTGGCGTGCGATGAGGTCGGCGAACCTCACCCGGGTCGCGTCGTCGGCCCGAGTGACGATCTCCGTCGCGAGGCGGACGCCGTCCTTCGCGTAGACGCCGTCCGCCCCGAGGCGCCAGCCCGCGCCCTCGATGAGTGCACGGGCGGCCGCCGTGTCGCGGGCCGGCTTCGGCAAGGTGGGGTCGTCCGCCCAGGTGCCCGGAGTCACGGGGCCGTAGACCGGGATCCCGGTCCCGCCCGTCGCGGCGTCGACGGCGCGCGGCAGGTCGATGCACAGCTGCATCGCCTTCCGGAGGGCGAGATCCGCGAAGAGCCGGCCGGGCCGGACGTTGAACTGGAGGGCCTCGTAGGCGGGCGCCGGAGGCGTCGCGATCCGGATCCCCTGCGACGCAGCCGTCGCCTCGAAGGCGGGGCCCAGGGTGGCGAGCCGCGGGAGCTGATAGACGTCCACCGTGCCGTCGATGACGTCCGACCCATCGCCCCGCGCGGGGACGAAGTCGATGTAGCGGGTCGCCGCGATCCCGCCGTGGTAGCCGGGCCAGGCCTCGACACGGATCCGGTCCGGTCCCTCCGAGACGAGGCGGAAGGGCCCCGCCCCGATCGGTCGGTGGCTGATCGAGAGGCACCAGTAGGCGGCCGCGACGGCATCGATCCCCGTCGCTTCGAGGGCGGCGACAGCCCCGCGGATCTGGAAGCTCGCGGACCGCAGGTAGTCGCAGGCATCGAACGTCCCGGAACGGGAGAAGTCCTCCCTGTAGAGCGGGTAGCCGATCCTTGGCAGCAGGGCGTCCACGACCGCGAGGCGTGTCGTGCACACCGGCGGGTCGCGACCGATCTCCTCGTCGATCGCGTCGGCGAGCTTCGTCAAGTCGGCCGCCGTGAGGTCCCGCGTCGCCGCCACGAACGCCGCATACGCGGCCTCGACCGCGTGGCGCGGCATGACCGGCACCCAGGGGAGCACGTCGGTCAGGAACGCCGGATCGATGGACTTGAGCACGATGTCGACCGTCCGCTGGTCCACGACGCGGGCGTCCACGAAGTTCGGGGTGGACCAGATGAGGCCGGAGAAGCTCGGCCGTTCCAGCAGGCGGAACGAATACGCGACGTCGTCCGCCGTCACGGTCGTCCCGTCGTGGAACGTCGTCTCGACGATCCGGCAGCGGATGACGGTCCCGTCGCCCTGCGGCAGGCACGGGCCGTCCGCGAGGTCCGGGACGGCGGCGAGGGCCGCGTCGTAGCGATAGAGGCCGTTGTACACGACGCTGCCGAGGGAGAGCAGACGCCAGCCGTAGAACGCCGCGTCGGTGGCATTGCGGAACCCGTAGTTCGCGAGGGGCCAGCCGTCGCCGTCGATGTCCGGGCTCCAGCCGACGGTCAGTGTGTCGGCGTATGCAGGAGAGGCGGCGGACGTGGGCGAGGCGGTGGCGAGCGTGGCCGCGCCGCTCGGACCGGATGCCGTGGGAGCCGTGCCGGCCGGCTCCACCGCGGCCGGTGTCGGCAGGTTCGCGGATCGGAGTGGGCGTGGGGCCGGAGCCGCAGCCTGCCGCGAGCATTCCGGCCAGGGCGAGCGCCGCGCCGCGCGGCCAAGGCTCCGAGGTAGCCGCTCGCCGCGTCCGCGAGAGACCACGATCGATCCGACCGCGTTCCCCTCGCGAGCGCCCACGCCAGGTGATGCGAGATCGACCACCGCGGGCCCCTCCGTGGACCGCTCCATCAGACCGCCCGGGCGGCCGGGCGTCCAGTGCCATGTGGCGCGCCGGCGCGAGACCGCCGTGGAGGCGGAGGTGCGGCGCGCGCGGTCAGTAGGCGCACGGGCCTCGCAGCGTGCCGGGGCACCGGAGGCCGGGACCCCCCTGGTTCGGGAGACGGTCCTGGCGGACCGGGCCGAAGACGCTCGGCAGAGCGAGCGTCGGTGCCGGGGCGGCCACGGTGGGGACGGCTGCCGGGACGGCCGGCGCCGGGGCGGCCACGGTGGGGACGGCTGCCGGGACGGCCGGCGCCTGAGGGCCGCCGGTCGTGACCAGCACGGTCACGGTGATCGCGACCGCCACGCCGAGGATCGCGAGGAACGAGACGATCGCGGTCGGGCGAGAGGGCCGCGCACCGCGGTGCGGGGTATCGAGCCTGTTCGCACCGAGCTGTCCTGCGGTCATGGCATGCCTCCCTGGAGCCCCGACGGAACCCTGTCGCGACCGCGCCTCTCGCGTGCCGCCTGTTCCGTCGTCCGGGACTTCATGCCATAGCGTGCCCGCCCCCCTCCCCGCCGGCAGCCGCGCGACGGACATGCGGCGAGCGGACGTCGCGACACGGGGCGAGTCGCCTGCACGACTCCGCCGGTGCGTCGCCGGCGACCCGCGAGGTCCAGACGGCGGCGGCGGGTCCGGTCCGGCTCGCTGCCCGCCACCGCGGCACGGAGGTCAGGCGTCCGTTCGGGGCCCGTCAGCGTTCCGGGGGTTCGCCGAGCCGATGCCGGGACCCACGTCCGGAGCGGCTCGTGCGGCCGGGTCCAGCGCTGCCAGGGCCCGCTCGACGACGACGTTCGCCGGGATGGTATCCACGTCGATGGTGGTCCTCGCGCGGACCGCGGCGAACCGCGGCCCGCGCTCGCGGACCTGCGCCGCGAAGCCGGCGACGAGATCCGGGCCGAGCGGGCGACGATGCGACCCGGTGGCGTGACGCACTGCGAGCGTGGACGGGCGCGCCCGCA
>CAWJQZ010000048.1:0-186791 GCA_963844945.1 uncultured Chloroflexia bacterium
AGGCGGATGACCGCGACGCCGGGGGCGCGGAGCGCGCGCCGGCACGCGGCGTCGTCCACGACGCTCGCGGCGGCCGCGATCACATCCGGCCCGGGCTCGGCGAGCGCCGCGAGGAGCACGCGCGCCTCGAGCGCCTGCAGCGCCGGCGTCCCATCCTTCGTGGCGAGCGTGCGTCCGTCGCGGCCTGTGGCGCGCTCGATCTCCGCATCGGAGTCCACGAAGGGGCGGCCGAGTCGCGCTGCCAGGGCCGCGCCGACGGTCGTCTTGCCCGAGCCCATGAGCCCGACGAGCACGACGTGGGCCGGCACGCCGGCATCGGGCGTCGGGCGGGGCGCCGAGCCAGGGGCCATGCGCGACGTGCCGCGGTCCCCCATCAGGAGCCGCCCGTCACCGGGGCCGCCGCGCGCATGCGCCGGGCCGTCAGCCGGCGGCCTTCATGGCGGCCTTGTGCGCGCGCTTCCCCGCTTGATAGGCGGCGAGGGCCTCCGCCGAGTCCACGTCCCCGAGCGTGGGGTAGTCCGGCATGACGGCCTCCCACCCGGGCGGCCGGACGCCGAAGCGGTTGGCGAGCACCGCGGTGAGCGACTTCGCCTTCATCGCGCCGATCCCGGGGACCGCGAGGAGCCGCTTCTCGAGGTCCGCGCCGTCCGCCGCCCCGGACCAGATCCGCGCGGCGTCCCCGCCGTACGTGGCGGCGACGTGCCGGCAGAGGTCCTGGACGCGCCCGGCCATCGTGCCGGGGAACCGATGGATGGCGGGCTTCTCCCGGAAGGCCGCCTCGAGGTCGGCCGGGTCCATCGACGCGATCGCGACGGCGTCCAGGCCGCCGAGGCGCCGTGAGAGCGCGAGCGGCCCGGCGAAGGCCTTCTGGACCGTCACCTGCTGGTCGAGCGCGAACCCGATGAGCAGCGCGAGCGGGTCCGAGGCGATGAGGGCGTCCGCTTCCGGATCGCCGGTGAACGGGAGGGAGGCCGGCTTCTTCGTCATGGGCGGGATGGTACCGCGGGCGCATCGACCGCCCGTGCACCGTCGGTCATCCCGGGATCGACGGTCGTAGACTGGGCCGACGCGCATGGAGGTGGCGGCACGTGATCGAGCTGATCGGCTGGCTGATCATCGGCGGCTTCGCCGGGTGGGTCGCCGGCAAGCTGGTCCGGGGACAGGGCAACGGCGTGCTCCTGAACATCATCGTCGGGATCGTGGGGGCGGTCATCGGGGGGTGGCTCGCCAGCCTGATCTTCAACGTGAGCATCTCCGAGGGCTTCAACGTCCAGACGCTCGCGGTCGCCATCATCGGGGCGATCATCCTCCTCGCGATCGCCAACATCGCGGGACTCGGCCGCCGGAAGGCGTCCTAGGCGCCGGCGGTCCGGTGGAGAAGCCGACCTTCCACAAGTCGCCGCCCGAGCTCGTGGCGCGGTACCGCGCGATCCTCGCCGCCCATCCCGAGGCGACGGAACGGCCGATGTTCGGCTACCCGGCGTCGTTCGTCGGCGGGAACATGGCCACGGGGCTGTACGAGTCCGACTGGCACGTCCGCCTGGCCGATGCGGACCGTGCCGAGCTCCTCGCGCTCGACGGCGCGAGACCCTTCTCCCCGATGCCCGGACGGCCGATGCGCGCGTACGCGGTGCTTCCACCGTCGGTCGTCGCGGACGACGAGGCGGTCCACGACTGGGTCGGCCGGGCGCTCGCGTTCGCGGCGACCCTCCCGCCGAAGAAGCCGGGGCGGTAGCCGACCCCGGGCCGTCCCCTGCGCCCGGCTCGCGCCTCGCGGGCGCGCGCCGAGCTCGCGGCGACGTCAGGCCTTCGGCCGCGGCACCACGACGCGGAGGGCCGCCGGCACGACGTCCGCGACGAACGACCCTCGTCCCATGACGTCCCCGTCGATCTCGATGACCTCCGGCGGATCCGACCAGACGGACACGTGCCGGCCTCGGACGCGGAGCGAAGAGCCGGTCCCCGACCAGCCGACCTGCGTGCGGGCGAGCAGCTCCAGGCCGCCGACGATCCCGCCGATGACCCCCGACGCCTTGACGACGAGGACGTCGAAGAGGCCGTCGTTCGCCGCGATCGGCAGCCGGGGCGCGACGACCCCGGGGATGAGCTCGCCGGCGTTCACGACGAGGACCGCGAGGGCGTCCATCTCGTGCGCCTCGCCGTCCACCTCGATGCGGTGCGGGTGCGCCGTGAGGCCCGGGACGAGCGACGCGGCGGCGGCGAAGTACGCCGCGCGACCCACCGCCTTCTTCGCCGCCTCGCCCGCGGCGGCCATGACCTTCGCGTCGAACCCGGAGCCGCACGCGACGACGAACGTCCCGCTCCCCGTGGACGGCGCAGGGGCACTCCCCTCCCCGCCGTCGACGGGGCCCGTCACCGACCACGAGACGGCACCCGCATCCACGTCGCGCTCCCCGCCCTCCGCGATCGCGCGGATCGCGGCGCCCCGCGGGATCGGGAGGCCGAGCGCGCCGGAGAAGAGGTTCCCCGTCCCTGCCGGGACGACCGCGAGGGGGATCCTCGTCCCGACGAGCCGCTCCGCGGCGATCCGGATGGTGCCGTCGCCGCCGATCGCGACGACCACGGGGGCGCGACGGGCGATCGCCGCATCCACGGCCGCCTCGAGCGATGCCCGGTCGCCGTCCGCCCACTCGAGCTCGCCGCCCGTCCGGGTCCGCACCGCCTCGCGGACGTCGCGCTCCACGGTCTCCCGCCGAGCGGCGTCGGAGAGCAGCTTGCTGCGCGGGTTCGCGATGACGAGGGCGCTCGCGGGGGTCTCCACCGCCCCACGGTACCCGGTCGGCCGCGGGCGCGTCGCCCCGGGGGGGTGAGCATCCGGCACGCGCTTCCCATGCCGCCCTCGGGTGCTCGATCCCCCATCGGCTATCCTTCGGGAGACAACTGAAACAGCGGCGCCCCCAACGCCGTCCAGCCGTCGCCGCGGTCCCCCGCCCGACCACGCGAGGTCTCGCACCGCGCCGGCCCCCAGGAGAGCCACCCACCCGTGCCCTTCGACCACCTCGGCCTCTCGGCCGCGACTCTGCGCGCGATCGCCGAAGAGGGATATGAGGAGCCCACCCCGGTCCAGGAGCAGGCGATCCCGATCGTCCTCGCCGGCCGTGACCTCCTCGCCGCAGCCCAGACGGGGACGGGGAAGACGGCCGCGTTCGTCCTCCCGATCCTCGAGCTCCTCACCCCGGCGGCGAACGCGAGCTTCTCGCCCGCCCGTCACCCCGTCCGCGCGCTCATCCTGACGCCCACGCGCGAGCTCGCGATGCAGATCGCCGAGTCCGTGAAGGCATACGGCCGGCACGTCCCGCTGCGGTCCGCCGTCGTGTACGGCGGCGTCCCGGTGGACCCGCAGGCGAAGGAGACCCGCGCCGGCGTGGAGATCCTCGTCGCGACGCCCGGCCGCCTGCTCGACCTCGTCGGACAGAAGGCCGTGAACCTGGGGCAGGTCCAGATCTTCGTCCTCGACGAGGCGGACCGGATGCTGGACATGGGCTTCATCCCCGACATCCGGCGGATCATGGAGCTGCTCCCGGCGCGCCGCCAGAACCTCCTCTTCAGCGCGACGTTCAACGACGACGTGCGCCGCCTCTCCGGCGACTTCCTCCACGATCCCGAGACGGTCGAGGTCGCGCGGCGGAACACGGCGGTCGAGACGGTCCGCCAGCTCCTGTACCCGGTGGACCGCGACCGGAAGACCGCCCTGCTCATCCACCTGATCCGGCAGAACGGCTGGCGCCAGATGCTGGTCTTCACGCGGACGAAGATCGCGGCGAGCCGGCTCGCGCGCGAGCTCGACCGGGCCGGCATCGCGGCGGTCCCGATCCACAGCGACCGGAGCCAGTCCGAGCGCACCAAGGCCCTGGCGGACTTCAAGTCCGGCGAGATCGAGGTCCTGGTGGCCACGGACGTCGCCTCGCGCGGCCTGGACATCGAGGAGCTGCCGGTCGTCGTCAACTACGAGCTCCCGCTCGTGGCGGAGGACTACCTGCACCGGATCGGCCGGACCGCGCGCGCGGGCGCCGAGGGTGATGCGGTGAGCCTCGCCTGCGTCGACGAGGTCGACCTGCTCCGCGCGATCCAGCGCCTGATGAAGATGGCGATCCCGTGGGCGGTCGAGCCGGGCTTCGTGCCGGACCGGAACGTGGAGCCGCGGCCCATCTCCGGGCGTTCGTCGCCCGGCGCCTCCGTGCGCGACGCGCGCGAGGCACGCGCGCGCGAGGGCTCGGGCCGACGCCCCGGCCTCCACCCGCGCAGCGCCTCCGGCGGGCGGCGCTCCGGCGGCGGACGCTAGCTACCCGCGGTCCCGTGACGGACCCCGCCGCGCTCCGGTTCGGGGCCGCCTTCTGGGTCCAGCGCGCCGACTGGGCCTCGCTGCGCGAGGCTGCCGTCCTCGCCGAGGCATCCGGCTTCTCCTCGCTCTGGATCGACGACCACCTCCTCAACGACGAGGGCGACCCCGACGAGGCGAAGCTCGAGGGGTGGACGACGCTCGCCGCCCTCGCGGCGGTGACGGAGCGCGCGCGGCTCGGGCTCCTGGTGGGCGCGAACGGCCTGCGGAACCCCGGGCTCGTCGCGAAGATGGCGGTCACCCTCGACGAGATCAGCGGCGGCCGCGCGGTCCTCGGGCTGGGCGCCGGGTGGTTCGAGCGGGAGTACGCCGCGTTCGGCATCCCGTTCGGCGCGAGCGCGGGCGAGCGGATCGATCGGCTCGACGAGTCGGCCGGGCTGCTGCGGCGCCTCTTCGACGGCGAGCGCGTCACCCACGCCGGCCGCTTCTACGCCTTCGACGACGCGATCGTCCGTCCGCGACCCGTCCAGGCGCGCCTCCCGATCCTCATCGGCGGTTCCGGGCGGAAGAGGACGCTGCGGGTCGTCGCGCGCCATGCCGACCTCTGGAACGGCTACGGCGACCCCGCGGAGCTCCGCGACGCCCAGGCCGCGCTCGACGCGCACTGCGCGGAGGTCGGGCGCGACCCCGCGTCGATCGCGAGGACGGCGACGCAGAACGTCGTCATCCGCGCGACGGCCGAGACGGCCGCGGCCGAGTTCCGCGCGATCTCCACGGCGCACGCGATCCAGCCCGGCGAGGAGACCCTCGACCTCTCCGGGCCGCCGGAGACCATCGCCGCGGGCCTCCGCGGGTGGGCGGACGCCGGGATCTCGGAGGTGATCTGGGTCTTCCGCATGCCGTGGGACCTCGAGACGATCAGGTCCCTGCCGGCGGTGCGGGCGCTGCTCGGCGCCTGAGCGGACGGCCGGCCGGGCCTCACCGTCGGGGGCCGCTGGGGCCGCGCGGCGGGACCAGGACGCCTCGGCCTCGCGCCCGCTCTCGCTACCGGGCGATCGGCGCGACGGCCGCACCCGTGAGGCGCACGAGGTCCGCCGGATCGAGCTCCACCTGGAGCCCGCGTCGCCCTCCGCTCACGAGGATCGCCGCGTGCGCGAGCGCGCCCGCATCCACGACGGTCGGAAGACGGCGCTTCTGCCCGAACGGGCTGATCCCGCCGACGACATAGCCGGTCGACCGCTCGGCCGCAGCCGGGTCCGCCATCTCGGCCTTCCTGCCGCCGACCGCCGTGGCGAGGGACTTGAGGTCGAGCTCGCGATCGACCGGGACCACCGCCGCGACGAGCCTGCCGTCCACCGATGCGATGAGCGTCTTGTGGATCCGCGCGGGGTCGATGCCGAGCGCGAGCGCGGTGCGCTCGCCGTACCCGAGCTGCGGCGCCCTGGGCCCGCCGGCCGCCGGCGCCCCGGCGTCGTACTCGTGGATCGTGAAGGACACCTTGGCGCGCTCGAGCGCGAGGATCGCCGGGGTGCCGCGTCCGCTCATCCGGTCGATGGTACCGGGCGACCGGTCGGGCCGCCGGACGGCCGGCGGCCCGGGCGCCGGCGTGGTCCGACCGGTTCGGGACGGACGGCACGGACGGCCCGGGGTGGACGGCCCTATCCGTCGGATGCCTCCTACCGCTTCGCTACGAGTACCGCGTCCCGACATGGCCAGCGAGATGGCCCGAGTGGTGACGCCGGCCGTATCCGGAAGGGCGGGGCGGCCGGAGGGAGGGACCGATGGCGGGAACGACGATGGACCGCGCCCTGCCCGGGCGCAAAGGGCTGAAGGCCGACGCGGTCGGATTCGTCAACGGGGTGGTCATCGGGGTGGCCTCCACCGCCCCGGCATACAGCCTCGCCGCTTCCCTCGGCTTCGTCGTGGTCGCCGTCGGCGTCCAGTCGCCGGCGATCATGCTGCTCGCGTTCTTCCCGATGGCCGCGATCGCGGCGGCGTACTACTACCTCAACCGGGTGGACCCCGACTGCGGGACCTCCTTCACGTGGGTCGCGCGAGCGATGGGACCGTGGCTGGGATGGATGACGGGGTGGGCGATCATCGTCGCCGACATCATCGTCATGGCGAACCTCGCCGAGATCGCCGCGGTCTACACGTTCCTGCTGTTCGGCATCGACACCTACGCGATGACCGATGTCCTGTTCAGCTTCTCCATCGGGGACGCGACGATCGCCCTCGACGTGGGCGGCGCGATCATCATCAGCGCCGGGATCCTGTGGATCGCCGCGATGACCTGGATCAGCTACATCGGGATCGAGGTCTCGGCGCGCGTCCAGTTCGTCCTCCTCGCGGTGGAGATCGTCACCCTCGGCCTGTTCACCGTCATGGCGCTCGGCGCGGTCTACGGGATCACCGGGCCCGTCCCGGAGGGCGCGGTCCAGCCGTCGCTCGACTGGCTCAACCCCTTCGCCATCACGGACGGCGGCAACGGCGGCGCGTTCAGCGTCTCCGCCCTCACCGCCGGCCTCGTGACGGCGATCTTCATCTACTGGGGCTGGGACAGCACCGTCAGCGTCAACGAGGAGAGCAAGGATCCGTACCGGGGCCCCGGCAAGGCGGCCCTGGTCTCCACCGTCCTCCTCGTGCTCACCTTCGTCCTCGTCGCGATCGCCGCGCAGGCCTTCCACGGCCCGGCGTTCCTCGCGGAGAACGCGGAGAGCGAGGACGTCCTCGGCGCCCTCGGCCTCGACGTGATGGGCGACCCGCTCTACCTGCTCCTCATCGTGTCGATCCTCACGTCCGCGGCGGCATCCACGCTGACGACGATCCTGCCGACGGCGCGGACCGCCTTCTCGATGGCCGACCACGATGCGCTGCCCGAAGTACTGGGGCCGCGTCCACTCGAAGTTCCTCACGCCGAGCACGTCGACCATCGGGATGGGGGTCTTCTCGATCATCTTCTACGGGCTCCTGCGGCTCGTCTCCGCGAACGTCCTGTACGACGCCATCGCGGCGCTCGGGATGATGATCGCGTTCTACTACGGCCTCACCGGCTTCGCGAGCGCGATCTACTTCCGCAAGCTGCTCATGAAGAACGTCCGCCACTTCCTGTTCGTCGGTGTCGTGCCGGTCTTCGGCGGCGTCGTCCTCTTCCTCATGCTCATCAAGTCGGTCATCGACCTCTCGGACCCCGCGAATACGTACACGGAGTCGTCCTGGTTCGGGTTCGGGCCGCCCGTCGTCATCGCGGTCGTCTTCACGGTCATGGGGATCGTCCTGATGATCGCCCAGCGGATCTACCAGCCCGCGTTCTTCCGCCACCGCCTGGAGGCAGCGGAGCCCGGCGCCCTCGACAACCGGCCGCCCGACGAGCTCATGGAGGGCCCCGGGATCATCGGCTGACGGCGTCGTCCCACGGCGTCGGGCACACTTCTCGCATACGGCACGCACGCGGGGCGGCCCGGCGCCAGGAGAGGCGCGGTCGGGGGCCCGCCGGAAGGAGTTCTGGGGACATGAAGGTCCTGCTCATCGGTACGGGCACCGTCGGCGAGGCGATCGCGAGCCTCAGTCGCGGGCGGCCCTGGCTCGAGAAGATGGTCCTCGCGGACTACAACCTCGAGCGGGCGCAGTACGTCCACTCGGTGGTCGGCCACGACGAGCGCTACAAGGCCGTCAAGCTCGACGCGAGCAAGAAGGCGGACATCGTCGCGCTCGCGAAGGCCGAGAAGGTCGACGTCGTGATGAACGCGGTCGATCCGCGCTTCGTCATGCCCCTCTTCGAGGCGGCTCTCGAGGCCGGCGTCGACTACATCGACATGGCCGTGAGCCTCTCGGAGCCGCACCCGGACGAGCCGTACAGCAAGGTCGGCGTCATGCTCGGCGAGCGCCAGTTCGCCATGGCGGACGCGTGGAAGGGGAGCGGCCGGATGGCCCTCCTCGGGATCGGCATGGATCCCGGCCTCTCCGACCTCTTCGGGAAGTACGCCGCGAAGCACCTCTTCGACGAGGTCCACGGCGTCCACGTCCGCGACGGCGGCGACATGTACATCGAGGGGTACGCGTTCGCGCCCGTCTTCAGCATCTGGACGACGATCGAGGAGTGCCTCAACCCGCCGCTGCTCTGGGAGAAGGAGAAGGGCTGGTTCACCACCGAGCCGTTCTCCGGCGCCGAGAGCTTCATCTTCCCCGAGGGCGTGGGGCCGGTCGAGTGCGTGAACGTGGAGCACGAGGAGGTCGCCCTCGCCCCGCGCGCGCTCGACATCCGCAGCGCCTCGTTCAAGTACGCGCTCGGCTCCGAGTTCATCGACGTCCTCAAGACGCTCCACAAGCTCGGGCTCGACTCGACGAAGAAGATCAAGGTCGGCAACGTCGAGGTCGCGCCGCGCGACGTCGTCATGGCCGTCACGCCGGACCCGATGACGGTCGGCGACCGCATGATCGGCCGCGCCATCGTGGGCACCTGGGTGACCGGCATCAAGGACGGGAAGGCGCGCGAGGTCTACCTCTACCAGACGGCCGACGGGCAGGAGATCTGGCGCAACCACGGCCTCCAGGTCGTGGGCTGGCAGACCGGCTTCAATCCCGTCCTCGCGATGGAGCTCATGGCCGAGGGCGCGTGGAAGGCCGAGGGGATCGTCATCCCGGAGGAGATGGATCCCGACCCGTACCTGAACCTCATGGACGTGCTGGGCATCCATCACGGCATGATGGAGATCGAGCCGGGGAAGGCGACCGCCTGACGCCTCGCTGCCGCTCCCGGCCCGGGAGACGGCCCCGCACACGAGATGGCCGGCCCGCGAGGGCCGGCCTTCCTCTTCCCGGGGAGGGGCGCGGGGGGACGGCGGGCGGCGGCGGGCGCGGCGGGCGGCCGACGGGCCGGCGGCGGATCCGTCATCCAGTCACCACCGGAGTCCGGGGCGCGGCGGGCGCGGGCGCCGGCTCGCGGCGCGCCACCACGCAGGCCCGAGGGGTGTCGGTGGGTGTGGAACGGCTGCTGCGCGGCGTTCGAGGCGCTCCGCGCCGGCGCCCGCAGGCCCTCTCGCGGCCTCACCGGCTCTCGCGGACTCCCGAGGTGACTGGCTGGCGGACGCGGCGCGGCGGCGTCGCCGCGATCTCCCGCCGGCGGCCCGAGCATCCCCGCCCGAGCAGTCGTGACGCGCGTCGGATAGGCTGACCAACATGCCGCCGACCCCTCCCCCTCCCGCCCGTCCAGGCCCCACCGCACGCGAGCTCATCGCCGGCCTCGGCCTCATGGCCGACGGCCCGGTGCTCTGGGGCGCGCCGCTCCGCAGCTCCCGCCCCGGGATCTTCATCGTGGAGATCGCCACCCCCCATGCCGAGATCCCCGTCGATCACCACGCGCTCCGCACATGGCTCGAGCGCGTCCCGGACCTGAAGCTCGACGGTCGCTCCCCCACCCCCCACGAGCTCGCGGCCGACCTGCGCCGCTGGTGGCTCCCGGGCGAGACCGTCCTCTACATCGGCTCCACCGCCAAGTCGCTCGCCGGCCGGGCGTCCGCCCTCGCCGCGACCGGGATCGGCGACCGCCGGCCGGTGGGCAGCGCGTGGCGGCTCCGCGTCCTCAAGGACCTCGCCAAGCTCCGGCTCTGGTGGGCGGTGACGGACGCTCCGGAGGAGTACGCCGACGCGGCGTTCGCGGCGTTCTCGGCGGGCGTCGATCCGGAGTGGGTGAAGCGGCTCCCCGACCCCACGCTGGTCCTCCCCTTCGGCAACGTCGAGGCGCCCGACGGACGGAAGGAGGCCCACGGGCTCACCGACCTCTTCCGCCCGGACGCGCAGGCGGCCGTCAAGCCGGGCACCGCGCTGTCCGGCGCCGCCGGCGGCCCCATGACGAAGCCGTCGGCGCGGGCGAAGGCCGCGGCCACGCGCGCGGCGGCGGAGCGCGCGCCCCGCAAGCCGCGAGCCTCCACGAAGGCCGCGTCGGCGGCAGCGCAGACGCCCGCCGTGACGCACCTCACCGCTGCCGGCCTCGAGGAGCTCAAGGCCGAGCTCGAGCGCCTCACGACGGTGGAGCGGCCGGCGATCGTCGCGCGCGTGAAGGCGGCACGGGAGCTCGGCGACCTGCGCGAGAACGCGGACTACGAGTCCGCCCGGCGCGAGCAGTCGTTCCTCGAGGGTCGCGTCGCGCAGATCGAGCAGATGCTCCACTCGGTGATCGTCATCGACGACATGGAGCGCACGCACGTCGTCGGGTTCGGGTCGGTCGTCACGGTCGAGCACGACGGGAAGCGCGAGACGTACACGGTCGTCGGGCGGGCGGAGGCGAAGCCGGCGGAGCGCCGGATCAGCGATACGTCCCCCCTCGGCCGGGCGCTCCTCGGGGCCGCCGCCGGGGACGAGGTCGCGGTGGAGGCGCCGTCGGGGTCCCGGGTCTACCTGGTCGTCGAAGTCTCCTGAGCCGGGGCGGCCGGCGCACGGCCGCGGACCAGACGACCGCACCTGCGCGCTACCGCTTCGGGACGCGCGCCGGCGCCCCCAGGAGGCCGACGAGCATCGCGCAGACCTCCGCCTGGAAGTCCTCGTCCCCCAGGTTGTGCGGGACCCTGCCTCGATCTCACGCGCGCGGTTCGCGCACATCTCCGCCTCCAGCGATATGGCGGTCGCGAGCCTCTCGCGCCGCACCGGCTCCGGCATCGCGGGCATCCGTGCGGCGATGAGCGCGAGGATCCGCGCGGTCCCCCCGCCGATCGTGTCCGTGCGGTTCTCCACCGGCAGCTGTCGGATGATCTGCACGGCGACCCGCACCCAGCTTCGGGCGGCGTGCGACCCCAGCATCGCGAACATCGGCCGGACGAGTGCCTCGACCGCGTCCTCGAGGGTGGCCGGGCGCCCCTCCACGAGCAGTCGCTCGATCGCGTCCAGGCGCGCGGCCTCGAGCGGCCCGCGGATCTCCGGTCGCGGCTGGACGACGGCGACGATCAGGCCGCTGCGCGACCCGAAGTGGTACTGGATCGCGGATGCGTTGTGCTGGTCGGCGGCGGCGAGGATCTCGCCGAGCTCGACCCCGTCGATCCCGCGTCCGCGAAGAGGTCTGCGGCCGCCTCGATGATGCGCTGGCGCGTCGCGACTCCGCGGCGCGAGCGCGGCTCCGGCACCGGGCGGAAGTCACGCCACTCGAAGGACATGGTCAGACGATACCGGAGGGCCACGGTCGCGCCGTTGACGGAGCGCGTGGCATCTCCTCCCTCGGGCGTGTCCGCGGCGGAAGCATGGCTCCGACTCTCCGCGCAGGACCTAACTGTAAGAGCCGTATTGACTGTATTAATGGGCGCACATATTCTCCCACGACGGTCCCAGTAAGACCGTCGGACCTGGCCACAGAAGCCGGGAGAACAGCCACCACCCGCCACCTCATCGGGCGAGCGGGAGGAGAGGAGTACACATGGCATAGCAGGTGGTTCTCGGGGTCTTCCCGAACGAGGCGGCGGCGGATAAGGCTGTCGAGGACCTGAAGGCGTGGGACAAGGAAGAGAAGACGATCAGCCTCAACGCGATCGGCGTCCTCGTCCTCGATGACAAGGGCAAGATCAAGGCCGCGAAGGTCGGCACCGGGAATGTCCAGAAGGGCGCCGGGATCGGCGCGGTCCTCGGACTGCTCACGCCGATCGGCCTCGTGGGCGGGCTCATCGGCGGGCGTCCCGACGGTCCATCACAAGGGCCTGGCCTCTCTGCGGAGCGAAGATCGGTGCGCTCCGACCGACGGCAAGGCCGCGGTCGGCGTCGTCGCCTCCGACGAGAACGCGACCGCCATCGGCGACATGATAGCCGAGTTCGGCGCGACTGTCGAGAGCCATGAGCTCTCCGACGAGACGTGGCCGCCGCCGCCGAGGTCGCTGCTCCCCCGGCCGAGGATGCCCCGGCCGCCGACGCACCGGCAGCGGATGCCGCACCGTCCCCGGGCGGAGCTCCGGCGAGCTGATCGCGGATCCAGTGACTAGGGGGCGACGTGGACGCAAGGTCGCCGCGCCGACGCCCGCCTTTCACAGGAGCGAGGCATGGCGACACAGCGCCTTCGGCCGGCGGGCCAACGCCGGCGGCTCATCGCTCCGTGGGCGCAGGCGTTCGACCGTGCGTGGCTACGGGGGGACCTCGTCGCCGGGCTCACGCTCGGCTTCGTCCTCATCCCGAGGGGATGGCCGGTGCAGGCCTCGTCGGGTCGTCGCGCCCGCCCGAGGTCCGACCCCACCGGGAGGATCACGATGTCGAAGTCGAAGCGGAGAGCGGCCGCGCACGACGAGACCGCGACGATCGCGGGCATGTCCGATGCACCGCGGCTCTCCGTGGCCGACCGGCGCGGCGTCGGGCGAGCCGCGCGCGAAGCGGTGCCGCGTGGCAGCCATGCCGCGTGGGAGCCGCCCGCCGACCGGTTCGACCCGGTCGCGATCCTCGAGGGCCAGGAGAGCACGCGCGTCGCCGACCTCATCCCGATCCGCCACGGACGGATGGCCGCGTCACCGTTCGCCTTCTACCGCGGGGCGGCCGCCATCATGGCGGCGGACCTTGCGCGACGCCCGTGAGCGGGATCACCGCCCAGCTCGGCGGCGACGCGCACCTGATGAACTTCGGCGCGTACGCGTCCCCCGACCGCCGGCTCGTCTTCGACGCGAACGACTTCGATGAGACGCTGCCGGGCCCGTGGGAGTGGGACGTCAAGCGCCTCGCCGCCAGCGTGACGATCGCGACACGCGAGGTCGGCCTTCCCGAGGACTCGGTCCGCCGCGCGACGCTCGCCGCGGTGCGCGGCTACCGCGTCAGGATGCGCGACCTCGCGGAGCGGACGGACCTGGCGGCCTGGTACTCGCGGATCGACGTCGAGCGACTCGTCGAGGCGCTCCCGGAGGGTCGGCTCCGCGACGAGACGAAGGGGATGATCGCCGAGGCGAACACCCGCGATCGCTTCCGGTCGCTGGCGAAGCTGACGGTGGTGCAGGACGGCCGGCGCCGCTTCGTCGAGGAGCCTCCCGTGCTCGCGCGCGTCAGCCGACCCGGGCCACGTCGCGATCCTGCGCGACGTCCTCGACCGCTATCCGCAGTCCCTCACCCGCGACCACCGCGAGCTGTACTCCCGCTACACGCTGGTGGACATCGCGCACAAGGTCGTGGGCGTGGGCAGCGTGGGGCTCACGGCCTTCGTCGCGCTCTACCTGGGTCGCGACGGCGACGATCCGCTCTTCCTCCAGTTCAAGGAGGCACGGCGCTCGGCGCTCGAGGACTACCTGCCGAAGAGCCGCAAGAGCAGCGCCGGCCAGCGCGTGGTGGACGGCCAGAAGCTCATGCAGGCCGCCAGCGACATCTTCCTCGGATACGTGCAGGTCCCCGGCGGTCGCCACTTCTACGTCCGCCAGCTGACGGACATGAAGTGGTCGGCCGACCTCACGAAGCTGTCGCGCAAGGGCCTGGGGCTCTACGTGTGGCTCTGCGGCGAGGCGCTCGCGCGCGCCCACGCGCGTTCCGGCGACCGGATCGCGATCGGTGCGTACCTCGGGGCCGGCGACACGTTCGACGAGGCGGTCGCCGACTTCGCCGCGGCCTACGCGGACCAGAACGATCGCGACTACGCGCCTTCCTCGCGGCGATCGCGTCCGGGCGACTCCATGCCCGGACCCTCTGAGCGCCGGCAGCCCGGCGCCATCCCCCTGCCGTCTCAATTGGGACCCTGGGCGCCGCCGAGCCTGTCGGCGATCGTAGCGCCGGCGTGATCGCGACGCTCCTGGCCGTGACCTACCTGGCGGGCTGATGAGCGTCCATGACACGGCGCGGTCGCGGCGGAGGCGGGTCGTGAGCGAGTCGCAGTCAGGTAGACATGACAGACGCGCGGATAGCCAGCACGGAGGCGTCGCAGTGACTCGACAACGGCTCGCGCGTTTCGACGCTTGCTGCTCAGGTAGTAGTCAATTCGCCTCGATAGCCGCCGCGATACTCATCGCGACGCACATGCAGATCGGGACGCGTTCGCGTTCGGCGCAGGGGCAGGTGCGGATCGCGACGGCCGACAACGGGAGCTGGTCTACGTGCTGCTCGCGGCTGGCGCTCACATAGGGAACATCTCTGCGCGCGGTGATAGTCGCGATCACGGGTCGCCTGATATCTGGTAGATGGGGCTCTCTTCGATAGTAGTCACGGCGATAGTGCTCGCGATCACAGGGTTCATCACGCCGCTCGACGTGCATCTCGCGACTCGTGGATCATCTGGCTCTGGGGTCGCGGCGATAGTCAGGTGTCGGCTCGGTCTTCTCGCGCTGCTGGGCCTCACGCAGCGGTCGAATAGACACAGAGCGGACGACGGCGGTCTCTGGGGGCTTCTGGACGCGTTCCAGTCCCGCGGATCGCGATCATAGAGAACCTGCGGATGCAGCAGGTGTACGACACGCTGCTCCAGTTCGGGGTCGAGATCTGGTCGACCGACCCGCTCAGGGTCATAGGATCAGCTCGGAGAAGTACCTCCTGGGCGTGGACGACCGGTCGCGGGATGAGCATCGAGAAGGTGGCGTAGTGCTGCGGCGGCTGAGTCAAAGTAAGTGAAGATCGGCCAGATGGCGGCGTCCAGGGCGCGTCTTCCCGCCGGACTGGGCGGCGGAGCTGGAGAAGCTCCAGAACGACGTGGACCCGTTCCCGTGGTCGGACGCCGCCGTGATCATCGCGAAGCGGCTGGGAGCGCGACGGAGACGGTCTTTGCCTCGATAGACACGAGCGTTCGCAGCGCTCGCGCGCAGGTCCATCGGGCCACACGACGACGGGACAGAGGTCGCGTCAAGGTACAGCGCCGGAGATACTGGCGAAGACGAAGGCCGACCTCGGCGTATGCAGGAGCTGTGAAGTTCGCGACGACGGTTCGCGTTCGCGCGCGCGTGGACGTGGCGGGACGTCGGACTTCGCCTCGGGCGTGCTCGGGAGCTGAACTACCACAACGAGGCGTGAGCGCGAAGCGGCTGCAGGAGGGGATGGCGAAGTTCCAACGTGGCGTGCGAACGTTTCGGGGATCTCTCGGGCGAGCGCGTTCTAACGATAGAGTCGTCAAGGGGATCAAGATCTGACGTACGAAGCTGGGGGCGGGGCTGGATCGGCAGGCCTCGGGGTCGCCTTCATGGGCGTGATTCAGCGGTCTCATCGACGGCTTCTTCCACGGCGACCGGTACGGAAACCTGTCAGTGGTCCGAGACGGGAGTTCGTTTCATCGACTGCGGACTCGTGGCGAGCTGGACATGCAGCAGCGGACGATCTGCTCGACCTGATCTCTCGCTGAAGCCGAAGGCTGAGAGCATGCAGAGGTAGTATAGGGCTGAGCAAAAAAGGGGGGGGGGGGGGGGGGGGGGGGGGGGGGGGGGGGGGGGGGGGGGGGGGGGGGGGGGGGGGGGGGGGGGGGGGGGGGGGGGGGGGGGGGGGGGGGGGGGGGGGGGGGGGGGGGGGGGGGGGGGGGGGGGGGGGGGGGGGGGGGGGGGGGGGGGGGGGGGGGGGGGGGGGGGGGGGGGGGGGGGGGGGGGGGGGGGGGGGGGGGGGGGGGGGGGGGGGGGGGGGGGGGGGGGGGGGGGGGGGGGGGGGGGGGGGGGGGGGGGGGGGGGGGGGGGGGGGGGGGGGGGGGGTTTTTTTTTTAAAAAAAAAAAAAAAAAAAAAAAAAAAAAAAAAAAAAAAAAAAAAAAAAAAAAAAAAAAAAAAAAAAAAAAAAAAAAAAAAAAAAAAAAAAAAAAAAAAAAAAAAAAAAAAAAAAAAAAAAAAAAAAAAAAAAAAACATCCGCACCGCGATCCTTGCGGTGATCGCGCTCCAGCCGGCGATCTTCGACAACCTCGGCTTCATCCCGGGCCTGGCGATGACGGCATTCATGGTCGTGCTCGCGTGCAGCTCCTGGATCCTCATCCGGGGCGACGCCGGCGACGGCAGCACCGGAAGCACGCAGGGGGGCGAATGACCAGCCTGGCCGACCTCGCAGAGCGGGCGTACGTCTACGGGTACGCGACCGTCGACCTCTACCGCATCCTGCACGACTTCGCGCTCGACCCGGACTCGGCCGAGTACAAGGCACCGCTGAACCAGTGGGCGCACTCGCGGCAGCTCGCCGACCCGTCCGAGAAGGCGATCGTCGCGATGAACGTCGACACGCCGTACTCGTACGCGTGGCTCGACCTGCGCGCGGAGCCCGTCGTGCTCACCCTCCCGGCGTTCGAGGCGTCGAGGTACATGTCGGCGATGCTCGTCGACCTGTACACGTACATCGTCGGCTACGTCTCCCCGCGGACCAACGGCCACGCAGGTGGCCGCTTCCTCGTGGCCGGGCCCGGGTGGGACGGCCCGATCCCCGACGGGATCCGCGGCGTCTTCCGGTCCACGACCGAGCTCTGCCTCGTCCTCCTGCGGACCCAGCTGTTCGACGACGCGGACATGCCGAACGTGGTCGCGCTGCAGGACGCCTGCGCGGTCGAGCCGCTCTCGCGGGCGACCGGGAGCCGGCCGCCGGCCGCTCCCCCGGCGCTCGACCCCATCGAGCCCGTGGACGTCCGCCAGCCTCCGTCGCTCGCGTTCTTCGACGTCCTCGCATGGATGCTCCGGTACATGCCGGTCCTCGACGGCGACGCGCGGATCCGGGCGGACCTCGGACTCCTCGGCGTCCATCCGGGCGAGCCGTTCCACGTGCCCGATGCAGGGTCCGCAGAGGCGATCCTGGCCGGGATGCGGGCCGGCTCGACCGCCATCGCCGCGCACGCCCGCACCGTCCGCTCCTCGGGCGAGCTGTTCGGCTCCCGCGAGTTCTTCCACGGCGATCACCTGGCCCGTGCGACGGGCGCCATGCTCGGCATCCTGGGGAACGCGGCAGAGGAGTACCTCGGGGTGGGCTGGCAGGCCGACGCGGACGGCGAGCCGTTCACAGGGGAGCACCGGTACGCGATCCGGTTCGGGCCGGGCGGGTTCCCGCCGGTCGACGCGTTCTGGTCGATCACCCTCTACGACGCCGAGCGACACCTCTACGCGAACCCGCTCGACAGGTACGTGATCGACTCCCGGCTCGTCCCGGACCTGGTCCCCGATCAGGACGGCGGATACACGATCCACGTCCAGCACGACGACCCGATGCGGCGCGCGAGCCGAACTGGCTGCCGTCGCCCGCGGGCACGTTCTTCCTGACCCTGCGGACCTACCTTCCCGGGGAGGCGATCCGCGACGGGGCGTGGGCCGCGCCGCCCGTGCGCAAGGTCGACGTCGAGAGATGGAAGGGCCAGCCCAAGGGCGAAGCTGGATGAGGAGGCAGGCGATGGACGACACGGCGAACCTGCCCAGGATCGAGGACTTCAGGACGGATCTCGATGCGGCGTCGATCGACGCCGCGAGGCGCGGAACCTCCGCGCGCTGGCGATGCAGGCGTACCTCCTCGACTTCCCCGCGTTCCTGCACATGCGCCAGCTCACGGAGTACATCGCGGGCCGCCGCGCGATGGCGCCCGACGAGGCGCCCCTCGGTGGCTGGTTCCTCATGCGGCGGCTCGCCGACACGACGACGACCACCGTCTCGCCCAACGTGGACACCCTGTACGGGGCGAGCTACGTCCTCCTGGACCGCCAGGGGCCGGTCATCCTCCGGGTCCCGCCGATCCCCGACCGCTACTACTCGATCGCGCTCACCGACGCCTACTTCGACATCTTCGCGGTCGTCGGCCCGCGCACCTTCGGCAACGACGGCGGCGAGTTCCTGATCGTCCCGCCCGGATGGGCGGGGGACGTGCCGGACGGCGTGCGGGCGGTCCTCGAGTCACCCACGCCGTCGGTCTGCCTGCTCCAGCGGGTCTACGTCCGTGACGCCGGCGAGATCGATGCCCTCCATGCCGTGCAGGACGCGATCCGGCTCGTGCCGCTCGCCGGGCGCGGGGATCCCGGGGCCGCGTTCGCCGAGGTCGACGTCGCCGATCTCGACGTCCCCGCGATGCGCGAGACCCGCGACCCGCTCGACTTCTTCCGGCTCATGAACGCGTACACGGGCTGGAACCCGCCAAAGGGCGACGCGGCGGGCATCGCCGCGCTCTTCGGGACGGCCGGTCTCGGGCCCGGATCGACGGTCCCGACGGACCCCGCGTCGGCGGCCGCGATCCGCGCCGGCGCTGCCGACGCCCAGGCGCTGATCGACGCGCGCCTGACGGCCGCCCCGGTGCGGGACGGCTGGCGGGTGCCGGATCCCGCCTCGGGCCTGGCCGGGCCGGACATCGCAGGCCGGGCCGTGATGCAGACGACGCAGATGGGGATCCTCCCGCTCGAGGAGGCCACGTACTTCTTCGCCTACCGCGACGTCGCCGGGGATCCCCTCGACGGACGGAACGCGTACGTCCTCACGTTCGGGCCGGGCGGCCTCCCGCCCCTGCGGGACCTCGGCTTCTGGTCGCTCACGATGTACGACGAGCGGTCGCTGCTCGTGGCGAACCCGCTCGACAGGTTCGTGATCCGGCCCGACACGCCCGGGCTCGCGTGGGGCGCGGACGGGAGCCTCGAGGTGCACCTCTCCGCGACGCAGCCGGCGGGCGTCCCCGCCGGGAACTGGCTGCCGGCGCCGGCCGGCACGTTCAACGTGGCGCTGCGCGCGTATCTGCCGCTGGGCCCGGTGACGGATGGGACCTGGTTCCCGCCCGGGATCGTGCGGACGCCGACCGCCTGACCTCGGCGCGCGCTCGGCGCGCGCCCGCACCCACCGGCGCGCGCGGCGCCGGCCGCCCGCGCCCGGCGGCCCTACTCGGGGCCGATGCTCTCGTGCGTCCCCGGCGGCTTCGGCTGCCAGGGCCAGCGGCCCTCGATCTCCACCATCAGCGTGAAGCTGAGGATCGTCCGGACGAGCACGATGATCGCGAGGACGGTGACGTTCTCGAGCGTCGGCTCCACCGCGACGGTCCGGATGATGTCGGCCGCGACCAGGACCTCGAGGCCGAGGACGATCGCCCGCGCGAGGCCGACCCGGAAGGTCCCGTACGCCTGGATCCGCTCGCCGCGCCGGATCGCCGGCACGACGATCGCGACGGAGAGGACGAAGCCGATCGAGATGGCGAGCACGCCGGCGACGTCGAGCAGCCGCCCGATCGTCTCCGCGAAGTTGGTGACCGCCTCGGTCATCGATGCGTCCTCCGGTCGGCCGTCATCCGGCGCGCCGAGCGTAGCGCCACGCGGGCCAGCCGTGCGCCGTTGCGCTTCCGGGCCGAGGTGCGGCGCGCACCCGGACGGCCTGTGCGACGATGTCGCCGCCGACCGCGGCCGCCACTCGCCGGGCGCGACCGACACCGAGGAGACCCCATGACCGACCCTCCCCGCGCGAGCCGGGCACGCCCGACGCGCCCGGCCCCGCCCGCCACGCCCACGCCCCGGAGACCCCTGCGGCCCCGGCCCCCATCCCCGGCCTCCGCCGACGCGCTCGCGGACCCCGGCACGACGGCGGCGATGGACCTCGCCCGCACACGGCGGCCGCCGCGGGCGCGGAGGGGGCCGCCGCGGCCGTCCCCGTCGCTCGAGCCCGTGGAGCCTGCCGTCCCGCACGCCGTCGCCGCCCCGGGCGGTCGCGGCGGAGCGGCGGCGCGGATCGCTGGCTACCTCGTCGCGGCGGTGGCCGGCGGCGCGATCGTCTTCGCGGCCCTCGCCGCGACCGGCAAGGTGGACCTCGGGGCCTCCCCGGCGCCGTCCGCCTCCGCGTCGCCCGACGCGAGCGCCGGCTCCGCGGCCGCGAGCACGGGCGGGACCCTCCCGGGCGCGGGCCCGGGCGCGGCGCCCGTCCTCGGCGACGCCGGCGCACCGGTCCTCATCGAGGTCTGGGCCGACTACCAGTGCCCGTACTGCGGGCTCCTCACGCATGCGGTCGAGCCGGCGATCATCCGCGAGTACGTGGAGTCCGGACAGGCGCGCCTCGTGTACCGCGACTTCGCCTTCCTCGGCGACGAGTCGGGCCAGGCCGCGGGCGCGGCGCGCTGCGCGGGCCAGCAGGGCGCGTACTGGCGGTTCCACGACCTCCTCTTCGCGTCGCAGCAGGGAGAGAACCAGGGCGCATTCGCGCCGAAGAACCTCCTGCAGCTCGCCGGCTTCGCGGGCCTCGACCCGGCGGCGTTCGCGACGTGCATGGCGGACGGCGCGACGGTCAAGGAGGCGACGGCCGAGACCGAGGAGGGCCGGAAGATCGGCATCGAGTCCACCCCCACGCTCCACATCGTCGGCCCGATGGGCGCGAAGCTGGTGAAGGGGCTGGTGCCGATGAGCGATGTCGAGGCGGCCGTCACGTACGTCATGACCGGCGTCGAGCCGAGCCCCACGCCCGCCCCGTCCGCCGCCGGCTCGCCCGCCGCGCCGGGCTCGGCCGCGCCGACGGCGACCGCCGCTCCCTGACCGTGACCGCGGCGGGGAACCGGACCGACGCTCCCGCCGTCCGACGGGCCATGGATCGCACGATCGTCGCCGCCCTCGCGGCCCTCACCATCACGCTGGTCTCCTGCGCCTCGGGCGGGTTCCCGCCGTCGGCGACGCCCGGGCCCACGACGACGCCCGGGGGCGGATCGGCGACGCCGACGGCCACGCCCTTCGTCGAGGCCATCACGCACCCGACCGGGGCGAACGAGCTCGTCCTCCGCCAGGAGGTGGGCGGCGGCCTCGTCGCTCCCGGGTGGATCCTCTCGGAGCTCCCGACCGTGAGCATCTACGGCGACGGCCGCATCGTCACGCAGGGACCGCAGATCGAGATCTACCCCGGCCCGGCATTGCCGAACCTCCGCGTCCTCCGCGTGTCGGAGGCGGGCCTCCAGCGGATCCTCGCCGCCGCGGCCGAGGCCGGGCTCATGGGCGACGACGTCACGTACCTCTACCCCGTCATCGCGGACGCACCCACGACCACGTTCTGGGTGGACGCGGGCGGCGCGCAGCACCGCACCTCCGCGTACGCGCTCGGCCTCGGCGAGGACACCTCCGTCATCTCGCCGGAGGACGCGGCCGCCCGCGCGGACCTCGTGGCGTTCGCGGAGAAGCTCGGCGACATCCCGGCGTGGCTCGGCGACGACGTGGTCTCGGCCGACGCACCCTACGCCTTCGACGCGATCCGCATCTACGCGCAGGAGGCGGAGCCGGTCACGCAGGACCAGGGCATCGAGCCGACGATCGCGGACTGGCCGCTCGCGACGCCGCTGTCGACGTTCGGCGAGCCGTTCCGCGCAGGGGTCGAGCCCCCGATGCGGTGCGGCGTGGTGACCGGCGACGAGCTCGCGACGCTCCGTCCCGCGCTGGAGGCTGCGAACCAGCTCACGTACTGGCGCAGCGGCGGGGCCACGTACCAGCTCATCCTGCGGCCTCTGCTCCCGGACGAGGCGGGCTGCCCGCCCCAGTGATCCCGGCCGGGGCGCCGGCGGCCCGCGGCAGCCGGGACCGGGCCGCGGGCGCCGTGGCCTCAGGCGACGAACGGGATGAACCGCCGGGTCCGGCCGCGGTAGGCCGGGTAGCCGGGGAAGCGGTCGACCAGCCACGCCTCCTCCCGTGTCGACTTGAGGAAGAAGAACCCGAGCAGGACGGCCGAGAGCGCGAGGCCGGCCGGGCTCGCGGTGGCGAGGCCCCATCCGGCCGCGGCGAGGACCAGCCCGCCGTAGATGGGGTGGCGCGCGCGTCCGTACACGCCGGTCTCCACGAGCACCCCGTCGTCCCTGGGACGGGGCGTCGCCGTGAGGCTGCCGCCGAGGTCGCGCACGCCGAGGAAGGCGAGGACCGCCCCGAGGACGATGAGGACCGCCCCGGCCGCCGTCGTGACGGCGCGGATCGGACCGCTCCACGCGGGCGGCAGGAAGCCGGACGCGGCGATCGCGAGGAAGAGGAGCGCCTGGAGCGCGACCCATCCCTCGCCGCGCGGGCCGAGGTCCGGGATGCGGGGCATGGGCCTGATGGTACGCGGGGTGCCGGCCGGACCGCTCGCACGGCCCTCCCGTCCCCTACGATGCGGGCGTGACGATGGGACGGGCGGGCGGCCGCACCCGAGCCACGACGCCGGCAGCGGGACCGTGGCGGCTCCTGCGCGTCTGGATCGTCGTCGTGGTGGTCGTCTTCGTCGTCGGGACGATCGGGTACCTGATCATCGGCGGGTGGTCGCTCTCGGACGCGTTCTACATGGCGGCGATCACCCTCACCACGGTCGGGTTCCGCGAGGTACGCGAGCTCGACGGGCCGCTCCGGCTGTGGACGACGATCGTGGCGATCGCCGGGGTCGGGCTCATCTTCGGTACGGTCGGGATCATCGCGGAGGAGCTCGTGCGCGACGCCACGAGCGGAAGACGGGAGGCGAAGCGGGTGGCGGACGAGCTTGCCGCGATGCGCGATCACTTCGTCCTCTGCGGCTACGGCCGCGTGGGGACCACGGTGGCGCGCGAGATGGTCCACGAGGGCTACCGGATGATCGTCATCGACGGGAACGAGCCGTCGATCGAGCACGCGCGGCGCGACGGGCTGCTCGTGCTCGCCGGGGACGCGACGGACGATGCGACGCTCACCGCCGCCGGCATCGACCGTGCCCGTGGCCTCATCGCGACGATGGACTCGGACGCGAACAACGTCTACGTCATCCTGTCGGCCCGCGCCCTCAACCCGGGCCTCTTCATCGTGGGGCGCGCGTCGACCGCCGAGGCGGAGGCGAAGCTCACGCTCGCCGGCGCGGACCGCGTGGTGTCGCCGTACACGATGGCGGGGCGTCGCCTCGCCGAGCTCGCGAGCCGGCCGCGCGTCGTCGACTTCCTCGACCAGGCGCTCTCGCACGGGCAGCTCGCGTTCTCGCTGGAGGAGCTCTCCGTCGAGGCCGGGTCGGCGCTCGCGGACCGGGACGTCGCGTCCCTCCGCCGGGACGGCATCTTCGTCCTGGCGATCGTCCACGGCGAGACCGACTACGAGGCGAACCCGCCGGACGGCCGCGTGGTGCGTGCGGGGGAGGTCGCGATCATCTCGGGTCCGTACGACGACCTCCGACGCCTTGCCGGGAGGGACGCGGGCCGGGCCTGACCGGCCCGAGGGGTCGAGGAGCGCCGAGGAGCGAGGCCTCGAGGCGCGAGGGCCCGACGAGGTCGCGCCGCGCTAGGCGTCGAACCCGCGGGCGGCGCCCATGTGGAGCCACGCCCATGCCTCCGCGACCCCGAGCGCCTGGCGCAGGTGGCAGCGGTCGTGGTGGACCCACTCGGCGACGAGCTCGTCCACGCGCAGGACCCCGACCTTCGGATGCACGCCCGACCGCGCGAGGTCCGTCCGGCGTGAGCGTGCGCACGAGCGCCACCCCCTCGAGCCGCGCAGCACGCAGCTCGGCCACGAGGGCGACGGGGTCGGCTGACCGGTCGTCGCGCGCAGCCGAGACGGCGGCCTGGTCCCACGTGCGGAGCTCGGGGTCGTCGGACCGCAGGATCTCCCGGATGCGGCCGGCGAACCCCCGCCGCTCGGCCTCGATGAGGTGGCCCACGACCTCGGCGACGGACCACGCGTCCGCCGCGGGTCGCCACCGCGCGCCCTCGCGTCCGAGCGCCCGCACCTCGGCCGCCAGCGCGTCCGGGACGACCGACAGCAGGGCCGCGGCGCGATCGGTCGAGAAGAGGGCGGGCTCGTCGGTCATGCGGGCGTCTCCGTCGTGACGGCCGGCGGCATGGCGGCCTCGGGTGCGACCACCGGCGACCCGGCCGGAAGTGGGCCGCCGTCCTCGACGAGCCAGCACGCGGACGACTGGCCGCCGCCGAGGTCGAACAGCGGCGGCTCCTCGCGCCGGCATCGGTCGAAGACGAGCGGGCAGCGCGGATGGAACCGGCACCCGGGCGGGATGTGCGCCGCGTCGGGCGTCTCGCCCGCGAGGATCGTCCGCGCCGCGCGGACGCCGGCCGTCGCGGCGTCGGGCTGGGCGACACGCTCACGAGCGCCCGCGTGTACGGGTTGCCGGGGCTGCGGATGACCGCCTCGGCCGGTCCGATCTCCATGATCCGCCCGAGGTACATGACCGCCACCCTGTCGGCGATCACCCACGCGACCGAGAGGTCGTGCGTGATGAACAGGTACGTGAGGCCGCGCTGCTCGCCGGAGGTCGAGCATGAGCCGGAGCAGCTCGGTCCGGATCGACACGTCGAGCATGGAGACCGGCTCGTCCGCCACGACGAGCTCGGGGCCCATGACGAGCGCCCCCGCGATGACGACCCGCTGGCGCTGGCCGCCCGAGAGCTCGTGCGGGTAGCGGAAGGCGAAATCGCTCGCCGGCCGGAGCCCGGCGGCCTCGAGCGCGCCCATCACGCGCTCCTCGCGGTCGGTCGCCGACGCGCCGATCCGGTTGACCTGGAGCGGCTCGGCGACGAAGTCGTGGATCGTCTGCTTCGGGTTCAGCGTCTCGTACGGGTCCTGGAAGATGACCTGGACCCGCCGCCGGTAGTCGCGCAGGCGCCGGACCCCCCACAGGTCGGAGACGTCCTGGCCGTCGAAGATGACGCGGCCCGCCGTCTGGCGCGTGAGCTTGACGATGACGCGCCCGGTCGTCGTCTTGCCGGACCCGGACTCGCCGACGAGCGCGAGCACCTCGCCCGGGCGGATCGAGAGGTCGATGCCGTCCACTGCGCGGACGTACCCACGGGCACGGCGCAGGAGCGTGTCGGTCAGCCCGCCGCGGATCGGGAAGTGGACCTGCAGGCCCTCGAGGCGGAGGAGGTCGTCGCTCACTCGACCTCCCCCGGCCGGCGATCCTCGCCCGGCGGGCGCACCGGGGTGAGCGTGTGGTCGAGCGTGGGGATGTGCGCGGGGGTCGTCGCGGCGAGCTCCTCGGCGACGGCCTCCGCGAACGTGGGCCCGGGCACGCTCGGGCGGGCCTGATCCGTCGTCCGTCGTGACGGGTGCCTCGGCGCCGGTGGCGATCGACGGGACGGGGATGGGCTCGCCGGACGATCCGTCCGCGTAGAGGTGGCAGGCGACCCGGACGCCGTCGAAGGTGACCTCCGGGGGCATCTCCTCCGAGCAGACGGGGAGGACGAGCGGGCACCGCGGATGGAAGCGGCAGCCCGGCGGCGGCGTCCGCAGGTCGGGGGGCGCGCCGGGGATCACCTCGAGCGTCCGCCGGTCCGCGTGGATGTTCGGGAAGGCGCCCAGGAGCTTCTGCGTGTACGGGTGGCGCGGCCGCGAGAAGACCTCCGAGACCGGACCCTCCTCGGCGACGCGGCCCGCGTACATGATGAGGACCCGGTCGCACGTCTCGGCGATGACCGAGAGGTCGTGCGTGATGAGGATGAGGGAGAGCCCGAGCTCCGCGCGGAGCCGCTCGAGCAGCTCGAGGATCTGCGCCTGGACCATGACGTCGAGGGCGGTGGTCGGCTCGTCGCCGATGACGATCGCCGGGTCGCACGCGAGGGCCATGGCGATCATCGCGCGCTGGCGCATCCCCCCGGAGAGCTCGTGCGGGTACGCCTTCGCGCGCTGGCGGGGGATCCCGACGAGCTCCAGCAGGTCGCCGGCCCGCTTGTCCGCCTCGGCCTGGGGCCGCCCCAGGCGCACGACGATCGGCTCCGCGATCTGGTCGCCGATCCGCTTCACGGGGTTCAGGGCGTTCATCGCGCCCTGGAAGACGAGGGAGATCTCGCGCCAGCGGTACCGCCGCAGCTGCGTCTCCGTCTTGGGGACGAGGTCGATCCCGAAGAGGCGAACGCTCCCGCCGACGACCTTCGCGTTCGACGGGAGGAGCCGGATGAGCGACAGGGCGGTCGTCGTCTTCCCGCAGCCCGACTCGCCCGCGATCCCGAGCGCCTCGCCGTCGTTCAGCGTGAAGCTCACGCCGTCCACGGCCTTGACCGAGCCGGACTCGAGCGTGAAGTGGACCCTGAGGTCCTCCACGACGAGCAGCGGCGCATCCGGGTCCGCCTGCTTCGGCAGCGGCCACTGGCGCCGCCCGCGGATCTCCGCCGCGGAGGCATGCGGCACGGCGGCCGACGCGGTCGCGGCGGGCGGGGTGGTCGGGGGCGCCGAGCCGGGCACAGGCGCGGCGCCCCCGGCGGGCGGTGCGGTCGGCTCGCTCATCGGCGCGCCCGCATCCGCGGGTTCAGGACGTCGTCGAGCGCGCCGCCCACGAGGGTGAAGGCGAGGACGACGAGGACGATGCACGTGGCGGGGGGAACGAAGTACCACCAGGCCCCCAGGCCCGGCGCGCCCGAGGTCTGCGCCGAGTTGAGGATCACGCCCCAGGACGGGAGGAGCGGGTCGCCGAGGCCGATGAACGAGAGCGTCGTCTCGGTGAGGATCGCCCCGGCGAAGACGAGGACCGTGTTCGCGACGATGAGGTTGAGCACGTTCGGCATGATGTGGCGCCACATGATGTGCGCCCCGCTCCCGCCGATGACGCGCGCGCGCGCGACGAACATCCGCTCCTTCACCGAGAGCGCCTGCGAGCGGATGATCCGCGCCGTGGACGCCCAGCTCGTGATGCCGATGACGACGACGATCACGACGAGCGTGGACGGGATCCCGAAGATCACGCCCTCCGAGCCGATGAGGTCGAGGATGATCGGCGCGAGGATGAGGGCGAGGACGAACGTCGGGAGCACGAGGAAGAAGTCGGTGATGCGCATGAGCACGGTGTCCGTCCGGCCGCCGAGGTAGCCCGAGGCGATCCCGATCACCGCGCCGAGGAGGACGGTGACGACCGTCGCGAGCAGCCCGATGACCATCGAGATCCGGGCGCCGTGCACCGTGAGGTTGAGCATGCTCCGGCCGAGGTCGTCGGTGCCGAGAGGGAACTCCAGGCTCGGCGGCTGGAGCGGGAGGCCGGGCGCGGTCGTCGCGGTCTGGAGCGGCCCCACGATGAGCGTCGGGAAGAGCGCGAGCATCGCGAAGAGGATGAGGACGCCCACGCCCGCGACCCCGTCGCGCCGGCGGGCGAAGCGATGCGCGAGATCGGTCCACCCGCGCACGCGGAGGCGGAGGCGCTCCGCGCGGAGCTGACGCGAGGAGAGCGGCGCGGCGGTCACGTGCGCACCCGCGGGTCGAGGAAGCCGTAGATGAGGTCGGCCGCGAAGTTCGCGAACACGACCGAGATCGAGAGCAGCAGGAAGATCCCCTGCAGGACGGGGTAGTCGCGGGCGTTCAGCGCCACCACGGTCAGCGTCCCGATCCCCGGCCAGTTGAAGACGACCTCGACGGTGATCGCCCCGGCGATGACATAGCCGAGGTTGATCGCGATGAGGGTGACCGCGGGCAGTCGCGCGTTCGGGAGCGCGTGCGCGCGGAGGACGCGGCCGTCCGTCAGGCCCTTCGCCCGCGCCGTCGTGACGTAGTCCTCGGTGAGCGTGTCGATGATCGAGGACCGCATGAGGATCGAGTACTGCCCGATGAGGCCGATCGCGACCGTCATGAGCGGGAGGAAGAGGTGCCAGGCGAAGTCGGCGAGCTGCTCGGGGAAGCTCGCGAAGCGGTGGCCGAGGGAGAACATCCCGCTCGTCGGGAACCAGCCCAGGCCCGTCGCGAAGACCAGGAGGAGGATCATGCCGATGATGAAGTACGGCATGGAGTACAGGACGAGCGAGAACCCGTTGCCGACGTAGTCGACCGCCCCTCCCCTCCTCCACCCCGAGTACGCGCCGAGCCCGAGGCCCACGACGATCGCGATGAGCTCGCCGAGGCCGAAGAGGATGAGCGTCGGCCAGATCCGGTCGCCGATCACGTCGACGACGCTCCTGCCGTTGAACTTGTACGAGGCGCCGAGGTCGCCCGTGAGCGGTCGACGCCGACGAACGCGACCAGCTGGTCCGGGATCAGCGGCTTGTCCAGGCCCCAGCGCTCGCGCAGCTCGGCGCGCGCGCTCTCCGGCAGGTTCCGGGCGAGGACCCGGTCCGGGGAGCCGGGCATCATCCGGAACAGGACGAAGTTGAGCAGGACGATGAACGCGATCGTCAGGAGCGCCTGGACGATCTTGCGCGCAAGGTAGCGGCTACCCATCGCGCGCCTCGCGACGCACGATGGGCAGCCGGTCCATGCGGCTCGGCCTCACGCGGCCGGTGCGATCGGGGCGTTCCCTGCGCCGGCCGGGCCTACTCCTCCTCGCCCCCGCCCGGCGTCGCCGCGCGGCGCCGCCAGATCACGAGCCCGACGGCGATGATCGCGACGAGCACCACGGCCCCGACCACGAGGAGCAGCGTGCTGCTCCCGCCGCCGGAGTCGCCGCCGCCGGGCGCGGGGCTCGCCGACGGCGCAGCCGTGGGTGCGGTCGTGGGGGCCGTGGAGGCGCCCGCGACGGCCGACTCGCTCGGCGCGGCGGTCGGGGCCGGCGTCGGCGACGGGGTCGCCTTCGCGTCGGTCAGCAGGGTGTAGTTGTACGAGCCGTTGACGAAGAACGGGGTCCCGCCGTCCGTCGGCTGCGTCTGCCAGTTCGCGAACTTGTCCGTGTGGTAGGCGTGCAGCTCGTTGTCGTAGTAGAGGATGTGGTACGGCGCCTTGTCGTAGAAGATCTTCTGCATCTGGTCGATGTACGCCTTCCGCTCGGCGGTCGTCGCCGCCTCGAGCTGCTTCGTGTAGAGCGGCGTCGTACTCGGGATTGGAGAACTGGCTGTCGCTCATGACTGCCGATCGCGCTCGGTGGTGAAGATCGACAGGAGCGAGTTGGGGTCCGGGTAGCCGCCCCAGCCCCAGATGAACATGTCGTAGTCGGCCTTGTACTTGTCGCCCGCCTCGGGCGGCAGGAGGATGTCGGTGAGGGCGCCTGA
This sequence comes from uncultured Chloroflexia bacterium, assembly GCA_963844945.1. GTDB lineage: Bacteria > Chloroflexota > Limnocylindria > Limnocylindrales > CSP1-4 > CAIYQJ01. The sequence goes on from CAWJQZ010000048.1 coordinate 28,993, forward strand.
GTCGAACGACTGGCTCTTCACCTTGATCCCGAGCTGCGCCGAACCAGTCGGTGAGGAACGCGGCGATCTTCGGGTAGTCGTCGCTCGAGTTCGGGAAGTAGAGGCGCAGGTTGAGGGCCTTGCCCTCCTTGTCGAGCCGGTTCCCCGTACGCGTCGAGCACGTAGCCGGCCGCGTCGAGCTTCTGCTTCGCGACCTCGATGTCGAAGGTCCGCGGGTTCGCCGGGTCGGTGTGGAAGCGCCGCTCCCACGGCGGGACCTGCGTCGTCCCGACGATGCCGTAGCCCTGGAGGATCTTGTCGACGAGCAGCTGCTTGTCGATCGCGTAGCCGAGCGCGTCGCGGAACGCCGGGTCCTGCGAGCGCCTTCGTGGAGGCGCCGCCGCCCGGGATCTCCTTCGTGTACGTGTTGAACCCGAGCTCGGTGAACCCGTTCGACGTGGAGCTGATCGTCGTGGTACCCGGGCTCGGTCTTCAGCTGGTCGAACTGGAGCGCGGTGGGGTTGCGGATGTAGTCGAGCTCACCGGCCTTGAAGGCCTGGGCCATCGTGTCGACGGCATCGGGGAAGAACTGGAAGATGACCTCGTCGGCCGCGCCCTGGTTCCCCCAGTAGTAGGGGTTGCGGGCGAGGCGGGCGTACTGGCCGGTCTTCCACTCCGACGACCTGGTAGGGGCCCGTCCCGACGATCGGGCGGGTCGTTCGCGAAGTCGTTGATCTCCTCGAGCGTCTTCTTGCCCCAGATGTGCTTCGGCAGGATCGGGACGGTCGTGGAGAGCGGCGCGGTCGTTCGGCCGCGAGAGCTCGATGACGAGGGTCTCCGGGTCGGTCGCCTTCGCGGAGACCATCGCGGCGTTCTTCACGTCAGGGTCGATGTAGCCGTAGCCGACGCTTCTTCCCGGCCTTCACCGCGTCGATGATCATCTGGAACGTCCACGCCGCGTCCTCGGCGGTGGCGGGCGTCCCGTCGGACCACTTCATGCCCGGCCGGATCTTGAACGTCCACGTCTTGCCGTCGGCCGACTGCGTCCACGACTCGGCGAAGCCCGGGATCGGCTTGAGGTCGTTGCCGAAGTTGACGAGGAAGTCGTAGTTGATCCAGTAGATCTCGTCGCCGATGTACTGGTAGGCGTTGAACGGGTTGAGCGCCTCGAGGTCCTGGGTCGTGCCGATCTTGAGCACGAGCGGGTCCGCGGCCCGGACCGGTGCGGTCGCCCTCATCGACAGGCCCGCGGCGAGCAGGCCCGCGATCGCGATGACGAGCGCCAGCCGGCGCCAGAGACCAGGGACTGCCGTGGTCGGCATGGTGGCTCCTCCTCCGCCGCGGCGGGAGATGGGACGCGCCCCCGACCGCGACCACGCTGCGCCGGCTCCTCCCTCCGGCGACGTGTCGAGTGTACGCACTCCGCGGAGGGTCGGCCCCCTGCCGTCCGTCACGTACCCAGCGGTGCGGTCAGACGAGAGCGTCCCCGCCGTGGACGCCGCGGACGCCGCGCGGGCCGGCCGCGCGCTCGTCCGACGGGACCTTCCCGAGCGCCTGGGCCATCGCCCGCACGTGGACGGCGACGGAGCCGCAGCAGGAGCCGATGTAGTCGATCCCCAGCTCCCGCGCCTTCACCGCGAACTCGGCCATCGCCGCGCGGGGCAGCTGGAGCGGGTCCAGCGAGAACGGGAACTCCGGCAGCGACGTGAAGTCCGGCCGCCCGGGCGGCGTCTGGTACGCGACGGGCTGGCACGCGATGGGGACGGGGACCGCCTCGCGCATCTGGGCGGCGATCGGCAGGAGCTTCACGGGGCCGCGGAGGCAGTTCACGCCGACGACGTCCGCGCCGCTGTCCACGAGCACGCGGGCGCACTCGCCGGCGCCCTCGCCCTCGCGCGCGACGGGCTCCTCCTCGAACGCCATGGTGATCACGACGGGGAGCCCGGTGGCCTTCGCGCTCGCGGCGCAGAGCTGCGCCTCGCCGAGCCAGGCGAACGTCTCGCCGATGAGGAAGTCGACGCCGACGGCGACCATGTCGTCGATCTGGCGGTCGAAGGCGGCCCGCACGTGCGCCTCGGAGCGCCGGTCGTCCGGCGCGTACGCGCCCGTGGGGCTCAGCGTCCCGGCGACCATCGCGTCGCCCTCGCGCGCGACCATCCGTGCGATGCGCACGGCCTCGCGGTTGATCTCGTCGACCTCGGCCGCCAGGCCGGCGGCCGCAAGACGGTCCTCGCCCGCATAGAAGGTGAGCGCCTGGAGCACTTCGGCGCCCGCGTGGAGGAACTCCCGGTGCAGCTCGACGAGCGCCTCCGGGTGGGCGACCGCGACCTCGGGCGTGAAGCTGCCGGCGCGGACCCAGCCGCGCCGCTCGAGCTCGAGGAGATACCCCCCGTCTCCGAGCACGGGACCGGCGGCGAGTCGGTCGAGGAGACCCTGCGGCATCGACGCTCCCATCCTGCTGCGAGGTGGGCGCGATCGTAGCAGCGCCATGCGCCGGTAGATAGACCCCGTGGACCCGCGGCCGGGGGCCGACCGGCCGTGGCTGTCGGTCGGTCCGGACCGCCCACATGGGGCGTCTCGGGCCGGGCCGTCCGGACCCGGCGGGGGCCGCAGGGCCCTCCGCGGCGTCCGCGGCGGCCCTACAGGTCGGCGAGGATCTTCTCGGCGATCGTGGGGTCCGTCGACTGGACGTAGAAGAGGACGTCGCCCTTGGGCCAGTAATACCAGGACCAGAGGGTGCCGTCCTGCGACGGGAGGCGGAGGATCTGCACCGACTTCCCGCCGATGGAACCGCTCTCGACGTTCGCCGCAGCGCCACCCGCCTGGGCGATCAGCGCATCGCGCACGACCGCGGGGTCCGCGCCGGTCACCCGGAAGACGCCGACGACCGAGTCGGTGGCGGCGCCGGTCTTCACGATCCCCCAGGCGAAGCCGTAGTCGGCGGGCGTCTTGCCCGTCGCCTTGAGGATCCCGTCGAGCGCCGCGATGGACGCCTGGTCCCCCGAGGCCATGACGTCGGTCCCCGAGAGGCTCCGGACGGTCGTCTGGTATCCGCCCAGCGTGGTCGGGATCATCTCCTCGAGGTCCTTGACGCGCGTGAGCGGCGGGAGCGAGCTCGAGGCGCCCGGGTCGGACGCCGCGGGGGTGGCTGCGGGGGTGGTCGCGGCGGATGCGGAGGGCGAGACGGCGGGCGAGGCGGATGCGGCCTGGGTCGGGGCCGGACTGGGGATCGGGGTCGGGGTCACCGACGACGACCCGCACGCGGCCACGAGCGCGAGGACGGCCGCTCCGAGCAGGGTCACCAGGGTCGCGCGACGCGCGGGAGCGACCCTCGACGAGCCGGCGGGCCGCTGCCCGGCCGGCCGGCGGTCGCGGCCGGTCACTTCGGGAAGCTCGCCACGATCTGCTCGGTCAGCTTCGGGTCGCTCGACGCGCCGAAGAAGACCGTGTCGCCCTCGAAGACGAGGTAGACGGCCGAGGTTCCCTGGCTGGCGGACGTGCCCGGCGTGAGCTCGGTGACCTCGCGACCCGCGACCACCTTCTGTGCGGTCGTGGCCCCGGACTGCGTCGCGATCGCCGACTTCACGAAGGCCTCGGGGAGCAGCTTCTCGTCGGCCCCGACGAACTGGTACGCGCCGTAGATCCACTGGGCCTTGCCGTGCGCCGCCTGGTACGCCTTGGGATCGGCAGGGAACGCATACGCGAGGTAGGTCTTGGACGGGTCGGAGCCGATCGCGTTCGCGAACTCGACGAACGACCTGCTGCCGGGCGAGTTCGCCGCCAGGGTGGCGAGCATCGCGGACGACGTGTCCAGGGCGACGTCCCCCACCTGCTTGGGGAACCGGGCCATCAGCGCCTGCTCCGCGGGCGACGGGCTGGCGCTCGCCGCGGGGTCGGACGAGCTCGCCGGGGTCGCCTGCGGCGCCGGCGAGGCGCTCAGCGCGGGGGCGTCCGTCGCGGCCGGGGTGGAGGCAGTGGCGGGCGACGCCGATGCGGTCGCCGAGGCCGCGGGCGTCGAGGGCACGGGGGTACCGGACGAGGTGGAGCTGCAGGCCATCGCGACGACGGCGACGAGCGCCGCCAGCGCGACGACCAGGGGGGGTGTGCTGCGGACCGGGGTCACTTGATGGCCTCCACGGCTGAAGCGGCGAACGCCGGGTTCGCCGCATCCACGACGAACACCGTGTCACCGTCGAAGTACAGGTAGGTGGGCGACGAGGGGCCCGAGGCGGGAGGCGTCACGGTCACGACCGTCCGGCCGCCGATGGTCTTCTCCTCCGTCGTCGTGCCGGAGATCGCCCCGCCGCTCCCCGCCACGTACGCCTTCTTGAACGCGGCCGGATCGGCGCCGACGAAGCGCCAGGCCTGGATGGGGAAGTATCCCTGGGGGCCGGATCCGCCGGGGACGTCCACCGCGATGAGGACGTCCGTCGGCTTGAGGCCGAGGGCCGAGACGAAGTCCGCGAGCCCCTTGCGGGCCGTCGGGTCGGCGGTCAGGTAGCGGGCGCCGTCGATGGCCTGGGGCGAGAGCGCGAGGCTGCCGACCGATGTCGGCAGCCTGGCCATGAGGGCCTGGAGCTCGGCGGACGGCGAGGCGGTGGGGGCGGCGGACGCGCTCGCGGTCGGGCTGGGCCCGGCGGGCGTCGCGGCGGGCGAAGTCGATGCCTCGGGGCCGGTCGACGCTGCCGGCGCCGTCGTCGGGCTCACGGCAGCCGTCGGCGCAGCCGAGTTCGACGCGGAGCCGCATGCGGCGACCGTCAGGACGAGGGCCAGGCCGCCGGCGGTGATCCCGAGCCGGCGGAGGGCGCGCGCGGCGGCCGCGAGGACGGGGCGGGCGTCGGATCCGCGGACGGGCGTCACGGCAGCGCCTTGAGTGCCTCGGTCGCGAAGTCGCTGTCCGTGGACCCCACCTCGTAGACCGTGTCGCCGTCGAAGAGCAGGTAGATCGGCGGGAGGCTCTCGCTGCTGGGTGCGAGGAGGGCGGTGACCTTGCGCCCGCCGACGGTCTGCTCCTCGGATGTGGCGCCGACCTTCTGGCCGACGTAGAACTTCACGAACTCGGTCTTGACCTTCGCCGGGTCGATACCGGGGAACCGGTACGCGGCGATCACGAACGGCGCAGCCGGCGTGGTCCCCTGCGGCGCGACGTCCCCGACGAGGATCACCTTCGCCGGGTCGATCCCCAGCGACTTGAAGAACCCGACGATGGGCGCCGAGCCGGTCGGGTCGCTCGCGATGTACGCGGCCGTGTCGGTGGTGATGGGCTCGAGGGCCTGGTCCTTCACCTTCTTCGGCAGGGCGTCCATCAGCGCCTGCTGCTCGGGCGTCGGGCTGGCGGTCGGCGACGGCGCCACGCTGGGGGCGGCCGACGCGGACGCGGACGCATCCGGCGCCGTGCTCGGGGCGGGGGCCGTGGCCGCCGGGGCCGAGGCCTCGGCCGCGGCGGAGGCGGTGGCCGACGCGGCGGGGCTCGAGGAGCTCGAGCCGCACGCGGCGACGATGAGTGCGAGAAGCGCGACGGAGGTCGCGAGGCGAAGACGGGGGTGCATCAGGCTCCAGGTGCTGCGGCGCGCGCACGACGTGCGGCGAACGCGTTGGCGGGTCCCACGGAGGATAGCCGAAGGTGCCCGAACGGGCCGTCGGCGACCCCGTGGGACCGCGCGTGTCGGGATCAGGCGGGCGCGCCCGCCGGATCCGTGGTGTCCGCCTGCTGACGCTCGTCGCCCGGGATCGGTTCCTCGGGGCCCACGCGCTCGATGAGGTGGACCTTCTGCTTGGGCAGGAGGAACGAGAAGAGGACGCCGAGGAGGACGAAGCCGAGGGCGACGAAGCCCGCGGCGCGAGCGGCGTCGACGAAGGCCTGCTCGCCGGCCGTCGCGACCTGCTCGAGGACCGGCTTCGCGGCCGGCGTCGAGAGGAAGGGCAGGAAGTCCTCGGGGATCATCCCCGAGGCGGCGAGGGCGGCGGGGTCACCGCGGAACGCGGGGATGACCTGGCCGGCCGACTCCTCGATCGCGAGAGCGAAGCCTTCGCGCGCGGCCGTGGGGAGCTGCGGGGCATGCTCCTCGAGCTGCGCGCGGACACCGCTGGCGAGGCCGACGGCGAGCACGGTCCCGAGGATGGCGATCCCCAGCGCCGACCCGACCTGGCGCATCGTGGAGTTCGTGCCCGACGCGAGGCCGGACTCCTGCGGCGGGACGTCGCCGAGGACGATGCTCGTCAGCTGCGCGGTGGCGAAGCCGACGCCGAGGCCGTAGATGACGAGCCCCGGGACGAAGACGATCGCGTTCACGGTGTCGGAGATCAGGAGGGTCGTCACGAGGATGCCGACCGCCTCGAGCGTCATGCCGATCGTCACGACGCGGCGTGGGCCGTACCGGCGCGCGATCTGCGCGGAGATGGGCGCGGCGAGGAACGACCCGGCCGCGAGCGAGACCAGGAGCGCACCCGTCTCGAAGGCCGAGAGTCCCAGGACCGCCTGGAGGAAGAGCGGGAGGACGAAGAGGAGGCCGAACTCGCCGAGGCTGACGATCGTGCCGGCGAGGTTGCCGTAGCGGAATCCCGGGTACCGCCACATCGTGAAGTCGAAGAGGTAGAACTTGCCCTGGCGCCGGCGCCGGAGCTCGATGAACGCGAAGAGCACGAGCGCGATGATCCCGAACCCGATGATGAACGGGATGATCGAGACCTCCGTGGACGGCCACGTCCACGGGCCGACGGTGAACGGGCGCTTGGGCACGATCCAGCCGTAGGTCTGGCCCTCGATGAGACCGAAGACGATCGCGCCGAGGCCCAGCGTGATGAGGATGAAGCCGGGGAAGTCGAAGCCGGGCGTCGCGTGCTCGTCCTTGGACTCGCCGATGTACTTCAGCGTGCCGAGGATCGCGAAGATCCCGATCGGGATGTTGATGAAGAACGCCCAGCGCCACGAGACGTACGTGGTGAGGAAGCCGCCGATGAGAGGGCCGATCGCGGCCATCCCGCCGATGACGGATCCCCAGATCCCGAACGCGATCGCGCGGTCCTTCCCGCGGAAGTTGGCGTTGAGGATCGACTGCGTGGCGGGGAGGATCGCCGCACCGCCGAGCCCCTGGAGGAGCCGGGCCGCGATGAGCCATTCGCCCGACTGGGCGATCCCGGCGAGGACCGACGCGACGATGAAGATGGCGAGCCCGACGAGGTACATGAGCCTGCGGCCCACGACGTCGCCGACCCGGCCGAGCGTCACGAGGAGCGCGGCGAAGACGAGCGCGTAGGACGTGTTCACCCACTCGGCCGCGGTGAGGTCGAGGTTGAGGTCCTTGATGATCGACGGGACCGCGACGTTCACGATCGTCGCGTCCACGATGATCATCGAGACGCCGAGGCTCAGGAGCGCAAGGCCGATCCAGCGTCCTCGCCCGCTCTCGTCGATGGCCGCGCCGCTCGCTGTCGCCTGGCTCGCCACTGTGGTCAGCTCCCCCGTGCTCGCACCGGCGGGTCCCGCCGGACGCATGGTATAGTTGTCGCACGAAATCTTTTCGGGACGCAATCATAGGGGCAGCCGAGGGAACGCGCAAGAGTGGACGACCGGACCGCATCCACGACACCCGCCGACCGGACCGCCGACCACGGCCTTCGCGGCGGCGTGGAGGAGGGCGGCCCGCCTCTCGCGTCGTCCCTCGTGGACGGGGCGCGCCCGGATGAGGTGCGCGCGACGGCTCGGCTGCTCGTCGACGTCGTCCACGCCGTGGCCGCGCCCCAGGCGGGCGCAGAGGCGGCGCGAGGCCCCGTGCACGGCGCGGGCGGAGACCGGTGGCGCCTCTCCCCCCAGGCGGTGCGTGCGGCGGTCTCGATCTACGAGCACGACCGTCTCACGATCGGCGGGCTCGCGAGCGCGATCGGCGTCTCCGTCGGATGGGCGAGCCGGATCGTCGAGGAGCTCGAGGAGCGCGCCTACGTCGTCCGCGATCGCGACCCGGAGGACCGGCGGGTCGTGTGGGTCCACCTCTCGCCCGGGGCGATCGCCGACGTGGAGGGCGCCTACCGCTGGCGCGACGACGCGGTGGCGCGAGCGCTCGACGGGATGGGCCCGGACGAGCGCCGGGCGGTGCGGGCGTTCCTCGGGGCGCTGGTGGGCGAGCTGACCCCCGAGGCGACGGCCGGGGCGGGCGAGGAGCCGGCCGACCGGGCGGGCTAGCCGGCTAGCCCGTCACCAGCGGGATGGCGATGGCGGCCGCGAGGCCGATCACCACGAGGTTGCCGGCGATCGCCGTCCCGGCCCGCGCCCGCGGCGAGAGTCGCCGATGGAGCCGCGAGCCGATGAACGCGATCAGCTCCTGCCACGAGAGCGACGCGAGGCCGGCACCCGCGACGAAGGCCGCCTTCTCCGCCGGGCCCGCCCCCGTGGACGCGAGGCCCAGGATCAGCGCCGCGAAGTAGACCACGGTCATCGGGTTCAGGAGGGTGAGTCCGAGGAACGTGAGGAAGGTCCGGAACGCACCGGGCGGCAGCGGCACCTCGTCGGGCTCTGCGCGCGCATCGCGCCGCACGGCGAGGAGGCCGCGGACGGCGATCGCGACGAGCAGGAGGACGCTCGAGGACCTTCAGGGGGACGGCGATCGGCGCGAGGAGGCTCGCGAGCGCCGCGCCGAAGACGGCGGCGATCGTCGCGTAGGTCAGGTCCGCTCCTGCCGCGCCCGCGCCCGCCGCGGCCGCCGTCCGGAAGCCGTGACGGAGCCCGGCGTCGATGATGAGCACGGAGATCGCACCGACCGGGATCGCGATCCCGTACCCGGCGACGATCCCGGCGAGGAACGCCCTGTCCACCTCTCTCCCCTTCGACCCGTCGGGCGGTCGGATCCTCGCGCCGCGGGCCGGTCGACAGCCTATCCGAGCGGAGCGGGGTCGTGGGCGGCGGAGCGACCGTCGGCGGTCGACGCGGCCGTGAGCCCGCCGACCGGTCGCCCTCGCGACCGCGGGGCTTCGCTAGGATGGGACCAGAGCGCCGCACCCGCGGCGCATCCCCGGGCAGGAGGCCGCCGATGGCCGGACGTCTCGCACCGATGGTCATCCGCGCGGAGCTGGCGACGGACCGGGACGCGACGTGGGCGGCCCTCACGGACCCCGCCCTCGTGGAGCAGTGGTTCACCCGCGCGACGCCGGTGGGCGCGCCGGGCGCCGCGTACGAGCTCGACTTCGGCGACGGCGACGTCATGCGCGGCGAGGTCCTCGAGGTGGCGCCCGGCGCGCGCCTCGTCTACTCGTGGGGATGGGGCGAGACCCCGGCGTCGGAGCGGACGCGGGTCGCGTGGGACCTCGCGCCCGGCGAGGACGGCACGCTCGTGACGCTCACGCATTCGGGGTGGACGGAGGCCGGGCTCACGGCGAAGGACCGTGACGAGCACGCGGCCTACTGGGAGGGCTACGTGGCGGCCCTCGTGGAGATGACGGACGACGCCGTCTCAGGGGAGGAGGCCTGAGCGGAGGGCCGGCCGCCGGGACGTCCGGGCGCCGGGGCGGTGGTCTGCGGGGGGCGGTCTCGGCATACGCGGGATTCCAGCCCGATGCGCGCCGGTTCCTCCTCGTCACCCTCGTCGTCGGCGCGGCCCAGAGCCTCTACTGGGTCGACTTCAACCTCTACCTGACATCCCTGGGGCTCTCCACGTCGTTCATCGGCGTCGTGGCGGCCGCCGGCTCGCTGGCGGCGATGGTCGCCGCGTTCCCCGCGAGCGCGGCCTCGGACCGCGTGGGGCGGCGTGCCGTCCTCCTCGGCGGCGTCGCGATCACGGTCGTCGCCACCGTCGGGCTCGTCTTCTCCACTGAGCCCGCGCTCATCATCCTGCTCGCCGCGCTCCTCGCCGCCGGCCAGCAGGCCTTCGGCGTCGTGACGGTCCCGTTCATGACGGAGCACAGCAGCCGCGAGCACCGCGCCGAGCTGTTCGCGGCCCAGTACGCGACGCAGACGATGACGAGCGTCGGCGCGGCGATCATCGGCGCGGTCGTCGCGGCCGTGGCCGCGTCGCTGTGGGGCCTCCAGTCGGGCGATCCCGGCGTCTACCGGATCCTCCTCGTCCTCATGGTCGCGTTCGGGGTCGTCGGGTTCGGCGTCCTGCTCACGCTCCGGGACGACCGGCCACGCGCGCGCCATCCGCGGACGCCCGAGCAGCGCCCGGGGGACGCGTGGGGCGGCGAGCCGATCGCGCACCGTCCGGACGTCGACCGCCCGCGCACCCTGTCGCGCATGGGGATCGTCGTGCGCGACAAGGGGCTGTTCTTCCGGCTGCTCTTCCCCGGGTTCCTCACCGCCCTCGGCGCCGGCCAGGTCATCCCGTTCCTCAACGTCTTCGTCGAGGGGAAGTTCGACCTGAACCTGGCGTCGCTCAACCTCGTCTTCGCGATCTCGGCGTTCGGCACGACGGTCGCGATCCTCCTCCAGCCGATCCTCGCCCGGCGGATGGGGAAGGTCGGCTCCGTCGTGGTCGTGCAGGCGGTGAGCATCCCGTTCATCGCGATCCTCGGGTTCTCGCCCGTGCTCTGGACGGTCGTCATCGCGCTCGCCGTACGCAACTCGCTCATGAACGCCGGGAGCCCGATGATCATGGCGTTCGGCCAGGAACAGGTCCGTCCGGACGAGCGGGCCACGCTGGCGGCGTTCTCGAGCCTCCTCTGGTCGCTCGGCTGGGTCATCGCCGGGCTCTGGTACGGGTTCCTCCAGGCGACGCTCGGGTTCGACGCCGGGTACACCGTCGCGTTCATCACGATCACCGTCCTGTACAGCGTCGCGACCGTCCTGTACTGGGCGTGGTTCCACGACGCGGAGCGGGCGTCGCTCCAGCGCCGTCGCGCCGCCGGAGCCGCCTGACGGCGCTCGCCGGAGGGCTTCCCCACTCCCGTAGACTCCCCGCATGACCCACGAGCCGAACCGTCCCGCCGGCTCCACCGGCGCCCCCGAGCGGACCGCGATCCCGAAGAACCCGGGCCGCCACGACCTCGGGATGCGCGCGACGCTGCTCTTCCCCGACCGGGAGATCGTCGAGCGCTACTACGTGCCGCTCATCTACACGGCGTGCCGGACGTGCTACAGCGAGCTGGACCCGGACGAGATCATGGCCCGCGCCGTTGACGGCCGCGTGGACCCCGCGAAGCAGCGCGAGCTGATCAGCCGCGTCGTGGAGTCCGGCCACGGGTCCACCATCGAGCACGTCGTCTTCAGCTTCGGGATCAGCGGCGTCTCACGGACGCTCTCGCACCAGCTCGTCCGCCATCGGGCCGGCGTCGCCTTCGACCAGCAGAGCCAGCGCTACGTGAAGTTCAAGGGCGCGTCCACGATGACGCCCGGGACGATCGCGGAGGCGGACGACGAGCCTCCGGGAGCGCTTCGAGGAGCAGATCCGCGGGGGGCTCGACCTGTACGGCGAGCTCGTGGAGGCCGGGATCCCGGGGGAGGACGCGCGCTTCGTCTTCCCGAACGCGACGCGGACGAACCTCGTGATGACGACGAACCTCCGCGCGCTCATCCACATGTCCGGCCTGCGCCTCTGCACGATGGCGCAGTGGGAGATCCGGCGGCTCTTCCAGCTCATCCGCCACGAGGTCTTCGCGGTGAGCCCGTTCCTCGGCAGCTTCCTCGCGCCGAAGTGCGTCCCCCTCGGCTACTGCGACGAGTCCGGGAACCGGGACGAGCACTGCCCGATCCGGCCGCACAAGGACACCGTGCTCGGCGCATGGGCGGAGAAGGCGCGCGCGGCGAAGGCCGCAGGCCGCGAGCTCCCCGTCGCGGAGGGGTGAGCGCCGGCCCGGGGCGGGCGCGCAGCATGCCGCCGGAGGGCGCCGGGGCGCCCTCGAGGATCAGGCGGGCGGCAGCTCGCGGACGAAACGGCGGATGACGCGCGCGAGGCGCGGGCCCACGTCACGCCCTCCCGCGAGCACCTCCTCGTGCGTGAGCGGCTGCCGCCGATGTACCCGGCTGCGGGGTTCGTCACCACGCTGACGCCGGCGAGTCGCAGGCCCGCCCACCGGGCCGCGATCGCCTCGAGGACGGTGGACATGCCGACCGCATCCGCGCCCCAGCCACGAAGCATGCGCACCTCGGCGGGGGTCTCGTACGTGGGGCCGAGCAGGCCCGACGTAGACGCCCTCGGCAAGCGCGACGCCTTCCGCCCGTCCCGCGTCGTGGAGGCGCGCACGCAGGTCCGGCGTCCACGCTCGGTCTGGTCGGGGAAGCGCGGGCCGATCGCGTCGGCGTTGCGGCCCCAGGAGCGGCGTCAGGCCGGTCATGTTGATGTGGTCCGCGATCACCATGAGCGTCCCGCGCGCCGAACGACGGGATCGAGCCCGCCGGCCGCATTGGTGAGGACGATCGACGGTGGCGCCGAGACGGCCCATGAGCAGGACCGGCTGGACGACGAGGCCCGGCTGGTGTCCCTCGTAGAGCGTGGAGCCGGCCCTGGAGCATCGCGACCGGCACCCCGTCGAGCCGGCCGAGCAGGAGCTGGCCCGCATGGCCGGGCGCCGTCGCCGCGGGCCAGCCGGGGAGGTCGGCGAAGGGGATGGAGACGGCGTCGTCGAGGACGTCCGCCAGGCCGCCGAGGCCGGAGCCGAGGACGATCCCGACGCGCGGGACCAGGTCCGTCCGGTCGCGCACGACCGCTTCGAGCGCGTCGAGGCGCGCCGGGAGGTCGGCAGGTTCGATGTGCTGGGCGTGCTCGGTCGTCATGGGACCATCATGACGTGGGGAGGGACCTCCGTCACCCGACGGGAGTACCGACACCGGGATGCCGGTCACGTCCCGCCGGGCGGCCCACCCGGAGGTGGGCATGGAAGCGCCCGAAGGAACCAGCTCCGGTTCCGCTCGGGCCGCCTTGATGTGATCTCGGCGTCCCCGCGGCTCCGTCGGCGCTGCGCCCGCCTTGCGGCGTTCGCCTCACCCGGGACGCGATCGGCGTTGATGTGATCTCCGCCGCGGGCCTCGTTCCTTCCCTCCCGCCACCGCCTTGATGTGATCTCGGCGACGGCCGTCGGGCCGATCCTCGGCCCCGAGCCTTGATGTGATCTCGGCTCCCGCTGTCCCTGCGGACCCCTTCGGGCAGAACCAACGATATGGTCGGGGGCGCGGCCGCGCAACGTGGTTGTCCACGAACTTCGGGGGTGCGGCCGTGAAGATATCCACGGAACGAGCCCCGTCGTGGACGGCATGTGGAGAACGTTGTGGACGGACGCGCGGCGTCCGCGACCGGCAGGCCGGCTCAGCTCGACGGCGAGGCCGATCCCCCGGCGTGCGCATCGAGGTCCGCGACGACGGCCTGGACCTCCGCATCGGTGAGCGCCGGCCCACCGGTCGCGAGCAGGAATCGCTCCACGCGGCCACCCGGGTCGAGCCACGTCGGCCGCGGCCCGGTCCCGGCCTCGGCGACCTGGCCGCGAAACGCGACGATGGTCCGCGGATCCGTGCCCGGACCCTCGAGCGTGACCGTGAACCCGTGGTACCCGAGGCCGCCGCTCGCCGGCTCGACCGTGGCCGTCGCGAGCGCGTCGACGATCCGCCGGAGCTCGGCGGCCTGCGCGGCCGTGAGGGTCCACGACGGGTCGGGGCGGCCGGAGTAGATGCCGAGGGAGACGCCCGCCCCTTCGGACGCCGGAAGAGTCGCGGTCGCCGGCGACGACGTGGGTGGGGTCGCGGTCGCCGCATCCGGCGAGGAGCAGGGCCGTGACCGCGACGGCCATCGCGAGACGGGCCGGACGCGCGCGCCGCGGATCGGACATCACGAGGGGACTCTGGTCGCGGCCGTGCATCGTGTCAAACGGGCTCCGGACGGCGTCGCATGGATCGAGGCCCCGACCGGCGGACCGGGCGGGGCCTCGAGGGCTGAGCGTCGCGGCGCGATCAGGCGACCGGACGGACCGCCTTGACGACCATCGTGTGGGCGTACTTGTCGTGGAGGCCCTGCTTCGTCGGGCTGGCCCACGTCGTGTAGAGAAGAGCGATGAACCAGACGAACGAGATGAGGCCGAGGAGCATCCCGATGAGCGGGGCCGGCCAGAACGCCTGCGACAGCGCCGCGGGGCCGAACAGGGCCGCCCAGCGGATGGTCGCCTGGTTCATCGTCAGCGTCGCGCCGTTCGACTCGTTGCCGACCTGGAGCGAGAGGACGCGCATGCCGACCGTGGCACGCCAGTGCGTCCAGAGCCAGACGAAGTAGGCGAAGCTCACGGCGATCCCGACGGCGGCGTCGAGGATGATCGTCAGGTAGTTGACGGTCGTCAGGTCGCTGAGCGACGTCGCCTTGAGGTTCACGTCGATCGCCGGCCCGAAGATCGCGCCGACGATCATCTGGAGGATCGCGCTCACGATCCCGATGAGGATGGCATCGATGATGTAGGCGATCGAACGGTTGAGCACGTCGCCGTAGACGAGGCCCATCGGGGCGGGCTTCGCGGCCGCGTTCCCCGGGATGGATCGCCCTACGTCGTCGATGGCGCTCCGCGCACCGGCAGCAGCCTGCGACGCCGACTGGCCGAGATCGGGCTGCGAGCCCCCCGGCGCGGGATCCTGGGTCCCCCAGCCGCCGCCTCCGGCGCCCTGCGGCGCCCCTCCCTGGTCCTCGGTCACCGATCCACCCTCCCTGCGAGCGCCCATGTGCGCGGGCGCATCATCGCCCCCGACGCGCCGCCCCGTCCAGCCGGAACTCAGCCCCCGATCGCGAACATCTCGATCCGCGGCAGTCCCTCGGTCTCCTCGGACCGCAACTCGGAGTATCGGTCGTCGCGAGCCCTCCAGACGGAGAGGATCGCGTCGCGGATCGCGTCGTCGTCCGCGCCGGCGCGCAGGAGGGCGCGCAGATCGTGGCCTCCGGTGGCGAAGAGGCAGGTGTACAGCTCGCCGACGGCGGAGATCCGGGCCCGGCTGCAGTCCCCGCAGAACGGCTGGGTCACCGACGCGATGACCCCGACCTCGCCGCGGCCGTCGAGGTAGCGCCACCGGTCGGCCACCTCGCCGCTGTAGGCCGGCGCGACCGGCTCGAGCGGGAGCTCACGTCCGATCGTCTCGACGATCTCGGCCGCGGGGACCACGTCGTCCATCCGCCAGCCGTTCGCGTGGCCCACGTCCATGTACTCGATGAACCGGACGGTCAGGCCCTCCTCGCGTCCCCACCGGGCCATCTCGAGGATCCCGTGGTCGTTGAGGCCGCGGCGGACGACCGAGTTCACCTTGATCGGCGCGAGGCCCGCCTCGCGCGCGGCGGCGATGCCGTCGAGGACGCGCGCGACGGGGAAGCCGACCCCGTTCATCCGCGCGAAGACCTCGGGGTCGAGCGAGTCGAGGCTGATCGTGATCCGGTCCAGGCCGGCGTCCGCGAGCGGGCGCGCGAGGTGGCGGAGCGCCGCGCCGTTCGTGGTGAGGGTGAGGTCCTTCACCCCGACGATCCCTCGGAGCATCCGCACGAGGTCCGGGAGGTCGCGCCGCACGAGGGGCTCGCCGCCGGTGATGCGCAGCTTCTCCACTCCGAGCCCGACGAAGACGCGCGCGAGCCGGACGATCTCCTCGTAGGCGAGCAGCTCATGGCGCGGGACGAACGCGAAGTCCGCGCCGAAGATCTCCGCGGGCATGCAGTACACGCAGCGGAAGTTGCACCGGTCGGTCACGGAGATCCGGAGGTCGTGCAGTCGCCGCCCCAGGAGGTCGCGGGCGGGAGCCCCGGATCCGAGTGCATCCATACGCGGCATCGTAGCCGGGCTCGCAAGAACGGGCGGGCCGCGCGGCCGATCCGCGGTACCAAACGGTGACCGGGACCGGTACCACCGGCCATTCCCATGCGCTGGACACGTTCGGCACACTCGAAGGGCGCGACGGGTGGGCGTCCGCGCACGGCCGAACAGGCCCGGCACGAGGAACTCGACCATGGACACGACCGAGCAGGGCAGCGACCTCCGTCCCGCGTGGGGTGACGGAGCCGAGGGACCGACCGGCGACGGGGGCGCGCCCGAGGGCGGCCCCGAGCCCGGCATGGCGGCCGGCGACGAGCCTCGCGCCGAGGGCGCCGAGGGCGCCGAGAGGCCGGGGCCGGCGAGGGCGCCGCGAGGGCGGGGAGAGCGCGGGATCCGAGTGGCCCGCCGAGCCCGCGGTCGAGACCGCTGCGGCCGGTGCCGCGACGGAGCCCGCCGGAAGCGTTCCGGCCAGGCGACAGAGCCGCTTCATCGCCGAGCTCACCCGGGCGATGCACGTGGCCGCCGAGGAGGGCCGCGGCGCGACGCTCGAGCAGCTGCACGCCGATGGCAAGGCGGCCGTCGAGGGGATCCAGTCGCGCTCGGCCGAGGAGGCGACGGCGATCCGGCAGCACGCCGACGAGGACATCGCGGCCGTCCGCGAGTGGTCGAAGGCGGAGATCGCACGGATCAAGGAGGAGACCGACCATCGGATCGCCGCACGCAAGGAGACGCTCGACCGCGAGCTCGAGGGGCACGCGGCCGTCGTCGAGGCGGAGATCGAGAACGTCCAGGGCCAGGTGGCGACGTTCGAGGGCGAGATGGACGCCTTCTTCGAGGGCCTCCTCGTCGAGGAGGACCCCGGACGGTTCGCCGCGCTCGCCGCGAGCATGCCGGAACCCGCCCCCTTCGTCCCTCTCACCGACGCGCAGCGGGCCGAGATCGCCGCACGCGCCTCCGGCCTCCCGGTGGACGGCGAGGCGCCGTCCGATGAGGCGGCCGACGCCGCGTCGGGCCCGGGCGCCGAGGGCGAGGGCTCGGATGCGGAGCTCCCGGCGCCGGCGGAGACCGACCCCCGGCTCGTCGCGCTCGACCTCGCCGCCGCCGAGCGCGACGCTCTCGTGGACATCTCCGCCGGCGAGCAGGAGGCGTCCGGCTTCCCCGGCGGGTCGATCAGCGCGCGGCTCGCGGGGCTCACGGGCGCTCCTGCGCCCGCCGCCGGCCCGGCGCAGGACGACGAAGGCGGGCCCGTCGGCACCACGCAGGTGGTGGTCACCGGCCTCACGAGCGTCTCGAGCATCGCGGCGTTCAAGCGCCAGCTCGGCCGACTCGACGGCGTCCGCTCCGTCGCGGTCTCGTCGGGCCCCACCGGGGAGTTCGTCTTCGCGGTGGTCCACGACACGACCATCTCGGTCGCCGACGGCGTCCGCGCCCTCGGCGGGTTCTCGCCCGAGGTCACCCGCGCGGAGGAGGGGATCGTCGAGGTCTCCGCGCACGATCCCGAGGCCTGACCGGTCCGACCGGCCATCGACACAGAGCCCCGTGCCGGCAGCGCCGGCCCGGGGCTCTTCCGTCTCGGAGCGAGTGCCGTCGTCCCGGCGGTCAGCGCTCCTCGGCGCGCGGCTCCGAGGCGGACGGCGATGCCTGGACCGACCGCATCGTCACCTCGTCGACCTGCTCCACGTGGGTGATGTAGGAGCGGTTCACGAGGATCGTCGACGGCTCCGGCGGGCCGATCCGCGTCCCGCCGGCGACGTGCGCGACCGCACCGGTGAGCGCTGCGAACAGGTCCGTGCCGTGGTCGAGGAGCGTGTCCGGCAGGAGCCCCGGGTAGAGGTGGACGGTCCCGGCCACCTGGAAGGGCGGCGCCTCGAGGAGGACGCCGAAGCTGTCCTTGACGCGGCGGTGACGCGGCCGATCTCCTCGGCTGTCCGCGTCGGCATCGTCTCCGGGCGGGCGAAGACGAGGAGGAGGTCGTACGGATCGATGGTGCGCAGGCCCGGGGCCGGCTCGAAGTCCTTCGAGCCGTCGACCGGCGCCCAGTCCACGGAGACGATGGCGATCGCCTCGCGCCTGTTCAGCGCGTCGAGGAGACGCCCCTGCACGTCCACGCGGCCCGCGGATCCGCCAGTCCTCCGTGGTGGCGTCGATCGCGACGCCGGGCTCGGGCTGCGCCGCGGCCGAGCCCGGCTGCGGCGCAGCGGCCGGCTTCCGGCGGAACATGTCCAGGAGCGGCACGGGTCAGTCCTCCTCGGCGCCACCCGTCTTCTCGCGGATGACGTCGACCACCGTCGCATCCGCGAGGGTCGTCGTGTCCCCGAGCGACCGGCCCTCGGCGATGTCGCGGAGAAGGCGGCGCATGATCTTGCCCGAGCGGGTCTTGGGCAGGTCCGGGGTGAACAGCAGGTACTTGGGCCGCGCGATCGGGCCGATGACGTACGCGACGTGCTCGCGGAGCTGGACGCCCAGCGCGTCGGACGGCTCCTGACCCGCCTTGAGGATGACGAAGGCGAAGATCGCCTGGCCGGAGACCTCGTCGTGCTTCCCGACGACCGCCGCCTCGGCGACCGACGGATGGTCCACGAGGGCCGATTCGACCTCGATCGTGCTGATCCGATGCCCGGCGATGTTCATGACGTCGTCGACCCGGCCGAGGAGCCAGAGGTACCCGTCGGCGTCGCGCTTCGCGCCGTCCCCCGCGAAGTACATCCCGGGGAACCGGCTCCAGTACGTCTGGCGATAGCGCTCCGGGTCACCATAGATCCCGCGCAGCATGGACGGCCAGGGCCGCTTGATCACGAGATAGCCCCCGGAGCCGTTCGGCACGGGGTCCCCGTTCGCATCCACCACGTCCGCGGCCACGCCGGGCAGCGGCGAACGTGGCGGACCCGGGCTTGGTCGTGGTGACGCCCGGGAGCGGGCTGATGAGGATCGACCCCGTCTCGGTCTGCCACCACGTGTCCACGATGGGCGCCTTGCCGCCGCCGATGTGCTCGCTGTACCAGAGCCAGGCCTCGGGATTGATCGGCTCGCCGACCGAGCCCAGCAGGCGCAGGCTCGACAGGTCGTGCTTCGCCGGCCACTCCGGACCCTGCTTCATGAAGGCGCGGATCGCCGTCGGCGCCGTGTAGAGGATCGTCACCTTGTACTTCTCGACGATCTCCCACCACCGGTCCCACTCGGGTGCGTCCGGCGCGCCTTCGTACAGGATGCCGGTCGTCGCGTTCGCGAGCGGCCCGTAGACGATGTACGAGTGCCCGGTCACCCAGCCGATGTCCGCGGCGCACCAGTAGACGTCGTCGGGCTTGACGTCGAAGACCATCCGGTGGGTCCACGCGGAGCCGAGCAGGTAGCCGGCGCTCGTGTGGACGATCCCCTTCGGCTTCGCGGTGGTCCCCGAGGTGTAGAGCAGGTAGAGCATCTGCTCCGAGTCGACCGGGACCGGGTCGCAGTGGGGGCTCTGGCGGCCGACGATCTCGCTCCACCAGTGATCGCGGCCCTCCACCATGTGGCAGCCGTCCTTCAGGCGGTTGACCACGATCGTGTGGAGGATCGATGGCGTGGAGACGATGGCCTCGTCCGCGTGGTGCTTGAGCCCCACCTTCCGGCCGCGCCGCCAGCCGCCGTCCGCGGTGATGAGCACCTTGGCGCCGGCGTCGTTGATGCGGTCGGTGAGCGACTCCGCCGAGAACCCGCCGAAGATCACGGTGTGCGCCGCGCCGAGCTTCGCGCAGGCGAGCATCGAGATGGGGAGCTCCGGGATCATCGGGAGGTAGATCGCGACGCGGTCGCCCTTCTGGATGCCCAGCGAGCGGAGCGCGTTCGCGGCCTTGTTCACCTCGCGCTGGAGGTCGTAGTAGGTGATCGTGCGCGTGTCGCCGGGCTCGCCGATCCAGTGGTACGCGACCTTGTCGCCCAGGCCGCGCTCCACGTGGCGGTCGACGCAGTTGTACGCCACGTTGAGCTCGCCGCCGGAGAACCACTTCGCGAACGGGAGGTCCCACTCGAGGGTCTTGTCGAAGGGCGTGAACCACGAGATGAGGTCGCGGGCGCGGCCGGCCCAGAAGGCCTCCGGGTCACGGTCGGCCTCGGCGTAGAGGTCCGCGGACGCGTTGGCCTGCGCGACGAACGCCGGGTCCGGCACGAAGGTGCGACTCTCGAGCAGGAGACCCTCGATCTCCGGCCTGTCAGGGATGTTCTGGTCCACGCTCACGCGTCGTCCTCCTCGACGTCTCCCCGGCTCGCCGCCCGCGATCCGCCTCGCGGCGTGCCGGGAAGTCTACCGCGGGCGGGCGCCGCGGACGAGGGTCATGCGGCGGCCGGCCAGAGTGCGCGGGTCGGCGCCGGAGCCGCGCCGGTCGAGGCCCGCGAGCGTGCGCGGGTCCGGCTCCAGGGCTGCGACGGCGCCGGGGCCGTCGCGGCGGGCGCGGGCGGCGGCCGGCCCGGCGGGCTTCGCGGCGCCGATCGCGGACTTCGGCCCTGGCGGCCGCGGGCCCGCTCGGAGCGGTGCCGGTGACGGCGTCGTGCCGGCGCGCGAGCGGGATCCCGTCCTCGAGGTAGATGTTGTGCAGGCGTCGCCGCAGCTCGCCCGCGACCGCCCCGGCCTCGCCCGTGACGACGCGCCCGGCGAGCCGGATCGTGACGCCCTCCGGCGAGACGTCGCTCACGCGGGTGACGCGCGGCGTCTCGATGACCCGGTCGGACCAGTCGGGGTCCTCCGCGAGCGCCGCCGCCGTGCGGTCGGCGATCCCGATCGCCTTGTCGAGGTCCACATCGTGCGCGAGGACGATCTCGACGGTGGACGTCGCCCACACCCGGCTCATGTTCGTCGCGATCCCGACGGCACCGTTCGGCACCACGTGAACGGCACCGTCCGA
Organism: uncultured Chloroflexia bacterium; assembly: GCA_963844945.1. Classification (GTDB taxonomy): domain Bacteria; phylum Chloroflexota; class Limnocylindria; order Limnocylindrales; family CSP1-4; genus CAIYQJ01. The sequence continues at coordinate 49,533 of CAWJQZ010000048.1, forward strand.
GGAGCGGATGACGGTCCGGCGGAGGTGGAGCTCCTCGACGGTCCCCTCCACGCCCGCGACCTTCACCCAGTCGCCGATCGCGTACGCGTCCTCGAAGAAGATGAGCGACCCGCCGATGATGTCGCGGATGAAGGGCTGCAGCGCTCCCGCGAGCCCGAGCGCCGTCCCGCCGATGAGGAGGATCGAGACCGAGCCGGAGAGCATGTCGAGCGTCGGGAAGAGGTCGCCGATCGCGAAGACGAAGCAGATGATCGTGACCACCAGCTTCACGACCCGCAGGATCGCGACCTTGACCTTCTCCATGCGGCGCTTGTTGTTCGCGAGCGCGCGGTCGCGCGCGCTGCCCGGGCGGGAGGGTGAGCTGCGCCTCGGCCTTCTTCGACTGGCGCCGGATGAAGCGGGCGACCACCATCTTGGCGAGGTAGTAGACGACGACCGCGACGGCGAGGTAGACGCGCGGCGGTCGCGAGGACCTGGCGGCCATCCGGGCCACTGCCTGGAGAAGTCCTCGACCTGCGGCGTGAGGCTGCAGAGGTTCACGGTTCGGATGATAGGCGGCGGTCGGGCGTGCTCAACCCGCCGGAGGTACCGGTCCCTTCGGGGGAGCGTCGAGGTCCGTGGGGTCCACGGCGATCGGCGCCCCCGCGGCGTCCCTGCCCACGACGATCGCGCCCCGCCGTGCGATCTCGATCCCCTCGGCCTGGAACGCGACGAGCAGTCGCCGGCGGAACTCGCCGGGCGCCGTCCACCGGTCGGTGGCGCGGACGCGTCCGCCGATCTTCAGGGTGACGCCGATGTCCCCGAGCGGCCCGACGCGGATGAGGTGCGGCACGTCGATGAGCCGGCCCGACCAGGCGGGGTCCGCGTACATCTCCCGCCCCACCCGGTCCACGACCGTCGACGCCCGCTCGATGTCCGTGTCGAACGGGACCACGACGTCGACGTTCAGCCCCGCGTACAGGCGGGTGAGGTTGGACGACGTGCGGATGACGCCGTTCGAGATGCTGTGGACGGTGCCGGTCGGATCGCGGACCACGGTGCGGCGCAGCGTGATCTCCTCGACGGTCCCCTCGATCGTGCCGACCGCGATCGTGTCGCCGATGTAGTACTGCCCTTCGATGAGGATCAGGACGCCCATGAGGTAGTCGAGGACGATCGACTGGCCCGCGAGGGTGATCGCCGCGAGGACGATGCCGAGCCCGGCGATGACGCCGAACAGGTTGAAGGCGGAGAGGAAGACGAGGATCCCGATGAATACGACGAGGAGCCGCATCGTCTTGGCGATGAGGTCCTCGACGGTCGCCGCGCGCTTCGCCGCCTCCTGCGCGGCCAGCTCCGCGAGCTCGTCGCCCGCGGAGGACGCGGTCGCCCTGGTCGCACGCACGACCGCGCGGTGGATGAACGGCCGCGCCACGCGATAGCCGACGACGAGGACGATCGACCAGAAGAGGAGGAGGAGGCCGTTCTCCTGGAAGAAGGCGGCGATCTGGCCCGTCTGGTCGGTGGGGATGGTCGGCATGCCCGGGATGGTAGCGCGACCGGGCCGGCGACCGGAGGCGATGGGGGTCGCGCGCAGCGCGGCGGGACCCGTCGCCGGGACCGGGGCGGGCGGGCCGGGCGGGCGCGAGGCCCGCCCGGCGCCGGGCCTACTTCGCGCGCGCCTCCAGGGCAGCGTCGAGCGAGTCCGAGAAGATCTCGACGATCCGCGCGACGTCGCCGTCGTCGTGGGCCGCGCTGATGAACCACGGCTCGCGGCTGTCCGGCTCGGGCATCGCGCCGCGCCGGTGCATGCCGACCGCCACCGCGTCGTACAGCTCGTGGTCCGTGGAGGCCCATCCGCGGTAGTCGACGGGCGGCTGCTCCTGGAAGACCATGCCGAACATGGTGGGATGGCCGGTGAAGGCGAGCGGGAGCCCGCGCCTCGCCACCACGTCGGCGAGCCCGGCCTGGATCTTCCGCCCGGTCTCCGCGATCCCGGCGAGGACCGTGCCGTCCCTGAGGGTCTCGAGCGTGGCGACGGCCGCGGAGGCCGCGACGCGGTTGCCCGCGTACGTCCCGCCGTGGCTCATGTGCTTGGGCATGACCTCCATGACCTCGCGCTTCCCGCCGAAGGCCGCCGCCGGGTAGCCGTTGCCCATCGCCTTCGCGAAGCTCGCGATGTCCGGCTCGATCCCGAAGTACTCGGCGGCGCCGCCACGCGCGAAGCGGAAGCCCGTCTTCACCTCGTCGAAGATCAGGAGGGCGCCGTACTGCTTCGTGATCGCGCGCACCTCCTGGTGGAAGCCCTCGCGTGGCAGGATCCCCTGCGCGTTGCCGAGGACCGGCTCGATGATCACGCCCGCGATGTCGTCGCCCTCTGCCTCGAAGACGCGGCGGAGCATCTCCACGTCGTTGTACGAGACCGGGATGATGGTGTCCGCGACGGCCGGCGGGATGCCCCGACCCCACGCGAGCCGGACCGGGTTGTCCCGGTCGCCGAGGAGCGAGATGTCGTTCGGGACCACGCTGATCAGCGCGTAGTCGTGGACACCGTGGTACTGCCCCTCGAACTTCACGATCTTCGTGCGGCCGGTGAACGCGCGCGCCGTCCGCATCGCGTGCATCGTCGCCTCGGTCCCGGAGACCGTGAGGCGCGCCATCTCCACCCATCCGGTGAGCTCGCGGATGAGCTCGGTCGCCCGGACCTCGTCCTCGGACGTGAGCGAGAACGCGACGCCGCGGCGCATCCGCTCGTTCACGTAGTCGTCCACGCGCGGGTCGGCATGCCCGAGGATCACCGGCCCGTAGCCCATGCGCAGGTCGATGTACTCGTTGCCGTCGATGTCCCAGATGTGGCTGCCCTTGCCGCGGTCGATGTAGATGGTGTCCTCGCCCCAGGACCGGAAGTTCGAGTTGGCGCCTCCGGGCATGATCGCGGAGGCACGCTCGTACATCGCGAGCTGGGCCTCGCGCCGCAGGGTCGGCTCCGTCGAGGCGTGGGACGTGGCGGCCATCATGGCTCCTCGTGCGTGCGCTCGCGAGGCTGGTGCCCGGACCCGTCTCGAGTGACGGGCGGGCCGGCGGAGGACGCGTGCCGGCACGGCGCGGTTGGGCGGCCATCGTGCCATGCGGGCGCCGAGAGCGTCAACGCGTCCCGGGTTCGGAACACGTCACGTATGCGCCGCCACACGTGCGAAACGCGAATCGGTCGAGGTGTCTCGCCTCGGATGGCGAGAGTCCCGGACGCCCGGGGATCGGCCGCCCCGTCCGGGCCGCCGCGAACGGCATCGCCGCGCCGGTACACTCGGCGCGTGCCCGGGCTCTACCTCGTCGCGATCCTCGTCTCCCTGGTCGGCGCGTTCGTCATCGACCGCCGTCTCCGCCTCGGCCTGTGGAGCCGCGCGACGGCGGCGGCGATCGTCGTCGTCGAGGTCGCGTTCCTCCTCTTCGACCTCCTCGGCGCCTCGGGCGGATGGTTCGCCTCCAGCGACCGCTGGGTCGTGGCGATCGTCCCGCCGGGGATCCCGCCCGAGGAGCCGCTCCTGCTCGCGTTCATCACGGTCTGGGCGCTCCTGCTCTATCGCCTCGCGGGCCGCCTGACCGGCGAGGACCTCGCGTGACGCGACGAGGGCGGCCGTGATCCCGCCGTACACGGGCGCCGCGCTCGCGTGGCTCGCCGCGTCGCTGCTCGCGACCTGGTGGGCCGGAGCGGCGGCTCGGCGGCAGACGTGGCTCGCGCTCGCGATCTTCCTCGGGTTCACCGTGATCTTCGACGCGATCCTCACCGGGCTGCCGATCGTCACGTACGGCGCGGCGACGGACACGGGGATCCGCGTGGGGACCACGCCGGTGGAGGACTACGTCTACGGCGCGGCGCTCTGCCTCACCGCGATCGCCGCGTTCGACATCGCGCGCGGCCGGCGGCGGAGCCGGGGGACGGTCCGGTGAGCGGCGTGGAGGACGGCGCGGAAGGCCGAACCGCCCGGGCGGTCGGGGGGACGCCGGCGGCGATCGCCCGCGAGCTGCTGGTCGCGAGCCGGCCGCTCTCCTGGATCAACACGGCGCTCCCCTTCATCGCCGCGGCATTCGCGGCCCTCCGGGGCGTGGACCTCGCCGTGGCCCTCGGCTTCGTCTACTTCCTCGTGCCGTTCAACCTGCTCATGTACGGGGTGAACGACATCTTCGACTACGCCTCCGATGTCGCGAACCCCCGGAAGCGCTCCGCGGAGGGCGGCCTCGTGCCTCCCGACCGGCGGCGCGTGACGTGGCTCGCGATCGCCGTGACGAACGTGCCGCTGCTCGTGGCGATCGCGGCGGTCGCGCCGCCGGCGGGGACGGCCGCGATCCTCCTCGCCGCCGCGGCGGCGGTCGCCTACTCCGCGCCCCCGCTGCGCACGAAGGTGCGACCGGTCCTCGACTCGCTCACGTCGTCGTCGCACTTCGTCCTGCCTGCCGTCGCGGGCTTCCTCGTCGCGGGGATGCCCGTCGCGTCCATCCCCTGGCCGCTCGTCGGCGCGTTCTTCGCCTGGGGCGTCGCGAGCCACGCGGTCGGGGCGATCCAGGACATCGCGTACGACCGCGCCGCGGGGATCGGGTCGATCGCGACGGCGTTCGGGCCCCGGCCCACCGCGGCGATCGCGCTCGCGTGCTACGCGGTGGCGGTCGCGGTGCCGCTCGCGTACGGGCCGCTGGGGGTCGTCGCGGCCGCGGCGCTCGCCCCCTACCTCCTGCTCCCCCTGTCGATCCTCTTCGACCCGTGCGAGGCGCAGGCGCGGCGCGCGTGGCGGAGCTTCCTCGGCCTCAACTTCCTCGCCGGCTTCGTCATCACGCAGGCGCTGCTCGCCGCCTGGGGGTACTACACGATGCCTCCGTCGGTGGTCCTCGCCGCCGTCGTCTGCATCGCGGCCGCGGTCCCGCTCGCGCTGCTCGTCGCCGCCGAGGTGGTGCTCCGCCCGCCCGCCCGCGTGCCGGCCGGCGGGCTGCCGCCGCTCGCGGTGATCGTGCCGTGCCGGGACGAGGCGGCCCGGCTGCCGGCCGTGCTCGCGTCCATCGCGGCGCAGGACCATCCCGACATGACCGTCGTCGTCGCGGACGACGGCTCGACCGACGGGTCTCCCGAGGTCGCCGCCGCGGAGCTCGCGCGGCTCCGGCCGGGCCGCGCGGACGCCGTGCTCCGCCTGCCCGACAAGCCCCCGGAGTGGGCGGGGAAGAGCTGGGCCTGCGACCGGGCGGCGGCGGCGGCCGACAGACCGCACCTGCTCTTCCTCGATGCGGACACGACCCTCGACGACCCCGCGGCGCTGTCGCGGCTCGCTGCCGAGCAGGTCCGCACCGGGTCCGGTCTCGTGACGGGCCTGACGCGATACGCCATGCCGACCTTCGCGGAGCAGGTCTGCGTCCCGCAGCTCCCGATGACGATCTTCGGGATGTTCCCCCTTGCGCTCGTCGCCGCGACGGGCGGCCGGCCGCGCTCGCTCGCCTTCGCCTACGGGCCGCTGATGTTCGTGGAGCGTGACGCGTACCTCCGGTCGGGCGGCCACGCCGCGACGCCGTCGAGCGAGCGCGAGGACGTGGATCTCGCGCGGACGTTCGTCGCCGGCGGCGAGCGCGTCCGGGTCGTGCACGCGGCCTCGCTCGCGACGACGCGCCACTACCCCGACGGCATCGGCGGGCTCGCGGCATGGCGGCGGGTCTTCGTCGCGTACGGCGGCGGCGGGTTCGCCGTGGCGGTGGCGAGCCTCGCCGGCACGACGCTCGCGTGGATCGTCCCGCTGGTCCTCCCGCTCCTGGGGATCGCCCTCGGGGACGGCGTGCTCGTCGCCGGAGGGGTCGTCGCGCTCGCGCTCCTCGTCGCCTTCCGGACCCTCCTCGCCATCCGGGAGCGGATGCCGCTGCGAACGGTCCTGTGGCACCCTCTCACCGTGGGCGCCACGACCGCCGCGCAGGTCGCCAGCGTCGCGGACGCCGTCCGCGGCCGGCCGGCCCGGTGGCGCGGCCGCCCGTTCGAAGGAGTCTCCTCGTGACCGTACCTCCCGTCCCGACCCAGGGCGCCGGCGCGCGACGCGGACGCCGCGCAGCCCGCGGCACGGGGCGGTGCGACCGCTGCCCGTCCCGGGCGGCCGCGAGCCGTCGTGGCGGGCGGCGGGTTCGGCGGCCTCGCTGCGGCGATCCGGCTGCTCGACGACGGATACGACGTGACGATCCTGGAGCGGCGCGCGACGCTCGGCGGGCGTGCATCGCGGATCCGCGACCGCGGCTACACGTGGGACACCGGTCCCTCGCTCATCACGATGCCGTGGCTGTTCGACGAGCTGTTCCGGATCGCGGGCTCGAGCCTCGACGCGGAGGCGACCCTCCACGAGCTCGACCCGGGCTACCGGATCTACTGGACGGAGGACGCCCGCCACTTCGACTTCATGCGCGACCCGGACGGGCTCCGCCGCGAGATGCTGAAGTTCGACGCGCGGGACGCGGCGAACCTCGACGGGTTCCTGGCCGCCACGAAGGCGATCCACGAGCAGGGGATCCTCCGGTACGGCCGGATGCCGTTCACACGCGCGAGCGAGTTCGTGAAGCTCCTGCCCACGATGCTCCGGCTGGACGCCGTGCGGTTCATGGGCTCGTTCGTGGCGAAGTGGTTCGACGAGCCGCACATCCGCCAGGTCTTCGACTTCCACTCGCTCTTCATCGGCGGCGACCCCGACCGCGTCCCCGCGATCTACGCCGCGCTCGTGTACCTCCAGATCGCCGATGGGATCTGGTACGCCGAGGGCGGGACGTTCAGCCTCGTCGAGGCGCTCGCGCGCCGGATCCGGATGGGCGGCGGGCGGATCGAGACGGGCGACGGCGTCGCGCGGATCCTCCACGCGAACGGCCGTGTCCGTGCGGTCCGGACGGACTCCGGCCTGGAGATCCCCGCCGACGTGGTGGTCTACAACGGCGACGTGACCGGGCGGGATCGCGTGCTGCCGGACGCCCCGGACGTCCTCCCGTGGCGCCTCCGGCCGCTGCGGACCACCATGAGCGCCTACCTCCTCTACCTGGGGACCGACCGGCAGTTCCCGCGCCTCCTCCACCACACGCTCGTCGTGGGGGACGACTACCGCGGGTTCATCCGCGACGTGACGCACCGGCGCAGGCTGCCCAGCTCCTTCAACGTCTACATCCACGCGCCGAACCGCACGGAGCCGGCGATGGCGCCGGAGGGCGGGGACTCGCTCTACGTCCTCCTCCCCGTCCCGAACCTCCGGTCCGGCGACGACTGGACCGAGGTGGAGCCGGTCATCCGCGACCGCCTGCTCGACTGGCTCGAGGGACCGGCAGGGCTGCCCGGGCTCCGCTCGTCGATCGTCGCGGAGCACAGCTGGACGCCGCTGACCTTCCGGGATGCGCTCGGCTCCACGGACGGGAACGCCTTCGCCGTGGAGCCCACGCTCCAGCAGTCGGCGTACTTCCGGCAGCCGAACCGCGACCGCGTGGTCCGTGGCCTCTACTACGTGGGCGGCGGGACGCATCCGGGAGCGGGCCTCCCCGGGACCATCCTGACGGCCCAGGTGACGGCGGACCTCATCCGCTCCGACAGGGAGGGCGCACGCCGGTGACGGGGGTCTCGCCCGCCGCCGACCCCACGGTCGCCGGGCGCGACCCGGAGGTCGCGGCGCTCCTCCCGGAGGCCCGGCGGACCATCCGCCGGGTGGCGCGCACGTTCGCGCTCGCGGCCCGGCTCCTCCCCCGCGCGATCCGCGAGGACACGGAGCTGCTGTACCTCGTGCTCCGGACGCTCGACGACCTCGTGGACCTGGAGGGCGCTCGCGACGCCGACGCGGAGGCGCGACTCGCCGCCGTAGAGGCGTGGGCCGCGGGCGCGTCGCCGGCGGCGGCGACGCCGGAGACGCGGATCCTCGACGACCTCGTCCGACGCCATCGGTCACTGCCGCGCGATGCGGTCACCGACTTCATGGCCGGGATGCGGCAGGACCTCGCCGGGCCCCGGATGGCGACGGAGGCGGATGTCGAGCTGTACTGCTACCGGGTCGCCGGGACGGTGGGCAGGCTCATGGCGGCGATCCTCGGCGCGAGCGGGACCGACGCCGACCGGGCGGCGCGCGCCCTCGGCGGCGCGATGCAGCGGACGAACATCCTTCGCGACGTGGACGAGGACCTCGCACGCGGACGGGTCTACCTCGCCGACGAGACGCTCGCGGCGCACGGGCTCGACCGCGCGACCCTCGCGACGGGCGACCGGACGGGCGTCCTGCGCGACGGGATCGCACGAGCCGACGCTGCCTACGCCGTGGGCATCGCCGGGATCCGGCTCCTGCCGCACGGGCGACGGTCGATCCGCGCGGCCGCGTCGATGTACCGCGAGATCCTGCGCCAGATCGAGCGCGACGGCCTGGGCGCGCGCCGGCCGTGGCGGAGCGTCGTCCCGCGGCGCCGGAAGGCGGCCCTCATCCTCGGCTCGCTCGTCGCGCCGGCGCGCGGCGCCTGAGCCCCATGGACGTCCCGGCCCTCGCCTTCCCCAGCGGCTGGCCCACGCTCCCGGCCGTCACGGCCCTGGCTCTCCTCCTGCTCGGCTGGGCCTGCGGCAGCTTCCCGAGCGCGATCGTCGTCGGCCGCGCCGTGGGGATCGACGTCCTCCACGACGGTGAGGGGAACCCCGGGAGCGCGAACGTCTGGCACCTCGCCGGCCCCGTCGCGGGGATGGCGGTCCTGCTCCTCGACCTGGCACGTGCGATCGTCCCGGGCCTGGTCGGATGGGTCGTCGGCGGCTACTGGGGCGCCGTCTTCGGGGCGCTCGGGGGCGTGATCGGGTCCGTCCGTCCGCTGGTCCCCGGCCTCCGCGGAGGACGGGGCGTCGGGACGGCCGCGGGCGCGGGACTCGTCATCCAGCCGATCGCCGGGATCGTCGGCTTCGTCGCCGCGGTCGTCGCGTTCGCCGATCGTGCGGCGCGCGCCGGTCGCGACGGCGGTCGGGTTCATCGCCTACCCCATCGCGTGGATCGTCCTCGGGGTGCGGTCGGTCGAGACGCTCATCCCGATGGCGGGCGCCGGGCTCATCGCCCTCGTCGCGCTCGCACGCTGGGCCACGACCCGCCGGCGAGCCGCCTGAGGGCGACCCGGAGCGACGGGCCGGGCGCGGCCGGGAGCGTCGCCCCCGGCCGGCGTGGTGGCTCCCCTACTCCTCGGCGAGCCAGCGCGGCAGCTCCGTCGCGAGCGTCGCGAGCGGGAGCGAGCCGTGCCCGAGGAGCGCGTCGTGGAACCGGCTCAGGTCGAAGGCCGCGCCGTCGCGCGCCTCGATCTCGCGCCGGAGCCGCTGGATCTCCAGCTGGCCCGTCATGTACGTGAGCGCCTGGCCCGGCCAGCAGATGTACCGGTCCGTCTCGATCAGCGCGTCGGTGGAGCTGAGCGCGGCGCCCTCGAGGAACGCGATCGAGCGGTCGCGCTCCCAGCGGAGCGCGTGCACGCCCGAGTCCACGACGAGCCGCGCGGCGCGCCACGCCTGGGCTTCGAGCATCCCGAAGCGCTCGGCGTCGTCGCGGTAGAGGCCGAGCTCGTCGGCCAGCCGCTCCGCGTACAACCCCCAGCCCTCGACGTAGGCGCCGCCGACCATCCGGGAGCCCAGGCGGCGGAACGCCGGGAGAGACGGGTGCTCCATCTCGAGCGTGATCTGGAAGTGGTGTCCGGGGACGGCCTCGTGGTAGGTCGTCGAGGCCAGCCGCCAGTAGGTCCGTGCGGGGAGGTCGTACGTGTTCGCGTAGTAGATCCCCGGGCGCGAGCCGTCGATCGCCGGCGGGAAGTAGTACGCGAACGGCGCATCCCGCTCCTTGTAGGGCTCCACCGCCTTCACGGTCACGCCGGCGCGGGGCAGGCGGCCGAAGACGCGCGGCGCGACGGCCATCGCCCGCTCGATGTCCTCCGCGGCCCGCGCGACGAGCGCGTCCGGCGAGGTCGGGATGTAGCGCGGGTCGGTCGCGATGGACCGGCGGTACGCGGCCACGTCGTCGCCGAAGCCGGCCGCGCGGGCGATCGTGCGCCGCTCGTCGTCGATCGAGGCGAGCTGGTCCATGCCGGTCCGGTGGACGGCCTCGGGCTCGAGGTCGAGCGTGGTCCACGCCCGCACCTGCGTCCGGTAGAGCGACTCGCCGTTCGGCGCGGACCAGAGGCCCGGATCGGTGCGCGTCATGGCGAGGTACTCGTCGCGCAGGACGGCGAGGAAGCCGGCGTCCGCGGGTCGGACGGCCTCACGCACGGCGTCGAGGACCCGCGCGCGATCCGCCTCGCTCGCCACGGTGACGGCGGTGACGAGCGGGTACTCCTCCGCCGGCGAGGCGAGGAGGCGCTCGAGCTGCGCGACGGTCCGCTCCGCGACGATCCGCGGCGCCGTGAGGCCCATCGCCATCCCGTCGCGGAGGAGCTGCGTGTTCGCCTCCATGAACGGGCGGTAGGCGTGGATCCGCGCGATGAGCCGCTCGAGCCGCTCGGGGGTGTCGGCGGGCTGGAACGGCGCGATCGAGGGGAGCAGGGTCTGCGGGCCCTCCATCTGGTCGACGACCTTCAGGACGTCGAACCGCTGGTCCTGCTGCTCGATCGCGAGCTGCGCCACGATCCGGAGCATGTCGTGCGTGATCCGGCGCTCGGTGTCGAGCGCGCCGGCGTCGATGGACTCCACCGCGGCGAGCGTCCGATCCATCAGGCCGCGGAGCTCGGCCCGGCCCGCCTCGCTCGGATCCTCCCAGCGGTCCGCGTATCGCTCGTCGCCGTAGACCGTGGCGGTGCTCGGGTTGAGCGCCAGGACCGACTCCCAGAAGCCGTCCGCGAGCTCGTCGAGCCGTGCTCGCGCCGCGTCCTGGTCCGTCGTGCTCTCGATCGTCATCGTTCCTCCGTGCCGGCCCGGGATCAGGACCCGAACAGCGGCATCTGCTCGCCTCCGTGCTCGACCAGCGGGTCGAGGCCCAGGTACTGCTCGAGGTCCTCGAGCGAGACGTGGTCGTGCGACGCCAGGTCGGTCAGATGGTCCCACTTCAGCACGTGCCAGTTCCCCTGCTCGAACGCGCGACGCAGGAGCGGCGACCGATCCAGCTTCAGGCGCAGGAGCTCGGTGCGCTCCGGCGCGATGACGAGGAAGCGGACGACCTGGTCGGTGGTGGGGATGTGCGCATGGCGGCGGAGCACCGTCTCGCCGACCATCGCGGTCCACTCCACCTCGAAGAGGAAGGTCGCTCGCTGTCGGACGTACCACATGACGTCCACCATCTCGAGCTCGTCGGTGGGGCCGCGCCCGATGAGCGGGAGGTATGCGCCCAGCTCGCGCTCGTCGAGCCACTCCGCGAGCTTGTGCCCGTTGAGGCGGCGGCTCTGCTCGCGACGGGAGATCCACGCCCGCATCCCGAGGCGATGGCCGAGCTCCACGAGCGACGCGATCATCCGCGCGTGCTCCTCGGAGCGCTTCGTCAGGTCCTCGGACGGGACCAGGATGTCCGGCTCGTCGGACCGGCCGCGGTAGCTCTCGAGGCAGGCGCGGACGAACGCCTCGTCGGGCTCGTCCGGCCCGGTGAAGAGCGCCGCGATCCGATCGCGGAAGGCCGGCTCGGAGACGCGGCTCGCCGTCGCCAGGAGGCTGAAGACGGCCCATTCCACGCGGTCCGAGAGCGGGACGGCGCACGCGTCCTGGTCCTCCGGCATCGCGAGCCACCAGCGTCCCGGCTCCACCTCGGCGAGACGGCGGTTCGTCGGGCGCTGCAGCTCGTCGCGGATGAGCCCGAGGAGCAGCTCCACGCGGTCGGGCCCCATCCCCGTGAGGGCGTCGAGCGACGCCGCCGCGGTGATGCGCTCGGCGGAGGCGGCGGGCGAGTCGGCCCGCGGTGCCTCGCCGGCGCCCGGGCCTGTCCGCATCCGGGCCGCCGCCGGCCTCGCCCGCCCCGGGCGAGCCGCCGTCGCGCGTGGCGGTCCGTCGCGACCCGGGCGCCGCGCGCGGCCGTCGCCGGCCGCGTCGCCGGGCGGACGCGTGGGCGGCGGGATCGCCGGCTCGTCGTCGATGCCGATCTCGGGCGCGCCGGTCACGAAGCGCCGGAGCTGGCCCGTCCTGTCGAGCCCGAGGAGGATCTCGCCGAGCAGGCGGTCCTCGCGGGCGGGCTCGCCGCGTGCCTGGAGCACCGCGACGGCCGTCTCGGTCACGGTCCGGGCGGCCTCGGAGGCGGAGAACGGGCCGCGCTCGATGCGCTCCGGCTCGGCGCGCGCTGCACGTCCCCCGCGGACCCCGTCGCCGTCGAGCGGCGCGCCGGGGAGCGGCGGGAGGGAGCGCGTGGCGCGGGAGCGCGTGGTCGACGCGATCGGCGCGCCCGGGGCCGCGAGCTCGACCCAGCCGGGACGGCTCTCCCCCACCTCGGGGAGCCGCGCTGCGACGAGCCGGTATCCGGCCGCGACGCCGCCGAGGGCAGACGCGACGAGCGCCTCGGCGCCCGCCTCCTCCTCGAGGAGGAGGATCGCGTGCGCATCGGGGGCGATGAGCGGGGCGACCGTCGCGAGCGAGCGCCGGAGCGCAGCGGACTGCCACGACCAGGACGGACGCACCGGCGCGCCGAAGAGGGGCTCGAGCGGGAGCGACGCGGCGGCGTCGCGGCCGAGGACCCATGCGGTCAGGTAGTAGGCGAGGGAGAGGCGGTCCTGGCTCCACCGCAGGGGCGGCTGGCCCAGGATGAGGCGGATGCGCCGGCGGAGGTCGGTCGAGCGGATGACCGACGCGTCGTCGGCGAGCCCGCGGAAGCCTGCGGGCGACCCGAGCTTGACGACCGCGCTCGTCGTCCCCTCGCCGAGGCTGAGGATGTCCTCGGAGGTGCGCGCCTGGATCGAGCCGAGCGGATCGGCCTCCAGGCCCTGGATGAAGCCGCGGACGGCCCGGTACCCGCCCTCGAACGCGATCCACGGGTTCCGCTCGCGCCACTCCGCCGGGAGCGTGGGCTTCGCCCGGGCGTTCGCGATGCGGAGGGTGGCGCTCCGGCCCTGGGCCGCGGCGAGGCGGCTCGCCGGGAGGATCGCCTCCAGCAGGGCCAGCCGCAGCGCGGCCTCCACCTGCGGGGCGCGGAGGTCGGTCTCGATCCGCTGGAGGATCGCGTGCAGGTAGGCGAGCTGCCGCGGGGTCTGGAGGTCGACGAGGTCGTCGGCGAGCGACTCGCGGCCGTCGAGCAGCGGGAACCGGTCGCGGATCTCGCGGCGCGCGGCGGTGATGTCGATCTCCGCGGCGGCACGCTCGGCATCGGCCTCGTCCGTCGGCGCATGCCGCAGCTCCGCCCCGCCCTGCTGGGCACGGCAGGTGGCGCAGCGGTACGTCTTGCGGGAGAGTCGCGGGGCGCCGTCCGGGCCCGCCGTCCAGATGAGCTCCTCGGCGACCACGTTGCGGCCGCACGTCCCGCATCGCGTCGCGAACAGCTCGGAGAGCGAGACGCGGAGGCTCGACTGGCCGCGGGGGGCCGCCGCGATCGCCTGGAACGCGGCGTCGAGGTGACGGATGTCCGGGGGCCGGAGGACGATCTCCGCGAGCAGCCGCGTGAGCGGCATCGACTCGACCGTGACCGCCCGCCTCTGGCGCGCGACGGCGGCGCGCGCGACCCACGCGCCGCGGCCGTGGAGGTCGACGACGATGTCGCCGGCCCCCGACGCCGCATCGACACGGGCGGCGACGTCGCGCGGGTCCGGCCGGGGCGCGAGCCTCTCGAAGACGGGAAGGGTCGCGACCGGATCGCCGCGGAGGGGCAGGTCCCGCGGACTCACCGAGTCCTACGGCTCCTCGACGAGCTCGTCGGGCTCCTCGACGAAGGCCTCGTCGCCGGTGACCTCGGCAGGGATGACGCGCTCGAGATCCTCGATCTCCTCGTCCTCCTCGTCGTCCTCGAGGTCCTCCTCGAGATCCTCGTCCTCGCGGACGAGCGTCCCCTTGGTGTACGGGCGGAGGTCGACGGACTTCGCCGCGGTCGGGAACGAGACCTTGCCGTAGTTCTGCGGGTCCTGGAAGACCTCGCGGATGATGATCCGGACGTCCTGCGAGCCGAGGGAGGTGACGCCCGCGGCGTACTTGTTCCCGTTCGCCATGAGCTTGAGGAGGCGGGCGGCCACGCGGGGCTCCACGACGCCGATGCGCACGCCGTTGCTCCACGCGATGAGGCGGTTGGCCTCCGGGGTGAGCTCCACGAAGTCGCCGGGGTTGACCTGGGCGAGCTTCTTCGGGTCCGCGAGGTCGGTGAGGTAGGCGAACCCGGTCTTCCCGGTCTCCTCCACGAAGATCGCGACCGGCGCCTTGCTCCCCTCGATCGCCGGGACCGTCCGGTCGCCCGCCTCGACGAGGAGGACCCGGAGCCGGTCGATGTTCCGCTCGGCGATCCGGCTCGTCGGGTCGAGGGCGAGCGCGGCCTGGTACTGCTCGCGCGCCGCGCGGAGCTCGCCGAGCTCCCAGAGCGCCTTCGCGAGGCGGTTGTGCGCCTCGGCGTCCGGGCCCAGCTCCAGGATCTTCCGGTTCGTGTCGGCGGCGTCGGCCCAGCGCGCCTGGGCGGCCTGCTGGATGGCGAGGTCCGTGAGCTGGCGGCGGACGCGAGAGGTCGACGGTGCCGACGCCGGGGCGTCGAGGTCGGGGAACGTCACGGAGGGCGGTTCCTTTCGGAGGAGGTGCGGCGCCCTGGGCGACGCAGGGCGCGCGATATCGCGGGAGCGGAGCATTTCCTTATAGCGCCCAGCCCCGGGACTGTCAACGACGGGGGTCCGGGACACCCGGTCGCCGGCCGGATCGCCGCCCGTCGGCGCGGGTCCTGCCGCGCCCGCCTCGGCTCATCGGTGAGGGCTCGCGCGGCCCCCGACGCTCCGGACGGCGGCACGGCCATGCGCCGCCGGACGGGGCTACTGGCGGAGGAGGACGTTCCACCCGATGACGAGGAGCCCCAGGACCGCGAGCGCGCCGGCCTCCGCGAGCCGCCGGCGAGCGCCGCCGAGCGCACGCGGACGCCGCATGTAGAGGCTCCAGAGGTACAGCAGGAGGGTGAGCAGCGCGGGGCCGATGAGGCTCGGGAGGGAGATCGCGCGGAATGCGGCCGCGCCGATCGCGGCGATCGCGGCGAACGTGACCGCACCCCACGCGGCGTCGGTCAGGCTCGGCGAGTCGAGGAGCGCGAGGCGGAACCCGATGAGGCCGGCGATGACCGCGTCGGCCGCGACGAGCACGACGAGGCCGATCTCGGTCATGGACCCCGCGGCCGGGCCGCCCGCGGGCGCTGCGGCGTTCATCGTGCCCGCGAACGCGAGGAAGGCGGAGGTGAGGACGACGGCTGTGAGCGCGTTGCGGTCCTCGGGCGCCGGATCGGCCGGGCGCGTGATGAGGGTCGCCTCCACCGCGAGCGCCCGGTCGATGAGGATGAACACGAGGACGACCGCCGGGATCAGGAGGAGCCCGATGGGCAGGAGGCGCATCGCGCCGACCGACGCCACCGCCGCGACCGCGGGCGTGATCACCGACTCGATGGCGACCCCGCGGGGCTCGCCGAGGTCGAGCGCCTGGAGCCCGCCGAGCACGACCGCCGCGAGGACGAGCGCGCCGACCAGCCAGACCAGGTCCCCCTCGAGCGGGCGGGACGCGACGACGAGCGCCGTCGCCAGCGCGGCGAGCTCGTGGCGCGTGTTCCTCTTCGTGTCCATCGCGTGGATGCTACGCGGAGCGGCGCCCGGACGGGAACCGTCCATCGCGCCGGCGCGATGCCGTCCGCTCGTGACGCCGCGAGCGGTCGGCGCGTCAGCCGAGCTCCACCCGGTCGCGCCCGGCGCGCTTCGCGCGGAGCAGCGCCTCGTCGGCGCGCGACACGATCGCGGGGATGGGCTCGGTCGAGTCGCGCGCCACCGCCACCCCGATGGACGCCGTGACCGGGCCGATCCCGTGCGCGGTGAGGTCGATGGCCGCGATCGCGGCGCGGAGCCGCTCCGCGACCTCCGGGGCGGCGCCCGGGTCGCGGAGGATCACGGCGAACTCCTCGCCGCCGACGCGCGCCGGCAGGTCCACGTCGCGGACCGTGCTCGCGATCGCGCGGCCGACGGCGACCAGGACGCGGTCGCCGGCAGGGTGCCCCAGCTCGTCGTTGAGCAGCTTGAAGTGGTCCAGGTCGACCATGAGGACCCCGACCCGGTCCCCCGCCCGGCGCCGGCCGCCGAGGGTCTCGGACGTGGTCGTCGAAGCGGCGCCGGTTCGGCAGGCCCGTCATCGGGTCGGTGAGGGCGCGCGCCTCGGCATCGCTCAGCGTGTAGGCGCGCTCGAGGGCGGCGGAGGCCTCGCCGGCGGCGATCGCGAGCCGCCGTCGCGCTCCGTCCCCCCAGGGCGTCCCCGTGCGCCGCGACAGGACGATCGCACCGATGAGCCCCGTCTCCACGATCAGTGGCGCGGCCACGGTGTTCCGCAGCCCGAACGCGTCGGCGACGCGCGACTCGAGCCTCCGCACGGACGGCTCGGCGCCGGGCGCCACGGGCATCAGGTCGGTGGACGGGAGCGTCGTCGTCGACGGCGCGACGTCCGCACCGACGCTCACGAGCGTCGCGTCGAGCGCCCACGCGCGCGGCCGGCGCCGGATGAGGACGACGTGGTCGGCGCCGGTGGCCGACCCGACCTCGTCGGCGATCGCCTCCACGACGGCGTCCGGGGAGACGGCGCGGGAGAGCCCGCGGATGAGCCGGG
The DNA here is from genome assembly GCA_963844945.1 of uncultured Chloroflexia bacterium. GTDB lineage: Bacteria > Chloroflexota > Limnocylindria > Limnocylindrales > CSP1-4 > CAIYQJ01. The sequence continues at coordinate 66,214 of CAWJQZ010000048.1, forward strand.
CCGTGTCGGCGATCTCGGCCTCGTGCTCGCGGTCGCGGATGTCCACGAGGCGGATCGTGACGAGCGCGAGGACGGCGATCGAGAAGACGATCGCCACGAGGACCCAGTCGGCAGGCGACGCGGTCCCAGAGGCGAACTCGAGGATGATCACCAGGGCGAGGGCGATGCTCAGGGCTCCGATGGAGATCGAGAGCCGGCGGATCCAGGTCGAGCGGGCCGAGTCCTCGCCGAGGAGGAGCGTGTCCAGCTCGGCGGGGGCGACGGAGGAGGTGCCGCTCCGGGCCGAGGCCGCCGACCCCCGGGGGCGGGCGCCGAGGAACGGGCGCACGGGCGCGGCCGGTCCGTCCTGGGCCGTCCGCCGGTCCGTCACCGGCGGCTCTTGCGAGCGCCGGCGAGCCGGTCGGCGCGCGCGCGCTTCACGGCGAGGAGCCGCTGGTCCGCGACGTCGAGGACCTCGATCGCGGTGCCACCGTCCTCGGGGAAGGCCGCGACGCCGACGCCCAGCCCCACGTCGAGGCTCGCCGCCGCCGGGGCGTCGGAACGACTCGGCGCGGAACGCCTCCTCGATCCGCGCGGCCGCAAGGCGCGCGGACGCCGCGTCGGTATCGGGGAGGATGATCGCGAACTCGTCGCCACCGTAGCGGGCGGGGATGTCCGTCGCGCGGAGCGTGGCGCGGAGCGTCGCGGCCGTCCATCGGAGGACGTCGTCGCCCATCAGGTGGCCGAACGTGTCGTTCACCATCTTGAAGTCGTCGAGGTCCGCCATGACCACGGCCATCGACTCGCCGGAGCGACGGGCCCGCATGACCTCCTCGCCCAGGCGTTCGCGGAAGACCCGGTGGTTGAAGAACCCGGTGAGCGGGTCGCGGTCCGCGAGCATCCGCGTCCGCTCGAACATCCGCGCGTCCTCCCACGCGACCGCGCCCGTGTTCGCCATCGCCCGGACCACGTCGAGCTGCTGGACCGTGTAGTCGATCCGTCCCTTCGTGAACAGCTCCACCAGCCCCACGGTCTCGCCGCTCGCGACGAGCGGGATCATCAGCTCCTGCGTGTAGCCCTCGGCCTGGAGGAACGCGACCTCGGCGGCGTCCGCGTGCGGGTCGTCCGCGGCGACGGTCGCGGGCGACTGGTCCACGATGACGCGCAGCGTCTCGGGGTACGCGTCGATCGGGAGCGACTCGGCGTACTCCTCGAGGGGGCGAGGGGGATGGTTGCCCCAGAACGTGAGGGTGCGTGCGTCGGCGTCGAAGTCGCTCACGGCGCACTCGTCCGCGCCGACGGCGAGGCAGATGTGGCGAGCGATCGCGTCGGCGGTCTGGCGGCGATCGACGCTGGCGACGAGGTCCGTCGAGAGGTCCAGGAGCCCGCGCAGCTCGGTGGTGAGGCGGTCCCGTGACGCGAGCAGGCGCGCGTTCTCGAGCGCGACGGCGGCCTGGTCCGCGAGGATCGACACGAGCCGCAGGTCCCGCTCCCCGAAGCGCCCCACGCCGAGCATCGAGAGCGTGATGACGCCCGTCACGCGCTGGTCGTAGAGGATCGGGCACGACGCAGGCGGACTCATCGACGGGGTCCGTACCCGGGATCTGCGTCACGCGCTCGTCGTCCCGCGCGTTGGCGAGCAGCACTGCCTCGCCCGTCGCCGCCACCCATCCCGTCAGGCCGGCGCCCACGTGCGTCCGGAGGACGGTCGAGGTCGACGTCCTCGTACGGCCCCACGCGCCCCGCGAACGCGATCGGGACGAGGGCGTCGCCGGCGTCGCGCAGGTAGACCCGGCAGTTGTGGTAGTCCACGACGCGCCGGAGCTCCTCCACGACGACGCGACCCACGTCCTCGACGGTGCTCTGGCGGTTCATCCGTGCCGACGCCTTGCGCACGACGTCGAGGTCGGACGCCCATGAGAGGGCCTCGGCGACGACGCGCAGATCGCGGATCCGCGGGGCGGCGACGCTCGCGACGGCCGCGACGTCGCGCATGGAGCGCGTGCGCGAAACGCCGGGCGGTCCGGCGCACGACCAGGGCGATGCCCACGACGTCCGCGCCCGCGGCAAGCGGGACGGCGACCATCGTCGCGGGCCCTGCGCTGCGTGCGGGATGGTCGCCCGCGCGGAGCGTCGCGACCTGCGTGGGTCCGGGAGCGGCGGCGAGGCGGGCGAGCCAGCCGTCCCCGGCGATCTCCGGGAGCAGCGCGTGCTCCACGTCCTCGGGGATCGCCCGTCACGAGCGCGAGGCGGAACGCGTCGCCGTCGCGGAGTCGGATCGAGACGCCGTCCGCCCCGGTCGCGGCGAGGAGGAGGTCGGCCAGCGCTGCGACGACTTCCGCGACGTCGGATGTCGCGGCCGTGCGCGCGGCGAACGCAGCGATGTCGACCGGGTCGCCGGACGCCCGCGCGCGCCCGGGACCGCGCTCTCCGGCCGGCTCGACCACCCCGAGCACCGCCCTTCCGTGGGCCCCGCCGCGGCGAGGTGCCCCCCTTCCGCGTGCCGGTCGAACGCCCGGCGGACGCAGCGTACACCGCCCGCGACGGTTTGCTGCGAGCGTGGGTGCGGGACTAGACTGGGTCCGGACGTGCCGTGCGCGGCGCGGTCCGCCATGTCCGCATCGGAGGAACCCTCCCCCAGTGGAGACCGGACCCAGACCCCCCGGCGCCGGGTGCGCCGGGAGCTCCCGCGAGGTCCGCACCGCCCTCTGAGCCGACGCGGCGCGCGTAGCGTCGCGCCATCTCGCACCGGGCGGCGGACCCGCCCGCGAGGTGGCACATGATCTACCTGTCCAGGGCCATCGGCCGCCCGGTCCTCGACCGGAACGGCGAGTCGATCGGGACCGTCCACGACCTCATCGTGGCGATCGGCGATTCCTATCCGCCCGTGACCGGCCTCGTCGTGAAGACCGGACGGCGCGAGATCTTCCTGCCCTGGGCATCGGTCGCCGGGTTCGACGAGGCCGGCGCGCGCCTGCGCACCGCGACGATCGACATCGGCAAGTTCCGCCAGCGCCCCAACGAGATCCTCCTCAAGCAGGACCTCCTGGACAAGCAGATCGTGGACATCGACGGCCGGAAGGTCGTCCGCGTCAACGACCTCCGCCTGGACGAGGTGGAGGGCTCGGTCCGGCTCGTGGCGGTGGACGTCGGCGCGTCCGGGCTCCTCCGCCGCCTCGGGATCGAGGGGCCGTTCAGGACGGTCGCGCGCAACCTCCGGCTTCCCGTCCAGGAGAAGTACATCGACTGGGAGGACGTGGACCCGGTGGAGTCCACGATCGCCGGCGTGCGCCTCAAGGTCCCGCACAAGGGCCTCGCGGAGCTGCATCCGGCCGACCTCGCGGACATCCTCGAGCAGCTCACGCCGCGGGACCGGGCGCGGCGTCCTCGCGACCCTCGACGACGAGGCCGTCGCGGACGCGATCGAGGAGATGGAGCCCGACGCGCAGGTCGACGTCCTGGAGGACCTCGAGCCCGAGCGCGCCGCGGACGTCCTCGAGGAGATGAGCCCGGACGACGCGGCCGACCTCGTCGCCGACCTCTCCGACGAGAGCCGCGAGGAGATCCTCGCCCTCATGGAGGAGGACGAGGAGGCCGAGGTCCGCGAGCTGCTCGGCTACGCGGAGGATTCGGCGGGCGGGATCATGACGACCGAGTACGTCGCGGTCGCCGACACGCCTGACGGCGGCGCAGACGATCGACCGCCTGCGCGAGCTCGAGCCCGAGGCGGAGACGATCTACTACGTCTACGTCACCGACGACGCGGAGCGCCTCGTGGGCGTGCTCTCGCTGCGCGACCTCATCGTCGCGCAGCCGTCCGAGCCGATCCGCGAGGTGATGCACGACGAGCCCGTCGCCGTGGACGTCACGGCCGACCAGGAGGAGGTCGCGCACGTCGTCGCGCGCTACAACCTGCTCGCGGTCCCCGTCGTCGACGCGGACGGGGTCCTCCAGGGGATCGTGACGGTCGACGACGCGATCGACACCGTGCTGCCGACCGCCTGGAAGAAGCGCATCCCGAAGATCTTCGCCCGCAGCGAGGCCGGCCGGTGACGTCGCGGCGCGAGTCGCCGGCGGAGGTCGTCGAGACCGCGCCGGCGGCCCCCGCGGCGATCGGGCCGCGCAGGCCCCGCCGCGTCGCCGTCCGGCGCCCGGTCGCGATCCCGAAGTGGCGGCTGCGGTTCGCCGCGTCGCTCGCGGTCCTCGGCCCGGGGATCGTCGCGGGCTTCGCGGACAACGATGCCGGCGGCATCACGACCTACTCGCTCGCCGGCGCCCGGTTCGGCTACGCGCTCCTCTGGGTGCTCCTCGCGAGCCAGATCGCCCTGTTCTTCACGCAGGAGATGGGGGCCCGGATGGGGATCGCGACCGGGCAGGGGCTCACCGGCCTCGTCCGCGAGCGGTTCGGCGTCCGCTGGGCGTCGTTCGCCGCGATCCTCATGCTGATCGCGAACCAGGGATCGATCATCAGCGAGTTCGCCGGGATCGGGACCGCTCTCGGCCTGTTCGGGGTCCCGCTCCCCATCGCGACCATCCTCGCCGCGGTCGCGGTCATCCTCCTCATCAGCCGCGGCAGCTACGGGAAGGTGCAGTACTTCTTCGTCGCGGTCGGCGTCGCGATCTCCGTCGCGTACGCCATCTCCGCGTACCTCGCCCACCCGGACTGGTCGCTCGCGCTCCACTCGCTCGTCGTGCCGCAGCTCCAGACCTCGGGCGCCTACTGGCTCGCCGTCGTCGGCACGGTCGGCACGACCATCACGCCGTGGGGCCAGGCGTTCATCCAGGCCTACGTCGTGGACAAGCGCCTCGGGCCGGACGAGATGGCCGCGGAGCGCGTGGACGTCGGGATCGGGACCCTCATCACGAACGTGGTCGCCGCGTTCATCGTCGTCGCGTGCGCCGCCACCCTCTACGAGAACGGCATCACGAACATCACGGACGCCGGGCAGGCAGCCGAGGCGCTGGGGCCCCTGGTCGGACCGGCGGCGACGGTCATCTTCGGCCTCGGCCTGCTCGCGGCATCGCTGCTCGGCCTCGGCGTGGTCCCTCTCTCGAGCGCGTACACGGCGACGGAGGCGTTCGGGTGGGAGTCGGGCGTCGACCACCGATGGCGCGAGGCACCCGCGTTCTACGGGATCCTCGCCTTCATCATCGGCTTCTCGGCGATCTTCGTCCTGATCCCCGGGCTGCCGCTCATCACGGTGATGTTCCTCGCGCAGGTGCTCAACGGGATCCTCCTCCCGTTCATCCTCGTCTTCGTCATGCTCCTGGCGCGGGACCGGCGGATCATGGGCGACCTGGCGAACGGACGCATCGTGAACGCCATCGGCTGGATCATCACCGCACTGCTGGTGGGCATGTCGCTCATCCTCGTCGTCGCGAGCGTCACCGGGTCGGCCTGAGCCGGCCGGGCCGGTCGGCGCCGCACGATGGGCGCGTGCCGGTCGATCCGCACCAGCTCCCCGACCGGGCCCGTCCGGTCGGCGAGCCGCGAGACGCCGCGAGGGGCGGGGCCTCGCGGCCCCGCCCCTCGCGGAACGGTGTCTGTGCGGCGGCGCGGGCGGCGGAGCCGCCCGGCCGGCGACGGCTACTTGACGTTGACGACCGAGGTCGGCGAGTACCCGTCGGTGTAGTACTGGTTCGCCCAGGCATACGCGCGGACGTACCACTTGCCGGCGGTCCGACCACTTCCACGTGAGCTTCACCTGCGAGTTCTGGTCGGTGAAGTAGGTCCGCTGGTTGTTGTAGACCCAGGCGCTGCCGTCCCACTTGTAGATCAGGAACTGGACCTTCTGGCCCGGGCCCGGATCGGGCGTGAGGGTCGCCGTGTAGGTGACCGACGAGCCCTTCTTCACGTTGTTCGTGCCGCCGGGCTTGATCGTGAGCTGGGCCGTCACGCCGATCACGTCGGAGGTGCTCGTCGCGGGCGCGAGCGAGCCGTTGCCGCCGAAGCGGGCGCGCACCGTCGCGCTGTACTGGATCCCCTTGGCCGGGGTCAGGGTCGCCACGCCGGCAGAGTTCGTCACGGCCGTGCCGAACTGCGTCCACTGCGGGTTGTACGCGTTGGTGCCCTCGAAGATGATCGTCTGGCCGCCGCTGCCGTTGCCGGAGAGGGTGGCCGTGAACGTCATCGACGTGCCGGGCTTCACCTCGTAGGCGGACGACTGCAGCTGCAGGCCGGAGGGCGCGGCGGTGATCGTGAACGGCAGGCTGAGTGCCGGCCCGATCTGGCCGGAGGCCGTCTGCGCGTACGCGTTGAGCCGGTAGTTGATCCCGGTGCCCACGATCTGGCAGCCCTGGAAGTAGGCGATCCCCGCAGCCACCTGGACCGACGTGCCGGTCGAGCAGTACAGGGTGCCGGACGGCGAGCCGGGCGCGATCGAGAGCGAGACGATCGACGTGTAGTCGGTCGTCATGATGCGGCCGGCCGAGTTGAGCAGCGCGACCGACGGCTGGATCGTCCACGGCGTGCCGGTCGGCGTCGACGGGACGATCGCCGCCGTTCGTCGCGCCCATCGGCTGCGTGTTGAAGATCACCTGCGACGCGTAGTTGCCGCCGGTGATGTCGAACGGGAGGCTCTGGTCGTAGAGGATCTGCGTGGAGCCCCAGCTCACGGTCGAGGCCGTCAGCTGGTAGGCGGTGCCCGGCGTGTCGATCGAGCAGCCGCTGAAGTACGCGACGCCGTTCTGGAGCGTCGTGGCGGTGCCGCCGGAGCAGGTCAGCCGCCCGGGCCCGCCGCTCTGAGGCGTGCCGCTCGAGATCGAGAGCTGGACCACCATGCTGTCGTTGTCGACGGGGCGGCCGTACTGGTCGACGAGGGCGACGACCGGCTGGATCGACCAGACGCGGCCGGCCTGGGCGCTCGGGCGGCCACCGCCCAGGTTCGCGCCGAGGGGCTGCGTGGTGAACTGCAGCGTCTGGGAGCCGGGCTGCGGGTCCGCCGCCGGCGATGTTGAACGGGAGGCTCGTCGCCGTCATCGGCGGGAGGATCATCCCCATGTCCGTCGTCCCGAAGACGGTGGCGGTGAGCGTGTAGCCCTGGCCGGGCGAGCTCGATCGAGCACCCGCGGAAGTACGCGTCCGAGCCGTTCATCTGCACGGTGGTGCCCCCGGAGCAGGAGAGCGAGCCGGACCCGCCGCCGGAGACCGAGAGCGTCGCGGTGTAGTTGTAGGTGGCGTCGGCGGGATAGCCCTCGATGCTCACGACGGGCTGGATGCTCCACGCGACGCCCGACTGGCCGGTGGGCGTGTAGCCCCAGCTCGCGCCGAGCGGCTGCGTGCTGAAGTAGACGTACGTGTCGCCGCCGCCGTCGTACGCCGCCACGCTGGCCGCCGGGGCCAGCACGAACGCGGACGCCATGATCGCCGCGGACAGCGCCGCGGCGATCGCCCGACGGGAAGCCCTGCGCGGTGCGCGGGCGGACTCGGACATCTTTCCCTCCCCTGGTGATCCTCGATGTCGGCGTGTCCGCCGACTCCCCCTCGGCCTTCAGGCCCTCTGCGCGCCGAGCATACAGGCTGCCCGTCCCGAACGGAACGGCCCGGGACGACCGTGATCCGGAGTGCTTCTCCGGCCGGCGCGCGCGCCCGGGCATGCGCGAGCGGCCCGGGACCGCACGGACGCCCGGGCCTCGCGGCCCGGGCGTCCGTGCCTTCAGGTGGCTACTTGACGGTGACGGTGATCGTCCGGGAGGTCCCCTGCGTGTAGTAGGGGGTCCCCGGGGCGATGGCGACGATGCGCCACTTGCCCGTCGTCGACCACTTCCACGACAGCGTGGCGACGCCGGAGGCGTTCATGCGGACGGTCTTCTGGGTGAAGTAGACCCAGTCGGAACCGTCCCAGCGGGTGATCTGGAAGCGGACGGTCGCGGACGAGAGCGGTGCCGGCTTCACCTTCGCCGCGTACTTGATCGTCATCCCCTTCTTCACCGACGACGTGGCCGGCGTGAGGGTGACGGACGACTTGACCGCGACGGTGTCCGGCGAGCTCGTCGCGGCCTGCAGCGAGCCGCTGCCCGCGAAGGTGGCCCGGTACTGGGCCGTGTACTTCGCCGAGACCGTGAGCGACGCGATCCCCGACGCATTGGTCACGGACGAGCCGATGTTCACCCAGCCGGCGTCGGATGCACCCTGCCGCTGGAAGGTGATCGTCTGGCCGGAGACGCCGCTCCCGGAGAGCGTCGCGCTCAGGGTGAAGGAGCCGCCCGTGTTGACGGCGAAGGTGGACGGGAAGAGCTCGAGCGCCGACGCGTTCGCCGTGATGTTGAACGGCAGGCTGAGGTCGTAGAGCACGTTGCCCGTCGGCGTCTGCCCGGTCGCGCGGAGGATGTAGCCGTTGCCGGCGCCCACGATCTGGCAGCCGCTGAACGCCGCGACACCGCCCCAGACCTGGACCTGGTTGCCGCCGGAGCAGTACAGCTGGCCGCCGCTCGCGACCGACGAGTCGTCGATGCTCAGCGTGACGTACGTGCTGTAGTCGGTGGTGACGGTGCGGCCGTTCGCATCCACGACGGACACGACCGGCTGGATGCTCCACGGTGTGCCGGACGGCGCCGACGGTGTGGTCCCGCCGAGGTTCGCGCCGAGCGGCTGCGTCGTGAACTTGACGCGCGACGCGCCGGAGGCCGTGATGTTGAAGCCGAGGCTGATGTCCGTCAGCATCTGCGTGGAGCCGGTGGAGTAGGTCGTCGCGACCAGCTGGTAGTACTGGCCGGCCGTCGTGATCGAGCACCCGGAGAATCGGGCGACGCCGTTGTGCACGCGGAGCGAGTTGCCGCTCGAAGTGCAGTTGAGGGTGCCGGGTCCGCCGGTCTGCGGCGAGCCGGGCGCGATCGCGAGCTGGATGTACGTGGAGTTGTCGCCCGAGACGACATTGCCGAAGCTGTCGACGACGGAGACGACGGGCTGGACGGACCAGGTCTTGCCGGACGCGGCGGACGGGGTCCCGCCGCCGAGGTTCGCGCCGAGCGGCTGCGTCGTGAAGCTGATGCCGGACGCGCCGGGCGTCGGGCCGGGCCCACCGCCGGAGATGGTGAACGGAAGGCTCGTCGCCGTGTACGGCTGGGCGGGCCCCATGTCGGGGTCATACGGGGTGACGACCGCGAGGAGGCGGTACGCCTGGCCGGGGGTGTCGATGCTGCACCCGCGGAACCGCGCCTCGCCGCCGATCATCGTGACCGCGGTCCCGCTCGAGCAGGACAGCCACCCGGGGCCACCGCCGTCGGGGGAGGACGGGTCGATCTGCAGGTCCACGGTGTACGTGAGGGTCGGGTTCCAGTCGCCGTAGAGGGAGACGACAGGCTGGACGCTCCACGGGATCCCCGGCTTGCCGGTGGCCTCCGGGCCGCCGATGTTCGCGCCGAGCGGTTGCGTGGAGAAGTCCGCACTCACCTCGCCGAACGCTGCGGCGCGGCCGACGCCCAGGCCGGAGACGGCCACCACCGACGTGAGGAGCGCGACGGCCGCGAGCGACGCGACCAGGCGTGCGGCGCCGCGCCGCGGTTCCAGGGCACTGAGACCCATGCAGACCTCCTTCAGGGGGGCGAGTCGACGTGGCCACGCGGCGGTGCGGCGGGCACGATGCTCACGCCGCGGCCGGGCCGCCGGACATCAGGGTAGATGGGGCTGGCAACAGGGCGGCAGGACGCCGAAGTACCGATGGTCCTGCGCCGAACGTCGTAGGGGCGGCCGGTCGGTCGGCACGGGGTGCGGCTCGCGGCCCGGGACGTGCCGAGGGGGCGGGCCGTGCGGCCCGCCCCCTCGGCAGTGGTGACCCTGCGAGGCCCGTGATCCGGGCCGGGGAGGTCTCGCTACTGGACGTTGATCCGCTGGAGGGTGGACGTCCCGACGTAGTTGTACGGGTTCGCGAGCGTCCTCGCGCGGATGTACCAGGCCCCGGCGCTGTTCCAGGTGTACTTCAGGGTGCCGACGCCCTCCGAGTTGAGCGGGACGACGACACTCTTGACCTTCACCCACTGGCCGCCGGTCAGGCGGAAGAACACGAACTCGACGCGCGCCACGCCGCCCGGCAGGCCGCCGGACGGGACCGGGCGGGCCGTCGCCTCGTACGTCTGGGTGTAGCCGACGCTCACGGTCTTCACGCCGCTCCAGGTCGGCCGGAGCAGCACGAGGTTGCGGACATTGACGGTGCGGAGGTTGGACGTCCCGGCGCCGAGCGTCGAGTCGCCGTTGAAGACCACCTTGTACTGGCCGTTGAACCGCGGCTCGTACTGGACGACCGCGCGGCCGGTGCTGTCGGTCGTGCCCGACATGATGTTCTGCCAGCCGTTGTCGGTCTGCGCGAGGCGCTGGAGCGTGTAGGCGTGGTTGCCGCCGCCCGTGAACTGGATCGTGGCGGTGAACGGGTCACCCCACGTGACCACGGACGGATACGTGGTGAGGCTGATGCTCGCCGCGGCCATCGTGAGGCTGAACGGCAGGCTGTCCACGAACGTGCCGACCGGGACGGTCGTGGACGAGATGACCGTCGCGCGCAGCTGGTACAGCGTGCCGGTCGCGTTGATCGAGCAGCCCTGGAACGCTGCGCTGCCCGACGTGACGGTCATCGCCGTCCCGCTCGTGCACGAGAGCGTGCCGGGGCCACCGGTGACCGGCGTCCCAGGGGTGATGGAGAGCTGGACGCGGGTCGTGCTGTCCGACGTGATGACGGTTCCGGTGATGGTCCGGACGGAGACGACCGGCTGCGTGGTCCACGCGACGCCGGCGGAGCCGTTCGGGATGTTCCCCGTGTACGCGCCGAGAGGCTGCGTCGTGAACGCGAGCTGGGAGACCGAGGAGATGTTGAACGCGAGGCTCGTGCGACTGGAGCCGACCGGGACGATGCCGAGCGGCGACGACGTGACGGTCGCGGTCACCTGGTAGCCGGTCCCGGCCGTGTTGATCGAGCAGCCCTGGAAGTACGCGAGGCCGCCGATGACGGTGACCTCGTTGGACGTGCACGTCAGCGTGCCGGGGCCGCCGGTGGTCGGCGTGCCGGGCGTGATCGTGAGGCGCACGCGGGTGGAGTTGTCGGAGGTGGCGGTGTTGCCGAACTGGTCCTTGATCGCCACGACCGGCTGCGTGGACCACGCGACCCCGACCTGGCCGGTGGGCGTGGTGCCGCCGATGTTCGCGCCGAGGGGCTGCGTCTGGAAGACGACCTGGTTCGAGGACCCGCCGACGGTGAAGGTCGAGGACGCGCCGCCGGAGGGCAGACCGCTCGCGGTCGCCTGGAGGAAGAACGTCCCGGAACCGGTCACCGAGCAGCCGGTGATGGTCGCCCGGCCGGTGATCGAGTCCGTCCACGTCGCGATGAACGGGCAGGTGAGGTTGCCGGAGCCGGTCATCGCGGTGAGGCTGAGGCTGACCTGGTACGCACCACCGACCGCGTTGCCGGCCGCGTCGACGACCTGCACGATCGGGGGACGGCGAGAGCTGCGCGCCCGAGGCCATGTTGTTCGGGTGAGGTGATGAACCGGAGGTGGTCGGCGAGACCGCCGCCGCCGATCTGGAACGAGAGGCTCGTGTCCGAGGAGGGCCCGCCCGGAGCGGTCCACGCGCGCAGCGTGTACGTCCCCGCGAGGTCGATCGAGCACCCGCTGAACGTCGCGTAGGTGTTGACGACCGTGACCGAGTTGCTGTTGCACATGAGGTGCCCGGCGCCGGGACCGGTGGCGATCTCGAGGGTGACGAGGGTCCCGTCCGCAGCGTTGGTCGGGTTGAAGAGGGCATCGAGGACGCGGACGCGCGGCTGCTGCGTCCAGACCTGGTTCACGCCACCGCCGTTCGGATCGGTGGTGAAGGCGAGCTGCAGGCCCGTCCCGCCCGCGACGGTCACCGCCGAGGAGAGGTCGGTGCCCCACCCGTCGCCGTGATCGGCGAGGATGTTCCAGGTGCCGACGTTATGGATCGAGCAGTTGGTGAACGTCGCGATACCGGTGGCCGGATTGCTGGTCACGGTGGTCCCGGATCCGCACCCGAAGGTGGCACCGGCGACGCTGATCGTGATGGACGCCGCGACCTGCTGGGGGACCCCGTTGTTGTACACGCCGACGGCGACCGTGAAGTTCTCGTCCGGGGCGACGTTCGCCGGCGGCTCGACGACGAACTGCACGTTGTTGATCACCAGGGCCGACGCCGTCCCCGGGAGCGAACCGAAGAGCCCCACGAGGAGGGCCGCCGATGCCCCGAGGGCGATGAGCCGCCGGCGCCCAGAGGATCGATTCTGGTTACCTGTCATGTGCTACCTCCCCCACGGGTGACGAGGGTCGCGGACGTGGTCATGCGCCGCAGACGGGCGCTGTCTTGAGAATGGTACGCCCGTTCGTCCATCCGGGGATCCGTGAGAGACGCGGAGGCGGCCGAAGCCCGGCTCGCGATGCGCGCCGGACCTAGGACGACCGCGGTGCGGATGTGGTTCCCCGGGGCTCCGGCCGCGAGGTCGGACGCGGCGTTCCGACCCTTACCGGAGCACCGCATAGACGATGGTCACCGTGACCGACCCCACGTCCGTGGTGCCCGGGCCCAGCTGCTCGATGGCGACGGCGAAGGAGGTGGACCTCGGGTCCGCCTTCTCGGGCGGGTACGTGAACGTCGACGTGCTGGACCCGTCCGGGAGCGCGCCGACCTGGTCGATCGACATCGCGCCCCACGTCCCCACCGACGCGTCGCCCGTCCCCGTCCGGCTCGCCTCGACCGTCACGCGGACGGAGGTGACCGAGGTCCAGAGCGGATGGGTGAAGGACCACAGGCCGACGGCGCGCTCGTCGGGCGAGTCCGAACGGAGCGCGAGCCCGCCGGCGAGCGTCTCGGACGGGCTCACGGATGTCAGCGAGGGCGATGTGCCGAAGCTCCGGGGATCGCGCTCGTCGCCGCGGAGAGTGGCGGTGAAGGTCGCCTGCACCAGCCTCTTCGCCGAGACGCCCACGGACGACCAGGCGGACCAGCGGGTGACGCCCGCGGCGTCGACGGTGCGCACGCGGATCCGGTACGTGCCGGCGGTCACGGCGCGACCCTTCGCGTCGCGGCCGTCCCACGTCGTGGTGACCTTGCCCTTCTGCACGCGGCCCTGCGGGAGCGAGCGGATCGCCGTGGTCGACGTCTTCGGGTACACGAAGACGGTCGTCACCGCGCTGCCGCCCTGCGTGAAGGTGATCGACGAGGTGTCGCGATACCCGTCGGCGGCCGGGAAGACGGTCGTCGCCTTGATCGACGCCACGGCGACGCCACGGACGCTGACCGTGACCGGGACCGTCACCGTGCGCGTGCCCGCGGCGGACGTCGCGGCGACCGCGATCGCGTAGGTCCCATCCGGCACGACGGACGAGGCGGAGGTGGTCTTCCGGCCGTCCCAGGTGATCGAGGCTGCGCCGGCGGCGCGCTGCCCGCTGGAGAGGACCCGGACGGTCCGCCCCGCTCCGTCGAGCACGGTCACGACGACGCGGGCGGGGGAGCGCAGCGTGAACGTGACCTTCGTGCGGTCGGCGCGGCCGTCTCCGTTCGGCGAGATCGCGGCCGGGGTCGCCTTCGCCGCGAGGAGCGACGAGCTGACGGCGATCGGGACCGTGACCGCGACCGGGATCCCGCCGGGGGCGGTCCCGCGGATCGCGAACCGGTAGTCGCCGTCGGGGACGCGGGTCCCGCCATCGTCACGGCCGTCCCAGGTGTAGGCGTGGGGGCCGACCGTGAGGGGACCGGTCCCCAGCTGGCGCACGACCGCACCGGTGGAGCTCTCGACCGCGACGGTGACGTCCACGGGCACGACGACGTTGAAGGAGAGGGTCGCGGACGCAGCGGCACTCTGCGCCGTCCAGCACGAGCACGCCCGGGGTCGCGGCGACGCCCGAGACCGGCTGAGCGGCCGCCTGGAGCGCCTTGCCGACGTCCACCAGGCCGGCGCCGTATGTCGAGTCGAAGCCGTCGAAGCCCAGGTCGCGCGCCGTGGACGTGAGCGCCTTCCGGATCGCCTCCTCGCCGAGGCCCGGGGCGGCCATCGCGAGGATCGCCGCGGCGCCCGAGACCATCGGGGCGGCCATGGAGGTGCCCGTGAGCTGGCCGTAGCTCCCCATCGCGGTGGGAAGGGTGGACTTGATGGCCACGCCCGGCGCGACGAGGGAGAGCTGCGGGCCACGGTTGGACTTGCCCCAGATCGTGAGGCTCTCGTCGACGGCGCCCACGGCGAGGACGCCGGGGATCCGTGCGGGGCAGGTGACGGCGGATGCGTGGTTGCCGGACGAGGCGACGACCACCGCGCCCTTCGAACGCGCGTAGGCGACGGCGTCCGTCATGACGGTCGGGCAGGGGTCGTCCATCCCGCCCTCCATGCTCAGGTTCACGACACGGGCGCCCTGGTCGGCCGCCCACGTGATCCCCGCGGCGACCGTGTCGTCGCTCGCGTAGCCGTCTGCGTCGAGGACCTTCACGGGGAGGATCCGGGCCCCGGCGGCGACCCCCGCCATCCCGATCCCGTCGTTCGTCTCAGCGGCGGCGATCCCGGCGACGTGCGTCCCGTGGCCGATCGTGGAGTCGTCCTGGGGCGGCGCGCCCGAGGTCACGAAGTTCTTCCCCGGGACGATGAGGGGCGCGAGGTCCGGCTGGGTGAGGTCGACGCCCGTGTCCACGATCGCGATCGTCACGGGCGTCGCGGGAGCGGGCCAGTCCCACCAGGGCCGGACATCGATCGCGGTCAGCCACCACTCCGTCCCGAGCATGGGGTCGTTCGGGTCGGCGCTGGCGCGGTAGACGTGCGCGGGCTCGACGGAGGCGAAGCGCGGATCGCCCGCGAGCCGGGCGAGCACGCCGTCGCGAGCCGCGGCGGAGCCGGCGTCCACCACGAGGGCGCCGATCCGGTCGAGCCTGCCGACGACCGTGTAGCCCGCCCGCTCGAGCGATGCGGCCGCATCCGCGGGGGAGACGCCGGGGGCGAGGTCCACGACGACGCGCCGTGTGGCCCGCTGGACGCCCACGGAGGAGGCAGGGCCGCCGAGGGTGGACGCACCGGGAGCGACGGGCACGGACGTCGTGCCGGGGCGGGGGCCGTCGTCGGCACGGACCGGGCCGGCCGCGAGGGTCGGCGCGGGCAGCGCGGGGAGTGCGAGGAGCGCCGCGAGGGCGGCAGCGGATGCGAGGGTCCGGATGCGGGACGTCACGACACCTTCCACTGGTAGACGGCCGATGTCCCCGCCGCGTTCGTCGCGGTGGCGGCGCACGTGACGCGGAGGTACCAGCGCCCGGGGCGGTGGGTCCACGTCCACGTCGCGAGGCCGTCGGCGTTGGACGCTCGGGTGGTGGAGACGAAGAGCTTCCAGACCTTCCTCGTCGCGTCCCATCGGTACATGCGGAACGTGACGGCGACGCCGCGCGTCGCCGGCCTGAGCTGGGCGAGGAGCTTCTGGACCTTCCCGGCCCGCACGGTCGTCGTGCCCGGCGTGAGGCCGGCGAGCGTGATCCGCGTGCGGACGGGAAGCTTGACGATGGGGCTCGACGAGTCCGCGGTGGTCGCGGACCCGGTGACGTGGAGCCGGTAGGCCGTGCGTCACGGGCGGCGCGACCGGCAGACGGACCGAACCCGTCCCGTCCGGGAACTGCGACGCGATCGTCGTCCACGTGGTCGCGTCCGCGGCGCGGGCCTGGATCTCGATCGCCGATGGGTCGGCCATCATGGCCGAGCCCGCGACGACCGCGGAGGCGCCGTTCGTGATGGCCGTCGGGGAGACCGTCAGCTTCAACGGCACCCCGGCCTTCGCCGTGAACGACCACGTGGGATAGGGCGTGATGGGGTTGCCGGCGACGTCGTACAGCGTGCCGATCTGCGCGTCGTACACGGTGCCGGCCACGAGCGGGACCGTCGGGGTGTACGCGCCGGTCCGCGTCTGGTTGTCGTACGTGTACGTGCCCGGGACGCTCGGCCCGCCGCCGACGGGGCTCAACGGAGAGCCCGCCGCTGGTCCACCAGACGGGCGCCATGGCCTTGGAGAACGTCACGCGGACGGTGGGGGTGAGCGAGTCGCTGGCCCCGCCGTTCGGAGGCGAGACCGCGACGACTGTCGGCGCGACGGTGTCGAGGATCGTGCTCGCGTCGGCACTCGCGGACACGTTGCCCGCGCGGTCGCGGACGCGGACCCACAGGCGCTTCACGCCATCGCCCGCAGGGAAAGTCCACAGGGTCGTGGGCGCGTAGGGCTGCCACGGCAGCCACGTGGACCCGTCGGTCGAGAACGACATCGCGTCCACTCCCGACAGGAGGTCCTGCGCCACGACCGTCAGCGTGACGACCGGGTCGGAGATGTACTCGGCGCCACCCTGGATGCGGAGCGCGACCGTCGGCGCCACTGCGTCGCGCTGGGTCGTCACGGTCAGCTGGTACGTGCCCTCGACGTCGGACGCGCCGTTGAGGTCCAGGTAGTAGATGCCGCCCGCACGGCTGGGGTAGCTGATCGATTCCGAGCTCGCGTCGCTCTGCGACTTGGCCACGGGCGTGGACGTCAGGACCGACGTCGCCGTCGAGTCGAAGAGGTACAGGTCGAAGTCGGTCCCCGGCGACCCGGTGAGGGATGCGAGGAGGACGTTGCCGGCAGGCACGAACACCGAGTACACGACATCGTAGATGGGACCACCCAGGTTCCCGGTCACCGTGGGGCCGGTGAGGGGGATCCCCGGGATGTCCGACTCCGGCGGCGTCGCCGCGACCGCGGGGCCCGGCAGGACGGCCGCCGCGAGCGCGAGCGCGACGATCGGGCCGACGACGCGGCCGAGAAGGCTCGTCACCGAACGGCGACTCGGGCTACGTCGCTCCAGGCCGCCGTTGCGGAGCCGGTCGCCGCGAGGAACCAGCGGAACTGGACCTGCCGCGGGCCGTGCCAGGTCGACGGGAGGGCCACGCGTGTGACCACTGTCGAGGTCCCGGACGCGTCCAGCCGCACCGTCGTGATGAGACGCCACGTGCCGCTCGTGCCGTACCGGCGGTAGAGAGAGACGCTCCGCCCCGCATCGATCGGCCGCACAGTCGCGCGGACGGTCACGCGCGACCCCTGCGCGACGACGACGGTGGTGCGGAACGGCGTCGTGTACGCGCCCGGCCGTCCGGCGGCGACACGCGCAGCAGCGGTCGTGACGACGACGTGCGGCGGTGTCGCGGTGGGCGACGGCGAGCTCGTGGGCGACGGCGAGCGCGTGGGGGTGGGCGTGGGGGTCGCGGTCGCGCCGCCGGCGCTCGCGATGGACGGCAGCGGGCCGAAGTTGCCGTCGAAGCCCGGGTTCGTATACAGGGCGACGACCGGCCCGAGGCCGCACGTCTCGCTCGCGCGAAGACGGAGCCCGGTCACGGAGAACGACTCGAACTGGCCGGGGTTCGTGGTCTCGATCTCGACCCTGAGGGTCCGCGGGCCGTCGAAGTGGGCCGAGCCGTTGAGGGAGGACGGGCCTTCGAAGACCGGAGCGCTCGCCTGGTCGAACGAGATCCCGTCGATGGCGCCGGAGTACGGCCGGATCGTGATGAGGAGCGTGAAGCCGCCGAGCGGGAACTCCCCGGGGTAGGACTCCGAGAAGGTCCAGCCGGAGCTCTGCGCGGACGTGGTGCCGCGCGCGACCGTCAGCGTGGGACCGGCGAGGACCGACGTGCCTGCGCTCGCCGTGAGGGCGGCGGGGCCGGCGAGCAGGAGTGCGGCGAGAAGCGTCGCAGCGGAGGCGGCCGCGATCGTGGCGGCGCGCGGGTTCCGGGGCATGCGGGTGGTCATCGGTGAGTGCCTGCTGACGGGCGGCCGGGAGTTCGGGGCGCGGCCGCGACACCTGAGGAATGGTCGCACGGACGCCGGGAACCGTCCAACGCCTGTCCCGGTGCCCCGTTGACGCGTGGCGGCCTCCTGCGGTTCCGCTTCCGCGGTCCCGGCCGAGGGTCGGTGGACCTCCGGCGGAGCGCGGCATCCGGCGCGGGAATCGGAAGGGCCGCCGGCGATGCCGGCGGCCCTTCACCTGAGTCTCCGGTCCCGGGGCCGATCGCTCGGCCCCGGAAGCGGGTCAGTTCAGATCAGTTCGCGTGCGTCTTGTTCCACTTGGCGACCTGCTGGGCCGTCCCGACGGTCGCGCGGTAGTACCGCGGGACCGCGTAGGAGGCGGCCGCCGTGTCGGAGCCCGCGAAGAGCGCCTGGAACTCGGTGTAACCGCTGATCTTCTTGAAGTAGAAGATGTAGCCGTTAGCGCCGACGAGGCGGGTCGTGAGCTTCTTCCACGTGCCGGTCTTGCCCGCGCGGCCCCAGATCTCGATCCGGTCGCCGACGACGGCGCCCTTCACGGCCTGGAGACGGAGGGTGATGTACTTGCCCTTCTGCACCATGACGGTGTTGAAGCGCCACTTGTTGCTGCCAGGGCCAGCCACGCCGGGGGCGATGGCGCCGAGGATCGCGGACTGCTCCACGACCTTGGCGTTGCTGACGGTCTGGTTGAAGTTCGCCGGGTTCTCAGCCGACCAGTTGACGTACGGAGCCGTCTGGACGCCCGGGCAAACCGAGAAGTCGGACGGGCTGCTGACGGACATGGAGCCCGTGGAGCAGACCTGGAGCTGGACGGGGCCGAGGGCCGCGTCGTTGGTGACGGAGTACTGGAGACCGCTCACCGTGATCTTGCCGGGGACCCAGGCGCCCGCCACCGGGACGAATGCGCGCTGGTCGGTGACCACGCTGAAGGTCGTGTTGCCGAACCAGCGGCCGAAGTGGGCGATGAGCCCGCTCTCGGAGCTGTTCGTGCTGACGACCGGCACCACGCGATCGGTGTTGAAGTACACCGACGGCAGGGCGTCGCGGCTGTTGTTCGGGACGATCTGGAACCAGATCGCCTGCTGGACGCCGCCGAGCCACCAGCTGTAGTTGCCGAGCTGGAAGGTGGCGGACTCGGTGATGGTGACATCACCGGCCGGCTGGTTGAGGGCACCCTTCTTGAGCTCGGGCTGGCTGACCGCGGCGACGGCGACGTTGGCGCCGTAGACGCGGACCGCGTTCTGGACGAGGTCGAACTGGGTCAGGGACGCCGGGATGGACCCGAAGTTGAACCAGTCGAGCGGCATCTGCCAGAGGGAAAGGGTGACCGGGCCCGGCTTCTGCTGGGCGTCGACGTTCACGTGCGGGCCGTTGTTCGGGCCCGAGGCGAGCATCGTGCCGTCAGAGGCGGAGCCACGGATCTCGAGGGTCGACGCGGTCGTCGAGTAGTTGCTGACGATCCACTGCGCGCAGCTCGTGCCGCCGGCGCCGATGTAGCCACGGACGCCGGTGCCAGGAGTGGCCGCACCCGACGGGACCGACGGGTCGCTGTTCGCGCGGAGCTTGAGGTCGCCGTTGGTCACGACGAGCCACGGGGCCCGCGTGAAGACCTCGGCCTTGCCCGTGTTGGACACGTAGCAGACGCGGAGGACGTTGGTGAGGACGCCGGCGCCGAGCATGCCCGACGTGGCCTCGCGGATGACGACGGTGCCGGTGGCCTGGTCGTTCGCGCCGATGATGACGCTCGGGACCGACTGCGCCGTGCCGTCGACGGTGTTGTTCACGTACCCGACCGTGACCGGCGAGCCGATGACGGGGATGGTGGAGTCGGCGGCAGCCTTGTTGGCGGCCGACGAGGCAGAGGTGGCGACGGTGATGTCGACGGCGTTCCCGGCCGTGGCCGAGGCGGAGACGTCGATGAAGCCGTCGATGTTGATGCGGGAGGTCACCCAGCCAACGTCGGCGGTGCGGACCTTGAAGGACGCCGTGAGGCGGTCCGCCGAGAGGTCAGCAACGTAGGTGTTGGTGTTGTACGCGAGCGGGTCGACGAGAGTCGGATAGGCGGACCCGTTCGGGTTGTACAGGGTGAGCGGCGCCTGCTGGGATCCGAGGTCGAGCACGGAGGCGCCGTAGACGTCCTGGCCGAGCCAGGCGAACGCTTCGCCGCCGTGCTCATGCCACGTGGACGGGGAGACGGTGGCCCCGGTGTTGTCCGTGGGGACGACGGCCTTGCGGTTCTCGAAGGTCCACGGGTCGTCGGTGTTGATGAACAGGTTGCCGCGGAGCCGAGCCCGTCGGGCCGAAGCTGGCGGTCATGTAGTCCCACGCGCGAAGCTGGTGGGCTACGTAGGTCCGGAAGACGTCGCGGCAGATCGGGATGAACAGCGTGCCGGCGGGGATGTAGCCGCCCGCGCAGCCGAACTGCGTATCGCGCGCATCGATGTCGCCGATCGCGGCAGCCTTCGTCCAGGTGACCTGGGCGGTCGGCGGCTCGCTGAAGACGACGCCGGAGTCAGCCGGGAGGCTGAGCGAGATCACCGTGCCGGCGGCGAGAAGGCCAGCGGACGTGCCGTTGCCCTCGGCGCCGGTGGTGCGCTCGTCGAGGTGGAGCTGGCCGAACGGAAGCCGGTTCGGCAGGCCACGCTGGACCATCGCCGTGTCGGCGGTGAGCTTGAGCGAGTCAACGACGGTGCCGATGCTCGGAAGCAGGCAGCGACCGTAGTTGTGGATGCCGGCCGGGTTCGGGAGGACCTGCTCGCACGAGTACGGGCCGTAGAGCTCCTGCCAGACCCAGGTGTTGGCCGCGTGGGCCTTGGTCGTGCGCGGTCGTCGTGAGCGTCTGGAAGTCCAGGACCATGCCGGTCGCGGCGATGATGTTCACGGTCTCGGTGCTCGCGTGGCTTGAGCACGCTTCCGAAGGCCGTGTCGTCCGTGAAGTGGAGCGGGCCGCCCGTGATGGACGACGTGATGTCGAACGGGGCGTAGAAGTTGTTGACGCCGATCGAGGTCGACGCCGACGGCCTCAGCGTCGGAGAGCCGGCCGTAGGTGACGACGCCGTTCCCACCGAAGGTGAACTGGCTGGTGTCGAGGCCGTAGGACGTCATGATCGGGCCGAGGGCGGCGTTCGCGTCGGCCTTGACCTTCAGGCCGGTGACCGAGAGCTGCTCGATCTGGAGCGGGTTGCTGGAGCCCGCCGACCACCTGGAGGGTGTAGTCGTTGAGGAACGAAGCGCTGAGGTCCAGGGACGCCGGCCCGTCAACGGTGACGGAGCTGGTGTCGAAGTGGACGCGGCGGTTGCCCTGCTGGTCGGCGATGTCGATCGTCCAGATGAAGCCGCTCCCGGGGAACAGGAGGGCGCCGTTGATGTGCGGGAGGTTCCACGTGGGCCACAGCCACTCCGGCTCCGAGTAGGAGTAGGAAGCGGTGGTCGTGCCGTAGGGGCCCGCGCGGACGATCGGCGCAGCCTGCGTGCTGGACAGGAGGTTCGCGGTGCCGAGCCAGTCAGTTGGTCGGGCCCGCGACGATGTTCCACGGGCCGGACGCGCCGGAGAGGGTCCCGCCGACGGTGTAGACGACGGCAGTCCACGCGGCCCTGGCGGTTGCGCGCTCAGGAGGCCCGTGTAGTTGATCTCAGCGGCGCCCGGATGCGGGGTGTCGCTCCACTCGCCGAAGCAGCCGGAGCGGTCGCCGTTGTCCGCGGTGCGGCAGAGGAAGTTGCCCCACGCGTCGAACTCGAACGCGACGAACTGGCGCGTCTCGCCGACCGGGATGTTGCCGGAGGTGAGGTAGTTGCTGAAGTCGTCGCGGTCGCCGGAGCCGTCATAGATGCCGTTCTTGACGACGGCAAGGACGCCCGGGTAGACCGTGAAGCTGCCGACGCCGACGTAGCCGGCGACCGGGAGGACGGACGTCGCGCTGACGTCCCACGTGCCCGCGGTGTGGCAGCCGGAGATGTCGGCGGTCATGTTGCCGGTGGCGACGATGGTGCCGCACTCGGTGGTCCAGGAGGTGACCTGGGTGACCGGAGCCGCGCCGGGGTTGCCCGCCCAGTCAGTGTTGTCACTGACCGCGGTGGCGACGGCCTGCGGGTCGACCGCGTCGGCCGAATAGCTCGACGGGTTGACGTCGATGTGGAAGGTGCTGTCGCCGACGGTGCCGGTGAGCGTCGCGAGCGTGAACGGAGCCGCGACCGCATCGCCCGGGTTGGTCGAGTTGTGGTCGATCGTGGCCGTGTCGCCGAGCGACGGGCCGCTCTGGCGGACCTGGATCCCCTGGAAGGTGACCGTGGTGGGCGAGGGGATCGTGAAGAGGTCGCCGGAGCTGTGCGCGATCGGCACGTCGAAGTAATTGCCGGTGGCGTCAGCCCAGACGTGGATGCTCACGGAGCCCGGGAGGCTGTCGCCGAAGGTCAGCGGGCCGGAGTCCCGGGAGACGGTGATCATCGAGTCGGGATTGAGCTGGAAGCCATTGCCGACGACGATCCGGAGGTTGGCGCCGGTGTACGGGGCCAGGATGTCGTCGATGCCATCGAGGACGATGGTGGGGTTGGTGGCAAGCGGCGTGTACGCCGCGTTGCCGGGCACGTTCTGCGTCACGCCGTTGGGCGTGATCGCAGCCGCAGCGGTGCCCGCGAAAGCGGTGGCCGCGAGAGACGCGAGCAAGCTCGCGCTCACCAGCAGGCCTACAGCCTTCTTGAACCCGTTACTCAAGTGAGTTTCCTCCTAGTGCTGACATATGGGCTGTCAGTCGCCTTGGTGGACCTGATCCCTTCCTCTCGGGATCACCTCGGGCCGGTTCCGTCACCTCCCATTCCGGCCGAGCGCTCTTCCTTTACCTCTTGGTGACTCAGTGTTCCGGGAGTCGCCAGGCGCGCACTGCGCGCCCTGCGTTCACGGCGATGGAGTGGGGGTCGGAGAAGGCGGCGGGGTCCGTCGCGGCTTCTCCGTGACCGAGGGCTCCGGTGTGGCGCTCTCGGCGGGGCTCACCGTCGGCGACGGCTCGACCGTCACCGAGGGCTCAGGGGTGGGCTGGGGGGTGGGCGCCAGCGTGGGCTCCGGGGTCGGCTCCGGTGTGGGCTCCGGGGTCGGCTCGAGCGTGGGCGCCAGGGTGGGCTCCTCGGTCGCGACTGGCGGCTCGGCCGTCACGACGGGTGCCGTCGTGGGCTGTGCCGTGGGCTGGACAGACTCGACCGGCGGGACCGTGACCGTCTCGATCGACGGGGAGGGCACGCCGGTGGGCGTCGGCTCAGCGGACTGCGTCGGCGCCGGCAGCATGATACCGGAGCCGGTGAAGGGAAGCTTGAAGAAGTTGGACGCCGCGAAGACGAAGGTGGCGCCCAGGAGCGCGACCGCGAGGACCGTGGCGATCAGCGTGCCGGTGGTCCGTGCGGTACCGCGGAGGAGCTGCATGCGGAGGTCCGCCCACCACGTCCGCTTGGCGTGGCGCACGTCCCGGTCCGCGAAGGCGGCGAGGAGGATCCGCTCGTCGAGGTCCGGCGTGGCCGGGACGTCCGGGAGAGCGGTGAGGATGCCGACGAGGCGGGTGACACCCGCCATCTCGGCGGCGCACGGGACACAGGTCCGCACGTGCGCGGCCAGAGCGCGCGCATCCGCCGCGGACAGCTCGTCCACGGCGTACATATCGATGAGGTGGCGCGCTCGCTCGCAGGTCATGACATCAGTAGATGCCGCGCCGGGCGCAGAAAGTTGCAGCGAGGATGCAGAAAGGCCGCCGGCGGGGCCGGCGGCCTTTCCCTGACCTCACGAGAGGCGGTCCTCCACGGGGCGATCCCTACGGGGCGACGGTCGCGCGGTAGTACCGCGGGACCGCATACGTCGCAGAGGTCGTGTCGGAGCCCGGGAAGAGCGCCTGGAACTCGGTGTACCCGCTGATCTTCTTGAAGTAGAAGATGTAGCCGTTCCCACCGACCAGTCGAGTAGTCAGCTTCTTCCACGTGCCGGTCTTGCCCGCGCGGCCCCAGATCTCGATCCGGTCGCCGACGACGGCGCCCTTCACGGCCTGGAGACGGAGGGTGACGTACGTGTTCTTCGGCACGATGACGGTGTTGAAGGTCCAGCGCTCGCTGTACGGGCCGGCGACGCCGGGGGCGATGGCGCCGAGGATGGCTGCCTGATCGGCCACCTTGGCGTTGCTGACCGTCTGGTTGAAGTTCGCCGCGTTCTCCGCAGCGCGTGCCACGCCGAGCTGGCCGTACACGGCCGGGCAGACGGACCACCCCGACGGGTCGCTCGTGCTCAGGGTCCCCGTGGAGCAGACCTGGAGCTGGACGGGGCCGTACGCGGCATCGTTCGTCACCGAGTACTGCATGCCCGAGACCGTGATCTTGCCGGGGACCCAGGCGCCGGCGATGGGCACGAAGGCCCGCTGATCCGTGATGACCGTGAACGTGGTGTTCCCGTACCACCCGCCGAAGTGGGCGATGAGCCCGCTCTCGGAGCTGTTCGTGCTGACGACCGGCACCACGCGATCGGTGTTGAAGTACACCGACGGCAGGGCGTCGCGGCTGTTGTTCGGGACGATCTGGAACCAGATCGCCTGCTGGACGCCGCCGAGCCACCAGCTGTAGTTGCCGAGCTGGAAGGTGGCGGACTCGGTGATGGTGACATCACCGGCCGGCTGGTTGAGGGCACCCTTCTTGAGCTCGGGCTGGCTGACCGCGGCGACGGCGACGTTGGCGCCGTAGACGCGGACCGCGTTCTGGACGAGGTCGAACTGGGTCAGGGACGCCGGGATGGACCCGAAGTTGAACCAGTCGAGCGGCATCTGCCAGAGGGAAAGGGTGACCGGGCCCGGCTTCTGCTGGGCGTCGACGTTCACGTGCGGGCCGTTGTTCGGGCCCGAGGCGAGCATCGTGCCGTCAGAGGCGGAGCCACGGATCTCGAGGGTCGACGCGGTCGTCGAGTAGTTGCTGACGATCCACTGCGCGCAGCTCGTGCCGCCGGCGCCGATGTAGCCACGGACGCCGGTGCCAGGAGTGGCCGCACCCGACGGGACCGACGGGTCGCTGTTCGCGCGGAGCTTGAGGTCGCCGTTGGTCACGACGAGCCACGGGGCCCGCGTGAAGACCTCGGCCTTGCCCGTGTTGGACACGTAGCAGACGCGGAGGACGTTGGTGAGGACGCCGGCGCCGAGCATGCCCGACGTGGCCTCGCGGATGACGACGGTGCCGGTGGCCTGGTCGTTCGCGCCGATGATGACGCTCGGGACCGACTGCGCCGTGCCGTCGACGGTGTTGTTCACGTACCCGACCGTGACCGGCGAGCCGATGACCGGCGTCTCCGCCAGTGCGGTCCCGGCGAGCGTCGCGGCGGCGAGGGTCGCGACGATGCCCGCCGCCGCCACGGCGCGGGCACCCCTGGACTGGCGGATGCTCACGTATCTCCCTCCCCTGTCGCGGGCACGGCCCGCGTCGCGGACGCACCCCGCGCGGTGGCTGCCGGCGCGGCGGATATCCCCCACCGCCCGCAGCCGGTTCGAGCCGGATGGTAGCACCCACGCACGAGCGCTCAGGAGACGGCCGTGCGCTCCGTGCGCTCTGCGACGGCCGCAGCGGCCGCGGCGGCCGTGGCGGCGTCGGCGGCCTGGGCCTCGATGCGGCCCGCCTCGAGGGCGTTCATGTTCGCCGCGTCCGGCGCCACGGCGGACGGGCCCAGGAGCTCGAGCGCGTCGCGCAGCGCGCGCGTCCCGCGCAGGAGGTGGCTCTTGTACGTGTTCAGCGGGACGTCCATCGTCCGGGCCGCATCCGCGTAGTCGAGGCCGACGACGTACCGGAGGACCACGGCGGTCCGCTGCTTGAACGGGAGGTCGCCGATCGCGACCGCGACGGCGCGGCGGACCTCGGCGGCCTCCGCGGCCGCGTGCGGGTCGGATCCGGCCGTCCCGTCCATGAGGATGCCGGCGGTCGGCCGGCCGGGATCGCCGGCGGCATCGGCATCGAGCATCCGGTCGAGCGAGTCGTCGCGACGGCCGGGCGAGCGCGACACCGCCCGGGACGCGAGCCGGACGCAGATGGCGTTGAGCCACGCGGCGACCGACGGGCGCGGCTCGAAGCGCTCCATCGACCGGAACGCCGCGAGGAAGGTCTCCTGGACGACGTCCTCCGCGAGGTGCGGGCTGTTCGTCAGGCGGGACGCGAGGTTGAGCAGGCGCTGCCGGTGCTGGCGGACCAGCTCGGCGTACGCGACCTCCGAGCCCTCCTTGCAGCGGCGGACCAGCTCGCGCTCGTCCCAGCCCCTCTGCTCCACGCACCCTCCAGGTGTCGGCGACGTGCGCTCGCGGCTCGTCGCGACCCCGGGCACGCGCCCGGTCGCGAACGCCCGTCGCGGGCACACGACGACCAGGCCGCGCGACGCAGGGCGCCCCGCGCGGTCCACCGGAGTCTGCCACAGGGACGGCGGGACGGTCGACCGGCAGATGGTCCGGGGATATCGGTCCGGGGAATCCACGAGGCCCGGATCGCTCCGGGCCTCGTGGTTCGCTTGCGCGTCACGCCGGGCGGCGGGAGGACCCACCGCGCGACGTCAGGGGGTCACTGCGGGAAGGTGACGCCGATCCAGGTCCCCCAGTTGAGGAAGGCGGCGCGATACGGGTCGACCGCATCCTTGCCGATCATCTCCGTGGCGAACCAGACGTTGCCGGACTCGTCCGTGGCGGCAGCGGAGTAGTCACCCCACCGCTCGGTGCCGTTCCGGGTGTACGGGGCGTACGCGGTGAAGCCGTCCGCCGGGGCGGTGCCGGCCGCAGCGACGCGGACGGAGCTGGCGCCCATCATCGGATCGATCTGCGCGTACGCGGTGCTCGGATAGCGGTCGGGCCCGGAGAAGGTCATCGCGACGACACCGCGGACGGTGCTGCTGACGGCCAACGCCGGGAACCAGAGGAAGCTGTTCTTGACGCCGATGTAGCCCTGGCTGTAGATCGAGGCGCCCATCATCGGGTTGGCCCTGACGGTCCACCACGCCACGCCGACGGTCGGGGTCGCGGACTGGCCGACGACGTTCATGACCGTCGAGGCCGCGCCCCACAGCATCCCGTTGGAGTAGATGACCTGATGCATCCGGTCATCGTTCGTGTCGAGACGCGGGAGGTTCTGGTTCGGCGCGATCGGGTAGGAGCCGCCCTGGCCGAGCGGGTACGGGCCGTACTTCTGCGTCGCACCGCCGCCCGGGGCGCCGTAGATGCAGTCGCAGGCATAGGTCTGACCGGTCAGCTGGACGCGGGTGAGGTCCGGGAACGTGCTCGGGTAGTTGAGGTTGAGCATGTTCGTGCCGGTCATCATCCAGACGTCGAGGACGTTGTCACGCGTGCCGTCCATGTCGCGGGTGGACATGAAGTACTGCGTGCCCATCATCCCGGTGTCGTATCCGCCGCTCGGGGTCACGGACGGCTGGACCGTGAAGGCGAGCGGGACACCGCCCTGGTCGAAGCCGAGGCCGTAGACGATGCCGAAGACGAGCGGGTCGCGGCCCTCGGTGAGGAGGCGCTTGGAGACGCCGATGATCGTGGCGCCGGCGTACGGCGACGGGTTCTGGCCGAAGTCGAACTCGTTGTTCGTGATCCAGACGCCGTTCGCGTCGAGGCCGAGCTGCGGGTAGTCGGGGAAGCACGCGACGAGGCAGCCGGGGAGCACGTAGTCGCCCTGGTCCGCGATCTCCCACACGGTCCACGGCGCGAGCGGGTTGCTCGACGTGCTGACCGCGAGGACGGTGCCGAGGTAACCGCCGGGGCCCGGGTACATGTACCAGGACATGAAGAAGCGGCGGGTGGCCGGGTCGTACTGGCAGCGCGGGTCGCCGACGCTCGGGCCGTCCGGGAACTCCTTCGCCCACCCGAGGAAGGCGTTCGCCGGGGTCACGGCGGTCAGGGCAGCCCCACCGGAGCTGAAGACCTGGACGGCGCCGTTCACGCCCTGGAGGACGTAGCCGTTGCCGACGCAGAGCGCCATGTCCGGCGGCTCAAGGCTGTAGTTCCAGCGCGTGCCGTCCGGCGAGGCGTACCGCATCTCCGTGCCGGAGATGCCGTCATGGCCGACCGCACCGCTGCGCGTGGTCACGATGCTCGAGTTGACGACGGGCAGGGACGAGACCATCGGGAGGCTCAGGCGCGAGGCGCCGCCCGTCCCGTAGTAGCCCTTCTTGGGCTGCATGCCCCTCGTCGGCTTGCCCTTGCGGAACTCGTTGGCCGGGACGGGACCGCGGGCGACCTTCGCGTTCGCCTGGGTGGTCGTCAGGAACTTGGCCTGCGTTGTCTGCTTCTTGACCTGAACCTGGGCCGACTTGACGCCGGCCGGCTTCGTGCCGGCTGCGGCGGCGCGGACCGGCGAGCCGGCCATGGCGGGCGCCGCCATCCCGACGAGCAGCGCGACGGATGCGAAGCCAGCCGCCATGAACCGCAGGTCCCTGCGGCCGGCGAGGCCTCGCGGACGCTTGAGCGTCATCGTGTCGTGTCCCTCCCTCTCTCGTTTCCAAGGCTGCCGTCGACCCGGCACTGGTACGTGGGCGGCAGTCCCACTCGACGGTACTGCAAGGCGCAGTACGACGCGTCGATATCTAGCACAGTCCCCGGTACGTCCGCAACTCGCGTCGGTCACGATGTGATGCGGAGGTGGGGTGCGATGCCGCCGCGGAGCGCGGGCGCCCTACATCATGACGAGTCCGCCGTCCACGCCGAGGACCTGACCGGTGATGTACCCGGCCTCGTCCGAGGCGAGGAAGGCGACGGCGTCGGCGATCTCCTCCGGGGTCCCGAAGCGCCCGAGCGGCGTCGCGGCCCGGATCCCGTCCTGGATGCTCTCCGGCAGGCGTGGACGTCAGCTCGGTCAGCACGAAGCCCGGGCGCGACGGCGTTGCAGGTGATCCCGCGGCTCGCGACCTCGCGTGCGACCGCCTTCGTCAGGCCGATGAGGCCGGCCTTCGCGGCGGAGTAGTTCGCCTGCCCCGCGTTGCCGGCCTGGCCGGAGACCGACGAGACGTTGATCATCCGGCCGGTCCGGGCCTTGAGCATCGGGCGCATCGCCGCCTTGATCGTGTAGAAGGCGCCGGAGAGGTTCGTGTCGATGACCTCGCGCCACGCGTCCGGGCTCATCCGCATGACGAGGTCGTCGCGGGTGATGCCGGCGTTGTTCACGAGGATGTCGATCCGGCCGTACGCGCCGAGCGTCGCGGCGACGAGCCCCTCGGCCGCGTCGGGGTCCGAGACGTCGCCGCGATGGGTGAGCGCCTGGCGGCCCAGCGCCTCGACGGCGGCCGCGACCTCGCGCGGCCGCCTCGGCGTTCCCCTTGTAGCTGAAGGCGACGTCCGCGCCCTGGCGGGCGAGCGCGAGGACGATGGCACGGCCGATCCCGCGCGAGCCGCCCGTGACGATCGCGCTCTTGCCGGACAGGTCGATCATGCGATGGCCTCCGTGGTGTGCGGGGTCTGGTCGTCGGCGGGGACGGGGCTCGGTCGCCGCGGCGACGCCGCGGCGGGTCCGTGCGGGCCGGCCGGGACGGGGATCGGGGCGTGCCGGGGGCTCCGGGCGCCGCGGGCTCGGTCGTGGCCGGCGAGGCGTCGGGAGCCGCAGGCGTGCCGCAGTGCCGGGGGCTCGGCGGCGGCCGTGGAGGTCGGCCGGCGCGAGCGACGTCGATCCCCTTCGCCGCGAAGGCGCGGACGAGGACCTCCGGGACCGGGCCGACGCTCTCCCAGTCGTCGGGGATGGTGACCGGGACCGCGTCCGGGCCGATCGACGCCGCACGGGCCGCCGCGGCCGGGTCCGCGGTCCACTCCATCGCGACCGCGCCGGACGTGAAGCCGGCACCGAACGCGACGAACACGAGCCGGTCGCCCGGGTGGACGCGCCCGGAGTCCACCGCCTCGGCCAGGGCGATCGGGACGGACGCCGCCGAGGTGTTCCCGTAGCGGTCGAGGTTGATGAAGATCCGCTCCATCGGGAAGCCGAGGCCCTTGCTCACCGACTCGATGATCCGCAGGTTCGCCTGGTGCGGGATGAGGAGGTCGATGAACTCCGGCGCCCACCCGGCGTGGTCGATCGCCGCCAGCGCCGTCGTCGCGATCGTCCGCGTCGCGTACTTGTACGTCTCGCGCCCCTCCATCCGGAGGTAGTGGCCGCGGCCGGCGACCGTCTCGTCCGACGCCGGGGCGGCCGCCCCGCCGGCGGGGAGCCAGATCTTGTACGCGCCCGTCGGGTCGGTCGTCAGCTCGATCCCGCGCGCGCCGCCCGGCTCGGACGCCGCGGAGAGGACGACCGCCCCCGCGCCGTCCCCGAAGAGGACGCACGTGTTGCGGTCCGTGTAGTCGAGGAAGCGGCTGAGGACCTCGGCGCCGATGACCAGGACGTGGCGCGCCAGCCCGGCGACGATCTGCGCGTGGGCGAGGGAGTAGCCGTAGACGAACCCGGAGCACGCGGCCGCGACGTCCATCGCCGCCGCACGGTCGGCGCCGATCGCCTGCTTCACGAGGGCGGCCGTCGACGGCATCCAGTAGTCGGGCGTGAGCGTCGCGACGATGATGAGGTCGATCTCCGACGGCTCGAGCCCGGCGACCGCGATCGCGCGGCGGCCGGCGACCGCGCCCAGCGACGCCGTGGTCTCGTTCCTGCCGGCGATCCGCCGCTCCCGGATGCCCGGTGCGGCTGGAGATCCACTCGTCCGACGTGTCCACGATCCCCTCGAGGTCGTGGTTCGTCAGGACGAGCGGCGGCGCGTACGCGCCCCATCCGGTGACGTGCGCGTACCGCGGCCCCGGGGACTGCCGCGGCCCGATGTGCGGGAGGTGCGGAGCGGGGATGTGCGGGGGCGCGACGTGCGGGAGGTTCCTGGGGACGTGCGGGGCCGGCACCGAGACGCGCGGCATCTTCGGGGAGCTCGGGCTCACAGGGGGACGACCTCGATGAGGGTCTGCTTCGCCTTCACGAGCGCGCCGTTCTCGGCGGAGACCTTGGAGATCCGCCCGGACGCGTCCGACTTGATCTCGTTGAAGAGCTTCATCGCCTCGATGAGCCCGATCACCTGCCCGGCCACGACCTCCTGCCCCACCTTGACGAACGGCGGGGCGGTCGGCGACGGCGACGCATAGTAGATGCCCGTGAGCGGTGCGATGACCGCGTGGGCGACCGGGCCGGCGGGCTCGGCGGCCGCCGCGGGCACGGCGCCCTGCGCCGGCGGCCCCGGCGACCGTCGGGCCGGGCCGGGAGGTCCGCGGACGACGGGCGGCCGGAGCCGATCCCGACGACGGGCAGGAGCGAGCCCCCGGCGACGCCGTCGGGCTTCCGGAGGACGAGCGTCGTCTCGCCGGCGCCGCACCTCGAGCTCGGAGAGCGAGCTGCGCTCGAGGATCCCCGCGAGCCGGTCGATCAGCGCGAGGAGCGATGCGTCGGCCGCTCCCCTCCCCGCCCCGCCGGCGGCCGCGGCCCGCTCGTCGGCTGCCGCCGCCGCGGAGCCGCCGTCCGGGAAGAGCCCGCTGCGCAGCCGGTCCATCGCGCTCATGGCTCCCACCGCCGGAAGACGAGCGCGCTGTTCTGCCCGCCGAACCCGAACGAGTTGCTGATCGCGGCCCGCAGCGGGCGCCGCCGCGCGACGCCGGGCGTGAGGTCCATCCCCTCGCCCGCGGCGTCGGGGTCGACCAGGTTGATCGTGGGCGGGACGACCCCCTCGCGGAGCGACTGGATCGTGGCGACCGCCTCGATGGCGCCGGCCGCGCCGAGGGTGTGTCCGACCATCGACTTGTTCGCGGTGACGCTCACCTCGCCCACCCGGTCGCCGAAGAGGGAGCGGATCGCCTGGAGCTCCGCCTTGTCCCCCTCGGGGGTGGACGTCGCGTGGGCGTTGACGTGGTCGATGTCGTCGGGCGACATCCCCGCCTTCTCCAGGGCGCGGCGGGCGGCGCGGAGGGCGCCCTCCCCGCCCGGGGCCGGGAGCGTGATGTGGCTGGCGTCGCCGGTCGCCGCGTACCCCACGAGCTCCGCGAGGATCGGCGCGCCGCGCCCGAGGGCATGCTCGAGCTCCTCGAGGATCAGGCACGCGGCCCCCTCGGCGATGACGAAGCCGTCGCGGCCGGAGTCGAAGGGCCGGCTCGCCGCCGCCGGGATCGTCGTTCCGCGTGGAGAGCGCACGCATGGCGGCGAACGAGCCCACGAGGTGCTCGTCGAGCGGCGCCTCGGCCCCGCCGACGATCATGACGTCGGCGTCGTCGCGGCGGATCGTCTCCCAGGCCTCGCCGATCGCGTGACCGCCGGACGCGCAGGCGCTCACGGTGGCGAAGTTGGGGCCCGAGCGCGCCGGACATGATGCCGACCTGCCCCGCGCCCGAGGTTCGCGATGACCATCGGGATGAAGAACGGGCTGATCCGGTCGGGACCGCGCTCCGCGGAGACGCGGACCTGGTCGACGAACGTGGTCCCGCCGCCGATCCCGCTCCCGATGATCACCCCGGTCCGCTCGGCGAGCGGGCGCTCGAGGCGCCCGGGCAGGCCGGCAGCGTCGAGCGCGTGCCGCGCGCACCAGAGCGCGAGGAGCGTGAAGCGGTCGTTCCGGCGCTGCTCCTTCCGGTCCACCACGTCGGAAGGGTCGAAGTCGGGGATCTCGCCGCCGAAGCGCGAGTCGAGGCGGGACGGGTCGAAGGTCGTGAAGGTCCGGATCCCGGACCGGCCGGCGACCAGGCCCTCCCACGTCTCGTCCAGCCCGGCGCCGAGCGCGGTGGCGACCTCCATGCCCGTCACGACGACGCGGCGTCCCCCGGGTCCGGCTCCGGCCGGCCGCTCCGTCATCGGACCAGCTTCCCGGTGCGGATCGTGGCCGCGCGGTAGACGTCGCCGGCGAGCCCGCGCTCGGCGACCGCGTCCGCGGCCGCGAGGACGTCGTACTCCACGCGCTTGATCTCCGGGAAGACGTCCGCGCCGACCACGTCGATCATCGCCCAGGAGGCGCGCGGGTCGCCGTCGAAGGAGTACCCGGCCGACCCGTCGTTGACGATGATGCGGACGCCGACCTGCGCGGACCTCGGGGATGTGCGTGTGCCCGCAGCAGACGACGCGGGCGTCCGTGCCGGAGGACCCGCTCGAGCGTGGTCGTCGCGTCGAGGTCC
This sequence comes from uncultured Chloroflexia bacterium, assembly GCA_963844945.1. Classification (GTDB taxonomy): domain Bacteria; phylum Chloroflexota; class Limnocylindria; order Limnocylindrales; family CSP1-4; genus CAIYQJ01. The sequence goes on from CAWJQZ010000048.1 coordinate 99,042, forward strand.
GCGTCCAGCCCGGCGGTCTGCGAGCCCGGCGATGCGTGGCAGACGAGGAGGAGCGTCTCGTCGACCCGGATCCGGCGCTCCGTCGGGAGGCGCCGCAGCCACTCGACCCGCTCGGGACCCAGCGTCTCGTGCGCCCACTCCGCCGCGGCCCGGAAGTGGTCCGGCGGTCCGTCCTGGAACCACGGGAACGCGGCGGTGTAGTCGAAGTCGGCGACCGCCACGTCGGTGTTGCCGGCGATGACGAGGGCGCCGGACGCCTCCATCTCGCGCAGGAGGTCCACGGCGCCGGCAGGGTCGGGCCCGTTGAACGCGAGGTCGCCCGCGACCGCGACGACGTCCGCCGCGGAGAGGCGGACGCTCTCGCGGACGGCCTCGAGCGCGAGGCGGTTGCCGTGGACGTCCGAGAGGACGGCGATCCGTGCCATCAGCGGAGCACCGACGCGTCCGGGATGACGAACGAGAGCGTCGCCTCGCAGCAGACCTCGCCGTCCACGCTGGCGACGCCCTTCCCGCGGCCGAACCGGCGGCCGATCTTCTCCATCGTCACCTCGAGCCGGACGACGTCGCCCGGCTTCACGACCTTCTTGAACCGGCACTCGTCGATCCCGGCGAAGAGGCCGATCCGGTCGCCGAAGCCCTCCTGCCTGGCGACGTAGACGCGCCATCGTCTGCGCGAGCGCCTCCACCTGGAGGACGCCGGGCATGACGGGGAGCCCGGGGAAGTGGCCCTGGAAGAACCACTCGGTGGCCGTGACGGCCTTGACGCCGACGATGCGCTGCGCCTCGGGGTCGTACTCGTCGATCCGGTCCACGAGCAGGAACGGCCAGCGGTGCGGGATGAGCGCCTCGATCTCGCGTGTCGTGTGGACGGGCTCGGTCACTGTCTGCCTCTGATGTGGTGCGCGCGTCCGGGGACGTCGCGGCGGGCGGTGCGGGTCAGGTGCCCTTCGGCGGGCGGAGGAACGCCGCGGCCCCGACGCGGTCGAGGAGCGCGGTGGTCACCGAGGCGCTCCGGAAGGCCTCGCTGTCGAGGAGCGCGCGGTGGAAGTCGCGGTTGGTGACGATCCCGTCGACGACGAGGTCGTCGAGGGCGGCGCGGGCGCGGGCGATCGCGACGTCGCGGTCGTCGCCCCAGACGATGAGCTTGCCGAGGAGCGAGTCGTAGTAGGGCGGGATCTCGTAGCCGGCGTAGAGGTGCGAGTCCATCCGGACCCAGGGACCGCCCGGCGCGAGGTAGCGCTCGACGGTGCCGGTCTGTGGCCGGAACTCGTGCGCGGGGTCCTCGGCGTTGATCCGCATCTCGATCGCGTGGCCGCGGACCTGCACGTCCTCCTGGCGGATCCGGAGCGGCTCGCCGGCGGCGATCCGCATCTGGGTCTCCACGATGTCCACGCCCGTCAGCATCTCCGTGACCGGGTGCTCCACCTGGACGCGGCAGTTGATCTCGATGAAGTAGAACTCCCCCTCCGGGTCCACGAGGAACTCGAGGGTGCCGACGTTCTCGTATCCCGCGGCCACGACCGCGGACGAGCGCGCGCGTCCGCAGCTCCTCCCGGCGCTCCGGCGAGAGCGCGGGCGTGGGGCCCTCCTCGAGGATCTTCTGGTGGCGGCGCTGGATGGAGCAGTCGCGGTCGCCGAGGTGGATCCCGTTCCCGAAGGAGTCCACCGCGACCTGGACCTCGACGTGGCGGTTCTCGGCGAGGAACCGCTCCAGGTAGAGCGAGTCGTCGCCGAATGCCGCGCGCGCCTCCGACCGGCAGACCGGGAGCGCCCCCTCGAGCTCGCGCGGCGTGCGGACGGTGCGCATCCCCTTGCCGCCGCCGCCTGCCGACGGCTTGACCACGACCGGGTAGCCGATCGCGCGCCGCCTCCTCGAGCGCGTGGCCCTCGTCGCGGACGGTCCCCTCCGAGCCGGGGATGGTGGGGAGCCCGTGGGCGGCGAGCAGGCGGCGCGTCGCGTCCTTGCTCCCGAAGCGCTCGAGGACCTGCGGCGGCGGGCCGATGAAGGTGAGGCCGTGGTCGCGGACCGCCTCGGCGAAGCCGGAGTCCTCGGAGAGGAACCCGTACCCGGGGTGGATCGCGTCGCAGCCGGTGACGAGCGCGGCGCTGATGACCGATGCGGCCGAGAGGTAGCTGCGCCGCGCGTCGGCCGGGCCGATGCAGATCGCCTCGTCCGCGAGCTGCGCCGCGAGGCTCTCGCGGTCGGCCTCGCTGTACGCGACGACCGCGCCGAGCCCCATCGCCCGGCAGGCGCGGAGGATCCGCAGCGCGATCTCGCCGCGGTTCGCGATCAGGACGCGCGAGAGGCTCATCGGGCCGGCTCCGCGGCGAGCTCGATCCGGACGAGCTCCTGACCGTACTCGACGCCCTCGCCCTCCTCGACGTAGCTGCTGCCGACGATCCCGTCCTCCGGCGAGAGGACGTCGTGCGGCACCCCGAGGACGTCCACGACGCCGATGCGGTCGCCGGCGCGGACCCGGGAGCCCGGCGTGACGCCCTGCCGGGGGCGGTAGACGCCGACGGCCGGCGACGTCGCGACGGCGCGCGGGCGCGACGTCGATCGGCGGAGCCCGCAGCGCGGTCGGAGCCGGCGGAGGGGCGGAGGCTGCCGCGGCGGCCGGGATCGTCGCGGTCCGCGCGCGCCCGGAGGTGGTGTCCGGCGTCGGTGCGGCCGGCGGGGCGGCGCGCCCGTCGCGGTCGGCCGCGGCGGCGCCCGCCGCGGAGGATGCCGGGTCGCCGGCGTGGGCCGCGACGCCCGGGCCGGCCGCGCCGGAGCGGATGGGCGCGCCCGCGCGCCGGGAGGGGCCGCGGTCGGGCTCGCCGGCGGGCATCCGCAGGCGGACGTGCCATTCGCCCTCGCGCACCTCGACCTCGCCGAGGCCCGACGCGGCGAGCTTCGCCACGAGCGCCGGCAGGAGGTCGTCCGCGAGACGGCCGATCGCCGCGTGGTCCGCGAGGCGGTCGGCGTCGGTGCGGGCTGCGCGGGTCCGTCGGTGTCGGTCACTGGGTCTCCACCTTCGCCCTGGCGCGCGCGGATTCCGCACGCCGGGCTGCGATGATGCCCCGAAGCTCGCGGATGCGCGCGGGGATGCTCGGCCGGGCGCGCCGGCGCGGCCGGGACGTCCACCGTGGCCATCGCGCCGAGGGCACGGTAGCGGGCGTAGCGCAGGTTGCCCAGCTCGCCCACCGGGATGACCGAGAGGCGGTCGAGCTCCCCCGCGATGACGTCGCGGAGGGCCGCGGCCATGGCCGCGGCGATCGGCCTGGGCGCCGCCGTCGGGCTCGGGGACGATGCAGGTCGACCACCCCGAGGGTCTTCTGGTCCTCGGCGGACATCCGCATCGCGAGGGCGGCGACCTGGGACATCTCCGGCGTCCGCCAGAGGATCGACGCGCAGCCCTCGGGGCTGATGACGGAGTAGACGGCGTTCTCGAGGGCGACGACGACATCCCCGACGGCGATGGCGAGCGCGCCGCCCGACCCGCCCTCGCCGGTGATGACGACGACGATCGGGGTCCGGAGGCGGGTCATGAGGGCGACCGACTTCGCGATGGCCTCCGCCACGCCGCGCTCCTCGGAGCCGGTCCCCGGGTAGGCCCCGGGCGTGTCGACGAAGGTCACGACGGGCATCCCGAACCGCTCGGCGAGCTTCATCAGGCGCATCGCCTTCCGGTAGCCCTCCGGGTGGGGCATGCCGAAGTTGCGGCGGATGTTCTCGTCGGTCTCGGCGCCCTTCTGGTGGCCGAGGACGACGAGCCGCATCTCGCCGATCCGCGCGAGGCCGCCGATGAGCGCCTCGTCGTCGGCGAAGAAGCGATCGCCCTTCAGCTCGACGAACCGGTCGGTGATCCCGTCGAGCAGCTCCAGGGTGTGCGGGCGCTTCGGATCGCGGGCCCGCTGCACGCGCGCCCAGACGGCGTCGGCGGCGGCCTTGCGCTCCGCCTCGCCGGTGGGCAGCGGCGGCAGCGCGGGCCGCGGCGCGGACGCCGCGGCCGCGGCATCCGCGGCGGGTCCGCCGGGAGGTCTCCGTCCGCCGGAGGCGTCCGGCCGCGCCGTCCCGGTCCTCCCAGGCGTCGGCGCCGTTCGGTGCGTGCGCCACCGGCCGTGCCCCGCGCGGGCGGAGCAGCGAGAGGACCGTCCCGAGCTCGTCGCGGAGGTCCGCACGGGCGACGATCCGGTCGATGAAGCCGTGGCGCATGAGGAACTCGGAGCGCTGGAAGCCCGGCGGGAGCTCCTCGGCGATCGTCCCCGCGGAGACGCGGGCGCCGGCGAAGCCGATGAGGGCGTCCGGCTCGGCGATGTTGACGTCGCCGACCGCGGCGTAGGAGGCGAAGACGCCGCCGGTCGTGGGGTCGGTGAGGAGGGAGATGTACGGGACCCCGGCCGTGCGCAGGCGCTCGACCGCGGCGAGCGTCTTCGCGAGCTGCATGAGGGCGAGCGTCCCCTCCTGCATGCGCGCGCCGCCCGAGGCCGAGACGACGATCAGCGGGATGCGCTCGGCGAGGGCCGCCTCCGCGGCACGGGCGACCTTCTCGCCGACGACGGATCCCATGGAGCCGCCCATGAACCCGAAGTCGAGGGCGCAGATCGCGACCCGCGTCCCGTGGACGGCGCCGGTGCCCCAGACGGCGGCGTCCTTCAGCCCCGTGGCGCTCTGCGCGTCGGTGACGCGGTCCGGGTACGCCTTGCGGTCGACGAAGCCGAGCGGGTCCACCGAGACGAGGCCCGGATCCCGCTCGACGAAGCTCCCCTCGTCGAGGAGCTGCGCCAGTCGGGTCCGCGCGGAGATGCGGAAGTGGTGGCCGCACGAGGTGCAGACCCGGAGGTTCTTGTCGAGATGCTTGTTGAACAGCATCTCCTGGCAGTCGGGGCACTGCGTCCAGAGGTCGACCGGGTACGGCTCCTTCCGGGCGCGGAAGGACGGCAGCTTCAACGGCATCAGGCGATCCCCCTCCGCGGCCGGCCGCGGCGCCATGCGACGACGGCGGCCGCGCCCGAGCGAGAGCGCGGCGGACGCGACGGCCGCGGAGGCGATCCCGGCGATCGGCGCGACGGCCCGGCCGTGGACGACGTGCGACGTGGTCGGCGTCGTCGAGCCCGACCGGCGCGGCGCCCGGGAAGGCGAGGATGGCGCCGCCCGCGCCGGCCACGACGGGCGGCGCTCCGCGGGCGATGGCGGCGAGACGGGCGGCGACGCGCTCCTCGAAGCGGAACGACGGGTGCGGGCGCAGCACGGTGGCATGGAGGAGGCGCGCGACGGCGGCGACGTCGGGGTCGAGGGGCTCGTCGCCGGGTGCGTACCGGCCACGCGTCCGCCGCGGACGGCGGGGCCGACGCGCCGGGCCCGGTCGCGGACGGCGTCGGAGCGGCGGCGCCCGCGATGAGCGACTCGACGTAGGCGTCCGTGCGCAGGGCATCCACCCGAAGCGCGTCCTCGCGCAGCGGCTCCGGGACGCGCGAGCCTCATGCCCCGTCCCCGCGGCCGCGCCGCGGCCTCGTGGCGGCCGGAGGTCGGCCGCGACGGAGCGCAGGGCGCGATGGAGGAGGACGCGGACCGCGCCCTCGCTGCGGCCGAGGACGTCGCCGATCTCGGCGGCGCTCATCTCCTCGACGAAGCGGAGCGTCACCGCGCGGCGGCGGTCGTCGGGGAGGCGGTCCACCGCGGCCCAGGCGGCCCGGGCCTCGTCGCGCAGCTCGGTCTCGTGGGCGACGTCGAGGGGGTCGGCGAAGCCCGCGGCGAGCTCGATCGGCGCGGTGGGCCGGCGGCGCAGGGTCCGGCGATGGTTGGCGACGACGTTGCGCGCGATGCGGAAGAGCCAGACCCGGAAGGACGAGGCGTCCGACGGATCGGGGAGGGCGTCGGCGGCAGCGTCGCGGACGGCCGGCGACCGGCCCCCGCGCTCCTCGAAGCGCGCGAGCCCGCCGAGCGCGAGCATGAAGGTCCGCTCCGTCACGTCCTCCGCCTCATGGTGGTCGCGCAGCTCGTACAGCGCGAACGCGTAGACCTGCGCCACGTACTTCCGATACAGGGCCTCGAACCGGGCGGGGTCCCGCCGCGCCTCCTCGACGAGGCGGCGGTCGGGATCGAGCCGCGCGACGGCGTCGCGTCGGGACCCGAGTCCCCGTCCACCCATTCCGAACACCGGACGCGCCACGGCGTTACACCCCCGCCACGAGACGGGCGATCTCGCCGGCGTGGACCTGCCGCTCGCCGCCTTCCGCCGCGGGGTCCTCCACGACGAGCGCGCCGGTGAGGGGGTCCGCGCCGATCGCGACGACCTCCTCGCCGGCGTCGGCGGGATCGGTCCCGTGGACGAGGCGCACGCGGGTCCGGCGGATCAGCTGACGGGCGGTCCAGTCGGCGACGTCGAAGCGGCCGGCACGCAGGGCGACGATCCGCGGCTCCAGGCGGTCCAGCCACGCCTCGAGGAGGGCCTCGGGGTCCACGGGCCTGCCGCCGCTCGCGACCGAGAGGCTCGTCATGGTCGACGCCAGCTCCGGGGGGAAGTCGGCCCGGGCCCAGCCCGCGTTCACGCCGATCCCCACGACGACCCGGGCGTCCGGCGTGCCGGCCTCGAACGCCTCGCCGAGCACGCCACCGACCTTCCGGACCGCCCCGCCCGTCTGCCATCCGCGGCCTCGACGATCACGAGGTCGTTGGGCCACTTGAGGCGGATGGCGCGGTCGGGCAGGCCGGCGACGTCCTCGGCGGCGTCCGCCATCGCGAGGCTCACGGTGGCGGCGATCCGCCACGATGCGCTCGGGCTCGATCCAGGCGGGGCGGAAGCCGGCGGAGACGAGGAGCGCCGCTCCCGGGCGGCGCGAGCCACGTGCGGCCGCGCCGGCCGCGACCCGCGGTCTGGTGCGTCGGCGCTCGCGACGCAGACCTCGGCGGACGCCCGCGTCGAGCCAGCCCGCGACGATGTCGTTCGTCGAGGCCACGGTGGCATAGCCGCTCGCAGCGCGAGAGGAAGGGCGAGGTCGTCACGCGATGGCGGCCTCCAGGGGCCGGCTTCGGCGCCGGCGGGAGAAGCGCAGGTCAGGCGGGGACGGCGTCCGCGTCGACCGGGTCGGGCTTCGCGAGCTCGAAGGCGTCGTGGAGCGCCCGGACGGCGGTCTCGAGGTCGTCCTCGGCGACGATCGCGGTGATCCGGACCTCCGAGGTCGAGATCATCTCGATGTTCACGCCGGCGTCGGCGAGGGCGCCGAACATCCGGGCGGCGTAGCCGGGGGCGTTGTGGATGCCCGCCCCGACGATCGAGACCTTCGCGACCGAGGAGTCGAGCGTGATCTCGCGGAAGCCGAGCTCCCGGATGACCGGCTCGAGGATCCGCTTGGCCTTGGCGAGGTCCACCTTGGGGACGGTGAAGGAGAGGTCCGTCGCGCCGCCGTGGCCGACGTTCTGGACGATCATGTCGACGTTGATGTTCGCGTCCGCGAGCGGCTGGAAGACGGAGCGCGCGACGCCCGGCTTGTCCGGGACCTCGACGAGCGTGACCTTCGCGACGTTCCGGTCGTGGGCCAGGCCGCGGACCTTGTTGCGCTGCTCCACGAAGGGATCCTCCTTGATGAGTGTCCCGGGAGCATCCTCGAAGCTGCTCAGGACCTCGATGACCACGCCGTTCACCCATCCGAGCTCGACGGCGCGGACGTTCATGACCTGTGCGCCCTGGAAGGCGAGCTCGAGCATCTCCTCGTAGCCGATGACGGCAGCTGGCGCGCGTCCGGCACGAGGCGCGGGTCGGCGGTGTAGATGCCCTTGACGTCCGTGTAGATCGGCAGCGGTCGGCGCCGAGCCGCGCCGCGAGGGCGACGGCGGTCGTGTCCGACCCGCCGCGGCCGAGAGTCGTGAGCTCGGCGACGTCCGCGGCGGTCTCGGAGGGGACGCGCCCACGCGCCTCGCTCGTTCCCGACGCCCGGCGTCCTGGTGCGGGCGATCCCCTGGAAGCCCGCGACGATGACGACGCGGCCGGCGGCGATCTCCGCGCGGACGCGGCGCGGGATCGATGTCCGCGATGCGCGCCTTGCCGTAACGTGCCGTCGGTGCTGATGCCCGCCTGGGCGCCGGTGAGGCTGATCGCCTCGAGGCCGAGCGCGTGGAGGGCCATCGAGACGAGGGTCGCGCTCTGGTGCTCGCCCGTGCCGAGGAGCATGTCGAGCTCGCGCGGGTCCGGGTCGTCGGTGATGGCGTGTGCGAGAGCGAGGAGCTCGTCGGTCGTGTCGCCCATGGCGGAGACGACGACGACGAGGTCGGAGCCGGCGGCGCGCTCCTTCGCGATGCGCTGGCGACGCGACGGATGCGGTCCGCGTCGGCGACCGAGGAGCCGCCGAACTTCATGACGACGAGGGGGGCGGTGGGCGTGTCGGGCATGGCGGCGATTGTACCCGTCGAGGCGGCGGCGCCGTCCGTGGCTGGGTCAGCGGGTAGCGGGCGGCCGCGGCGGGGGCGGCGCCGGACCACCCCCGGGCGTCGATGACAACGCTTCACGAGGCGTCGGACGGCCCCGTGACGGTCTGCGCGATGCCTGGCAGGCATCGAGGCGACGGCCAGGCCCAGGAAGACGTGCCTGACAGTCATCAGCCGGGGGCGCGGGTCGCCCGGTCTGAGATGAGCGCGCGGCGGCCAATCCACCCGTTCCGGCGTACCATCGCGCCTTCTCGCCCGCCCGGAGGTCCCCGCCGTGTGCTTCGACACCGACAGCCGTCCCCCCATCGCCCCCATCGCCGGCGGCGCGCTCGACGCCGAGGCCGTCCGGCTCACGTCCGCGGACGGCGCGTCGTTCCGCGCGTACGTGGCGCGGGCCGCCGAGCCGACCGGCGCGGGGATGATCGTCCTGCCGGACGTGCGCGGCCTCCACCGCTACTACGAGGAGCTGACGCTCCGCTTCGCCGAGGCGGGGATCGACGCGATCGGCATCGACTACTTCGGCCGGACCGCGCCGGACGACGACCGGGGCGACGACTTCCCGTTCATGGACCACGTGGCGCAGACGCGGTGGGCGGCGCTCACCGGGGACGTGGCGGCGGCGGCCGATGCGCTGCGCGCGGCCACGGACGGCCGTGTCCGATCGCTGTTCACCGTCGGGTTCTGCTTCGGCGGCCGGCTCTCGTTCGACTGCGCCGCGGCGGGGCTCGGGCTCGACGGCGTCATCGGCTTCTACGGCTGGCCGGTCGGCAGCGCGCGCGGCGACGTCCCCGCGCCGGCCGACCTCGCGGGCGAGATGCGCGGGCGCGTGCTCGGCGATCTTCGGCGGCGCCGACCAGGGGATCGGGCCCGACGCGGTCGCCGAGTTCGAGGCGGCGCTCGCCGGCGCCGGCGTCCCGCACGAGGTGGTCACGTACGCGGGCGCGCCGCACTCGTTCTTCGACCGGAAGCAGGCCGACTTCGCGGACGCGTCGGCGGACGCCTGGCGGCGGGTCCTCGACTTCGTCGCGCAGGGGTAGGCCGGCAGGAGCGGACCGCACCCGGGAGGGGGCCGCCGGCGGGGCCGCCTCAGTCGAGCTGGAGGACCCGCGCTCCCGCCGCCTGCGGGGCGGCCACGCGGACGCGCCCGGTCATCCCCTCGGCCTCGCCGCGCGCCAGGAGCGCGTCGGCGATCCGCGCGATGGCCGCCGGGTCGTCGGCGAAGGCGATGATCGTGCTGCCGGCGCCGGACATGCAGGCGCCGATCGCGCCCGCCTCGCGCGCCGCGGCGACGAGCGCGGGCAGCTGCGGGTAGACCGCCGCGCGGTACGGCTCGTGGATCCGGTCCACCGTGAGCGCCCGGAGCAGGTCGTACCGGCCCGCGGCGATCCCGGCGACCCCGAGGCCCGACGGCCGCGATGTTGTGCACGGCATCGGCGTGCGGGACCGTCGCGGGGAGCGCGGCGCGCATCGCGGCGGTCTCGAGCGGGAGGTCGCGGGATGTAGAGGACCGCGCGCAGGGCCGGCGGGACGTCGAACCGGAGCGCCTCGATCGTGGGGCGCCCGTCCGGGCCGACGAGCACCCCGGCGACGGTGAACCCGCCGAGCAGCGCGGGGGCCGCGTTGTCCGGGTGGCCCTCGATCGCGACGGCGATCTCGAGCATGGTCCGGTGGGTCAGCGGGCCGCCGGTGAGGGCATCCGCCGCCACGATCCCGGCGACCGTCGCCGCCGCGGACGACCCGAGGCCGCGCGCGAGCGGGACGCGATTGGTCATCCGGATCCGCCAGCCGAGCGCCGCCGGGTCGCCGTCCGACGCGACCGCGAGGGCCGCGTCGAGCGCGCGCACGACGCGGTTCGACCGGTCCGCGCCGATCTCCCCCGCCGCCCTCGCCCTCCACGGCCAGCTCGATCCCGGCGTCCGGTCGCGCGACCGCCTCGAGCTCGACGGTGTTCACGAGGTCGAGCGCGAGGCCGACGCAGTCGTACCCGGCTCCGAGGTTCGCGGCGGTCGCCGGGACCTCGACGACGACGCGCCGGCCGTCGAGCTCGGCGAGGCGGCCGAGGAGGCTCACGGGCGCCATCCGTGCCGCGGGTGCCGGCCCGCGAGCGGCCGCATCGCGGGCTCGCTCACCACCCGAGGGCGGCCATGACGGCGTCCGTCGTGGGACCGGCCTCGATGATCCCCGGGACGTTCGCGGCCGCCGTGTCGGGGTCCTTGAGGCCGTGGCCGGTGAGGACGCAGACGACCGTCGCGTCGCGCCCGAGCCGCCCCTCCTGCACGAGCTTGCGCACGCCGGCGACGCTCGCGGCGGACGACGGCTCGCAGAAGATCCCCTCCAGCCGGACGACGTCGCGGTAGGCGGCGAGGATCTCCTCGTCGGTGACCATGTCGATGAGGCCGCCGGACTCGTCGCGCGCGGCGACCGGCCCGGTCCCAGGAGGCGGGGTTGCCGATCCGGATGGCCGTGGCGACGGTCTCCGGCTTCTCCACCGGGTGCCCGAGGACGATCGGGGCGGCGCCGGCCGCCTGGAACCCCATCATCCGCGGGAGCGCGTCGATGCGGCCGGCGTCCCGGTAGGCCCGGAACCCGGCCCAGTAGGCGGTGATGTTCCCGGCGTTCCCGACGGGGATCGCGAGGACGTCCGGCGCGCGGCCCAGGTCGTCCACGACCTCGAACGCGGCGGTCTTCTGGCCCTCGATCCGGTACGGGTTCACCGAGTTCACGAGCGTCACCGGGTGGCGGTCCTGCTCGGCGAGCTCGCGGACGACGCGGAGCGCCTCGTCGAAGTTGCCGTCCACCGCGACCACCCGGGCGTTCGCCACGAGCGCCTGGAGGAGCTTCCCGAGGGCGATCTTGCCCGCCGGCAGCAGGACGACCACCTCGATGCCCGCGGCCGCGCCGTACGCGGCGGCCGAGGCGGACGTGTTGCCGGTGGAGGCGCAGACGATCGACCGCGCGCCCTCCTCGAGCGCCTTCGCGACGGCGACGACCATCCCGCGGTCCTTGAACGACCCGGTCGGGTTCATCCCCTCGAACTTGAGGTACAGCTCGTCGATGCCGATCGCCTCGGCGAGACGGCAGGTCCGGACGAGCGGCGTCGCGCCCTCGCCGAGCGAGATCCGCGGGGTCGTCTCGGTGACGGGCAGGAAGGAGGCGTACCGCTCCATGAGCCTGGGGCGGCCGGGGCCGGTCCAGGTCATGCGAGGCCCTCCACGGGGTAGAGCGTCGGGTCCGCGTCGGCGGGCAGGATCGCGTCGAGCTCGCGGCGGAAGGCGTGCGCGTCGAGCGCGCTCGCGGGAGACGATCGCGGAGCCGCCCGGGACGACCGCCAGCCAGCGGCGCTCGGCCGCGAGCCAGGCGGCCTCGGCCGCGTCGGGGTCGGAGCGGACGGCCTCGGCCTCCGGGAGGCCGGCCCACGTGCTCCCGGCGCCGCGCGCGACGGAGAGGACGTCGCCGAGGACGGCCGAGCTCGTCGCGTCGCCGCCGGCGCCCGGGCCCGCGAACGCGACGGAGCCCACCGGGCGTCCCGTCCACCTCGATGCGGTTGAGGACGCCGCGGGTGCGACCGAGCGGCGAGTCGACCGGGACGGCGGTGGGGATGACCGACGCGGCGATCGAGCCGCCGGGGGCGGGCCGCGCGGACGCGACGAGCCGGATGACGAGGCCGTGCTCGGCCGCGCCGGCGACATCCTCGCCGGTCACGCCGGTGATCCCGGGGCGGCCGGGGCCGCGGAGGCGCGGGGCGGCGCGGACGACGGCGTGCGGGGCGAGCCATCCGCCGAACGCGAGGCGGGCGAGGATGACGATCTTGCTCGCGGCGTCGCCGCCCTCCACGTCGGCGGTGGGGTCGGCCTCCGCGTACCCGGCCGCCTGCGCGTCGCGGAGGACGTCGCCGTAGTCGCGGCCCTCCTCCGCCATCGCCGTGAGGATGAAGTTCGTCGTCCCGTTCACGATCCCGCGGACCTCGGTCACGCGGTTCGCGGCGAGGTCGCCCGCGAGCGGCCCCAGGACGGGGATGCCGCCGCCGACGGCCGCCTCGAACCGGAGCGGGACGCCGGTCCGCCGGGAGAGCGCCTCGAGCTCCGGGCCGTGCGCCGCGAGGAGGGCCTTGTTCGCGGTCACGACCGGCTTGCCGGCCTCCAGCGCCGAGCGGACGAACGTCCGGGCCGGCTCCTGGCCGCCGATGAGCTCGATGACGATGTCCGTGTCGCGCGCCGTGGCGAGGTGGGCGGCCGCGTCGGTGATGTACGCGTCGGGCACGCCGAGCTCGCGGGCGCGGTCGGGATCCACGGTCGCGACGCCGGCGAGCTCCAGGCGCGGCCCGTGGTCGAGCGCGAGGCGCTCGGCGCGGTCGAGGAAGCCGCGGACGACCGCGGAGCCGACGGTGCCGGCACCGAGGACCGCGACGCGGAGGACGGAGCGGGCCGCGGCGCCTGCGAGGGCCGCGGCGGGATCGAAGGGCGGGGTCATGGCCCCGCATGGTAGCCGAGCGAGCGACGGCACAGGCGGCGCTCACGCGGCGTTGTCGCCCGTGCCGTCGCGGTTCGTGATGGTCGCCGGGCCATCCCCTCCGGTAGACTCGCCTGACCATGACGACCGAACCCTCCGCGGCCCCCGCCGCCGGCTCCACCCTCCCGACCGCCCCGCGCATCTTCAGCGGGATCCAGCCGTCCGGCGCGCCGCACATCGGCAACGACCTCGGCGCGATCCGCAACTACGTGGCGCTCCAGGACCGGTACGAGGCGATCTACTGCATCGTCGACTACCACGCCCTCACGAGCACGCACGACCCGGACGTGCTCCGGACGCGGACGCGCGAGATGTCGGCGGCGCTGCTCGCCCTGGGCCTGGACCCGCAGCGCTGCACGCTCTTCGTCCAGTCGCACCGGCCCGAGGTGACCGAGCTCGCGTGGCTCTTCACGACCGTCACGCCCGGTCTCGTGGCTCCAGCGGACGCCGACGTACAAGGAGAAGCGGCAGAACCAGCCCGAGGACGTGAACCACGGGCTCCTCACCTACCCCGTCCTCCAGGCGGCGGACATCGTCCTGTACAAGGCGTCGCTCGTGCCCGTCGGGAAGGACCAGGCGGCGCACCTGGAGCTGAGCCGCGAGATCGTCCGCGCGTTCAACGCGCGCTACGGCGAGACGTTCCCGGAGCCGCAGGCCGTGCACACCGAGGCGCCGGTCGTCCTGGGCACCGACGGCGCGAAGAAGATGAGCAAGTCGGTCGGGAACACGATCGAGATCTTCGCCGAGCCCGACGTCATCCGCCGCCAGGTCATGAGCATGGTGACGGACACCCAGCGGATCCTCCGGAGCGACCCGGGCCGGCCGGAGGTGTGCAACGTCTGCCAGCTCCACCGCTTCTTCGGCGACGACTACGAGGAGGTCTGGGAGGGCGAGCGGCACGGCGCGCACGGGCTGCGTGGACACGAAGAAGCTGCTCGCCGAGCGGATCATCGCCCGGTACGCGGAGCCGCGGGAGCGCTACCTCGAGCTGATGGCGCACCCGGAGCGCGTCGAGCGGATCCTGGAGGAGGGCGCGGAGCGCATCCGCCCGATCGCCCGCGCGACGATGGACGAGGTCCACGCGAAGATGGGGCTGCGCTGACCCGTAGGATGGCGGCATGCGCCGGCGCCGGCCGGCCGTGCGAGGAGAGTGCCGGATGAGCGAGGAGCATCCCGCGCCTGTCGGAGACGGGCGTGATGGCGCGCCATCCGCGCCTCGTCTACACCGTGCTCGTCCTCGCCGTCGTCGCGCTCGCGCTCTACATCTCGACGTACGCCGTCAGCTTCTTCTTCGGCTTCGGCGACGTCATCCTCATCTTCTTCCTGGCGTGGCTCATCGCCTTCATGGTCACGCCGCTCGCGAACGTCCTCGTCAACCACGTCCCGCTCGTCAACCGGGCGGTCGCGGTCGTCGTCGTCTACGTCGTCCTCGTCCTGGTCGTCGCGTTCGTCGTCGTCTACCTGGCCGCGCTCCTGGCCTCGTCGGTCAACTCGTTCCTCGAGACGTCGCCCGCGTACCAGCAGGACCTCCCGACGATCCTCGCGCCGCTCCAGGAGCGGCTCACCTCCCTCGGCCTGAACATCGACCTCGTCGGCCTCGCGACCGGGATCATCGACTGGTTCCAGACGAACGCCGCAGCAGATCCTGGCGGTGATCCAGTCGATCGCCGTCGCCAGCCTCGGGATCTTCGGCAACGCGCTCATCGTGTTCATCCTCTCGATCTACATCGCCGTGGACCGGGACCGGGTCTCCTCGTTCCTCTACCGGCTGGTGCCGCCCCGGTTCAGCGACGAGGCGCACCTCTTCCAGACGTCCGTCGGGAGGTCCTTCGGCGGGTTCATCCGGAGCCAGGTGACGCAGGGGGTCATCTTCGCGGCGCTCGCGGCGGTGACCTCGATCGTCCTCGGCCTCCCGTACGCGGCGTTCACGGCGAGCCTCTCGGGCCTGCTCCAGGCGATCCCGTTCTTCGGGCCGTTCGTCTCGTGGGCGCCGCCCGTGGTCGTCGCGGTCTTCGCGAAGCCGGAGGCCATCCTCCCCGCGCTCGTGATCATGGGCGTCGGCTGGTTCGTCACGATGAACGTCATCCAGCCGCGGCTCATGGCCGGCGCGCTCTCGATCCACCCGATCGTCGTCCTCGGCTCGGTGATCATCGGCAGCAAGGTGGCCGGGATCGCCGGGGCGATCTTCAGCATCCCGATCGCCGCCGTGGCCAGCGCGTTCTTCTTCTACTACCTCCAGCGGACCGAGCACGGCCGCAGCGTGAGCGAGCGCGCCGCGGCGCGCGTCTCCGCCCGCGAGGGACGGAGGTTCCGCGCCCCGCGCCTCCCCGGCGCCGGCCGAGGAGACGCCGGACGGCGGGATGGACGACATGCCCGACCTTCCCGACGCCGGCGGCCGGCGACGGCGCCCCGGCGAAGGGCGCGCCCGCGCCCGACGGTGCCGCGGCCACTGACCGCCGCGGCCGACGCGCGCCCCGGACGCATGACCCGCCGGAGGGACGCCGGGCCCGACGACGACGCGGCCGGCGCGATCCTGCGCGAGGGCGCCGCGGCCGAGGGCGGGCGACCCGAGGCGCGGGCCCACCGGACCCGCGCGGGGGCCCGCGCCGCGCGACCGCGGCCGGTCCCGCCGTCGCGCGCGCTCAGGTCGGCGGCCCGCCCGCTCGCCGAGTGGGACCCGCGCCCGCGGATCCTCGTGACGAACGACGACGGGATCGACTCCCGCGGCCTCGCGGCGCTCGCGCGGGCGCTCGAGGCCGTGGGGGACGTCTTCGTCATCGCGCCGGAGTCCAACCAGAGCACCGTGGGCCACCTCAAGACGATGCTCCGGCCCCTGCGCATCCGGGAGCGCCGGATGGAGGACGGGCGGCGCGGCTGGGCGATCGACGGGTCGCCCACGGACGCGGTGAGCGCGGCCTTCCTCGGGTACTTCGGGCACGGGTTCGACCTGGTCGCGTCCGGCGTCAACTACGGGAACAACCTCGGCGACGACATGACGTACTCCGGGACGGTGAGCGCCGCGATGGAGGGCGTGATCAACGGCTGCCCGGCGTTCGCGATCAGCCAGGCGCTCAACGCCGAGGTGGACTTCGCGCTCGCCGAGAGGGCCGCGGTGGTGGTCGCGCGCGGGATCCTGGAGCACGGGCTGGCCCCCGGGGAGCTGCTCAACGTGAACGTCCCGGCGGTGCCGCCCGAGGAGTGCCGGGGCATCGAGATCACGCGCCTGGGCCAGCGCGTCTACCTGGACGAGCTCGTCGAGCGGGTCGACCCGCGCGGGCTCCCCTACTACTGGATCGGCGGTCAGCCGCCGAGCGGGGTCGCGGTGCGCGGGACGGACTTCAGCGCGGTCGAGGCGGGGAGCATCAGCGTGACGCCGATCCACCTCGACCTCACGGCACGCGGGCTGCTCCGCCGCCTCCGCGACTGGGACCTCTCGCTCGAGGACGACGGCCGCGGCCGCTGAGGCGCAGGGCCGTCCTCGCGCGGTCGGCCCCGCGCGTCCTCGCCGCCGGGGTCAGCGGCGCTTCTTGCGGTCCGCCACGATCTCCCGCGCCGCGTTGCGCCCGGGCACGCCGGTGACGCCGCCGCCCGGATGCGCGCCGGCGCCGCACAGGTACAGGCCGGAGACCGGGTACCGGTAGCGGGCGAGGCCGAGCATCGGGCGCCACGCGAACCACTGGTCCAGGCCGGGCTCGCCGTGGTACGGATGGCCGCCGGCCGGGCCGAGCTCGCGCTCCACGTCCGCCGGGGTGAGCACCTGGCGCGCCGTCACGAGGCCGGAGATCCCGGGCGCGACGGACTCGAGCCGGGCGACGACCGCATCGCCGATGGCCATCCGCGCGGCGTCGTCCCACGACCCTTCGCGGAGGTCGTACGGGGTCCACTGCGCGAGCACGCTCATCACGTGGCGCCCCTCGGGGGCGAGCGTGCGGTCGACGAGCGTGGGGATCGTCGCCTCGAGCACGAGCGAGTCGGAGACCCTCCCGTACTTCGCCGCGTCGAACGCGCGCTCCATCGGGTCGATCCCGTCGACCACGACGATCCGGCCGCGCAGCCGCTTCGCGCCGTCCTCGCCCTTGCCGGCAGCCGGGAACGCCGGCAGCCTGGAGAGCGCGAGGTTCACCTTGGTCACCGTCCCCGGCGTCCGGATGTTCCCCGCGCGCCAGCGGAGAGTGGGACCGGCGGTCATCGGGTCGAGCAGGCCGAGGATGGTCGTCTTCGGGTCGATGGAGCTCGCGACGACGGGGGCCTCGATCTCCTCGCCGGACTCCAGCGCGACGCCCGGTGACACGGTCGCCGACCGTCCGGATCGCGACGACCTCCGCGTGCGTGCGCACCTCGACGCCGGCGGCCTGCGCCGCCGCCACGAGCGCGTCGGCCACGGCTCCGGGGCCGCCGCGGGCGATGACCGTCTCGCCGGCCGCACCGCCGTCGTTGCCGGCGGAGTCGGTGAGCAGGACCTGCGTCGTCCCGCCCGACCACGGGCCCATCTGGGTGAAGCGGACGCCGCGCCACGCGACGAGCGCGCGGAGGGCGTCGGTCTCGAAGGCCTCGCCGACGAAGTCCGCGACGGCCATCGGGAGGTAGCGGAGCAGGGCCTGGGCGTCCTTCCGGTCGAGCCCGCGGAAGGCGCGGCCGAGGAGGAGGCCGCGGAGCGCGTCCGAGACCGTGGGGCTCGAGGGGTCGGGCGGGGTCGTGTCGCCGATCTCGCCGAGGAATCGGGCGAGTGCCCGGACCCGACGGTCGAAGTCGACGTACGCGTCGGCGTCCGCCGGCGACCACGGCCGGAGCTCGTTCGCCGTGCGTGCCGGATCGGACCAGAGGGTGATCGAGCGGCCGTCGGAGAGCGGCGCGAACGCGCGCACCTCCGGCGCGACGAGCGAGAGACCCGCCTCGTACAGGCCGAGCTCCTTCGCCACCGACGGTCGGAGCCGGCCGACGGTGTGGAAGAACGACGGGGCGTGGTAGCCGTCCGCGAACTCCACCGTGCCGACGAGGCCGCCGGGCCGGTCGCGCTTCTCGAGGACGAGCGTCCGCATCCCCGCCTTCGCGAGGTACGTCGCAGTGACGAGCCCGTTGTGGCCGCCGCCGACGACGACCGCGTCCCAACCTTCGCGCGCAGCCATCGTCACGCCCCCTTCTGCTTGCGGGACCGGAGGATCTCGAGGGCGGCGAGGCGGCCGTTCGCCGCCATGATCCCGCCGCCGGGATGGGTGGACGAGCCGGCCATCCAGTAGTCGCGGATCGGGGTCCGGTATCGCGCCCAGCCGGGCACCGGCCGGCTGAAGAACAGCTGCTCGAGGCTGAGCTCGCCGTGGAAGATGTTCCCCTCGGTGAGGCCGTACGTCCGCTCCATGTCGAGGGGAGTGACGACCTGGCGGCCGATGATGATGTCGCGGATGTTCGGGGCGACCGTCGCGATCGCGTCGATGACGGCGTCGCCGAAGGCCTCGCGCTGGTCGTCCCAGGTCCCCTCGGCCAGGTGGTACGGCGCGTACTGGACGAAGCAGCTCATCACGTGCTTGCCGGGCGGTGCCATGTCCGGGTCCACGAGGGTCGGGATGATCATGTCGATGTACGGCTTCCGGCTGAAGTGGCCGTACTTCGCGTCGTCGTACGCCTGCTCCATGTAGTCGATCGACGGCGACATGCTCATCGCGCCGCGGAGGTGCTCGCCGTAGCCGGGGAGCGCGGAGAAGCTCGGGAGCCCGTCGAGGGCGAGGTTCACCTTCCCGGAGCTGCCGCGGAACTTGAATCGCTTCACCTCGTCCACGAGGTCGGCGGGCAGCTGGTCGCTCGTCGACGAGCTGGAGGAAGGTCCGCCGGACGTCCACCGCGGAGACGACCGTCCCCGCGGCGATCTCCTCGCCGGACTCGAGGACGACGCCGGTCGCGCGGTCGCCGGTGGTGAGGACCTGCGCGACGGGCGCGTCGGTGCGGATCTCCACGCCGTACGAGCGGGCGGCCGACGCGATCGCGTCGGCGACGCCGCCGGTCCCGCCCTTGGGGATCCCCCAGGCGCGGAAGGCGCCGTCGATCTCGCCCATGTAGTGGTGGAGGAGGACGTACGCCGTCCCCGGCGACTTCACGCCGAGGAAGGTGCCGATGATCCCCGAGGCGGACATCGTCGCCTTGAGAGGCTGCGTCTCGAACCACTGGTCGAGGAAGTCGGACGCGCTCATCGTCATGAGGCCCACGAAGGCCTGCTGCTGGGCCCGCGGGAGGCGGCTGAAGTCGCGCAGGAGCGAGGCGACGGGCGGCCAGCCGCGCGGGTCGAGGGAGGTCGGGTCCGGCGGGATGATCCCGAGGATCGGCTTGATGAAGCGCGCCATCTCGGCCATGAGGAGCCCGTACTCCTCGTACGCGTCCGCGTCGCTCTTGGACCAGCGGCGGATCTCGCGCATGGTCCAGGCGTGGTCGTCGCGCCGCCAGAGGTAGTCGTCCGGGAGCGGCGTGAAGGTCCCGTCGAGCGGGAGGATCTCCAGGCCGTGCTTCGGCAGCTCGAGGTCGCGGATGATCTCGGGCCGCAGGAGGCTCACGACGTAGCTGAGCACGCTGAACCGGAAGCCGGGGACGATCTCCTCGGTCGTCGTGGCGCCGCCGACCTTGTGGCGGCGCTCGAGGACCAGCACGGACCAACCGGCGCGAGCGAGGTACGCGGCGGTCGTCAGGCCGTTGTGGCCTCCGCCGATGATGACGGCGTCGTAGCGCTTCGCCACGGGTGCCTCCGAGCGGGTGGGGCGGATGGGCGCGGGTGGACCCGCGGTGGGGACGAGGGGACGATGCGGGCCGGCATCCAGCCTGCATAGGATTCCCGCATACTCTAGCGGCTGTCCGGCCGGGTCGCGACCCGGGGCGGCGCCACCCGTGCATGACCATCCGTCCTTCTTCGCCCACCCCACCACGGAGGCCCCTCGTGAGCGTCGGCACCGCGTTCCATCCCCGCCTCGCGGACCTCAACGTCAAGCAGCAGTGGCGCGAGTGGTCGGGGTTCTTCGCGGCCAGCGTCTACGCCGACGGCCACCAGATCGAGTACAACGCGATCCGCGAGAGCGCCGGCCTCATCGACGTCTCGCCGCTCTTCAAGTACCGGATCGCCGGGCCGGGCGCGGTCGACCTGGTGGACCGCCTCATCACGCGCGACGCGAAGAAGCTGACGCCCGGGCGGGTCTACTACACGCCGTGGTGCGACGAGGCGGGCAAGGTCGTCGACGACGGGACGATCCATCGGCTCGACGACGGCTCGTTCCGCTGGACGGCCGCCGACCCGCAGTACCGCTGGCTCACGATGAACGCCGCCGGCCTCGACGTCGAGATCGAGGACGTGAGCGAGGCGTGGGCGGCGCTCGCGGTCCAGGGGCCGCGCTCGCGGGACGTCCTCGAGGCCGCGACGGGCGAGTCGTTCGCCGACCTGAGGTACTTCCGCCGCCGCGGGTCGACCCTCGCGGGCATCGGGATCGACGTCTCCCGGACCGGCTACACCGGGGACCTCGGGTACGAGCTGTGGATCCCCGCGGAGAGGGCCCCGGAGGCATGGGACGCCCTCGTCGAGGCGGGGCGGCTCGTCTCCGCGCGGCCGGCCGGCATGCTGGCGCTCGACGTCGTGCCGGATCGAGGCGGGGCTCATCCTCCTCGAGGTTGACTACACGAGTAGTCGGCACGCGCTCATCTCGGAGCAGTCGTACTCGCCGTTCGAGATCGGGCTCGGCCGCCTCGTCGACTTCGAGAAGGGCGACTTCATCGGCCGTCGCGCGCTCCTCGACGAGCAGGCTCGAGGCGGCCCCGCGCGGCGGCTCGTGGGCCTGCAGCTCGACTGGCTGGAGCTCGCGGCGCTCTACGAGGCGCAGGGGCTTCCGCCGAGCGTCCCCGGCACGGCGTCGCGCGCCGCGGTCCCCGTCTACGACGGCGGACGGCGGGTCGGCAAGGCGACGAGCACGACGTGGAGCCCCATCCTCAAGCAGATGATCGCGCTCGCCTCGGTCCCGGCCCGCTACGAGAGGCCCGGCACCGTGGTCCGGATGGAGTGGACGGTGGAGGCCGTGCGCGGCACCGTCGGCGCGACCGTCGTGGGGACCCCCTTCTTCGACCCGCCGCGCAAGCGGGGGTAGGGGCCGGCGCGGCCGCGCCTGGGCCATGGAGGCCGTGGGGGCCGCGTCGCCGCGCCCTACGGCGAGACGCGCAGGAGCGCCGCCGCCAGCGAGACGAACGTGGCCTGGTCCATCCCCGTGCCGGTGATCGCCCAGGACGGAGCCGCCCCGGGGTCGACGTAGATCGCGAAGCCGTCGGACTCGGACGGTCCGAGCGTCGTGAGCGTGCCCGTCCGGTCGCCGAACGCCGCCGGCCCGATCTCATGGTCGTGCGGCGAGCACGCGCTCGCCCCGGTCGTGCAGTACGACCCCTCCTGCAGCTCGATCCTCTCGCCGCCCGGCCCGCGGTAGGTGACGTCCAGGCGTCCGCCGTCGGCGAGACGGTAGGAGCCCGCGTCCACGAACCAGCCCGCGGCGAGGACCGCGCAGTAGACATCCCAGGAGACCGACTCGGCGGCAGCCGCGAAGAAGTCGCGGTTCTCCGCGCTGCCGGAGCACTCGGCGAGGCCCGGCACGGCCGAGGCGCTCGCGTCCGGCACGGGGCTCCCGGGCGCGTCGGATGCCGCGGGCGCCTCCGTCGTGGCGGGCTCGTCGGTGGCGACCGGGCCCTCGGTGGGCGCCGGCGCCTCCGTCGTGACGGGCTCGTCGGTCGCGCCCGGCGGGACGCTCCCCTCGGGCTGCGTGCTCGGGGCCGGAGCCGTGGTGCGGGCGGCCGTCCCGGCGGGGGTCGCGACGGACGACCCGCCGCAGCCCGCGACGACGAGCGCGAGAAGGAGCGCCGCGAGTGCTCGGGCCGGCGGCCGGGTCATGACGGGCAGCCTACACCCGGCGCGCGAGGGCGCCTCCGGGGGCACCCGGCCCGCCGCCTCACCACCGACCGGGTCCGCCGGGCACCCGCGGATCGCGGTGCCGCCTCGTGGGGCCGTCTCGCGGGATCGTCAGGCCCGGAAGGCGTGGATCGGGTCCACCCCGAAGACGGTGCGGATCGTCGCCTCGGTGAGGACCTCGTCGGGCGGCCCGTCGGCCACGAGGGCCCCGCCGGCCACGATGAGGAGCCGCGGGAAGAAGTGCGCCGCGAGCCCCAGGTCGTGGAGGACCGCGACGACGGTCGTGCCGTCGCGCTCGTTGAGGTCCACGAGCATCTCCATCGCCTCGACGCGATGCCGGAGGTCGAGGTGGACGGTGGGCTCGTCGAGGAGCATGACGGGCGCGCCCTGCGCCACGGCGAGCGCGAGGAGGACGAGCTGGCGCTCGCCGAGCGAGAGCTCGCGCGCGTCGCGGCCCACGAGGTGCGTGAGGCCCACGCGCTCGATCGCCGCCACGACGGCGGCGGTGTCGGCCGCCCGGGAGCCCCGGATGGCGTCCTCGTGCGGGAGCCGGCCGAGCGCCACGACCTCCTCGACGGTCATCGCGAACGGGAGCGAGGCGGCCGACGGGACGGCGGCGACGCGGCGCGCGACCGCGACCCGGTCCAGCCGGTCCACGAGGTCGCCGTCGAGCAGGACGCGGCCGGCACGCGCGCGGAGCGTCCCGCCGATCAGCCGCAGCAGGGTGGACTTCCCCGCGCCGTTCGGCCCGATGATCGCGACGCGCTCGCCGCGGTCGATGCGGACGTCGAGGTCGCGCACCACCTCGCGCCGGCGGTAGCCCGCGGAGACGCCGTCGAGGGTGATCACGCCCGTCACAGCTCGTACCCCTGGCGGGTGCGGCGGAGCAGCACGATGAACGCCGGCGCGCCGACGAGGGCCGTGACCACGCCGACCGGGATGTCGCCGGCCATCCGGGCGACGAGGTCGGCGCCGCCGAGGAGCACGGCCCCGACCACCGCCGAGACGGGCAGGACGCGCCGGGCGTCCGGGCCGGACACCATGCGGACCAGGTGCGGGACGAGGAGCCCCACGAAGCCGATGAGCCCGCTGATCGCCACTCCGGCCGCCGTCACGAGCGAGGCGAGGCCGAGGAGGATCGCGCGCTCGCGCCGGACGTCGATCCCGAGGTGCTCGGCGGTCTCGTCGCCGAGGAGGAGCCCGTTGAGCGCGCGGGACCGGAGCACGATCGCGATGGAGCCGCCGACGACGAGCGGGAGCGCGATCGCGAGCCGGTACCACGAGGCGCCGTCGAAGCCCCCGAGGAGGAACGAGAAGATCTGCCGGAGGTTCGCCCCCGAGAGGTACATCGTCATCGCGAGGCCTGCGGCGAGGAGCGACCCGACGGCGTACCCGGTGAGCAGGAGTCCCGTGAGCCCGCCCGAGCGCCCGATCCGGTAGACGACGAAGACGGTCGCGAGGGCGCCGGCGAACGCGAGGACGTTGAGGAGGCCCACCTCGAGGAAGAGCATCCGGACGGGGATGAGGACGGCGATCGCGGCGCCCAGCGCGGCGCCCGAGGCGGTCCCGAGGACGTACGGGTCCGCGAGCGGGTTGCGGAGGATCCCCTGGAAGGTCGCGCCCGCGATCGCCAGGCCCGCGCCCACGAGCATCGCGGAGAGGACGCGCGGGAGGCGGAGGTCCATGACGATCGTCTCCGCGGTCGGCGACCAGGTGACGTCCACCGGGAGCCCGAGGAGGCGGTGCAGGAGGATCCCGACCGTCTCCGCCGGGGCGATGGCGACGGACCCGAAGCCCACGCCGAGGACGAGGACGACCGCGAGGCCCGCGACCGACGCGACCGCGATCGCGGCCGGGCGCCACGTGCGCCGGCCGAGGCGGAGCCCGACGAGGGGGGTCGCGACGGTGCGGGTCTCGGTCGTCATCGGCGGCGTCCTACGGCGCCGGGGCGGGCGGCGGCGTCCCCACCTCGGGGATCGCCAGCGTGGGGTCGATCGCCAGCGCGAGCGCCCGCAGGCCCTCGGCGATCCGCGGGCCGGGCCGCGTGACGATCGTGTCGTCCACCGGCCGGATGGCGCCGTCCTTCACGGCGGTCATCCCGGCCCAGCCGGGCCGCTGCGCGACGGCCTCCGCCGTCATGCCGTACGCGGCGTCGCCGAGGACGATGACCTGCGGGTCCGCGGCGACGAGCTTCTCGATCGGGATCGCGAAGACGGCTGGGTCGCCCGTCGTGATCGGGTCGCCGCCCGCGAGCTGGATCATCGACGCGAGGAACGACTCGGGCGCAGGGCCGTAGATCTCCTTCGTCGCGTCGAGCTCGTAGAAGACGCGCGGCGGAGCCGGCCGGGCGGACGAGCCCGATCGGGTCGCGATCCGGGAGATCGCGATGATCTGGTCGTTCATCCACACCATGAGCGCCATCGCGGCGTCCGGCTGCGCCGATGGCGTCCCCCACGAGGGCGATGTCGTGGAGGATCCCGTCGACGCTGTCCGCGTAGGTGACGAGGACCGGGATGCCGACCGAGCGGAGCTTCGCGATCTCGTCGGGCGGGTTGAAGCCGTTCCCGCCGGCGATGACGAGGTCGGGCTTCATCCCGACGACCTTCTCGATGTCGATGCCCGTGTAGGACGCGACGTGCGGGAGGTCCTTGACCGCCGCCGGGTAGTCGTCGAAGTCGGTGTTCGCCGACGAGCCGGTCGCCTGCGCCGAGCGCGAAGAGCGTCTCGGTGACGGCGGGGGTGAGCGAGACGATCCGCTCGGGCCGGGCGGCGAGCGTGACCTGCGTCCCCTCGTCGTCGGTGAGCGTCACGGGGAACGCGGGTGCCGGCGTGGGAGTGGGGGCGAGCGACGGAGCGGACGTCGCCGGGGGCGCGGTGACGGGCGGGGCCGCGGTGGGCGCCGGCGTCGCCGGGGCCTGGGTCGCGCCGGAGGCCGAGCACGCGGCGACGGCGGCGGTCGAGGGCGAGGACGGCGAGCGGGCCGAGGAGGATGTGGACGCGCGAGCGTCCGGGACGGGATGTCACGGGGAGACCTCATGCCGGGGGACGGGAGAACGGGGAGCCCGCGATGCGGGCGCGGCAGGAGGTCAGGAAGTCGTGTACACGGTCGCCTACCCCTCTTGCGCGAAGGTTCGGACGTCACCACGCGACCGGCGACCGGACTGCGGCCCGAAGGCCTCACCGTAGCGCGACTGTGCCGGATTCCCACCGGCTTCGCGGCCGTGCGGCGTCGTTCTCTGACGCGGCGAGCGTAGCACACGGCGTCGGGCGCGACGGGGCTGCGGCGGTCGTCCGACAGCGTGTCGGGGGCGCACCCGCGCGGACGCGCCGGACGCGACGAGGCCCGCCGCACGATGCGACGGGCCTCGGGATGCGCGACCGGTCCGCGGCGCCCAGCGCGCCGCGCCGGCGATGGTCAGACCGCGACGGACGAACGCTCCGCGGGAAGCAGGTCGATCTGCGCGTCCTCGGGGAGCATGACACCCAGCATCTTCTGAAGGGCGAGGAGGTGGACGCAGCTGTGCCAGCTCGCGAAGAAGTGGCACGTGCAGTCCCAGGCGCCGTCCTGGAGCGTCACACGGTGCGTGTCGTTGTCTCCACGGAAGGTCAGCGCGAGGCTCTCGAACGTCACGCGATCGGGCTCGCGAGAGTACCGGTTCGCCTTCTCCACCTTGCCGATGAGAGAGCTGTGCATCGTCGATGAACCCTCCGAGATCCGGGGGCCGAGAAGCAACCCCGCCCGTCTTCCGCCCCGCGTCAGGGGCCGTCGGGCGGTCCGTCAACGATACGACAGACGGCGGCCCGCCACCAGCCCCGATGGCGGGTGGAGCCGCAGCACCGCCGCCCGGGAGCGGTCACGAGCGGATCGGCCGTCGTGGCTCAGACCGACCGGACGAGCGCCTCGCCGACCACGATCGCGGCGTCCGCGAGCTGCTGCGAGGTGGATTCCGTGTAGACCCGCACGAGCGGCTCGGTCCCGCTCCACCGGACGAGGAGCCATGAGCCGTCGGCGATGCTCCACTTCACGCCGTCCGCCGTGGTGAGCACCTGCGTCGAGACGATCGGCATCCCGCCGAACTCCGTCGGCGCGTGCTCGGCGAGCGCGACCTTCAGGCGATCCTTGAAGGCCGCGTAGCCGCCCCGCTCGATGTGGAGGTCCACGCGCTGGTAGAAGCTCCCGCCGGCGATCTCGTGGAGGTGGGCGATCGCGCGGCTCACCGGCCACCGGCCGGCGGCCCTCTCGCGGAGGAAGAGGTCGAGGAGCATGAGGTCGGCGTAGATGCCGTCGCGCTCCGGCAGGTGCATCCCGAAGCCGAAGCCGCCGGACTCCTCCCCGCCCATCATCGCGTCGGTCTCGATCATCTTCGGGCCGACGTACTTGAACCCGACCGGGGTCTCGTGGACGCCCACGCCGTACCGCGCGCCGAGGCGCTCGGCCATCGACGTCGTGTTCACGCTCTTCACCACGTCCTGGCGCAGCCCGCGGTGCTCGAGCAGGTAGTACATGAGCAGGCCGTACACCTGGAGCTGGTGGATGAAGACACCGCGCTCGTCCGCCGCGCCCGCGCGATCGGCGTCGCCGTCGAGGAGGAGTCCGAGGTCGTAGCCGCCCCCGGCCATGATCCCGAGGGCCTCGTCGATGTTCGGGCGGATCGGCTCCGGGTTGACCCCGCCGAAGTACGGGTTGCGCTCCTGGTGGATCTCCGTCACGCGGATGCGGCCGCCCGCGAGCAGGCGGCTGATCCAGCCGGCGCCGGCGCCCCACATCGGGTCGACGAAGACGCTGACGTCCGCGGCCTTCAGGGCGTCGAGGTCGAGCGTCCGGCGGACGAACCGCTCGTAGCCAGGGTACGGGTCGTACCGCTCGACGAGCCCCGCCTCCTCCGCGTCCGCGAAGGGCCGGCGCGGGATGGCGGCGCCGCCGTTCCCGGCGATCGTCGCCTCGAGCGCCGCGAGGATCTCCGGGCCGGCCGCCGCGCCGGTCGGCGACTTCACCTTGAAGCCGTTGTCCGTCCACGGGTTGTGGCTCGCCGTGATGACGACGCCGGCGGCCGCGCCACGCTCCACGACCTCGTACGAGGACATCTGCGTGGGGACCGCCGAGACGGCGTACGCGACGGGGATGTCGTGCGCGAGGAGGACCTCGGCGGCCGCGATCGCGAAGTGCTCGCTCGCGAACCGGCGGTCGTACGCGATGACGACGCCCTTCGCCGTCTCGCCGCGGTCCGACGACGTAGCGGGCGACGCCGTGCGCGCAGCGGCGGACGTTCTCGAACGTGTAGTCGTCGGCGACCTTCGCGCGCCAGCCGTCCGTCCCGAAGACGATGTGGGTGGGCGCGGGCGCCTCGGCGATGATCGTCACGTATCCTCCTCTGCGACCCGGCGCGCCTGTTCCTCCGCGATCGTCCGCACGTCCTGCGACCGGTCGGCGGCGCAGACGAGGATGGCGTCGGGGGTCTCCACCACGATCGTATCGTGCAACCCGATGGTCACGACGAGCCTGCCGTCGGCCAGCACGAGCGTCCCCCGCGAGCCGAGGTCGCGACGGGGCCCGGTGCCGACGGTCCCGGGATCCGCCTCGCCGGGGCCCTGCGACGCCCGGGCGACCGCGTACAGCGCGTCGCGGATCGCCGACCAGCTGCCGAGGTCGCTCCACCCCACGTCCGCCGGGACGGTGAGGACGCCGCCGGCAGCCGCCGCGGGCTCCATGACCGCGTAGTCGATCGAGGTCCGGCGGACGACGTCGTACGCCGCGGCGAGCGCGCCGGCGGCGCCGGCGGCCTCGCTCCCCCACCCCGCGGCGACCGTGTCGAGGATGTCCGGGGAGTGGCGCTCGAGCGCCGCGCGGATCGACCCGCGCCGCCAGGCGAAGATCCCGGCGTTCCACGAGGCCGGGCGGGACGGCGGCGATGAGCGAGGCGGCCACGCCGGCGTCGGGCTTCTCGACGAACCGGAGGACCGGGGCGGCCGGGCTGCCCGGGTCGGCGACGCCCGGGACGACGTACCCGTAGCCCGTCTCGGGCCCCGTGGGGCGGATCCCGAGCGTGACGAGCGCGGCGGGCACGCCCGCGGCACCCCGCGCGGCGGCCGCGGCGGCCGCGAGGACGGCCCGGAACCCGGCCTCGTCCGCCACGAGGTGGTCGGCGGGAAGGACGAGCATGACGTCGTCGTCGGGGCGGTCGATCGCGACCGTGGCGAGCGCGACCGCCGCGGCCGTGTTCCGCCCGGCGGGCTCGCCGAGGATGTTCCCTGCGGGGAGGTCCGGCAGCTGCTCCCGGACGAGATCGGCGTAGCGCCCGTCCGTCACGACGTACACGTCGCCCGGCGCCACGAAGCGGGACGAGCCGGTCGGCCGTCCGGCGCAGGAGCGACGGCGCCGCCGAGCGGCGCGAGGAACGGCTTCGGCCGGTCGGGACGCGAGAGGGGCCAGAGCCGGGTCCCGCCGCCCCCGGCGAGGACGACCGCGTAGACCGCCATCGGTCAGGCCGGACCGGCCGTCGCGACGTCGCCGGCCGCCGGTGCCGGCAGGCCGGCGTCGGCGGCGAGGGCGGCCGCGCGGTCGGTCCGCTCCCACGGGAGGTCGAGGTCGGTCCGTCCGAAGTGGCCGTACGCGGCGGTCGGCCGGTAGATCGGCCCCCGGAGGCCGAGCGACGCGATGATCGCGCCGGGGCGGAGGTCGAAGTGCCGCGTCGATCAGCGCGAGGATGGCCTCGTCGGGGATCCGCCCGGTCCCGAAGGTCTCGACGGCGACGGAGACCGGGTGCGCGACGCCGATCGCGTACGCGATCTCGATCTCGACGCGGTCGGCGATCCCGGCGGCGACCAGGTTCTTCGCGACGTGGCGCGCGGCGTACGCGCCGGAGCGGTCCACCTTCGTCGGGTCCTTGCCGGAGAAGCACCCGCCGCCGTGGCGCGCCATCCCGCCGTACGTGTCCACGATGATCTTCCGGCCGGTGAGCCCGGCGTCGCCCATCGGGCCGCCGATGACGAACCGCCCCGTCGGGTTCACGTGCATCACCGGGTCCGTCGCGCCGGAGCTCCGGCGGGGATCGTCGGGAAGACGACCGTCTCGACGATGTCGCGCCCGGATCCGCTCCAGGGTCACGTCGGGGTCGTGCTGGGCCGCGACGACGACGGTGGGGACCGCCGCCGGGGCGCCGTCCTCGTACGCCACGGTGACCTGGGTCTTCCCGTCGGGACGCAGGTACGGGAGCAGGCCCGACTTGCGGACCTCCGCGAGCCGGCGCGCCATCCGGTGCGCGAGCGCGATCGGCAGCGGCATGAGCTCCGGGCGTCTCGCGGCAGGCGAACCCGAACATCATCCCCTGGTCGCCCGCGCCGAGCTCCTCGGACTCGAGGTGCTGGCGCGCCTCGAGCGCGTCGTCCACGCCCTGCTTGATGTCCGGCGACTGCTCCTTGATCGAGACGAGCGTCCCGCAGGTCTCCCAGTCGAACCCGTAGTCGCTGTGCGAGTAGCCGATCTCGCGGACGGTGTCGCGGACGATCGTCTGGAAGTCGACGTAGCACTCGGTCGTGATCTCGCCGAGGACGAGGACCAGGCCGGTGGTCGTCGCGGTCTCGCAGGCGACGCGCGCGACAGGGTCGTCGCGCGATGATCGCGTCGAGGATCGCGTCGCTGATCTGGTCGCACATCTTGTCCGGGTGGCCTTCGGTGACCGACTCGGACGTGAAGAGGGCTCGCTGGAACGGGCGGACGATCGTCATGGTGACCTCGAGGGCGCGCGTGAGGGGCGCCCGAGGAGGGTAGCACGGGGGCCCGCGACGACGATCCCGGGCGGCCGCCGCGCGGGATCGTCGTTCCTCGAGCAGGTGGAAGCGCCGTCGCTCAGGTGCCGCGACTGCCAGGAGCTCATGTAGGCGACCTGCTCCTCGGTGAGCGGCTCGAGCTCGATCCCCAGGGCGTCGAGCTTCAGGCGCGCGACCTCGCGATCGATCGCCTCGGGGACCGCGTAGACGCGCGGCTCGAGCTCCGCGTGGTGGCGCGCGACGTACTCGGCGGCGAGGGCCTGGTTCGCGAAGCTCATGTCCATGACCGCCGCCGGATGGCCCTCGGCGGCGCCCAGGTTGACGAGGCGCCCGTCGGCGATGCAGGCGGAGCTTCTTGGGCCCCAGGTCGAACTCGGTGACGTTCTCCCGGACCTCGGAGACATGGCCCTCGGCGAGCGCGTGGAGCGCCTTGAGGTCCAGCTCCGCGTCGAAGTGGCCGGAGTTCGCCATGATCGCGCCGTCGCGCATCGCGAGGAAGTGCTCGCGCCGGAAGACGTTCACGTTGCCGGTCGCGGTGACGAAGATCTCGCCCCACGGCGCCGCCTCGGTGTGGGTCATGACGAGGAAGCCGTCCATCCGGGCCTCGAGCGCCGGGATCGGGTCGACCTCCACGACCGCGACCTGCGCGCCCATCCCCTTCATGCGCATCGCGATCCCCTTGCCGACCCAGCCGTAGCCGGCCACGACGACGTTCCGCCCGGCGAGCAGCAGGTTGGTCGCCCGGACGATGCCGTCCACGGTGGACTGGCCGGTGCCGTACCGGTTGTCGAAGAGGTGCTTGGTCAGCGCCTCGTTCACCGCGACGACGGGGAAGCGGAGCGCGCCGTCCGCCGCCATCGCACGGAGGCGGATGACGCCGGTCGTCGTCTCCTCGGTGCCCGCCCAGACCTCGCCGAGCTGCGCGGGGCGCGTGCTGTGCAGGAGCGAGACGAGGTCGCACCCGTCGTCCATCGTGAGGTGCGGGATGGGTGTCGGCGACGGCGTTCAGGTGCGCGTAGTACGTGTCCCGGTCCTCGCCGCGGCGCGCGTAGACGGAGATCCCGTGGCGCGCGACGAGCGCGGCCGCCACGTCGTCCTTCGTCGAGAGCGGGTTGCTGGCGGCGAGCGCGACCTCCGCGCCGCCCGCCTGCAGCGTGCGGACCAGGTTCGCGGTCTCGGTCGTCACGTGGAGGCAGGCGGCGACGCGGACGCCCTCGAGCGGGCGCTCCGCCGCGAACCGCTCGCGGATCAGCCGGAGGACCGGCATCTCGCGCTCGGCCCAGTCGATCCGGCGACCGCCCTCGGCGGCGAGGGAGAGGTCGGCGACGTCGTGCGGGACGGTCACTGGAGGTCCTCCTTCCCGGCCGGGCCGAAGATGCCGCGGATCCGGGCGAGCACGCCCGGCCAGGCCGGTGCGGTGCGATGGATGAGGCGCTCCTCGAACTGGACATGCTCGGCGTATCCGAGGGCGCGGTAGGCGGCGAGCGCGGGCGGGTTGTCCGCCCGGACGTTGAGGACGACGAGGTCGCACATGCGCAGGAGCTCGGCGGTGACGGCGGACGTGGTGGCCTTGGCGTACCCGCGGCCGCGGCTGTCCGCGGCGGTCATGACGTTGCCGACGACGCCGATCCCGGCGCTGCGGCTGATGACGTGCGTCCCGGCGGCCGCGACCAGCCTGCCGCCCGCGTGGATGCCGTAGTAGACGCCCTCCGCGACGGAGGAGGACGGGAGCCACGCCGTGAACCCGAGCTGGTAGAGGCGGTTGAGGTCGCGCGACGTCGCCGGCGTAGAGCCGGCGGACCTCGGCCGGGTACGGCCGGAAGGTGGACCGGTCCACCCACATGCGGACCATCGGCGGGCCGGGGTCCACGCGGTACGCCTCGGCGACCGCAGGGAGCGACTCCGGGAGCGCGGCCACGTACGCGACCCGCGGCCGGATGAGCCGGCGGAGCACCTCGACGATGCCGTCGCGCGTCGCCGAGCACGAAGACCGGCTGCGGGGAGAGGCCCGCGTACTCGAGGACGACCGCGACGGGAGCGTTCGAGTGCGTCGCGACGCCCCAGCGCGTCCGGGCGAACTCGCGGTCGTCGAGGTCGCAGAGGGCGTACGCCGAGAAGATCCGGTCCCGGAGGAGGAACGTGCGCAGCAGCTCGCGGTCGGTGCTCTCGGCGACGCCGAGCGCGCGGCTGCCCGGGTGGAGGATGGTCGTCACGGAGCGTCCTCGCCCGGCTCGCACGCCGGGCGGCGTCATGCCGGGGATCGCGATCGTGGCGCCCCCGCCCGTGCCGCCGAGCGCGTCGCGGCCCTGCGGGCCGGGATCGGGTGCGCGGGCCGCGACCGACGCCGCGAGCTCGGCGAGGGCGGGAGCGAACGGGCGGCGGATCACGCCGGCCTCGGTCACGAATGCATCGATCACCTCGGGCGGCGTGACGTCGACGACAGGGTCGAGCCACGGCGTCCCCGGGACGGAGATGTCCACGCCGCGGACGCGCATCACCTCGATCGGCGGGCGCGTCTCGTCCGGGAGGTCGGACAGGTCCTCGGCGGCCGGGTCGATCGCGGTGCCCGGGGCGCACACGAGGACGGGGACGTGCGCGGACGCGCCCGCGAGCGCGAGGCCGAGCGTCCCGAGCGCCCCGAGGACCGCGCCGTCCGCGGCGATCCGCTCGGCACCCACGAGGATCGCGTCGATCCCGCCGCGCGAGAGGAGCCAGCCGACCGCAGCGTCCGCGAGGATCGTGTGCAGGACGCCGGCCTGCGCGAGCTCCCAGCCCGCGAGCCGCGCGCCGTCGAGCCCGGGGCGCGACTCCAGGACGTAGACGTGGATCGGGCGACCCGCCGCGTGGTAGGCGATCGCGACGCCGAGGGCGGTCCCGATCTGTCCGCCGGAGAGCGCCCCGGTCGACCCGAGGGTG
The DNA here is from genome assembly GCA_963844945.1 of uncultured Chloroflexia bacterium. Classification (GTDB taxonomy): domain Bacteria; phylum Chloroflexota; class Limnocylindria; order Limnocylindrales; family CSP1-4; genus CAIYQJ01. The sequence goes on from CAWJQZ010000048.1 coordinate 131,555, forward strand.
AGCACGCCGAGCGGCCGCTCCGCCGGGCTCACCGGGTCCGCGGTGAGCGGCTCGGAGCCCACGGCGTCCTCTGCGCGCGTCACGAGCGACACGAGCTCCGCCCGACCGGCCTCCACGAGCCGCGCGTGGTCCATGAGGGCCTCGGTGGCGATCGCGTCGGCCTCGGCCCGCAGAGCCGTCGCCATGCCCGGGCCGTCCTCCGTCAGCTCCCCGAAGGCGGTCATGCGCGCGAGCATGCGGTCCACCGCCGACCGGAGCGCGGCGGGCGCGGTGCGCGCGTGCGCGAGGGAGTTCGCCGTCCCGCGCATCGTCGCCAGCCGCACGTACGGCTTCGCGTCGCGCATGCGGTCCGCCGTCAGGGCGAGCGCGTAGGCCGCGACCTGGGCGATCGCCGGGCCGCCGCGGACGTTCATCTCGCGGATCGCGCGCGACGCCTCCGCCCCGGACTGGCACTCGATCTCCACGACCTCGAAGGGGAAGCGGCCCTGGTCGAGGATCGCGGAGCGCGTCGTCGTCCATCCGGAACGGGCTCCGGTGCGCGATGGACGGCACGGCCGCCGGGGCGGCCTCCGGCGTCCTCGCCGCGGTGGACCCATCCTCGAGGAGGAGGGCGGCCGCCTCCGCCGAGGTCTGCTGGAGCGCCGACGCGACGCCGATGACCTGGGCGGCGGTCTGGATGGCGTCGGCCGCGAGGAGGCGGAAGAAGCGGCGGCGACCGACGTCCGCGACCTGCGACTCGGCCGAGGCGGCCGGGTCCGGGGCGGCCGGCGCGAGCGGGTCGCCGCAGGCGCGGGGGCGGGGCCTCGCCGGGCGCGGCGGGGAGGCCGGCATCCGCCGGTCCGGGGGGCGCAGGGTCGAGCGGCGCGCGCTCGGGTCCGTCGGTCAACGCGCGCCCTGCGGTCAGTACTCGATGACGCTCGAGACGGCGAGGCCGTCGAGTCGCTCGCGGCCCTTGAGGAAGACGAGCTCCACCAGGAACGAGAGGCCGACGATCTCGGCGCCGAGGCGCTGGACGAGGTCCACGGTCCCGCGGACCGTCCCGCCGGTGGCGAGGAGGTCGTCGACGATGAGGACCTTCTGGCCGGGCGCGATCGCGTCCCGGTGGATCTCGAGCGTGTTCGAGCCGTACTCGAGCGCGTACTCGACGCTGAGCGTCTCGTGCGGCAGCTTCCCGAGCTTCCGGACGGGGACGAGGCCCACGCCGAGCTCGTACGCCATCGGCGCGCTGAAGATGAAGCCGCGGGACTCCATCCCGACGACGAGGTCGATCTCCTTCTCGCGGAACGGGTCGAGCATCAGCTTGATCGACTCGCGGAAGGACGGGCCGTCCTTGAGGAGCGTCGTGATGTCGTAGAAGAGGATGCCGGGCTTCGGGAAGTCCGGGACCTCCCGGATGCGCGCGCGGAGATCCTCGGCAGGCATGTCGGTGGCGTCCTCCAGGGAGCGCGGCGTACGGGTGGCCGCGGTCGCAGTCTACCGCAGCGCCGGAGCCCGGCCAGCCCTCGGGGCGCGGCCAGCCCCCGGAGCGCGGCGGGACCTCGGCGCGCGGACGGCGCTCACGTCGTGGACGACGGGACCGGCGGATCGGCCGGGCCGGCGGCCTCGGCGATGCGCGCGACCACGGCCCCGGCGAGCGCCCACGCGCGCGCGGGGTCGCGCGGGAGGCGGATCCGCACCTGGTTGGACGCGAAGCGCACCGGGGCGCCGACCCCCGCGAGCACCCGCATCGCGGTCGCCCGGTCCAGGGCCCCGAAGCGGACGACGAGCTCGCCCTCCTCGCGCGACATGCTCGCGATCCCCACCGCCTCCGCCGCGAGGCGGAGCTCGACGACCTCGGTGAGCCGGAGCACCGGCGGCGGCATCGGCCCGAAGCGGTCGACGATCTCCTGGCGCAGCGCGGCGAGCGCGCCGGCGGACGAGACCTTCGCGAGGCGCCGGTAGACCTCGAGCTTCTGCGCCTCGTCGGGGACGTAGTCGTCGGGCAGGTGCGCGTCCACGGGCAGGTCCACGGTCGCCCCGGGGCGCTCCACCACCGGCGCCCGGGACTCGCGCCGCGCCCGGGCACCCTCGACCGCCTCGGCGAGCATCCGCGTGTACAGGTCGAAGCCCACCGCGGCCATGTGGCCGTGCTGCTCCCCGCCGAGGATGTTGCCCGCCCCGCGGATCTCGAGGTCGGCGAGCGCGATCTGGAAGCCCGCGCCCAGCTCGCTCGCGTTGAAGATCGCCTGGAGCCGCTTGCGCGCGTCGTCCGAGAGGCGCTCGCGGCGGCGGTAGAGGAGGTAGGCGTACGCGCGGCGGCTGCTCCGCCCGACCCGCCCGCGGAGCTGGTAGAGCTGCGCGAGCCCCAGCGCGTCGGCGCGGTCGATGACGATCGTGTTCGCGTTGGGGATGTCCAGGCCCGACTCGATGATCGTGGTGCAGACGAGGATGTCGGCGGCGCCGCTCGAGAACCGCGTCATCACCGACTCGAGCTGGCCCTCCCCCATCTGCCCGTGGCCGACGACGATCCGGGCGTCCGGCAGGAGGGTCCGCAGCTGCTCGGCCTGCGCCTCGATCGTCTCGACGCGGTTGTGCACGTAGAAGACCTGGCCGCCGCGATCGAGCTCGCGGAGGATCGCGTCGCGGACCAGGCCGGCCGACGCCTCGGCGACCCGGGTCTGGATCGGGAGGCGGTCCTCGGGCGGCGTCTCGATGACGCTCATGTCGCGGATCCCGGCGAGCGCGAGGTTGAGCGTCCGCGGGATCGGCGTGGCGGAGAGCGTCAGGACGTCCACCGAGGTCCGGAGCCTCTTCAGCCGCTCCTTCGCCGCCACGCCGAACCGCTGCTCCTCGTCCACGACGACGAGGCCCAGCTCGCGGAACGCGACGTCCTTCGAGAGGAGCCTGTGGGTCCCCACGACGACGTCCACCGATCCGTCGCGCAGGCCGGCGAGCGTCGACTCCTGCTCGCGCGCGGCCACCGAGCGCGAGAGATGCCGGACGACGATCGGGAACGTGGCGAAGCGCGCGCGGAACGTCTCGTAGTGCTGCGCCGCGAGGACGGTGGTGGGCACGAGGATCGCGACCTGCTTCTCGTCCTGGATCGCCTTGAAGACGGCGCGGAGCGCGACCTCGGTCTTGCCGTAGCCCACGTCGCCGACCACGAGGCGGTCCATGGGGCGCCGCGCCTCCATGTCCATCTTCACCTCGGCGGTGGCGCGGAGCTGGTCGTCGGTCTCCTCGTACGGGAACGACGCCTCCAGCTCGGCCTGCCACGGGCGTGTCCTCGCCGAACGCGAACCCCTCGGCCGTCTCGCGGGCGGCGTAGAGCGCGAGGAGCTCGTCGGCGAGGTCGGCGACCGCCTTGCGGACGCGCGCCTTCGTCCGCGCCCACTCGCCCCCGCCCAGGCGGGAGAGCGCCGGGCGCTCGCCGCCGGCGTAGCGCGTGATCCGCGCGATCTGCTCGACCGGGACGAAGATCCGCCCGTCGTCCGGCGAAGGCCAGCTCGAGGTAGTCGCGCTCCTCGCCGGCGTCGCCGCGGCGGAGCATCCGCTCGTAGCGGGCGACGCCGTGGTCCACGTGGACGACGAGGTCGCCGGGGTTGAGCCGGTCGAGGATGTCGCGCGGGACGACGCGGCGGAGGGCCTTGGGCCGGCGGACGCGGACCGTCCCGAACAGCTCGCGGTCCGTGAGGATGACCAGCCCGTCCGGGCCGCCGGTGAACCCGGCGTTCAGGCTCCGCTCCACGAGCGCGACCGCGCCGGCGGGCGGCGCCTCGGCGATCCCGGGGACGACCGCCACCGGATGGCCCGCCTCGGCGAGGATCTCGGAGAGGCGGGACGCCTGGTCGGAGGTGATGACGACCCGCCGCCCCTCCGCGGTCCACGCGCCCACGGCGCGGCCGAGCGCCTCCGTCCGTCCCGGCGGGAGCTCCGGGACGCGCCAGCCGAACGGGTCGTCCTCCGCGGGCCGGCCGGTGAGCGTCGCCTCCATCGACGACTCCCACGTGAGCTCGAGCGTGCGGGCGCGGACGAGCGCGGACTTCCACGTCGCGCCGGTCGGGGAACGCCTCCGGCCACCGGTCCGGGAGGTCGCCCGACGCGACGAGCTCGGTCCGCCGCTCCGCCGCCTGGCGCCAGAGGAACTCGGCGGCGTCGGCGACCTCGGCCGGCTCGTCGATGACGAGGACCGTCCCCTCGCCGAGGTGGTCGAGGCCGGTCGCCGGCGCGAGGATCGGGGCCCAGACCTCCGCCGCGTCGCCCACGGCGAGCGCGCGCCCGTCGTCGCCCTCCGCGAGCCGCGCGAGGTCGGACGCGAGCCGCTCGGGGAGCCGGTCCGCGAGGCGGCCGAGGCGTGCGGCGATCGCGTCCCCGCCGCCCGACGGGCGGAGGAACTCGGACGCCGGCAGGAGGACGACCTCGCCGGCCGGGCCCACGGACCGCTGGTCGGTGGGGTCGAAGGAGCGCAGCGACTCGATCTCGTCGCCGAACCACTCGATCCGGACCGGCAGGGCGCTCCCGGCCGGGAAGACGTCGACGATCCCGCCCCGCCGCGCGGTCTCGCCGCGGCCCGCCACCTCCGTCACGACGTCGTATCCCAGGTCCACGAGCTCGCGGACGAGGGCGTCCGGGCGGATGCGGATCCCCGTGGCGAGCCGGTGCGGCGCCGCGGGCAGGGTCGCGGGCTCGAGCGTCCGCTGGAGCAGCGCCTGCACCGACGCGACGAGGACGCGGGCGGAGCCGTCGCGCCAGCGGGCGAGCGCGGCGACGCGGGCGGAGCTCTCGTCGCGGACGAGCTCGCTCCGCTCGTACGCGAGCGCGGTGCGCGGCTCGAGGACCACGACCGCCCCCGGGTCGCCGAGCCAGATCCCGAGCTCCTCCGCGACGCGATCGCCGATCTCGGCGTCGCGGGCGATCCAGCAGAGGCGCTCGCCGGGCGGGTCGAGCGCGATCGCGGCCGCGAGGAAGGTCTTGGCGCCGTGCGGGAGCCCGGCGAGCGCCGCGTGGCGGCCGGCGGCCGGGACCGCCTCCCCGCGCCGCCCCAGCCGCTCGCGGACGTGCACGAACGGCGGCGTGCCGTCGAGGAGGTCGAGGAGCGCGGCGAGGTCCGGCGGCCGTCGGCGCGCGTCGGGCCTCCTGCGCACCGGGCTGCGTCCCGCGCGCCGCGTGCGCAGCCGCGACCGCGCGATCGCCGGCCTTGCGCTCGCGGCTCCGCTTCCCGCGGAGCGGGGTCTCGCTCATCGGCCGCGTCCCGTCGCGGCCGTCGCGGCGTCGTCATCGCTCGTCGCGGTCGTGCGACGGGAGGACCCGGCGCCAGCCGGTCTTCGTGCGCCGGATCCCGTCGGGTCCGGGCGGTCCGTCCACCGCGCCGGGCGGCGCGACGCGCGTCTCGTCGGCCGGCCGGAGCGTGTACGCGTTGAAGCGGTTGGCCGCCTTCGAGACCCCCTCGCGGGCCCAGGCCTCGACCGCGTCGGCGGCGGCGTCGAGGAGCTCGTCGAGGCGGTCGCGCTCCGACGGCTCGAAGCGGCCGAGGACGTGGTCCACCGCGCCGCGGGACGGGTCGCCGATCCCGATCCGCAGCCGGTTGAACTTCTCCGTCCCCATCTCCTCGATGATCGAGGTGAGGCCGTTGTGCCCCCCGGCGCTGCCGGACTCGCGGAACCGCATCTTCCCGAACGGCAGCGAGAAGTCGTCCGTGACGACGAGCAGCTCCGACGAGCGGGCGCGCGCTCGCGCGCGAGGACCTTGCGGACCGCGACGCCCGAGACGTTCATGTACGTGAGCGGCTTCACGAGCACGATGTCGAGCCCGTGGTAGCGGCCCTGGACGACCGCGGACGCGTCGCGCGTGCGGCCGCGGCCGGCCCAGCCGGCCCGGTCGGCCATCCGGTCCACGACCATCCAGCCGACGTTGTGCCGCGTCTTCGCGTACTGCTCGCCCGGGTTCCCGAGGCCGACGACGATCTTCACGAGGTCCTCCGGCGCGCCGCCGCCGCCCGACGCCCGCAGGTCCTCCTCGCGGGGTACGAGTCACGCCGACAGGGCCCGCGTCGTCCGACGCGGGCCGTGCGGACATCGTATCCGACCCGTCACTCCGGGTCGCCGGGGTCTCCGTCCGGCGCGGCGCCCGACCCGCCGGATGCCGCGCGGCGGTCCCCGTGCCCTACGGCAGCGGGCCGTTCACCGTGAGCGTCTCGATCAGGTGGTCGGCCGCCGTGAAGTCACGGTCGCCGACCGCCACGAGCTGGAGGAAGACGAGGTACGCGCCGTCGGCCGGCTTGATCGCGAGCTGGACGAACGCGTTCTTCGTCCCGTCGCAGTCGGTGAAGAGGTCGAACTTGCCCGTGTACCCGGCGGCGTCGAAGTCCTTCCGGGAGTCGTACGTGCACGCGCTCGCCGTTCTCCTTCGCCGGCGTCGAGGAACTTGTCGACGTTCTGGCCCTTGAGCTGCGCCGAGACGGCGAGGAAGGCGCCGGGGACCGTGAAGCCGTCCACCCACTTCTGGTAGTCGGTGGAGGCGCCGATCCGCGTGCCCACCGTCTTGTCGTTGCGGGTCCAGTCGCCCGTGTTGCGAGTCCGTCCACGGGCGCCGGGAACTCGGCGGACATCGCGTCCCCGTCGGTCTGCGATGAGCGTGTACGTGTAGTCGGCGCCGGTGTCCGTGGTCCCGCCCTGGTCCGAGCCGCCCTGGTCGGACGCCGCCCGTCTCGATCGTGCTGACCACCGCGAGCGCCGTCCCGTTGAGCCGGCCCTCGAGCGTCTCGCCGGACGACGGGCGGAAGACCTCGATCGACGAGGACGTCGCCGGCCTTGTGCGACCGGAGGACGTCGCAGTAGTCGGACATCGTGCCGTCGGTGGCGACGACGAGGCCCTCGAGCTTCGTGATGAGGTCGCCGCCCTTGATCCCGACCTTGTCCGCCGGCGACCCGGACGCGACGGACGAGACGAAGATGCCCGGACGAGCCGTCGTCGAACTTCATCGCCTCGCCGTTCACGCCGATCGAGTCGACGCTCGTCCCGGCGAGCAGCCTGGGGAGGACCTTGTCCACGGCGGCCTTGCCGATCGCGAACGACTGGTTCGCGTCGTTCGAGGCGTAGTTCACGCCGACGACCTTCCCGTCCTTGGTGACGAGCGGGCCGCCCGAGTTGCCCGGGTTGATCTGCGCGTCGGTCTGGATCACGGAGTCGACCGACGCCCACGAGGTCTCGCCGTTCGCGTGCTCCTTCGCGACGATCCCGCGGGTGAGCGTGTACTCGGGGTCGCCGAGCGGGAACCCGGCCGCGTAGACGTCCAGCCCGGGCGTCGCCGCCTCGGTCGCCCACTCGAGCGCCGGGAAGCCGGCGCCGTCGATCTTGATGACGGCGAGGTCGGAGCACTCGGACGTCGCGACGACGCGCGCGTTGTACGTCTTCGCCTGGTCGCCGCCGACCCACACCTTGAGCAGGGCGCCGCCGGTGACGACGTGGTTGTTCGTCAGGGCGGTCCCGTCCGGCGAGAGGATCAGGCCGGAGCCACGGCCGGCGGCGTTGAGGAGCTGGCCCTCCTCGGGGTCGACGAAGCTCCCGTCCGCCTCGATCTGGATCGTCGCGGACTTCACGCCCTCGAGCGTCCCCACGAACGCGCTCGTCGGGGACGGCGCCGCGGTCGGGGCGACCGTCGGCGCGACGGTGGCCGGGGCGGCCGTGGCGGTCGCCGTCGGCGCGGGCGTCGCCGACCCGCTGCACGCGGCGACGATGACGGCGACGATCGCGACCGCCGCGAGCGGCCGCAGCGGGGTCGTGTGCCGGCGGATCATCGGGTCCCTCCTCGCTCGCGCGGCACGGGCCGCGCGCCCCTCCGTGCGCATCTCCCTCCGGCCCCGCGCCGCCCCCACGGCGGCGATGACCGGTCGCAACGAGACTATACGGGGCAGACGTCCCGCGGTCAGGGGGTCGAAGGTACCGGGCCGCTGCCGGCGGCCGCCAGCAGCGAGGCCTCGAGCGCGCGCATCGCGTCGCGCTCCACGGGCTCCGCGTGGTCCCAGCCGCAGACGTGGAGCGTCCCGTGCGTCGCGAGCAGGAGGAGCTCGTCCGCGGGCTCCCACCGGACGTCGCTCGTCCATCCGCCGCGGCCGCCGCGCGCCTGCTCCACCGCGCGCTCCACCGAGACGACGATCTCGCCGAGCTGCGGCCGCAGCCGCGGCGGGAGCGCGAAGGCGCCGGCGGCGTCGCCGGGCGCGCCCGCGCCGGCGCCGGGATGCGGCGGGAACGCCGCCGGCGGCAGGAGCGGGAACGAGAGGACGTCCGTGGGGCCGTGGTGGCCCATGTGGGCGACGTTCAGCTCGGCCAGGGTCGCGTCGTCCGCGAGGATGAGGCCGATCGCCGCGCGCTCGGGCGCTCCGGCCGCGTCGAGGGCCCGCCCGACGGCGGCGGCGAGGTCGGCGCGCAGGAGCCGGCGACCGAGGACCGCGGGACGGAGGAGCGGGGCCGCCGCCGGCAGCACCTCGAGGTCGAGGACGCGGTCGCCGGAGAGCCGGTGTCGCGCCATCGCCGCGTCAGGCGCCGGTGCCCGAGCCGCGCCGGGCCTCGAGCTCCACGACCTTGTTCTGCGGGTACGCGATCCGCTGGTGGTACGCCCCGAGGAGCTGGGAGACGAACGCCTCGCGGATCCGCTCCACGTCGCGGAGCGTGAGGTCGCACTCGTCGAACTGCCCGTCCTCCAGCCGCTCGCTGATGATCCGCGAGACCATCGCGCGGATCGCCGCCTCGTCGTGCATGGAGAGGCTCCGCACCGACGCCTCCACGGAGTCGGCGAGCATGAGGATCGCCGCCTCCCGGCTCTGCGGCTTGGGCCCCTGGTGCCGGAACGCCGCCTCCGGCACCTCCGCGGCGGCCGCCGCGCCGGCCGTCGTGCCGCGTCCGCCGAACGGCGCCGCCGCCTCGTCGCGCGCCTTCTCGAGGAAGTAGCTCATCTTCGCCGTCCCGTGATGCTGCGGGATGAAGGCGATGAGCGCCTTCGGGAGCTTCCCCTTGTACGCGATGTCGATCCCGTCGGCGACGTGCGCGCGGAGGATCCGCGCCGACGTCTCGGGGTCGAGGTCGTCGTGGAGGTTGCCCCCGCCGGCCTGGTTCTCGATGAACGCGGCCGGGTTCGCGAGCTTGCCGATGTCGTGGTAGTAGGCCGCGACGCGCGCGAGGATCGGGTCTGCGCCGATCGCCTCGGCCGCGCGCTCCGCGAGGTTGCCCACCATGAGCGAGTGGTGGTACGTGCCGGGCGCCTCGGTGAGGAGCCGCCGGAGGAGCGGGCGCGTCGGGTTCGACAGCTCCTGGAGCTGGAAGACCGTCGGGATCCCGAAGATGTCGCCGAGCACGGCGAAGACGCCGGCGGACGCGATCGCGGAGCCCGCGCCCGACGCGAGGGCGGCGGCGAAGAGCTGGGCCGTCCCGGTGAGGTCGCGTTCGCCGAGGAGCGAGAAGACCGTGATGACCGCCGCGTTCACGACCGCGACCGCGAGGCCCGCCTGCACGAAGACCTGCAGCCGGTCGCCGCGGCGGATCGCGATGATCCCGGCGATCCCGCCGAGGAGGAAGTACGTGGTCGAGCTCGAGGGAGCTCCCGTTGGCCGCGCCCGCGACGACGGCGATCGCGGCCTGGACGGCCATCGCGGGTCCGGCGCCCAGGAGGATCGCGAGGACGATCCCCACCGAGGCGAGCGGGATGAAGTACGGGAGGATCGACCGGCCGGCGGAGAGCTTGATCGCGAGGACGGCGACGATGATGAGGAGGCTGATGAGGAGCAGGGCGTTGTCCCGGTGCCAGAGCTCGCGGCGGAACCGCCAGATCCACGCGAGCAGGAGGAGGACGAGCAGCGCCGCGAGGACGAGCCAGCCGGCGACCGCGGACGAGGTCGATGCCGCGCGTGTCGAGGCCGAGCGCGCGCAGCTTCTCCACGGCCTCGCGGCGTCACCGTCGCGCCCGCCTCGACGACGACCGCGTTCTGCGGCGACCGTGACCTCGACGGGCTCGACCGCCTGACGCGCGTCCGTCCGGGCCGCCTCCGTGAGCGAGGCTCGAGTAGGACGAGGTCGGGCACGATGAACGGCGCGACGAGCTCGGCCGCGAGCTGCCTCTCGCCGGACGTCCAGGCGAGCGGGAAGCGCATCGGCAGGCCGGAGCGCTCCTCGACCACCTCCGTGTCGCGGATCTCGGTCCGCTCGCGCGCGCCGAGGACGGATGCGGCCTCGTCGCGGATCGTCGCCCACCGGATGGCGTCGAGGCCCAGGAGCGTCGCGCGCGAGTCCGTCGACAGCTCGGGGAAGGCGCTCGCGAGGGCCGTGCGCCGCGCGAACGGGTCGTCGAGGGCGAAGGCCGCGTCCACGATGCGCGCCTCGCGCCGGAAGGCGGCGACCTGGGCCTCGGAGATCGCGGCTGCGTTCGCCTCCGCGTAGTCGTACATCGGCTCGACGGCGCGCGCCGCCTCGTCGCGCTTCGCCTCGGTGGCGATCTCGCTCGCGAACGTCACCGCGCGGGGCGCGCGGACGGTCGCCGGGGCGGTGTCGCCCGCCGCGAGGTCCAGCCCGAGGCGACGAGCAGGTCGGCGCCGAGGATCGCCGTCAGCGAGCGCGACGAGCGCGAACGCGAAGAGCGAGAGCCGGAGCGCGTCGCGACGCGAGAACCGGCCGGCCGCGCCGTGGGTCCAGGCGAGCACCCGGGCGGGCCTCAGGCTCCTGCGGCGTCGTGCGCCGCGAGCTCCCGCGCGGCGAGAGACTGGGCGACGATCTCGCTGACGCGCTTCCCGTCGGCGCGCCCGCGGGTCTTCGGCGAGACGGCCGCCCATGACGCGTCCGAGGTCCTTCACCGACGCGGCGCCGGTCGCGACGATCGCCTCGTCCACGATGGCGCGCACCTCGTCGTCGGTGAGCTGCTGCGGGAGGAAGACGGCGAGGATGGCGATCTCCGCCTCCTCCTTCTCCGCGAGGTCGTCGCGGCCGCCGGAGCGGAAGGCCTCGATGGACTCGCGACGCGTCTTCACCTCGCGCGCGAGCACCGCGACCACCTCGTCGTCCGAGAGCTCGCGGTGCTCCTTCTTCTCGACGGAGTAGACGGCGGCCTCTGCCATGCGCAGGACATCACGACGCAGCGCGTCGTGCGCGCGCATCGCGTCGGTCATCTCCGAGTGGAGACGCTCACGGAGGGTCACCGGTCACCTGACCTTCCGAGCGGGGCACCTGCCCCGCCCGGGATGGGTCCCAGCGGCCGTGGGACGCGCCCCGCAGGACGCCGGCCGGGATGGGAGGCGGATCAGCCGTTCTGGCGAGCGGCCTTCTTGCGCTTCGCTTCCTTGCGCTTGCGCTTCACAGACGGCTTCTCGTAGTGCTCGCGACGGCGAGCCTCGGCGAGGATGCCGCTCTGCTGGATCTTCTTGTTGAAGCGGCGCAGGGCGCTCTCGAAGGTCTCGTTCTCACCGACTCGGATCTCTGCCAATCCCGGGATCACCTCCTCCGGCCAGGGGTGCGGCGCCGCGTCGGGTCCCGTGGCCGGCGGGTCGACGGTGTCGGGCGAGGCGTTACGGCGACGCCCGACGGGCTGCCGGAGTGTACGTCGGGCCCGCGAGACGGGTCAAACCTCGCTGCGGCCGGCCGGTGCCGCCCGACCGGCGCCGCGCCTACCTCACTCGCACGACGATGTTCAAGCTGTACGTCCGCGTGATGCCGTCCACCGTGAACTCCTGCGGTGGCACGTACACGGCACGGTAGCCCGTCATCGTCGACACCTTCGCCGTGTAGTAGGCGGTGCCGTTCGCCGCGACGGTCCTCGTCGCGACCGTCCTGAAGATCCCCGGGGCCCCGCTCGTGTCGAAGGCCGCGACCTGGATCTGGACCTTCGTGCCGGCGAACGCCTTCCCGAGAGTGATCTTCATCGTGACCGAGGTCCCCTTCTTCACCGTGATCGGCCCGGTGCCGAAGGAGCCCCCCGTCGCGCTTCCGGCGTGGATGCCGGTCACGAGCGCGAAGGCAGTGAAGTCGACGCCGGTCGCGTCGGCGCTCGCCACGTCGAGGACCGTCGCGTGCGCCCTGTCCGGGACGAGGCCCGCCTTCGTCCAGAAGCCCGGCAGGGTCGAGGTGTACCCGCTGCCCGTGACGCGCACGACGACCTTCGTCGGGACCACCGCGACGGCGTAGTCGAAGGCGGCCTGGCGCCGAAACGCGACCCCTTCGCACGAGCCCGCCCCGCCAGCAGGGCAACCCGAGATCCACACGTCCGCCACCGCACCGCCGACACGGCCCGAGATCCGCGACGCCGGCTGGAGGCGGACGTCGAGACCGCTCACGTCGGCGGCGACCGGGACGACGGTCGCCGGACCGCTCGTCGCGCCGCCCGCACGGTATGGCTGGTCGTAGAAGCGCGGAGCGGTCGGAGACTCATCGGAGACGTAGATCCAGTACGGCCCGCCCACCACCGGGATGGAGAACCTCCCGTCGCTGCCGGTCGACCCCCGCATGTTGTCGCTGACGCCGAGGACGTCCGCGGGCATCGGCGAGACGATGGCACCTGGCATGGGCGACCCGTCGGAGCCGGTGATCCTCCCGCTCATCATGAAGACCGCCGGGTAGACGACGCCGATCCCGGCGGTGATGGGGCCGGTCCCGACGGGCACCTTCGTCGCGACCCTGTGGTCGATCGTGAAGCCGCCGGGCGCGTACCAGCCCGGGGGATACCGCTTCGCCGGGTCGGAGACCATCACCACATACGCGCGCGCCGCGAGCCCGCCGACGCTGAACGTGCCGTCCGCGGCGGTCGTCACGGCGGGCGAGCAGGGATCGACGTGCACGTCCCAGGCCTCGGTGCAGGCGGCGACGGCGATCCCGGGGAGCGGGGTCGCGGACGCGTTCTTCACGGTCCCGGAGAGCGAGAACGTGGCCGGTGCGGCGAAGGCCGCGGCCGGGATGAGCGAGCCGACGAGCGCGAGCCCCGCTACGGCGGCCATCGCCGCACGGGGTGTCCGTCGCGCCCCGCTCGTCCGGGATGGGTGGGTCGTCGCCGCTCGTGTGGTGGAGAAGGGCCTGCGCATGGCATCGCCCCCTGCTGCTCGGGCGTCCGGGTCGGACCGCACCAGCATCGGCTCCCATCGGACGACGGCAAGGGCTGGAGGTCGCCCAGTCGGTGCCGCGATACGTCGCCTCCTCAGAGTGCCCTCCCGGGCGGGCGTGGTCGCGGAGCAGGATCCGTGACCGACGTCCAGCGTCGTGGCACGGGCGTCCGGGTCCCCGGGCAGGCGCCCGAGGGCCTGCTAGGCGAGCTTCGTCACGACGACCTTGCTCACCGTTAGCGGTTGGCCGTTGAATGTCGCCAGAAGGAAGTCGCTGCCGACGTTCTGATGGCCGCAGAAGCGGGCATCACGCAGCACGACGGTGGCCGTCGTCCACTGCCTCGTGTCGGTCCGCACCGCGAGGTCGACCGGCTTGAACATCGTGGCGGCGTCGAAGTCGGACGCGGCAGGAGCGGCATCGTACGCGAGGATGATTGGCTCGAACCCCTCGTCGAAGTACGTCACGTCGATCCGGACGGGTTCCTGCTTGTCGAAGTAGAAGCCGAGGTCGACGTGGAACCACAGGCACATGGCGGCACCGTCGGGCGCCGTGGGCACGGGCACCGTCTGCCGCCCGGCGACGCCCTCCTTCACGACTGCGACGTGCCGCCCGTTTCCCCCGGACGGGTACAGCGCGAGGCCCTGCTCCGTGTCGGTCGCTCCGAGGACGACGCTGACGGACGGGCTGTTGGAGTAAGGCGTCTCCCCCATCCCTGCCGGCAGTGACCCCGCCCTGAAATACCCGCTGTACTCGTGCGTGATGTCGAGGTACTGGCGCCCGTACTCGACCGTCTCGGCGATCTCGGTCGCCTCGTAGAACTCGCTCCAGGTCTCGATCGCGAGCCACGGTGCCCCCGACGTCACGGCCTTGGTGAGGCCGCGCCGGTAGAAGTCGCCATCTTCGCGCGGCCAGAAGGTCCCCTCGCCGCGGCCGGGGATCGACCTGTCGTCGTTGCCGGGGCTGACCTGCGCGATCTTGGCCGAGAACGCCGGGTACCCTCCCCAGGAGTAAGTCGCATCCCACCCGGCCAGGTCCGGCTCGCCCTCGAGCCAGCTGCGCTCGAGAACGATGTACGGGCGCACGCCGAAGTCGCGCTCGAACCGAACGCTCAGGTCCGCGAGGAACCCGGAGTCGTAGCCCGTGAACACGGTCGAGTCGTAGAGCCAGATCGGCGGACGCCCGCCGTCGGCCTTCGCCCAGTAGTGCTTCGGCACGGTGCGGAAGAAGAACCGAATGCCCGTGTAGAAGGTGTCGCGCGCGGCCGTCCTACGCAGGTCGAGGCCCGCATGGGACGACGTGTCGTAGAACATGCCGACTGCCGGCGGCGTCCGTCCCGACAGGCGGATCTCCTCGAGCGCATGCGCGAGGTTCACGACGCCCGGCTCCGCCCACCATTTCTCCCTGGGGCTCGCCCAGAAGACCGGCAGCATCGCGTCGACCCCGGCGTAGAGCATGTCAGCGATCTGCTTCCGGTGCCACGCCGTGCCCCGGAACGTGGCCGGAGGTGTCGGGACCGGATGGTCTTCGGCAACGATGTCGTGTCCCTTCCGCGCGTCGTACCAGTAGAAGTAGTACGTGAAGACGGCATGCTCCCCGAGGAGTCCCGGGTAGCCACCGGGCGTCGCGTGGTGGAGCCAGCCGCGGACCGGCGGGTACTTCGTCCCGGGATCGATGCGGTACCCGGTGGCGGTCCGTGCGATCGGCAGGGACGCCTTCGCGGCCGTGCCGACGTTCTGCTGGACGAAAGTGATCTTCGTCGCCGAGACGCCGCTCACGAGGGCGACGTGACCGGTGGGCCACACGGTCGTCTTCGCGAAGACGAGGATGTCGCCGGGAACCGGTGCGGTCGCGCTCCCGTTGGCGAACCGCGCGAACCCGATCGGCGCCGTCGCCGCGTCGAACGCCTGGTACGGCTTCGCGACCCCCGGCCACTTCTTCGCGGTCGTCCAGCGTTTCGCGTGGCAGTAGCGCTGGACGAGCTCGAGCGCCTGCCAGCGTGGCCCGTAGCCGGAGTCGCCCGCGGCGTGGGACGGGTCGGCGCCGTTGTAGTGGATGGGCTGACCGTCGAAGGTCGCGAGGACGGAGCCCCACGCAGCAGCCGCAAGCGCTCGTCCGATCGACCCGAGTGAAGAGCCTCCGCCGAGGGCGGCGCTCATGGCGATCAGGGCGGACGCTCGCAGGAAGCGGCGCCGGCTGACGGTGCCGGCCGGGTCCGCATCGACTCGGCCTGGACCGCCCGACGCAGGCCCGGACGACCCCTCCTCTGGGTCGGCTTCTGCACCTTGCCGCGGCACGGCGACCTCGTCGAAGGCGGATCACGTGATCGGGACGACGTGGCCCACGCTGCGCCGCGCGGTCGCCGGCGACAAGTGCCGCTCGGGCACTCCCCGGCGATCGGATCGACCTCGCCGGCACGCTCGAATGGACCTGCGGCGGGGCGGTGCCGTGACGAGGACCACGGTGCGTCGAGCCCGCTCGCGTGATCGGAGACGATGCGGCGTCCGTCGGGACGATGCGCCCGTTCCGGACTCCTCGTGCGGTCCACCCGAGACGTCGAGCGGGCACTGTGGAGCCTGCGGGAGGCGTCAGCGATCGCCGGGCCGGATGGGGGCGGTCCGCCCGCCCCGGGCCTCGCTACTCCCCCTGCTGGACCGGGAGCGGCGCGTCGGCGACGGCCCAGGCGCGGACCTGGTCGCGCTTCACCTTCAGCGTGTGGGTCCGCGGGAAGTCGTCGTCCGGCCACAGGCGCCATGCCTGCACGCGCTGGCTCACCCCCAGCGTGGCGTTGGCGTGCTTCACGGCGGCGTCGATCTCGGCCCGCAGAGCGGCCGGGTCCCGCATGCGCGACGGCTGGGCGGCGGGGACGTCGCCCGCCTGGGGGATCCGCGCGGCGCCCGGCGCCAGCACGACGGCCTCGATCCGCCCGGGCGCCGTCTCGACCACGACCGAGTCGCGGACCCCGGCGACCCGGAGCGCGTTCTCGACGTCCTCGGGGTACACGTTGAAGCCGTTGGGCAGGACGATGATGTCCTTGGTCCGGCCCATGAGGATCAGCCGGCCCTCGTCGTCGAACCGGCCGATGTCGCCGGTCCGATACCAGCCGTCCTCGGTCATGGCGGCGGCGGTCGCGGCGGGGTCGTCCCAGTAGCCCTTGAAGAGCGACGGGCCGCGGAACAGGATCTCGCCGTCCGGCGCCAGCCTGCACTCGCCCGGCGGCTGGGCGCGGCCGACCGTGCCCGGCCGGTGGTCCTCGCGCGTGGTGCACGTGCCGAACCCCGATTCGGTCGAGCCGTAGCCCTGGATCACGATGACGCCGATGTCCTCCCAGGCCTGCTGGAGCGCGGGCGGGAGGAAGGCGGCCGTGCAGACGACGAGCCGCAGCTCGCCGCCGAAGCCCTCGTGGACCCGCCGGAACATCCGACGGCGCGCCGGGTACGGCAGGTGCCGCGCGATCCGCCGCATCCGGGCGAACGTCTCGGCCCGGCCGGTCTTCTCCGCCTCGCGCTCGATGGTCTGCCAGACGAGGTCGAGCACCTGGGGCACGAAGATCATCGCCGTGACCTTCCGCTCCCTGATGGCGCCGAAGATCACCCGCGGGTTCATGCTCCGCACGTAGAGGATGCTGGCACCGACGTCGAGGACGTAGAAGGTGCCGATCGCCTGCTCGAGGAGGTGCGAGAGGGGCAGCAGCGAGACCGTCCGGTGCTCCATCTCGGGCAGGATCCGGTGGCATAGGGCGACCGACGCCATGACGTTGTCGTGGGCGAGCATCACGCCCTTGGGCGTCCCGGTCGTCCCGGACGTGTACACGAGCTCCCAGATCTCGTCCGGCGCGGGCTTCGGCCACGCCGCGACCTGGGCGTCCACGTCGCGCGGGATCGCGGCGCCGGGCTCGCCCGCGAGCGCCTCGACCGTGGTCGTGGGGAAGTGCTCGAGGCCGGCGTCGCGCGGGTCGGGGGAGTCGCGGCCGGTGCCGAGCGCGAGGTGCTTCGCGCCGGAGCGCGCGACGATCCGGGCGACCGCGTCGGGGGCCATCCGCAGGTCGAGCGGGACGAGGACGAGGCGCGCCATCATCGCGCCGAAGTAGACGGCGGGCAGCTCGGGCGTCGAGGGCGACCAGGTCAGGAGGCGATCGCCCGGCTCAGGCCGAGCGCGCGCAGCCGCCAGGCGGCCAGGCGCGATCGGTGGAGCAGCTCCGCGTACGACCATTCGACGAGGGTGCCGTCGTCCTTGCGGAGCGCGAGAGCGGGGCGATCGGCGAAGCGGGAGCCGGCGCGCTCGATGAGCTCGACGATGGTCGACGCGGACCGCTTCTCCATGGGCGGATGGTACGCACGCGGGGAAGCAGGTCCGGAAGGGCCGGATGCGTCGGCCCGGACCGCCGGCCGGCGGTCCACCGCCGACGCGAGCCGGCGGGAGCGCGGGAGTGTCGAGCGCCCCGGGCGGACCTGACGGGGCGCGGGCGTACGATGGCCCCATGGAAGCGCCCACCTTCGAGCGGACGGACGACCTGGTCGCCGCCGCGCACGTCCCCGAGCGGGGGATCCTCAGCCAGACGATCTCCGACGCCGAGGACGTGCGGTCGTCCTCTTCGGGTTCGCACCGGGCGAGGAGCTCTCCGAGCACACGTCGGCGCGCGCGGCGATCCTCGAGATCGTCTCCGGGACCGCCGACATGGTGGTCGGGGGCCAGGCCTTCGCGGGGGTCCCGGGACGTGGGTCCGCATGCCGCCGCGGATGCCGCATTCGATCCAGGCGACCTCGCCCCTGGTCCTCCTCCTCACGCTCCTGCCCGAGCGGCCGGAGCCGCCGCCCGGGGCGGCCTGACGGGCCCCGCTGACGGACTCGCCGAGGATCAGGTCCCCTGGATCGGGACGGCGATCCCCATCGACTGCAGGAGCGCATGAGCCGCTCGCCGTCGGCCGGGTCCGCCGCGTTCGCCGCCGACCAGGTCGAGAAGACGACCGTCGGACCGATGAGCCGGAGGGCGAACCTCGCGTCCGGCGGGAACTGGATCGGCCCCGGCCCGGTGCCGAGGTAGGAGGCCATCTCGCGGCCGGCCGCGTAGGCGGCCTGCGGGTCGCCGAGGTCGTAGACCACGATCCGTCCCTGGGCCGGGTCGTCCGGGAGGATCGCGCGAGGACCGTCCGTGGGGCTGCGGCGAGGCGGGCGACTCGGCCGGCCGGAAGGGCGCCTCCTCGTCCACGAGCGAGATGCCCGCCGCCCGCAACGCTCCCTCCAGCTGCACCCGCGCCGACTGCATGGGCGCGCTGATCGACGGCGCCGGCATCTCCCCGTCGGGGCCAGGGGGAAGTGCCAGGCCGGCACCCCAGCAGCCGGCCAGCGATGAACGCGGCGGCGAGCGCGAGGGAGGCGACGGACGCAGGCGCCTGCACGGATCGGCGGGCGGGCCGGGAGCGGGCTCGGCTGGGGGTCGTCGCGACGGGCGGGGCGCCGCCCGGGGCCGGGGTGCGGCTCACCCGGGAGGCCACGCGAGGTCGCGGCCGCCGAGCAGGTGGAAGTGCAGGTGGATCGCCACCGACTGGCCGGCGGCGCGGCCGTGGTTGGCCACGACGCGGTAGCCGTCACCATCGATCCCCTCCGCGCGGGCGATCTCCGCCGAGAGCGCAAAGTCCATGCCGAGCAGGTCGCGGCGTCCGCGTCGGTGAGGTCGTCGAGGGACGGGACGTGCCGGCGGGGCATGAGCAGGACGTGGGTGGGGGCCTCCGGCGCGATGTCGCGGATCGCGAGGACCAGATCGTCCTCGCGGACCTTCGTCGACGAGGATCTCGCCGGCGACGATTCCAGCAGAACAGGCACGTGTCGGTCATGGAGTCATCCTCGGCGGTGGGCGACGCCACTGGGGCCGTGTCATCGTGCCGCATCGGCATGGGCGGGGCGCAGGCCGCCGCGCTCACCAGAGCTGCGGGCTTGGAGCTCATGAAGGAAGGCGATAGAAGCAACCGACCGCCGCGGCCATCGGCGTACGAGACGTACCGCTTGCCGGCGCGCGCGCTCGCGCCAGCGACGGTCGGCGGGGCCTCCCGCCTCCGGTCCGGACGTGGGTCCCGACCGGGGTCGATGAGCCGGCGAAGGTTCGGCCGCTGGATGACGGTAGGCGACCGGCGAGGGAACGACGGCGTACAGCAGCGAGGGCGGCCAGGGTGTGCCGCCATAGCTGTTCTCGAGCATCCGCTCGCCGAGCACCAGGAGCATCGCGACCCCTGTCGCCGCCAGTCCGACGGCCGCGATGACGACGGTGCCGTGGTGCTCTGCAGCCACAGGAGGCTCCGCGCGATGCGGCCCGTCGCCTCCGTCCGCCTCCGCCCGGGAAGGTGAAGGGCAGGACGAGGGCTGGGGATGAGGAAGATCGCGAGCAGGGGACGTGTGTCGTGAGGATCGAGGGGGAAGAGCTGGGCGAGGTCGGTCAGATCGCGGGGCGCAGCGCACGGCCTCGGGCCGCGACGACGTCAAGCGCGATCCAGTCGCCTTCCGCCGTCCGGTCCACGACCTCCAGCCCGGCGTCCGCGAACGCGTCGCGGACCTCGGGCTCGCGGTCGACGAAGATGCCGGATGCGAGGAGCCGGCCGCCGGGCCGCAGGGCCTCGGCGAGGTGCGGGGCGAGCGCGACGAGCACCGAGGCGATGAGGTTCGCGAGGACGAGGTCCCACGGGCCCCCGGGGGCCGGCACGCTCCCCTGCCGCGCGGGGACGCGGCGCGCGACGCGGTTCCGGCGCGCGTTCGCCGCGGTCGCCTCGACGGCGATCGGGTCCGTGTCCACGCCGAGGACCTCGCCGGCGCCGAGCCGTGCGGCGGCGATCGAGAGGATCCCGGACCCCGAGCCGACGTCGATGACGCGGGCCGTCCCGTCCCGCCGCGGCGCCGCGGGAGAGGAGGCCGTCGTCGGCCCAGGACTCGAGCCCGGCGAGGCAGAGGCGCGTGGTCGGGTGGAGGCCCGTCCCGAAGGCCATGCCCGGGTCGAGGGCGATGACGACCTCCCCCCGGTGCGCGCGGTGCCTTCGCCACGACGGGCGGATCACGAGCCGCCGCCCGATGCGCATGACGCCGATGTGGCGCTTCCACTCGTTCGCCCAGTCGGACTCGAGCACGACCGGACCTCGAGGTCGCCGATGGGGCGGAGCCCGAACGCCTGGAGGTGGCCGAGGTCCTCGCGGACGCGACGGACCGCCTCGCGAGCGGCTCCACGGTCGCGCGCCGGGAGGTGCGCCCGCACGATCGCCGGACGCGTGGGGTCGATGCGCGCCCCGAGCCCCTCGTCGACGAGCTCGAACGCGGGCTCGACGCTCGTGCCGCCGGGCGCGACGCGCGAGAGGATCTCGCTCACGACCTCGACGGCCTCGGGATCCGCCGAGACGGAGAGCTCGAGCCAGGCGCCGTCCGCCGACGCCCCGTCGGCAGGCCGTCGATCGGGTCGTCGTCGCGGTCCCGGGCTCGCGTCCCGGCCCGAGCGCCCTAGCCGAGAGCATCCTTGATCCGGTCGATGAAGCCGCCCGTCGTCCTCCCCTTCCCCACCACCTCCCCCGACTCCGCGGCGAACTCCTCGAGGAGCTCGCGCTGGCGGGCCGAGAGCTTCGTGGGGACCTCACGTCGACGAGGACGTGGAGGTCGCCGCGGGCGCCGGGCGGCGGAGGTGCGGAGCACCCTTGCCCGCGCAGCCGGATCTCCGAGCCCGGCTGCGTCCCGGCCTTCACGTCGACGACCTCGTCGCCGTCGACGGTCGGGACCGCGACCCGCGCGCCGAGCGCGGCCTGCGCCATCGACAGGTCCAGCTCGTAGAAGAGCTCCGTCCCCTCGCGCGGAGCGTGCGGATGGGGCGTGACGTCGACCGCGACGTACAGGCTGCCGGCGGGCCCGCCGCGCGGGCCGGCCTCGCCCTCGCCCGCGAGCCGGACCTGGTGGCCGTCGTCGATGCCGGGGGGCACGGCGACGCGGAGGCGCTTCGTCCGTCGCGTCCGGCCCTCGCCGGCGCACGCGTCGCAGGGGTCGTCGACGATCCTGCCCTCGCCGCGACAGCGCGGACAGGCGGTGACGTTGATCATCTGGCCGAGCATCGTGTTGCGGACGTTGCGGACCTCGCCGCGGCCGGCGCACTGCGGGCAGGTGACGGGCGGAGCCGGACTTCGCGCCGGTGCCGCCGCACGTCGTGCAGCGGTCGAGCACCGGGAACTCGATCTCCTTCTCCGTCCCGCGGATCGCCTCCTCGAAGGTGATCCTGAGGTCGTACCGGAGGTCGGAGCCGGCGGCGGGGCGGCCGCGGCGGACGCCGCGCGCCGGCGCGCCCCCGAAGAACGCGTCGAAGATGTCCCCGAAGTCGCCGAAGCCGGCGAAGCCGCCGGCGCCCCGGCGCGCGCCGCCGCCGACCCGGCCTCGCCGAACGTGTCGTAGATCCGGCGGCGCTCCGGGTCCGAGAGGACCTGGTACGCCTCGTTGATCTCCTTGAAGCGCGCGTCCGCCGCCGGGTCCGCGCTCACGTCCGGGTGCCACTGCTGGGCGAGCTTGCGGAAGGCGCGCTTGATCTCGGCGTCGGTCGCGGTGCGCTCGACGCCGAGGACCCCGTAGAGGTCGCGCTGCTGTCGTCATCGGAGCGTGAAGTCTACGGGAGGGGGCCGAAGGGTCCGGCAGCGCGACCGGCGGCGTGGGACGGGACGCCCGGGGCGACGACGGCGGCGCGCGGTCTACGATCGCGCCACGAGGGGAAGGCGATCATATCGTGCACCTTCGGGACCGCGCCTCGCGCCGTGTTCGCCGCCGTGATCCTGGCGTCGCGGCGGCGCTGCTCCCGTCGAGCCGGCGACGCCGCCGGGCCGGCAGGGGTCCGCAACGGGAGCGGCGGAGAAGGTCGTCGCGCTCACCTTCGACGACGGGTGGGGCCGGACGGCGGACCAGCGGATCCTCGCCGTCCTCGTCGCGGAGAAGGTCCCGGCGACGTTGTTCCCGTACGCGCTCGCGGTCCGGCGAACCCCAGGTTCTGGAAGAAGGTCGCGCGGCCGGCTTCCCGATCGGGAACCACACGTAGTCGCATCCCCGGTTCACGAGGCTCACCCCGCACGAGATGGAGTGGCAGATCGCGGCGTCGAAGCGGCTCATCGAGACGATCACCGGGGTCCCGATGGTCCACGTCTTCCGGCCGCCGTACGGCACGTAGGACGCCCGCGTCGCCGCGGCCGGGAAGGCGGGGTTCCCGACGGTGCTCATCTGGGACGCCACCGCGGGCGACACCGGCGCGGGACCCAGCCTCGCGTCGGTCCTACGCGGCGCATCGGCGGGGACGAACGGGTCGGTCGTCCTGCTCCACGGGGCCGACCGTGACCGCCGACGCGGTCCGCGACATCATCCGCACCTACAGGGCGCGGGGCTTCGCGTTCGTCACGATCCCGGAGCTCCTCGGCGCGACGCGGCGCCGTGGCCGACGACGCGAAGCCGTACGCCGAAGCCGACCGCGCCGGGCCCCACCGCCGTCGCCGGAGCCCAGCCCTGCCCGTCGCCGGGCCGAGCCGCCTCCCGCGCCCGGCCGAGCCCGGCCCGACGCCGACTGCCTCGCCCGCTCCCGGCCGCGCCAGCCCGTCGCCCGAGCCGAGCCCGAGCGGCCGGCCGGCCCTCCGGCGCCGCTCCCGCGGCGCACGTCGCCCGTGACGGCCGGTCGCGCACCGCGACCCGCTCCCCTCCTGACGCCGACGCCCGTCTCCGGGCCCGGGACGCGACGGGCCCCGCGGGCCGTCGCCCGCCGGGCCCGTCGTGGGTCCGTCCTCGCGCGGAGCCGCGCGCCGGGTCAGACCTCCTTGAACTCGCCCTCGACCGTCTCGTCGTCGGGGCCGGCCTGGCCGGTCTCGTCCGCCGGGTCGGTGCCGGCCGCGCCCGCGGCGGCGGAGGCCGCTTCGTACGCCGCGGTCGAGACCTTCTGCATGAGCTCGGCGAGCTCGGTGCCGCGGGCCTTCACGGCCTCGATGTCGTCGCCCTTGAGCGCCGTCCGGACGTCGGAGATCTTCGTCTCCACCGCGTAGCGGTCCTCGGCGCTCACCTTGTCGCCGAGGTCCTTGAGGACCGCTCCGCCTGGAAGGTGAGCGCCTCCGTCTGGTTCCGGAGCTCGACCTCCTCGCGGTGCTTCTCGTCCTCGGCCGCGTGCTCCTCGGCCTCGTGGACCATCCGGTCCACGTCCTTCTTGTCGAGCATGGACGAGCCGGTGATCCGGACCTGCTGCTCCTTGCCGGTGGCGCGGTCCTTCGCCTTGACCTCGAGGATCCCGTTCGCGTCGATGTCGAAGGTGACCTCGATCTGCGGGATGCCGCGCGGGGCCGGCGGGATGCCGTCGAGGATGAACTTGCCGAGGGTCTTGTTGTCCTTGGCGAACTCGCGCTCGCCCTGGAGGACGTGGATCTCGACCGACGGCTGGTTGTCCGACGCCGTCGAGAAGACCTGGCTCTTGCTCGTGGGGATCGTCGTGTTGCGCTCGATGAGCCGGGTCATGACGCCGCCGAGCGTCTCGATGCCGAGCGAGAGCGGCGTGACGTCGAGGAGGAGGACGTCCTTCACGTCGCCCGCGAGGACGCCGGCCTGGATCGCGGCGCCGATCGCCACGACCTCGTCCGGGTTCACGCCCTTGGTCGGCTCCTTGCCGCCGAACATCTTCTTCACGGCCTCGACGACGGCCGGCATGCGGGTCATGCCGCCGACGAGGACGACCTCGTCGATCTCGCGAGGCCTTGAGGCCGGCGTCCTTGAGCGCCTGCTCGACCGGGCCGCGGGTCTGCTCGACGAGGTCGCCGACGAGGTCCTCGAGCTTGGCGCGGGAGAGCGTCACGACGAGGTGCTTGGGGCCCGTCTGGTCGGCGGTGATGAACGGGAGGTTGATCTCGGTCTGCTGGACGGTGGAGAGCTCGATCTTCGCCTTCTCGGCCGCCTCCTTCAGGCGCTGGAGGGCCTGCGGGTCGCTGCGGAGGTCGATGCCCTCCTGCTTCTTGAACTCCGCGAGGAGCCAGTCGATGACGCGCTGGTCGAAGTCGTCGCCGCCGAGGTGCGTGTCGCCGTTCGTCGCTCTTGACCTCGAAGACGCCTTCGCCGAGCTCGAGGATGCTGATGTCGAAGGTGCCGCCGCCGAGGTCGTAGACGGCGATCTTCTCGTCGTGCTTCTTGTCGAGGCCGTACGCGAGCGACGCCGCGGTGGGCTCGTTGATGATCCGCTTGACGTCGAGGCCGGCGATCCGGCCCGCGTCCTTCGTCGCCTGGCGCTGCGTGTCGTCGAAGTACGCCGGGACGGTGATGACGGCCTCGGTGACGCTTCTCGCCGAGGTACGCCTCGGCGTCCGTCTTGAGCTTCTGGAGGATCATCGCGCTGATCTCGGGCGGCGTGTACGATCTTGCCCGTCGTCGAGCACGACGCGGACCCCGTCGCTCTTGCTCGTCCTTGGCGACCTGTGTAGCCGACGAGGCCCTTGCTGCGCTGCACCTCCGGGTCGTCCCAGCGGCGGCCCATGAAGCGCTTGATCGAGTAGATGGTGTTCGCGGGGTTCGTGACGGCCTGGCGCTTCGCGAGCTGGCCCGACGAGCCGCTCGCCCGTCTTGGTGAACCCGACGACCGACGGCACGGTCCGTCCGCCCTCCGCGGACGCGATGACCTTGGGCTCGCCGCCCTCCATCACCGCGACGACCGAGTTCGTCGTCCCGAGGTCGATCCCGATGACCTTGCCCATGCGTCCCTCTTTCTTCGTTGTCGTTGCGTGTGGGTCGTCGAGTGGTGTCGATGTGGCGCTCCCCGGCCGCGCCGGTCGCGTGGGAGCCGGATCAGGCGTTCGCGGCGGCCTCCGAGCCGTCCGCGACGCCGACCATCGACGGCCGGAGGACGCGGTCACCCACCATGTAGCCGCGGCGCATCTCCGCCACGACCTCGCCGTCGGGCCGGCCGGTGCCGGGGACGACGCGATCGCCTCGTGGAGCGCGGGGTCGAAGGGCTGGCCGAGCGCGTCGATCGGCGCGACGCCCTGCGACTCGAGGCGGCGCGGAGCTTCCGGTCGATCGCGGCGATCCCCTCGACCCAGGCGTCCCCGGCGAGGTCGGCGGGGACGTGCTCGATCGACCGGTCGAAGTCGTCGGCGAGGTCGACGAACCTGCGGGAGGAGCCGGTCGGCCGCCGCGAGGCGCGCCTGGGCGATCTCCTCCTCGGTCGGGCCGCTGGAGGTTCTGGTAGTCGGCGAGCGCGCGCTGGCGGCCGGCGAGGTGCTCGTCCACCTGCTCCGGAGCGCGGCGTTCTCGGCCACGAGGTGTCGATCCCCGCCTTGAGGGCGTCGATCTCCGCGAGGAGCTTCGTGGGGCTCGACGTCGATCTCGTCGATCCGCTCCTCGGCGCGCGTCTTCTTCTCGTGGGTCATCGGCGAGTCGTCCGTCCGGTGGTGCGCGGGCCGTGGCCCGCGCGGGTCATGCGTAGAGGGTGTCCACGAGCTCGTTCATGAGGCCGCCGACGAACCGGACGGTCCCGATCGCCTGCCCGTAGCGCATCCGCGTGGGACCGAGGACGCCGACGACGCCGACGGCGCGGCCGGCGCGGCCGTACGGCATGAGCACGAGCGCGACGTCCGACATCGCGTCCACGCGGTTCTCGCTGCCGATGAAGACCTGGACCCGGTCGTCCCGCGTCACCGCGTCGAAGAGCTCGCGCGAGGTAGGCGCGGTTCTCGAGCGCCTCGAAGACCCGCCGGAGCTTGTCCGCCTGGGCGAACTCCGGCGCGGCCATGACGTTGAGGAGGCCGTCGCTGAAGACCTCGGCGATCGCCGCGGCGTCCGAGTCGCGGAGGAGCCGGACGGCCTGGTCGCCGATGCGGCGGACGAGCGCGTCGTCCGGCGTCGTCCGCGAGGCGCGCCGAGGCGCCGCTCGAGCTCCGAGGCGGTCCGGCCCGCGGCGAGCTCGTCGAGGCCGGGCGGCGGCCGCGGCGAGCTCGGCGTCGCCCACGGCCTCGTCGACGCCGACACGAGCACCTGCCGGATCGTCCCGTCGTGGAGGACGACGATGAGGCTCGCTGAGCGCGCTCCGCGATCGACGACGAGGTCGATCCGGCGGATCCGCGCGCTGCGCGTCTTCGCCGGCGTGGCGAGGCCCGCCGCATGCGTCGCGGCGGCGATCGTCGTGGCCGCGAGCCGGAACCACTGCTGGTTCGCGTGCTCGAGCTGGCCGAACTGGTGGCGGATGAGGAGCTGGTCCACCGGCGGGAGCGGGACCGCGTCGATGATCGACTCGACGTAGTAGCGATAGCCCGCATCCGTGGGGATCCGCCCGGCGGAGGTGTGCGGGTGCGTGAGGAAGCCCGCGGTCTCCAGCTCGGCGAGGATGTTGCGCACGGTGGCGCTGCTCACGCCGAGCGGGTAGCGCTCGACGAGCGTCTGCGACCCGACGGGTGCGGCGGTCGCGACGTACTCCTCGATCACCGCGCGCAGCAGGCTCTGCTGGCGGGCGTCGAGGGGGCCGATCGTGCGATGGATCCTGCGTGCCACGCCCTGTGGAGGTCTCCTTCGGTCTGCTTCGGAGTCCGGTCTGGCGAAGGCCCGTCTCGCGAGTTAGCACTCTACAGCCGAGAGTGCTAACGGTCTGCGGGCATGGTAGCAGTCTCCCGCCGAGAGTGTCAACGGGAGTCGGCGGCGCGGCGGGCAGGTCCAAATCGAGGGAATCGACCCGTAGCGGACGCGAGGGGGTGGCGCCCCTCCATCCTCGACATGGCGATGACCCCGACCCTGCTGCGGGGAACCGCCAGCGGAGGGACTCGATGCGCTGCGCCTCTCACGCGGGAAGATCCGTGCCTGCTCCTCGTCACGGTCGCGCGCCTCGCGTCGGGCTCGTGGTCGTGGGTGCCGGCGCGGGACCCTCGCGGCCGGAGCACGCCGACCACGCTCTACGCCTGCTACAACGCCTACGGCCAGGTGGCGGTCACGGACGTGAACAAGTGCAAGCTCGCGGGCGGCGGGCGGCTCGTCGCGTTCAACGTGACCGGCGCCGACCGGGGCCGCAGGGCCCCACCGGCGCGACCGGCCCCGCCGGACCGACCGGGGCGACCGGGGCGAGCGGGCCCCGCCGGACCGACGGGATGCCCGGGGCATCAGGCCAGCATCGCCTACGGCGCGAAGTCGGTCGCACCGATGCCACGACACCGCCGAAGGGGCAGTGCCACGCAGGTCGCGACGCTGAGCACACTGCGGCCTCGGCAGCTGCACTACACGTGTCCGCGACAGGGATGCGCGAACGACGACAACACGGGCGCGGTCGCTATCTCGCGTCGTCCGGTGACGGGACGGTCGCGATGGCGTGCAACGCTCAGCGGTCGATACCGCCGGCGAGCCTGGACGTCACGGCGGGCAGACGAACATCAACATCAACGACGGGACGGCGATCGGGCCGGACCGTGCGCGAAGGTCACGATCGACGAGCTACCGTCCGGCTCACGGCGGGCCGAGGGCTGCACTCTTCGTGACGCTCATGACCTGCTGACGACGTTCGACGGCCGACGGCGACAACGTCTGCCAGATCGTTCGTGGTGCTCCGCGTGAGCGCGCTGGCGCGGACTCAGGACCAGGTGACGCCGGCGCGGCGGGGCCTCCGGGCGTCGGGTCACCGAGCCCGCTCAGACGATCCGGGCGAAGACCTCGTTCGAGAGGAGCCATCCGCGGCGGGTGAGGCGGATCCGGCCGTCGGCGCCCGCCTCGGCCAGGCCGTTCGCGATGGCCCACGCGAGCGCGCCGGCCGCCGCGCCGCTCGAGCGCTGCATCGGGCCGGCACGCCGCGGTCCGTCCGGAGGCCGAGGATCACCGCCTCCGCGGCGGCCGTCGCCTCGTCCACCTCCTCCGAGCCGCCGGGCGGGAGGGCGGGCTCGCGGCCGGACCCGCCGGCGGGACGAGCGCGTCGAGGTAGCCGTCGAGCCGCGCGGCGTTCCACCGGCGCGACACGCCCGTCGAACGCGTGCGCGCCCACCCCGACCGCCTCGTACGGGACGCGCTCCCAGTACGCGAGGTTGTGCCGGCTCTCGTGGCCGGGCCGCGCCCAGTTGCTGATCTCGTAGTGGCGGAATCCCGCGGCGTCGAGCGGCGTCGCACGCGCGCAGGTAGGCCGCCGCGGCCGCGTCCTCGTCCTGCTCGGCGCGCGCGCGCTCGCGCCAGCGACGGGCGCCGGCGCTCGTCGGCAGGTGGTCGCCCACCGGTCCGGTCAGGCCCTCGGCGTCGGGGTCGTCCAGCGTGAGGGCGTAGAGGGAGAGGTGGTCGGGCGCGAGGTCGAGCGCCGCGCGGAGCGTCGCGTCCCACGAGGCCGCCGTCTGGCCCGGGACGTCGTACAGGAGGTCGAGCCCGACCGAGGTCGCGCCCGCCGCCCGCGCGCCGCCACGGCCGTCTCGCGCCACGTCCGCGGGCGCGTGGCGGCGGCCGAGGCGGCGCAGCTCCGCCTGCGCGAGGCTCTGGGCGCCGATCGAGACGCGCGTGACGCCGGCGGCGACGAAGCCCGCGAGGTCGCCGCGGTCGTCCGGCGCCGGGGTTCACCTCGATCGTCACCTCCGCGTCCCGGGCGACCCCGAAGCGCGTCGCGGACGCGGTCGAGGAGCGCGCCGATCGCGCCGGCGGGGAGCAGCGAAGGCGTCCCGCCGCCGAGGTAGACGGTGGCGAGGGCCGGCGCGCGCGGCACGTCCGCCGGGCCCGTCCCGGGCGTCGAGCGCGTCGGCCCGGAGGTCGATCTCCGCGAGGAGCGCCTCGACGTAGGCGTCGATCCGCGCCGCCGGCCCCCGTGCCGCCGCCCCGGCGAGCACGACGAAGTCGCAGTACGGGCAGAGCGAGACGCAGAACGGGACGTGGACGTACAGGGCGACGGGCGGCACGGTGCCGGCCGTCACGGGAGCGAGGCGTCGAAGTCGTCGAGGTCCCCGTCCGCGAGCGGCGGTCCGGCGGGAGGAGGCGCGCGCGGGAGGCGGGGCTGCGGCGGGCTGGTAGGCGCCGGGAGGCGCCGGTGCGTACACCCACGCGGCGGTGGCGGTGCCGAGCGCGGACGGGGCGGCGGGCGCGTCGGCCGGCCATCCCGCGGGCATCCACCGGCCACCGTCGGCGGCCACGTCCTCGTCCACCCACTCCCAGCCGGGCGGGACCTCCGCCTCCTCGCTCCACCCACTCGGGCGGCACCTGGGCGTCGGGCGACCCGGTCGCAACGAAGACGCCGAGGCGCGTCAGCGCGTCGAACACGAACGCCGCGGCGATGCCGCCGGTCACGATCGTCAGCCAGCCGCCGACGAGGCCGATCACGAGGTCGAGCAGGACGAGGTACAGGCTCCCGCCGGTGCGCCCGACGCGCGTCGCGAGCACGTACGCGAGCGCCTGGATGACGACCGCGGGGACGCGGACCGATCCCGGCGGCGAGCAGCAGTCCGAGGACGATCCCGCGGAAGGTGGCCTCGTCGACGAACGCCGTCCCGAGCGAGTTGACGATCCCCGTCGGGGTACGCGCGCCAGCCGGGGGGCCGAAGGCCGCCGAACCGGCCGTACGCGAGCACGACGGCCTGCGCGATGCCGATGACGCCGGCGCCGACGCCCATGAGGACGGCCGCCGTGCGATCGCCCGTCGGCGAGCCCCAGCTCCGTCGTGGGGTCGCCCGGGAAGACGACGTACACCGCGACGACGAGGATGATCCCGACGACGTACCAGGCGAGGCGCGGAGGCAGGGGCGGCATCTCGCCGTACTCGTCCCGCGTCGCGTACTCGGCGACCCCGAACCGGCGGGAATCGAGCCGCAGCAGCAGGAGGATGAGCACGAGGCCGAGCGCGACGAGGACGCGGAGTTGCTCCTCCATCCGCGCAAACTAGCACGGGCGTCTCACCGCGCGATGGCCCATCCAGCACGCGCCGGGCGGAGCGGGGACCGCCGCCGGACGGCCGCGCGATGCCGCCCGGCCACCCGTGGGAGACGGCCCGCCGGCGCGGGAGGCGCGTCAGCCGCCGATGCGCAGCACCATCGGGCTGAAGTACGGGACGAGCCAGATCGCCCACACGACGATGCTGAAGCGGTGGAACTTCACGATCCAGCGCTCGTCGTGGCGCGCGAGGACGACCGTCGCCCAGATCGCGTGGACGAGCATGAGGACGATCGCGATGACGCCGGTCACCCCGTGGACGTCGAAGGTGAGGCCGCCGGCCATCTCCATCATCATCCCGGTCCCCACCGTGTCGCAGACGAGGCCGAGCCAGAAGAAGACGAGGTGCCACGGCTTGAGGCGGCCCTGGAACCGCTCACTCCACACGCCGATCGTGTAGAAGACCAGCGCCAGCGTGATGATGATGGTCGAGACGTTCACCCGGCTCCCCCCGTCGGACCCTGTGCGCGGTGCGGGCTACTCGTCGCCCATCGCGAGGACGGCGAGGAAGGCCTCCTGCGGGATCTCCACGGACCCCACGCGCTTCATCCGCTGCTTGCCTTCCTTCTGCTTCTCGAGCAGCTTGCGCTTCCGCGTGATGTCCCCGCCGTAGCACTTCGCGAGGACGTTCTTCCGCATCGCGCGGACCGTCTCGCGCGCCACGACCTGGCTCCCGACCGCGGCCTGGATCGGGACCTCGAACATCTGGCGCGGGATCAGCTCCTTGAGCTTCGACGCGAGCTTGCGGCCGGTCGCCTGCGCCTCGTCCCGGTGGACGATCATGCTCAGGGCGTCGACGGGCTCGCCGTTCACGAGGACGTCGAGCTTCACGAGCCGGGCGGACCGGTAGCCCACCTCCTCGTAGTCCATCGAGGCGTAGCCCTGCGTCCGGCTCTTGAGCTGGTCGAAGTAGTCGACGATCAGCTCCGCGAGCGGGATCTCGAACTTCATGAGGACGCGCTGCGGGTCGAGGTACTCCATCGAGAGGAACGTCCCGCGGCGGAGCCGGGTGAGCTCCATGACCGTCCCGATGTACGTCGCCGGCGTGATGACCGAGAGGGCCACCCACGGCTCCTCGATGTCCTCGATCTCGCCGGAGTTCGGGAAGAGCGACGGGTTGTCCACGACGACGATCTCGTCGCTGTGCATGACCTTCACGCGGTACTCGACCGACGGAGCCGACGCGATGAGATCGAGGCTGAACTCGCGCTCCAGCCGCTCCTGGACGATCTCCATGTGGAGGAGGCCGAGGAAGCCGCACCGGAACCCGAACCCGAGCGCGACGGAGCTCTCCGGCTCGAAGCTGAAGCTCGCGTCGTTGAGGTGGAGCTTCTCGAGCGCGTCGCGGAGGAGCGGGTAGTCCTCGCCGCTGATCGGGTAGATGCCGGCGAAGACGAGGCTCTTCGCCGCCTGGTAGCCCGGCAGCGGGGTCGTCGCCGGGTGCACCGACGACGTCACGGTGTCGCCCACCTGCGCGTCGCGGACGCTCTTGAGGCCGGTCGCGATGTAGCCCACCTCGCCCGCGACGAGCTCCTTCACCGGGACGAGCTGCGGCCGGAAGACGCCCATCTCGAGCGGCGTGAACTCCGCCTCGGACGCCATGAGCCGGAGGCCGTCGTGCGCGTGCAGCCGCCCTGCCTCGAGCCGGACGTACGTGACCACGCCCTTGTACGCGTCGTAGTAGCTGTCGAAGACGAGGGCGCGGAGGGGGGCCTTCGGGTCGCCCTTCGGCGGCGGGATCCGCGCGACGATCGCCTCGAGGATCGCCTCGATGCCCGTCCCCTCCTTCGCGGAGGCGAGGAGGACCTCCTCGCGCGGGATCGCGAGGACGTTCTCGAGCTCCTCCATCACGACGTCGGGCTGGGCCGACGGGAGGTCGATCTTGTTGAGGACCGGGATGATCGTCAGGTTCAGCTTCATCGCGAGGAAGACGTTCGCGAGCGTCTGCGCCTCGATCCCCTGGGCGGCGTCCACGACGAGGATCGCTCCCTCGCACGCCTGGAGCGACCGGCTCACCTCGTAGGTGAAGTCGACGTGGCCCGGGGTGTCGATGAGGTTCAGGCCGTACGTCTTGCCGTCCGACGCCGTGTACTCCAGGCGGACGGCCCGGGCCTTGATCGTGATCCCCTTCTCGCGCTCCAGGTCCATCGAATCGAGGACCTGGCTCGTCATCTGGCGCGGGTCGATCGTGTGCGTGACCTCGAGGAGCCGGTCCGCGAGGGTCGACTTGCCGTGATCGATGTGCGCGATGATCGAGAAGTTGCGGAGTCGGTCCTGGGGGATCGTCATGGGCGGCCGAAGTGTAGCAAGGTGCGGGCTGGCGGCCGGCGGGACGGGGGCGGGCGGCGGGGCGGCGACCGTGTCGGGACCGCCGTCCGGACCAGGGTGTCGCCCTCGGGTCCGCCTCTGGTACACTTCCCGTTCGCGCCGTGCGGCGTCCTCTCCCGCGCGCGCCGAACACCACAGACGCCTCCGCCGCCGACCCGCGGCGCGCGACCACCAGATCCCACTAACGAGGAACGCAGACCGTGGCTCATTCCCCCCGAGGCTGGACCGGCACGCGGACGCCGTCCGCGCAGAAGCGGGTCCGCACGGCCGAGCGCCGGCGCGAGATCAACCAGCCGCGCAAGAGCGCCGCGAAGACGCTCGTCACGAAGTCGCTGAAGGTCGCCACCGGGCAGGCCGAGGGCGACGCGACCGAGGCGCTCGCCGAGGCCATCAGCGCGCTCGACCGGGCCGCGAAGGCCGGCGCCATCCATCCGAACGCCGCGGCCCGCCGCAAGTCGCGCCTCACCCGCAAGGTGAACGCGGCCCTCGGCGGCGTCCACGTCCAGACCGGCAAGGTCCAGAAGGCCACCGGCAAGGCCGCAGCGGCGAAGGCCGCGAAGGCCCGCGTCGCAGCGTCGAAGGCCGCCAAGGCCAAGGCGCCGCAGACGGCCGCCGGCAAGGCACGCGCCGCCCTCACGAAGGCCGGCCGGACCGAGACGGCCCAGGCCGCCCCGGCGACGACGGCCGCCGCGACCGCCGCGAAGACCACGAAGGCAGCGGCGACCAAGACCACGAAGGCCGCCGCCACGAAGACGACCTCCAAGGCCGCGGCCACCAAGGCGACCGCCACCAAGACCACGAAGGCGACCGCCGCGAAGACCACGAAGGCCGCCACGACCAAGGCGACCGCCGCGGCCGCCAAGCCGGCGACGCGGACCGCCAAGGCTCCGGCCAAGCCGAAGAAGCCGGCCGAGCCGGCGTCCTGACGCTGCGGCGCGGGATCGCCCGCCGGCGGCGGGGATCGCCCGCCGCTCGCTCCGAGAGATCACGAAGGCCCGGGTCGCGAGACCCGGGCCTTCGTTCGTCTGGCGTCGTGCGGCCGGCGCGTGACGGGCGGGCGGCGACCGGGGCCTCCGCGCCCGTCGATCAGGCGGCTGCGGTGGCGAACACCGGCGCGGGGATCACCGTGACGCGGACGGCCGTGCCGGGCGAGAGGTTCGGGACGTCGGTGGCGGGGACCTGCGCGACGGCGATCGCGCCGTCCGGGAGGCCCACCTGGACCCGGCCGAGCGAGCCGAGGAAGCTCACGGCGAGGACATGCGCGTCGGCGCCGTCCTCGGGCACGACCTTGATCGCCTCCGGCCGGACGAGGGCGGTCACCTGGCCGGCCTCGGCGGAACCGGCGAAGCAGCGGGACGCGCGTCCCGAGGATCTCGACCACGCCGTCGCTCGCGATGCCGTTGAGTCGGTTCGTCAGGCCGACGAACTCGGCGACGAACGCCGTGGCCGGCCGGTCGTAGAGCTCGGCCGGCGGACGCGATCTGCTCCAGTCGGCCGGCCGACATGACGCCGACGCGGTCGCCGAGCGCGAGGGCCTCCTCCTGATCGTGCGTGACGAAGAGGGTCGTGGTGCCGACCGCGATCTGGATGCGCCGGATCTCCTCGCGGAGCTGACGCCGGACCTTCGCATCGAGTGCGGAGAGCGGCTCGTCGAGGAGGAGGACCTGGGGCCGGATCGCGAGGGCCCGCGCGAGGGCGACGCGCTGCTGCTGGCCGCCGGACATCTGGTGCGGGTATCGCTTCGTGAAGCCGCCGAGGCCCACGAGGTCGAGCGTCTCCTGGGCGCGCTTCGTGCGCTCGTCCTTCCCCACCCCGCGGAGCCGCAGCCCGTACGCGACGTTGTCGCCCGCGGTCATGTTCGGGAAGAGGCTGTACGCCTGGAAGACGATCCCCATGTTCCGCTTGTTCGCGGGCACGCCGGTGATGTCCTTGCCGTCCACGAGGATGCGCCCGGCGTCCACCTCGTCGAGGCCGCCGAGGGCCCGCAGAGCGGTCGTCTTGCCGCACCCGGAGGGGCCGAGGAGCGCGACGAGCTCGCCGGGGGCGATGTCGATCGAGAGGCCGTCGAGGGCGTGGACCGGCCCGTACCAGCGGTGCATGTCCTGGAACTGCACCGCGACCCCGTGGGTGGCGGCGGCGGATCCGGCGCTCGTGACGGTCATGTGGCGGGCTCCTCCTCGGCCGCGCGCTGGGTGCGCCCCCCGGCGCCGGGCGCGAAACGGGCGATGACGTACAGCAGGACGAACGCGAAGACCAGCGCCGCCAGCGACACGGCGACCGAGACGAACGGGTCGCGCTTGCCGAGCAGGTAGATGACGACCTGGAGCGTGTGGAACGAGAGCAGCGACGAGATCGTGTACTCGCCGAGGACCAGGGCGACGGCGAGCACCGACGCGGAGAGGATCCCGCCGCGGATGTTCGGCACGATCACCTGCAGGATCGTGCGCGGCCAGCCGGCCCCCAGGCTCCGGGAGGCGTCGGCGAGGGTGGCGACGTCCACGGTCCGGATCCCCGAGTCGATCGCCCGGTAGGCGTACGGCAGGACCAGGATGATGTCGATGAAGGCGAGCGTGAGCGGCGACCCGCCGAAGGCGCCGAGGTTCTGGCCCATGAACCGGTAGATCGGCGCGATGCCCACCACGATGACGATCGCGGGGATCGCGAGCGGCAGGAGGCAGAGGAACTCGACCACCCGGCGCATCCGCGGGACGCGGACCACGGTCCAGACCATCGTGGGGACCAGCAGGATCAGCATCCCGAAGACGGTGAGCACCGCGATCTCGAGCGAGGTCACGATCCCGTCCACCACGTCCGGGTAGTTCAGGATCGCCGCGTACGACTGCAGGCTGCGGCTCCCGTAGTCGCCGCGCGTCGAGAACTCGAGCATGGCGAAGAGCGGGAGTGCCAGGTAGCCGAAGACGACGAGGAGGATGACGATCCTCGAGGCCGTCGTGAGCGGCGAGCGGCGGCGGCCCTTCCCGGCCCCCTTCGGCCGCTCGAGGAGCGCCCCGCCCTTGGGCGCGGCCGCGCCGACCTGGCCCGTCGCCGTCATCGGACCCACCGCGACGCACGTCGCTGGATCAGCGCGTAGACGACCATGACGACCGAGACGATGACGATCATCCCGAGCGCGAGCGCCTTGCCCACGTTCTCCTGCCCGAGCACGACCTCGCTCTGGAACTGGTTGGCGATCTGGAGCGTGATCAGCGGGCTCCCCTGGCTGATGAGGGCCGCGGCGGTGGCGTAGGCGGAGAAGGCGTTCGTGAAGAGCAGGAGCAGGGCGCCGAGGAAGCTCGGGGCGAGGATCGGCCCGCCGACGTTCCGCCAGAAGGCCCAGCTGCCGCCGCCGAGGCTCTCCGACGCGTCGTACCACTCCTGGCGCATCCCGTCGAGCGACGGCAGGAAGACGATGACCATGAGCGGGATCTGGAAGTACGTGTAGACGACCGCGAGGCCCGTCAGGGTGTAGAGCCACGAGGCGTCGGACAGGATGTCGACGTGGAGCCACTGCTTGAAGAAGATCGTCACGAGCCCGTTGAAGCCGAACGTCGCGAGGAAGGCGAAGGCGAGCATGACGCCGCCGAACTGGGCGAGGACGCCCGACGCGGCGATGACGACCTGGCGGAGCTGGCCGTTCGGGTCGCCGCGCGCGACCGCCCACGCGAGCATCCCGCCGAAGATGGCGCCGAGGATCGCGGTGAGGATCGCGAGCTGCAGCGACTTCATGAAGGCGCTGACGAACGTGTCGTCGGTGAACATCCGGACGACGTTGTCGAAGGTGAACCCGCCGTCGGCCGTGGTGAGAGAGCCGATGGCGACGATGAGCGTCGGGAGGATCAGGAAGATCCCGACGTACAGGTGGAACGGGATGAGGGCGAGGTAGTTCTTCGCCCCACGGAAGCGGCGCGAGCCGGCCCCGCCAATGGCGGGGCCGGCCGCGGTCGTGCCGGACGACGCGGGCGCGGTGACCGGCGCGGTCACGCGTGCGCCTCGGGTCCGATCGCTACTGGGCTACTGGATGGTGATGAACTTCCAGTTCTCGGTGAGGTAGGCCTTCGCCGCGTCGGTCTGGGCCTGGGTCAGCATGACCGGCGGGGTGGTCGGCGGGTTGAGGGCCGCGAACGCGGCCTGGTCGACCGTCCCGGCGGACTGCATCGCGGCGAGGCGGACCGGGATCGCGGAGCCCTTGAGCCAGGTGTTCTGGCCGGCGTCGCTGAAGACGTACTCCATCCAGCAGCGTGCGGCGGCCGGGTGGGCGGCGTCCTTGTTGATCGCGCTGTTGTAGAACGAGGCGACCGGCGGGGCGTCGGACGGGACGACCACCTTCCAGGTGATGCCCTTCGGCTGGAGCGCAGCGATCTGCGGGCCGTTGTTGTAGGACCAGTCGATGACGATCGGGGTCTGGCCGGACGCGATCGACGCCGGGTTCGGGTCGACCGGGAGGAGGTTGCCGCTGTCGGCGAGCTTCTTGAAGAAGTCGACGCCGGGGGCGATGTCGTCGGCGGAGCCGCCGTTGGCGAGCGCCGCGAGGACGACGCCGTTGAACGCGGCGCCTGCCTTGAGCGGGTCGCCGTTGAGGGCGACCTTGCCCTTGAACTTCGGGTCGGCGAGGTCGGCGACCTTGGTGATGTCACCGAGGCTCGCGTCGTAGCCGATCGTCTGGAAGCCCGTGTAGTTGTTGACCCAGAGGCCCGTGGCCTCCTTGTTCGCGTCGGGGATGTCCGCCCAGGTCGCGACCTGGTACGGGCGCGTACATGGCCGTGTTCGCGAGGGCGACCGCGGTCCCGAGGTCGAACAGGTCGGGCTGGCGGCCGGTGCCGGCGAGCTGCGTGGCGGCATTGATCTCGTCCTGGCTGCCGGCGTCCGGCTGGTCGGACTGGACCTTGATCCCGTACTTGGCCGTGAAGTCGGTGATCATCTGGCCGTA
The DNA here is from genome assembly GCA_963844945.1 of uncultured Chloroflexia bacterium. Lineage (GTDB taxonomy): Bacteria > Chloroflexota > Limnocylindria > Limnocylindrales > CSP1-4 > CAIYQJ01. The sequence continues at coordinate 168,740 of CAWJQZ010000048.1, forward strand.
GTTCGCCCAGTCGGGCGGCGTCGCGATGATGTTGACCTGGCCCTCGGCCTTGCCTGCCGCGCAGACCGCGTCGACGCCACCGGCGCCGGCGGACGTGGCGGTCTTCCAGTCGACCGCGGCGGCCTGCGGACTCGGCCGGAGCGGCCGTGGCCGGGGCGGCGGACTCGGCCGGCGCGCTCGAGGCGGCCGGGCTGGAGCCGGAGCTGCTGCAGGCGGCGACGAGCAGCGCGATCGCTGCGACGCCGACGATGGTTCGCATGCCACGTGTGCGCACGTGTTCCTCCTCGTTCGTGGACCACTCGGGTCCCCCGCCGCCGGCGATCGGCCGGCGGTCGGCTTCAGGGAGCGCTCCTCAGAGCCCCCCGGAACGCAGCGGGCGGGCCGTCCTTGTCACCGTTGCCGTCTCCCCCGGCGTGCACTCACAGCAGGACGGCCGGACCCTGATCGCGTTCCGTGCCCATCGTAGCCCACCGCGCGCGCATCGGGCGAGCGGGAAGTCGACGTCGCCCGGGCCACCCGGCGGCCGTCGGCGTTCGTGCATCATCGGTGGGTGAGCCCCGCGATCATCGCGATCGTCCTGTTCGCCGCGGTGATGAACGTCTCGTGGCACGTCGTCGTGAAGACGTCCGGCGACCCGCTCCTCATGACGGCGCGGTCGATGGGCGGAGCGATCGCCGTGATGACGCCGTTCGTGCTCGCCGCGTGGTGGGCGCTCGGGATGCCCCCGCTGAGCACGACGGGCTGGATCCTCGCGATCGTCTCCGGCGTCGTGGAGCTCGCGTACTTCGTCACGATCTCGTCCGCCTACCGGCGCGGCGACCTCTCGACGGTCTACCCGATCGCGCGCGGGACCGCCGCGACGGGCGCGGCCATCGTCGGGATCGCGATCCTCGGGGAGCGGCCCGGCCCCGTCGCGCTCGCCGGGATCGTGCTCCTCGTGGCGGGCGGCTGGTTCGTTCGGCGGCCCGCGATGGGGGCGCGGTCGTCGGCGGTGGCGTGGGCGGTCCTCACGGGCCTGACGATCGTCTGCTATTCGGCGATCGACCGCGTCGGTGCGCGCGAGGGGCCGCCGTGGCTGTACGGCTGGGCGGTCTTCGTGGTGGGCTCGGTCCTGCTCTGGGCCTGGGTCTGGCTCGACGCGCGCCTCGGGGTGACGGCGTGGGTCGCGCGGTCGGCGGCCGCGGGCGAGGGTCGCGTCGCGCGGAGCGTCACGCGCCTGGCCACGCGCCCGGATCCCGCGGGCACGGCGGTCGCCGACCGACGGAGCGGCGGGCGGCGCGCGACGGACGCCGAGGGCGGGCCGGCCACGGGCGAGACGGCCGCGGCCGCCCCGGTCGGAGGTCGTCGCTCCCTGGGGGCGCGCGATCGTCGCCGGCCTGCTCATCAACGGCGCGTACTTCCTCGTGCTCTACGCCTACTCGGTCGCGCCGCTGTCGATCGTCTCGCCGCTGCGCGAGTCGGCCGTCGTCCTCGCGACGGCGTGGGGGATCCTCGGCCTCGGCGAGCGCGAGGGAGCCGTCCAGCGGATCGGCGGCGCGATCCTCATCGCGCTCGGCGGGATCCTCGTCGCGCTCGGCTGAGCGGTCCTGCCCGCCGAGGCCCGCCGCGGCGGGCCGCGGGCCGGCGCGGTCGGCTATTGACAGTAGCCATCATGGCGACGTATCGTAGCCTTCATCGAGCGGACAGCGCATGGAAGGGGCACACGATGACGGTGGCGATGACGACGGACGGCGCGGCGGCCGACGATCGGGGCGGTCAGCAGCGGCGGGTGGCCGACCGGGGCGGTGGCGGGCGAGCCCCGTGCGTGGCTGCGCGTGGAGGGCCTGGCGGCCTTCGTGGCCGGCGCGGCGCTGTACGTCTGGGCGGGCGGCCCGCTGCTCCTCCTCGTGCCGCTCCTCCTCGCCGTGGACGTCTCGATGGTCGGCTACCTCGCCGGTCCGCGCGCCGGGGCATTCGTCTACAACATCGCCCACAACTGGGCGCTGGGCCTCGTCGTTCTCGGGGCAGGCATCGTTCTCGCCGCGCCCGCGGCGGTCATCGCTGGGGCGGTCCTCGTCGGCCACGTGGGGATGGACCGGGTCGCAGGCTACGGGCTCAAGTACCCGACGGCGTTCCGCGACACGCATCTCGGACGGATCGGTCGATGAGTCCGGCGCCGTCCCGCACGTCCCGGGACGCGATCGTCGCGGCCGGTCGGGCGCTCCTGGAGGAGGAGGGGCTGGACGCCGTCACGATGGCCACCGTCGCCTCACGCGTCGGCGTGCGGCCGCCGTCGCTCTACAAGCACGTGCGGGACCGGGCGGCGCTCGTCGCGGCGATCGCGACCGACGCCGCGCGACGAGCTCGGGCGGGTCCTCGCTGACGGCCGACCCCGGCGCCGGCAGCGACCCGGCCGCCCGCCTCGGCGCGCTCGCGCGCGCCTTCCGTTCCTTCGCCCGGCGATCGCCGCGGAGCGCCGCCCTCCTCTTCCTCGACCTCGGGCCGGGCGCGGCGGCGCCGGTGGAGGTGGGGGCACGCGCCGCGCGCCCGGTCGTGGAGGTCGCGGCGGCGCTCGTCGGGCAGGATCGACGCGCTCGCGGCCGCGCGCGTCCTCACCGCGTTCGCGTACGGGTTCACGAGCATGGAGGGCGCCGGGGCCTTCCGGCTGGGCGGGAGCGTGGACGCGGCGTTCGACCTGGGGATCGCCACGCTCGCGGGGTCGGGGCTGCGCGCCGCGACGGCCCGGGCCGGCTGCGACCGGCGAGATGGCGGCTGATATCGTCGCGGCCATGACGACCCGCCTCGCGGCCCTCACCGACGCCGACGCGATCGCCCGGATCTACACCGAGGGGATCGAGGACCGCGGCTCCACGTTCGACACGCACGCGCACACCGGCGCGGAGATCGCCGCGTGGTTCGACGGCGAGCACCCGATCGTCGTCGCGGAGCGCGACGGCGCGGTGGTCGGGTTCGCGAGCAGCTCCACGTACATCGACACGGAGTGGTACGCGGGGGTCTGGCACTTCGACGTCTACGTGGCGCGCGCCTGGCGCGGACGGGGCGTGGGTCGCGAGTCGATGGAGCGGCTCATCGCCGAATGCGAGACGGCCGGCTGCTGGAAGCTGGTCTCGCGGATCATGTCGACCAACGACCCGAGCCGGCGCCTCATGGAGGCCCTGGGCTTCCGGGAGGTGGGGATCCACCGGAACCACGGCCGGCTCGAGGGGACGTGGCGGGACGTCGTCATCGTCGAGAAGCTGCTCGGCGACGCCGCGCGCGCTGCCGCCGAGCGGGCGGCGGTCGCCCGCGAGGAGGAGCGGGCCGCGCAGGCGGGGGCGGACGCGGACGACTGACCGGGGCCGCCGACCGGGGCCGACCCACAGACAAGGGGCGTGGTGCCCGAGCCCTGCGACCCGGGAGGGAGCCCGCGCTCAGGCTTCCGGGGGCTCTCCGTCGCCGGAGACGGCCGCCGCGCCCGCGGTCGCCGTGTCCGCCGCTCCCCCGCCGGCGGAAGCCTTCCTGGGTTTCGGCCGGAGGACCCCGTACAGGACGCCTCCCGCGAGGCTGCCCGCGAACGTCACGACGAAGAGCGTGGCCGCGGTCTGGAGCTGCTGCTCCCAGTAGTACCGGGTGAACGAGGCCGTGTCGGTGACGCCCTGCGCCTCGAGGCGAGCCGGGCCGTCGGGCTCGCCGAGGTAGCGCTTGTACACGCAGTCGGCGCCGCCGGTGCAGTCGACCGTCCCGCCGAGGCTCACGTCGCGGTAGCCGTTGTCGGCGACGAAGAAGAGCGCCTTGATCCCGGTCAGCAGGAGCGTGAGCGAGAGCGCCGTCACGAGGCCGGCGTACGCGGCGTTCGCGAGGATGCGGCCCCACGGGCCGGCGGTGCGCTCGGACTTCGCGTTCGCGTAGTACCCGATGAGGATCCCCGCGAAGGGGCTCATGAGCCAGACGACCGGCTCGATCGGGATCACGAGCATGAAGCTGACGACGATGACCGCGGCCATCGCGATGCCGACCCAGCCGGCGAAGATCGCGCCGCGGTCCACGACGCGGCTCATGCGGCCTGCTCCCGGGGGCCCGTGTCGGCCGGGCGGCGGACGGGTCCGCCCGGCCGGAAGGAGCCGAGGATCACGCGACGCCGAAGGGCGCCGCGCCGGCGAGCGCGGCGCGGCCGAGGTAGACGCCGCCGGCGCCGACCTCCTCCTCGATGCGGAGGAGCCGGTTGTACTTCGCGACGCGCTCGGAGCGTGACGGGGCGCCGGTCTTGATCTGGCCGGTCCCCATGGCGACGGCGAAGTCGGCGATCGTGGTGTCCTCGGTCTCGCCGGAGCGGTGGCTGATCATCGCGGTCCAGCCGGCGCGCCGCGCCATCTCGATCGCGGCGATCGTCTCGGTGAGCGTGCCGATCTGGTTGAGCTTGATGAGGACGGAGTTCGCGGCCTTCTCCGTGATGCCCGCGGGCGATGAAGCGCGGGTTCGTCACGAGGAGGTCGTCGCCCACGAGCTGGACCCTCGAGCCGAGCCGCTCCGTGAGGAGCTTCCAGCCGTCCCAGTCCTCCTCGGCGAGGCCGTCCTCGAGGCTGACGATCGGGTACTTCGTGACCCACGCCTCCCAGAGGTCCACCATCTCGGCGCTGTCGAGCGTCCGGCCCTCGCGCTCCAGGCGGTAGCGGGCCGGGACGCCGTCGACGCCGGTCCCCTCCTCGAGCACCGAGGTGGCGGCCGGGTCGAGCCCGATCGCGATGTCCTCGCCCGGGCGGTAGCCGGCCTTCTCGATCGCCTTGAGGATGACCTCGATCGCGGCCTCGTTCGTCGGGAGCGAGGGGGCGAACCCGCCCTCGTCGCCCTGGCCGACCGAGAAGCCGCCGTCGTGGAGGATCGAGCGGAGCGCCCAGAAGACCTCCGCGCCGGCGCGGAGCGCCTCGCCGAACGACCCCACGCCGACCGGCGCGACCATGAACTCCTGGAAGTCGGTGGAGTCGACGGCGTGCTTGCCGCCGTTGAGGATGTTGAAGAACGGGACGGGGAGGATGCGCGCGCCGGCGCCGCCGATGTACCGGTAGAGCGGGAGCTCGTGCGCCGTCGCTGCCGCGTGGGCGCACGCGAGCGAGACGCCCAGGATGGCGTTCGCGCCCATCCGGCCCTTGTTCGGGGTCCCGTCGAGGGCGACGAGCGCGTCGTCGACGCCGGGCTGGTCGGCGGCGTCCATGCCCACGATCGCCTCGGCGATCTCCTCGCGGACGTTCGACGACGGCCGTGAGGACGCCCTTCCCGCCGAACCGGCCCTTGTCGCCGTCGCGGAGCTCGACGGCCTCGTTCGCGCCCGTGGACGCGCCGGAGGGGACGGCCGCACGCCCGACGGTCCCGTCGGCGAGGACGACATCGACCTCGATGGTCGGGTTGCCGCGCGAGTCGAGGATCTCCCGCGCGTCGATGAACTCGATCGTCGTGTCCACGGTGGGTCCTTCCTGGGGCGTCGTGGCCGCCGGCATGCCGGCGGCCACGGTCGGTTCGGTCGGCTGGTGGGCCGCGGTCAGGAGGCGGGCTACTCGCGGTCGGGGATGACCGCGATCCCGGGGAGGGTACGCCCCTCGAGGAATTCGAGCGACGCGCCGCCGCCCGTGCTGATGTGCGTCATCTTGGACGCGAGGCCCTGCTGCTCGATCGCGGCGACCGAGTCGCCGCCACCGATGACGACCGTCGCACCCTCGTCCGCCATCTCGGCGACGAACTTCGCGATCTGCCGGGTCCCCTCGCCGAAGACGGGGATCTCGAAGACGCCGAGCGGGCCGTTCCAGAAGATCGTCTTCGCCGGGGCGAGCGCCTCGCGGATGACCTCGAGCGTCTTCGGCCCCACGTCGACGATCGACCAGGAGGCGGGCAGCTTCTCGATGCCGAGCGTCTTGTGCTCGGCGCCCCGCGTGACCTCCTTGGCGACCACGACGTCCACGGGGAGCACGATCCGGACGCCCGCCTTCTCGGCGGCCTCGATGATCGCGTTCGCGTCGTCGATCCGGTCGGGCTCGGCGAAGCTCTTCCCGACGGACCTGCCCGTCGCGAGCAGGAAGGTGTTGGCCATCCCGCCGCCGATGACGATCAGGTCCACCTTGTCCACGAGGTTGCGGAGGACCTTGATCTTGTCGGCGACCTTCTTGCCGCCGACGATCGCCGCGAACGGCCGCTCCGGGTCCTCGAGCAGGCGCGAGAGCATGACGATCTCGCGCTCCATGAGGAGCCCCGCGTACGCCGGGAGGATCTCGGCGACGCCGACCGTGGAGGCGTGCGCGCGGTGGGCGGTGCCGAACGCGTCGTTCACGTAGACGTCCGCGTACGACGCGAGCGCCTGCGCGAACTGCCGGGTCGTTCGCCTCCTCCTCCGCGTGGAAGCGGAGGTTCTCGAGGAGGAGCATCTCGCCGGGCCGGAGCCGCCGCAGGGCGTCCTCCGTCCCGATGCCGAGCGCGTCGCCCGTGACCGGGCACGTTGCGCCCGATGAGCTGCGAGAGCCGCTCCGCCACCGGCCGGAGCCGGAGGCCGTCCTGGACCTTGCCGTCCGGCCGGCCCAGGTGGCTCGCGAGGATGACGATCGCGTCCTGGTCCAGCAGGTACTTGATCGTGGGGATCGCCGCGCGGATCCGGGAGTCGTCCACGACCTTCCCGTCCGCGAGCGGCACGTTGAAGTCGACGCGGACGAAGACGCGCTTGCCGCTCGCGTCCAGGTCGCGGATGGTCCGCTTCTCCATCGGTCCAGTCCTTCCAGGTCCGGGCGGCCCGCGGCGGGAGTCGGGCTCCCTCCGCGGACGCCGCGGCCCCGACTGCGCTACAGCTTCGAGGCGACCATCCTGGCGAGGTCGGCCGTCCGGCAGCTGTAGCCCCACTCGTTGTCGTACCACGCGATGACCTTGACGAAGCGGCCGCCGGTCGCGTCGCCGATGACCATCGTCGAGAGCAGGTCGATGATGGACGACCGCGGGTCGCCGCGGAAGTCCGAGGAGACGAGCGGCTCGTCCGTCGCGCCGAGGATCCCGGCGAGCCGGCCCTCGCGGGCGGCCTCGCGGTACTTCTCGTTGATCTCCTCGACGCTCGTCGCCTTCTCCACCTCGGCGGTGAAGTCCACGACGCTGACCGTCGGGGTGGGGACGCGGAGGCTGAAGCCGTCGACCTTGCCCTTGAGGTCCGGGATGACGAGCGCGAGGGCGCGGGCGGCGCCGGTCGTCGTCGGGATGATGTTCAGGCCGGCCGCGCGGGCGCGCCGCGGGTCCTTGTGGGCGACGTCGAGGATCCGCTGGTCGTTCGTGTAGCTGTGGATCGTGTTCATCATCCCGCGCACGATCGTGAAGTTGTCGTGCAGGACCTTCGCCGCGGGCGCGAGGCAGTTCGTCGTGCAGCTCGCGTTGCTCATGACGTGGTGCTTCGCCGGGTCGTACATCTCGTCGTTGACGCCGAGGACGATGGTCACGTCCTCCTTCTTCGCCGGCGCGCTGATGATGACCTTCTTCGCACCGGCGTCGATGTGCGCCCTGGCCTTGTCGGCGTCCGTGAAGCGCCCGGTCGACTCGATGACGATGTCCACGCCGAGGTCCTTCCACGGGAGGGCCTCGGGCGAGGCGACCTGGAGGACCTTGACGACCTTCCCGTCGATGACGATCGCGTCGTCGGTGTGCTCGACGGTGCCCGGATAGGCGCCGTACGTGGAGTCGTGCTTGAACAGCAGCGCGTTCGTCGCGGTGTCGATGAGGTCGTTGACCGCGACCACCTCGAGCTCCGGGGCGCGCTCCATGATCGCCTTGAGCGTCTGGCGGCCGATGCGGCCGAACCCGTTGATCCCGACGCGTGTCGTCATCTCGTGCCTACCTCCTTGGTCGAAGCAGCAGGGCTCATGGTGCTCGTGGTGGCCGGCGGCCGCTCCGTGCGGGCCGCGGGGCGGATGCGCCGCCGGGCGAGCCCCGGTGGAGCAGCGGGGCTCGAGGGCGCCGCCGTCGCCGGCAGCGACGGCCGCGCGCGCCGGAGGTCGCGGGAGGGCGCGGTCGTGGGCGATAGCGGGGTCGCCGAGGTGCGGGACGTATCGCTACACAGATTGGTACGTACCTCTTGACGGTCCCGCGGCCCCTTCGCGGGGGCCGGGCGGCCCCTCGGGGCCGGGGACGCGGACATGAAGAGACCCCCGCCGGCTACCCGGCGGGGGTCTCTTCATGAAGATCTCGCGAGCGGTCAGCCGCCGATCTTGTACAGCTTCGTGCCGCAGACCGGGCAGGTCCCCGTGAGGGCCGGCTTGCCGTTCTTCATGGTCACGTTCTGGGGGTCCTTGACCTCGCGCTTGGCCTTGCACTTGACGCAATAGGCCTCAGCCATCGACCGGTCCTCCCTTCGATGCGCGTCGCCGGCGCGGGGACGGCGCCCCCGGGTCCGCTACGTGCATGCTAACGCCAGAGCGACGGCCGCCACTGCGGCGCCGCAGCCATCTCGCGCTGCCGGTCCATCTCCGCGAGGACCGAGAGCGCCTCGAGCCCGATGTCGATCGTCCGCGCCTCGGTGCTCCGGCGCTCCTCCGCATCCGCGAAGGTGCCGAGCGCACGCTGGGCGAAGACGCCGCAGACGGCGCCCGCCCTGCAGCCGGCGAGCCCGGCCAGGACGAGGACGGCGGACGCCTCCATCTCGAAGTTCACCACGCCCTGCCGTCGCATCTCATCGGCGAGGTCAGGGTAGCGGATGGGCAGCTGGGGGATCGGGCGTCCCTGGGGGCCGAAGAAGCCCGGAGCGGTCGCCGTGATCCCGAGGTGCGTCGGAAGGCCGAGCCGGGCGCCGGCCTCGACGAGCGCAAGGACGACCTCGTGGTTCGCGACCGCGGGGTAGCCCTCGTGGACGTACCAGCTCGTCGTGGTCTCGAGCCGGACCGCGCCGGTCGTGATGACGAGGTCGCCGATGGCGATCTCCGGCCGCAGCGCGCCCGACGACCCGATCCGGATGAACGTGGGGCGCGGCACGAGCGCGAGGATCTCCGCGATGACGATCTCGACGTTGTCCGTGCCGATCCCGGTCGCGACGGCGGAGACGCGCAGCCCGCGGAACGTGCCCGTGACGGAGACGAACTCGCGGTGCTGCCGCTCGACCTCCACCGACCTCCAGCCGCTCGGCGATCCGGGCGACCCTGTCGGGGTCGCCGGGGAGGAGGATGTACTCCCCGAGCTCGCCCGGCCCGAGGTCGATGTGGTACTGGCGGTCGTCCGACGGGAGCGCGAGGCGGGGATCCCCGTTCGGCACTGGACCTCCTCACCACGGCCGCACCGTTCCGGCGCGGGTCGGCGGCGAGGATAGGCCCGCTCCGGCGCGAGCGTCAAGGCGTGCCGCGAGAGGCGCGTCCGCACGGACGCCCGCCGCCGGGCGCCGTGGCGGGCCGCGCAGGGCGCCGTGGACGAGGCCAGAGCCGCCAGCCGGCGGGCGACCGCCGGGTCCGCGCGACCGCCGCCGCGGCGGCGGGATGCGACGGCCAGGGTCGCCGCGAGCCCAGCGAGCCCGCCGACGATCGCGAGCACGGCGAGGAGCCCGGGCAGGTCGTCCGGCGGCGGGGCCGGGACCGGATCGCCCGTCATGCCGAGCGTCGGGACGGCCGGTCCCGAGGGCGGCGAGGAGCCCGGAGGCACCGTCGTCCTCGGCACTCGGCGACCGGGAGGACATCAGCGCCGGCCATGCCTGCCGCCGGTCGCGGGGAGGAGCGCCACGGCTCCCGGCTCCGCGACGACCACCTCGACGCGTGGCGTCGGCGCCTCGCGCCGTCGTGCCGGTCGCCGAGATGGCGTCGCCCGCGGCGACCGTCTCCGCGAGGGAGGCCGCCGCGCCGTCGAAGCGGATCCGGACGATCCCCGTCGCGTCCGCCACGAGGATCGAGGCCGGGGCCGGCCCGGTCCCGCGGACGACGCCGGCGACCGTCACGGCCGAGCCGGCCGCGGCGGCCGCGAGGGCGCGCGCACCGACCGTCGGCGGGCGTGGCGGTGGGCCGGCCGCTCGTCGCCGATGCAGGGCTCCCGGCGGCCGAGACGCCGGATGCCCCCGTGCGTGCCTGCGCTGCCGACGCGGGCGCCGCCGACCCTGCGGAGCCGGCGGACGCCGCGGACCCGGCGGCCGAGGCGGGCGATCCGGCGGCCGCGGCCGAGCGCGTCGGGGTGGCCGTGGTGCCGCCGCCCGCCGCGTGGGCGCGCTCGTCGTCCCGCCGGACGAGACGGACGCCACGGCGGCCGCGGCGGCGAGGGAGGCCAGGTCGTCTCCGCGCCGGAGCCAGATCCGTCCGGCCGCGGTCGTCGTGCCGGAGGTCCCCGGGACGCCGACGCCGGTGACCCGCACGCTGTCCCCGGCGCTCGGCGCGGAGCCCAGCGCGGCGATGGCGGGGGCGGTCACGCCGAAGCGGACACCGTCGGCGGTGAGGACCTGGAACGTGACCCGTGCGCCGGAGCGCCGGACGCTCCCCTTCACGACGGTGCCGGAGACCGTCGCAAGGCGGGCATCGGCCGTGGCGTCGATGGCGCGGCCCGCGATCGATCGGCTCCGGATCCGGCAGCTCGTCCGCATCCGCCGCCGACGCGGCCCACGGCTCGTCGGCGCGGAGCACCAGGCGCGACCCGGAGCGCAGGAGCGTCCCGGTGACCTCGATCCGCGCGTCGAGCGCGGGCGCTGCGGCGTCGCCGCGGAACCGGACGACGAGGGCGGCGCCCGCGTCCTGGATCGTCCCGAGCGTCGCGCTCCACAGCCCGCCCGGGACCGCGGTGACGACGCCGAGGACGTGGACGCGCGTCCCGGGGCTCTCGGCGAGGGCGACGGCGATCGGCGTCACCGGCTCCGACGATGCGGCCGGCGTCGCGGTGGGCGCGGGCGTGGCCGTGGGGGCCGGGGTCTGCGTGGGGGCGGTGTCGGGCTGGGCGTGGGTGCCGGGGTCGCCGTCGGGCTCGGAGAAGGCGACGGCGTCGGGGTCGGGGCCGACGGTCGGCGACGGCGAGGGGGCCGGGCGCGCGATGGAGCCCGGGAGCGCCGCGTGGACCCGGAAGACGGCCGTGCCGCCCGAGTCGCGGCGGCCCAGCGGGCCGACCGCGACCACGTCGTCGCCGCGGACCACGGGGACCGCGGCGATCACGGCCGGATCCACGATGACCCGGACCGGGCCGGAGCCGTCGTCCACCTCGAGCGACGTCCCGTCCGCGACCTCGGACGGTGCGCTCGTCGACGCGCCCGGAGACCTCCACGCGGACGCCCTCGTAGCGGACGTCGGCGGCGCCCGTGGCGATCGCGGCGGGCGCGGGGAGCGACGCGGAGCCGCGCGCCTCGACGGCCGCGAGGGTGCACCGGAGGACGGTGAGGCCGTACCGCGTGTCGACGGTCCCGGAGACGCGGACGACGGTGCCGGCCGGCAGCACGTGCGGAGCGGCGGCGTCGAGGTAGAGCGCCGATCCCGCCGGTCGCGTCCTGGATGAACCCCGTGTGGTCGGCGTCGAGCGCCCCGAGGTCGGTCGTGAGGACCCCCTCGACGATCGCCGGCGTCCCGTCGGCGAGGCCGCGTGCGTCGGCGATCGGGATGGCGACGCGGCTCGGGGGTGGGCGTCGGCGCAGGCGGTCGCGGTGGGCGTCGGCGTGGGCGCGGCGGTCGGGGCGGGCGTCGGGGTCGGCGTCGGCGTGGGCGGTCGGGGTGGCCACCGGCGAGGGCGTCGGCGTCGGCGTCGGGGTGGCGGACGGCGTGGGCGACGGCGTCGGCGGGGTCCGGCGTCGCGCTCGGGGACGGGTCCGGTCGTCGGCGGCACGTCGGTGGGGGCGGGCGTGGGCGTCGGGTCGCCGGGGACGTCGGCGACGGGTCGGACGGCGCGGGGATGCCGACGGCGCGGGGGCGTCGGCGAGCCGCTGGGGGCCGGGCACCGCCCGGATCACGAAGTCGGCGGCGTTGTCGTTCGTGTCCGTCCCGTTGCCGGCCGCGCCGCCCGGCAGGCGCTCGATGCTCGAGCCGGCGGCCGGCGCGGGCGCCGGAGCGCCCTCCACGAAGGCGTTCGTCGCGTCGCCCCACCCGACCGCGTCGATCGGGGTGCCGCCGGCCGGGCGCAGGACGACGGTCCCGCCCGTCGCCGCGATCCCGGTGGTGTACGTGAGGTCCGCGATCGACGCCCAGACGCCCGGCGGCGTTCGCGACGAGGACGTGGCGGCCGGGCTCGACGACCGTGGTCGCCGACCACCCGGCCCGGCGGCTCGCCGTGGTCCCCGCGGAGCTGGCGGCGGCGAGCTCGAGGCCCGCGAGGTCCACCGCCACCGGCCCGACGTTCGCGATCTCGACGAACTCGTCCGACGCGGACGCGCCGCCGGTCTCCACCTCGGAGATGACGAGCGAGCCCGAGCGCGGCCATGCGACGGCGGCGGCGGCCCGGAGGTCGGATGCCGGCGTGACAGCCCGACCCGCGGGCGGGCCAGAGGACGGCGGCGAGAGCGATGAGCGCGACGACGAGGACCGGACCGCGCGCGACCCGCATGGAGCACCTCCCGGCTGGACAGGGCGGGACGTGGCGGGCGTGGGCGGGACGGGGACGTGCATCGGGGTATACGCCGGCCGGACTCACGCGGGGATCTCCGCCCGATGCACGCCGGGTGCGCGGCGGCTGCGCGTGCGGCGGCACGTCGAGCCCGCGATCGCTGCCCGGACCCCGGCGTCGGACCCGCGCGTTCGACTACCATCCGGGAGCCCGCGACTGCGGGCGCGGCGGCATCCGCCGCCCTGGAGGACGACCCTTCCCGTCGACCGCCCCGCGGTCGACCCTGCGACGGACGAGGAGCGACACGTGGCCCGCGCGAAGAACACCGACCGATCCGAGGCGCGCCGGCGGCACCGCGCGGCGATGGCCGCGGCCGAGGCTGCGGCGGCTTCGAGCGATGCGGAGGTCGCGGCGGCCGGCGTCTCGGCGGCGGCGGTCCCGCGCGACGCGCGCGCGGCGAAGGCGCCGCGCCTCGCCGGGCCCCACCGAGCGGCCCGGCATCATCCAGGCGTTCCGCATGGCGGCCGCCCCGGCGGACATCCCCGGCGACATCCGCGCCGTCCCGTCGATCCTCATGTCGACGCCGACGCTCTGGCTCGCGCCCCTCGCGGTCCTCGTCGGGGGCATCGTCCTGCTCGTCCCGACGCTCCGGGACAACAACATCGGCGTCCTCGTCGCACAGCTGCTCGTCGTCCCGCCGCCGCTCATCCCGTCGTTCCTCGCCGGCATGCTCGCGCCGCGGGCGTCCTGGCTGTTCGGGCTCCTCACGGGGCTGTTCGCCGGGCTCTTCTTCGCGGTCTACGTCCTCACCGCTCCGGCGAGCGCGGCGGTCCCGGTCACGGACGACGTGCGCGGCCAGGCACTGCTGTACGCCGTCGTGGTCTCGCCGCTCTTCGGGCTCGCGACCGGCGCGTTCGCCGGCTTCTACCGCCGGTTCCTCCGGATCTCCGGCGCCGGAGCGCCAGCAGCGGAAGCAGACGAAGCAGTCGAAGGCGTCCGCCGCGAAGACCGTCCAGCCGAAGCGCGGCCGCTGGGGCCCGCACCTCTGCGGCGTCCGGCCGCGCACCGCGCGCCGCGCGCCTCTGCGGCGTCCGGGGCCGCGCACCTCTGCGGCGTCCGGGGCCGCGCACCTCTGCGGCGTCCGGCTTGCACCAGGTGCATGAAGACGACGCACGCGACGGAGCAGGCCCTGTGTCCTGGTCCTGTCCTTTCACGTGGTGCATGAACACGACCAGAACGGCAGTCGGAGGGGGCGATCCGGCTTCCTGTGATGCGTCGGTACGCGTCGCGGGCGCATCAGCTGGTCGCGTCTGTGCATGTGATGCAAGGCCGCGTCACGTTCGTGCATGTGGTGCACGATCTCGACGAGCTGACAGGTCGGAGACCGCGGATCGCCCCGTCCCGGCCAGCGGCCGCGCCGGCTGCCAGCGAGCCACTGCCGGGGGCGGCCCTACCCGACCCGCCGCATCCCCGCGTAGCCCATCCGCCGCACACCGGCGGGCTGCTCCGGCCCGCCGGCCGCTCGTGCCGCCTCGCCGAGCGGGACCGCCGCGTGCGCGACCACGTTCACGACCCCGCCCTCACGCTGGAGCTCGCCGTCCACGAGGAGGAGCGCGTGCCGGCGGACGATCCCGCGGAGGCGCGCCCACGTGTCCGGCCAGAGCGTGACGTTGGCCATCCCGGTCTCGTCCTCCAGGGCGAGGAAGACGGTCCCGCGCGCCGTCATCGGGTGCTGGCGCGTGACGACGAGGCCGCCGATCCGGACGCGGCCCGGCCGGAGGTCGGCGAGCGAGCCGAGCGGCGCCGCCCCGAGCCGGTCGAGCGCCGGGCGGAAGAGCTCCACGACCTGCATGTGCGGGTCCACCGAGAGCACCGCGTAGGCGTCGCCGAGCCGCTCGGTCTCCCGGAGGGGCGGCAGGTCCGGGGCGTCCGTCGGGGGGAGGCGGAGGTCCATGGTCCGCCCCGCCTCGGCGGCGGGCCTGGCCGTGCCGCCGGGTCGGCCACGGCCGCCGAGCCTGCCGCGGCCGCCTGCCCCGGCCCGCCGGCCGCCCGGTCCGCCGGCCCGCCCGTCCGCCGCCGTCCCGATCGTCCGGATCGGGCGCCCGCGGCGGTCGAGCCGGACGGTCCCGGCCGCCTGCCGCCGGCGCGCGCCGCCCTTCCGTCCGCCGGCGACCTCGCGGAGCTGCCAGAGGAGCTCCCGCCGCGGCCGCCCGAGCGAGTCGAGCGCCCCCGCCCGGACCAGTCGCTCGACGACCTCCTCCGGCAGCCCGGTCCGGCCCACGAGGTCCGCGAGCGACGTGAACGGCCCGCGCTCGTCGCGCTCCGCCTCCAGCTCCTCGCCGATCTCCCCGCCGATCCCCTTCACGAGGTGGAGCCCGAGGCGGATCCCCCACCCGACCGCGCTCTCGGCCGCCCAGCGCTCGCGGGTCTCCCGGTCCGGGACGACGATCGCGCTCGAACGGAAGGGCTCCGGGCGCCGCGCGATCCCCGCCCCCTCGGGGATCGGGTCGCCGGGTCCCGGCCGCTCGCCCGGCCACGCGAGCGCCCAGCCCGGCCGGCCGGCCCACTCGGTCGTCGTCCGCAGGTCGGACGCGTTCACGTCCACCGGGAGGACCGGCGACCCCGTGGCGCTTCGCGTCGTTCACGAGGACCTCCACCGGGTAGAAGCCCATCGGCTGCGCGTTGACGATGCCCGTGACGAGCTGCGCCGGGTAGAAGAGCTTGAGGAAGGCCGACTCGTACGCGGTCCGGGCGAACGCCGCGGCATGGCTCTTCGCGAACCCGAACGACGCGAACCCCGCGATCCGCCGGAAGAGCTCCTCCGCGTCGTCGGGGCGCATCCCGCTGTCCGTCCACGCACCCGTCGACGAACTTCGCGTGGAGCTTCTCCATCTCCTTCGAGGAGCGCCAGGTCCCCATCGCGCGCCGGAAGCCGTCCGACTCGCCCGCGGTGAAGCCGCCCACGGCGATCGCGATCTGCATGACCTGCTCCTGGTAGAGGATCACGCCGAGCGTGTCGCCGAGGATCGGCTCGAGGGCCGGGTGGAGGTACTCGACCGGCTCGAGGCCCTGCTTCCGCCGCAGGTACGGGTGGACCGCGTTCCCCTGGATGGGGCCCGGCCGGATGATCGCGACCTCCACGACGAGGTCGTCGAGGTTCCGGGGCCTCGACTTGGGCAGGGTCTGCATCTGCGCCCGGCTCTCGACCTGGAAGACCCCGACGGTGTCGGCCGCCTGGAGCATCCGGAAGACCTCCCCGACGTCCTCCGGGAGGCGGTCGAGGTCGAGGCAGACCGCGCAGTCGTGCTCGACGAGCCGGAGCGCCTCGTCCATCGCCGCGAGCATCCCGAGGCCCGAGGAGGTCGAGCTTGATGAGCTTCAGGGTCTCGACGTCGCGCTTGTCGTACTGGGTGACGACCCGGCCGGGCATCGTCGCGCGCTCGAGGGGCGCGATGTCGATGAGGGGGGCGGCGGTGACGAGCATCCCGCCGGTGTGGATCGACAGGTGGCGCGGGAAGCCGTCGATCCGGGCGCACATCTCGAGCCAGCGCTCCCACGGGCTCATCCCCACGGTGGAGCCGCCGCGCGGGCGGGCGAGGGGGTCCTCGGGGACGGCCGCGCCCGCGGCGCCCTCTCGGACGGGGCGCCGCCCCCGGCCTCGTACGCGGCGCGATGGTCCGGGCGGCCCAGGCGGTCCCGCTCGGGATCCGCGACGGCCTTCGCGTCGCGCCCCCGGGTCGCGGGGGCCGCCGAACCGGCCCCGGCAGCCGTCACGCCCGCCCCGGCCGCATCCGCCCGAGCCGCCTCCGCCCGGAGCCAGGCGACCGAGGCCGGGCTGTCGCCCGGGCCGCCCTTGTCGTCCGAGAGCCCGCCGCCGCGGATCGCCGGCCGGCTCCCGCCGGCGACCGACGGCGCGAGCCCGTCGCGTGCGGCGCGGACCTCGCCCGGCGCGTGCGCCGGCGCCCCGCGCGACGCGTTGGGGACCGACGGCACGAGCGGCGCCGCGTCGGGCGGCAGGGCGGCCGGGTCGGGGCCCCGGCGGGCGACCCACGGGCGCTCCGTCCGCCCGCGGCGCGCCGATCCCCTCGGGCCGCGCGAAGAGGTACGCGAAGCCGCCCTCCGCCTCGAGGTCGCGCCGGATCATCCGCGAGTCGAACGTCTCGACCGCCTTCGCCACCCGGTCCACCAGCGGCCGCGGGAACCCGAGCGCGTACCCCACCTCGCGGATCGCCGACCGCGCCCGGTACGTCACGACGTTGCAGACCATCCCCGTGTGCTCGGGGCCGTACTTCGCGTAGACGTACTGGATGACCTCCTCCCGCCGCTCCGAGCTGAAGTCGATGTCCACGTCCGGGTACGTGGTCCGGCCCTCGTTGATGAACCGCTCGAAGAGGAGGTTGTGGCGGATGGGGTCCACCCGCGTGATCCCCAGGACGTACGCGACGATCGAGTCGGCCGCGCTCCCGCGCCCCTGCGCCGGGATCCGCCGCTCGCGGGCGAAGCGCATGAGGTCCCAGCAGATGAGGAAGAACTCCGCGAGCCCGGTCTTCTCGATGACCTCGAGCTCGTGCGCGAGCTGCTTCACGACCGCCGGGGTCACCGGGTGGTAGCTGCGGCGGGCCCCCTCGTGGCAGAGGCGCTCGAGGTGGCTGAACGGCGTCTCGCCCTTCGGGACCCGGAAGCCCGGGAACCGGTAGCGCTCGAACTCGAGGTCCGCCTCGCACGAGGCGGCGAGCTCCGCCGAGGTGCGCATCCCCTCGACCCAGGCACGGGCGGTGGCCGGGTCCTCCCTGCGGGCCGCCCGGTCCGCCGGGGGGAGCGCGAGGAGGTCGGCCGGCCCCTTGAGGTACGACTCGGCGTCCGGGCGGCGGAGGGGGCCCAGCTCCGCGACCGAGCGGCCGTGGCGGATCGCCGCGAGGAGGTCGTGCATCTCGCGATCCGCGGGGAGGGCGTAGTGGACGTCGTTCGTCACGACGACCGGGAGCCCCAGCTCGTCCGGCGAGGCGGACGGTCTCGGCGACGAGCCAGTCGTCGTCGGGGAGGAGGTGGTGCTGGAGCTCGAGGACGAACCCGGCGGCCGCGACGGCCCCCGGGCGCGGGCGGCCGCGGCGGGCCGGGGATGCGCCCGCCGTGCCACCGTCCCCGGTGAGCCCGCGCCGCCGGCCGTGGCGCGCCGCGGCTCCGCCGACGCGCGCCGCCCGGCCGCGGCGGCGCCCTCGGCGTCCCGAAGATCCGCGCATAGCGCTCGGCGGCCGCCCGCGCCCCCTCCCGGTCCCCCGCGAGGAGGCGTCGCGCGATCTCCCCGTCGCGGCACCCCGAGAGCGCCACGAGCCCCTCGGCGTGCTCCTCGAGGAGCGCATGGGTGAACCGCGGCAGCCCCTTGCTCCCCGCGAGGTTCGCGCGGCTCACGAGGCGGCAGAGGCTCCGGTAGCCGGCGGCGCCGCGGGCGAGGAGGACGAGGTGCGGGCCGCGCTCGCGCTCCGCGACGCCGCGGAGGTCCTCGCGGACGGGCTCGCGATGGCCGGGGAGCAGGAGGCGCTCCGCGCGCGGCCGGACGGGGATCCCGTCCGTCGCGGCA
>CAWJQZ010000049.1:0-23466 GCA_963844945.1 uncultured Chloroflexia bacterium
GACGGTCGGCGACCGCATGATCGGCCGCGCCATCGTGGGCACCTGGGTGACCGGCATCAAGGACGGGAAGCCGCGCGAGGTCTACCTCTACCAGACGGCCGACGGGCAGGAGATCTGGCGCAACCACGGCCTCCAGGTCGTGGGCTGGCAGACCGGCTTCAATCCCGTCCTCGCGATGGAGCTCATGGCCGAGGGCGCGTGGAAGGCCGAGGGGATCGTCATCCCGGAGGAGATGGATCCCGACCCGTACCTGAACCTCATGGACGTGCTGGGCATCCATCACGGCATGATGGAGATCGAGCCGGGGAAGGCGACCGCCTGACGCCTCGCTGCCGCTCCCGGCCCGGGAGACGGCCCCGCACACGAGATGGCCGGCCCGCGAGGGCCGGCCTTCCTCTTCCCGGGGAGGGGCGAGGCGGGCGCGGGCGGTGGCGGGGCGCGGCGGGCGGCCAGGGCCCGCGGCGGATCCGTCATCCAGTCGCCACCGGAGTCCGGGCGCGGCGGGCGCGGGCGCCGGCTCGCGGCGCGCCACCACGCAGGCCCGAGGGGTGTCGGTGGGTGTGGAACGGCTGCTGCGCGGCGTTCGAGGCGCTCCGCGGCGGTGCCCGCAGGCCCTCTCGCGGCCTCACCGGCTCTCGCGGACTCCCGAGGTGACTGGCTGGCGGACGCCGCGCGGCGGCGTCGCCCCGATCTCCCGCCGGCGGCCCGAGCATCCCCGCCCGAGCAGTCGTGACGCGCGTCGGATAGGCTGACCAACATGCCGCCGACCCCTCCCCCTCCCGCCCGTCCAGGCCCCACCGCACGCGAGCTCATCGCCGGCCTCGGCCTCATGGCCGACGGCCCGGTGCTCTGGGGCGCGCCGCTCCGCAGCTCCCGCCCCGGGATCTTCATCGTGGAGATCGCCACCCCCCATGCCGAGATCCCCGTCGATCACCACGCGCTCCGCACATGGCTCGAGCGCGTCCCGGACCTGAAGCTCGACGGTCGCTCCCCCACCCCCCACGAGCTCGCGGCCGACCTGCGCCGCTGGTGGCTCCCGGGCGAGACCGTCCTCTACATCGGCTCCACCGCGAAGTCGCTCGCCGGCCGGGCGTCCGCCCTCGCCGCGACCGGGATCGGCGACCGCCGGCCGGTGGGCAGCGCGTGGCGGCTCCGCGTCCTCAAGGACCTCGCCAAGCTCCGGCTCTGGTGGGCGGTGACGGACGCTCCCGAGGAGTACGCCGACGCGGCGTTCGCGGCGTTCGCGGCGGGGGTCGATCCGGAGTGGGTGAAGCGGCTCCCCGACCCCACGCTGGTCCTCCCCTTCGGCAACGTCGAGGCGCCCGACGGACGGAAGGAGGCCCACGGGCTCACCGACCTCTTCCGCCCGGACGCGCAGGCGGCCGTCAAGCCGGGCACCGCGCTGTCCGGCGCGGCCGGCGGCCCCATGACGAAGCCGTCGGCGCGGGCGAAGGCCGCAGCCACGCGCGCGGCAGCGGAGCGCGCGCCCCGCAAGCCGCGAGCCTCCACGAAGGCCGCGTCGGCGGCAGCGCAGACGCCGGCCGTGACGCACCTCACCGCTGCCGGCCTCGAGGAGCTCAAGGCCGAGCTCGAGCGCCTCACGACGGTGGAGCGGCCGGCGATCGTCGCGCGCGTCAAGGCGGCACGGGAGCTCGGCGACCTGCGCGAGAACGCGGACTACGAGTCCGCCCGGCGGGAGCAGTCGTTCCTCGAGGGTCGCGTCGCGCAGATCGAGCAGATGCTCCACTCGGTGATCGTCATCGACGACATGGAGCGCACGCACGTCGTCGGGTTCGGGTCGGTCGTCACGGTCGAGCACGACGGGAAGCGCGAGACGTACACGGTCGTCGGGCGGGCGGAGGCGAAGCCGGCGGAGCGCCGGATCAGCGATACGTCTCCCCTCGGCAGGGCGCTCCTCGGGGCCGCCGCCGGGGACGAGATCGCGGTGGAGGCGCCGTCGGGGTCCCGGGTCTACCTGGTCGTCGAGGTCTCCTGACGCGGCGGCCGGCCGGACGCCCATCCGCCGCACTGATCGTCCGGAATCGCCGCGGCGACGGCAGCACGCATCCGGGGTCCCGGGTCAGCCCCCGCGCCTGACGGCGCCTGCCAGGGTTCGGAACGGGATGACCAGGTAGGCAGACGAGGCGAGGTATGCGAATACCGCGATCGTCGGCAGGAACGCCGCCAGGACGACGGAGCCCACGAAGAGCCCCAGGCTCGGACCCGACTTCGAGGTCAGGCCCCGCAGCTCGTCGTCCCTGAGCTCCTGCCCGGTGATCTCGCGCCGCGCGACGGCATACCGCCACAGCGCGTCCATCAGGAGGGCGATGACGAGCAGGACGATCCCGTAGAAGACGACGGCGATGCGCTCGGGGTCCGAGGCACCGAAGTACTCGGACATCACCTTCGTCGGGAACGGCAGGAAGGCGACCGACATGAGCAGCATGAGGTTCAGTCGGAGGAAGAGCCCGTCGGCGCGATCGACATGCGCGGTGATCGCGCTGTGGCCGATCCAGACCCACCCGATGGTCAGGTAGCTGATGGCGTACGCGAGGTAGGAAGGCCACTCGTGGAGCAGCGACCCGACGAGGTCCTTCTCCGCGCCGAGAGGCACCGCGATCTCGAGGACAAGGAGCGTGATCGCGATGGAGAAGACACCATCGCTGAACGCCTCCAGCCGGTTCATCGGGAGCCCACTGCGGGTCGACGGGCGTTGGGCCGCACCCGGGGCCTCGCGGCCCGCCTCAATGCTCATCCTGTCGTCCGTCCTGCCTATCGCGAGGAGTCGAGCGACACCTGCCTGCCGTTGAGCGGCTGGGTCGGGCGGGCGTTCCCGTCATACGCCTTCTGCAGCGCCGCGATCTGGGTCGCGCTGAGCTCGATCGGGGTCTTCGAGGAGCACCCAATGGACGCCCTCTGTGCACGGCGGCGTCGTCAGGCTGCCGGCGTAGCGGTACGAGGTGAGGTCGCCGGGGAGCAGCGCCGGCCAGTCCAGCTCGGTCTCCGTCTCGCCGCCGGCCGCGGTCGTGCTCGCGGCGACGAACGGGGCCCACGCGGCGTTGTCCGCGGCCCCCTGCGTGACGAGGACGCCGACCACCGTGATCGCGCCGCTCGCGTCCTTGTTCACGAAGTGGAACTCCGCGGGGAACGAGGCACCGCGCGACCTTGTGCTCGCTCGGCACGTGCATGTGGACCTGCTTGAGTGCGAACGAGGCGCCATCGATCGTCACGGTGTTCCCGTCGGGGGCCTCGGCCTCGATCGTGTGGCCGTTGTTCACGATCTTCGTGGCTCCGGCCGCGTAGGCGATGGCAGGGTCCGGCGCGACCGCCGGGACGGGCGACGTCACGTCGATCGGCGACTGCGCACTGCCGTCCGCGCACGCGGCGTAGGCGGGATCGAGCGTGCCCCAGTGGGCGGGGCCTTCCTCGCCCTCGTAGGTCCAGTGGGCGGGTACAGCTGGGGCGATCGCGGACGACGCTGCGGGCGAGCCTCCTTCGGACGACGGGGACGGGCGCCGTGCCGCTCTGGCTGCACGCCGCCAGCACGAGAACGAGCGTGGCAGGGACGATGCCACGGACCAGGTGACGCAATGCGGACCCTCCGACTCCTGTACCGGTGCACGGTGCCCGGCGACGCCTAAGTAATATCGTCCATCAGATATCCAGTCGTCAACATTAGTTCCGCGGTCGGGATCGTGGATGGGACGACGCGGCCGTCGTGCGCCGTCGCGAGGCAGGGGCCGTCGCCAGGCCGGGGCGGAGGAACGCACAGGCCCGAAGACAAGGGTGAGAAGCCGCCCGGCGAGAGGAAGAGCTGGAGCCTGCGGACGGGGGGCGGGCGGCAGTGCCGGGGTCCGGCCTACTTCGTCGTGACGCGCATCGGCGCGCTGAGGAGCCCGACCAGCATGGACACCGCGTTCGCCTCGAACTCCTCGCCATCGAGGTGGTGCGGATCCCGGCCTCGATCTCCCGAGCCCGGTTCGCGGCCATCTCCATCTGCAGGGTGTATGCGGTCGCGAGCCGCTCGCGGCGGACCGGTTCCGGCATCTCGGGCATCCGGGACGCGATGAGCGCCATGATCCGCTGCAAGCCAGTGCCGGCGGGTTCGATCCGGTCCTCCACCGGCAGCTCGCGCAGGACCTGCGCGGCGACACGTGCGAAGCTGCGACCCGGGCGCGTCGCCATCAGGGACCACGTCGGCCGGGACAGCGCGTCGACCGCGTCCTCCAGCGAAACCGGGCGTCCGTCGATGAGCAGGCGGTCGATCGCCTCCGTCCGGGCTGCGTCCACCGGTCCCCGGACATCCGGCCGCGGGTAGACGACCGCGATGATGAGGCCGTCGCGCGATCCGAAGTGGTACTGGATCGCGGACCCGTTGTGCTGGCCGGACGCGGCGACGATCTCGCCCAGCTCGACCCCGTCGATCCCGCGTTCGGCGAAGAGGTCCGCCGCCGCCTCGATGATGCGCTGCCGGGTGGCCTCTCCGCGCCGGGATCGGGTCGCAGGGACCGGGGGTAGGTTGCGCCAGTCGAACCGCATGGTCCCCACGATACGCGACGGGTCGTCGGCCTTGGGGCCTCGGGCCGCGCTCGAACGGGGCCTTCGGGCATCTCCACGGCGGATGCGGCATCCCGGCTGTCCACCTCGAGCCTCCACTAAGACCAGTATTGACGTTCCTAATGGTGCCAATAGCATTCTACTGACGGCTCACGAAAGACCGTCGCGCCGGGCGATAAACCCCGGAGCCGAACATCATCCCGCCGCCCTGTCGGGCAGCGGGTCATCAAGGAGGACACATGGCGCGCACGTGGTTCTCGGGGTCTTCCCGAACGAAGCCGCGGCCGACACGGCGGCCGAGGCCCTCAAGGCGTGGGACAAGGAGGAGAAGACGTCAGCCTCAACGCGATCGGCGTCCTCGTCCTCGACGACAAGGGCAAGATCAAGGTCGAGAAGGTCGGCAGCCGAAGCGTCCAGCGGGGCGCCGGGATCGGCATCATCCTCGGCCTCCTGACGCCCGTCAGCGTCGTCGGCGGGCTCATCGGCGGCGCCGTCCTCGGCGCCTTCCACCACAAGGGCCTCGGCCTCTCCGCCGAGGAGCGCGACCAGATCGGCGCGCTGCTGGCCGACGGCAAGGCCGCGGTCGGCGTCCTCGCGACCGACGAGAACGCGACCGTCATCGGCGACAAGCTCGCCGAGCTCGGCGCGACCGTCCAGAGCCACGAGCTCTCCGACGAGACCATGGCGGCCGCCGCCGAGGTCGCCGCGACCCCGGCCGAGGCCGCACCGGCGAGCTGATCCCACCACCCGACCCATCCGGGGCGACGCGACCGCGGAAGTGATCCGCGTCGCCCCGGCACCTTCCAGGAGCGAGCCATGACGAAGACGCGGCTCCAGCCGCCCGCAATACGCCGACGCCCCATCGCCCCGTGGGCCGTGGGGTTCGACAGGGCATGGCTCCGCGGCGATCTCGTCGCCGGGCTCGCGCTGGGGTTCGTCCTCATCCCGCAGGGGATGGCATACGCGGACCTCGCCGGGATGCCGCTCGTCGCCGGGCTCTACGCGACGATCCTCGCGGTCATCGGGTACGCGATCCTGGGCTCCTCCCGACAGCTCGTCGTGGGGCCGGACTCGTCGACGTCGACGCTGGTCGCCGCGTCGGTCGTCGCGATGGTCGGCGTGAACGCTGCGCCGGAACGATACGTCGCCATCGCGACCGGCCTGGCCGTCGCCTCCGGCGCCATCCTCATCCTCGCGGCCATCCTCAAGCTCGGCTCGATCTCGTCGCTCATCAGCCGGCCCGTCCTCGTCGGCTACCTCAACGGACTCGCGATCACGATCATCGTCGGCCAGCTGCCGAAGATCCTCGGGTACAAGGCCCACGGTGACGGCCCGGTCCAGCAGCTCGGCGCGATCATCGAAGGCCTGGGCCAGACGCTCGCGACGCCACTGATCGTCGGCATCATCTCCCTCGTCGTTCTGCTCGGGCTCCCGCGCATCGCGCCGCGGATCCCCGCCGCCCTCGTCGTCATCGTCGGCGCGATCGTCCTCGTCCCGGTCCTCGGGCTGGACCAGGGGCAGCTCGCGCTCGTCGGGCAGATCCGTCCGGGCTCCCCTCCTTCGCCCTCCCGGCGCTCGAGCCGGGCGACCTCTCGCTCCTCATCGGCTCGGCCGTCGCGATCGCGTTCATGGGATTCGCGGACACGAGCGTCGCGTCCGAGGTCTTCGCGCGCCGCGGCGGCTACCGCGTGGACGCGAACAGGGACCTCATGGGCCTCGGTCTCGCGAGCATCCTCTCCGGGCTCTTCGGCGGGTTCTCCGTCTCGGGCAGCGACTCCCGGACGGCTGTGGCCGAGCGATCCGGCGGCAGGAGCCAGGTCGCCAACCTCATCGGGATCGGCGTCGTGGCGCTCATCCTCGTGTTCGCGTCGGGCATCCTCAAGACGCTGCCCTACGCGGTGCTGGCCGCCGTCATCCTGGCGGCCGCGATCGGGCTCTTCGACATCCCGACGCTCCGTGCCGCGTGGCGGCAGGAACGGAGCAGCTTCTGGCTCGCGATGACCGCGCTGGTCGGCACGCTCGTCCTGGGCCTGCTCCCCGGCATCCTCCTCGCCGTCCTCCTGTCCCTGGGCGTGGTCCTCATGCGGTCCGCGGCCACCCGCATCGTGGTGGAGGGTCGCGGGAACTCGCCCGACGACTGGCGTGACGTCTCCAAGGTCCCGACGGCCATCACCGTGCCGGGAGTCCTCGTCGTCCGGTACCAGTCCCCGCTCTTCTTCGCGAACGCCGATGGCTTCCGCTCGGGGATCGAGGATCTCGTCGACGCGGCCGAGCCGCCGGTCCGGATCGTGGTCTTCGACGCGGCGGCGACCTCCTACGCCGACTTCTCGGCGGTCGGCGTCCTGGCGGACCTGGTGGACGACCTGGACACCCGTGACATCGCGCTCGCCATCGCGGACGCGACCGGGCAGCACCGAGGAGGCGATCGAGAAGGCAGGGCTCGTGGGGCGGCTCGCCCGCGCGCGGCTGTTCCCGACGGTCGACGCCGCCCTCAACGCCCTCGTGGGCCGGCCGAAGGACGGAGTGCCACACCGGACCGTCGGCGGGGCGCGTCCACCGGGTCGACCCCCCCGCCCCGACGCCCACCCCGGGCGGCACCACCGCCTGACGCCCCCAGCCCACCGGGAGGATCACGATGTCGAAGAAGTCGAAGACTGAAGAAGAGTCCGCGGAGCACCGGACGGTGCCGCTATCACCGGGGATGTCCGATGCGCCGCGACTCTCGGTGGAGGACCGACGCGGATCGGACGGGAGGCCGCGAGGCGGTGCCGCGGGAGAGCCACGCCGCGTGGGCGCCGCCCGCCGACCGGTTCGACCCGGTCGCCATCCTCGAAGGTCAGGGGGGCGAGCGCGTCGCCGACCTCATCCCGATCCGCCACGGGCGGATGGCCGCGTCGCCGTTCGCCTTCTTCCGCGGGGCGGCGGCCATCATGGCCGCCGACCTTGCGCGGACGCCCGTGAGCGGGATCACCGCCCAGCTCGGCGGCGACGCGCACCTGATGAACTTCGGCGCGTACGCGTCGCCCGACCGGCGACTCGTCTTCGACGCGAACGACTTCGACGAGACGCTGCCGGGCCCGTGGGAGTGGGACGTCAAGCGCCTCGCAGCGAGCGTGACGATCGCGGCGCGCGAGACCGGGTACCTGGAGGAGTCGGCCCGGCGCGCGACGCTCGCCGCCGTCCGCGGCTATCGCGTGCGGATGTGTGATCTCGCGGAGCGGACGGACCTCGCGGCCTGGTACTCGCGGATCGACGTCGAACGGCTGGTCCAGGCGCTCCCGGAGGGCCGCCTCCGGGCGGAGACGCAGGAGATGATCGCAGAGGCGAGCACCCGCGACCGGTTCCGGTCGCTGGCGAAGCTCACGGTGGCGCAGGACGGCCGGCGCCGCTTCGTCGACGAGCCGCCGGTGCTCGCGCGCGTCAGCCACCCCGAGCACGTCGGCGGTCCTGCGCGACGTGCTCGACCGCTATCCGCAGTCCCTCACCGGTCGACCACCGCGAGCTGTACTCGCGGTACACGCTCGTCGACATCGCGCACAAGGTCGTCGGCGTGGGGAGCGTGGGCCTCACCGCCTTCGTCGCGCTCTACCTCGGCCGCGACGGCGACGACCCGCTCTTCCTCCAGCTCAAGGAGGCACGGCGCTCGGCGCTCGAGGACTACCTGCCGAGGAGCCGCAAGGGCAGTGCCGGCCAGCGCGTCGTGGACGGCCAGAAGCTCATGCAGGCCGCGAGCGACATCTTCCTCGGCTATGTGCAGGTCCCGGGCGGGCGCCACTTCTACGTGCGCCAGCTGACAGACATGAAGTGGTCCGCCGACCTCACGAAGCTGTCGCGGAAGGGCCTGGGACTCTACGTGTGGCTCTGCGGCGAGGCGCTCGCCCGCGCCCACGCGCGCTCCGGCGACCGGATCGCGATCGCTGCCTACCTCGGGGCCAGCGACGCGTTCGACGAGGCGGTCGCGGACTTCGCCGCGGCCTACGCGGACCAGAACGACCGTGACTACGCGGCGTTCCTCGCGGCGATCGCGTCCGGTCGGGTCCATGCGCGGACCCTCTAAGCGCCGGCGCCCGGCGCGTTCCCCCTGCCATCGCGTTTCGGGCCCTGGGCTCCGTCGAGCAGGTCGGCGATCGTCGCCGCGTGCGGCGTCCTCGCCGTCCTCTTCCTCGCCTACCTCGCGGGCCCACGCTCGCGCAGTTCGTCATCGGCCTGATCCTGGTCCTCGTCCTCGACCCGGCCGTCACGTGGCTCTCCCGCCGGGGGCTGAACCGGGGCGTGGCCTCGATCCTCGCGCTCCTCGTCCTCGCGGTGCTCGCGCTCGCCTTCGTGACGATCGTGGTCAGCGCGGTGCTCAAGCAGGGCCCGGAGTTCATGGACTCCGTCACGGCGTTCCTCGCCTCCCTGCGCGACGGAGTCGCCGCATCGAGCCTTCCGGCCTTCCTGAAGGAGGGGATGGCGGACGTCTTCGCCCAGCTCCAGGGCGGAACCTCCTCGGTGGACCTCAAGTCGCTGCTCGGGTCGTTCGTGCAGGGAACGTTCGCGCTCCTCGGGCCCGTCATCTCGATGGGCTTCGTCCTGCCGTTCTTCATGTTCTACGTGCTCGCCGACCTGCCCCGTATCGGCCGAACGCTGCGCGGGGCGATCCCGGCGCAGTGGCGCGCGGACGTGACGGTCGCCGGGATCGGGATCGACAACATGGCGACCTACATCCGCGCCGAGGCGATCCTCATGGTCTGGCTCGGCGCGATCACCTTCATCGGGCTGCTGGCCCTCGGGGCGGTCGTCGACTCCCGGATCTCCGAGTTCGCGGTCTTCCTCGCGATGGTGGCGGCGGTCTCAGAGCTCATCCCGACGTTCGGCCCGTACATCGCCCTCATCCCGGCGCTCGTCTTCGCCGCGACCATCTTCCCTGCCGCGCTCGCCGCGGTCCTCGTCCTCTACGTCGCGATCATGTTCATCGAGGGCCAGATCCTCGTGCCCAGGATCGAGGGCGGGCGGTTCGAGCTCCATCCGGCGCTCGTCATCGTCCTCATCCTCGGCGCGCTCGCGGTCATCGGGCCGCTCGGTGCCGTGCTCGTGATGC
Organism: uncultured Chloroflexia bacterium; assembly: GCA_963844945.1. GTDB lineage: Bacteria > Chloroflexota > Limnocylindria > Limnocylindrales > CSP1-4 > CAIYQJ01. Next base: position 9,638 of record CAWJQZ010000049.1, read on the forward strand.
CCCTCGCGGCCGCGGCGCGCGACGCCTTCCGGTACGTCTTCCGACGGTCCGCCGGCCTGTCGCCCGAGGAGGCGGCCGCGCCGACGCCCGAGGAGATCCGGCGGACGACGGGGCGCCGCCGGCGGCCCCCGCCGATGTCGCCATCCACCCATCGGCCACGGACCTGGGGGGGGGGGGGGGGGGGGGGGGGGGGGGGGGGGGGGGGGGGGGGGGGGGGGGGGGGGGGGGGGGGGGGGGGGGGGGGGGGGGGGGGGGGGGGGGGGGGGGGGGGGGGGGGGGGGGGGGGGGGGGGGGGGGGGGGGGGGGGGGGGGGGGGGGGGGGGGGGGGGGGGGGGGGGTTTTTTTTTTTTTTTTTTTTTTTTTTTTTTTTTTTTTTTTTTTTTTTTTTTTTTTTTTTTTTTTTTTTTTTTTTTTTTTTTTTTTTTTTTTTTTTTTTTTTTTTTTTTTTTTTTTTTTGGTCGGCCTCGGCCGCCGCGGAATCACGACGGAGGCAGGCGCGTGAGCGAGATGCAGCCGGCCGCGGCCGCCGAGCTCCAGCGACCGCCCCTGCCCATGTCCAGCCACGGAGGCTCGCCCCGAAGTGGCTCGACGACGGACACCACACTCCGACGTTTCGTCCTCCAGGTCGTCGTGGACTCGGCCGGCGATCACCGCTGCGATCTTCGTCGCGACCGCACATCCAGTACGCCGACCGTTCCCGTTCGGCGCGGGGGCGTGCCGATCGCGACCGCCGACAACGGGAGCCTGGTCTACGTCCTGCTCGCGGGCCTGGCGCTCACGATTGGGAACATCATCCTTCGACCGGTGATCGTCGCCGTCACGGGCCGGCTCATCTGGTCGATGGGGCTCTTCTCCGTCGTCGTGACAGCGATCGTGCTCGCGATCACCGGGTTCATCACGCCGCTCGACGTGCATCTCGCGACGCCGTGGATCGTCTGGCTCCTCGGGGTGGCGGCGATCGTCCAGGTCGTCGGCTCGGTCTTCTCCGCGCTGCTGGGCCTCACCCGGCCCTCGATCGACACCGAGCGGACGACCGGCGGCCTCTGGGGGTCCTCGACGCGTTCCCCACCCCACGCCGGAACGCGATCATCGAGAACCTGCGGATGCAGCAGGTGTACGACACGCTGCTCCAGTTCGGGGTCGAGATCCTCGTGGACCGGACCCGCTCCGGGTCATCCGGATGAACTCGCGAGAAGTACCTCCTCGGCGTGGAGGACCCGGTCGCCGGGATGACGACGCCCGAGAAGGTCGGCGTCATGCTCCAGCAGCTCGGGCCCACGTACGTGAAGATCGGCCAGATGGCGGCGAGCCAGGGCGCGTCGCTGCCGCCGGACTGGGCCGCGGAGCTGGAGAAGCTCCAGAGCGACGTGGAGCCGTTCCCGTGGGACGGACGCCGCCGTCATCATCGAGAAGCAGCTCGGATCGCCCGGACGTGGCGTACGCGTCGATCGACCACGAGCCGTTCGCCGCCGCATCCACCGCCCAGGTCCACGGGCGACGCTTCACGACGGGACCGAGGTCGCCGTCAAGGTGCAGCGACCCGAGATCCTGGCGAAGACGAAGGCGGACCTCGGCGTCATGCAGGAGCTCGCCCAAGTTCGCAGACCGACGTTCGCGTTCGCGCGCGCCGTGGACGTCAACGGGATCGTCACGGAGTTCGCCTCCGGCGTGCTCGGGAGCTCGACTACCGCAACGAGGCCTACAACGCGAAGCGGCTGCAGGAGGGGATGGCGAAGTTCCCGAACGTCGGCGTGCCGAACGTCTTCGGGGACCTGTCGGGCGAGCGCGTCCTCACGATGGAGTTCATCCAGGGCATCAAGATCAGCGACGTCGCGAAGCTCGAGGCGGCCGGCCTCGACCGGCAGGCGCTCGGCGTCGCGTTCATCCGGGCCCTCATCAAGCAGGTCCTCATCGACGGCTTCTTCCACGGCGACCCGCACCCAGGGAACCTGTTCGTCGTCCCGGAGACCGGGAAGATCGTCTTCATCGACTGCGGCCTCGTCGGCGAGCTGGACATGCAGCAGCGGACCGACCTGCTCGACCTGATCTACTCGCTCAAGAGCAACGACTTCGACAGCGTCGCGACGGTGGTCATCCGGCTGAGCCGCAGACCGCCGCCTTCGACGAGAAGACGTTCCGGACCGCCCTCGACCGCCTGCTGCGCCAGTACCTCCAGTACGGCGCGAACCCCGAATCGGGGCGCGCTCGGGACGATGCTCTCGACGGTCTACGGCAACGGGCTGCGACTCGACACGAACCTCACGATGGCGATCAAGGCGATCATCCAGGCGACCGAGACCGCGGGCATCCTCGCCCGGACATCGACATCGCCGACGCTGCGATCGGCGAGGCGCGGGACACAGTCCTCGCTCGGCTCGACGTCGACAACGTGAAGAAGCTGGGCACCGACAAGGCCGTCGAGGTCGGCAAGGAGTCCTCCGGCGCGCCCCGACACTCGAGGCCGCCGCCTGGAGTGGGTCGACCAGTTCGGGAAGGGCAGACTCGTCGTGGAGCTCACACGTCGGACCTCGGCAAGCAGTCGACAACCTCAACGCCACCGGCCGCCGTGTGTCGACCGGGATGATCGTCGTCGGTCAACTCATCGGGACCGCGATCCTCGCCGTCATCGCGTCCAGCCGGAGATCGCCGAAGACCTCGGGTTCATCCAGGGCGTCGCGATGACCGCCTTCATGGTCGTCCTCGCTGTACAGCTTCTGGATCCTCGTCCGGGGCGACGCGGCGGCGGACGGGCGGGCGAGGGGCGGTAGGGGCGGCCCTGCAGCACACGGACCGCCGGCGCCGGCTCGGCCGGCGCAGCGTGTATCCGCCGAGACGTCGGCCTCGGCGCCGGGCGGCCGACTTGACCTGAGACGCCGGAGCGGGGTCTGCCCCTCGAGACCGAGATGCGGGCGCTCGTCGCTGCTACGCGATGAAGCGGTCGATCTTTATTGAGCGCTGGACCGATGAGGCGAAGGCCTCGACCTCGGGGCGGCTGTGGTGGGCACAGCCTGGATCCGGCGCTCGACCATGCCGTTGGCCTGGTGGATCAGGGCCTGGTGCACGGCCGTCGACCGGTCGAGCGGCAGCGGCCCGCAGGAAGGTCCGGCACCGCCTCGCCGAGCCGTGGTCGGCGAGCGGGCGGCTGACGACGACGCCGGGAAGCAGACCGGCGCGCCGCGCGGGCGAGGAAGCGGGCGCCGGTCGGCTCCGGTCTCCCCCGGCGCGGGTCGCGTAGTGCAGACCGGCGATGTGACGCTCCTGCTCGAGCGAGTGCCGACGCGGGATCGCATGGGCCGCGTCGCTCCAGTCACCAGGCCGCCGGGCCGGCCGCCTGCCGGCGCGGGGACCAGCACAATGGAAGCTTCGGCCGCCCGGGGCCCTCGCGGCAAGCCCGCCGCCCGTCCGCTCGGCCTGGAGCAGCACGCAAGACCTCAGCCCGGCCGCGTGGAGCCCGGCGAGCGTCGCGGTTAAGATGCATCGAGAAGCCCTCGCGAGAGAGATCGAGTGGTCAGCGCCCCTCGACCTAGCCCGCGATGGGCTCCTCGTCTGTCGCCGACTCGCGGGGACTATGCCTCGCGGCGCATGGTGGAGCCGTCCCTGGACTCCGTCGCCCCGGCCGCTGCCGTCTCGCCGCGCCCGAGCTCGATCCCGATGGTTCCGAGCCATCGCCGGAGCTGGCGGTAGACCGCCTCGGCTCCCACGATCGGCACGTCGATCGTCCACTCGGCCGGGTGGAGGATGAACGGCCGGGTCTGCGGGCCGCCGAGCCCGCCGTGCGACCCGATGAGCTCCTCGAAGGCGGCCACCTCGTCGGTGTCGGGGTCGAGGAGGCTGATCGCGAGGATGTCGGGGCAGTGCTCCATGCCGGCGACGCGGCGGACACCGTCGACCGCGTGGCCGCCGAAGGGCGCGAGCGGGTCCTCGCCCTCGACGCGATCCTCGTCGAGCAGCCGGATCCCGTGGGCGCCGACCGCGACGTTCCCGCGGCTCTCCGAGAGGACGACGACGAAGCCGACGCCCGGATGGCGCGCGAGACCCTCGACGAGCCCTGGCCACGTGGCATCGAACGTCTCCAGCGTGACGCGCCCCGGGAGACGCGGGAAGGAGATGAGCCCGAGGTTGCCGGACCCGCACACGACCAGCTCCGGCAGCTCGCCCTTCCCGTCCCCGTCCGTCGCCGGCGCCGTGGCAGCGCGGATATCCACCACGCCTCCCTCCGACCGGCCCCCGAACGCCGTCCGGGTGATGGCGCCGGTGACGCCGCTCGTGCGCGACGCCTCCGAGAGGAACGCGTTGAGCGTGCCGTACTGCTCGCCCGTGTCCGTCGCGGCGCGGACGTCCTTCGTGCCGCCCATGAGGCCGGCGACCACGTCCTGGAGCGTCACACCGTAGCGCTGAAGGAAGGTGGCCCCAGGCTCTGGCCGTGGTCGGAGAGGACCACCATTCGGTACGGGCGCGGGGTCGACTTCGCAGCGCGATCCAGCGTGCGCAGCACCCGGTCCACGCCATCGAGTGCGTCGAGGGTCTCGGATCGCTCGGGTCCCGAGTGATGGGCGATCTCGTCGTAGTCCGTGTAGTCGACGTAGATCACCGGGGTGCCCCGGTACATCTCCTCCATGACCAGCGCGGTGGACAGCGACCGAAGGAGCACGTTCGTGCCCGCGCGCGCGATCGGGTACGGCATCCCGCGATGCATCCGCGGGACCATGTCGGCGCGCCGCTGCCGAGCGGCCTGCCAATACTCCTTCACGATCTCCGCGGCGGCGCGGACCACGGCGTCGAGGTAGCTCGTGGGGCTGGCGAAGAACGAGAAGAACGAGCGGCTGCGGCCCAGGCCCTGGGAACGATCCTGGATCGTGGCCATCGTGATGTAGCTGCGAGCCGCGTCGCCGGAGACGAGGTTGCCGACACTCGTGCCGTCGTTCGACAGGAGGCCCTCGCCGTTCGACGCCCGCCGGACGATCTCCGCGGCGTCCGCCGGGTGGTTGGAGACCATGAGGTAGCCCCGCTCCTTCTCCCACCAGCGGAACGCGGGGATGAAGCTGTTGTTCCCGTGGAGGATCCCGGCCTGCGAGGCGGACGTCTGGGACGGGAGCAGCGCCTCCCAGCGGTCGAGCCGCATGCTGCCCTCGCGGATCTTCGAGGCGATGAACGGCACGCGCCCGGCGCGGATCTGGTTACGCAGGATCGGGTGCGCGAGGCCGTCGATCTGGACGATGAGTACGCCGGGCATGTCGGTCCGGATCGCGTCGGCGCGTCGCCGCGAGAGCTGCTGCACCAGCGTTGCCCAGTAGGACGTGTCGTCGTCGGCGGAGAGGATCGCGCTCAGGATCGTCGTGACCACCGCATAGACGAACGAGCCGACGAGCGCGGCCACCCAGCTCGCGACCTCGTAACCGTTGACGACGAAGGAGACGACGAGGAACCCGAGGATCTGCAGGACGACGGTCGCGACGATTACGAGGATGACCGAGACCGACGCGAACGTCGCGAGCACGAGCGGTCGGAGCAGCAGGTTGACGGCACCGAGGACGAGGACGGCGGCCACGATCGGGAAGAGTCCCGCGGCCGCGATCCCCGGCAGGAGCCAGGCCGTGAAGGTGAGTGCAAGGAAGGACACGATGAAGGCCACGACGATCCGGCGGATCGTGGCCCCGCCGCTTGGCTGCCACGTGTGCAGGATCGAGAACTGGAGACGGTAGAAGCGGGCGATCCCGCGCAGGGTGTTCATCGCGGCGTCCTCACAGGGCTGTCTTCCAGAGACCATCCGCCATCTCTAATGGGAGATATTGATAGTGTAACGTCACTCATTATCTCAAGACAAGCGCCAGACCCGGCACGCCATGCCAGGAGAAGACGGCGCAGAGGCGACCGACCTGACTGCCCAGCCTCCGACGGTCGGGCGAGACCCTCTTGCCGGTCCCGTCGAGCCGCGGTGTACCTACGCGCCAGAGCCGCGGCGCACACGGCCTCGGACGAGACGGCGAACGCGACGAGCGCCGTCGGCTTCGACGTCGCGGACTCGACGTTCGTCATCGCCCGCGGGCACGTTCTACCTGACCCTGCGGACCTACCTTCCCCGGGAGGCGATCCGCGACGGGGCGTGGACCGCGCCGCCCGTGCGCAAGGTCGACGCCGAGGATGGAGCCGAGGGGCGAAGATAGGTGGCGAGGAGGCAGACGATGGATGACACGGAGATCCTGACGCGGATCGAGGACTTCAGGACGGATCTCGACGCGGCGTCGATCGACGCCGCGGAGGCGCGGAACCTCCGCGCGCTGGCGATGCAGGCGTACCTCCTCGACTTCCCCGCGTTCCTGCACATGCGCCAGCTCACGGAGTACATCGCCGGCCGCCGCGCGATGGCGCCCGGCGAGGCGCCCCTCGGTGGCTGGTTCCTCATGCGGCGGCTCGCCGACACGACGACGACCACCGTCTCGCCCAACGTGGACACCCTGTACGGGGCGAGCTACGTCCTCCTGGACCGCCAGGGGCCGGTCATCCTCCGGGTCCCGCCCATCCCCGACCGCTACTACTCGATCGCGCTCACCGACGCCTACTTCGACATCTTCGCCGTCGTCGGGCCGCGCACCTTCGGCAACGATGGCGGCGAGTTCCTGATCGTCCCGCCCGGATGGACGGGGGACGTGCCGGACGGCGTGCGGGCCGTCCTCGAGTCACCCACGCCGTCGGTCTGCCTGCTCCAGCGGGTCTACGTCCGTGACGCCGGCGAGATCGATGCCCTCCATGCCGTGCAGGACGCGATCCGGCTCGTGCCGCTCGCCGGGCGGGACGACCCCGGGGCCGCGTTCGCCGAGGTCGACGTCGCCGATCTCGACGTCCCTGCGATGCGCGAGACCCGCGACCCGCTCGACTTCTTCCGGCTCATGAACGCGTACACGGGCTGGAACCCGCCGAAGGGCGACGCGGCGGGCATCGCCGCGCTCTTCGGGACGGCCGGTCTCGGGCCCGGATCGACGGTCCCGACGGACCCCGCGTCGGCGGCCGCGATCCGCGCCGGCGCTGCCGACGCCCAGGCGCTGATCGACGCGCGCCTGACGGCCGCCCCGGTGCGGGACGGCTGGCGGGTGCCGGATCCCGCCTCGGGCATGGCCGGGCCGGACATCGCAGGCCGGGCCGTGATCCAGACGACGCAGATGGGGATCCTCCCGCTCGAGGAGGCCACGTACTTCTTCGCCTACCGCGACGTCGCCGGCGATCCCCTCGACGGACGGAACGCGTACGTCCTCGCATTCGGCCCGGGCGCCCTCCCGCCCCTGCGGGACCTCGGCTTCTGGTCGCTCACGATGTACGACGAGCGGTCGCTGCTCGTGGCGAACCCGCTCGACAGGTACGTGATCCGGCCCGACACGCCCGGGCTCGCGTGGGGCGCGGACGGGAGCCTCGAGGTGCACCTCTCCGCGACCCAGCCGGCGGGCGTCCCCGCCGGGAACTGGCTGCCGGCGCCGGCCGGCCCGTTCAACGTGGCGCTGCGCGCGTATCTGCCGCTGGGCCCGGTGACGGATGGGACCTGGTTCCCGCCCGGGATCGTGCGGACGCCGGCCGCCTGACCTCGGCGCGCGTCTGGGCTCGCGCCCGCGACCCACCGGCGCGCGGCGCGCCGGCCGCCCGCGCCCCGCGGCCCTACTCGGGGCCGATGCTCTCGTGCGCCCCCGGCGGCTTCGGCTGCCAGGGCCAGCGGCCCTCGATCTCCACCATCAGCGTGAAGCTGAGGATCGTCCGGACGAGCACGATGATCGCGAGGACGGTGACGTTCTCGAGCGTCGGCTCCACCGCGACGGTCCGGATGATGTCGGCCGCGACCAGGACCTCGAGGCCGAGGACGATCGCCCGCGCGAGGCCGACCCGGAAGGTCCCGTACGCCTGGATCCGCTCGCCGCGCCGGATCGCCGGCACGACGATCGCGACGGAGAGGACGAAGCCGATCGAGATGGCGAGCACGCCGGCGACGTCGAGCAGCCGCCCGATCGTCTCCGCGAAGTTGGTGACCGCCTCGGTCATCGATGTCCGTCCTCCGGTCGGCCGTCATCCGGCGCGCCGAGCGTAGCGCCACGCGGGTCCGTCCGCGCGCCGTGTGCGCGCGAGCGCGCACACGGACGGCCTGTGCGACGATGTCGCCGCCGACCGCGGCCGGCCACCCGCCGGGCGCGACCGACACCGAGGAGACCCCATGACCGACCCCTCCCCGCGCGAGCCGGGCACGCCCGACGCGCCCGCCGACGTCCCGGCAGCGCCCGCCCCGGAGACCCCTGCGGCCCCGGCCCCCATCCCCTGGGCCTCCGCCGACGCGCTCGCGGACCCCGCCGGCACGACGGCGGCGATGGACCTCGCCCCCACACAGGCGGCCGCCGCGGGCGCGGAGGGGGCCGCCGCGGCCGTCCCCGTTCCCGTCCTCGAGCCCGTGGAGCCTGCCGTCCCGCACGCAGCCGCCGCCCCGAGCGGTCGCGGCGGCGCGGCGGCGCGGATCGCTGGCTACCTCGTCGCGGCGGTGGCCGGCGGCGCGATCGTCTTCGCGGCCCTCGCCGCGACCGGCAAGGTGGACCTCGGGGCCTCATCGGCGCCGTCCGCCTCCGCGTCGCCCGACGCGAGCGCCGGCTCCGCGGCCGCGAGCACGGGTGCGGCCTCGGTGGGCAGCGGGCCGGGCGCGGCGCCCGTCCTCGGCGATGCCGGCGCACCGGTCCTCATCGAGGTCTGGGCCGACTACCAGTGCCCGTACTGCGGGCTCCTCACGCACGCGGTCGAGCCGGCGATCATCCGCGAGTACGTGGAGTCCGGGCAGGCGCGCCTGGTGTACCGCGACTTCGCCTTCCTCGGCGACGAGTCGGGCCAGGCCGCGGGCGCGGCGCGCTGCGCGGGCCAGCAGGGCGCGTACTGGCGGTTCCACGACCTCCTCTTCGCGTCGCAGCAGGGCGAGAACCAGGGCGCCTTCGCGCCGAAGAACCTCCTGCAGCTCGCGGGCTTCGCGGGCCTCGACGGCGCGGCGTTCGCGACCTGCATGGCGGACGGCGCGACGGTCAAGGACGCGACGGCCGAGACCGCGGAGGGCAGGAAGATCGGCGTCGAGTCCACCCCCACGCTCCACATCGTGGGCCCGATGGGCGCGAAGCTGGTGAAGGGGCTGGTGCCGATGAGCGATGTCGAGGCGGCCGTCACGTACGTCATGACCGGCGTGGAGCCGAGCCCGACGCCCGCCCCGTCCGCCGCCGGCTCGCCCGCCGCGCCGGGCTCGCCCGCGCCGACGGCGACCGCCGCTCCCTGACCGTGACCGCGGCGGGGAACCGGACCGACGCTCCCGCCGTCCGACGGGCCATGGATCGCACGATCGTCGCCGCCCTCGCGGCCCTCACCATCACGCTGGTCTCCTGCGCCTCGGGCGGGCTCCCGCCGTCGGCGACGCCCGGACCCACGACGACGCCCGGGGGCGGATCGGCGACGCCGACGGCCACGCCCTTCGTCGAGGCCATCACGCACCCGACCGGGGCGAACGAGCTCGTCCTCCGCCAGGAGGTGGGCGGCGGCCTCGTCGCTCCCGGGTGGATCCTCTCGGAGCTCCCGACCGTGAGCATCTACGGCGACGGCCGCATCGTCACGCAGGGGCCGCAGATCGAGATCTATCCCGGCCCGGCATTGCCGAACCTCCGCGTCCTCCGCGTGTCGGAGGCGGGCCTCCAGCGGATCCTCGCCGCCGCGGCCGAGGCCGGGCTCATGGGTGACGACGTCACGTACCTCTACCCCGTCATCGCGGACGCACCCACGACCACGTTCTGGGTGGACGCGGGCGGCGCGCAGCACCGCACCTCCGCGTACGCGCTCGGCCTCGGCGAGGACACCTCCGTCATCTCGCCGGAGGACGCGGCCGCCCGCGCGGACCTCGTGGCGTTCGCGGAGAGGCTCGGCGACATCCCGGCGTGGCTCGGCGACGACGTGGTCTCGGCCGACGCACCCTATGCCTTCGACGCGATCCGCATCTACGCGCAGGAGGCGCAGCCCGTCACGCAGGACCAGGGCATCGAGCCGACGATCGCGGACTGGCCGCTCGCGACGCCGCTGTCGACGTTCGGCGAGCCGTTCCGCGCAGGGGTCGAGCCCCCGATGCGGTGCGGCGTGGTGACCGGCGACGAGCTCGCGACGCTCCGTCCCGCGCTGGAGGCCGCGAACCAGCTCACGTACTGGCGCAGCGGCGGGGCCACGTACCAGCTCATCCTGCGGCCCCTCCTCCCGGACGAGGCGGGCTGCCCGCCCCAGTGATCCCGGCCGGGGCGCCCGCGGCCCTGCGGTGCGGGGACGGGGCCGCGAGGCGCCGTGACCTCAGGCGACGAACGGGATGAACCGCCGCGTCCGTCCGCGGTAGGCCGGGTAGCCGGGGAAGCGGTCGACCAGCCACGCCTCCTCCCGTGTCGACTTGAGGAAGAAGAACCCGAGCAGGACGGCCGAGAGCGCGAGGCCGGCCGGGCTCGCGGTGGCGAGGCCCCATCCGGCCGCGGCGAGGACCAGCCCGCCGTAGATGGGGTGGCGCGCGCGTCCGTACACGCCGGTCTCCACGAGCACCCCGTCGTCCCTGGGACGGGGCGTCGCCGTGAGGCTGCCGCCGAGGTCGCGCACGCCGAGGAAGGCGAGGACCGCCCCGAGGACGATGAGGACCGCCCCGGCCGCCGTCGTGACGGCGCGGATCGGACCGCTCCACGCGGGCGGCAGGAAGCCGGACGCGGCGATCGCGAGGAAGAGGAGCGCCTGGAGCGCGACCCATCCCTCGCCGCGCGGGCCGAGGTCCGGGATGCGGGGCATGGGCCTGATGGTACGCGGGGTGCCGGCCGGACCGCTCGCACGGCCCTCCCGTCCCCTACGATGCGGGCGTGACGATGGGACGGGCGGGCGGCCGCACCCGAGCCACGACGCCGGCAGCGGGACCGTGGCGGCTCCTGCGCGTCTGGATCGTCGTCGTGGTGGTCGTCTTCGCGATCGGGACGATCGGGTACCTGATCATCGGCGGGTGGTCGCTCTCCGACGCGTTCTACATGGCCGCGATCACCCTGACCACGGTCGGGTTCCGCGAGGTACGCGAGCTCGACGGGCCGCTCCGGCTGTGGACGACCATCGTGGCGATCGCCGGGGTCGGGCTCATCTTCGGTACGGTCGGGATCATCGCGGAGGAGCTCGTGCGCGACGCCACGAGCGGAAGACGGGAGGCGAAGCGGGTGGCGGACGAGCTTGCCGCGATGCGCGATCACTTCGTCCTCTGCGGCTACGGCCGCGTGGGGACCACGGTGGCGCGCGAGATGGTCCACGAGGGCTACCGGATGATCGTCATCGACGGGAACGAGCCATCGATCGAGCACGCGCGGCGCGACGGGCTGCTCGTGCTCGCCGGGGACGCGACGGACGATGCGACGCTCACCGCCGCCGGCATCGACCGTGCCCGTGGCCTCATCGCGACGATGGACTCGGACGCGAACAACGTCTACGTCATCCTGTCGGCACGCGCCCTCAACCCGGGCCTCTTCATCGTGGGGCGCGCATCGACCGCCGAGGCGGAGGCGAAGCTCACGCTCGCCGGCGCGGACCGCGTGGTGTCGCCGTACACGATGGCGGGGCGTCGCCTCGCCGAGCTCGCGAGCCGGCCGCGCGTCGTCGACTTCCTCGACCAGGCGCTCTCGCACGGGCAGCTCGCGTTCTCGCTGGAGGAGCTCTCCGTCGAGGCCGGGTCGGCGCTCGCGGACCGGGATGTCGCGTCCCTCCGCCGGGACGGCATCTTCGTCCTGGCGATCGTCCACGGCGAGACCGACTACGAGGCGAACCCGCCGGACGGCCGCGTGGTGCGTGCGGGGGAGGTCGCGATCATCTCGGGTCCGTACGACGACCTCCGACGCCTTGCCGGGAGGGACGCGGGCCGGGCCTGACCGGCCCGAGGAGGTTCGAGGACCGCCCGAGGCACGAGGGCCCGACGAGGTCGCGCCGCGCTAGGCGTCGAACCCGCGGGCGGCGCCCATGTGGAGCCACGCCCATGCCTCCGCGACCCCGAGCGCCTGGCGCAGGTGGCAGCGGTCGTGGTGGACCCACTCGGCGACGAGCTCGTCCACGCGCAGGACCCCGACCTTCGGATGCACGCCCGACCGCGCGAGGTCCGCCGGCGTGAGCGTGCGCACGAGCGCCACCCCCTCGAGCCGCGCAGCACGCAGCTCGGCCACGAGGGCGACGGGGTCGGCTGACCGGTCGTCGCGCGCAGACGAGACGGCGGCCTGGTCCCACGTGCGGAGCTCGGGATCGTCGGACCGCAGGATCTCCCGGATGCGGCCGGCGAACCCCCGCCGCTCGGCCTCGATGAGGTGGCCCACGACCTCGACGACGGACCACGCGTCCGCCGCGGGTCGCCACCGCGCGCCCTCGCGTCCGAGCGCCCGCACCTCGGCCGCCAGCGCGTCCGGGACGACCGACAGCAGGGCCGCGGCGCGATCGGTCGAGAAGGGGGCGGGCTCATCGGTCATGCGGGCGTCTCCGTCGTGACGGCCGGCGGCATGGCGGCCTCGGGTGCGACCACCGGCGACCCGGCCGGAAGTGGGCCGCCGTCCTCGACGAGCCAGCACGCGGACGACTGGCCGCCGCCGAGGTCGAACAGCGGCGGCTCCTCGCGCCGGCATCGGTCGAAGACGAGCGGGCAGCGCGGATGGAACCGGCACCCGGGCGGGATGTGCGCCGCGTCGGGCGTCTCGCCCGCGAGGATCGTCCGCGCCGCGCGGACGCCGGCCGTCGGCGTCGGGCTGGGCGACACGCTCACGAGCGCCCGCGTGTACGGGTTGCCGGGGCTGCGGATGACCGCCTCGGCCGGTCCGATCTCCATGATCCGCCCGAGGTACATGACCGCCACCCTGTCGGCGATCACCCACGCGATCGAGAGGTCGTGCGTGATGAACAGGTACGTGAGGCCGCGCTGTCGCCGGAGGTCGAGCATGAGCCGGAGGAGCTCGGTCCGGATCGACACGTCGAGCATGGAGACCGGCTCGTCCGCCACGACGAGCTCGGGGCCCATGACGAGCGCCCCCGCGATGACGACCCGCTGGCGCTGGCCGCCCGAGAGCTCGTGCGGGTAGCGGAAGGCGAAATCGCTCGCGGGCCGGAGCCCGGCGGCGTCGAGCGCGCCCATCACGCGCTCCTCGCGGTCGGTCGCCGACGCGCCGATCCGGTTGACCTGGAGCGGCTCCGCCACGAAGTCGTGGATCGTCTGCTTCGGGTTCAGCGTCTCGTACGGGTCCTGGAAGATGACCTGGACCCGCCGTCGGTAGTCGCGCAGGCGCCGGACGCCCCACAGGTCCGAGACGTCCTGGCCGTCGAAGATGACGCGGCCCGCCGTCTGGCGCGTGAGCTTGACGATGACGCGCCCGGTCGTCGTCTTGCCGGACCCGGACTCGCCGACGAGCGCGAGCACCTCGCCCGGGCGGATCGAGAGGTCGATGCCGTCCACTGCGCGGACGTACCCACGCGCACGGCGCAGGAGCGTGTCGGTCAGCCCGCCGCGGATCGGGAAGTGGACCTGCAGGCCCTCGAGGCGGAGGAGGTCGTCGCTCACTCGACCTCCCCCGGCCGGCGATCCTCGCCCGGCGGGCGCACCGGGGTGAGCGTGTGGTCGAGCGTGGGGATGTGCGCGGGGGTCGTCGCGGCGAGCTCCTCGGCGACGGCCTCCGCGAACGTGGGCCCGGGCACGTCGGGCGGGCCTGATCCGTCGTCCGTCGTGACGGGTGCCTCGGCGCCGGTGGCGATCGACGGGACGGGGATGGGCTCGCCGGACGAACCGTCCGCGTAGAGGTGGCAGGCGA
>CAWJQZ010000050.1:0-48494 GCA_963844945.1 uncultured Chloroflexia bacterium
CGTGAGCAACGGCCTTCCCGGGGCATTGCCGACGCGCATACTCTGGTCCTGGTACACAGCACAATCGGGAAGTAGCCACCGCGCGCCTTGAGAGATACGGCCATCGGAGAGGAATCGGTCCGAGGCCGCCGGGGCGCCCGGAGCGGAGGAGTCCGTCGGAGCCGGGTGCCCGCGGGAGAGATCCGAAGGAGGAGTGCACGTGAAGTTCACCAAGGTCCTCATCGGCGTCGCGTCGGCGGCTCTGCTCGTCGCGGCCTGCTCGTCGAGCAGCACGCCCGCCCCGTCCGCGGCTGCGGGCGGCGGCGGCAGCGCCGACCGCGCCAACATCAACATCGAGGTCGTCAGCCACGGCCAGGCGTCCGACCCGTTCTGGTCGGTCGTGAAGAACGGCGTCGACCAGGCCGCGAAGGACATGGGCGTCAAGGTCAACTACTCGGCGCCGGACACCTTCGACATGGTCAAGATGGCCCAGCTCATCGACGCCGCGTGCGCGAAGAAGCCGAGCGGGCTCGTGATCTCGCTGCCTGACGCCGCGGCCCTCGGCCCGAGCGTCACGAAGTGCATCGACGCCGGCATCCCGGTCTGGTCGATGAACTCCGGCTCCGACACGTACAAGGACGCTCGGCATCAAGGCCCACGTCGGCCAGACCGAGTACGAGGCCGGCTTCGGTGGCGGCGAGCGGCTCGCGAAGTCGGGCGGCAAGAAGGCCATCTGCATCAACCAGGAAGTGGGCAACGCGGCCCTCGACCTCCGCTGCAAGGGCTTCAACGACGGGTTCACCGGCGCAGGCGGGACCTCCACCGAGGTCGTGGGCGTCAACCTGTCCGACGCCACCGGCACGCAGCAGACCGTCCAGGCCAAGCTCCAGGGCGATCCGACGATCGACACCGTCCTCGCGCTCGGCCCCACCGGCTCCACCCCGACCCTCAAGGCCATCGAGGCCCTCGGCCTCACGGGCAAGACCAAGCTCGCGACCTTCGACCTGAGCCCCGAGGTCCTCCAGGCCATCCTCGCCGGGAACATGGAGTTCGCGATCGATCAGCAGCAGTACATCCAGGGGTATCTGCCGATCGTCTTCGCGACGCTCAACAGCCTCTACGGCACCAGCCCGACGGGCGTCGTCATGACGGGCCCCGGCTTCGTCACGAAGGACAACGCCCAGCAGGTCATCGACCTGAGCAAGCAGGGCATCCGGTAACCGGAGCCACGCTCACTCGGTCCTGAACACGAAGGGGTCGGCGGTCGCCCGCCGGCCCCTTCGTCATCGGTCCTCGAGGGAGAGAGGATGACGGCACCCGCATCGAGCCCTGCCCAGGGCAGACTCCGCGAGATCGGGATCTGGCGGAAGTTCCTCAACCGTCCCGAGTTCGGGTCGATCATCGGGGCGATCGTCGTCTGGACGTTCTTCGCGATCATCGCGGGGGGCAAGGGGTTCACGAGCGCGAAGGGCATCGCGGGCACGCTCGAGATCGCATCCCAGATCGGGATCCTCGGCGTCACCGTGTCGCTCCTGATGATCGCCGGCGAGTTCGATCTCTCGATCGGCTCGATGGTCGGCGCGTCGGGGCTCGTCCTCGGCTACATGATCGTGAACGTCGGCGCGCCGGTCTGGCTCGCCGTGATCATCGCGTTCGCGTTCGCGCTCATCGTCGGCGCCATGAACGGCTACCTCGTGTACCGCACGGGGCTGCCCTCGTTCCTCGTCACGCTCGCCACCCTGTTCATCCTGCGAGGTGCGTCGATCGGCCTCACGCGCCTCCTGACGAACCTCACGGTCATCAGCGGGATCCGCGACAAGACCCAGGGTGATCCGATCTCCTGGCTCTTCAGCGGGATCCTGTTCTCCCCCGAACAGGGGGCCGACTTCAAGATATCGATCCTCTGGTGGCTCGTGCTCGCGATCGTCGCGACGTGGGTCCTGCTCCGGACGAAGTTCGGCAACTGGATCTTCGGCACCGGCGGCTCGGCGGTCGCCGCCCGCAACGTCGGCGTCCCCGTCGCCCGCGTGAAGATCCTCCTCTTCATGACCACCGCCGCGTCCGCGTGCCTCCTGGCGATGATCCAGGTCTTCTCCGCCGGCAGCGCGGACGTCCTCCGCGGCCAGAACAAGGAGTTCGAGGCGATCATCACCGCGACGATCGGCGGGACCCTGATGACCGGCGGGTACGGCTCGGCGCTCGGCTCGATGTTCGGCGCGTTCACCCTCGGGTCCACGCAGCTGGGCATCGTCTTCGCCGGGATCAACACCGACTGGTACCAGGTGGTCCTCGGCGTCATGCTCCTCGTCGCCGTCCTCGTGAACAACTGGACCCGCCGCCGCGCCTCGGAGGCTCGACGATGACAGAGAACACCGCTCCCGCCTCCCGCGCGTCCGCCGCGCGGTCGGACACGCCGGTCCTCGAGGCCCGAGGCGTCTCCAAGTACTTCGGGCGTGTCGTCGCCCTCAAGGACGTCTCCCTCGCGGTGCGCCCGGGCGAGGTCAACTGCCTCCTCGGCGACAACGGCGCCGGGAAGTCCACCCTGATCAAGATCCTCTCCGGAGTGCACGGCCCCGACGAGGGCCAGCTCCTCATGAACGGCGAGGAGGTCAAGCTCAGCTCGCCGCGCGATGCGCTCAACCGCGGGATCGCCACGGTGTACCAGGACCTGTCGGTCCTGCCGCTCATGAGCATCACGCGCAACTTCTTCCTCGGCTCGGAGCCGACGAAGGGCTGGGGCCCGTTCAAGACCTTCGACCTCAAGCACTCGTCCCAGATCGCCGTGGATCAGATGCGCGAGATCGGGATCGAGGTGCGCGACACCGGCCAGCTCGTGGGCACGCTCTCGGGCGGCGAGCGCCAGACGCTGGCGATCGCCCGTGCCGAGTACTTCGGGGCGAAGGTGCTGATCCTCGACGAGCCCACCTCCGCGCTCGGCGTGAAGGAGGCGGCGATCGTCCTCCGGCACGTCATCCGCGCCCGGAGCAAGGGCCTCGGCGTGATCTTCATCACGCACAACGTCCAGCACGCCCTGCCCGTCGGCGACGTCTTCACGATCCTCGCCCAGGGGAGGCTCGAAGGGACGTTCCAGAAGAACGAGGTCGACATGCAGAAGCTGCTCAAGCTGATGGGCGGCGGCAGCGAGCTCGACGAGCTCGAGGCGGAGCTCGACGAGCTCGCGCGAGAAGCTGCGGCCGGCGAGGACATCTCGGCGCTCCCGCCGGTCCTCGACGAGACGCCCACCGGGGAGCACGGCTTCCCCACCATCTGACGGCCCCCGGGCCCGAGGCCCGATGCCACGGCACGCGAAGACCCCGCTGGATCGCCCGGCGGGGTCTTCACATGTGCGGACGCGGCTCACGTCCTCGGAGGGAGGGCGGGGACGGCCCTCCGTCAGGCGGTCGGCTTCTCGTGCGGCGCGTAGGACCCGACGGTGTCGGCGCGGGCCGGGCCGAAGATCCGGCGGACGCGCTCGCGCACGAGCCGGGTGATGACCTGCGCGCGATCCGGCACGCCGGCGAGCCCCCAGTCCTCCACCACGAGCGAGCCGGCCGCCGCTGCGACGCGGAGGTCCAGGAGCGTCCGCTGACGGCCGCCGATGCCCGGGTGCGCCGCCGTCGCGACGAGCGCCGAGAGGAACGTGTCGCCCGCCCCGGTCGGGTCCACCTCGCGGTCCGACAGGGTCGCACGCCACCGGAGCGTCTGGATCGGCCCGTCGGACCCCAGCGTGAGCAGGAGGCCACCCTCGTGCCCCTGGGTGACCGCGAGGACGGCACCCGGGCGGAGGAGGGCCCACAGGTCGCTGAGGGGCGTCTCGGGCGCGACGTCGTGGTGGCTGACCCCGATCACGTCCGACCGCCGGATGAGCGCGGACGCCTCGGGGGCCTTGCGCGTCACCCGCTCGCCGTCGACGAGGTTCCGGAGGAGGCCCTGCCAGGCGACGCCGACGAAGGCCCCCTCGGGGATGGGCTCGATCCACTCGTCGTGGATCTCGTCCGCGACCGGGGCGACCATCCATGCCCGCGACGCGATCCACGACTCGGGCAGCGGGGGGACCGGGAGCGGGATGCCCTTCTGGACGCACGTCTGGACGCGCCCGTGCGGCGTCTCGATGTTGTGGTAGATGGGCCCCTCGCTGAGCGGCACGACGAGGAGGTCCGCCCCGGCCTCGCGCAGGAGGTCCAGCTCGGAGGCATGGCGCGCGATGTCGTCGACGCCCACGACGGCCGCCGTCCGGAGCCCGAGCCTGGCGGTCGTGAGGGCGCTGTACGTGACGCCGCCACCGAGGCGCCAGCCGCGCGGGTCGTCGGGCGCGATGTCGCGGCACGCCGATCCGACGTGGATGACCTCGGGCGGCGCCGCGGTCACCATCGTCGCGCCGGGCCCGCGACCGGGCTGGACCTATACTGCCGAACGGGCATCGGGCGCCTCCACCGCTCCCCCGACCACGGAGGATCCGTGTACTTCTACGAGCTGCACGAGGGCGATGACGACCTCATGTCGGACGTCATCCTCGCATGCGAGACCGAGCTGTCGCGCGACGAATTCTTCGACCTCGTGAGGCGAGCGCGCGCGACCGTCGAGGAGACCTTCGAGGAGGACACCCTCATCGAAGCGATCGCGGCGGAGCTGGAACGGACGCACGGGTTCGTCTTCGTGAGCGACGACCGGCTCGTCGCGGCCGTGCGGATCTCAGCCGACCCGGCGGATGACCGGCTCATCGGAGACGTCGAGCCCGAGCAGGACGACGAGCTCGAGGAGCGCGACGCGGACGACGAGCTCGACGAGGACGACGAGCTCGGGGAGCTGCCCGACTTCATCACGATCCCCGTGGAGTTCGAGCCCGGCACAGGGCTGAACTGAGCATCCGGCGCGGGGTCCCCTGCTCGGAGCGCCCGGCTGCCCCGCGCGGCCCAGGGCCGTCGCCGGCCCCGATCGCGCAGTCCGCGGCGCGACTCAGCGGCTGAAGAGGATCTCCAGGACGTCGCCGTCCTTCACGTGGTACGCCTTCCCCTCCGACCGCAGCTTCCCGTGCTTGCGCGCCTCGGCGGTGGACCCCAGCGTGACGAGGTCCTCGTACGCGACCGTCTCCGCGCGGATGAAGCCGCGCGCGAGGTCCGTGTGGATCGCCCCCGCGGCATCGACGGCCGTGGAGCCGTCCGGGATCGGCCAGGCGCGCACCTCATCGGGGCCGGCCGTCAGGAAGCTGATGAGGCCGAGGAGGCGGTAGGAGAGCTCGATCACGCGGTCCAGGCTGGACTCGCGGATCCCGAGGTCCTCCATGAAGACGGCGGCCTCCTCGGGCGGCAGGTCGCCGAGCTCCATCTCGATCCGGGCCGAGAGCGCGTCCACGAGCGTCCGGCGATGCGTGACGCGCGCCCGGAGCCCCTCGGCGATCGCGTCGATCCGCGGGATGTCCGCCTCGCCCACGTTCGCGAGGATGAGGACGGGCTTCTGCGTGAGGAAGCGGAAGCCGCGGATCGCCTTCTCCTCGTCGGGCGCGAGCTCCTCGTCCCGGATGGGCCGCCCCACCACCAGCGCCTCGTGGAGACGGCGCAGGATGATCTCCTCGCGCTCGTTCGCCTCGCGCTCCGCCGGCGTGCCGTGGTGCCCCGACGCGTGGAGTCGCTCCAGACGCTTCTCCGTCATCGTCAGGTCCGAGAGCGCGAACTCGAGCTCGAGCCGCTCCACGTCCCGCCACGGGTCCACGCTGCCGTCCGGGTGCGGGAACGCCGGGTCCTCGAAGGCGCGGACGACATGCAGGAGGGCGTCCGCCTCGCGCAGCCGGGCGAGGTGCTCCGCCGGGAGCTCGTCCGTGCCGGCCCGGCCCTCGGACGACGGGGGCGGGGCCGGGAGGTCCACGTACGTGACGTCCGCCTGGACGATCTTCTTCGGGTGGTAGATCTCCGCGAGGCGGTCCAGTCGCGGGTCGGGGACCTTCACGACGCCGACGTGCAGCTCCATCCCGCCGTAGCCGCCGGTCTGCACGTGGCCACGGGTGAGCGTGTTGAAGACGGTCGTCTTGCCGGCGCCGGCGAGTCCGACGATCGCGATCTGCATGTCTGCCTCGCTGCGGGGTCGTCCTGGGCGGCCCGTCCCGGGGCCGCGGCCTCAGTAGCCGACGGCCGGGTCCACCACGTTGACGAGCGGCTCGCCCCGGCGGAACCGCACCAAATTCTCGCAGAACAGCTCGATCGTGCGCTCCAGCACGCGGTCCGTGGACCACGAGGTGTTCGCCGTGATGATGACGTTCGAGAGGTCGTAGAAGGGCGACGTGGGCGGGAGCGGCTGCTCGTGGAACGCGTCGAGGACCGCTCCGCCGATCCTCCCCTCCCGCAGCGCGCGGAGGAGGGCGGCCTCGTCGACCACCCGCGCGCGCGAGACGTTGACGAGCCATGCCCCCGGGCGCATCGCGTCCAGCTCGTCCGAGCCGATGAGGCCGACCGTCGCGGGGGTCAGCGGGACCGCGAGGACGACGATGTCGGCCGCGGCGAGCAGCGCCGGAAGGGCCTCCGGCCCGCCGACGATCTCGACGCCGGCCGGGGACTCGGCGGCGCCGGGCGTCCTGCGCGTCCCCACGACACGGCTGCCCATCCCGAGGAGCCGGCGGGCGATCTCGCTGCCGAGGCTCCCCATCCCCACGATCCCGACGGTCGCCTCGGCGAGCTCGCGGCCCTCGAGCGGCTGCCACGTCCGCTCCTCCTGGAGCTGCAGGAGCTCGGGCAGCCGCCGGCCGATGGCAAGGGCCATCATGACGACGTACTCGGCGACGGGACCGCTGAAGACGCCGCGCGCGTTGGTCACCGCGATGTCCGGGCGGCCGGCGACGGCGGCGACCACCCGGTCGACGCTCGCGGCCGCGGAGTGGATCCACCGAAGGCGCGGCGCGCGCGCGATCACGCGGTCGAGCGCATCGGTGCCCAGCGCGCCGGCGAGGAGGACCTCGACATCGTCGAGAGGCCCGTCCGCGCGCCCGTCCGAGGAGACCGTGACGACCGGCCCATCCGCCCAGGCCGCAGCGATGCGCGCCACGTCGCGCGACCGATACCGCGCCGAGAGGATCGGGGAGATCGCGACGGCCGCGGGCCGCTCGACCGCCATCAGCCCGCGACCCCGGCCGACGGCGCCGGGCCCATGACGCGTGCGATCCAGCGCCCCGGCTCGTCGATCTCGCCATCGCGGGGGAGCGCCTCCGGGCCGGACCAGAGGCGCGCGACGGCATCGGCGCCGCGAGCCGCGACGATCGCGGCGACGAACGCCTCGCCCGACCGGTACTGCTCCATCTTCATGTCGAGGCCCGTGATGCGCAGCATCGCGCGCTCCAGGGGGCTGCGGCGCGTGCGGCGCCCGTGGAACTTCGCGTCGATCGTCGCGTGGCCGGGCACGACCGTCCGACCCACCTCGGCCATCACGTGGTCGCTGAAGCCCTCCAGGAGGCTCATGACGGCCTGCGTCTCGCGGAGGAGCCGGCGCTGCTCCGCGGTGAGCATCGTCTCGATCCAGTGGCGGCGCTTCCCCGAGAGGAGCGACGTCCCGATCTCGCGCAGCCGCTCACGGCCGGCGCCCCGGAGGTCGCGGGTGAAGCCGTCGATCTGGGCCTCGACGCGCGACGCGAGGTACGGCCGCAGCCACGGGTGTGCCTCGAACTCCCACGCGTGGGTCGCCTCGTGCAGCGCGATGTACGTGCGGAACGCGTCCAGGTCCACGCCGAGGCTCCGCGCGACGCGCCGGAGGTTCTCCTCGACGAAGAGGAGCCGCCCGGCTCGTCCTCCTCCGCCGCGAGCAGCGCGATGTCGTACTGGCCCAGGACGCGCTGGCCCATGAACGCGAGCATGAGGCCGATCTGGCGCGTGGTGATCCAGCGGTTCGCCGAGGCGATCGCCGCGCGCGACGGGCTCGCGCCCGCTGGGAGGAGCCGCCCGAGGAGGTCGTCCTCGAACCGCGAGAAGATCCGCTCGATCGCCCGGACGTTCGCCTGTGCCCACCCTGCGCGGTCCACCGCCCCGGCGCGCTCGACGAGCCCCGGCAGCGGGCTCCCGAGATGGGCCTCCAGCGCCGGCGCGACCCGGCGGACCGCCTCCGCGCAGGCCGCGTCCGCGGCGCGCATCTCGGCGGGCGAGAGCGCTCCGGGAGCTCGCCGCAGGCGCGCCTCGGCGATCGTGAGGACGGTCGGCCAGTCCACGAGGCCGCGCTGCGGGTCCCGCTGCGCGCGCCGGCCCGCGTACGAGACGACCACGCCGGCCGCGGCGATCCCGACGAGGACCCCCGCCCGGAAGAGGCGCGCGCTGCTCCCGCGCGACCGCGCGGCGGGGCTCACGCCGCCTCCCCCACCGCGACAGCCTGCACCTCGACGAACTCGTCGCCGAAGAGGCGCGTGGCGAGGGTGCGGAACGCGTCGATGTCACCGGTGGTGAGCTGGAGGTGCACGGCCGACGATCGCGCCTCGTCGGGCGGCTCGTGGCCGGCGCGGCCGGCGTCGGCGGCGGTCCCGCGCGTGGTGCCCGGCGCCTCGAGGGCGTTGACCGTGAGGAGCTCGGCGAGCGCCCACGAGGTCGAGGTCGCCGAGTCGACGATGGCGATCGCGTCGCCCGCGGCCTCCTGGATGAGCGGCCGCAGGAGCGGGTAGTGCGTGCACCCGAGGAGCAGCGTGTCGATGCGCGCCTCGGCCGGCAGCGGATGGATGAACTCCCCCTCCGCGTCCCGGCGACCGACGAACGGGGCCAGCGCCTCCTCGACCCCGGCACGGGCCTCTGCGTCCGTGAGATGCCCCGCCTCCACGAGCGGGACCAGCGCGGGGGTCGCGTGCTCGTACACCTCGACCGCCGCGTTCTCCTCCTTGATCGCGTTGAAGTACGCGTGCGACCGCACCGTCGCAGGCGTGGCGATGACGCCGACCCGCCGGTTGCGCGAGGCGAGGGCGGCCGAGTGCGCACCGGGCCGGACCACGCCCAGGATCGGCAGGTCGTACCGGCGCCGGATGTCCGAGAGCGCGACGGACGACGCGGTGTTGCACGCGACCACGATCGCCTTCACGTCCCGCGCGGCGAGCACGTCGAGGCACTCGAAGGAGAAGCGGCGGACCTCGTCGTCGGGGCGCGGGCCGTACGGCGTCCGGGCGTTGTCTCCCAGGTAGATGGTGGACTCGTGCGGGAGGCGCCGGACGATCTCGCGCAGGACGGTGAGCCCGCCCACGCCGGAGTCGAAGACGCCGATCGGTCGCGCGTCCGCCATCGTCAGCGCTGCCCGGAGGTCGCGGGGACGCGGCCGTCCACGAGCAGCGCCTGCGCCATCGCGTCCAGGTCGCGGCTGGCCTGCGCGTCCGGGGCCGTGAGGACGAAGGGGACTCCCTCGTTGTTCGACTGGACCACGAGCTTCCCGTCCGAGACCACGCCGAAGTCCGGACGGCGGCCGATCGCGGCCTCGAGCTGCTCCGGCGGCAGCCCGCCCGCGGAGTCGGCGCGGTTCACGACGTAGCGGATCTTGCTCGCCGGGTATCCGATCGCCCGGAACGCATCCGCGACGGCGGCGGTGTTGCGGAGGGTCGTGGAGTCGTACGTGACGATCGAGAGGATCGTGTCCGACGCGTCGAGGAACGACAGCGAGACGTCCGAGATCGTGGTCGGCAGGTCGATGACGACGACGCGGTACGAGCGCCGGAGCATGGACATCGCCTTGTCGACGTCGCGCGCCATCACCATCTCGGCCATCTCGATGCGCGCCGGCGCGAGGAGGATGTCGATCCCCGACGGGTCGCGCCAGAGCACGTCCTCCAGGTCGTCCGAGCCCACGCGGTCCGTGGGGAGGTCCACGATCGACGGGGCGTCGAGCGGGACCTTCAGGAGCGACCGCAGGTCGCCGAACTGGAGGCAGCCGTCCACGAGGACCGTCCGGGGCCCGAGCCGTGCGATCGCGACCGCGAGGTTGAACGCGATCGTCGTCTTCCCCACTCCGCCCTTGGGCGCGTAGACCGCCACGGTCCGCGTCCGCGCCTCGCCCTGCGCCTCCGCGCGCACCGCATAGGCGGCCTGGACCACGTTGACGAGCTCGAAGCCGCTGAACGGCATCGAGAGGACCTGGTGGATCCCGTGCTCGGGGTCGCGGGCGACGACCTGCTGCGGGACGGTGAGCACGACCAGCGGGATCCCCAGGCTCGACCCGCGGAGCTGGTCGATGAGCTGCGGCGCCTTCACCTTCCCCTGGAGCAGGACGTCCACGAGCAGGACATCGGGGCGCAGCCGCTCGGCCTCCTCGAGGACCTTCGACCCATCCGAGATCGAATCCACGAGCTTGATCTGCGACTGGGTGTCGAGCAGCTGCCGCACGTACTGGGCGACCTGGGGGACGTCCTCGACGAGCAGGAGCCGGATCTGGGTCGCCATACGCGGTCGAGTCTACCAAGCGCCCGACGGAGTCGCCGATCGGCCGGAAGGTCCTGCATCGCAGCGGTTCGTCGCGACGAGGATCGCCCGGCCGGCACCGGCCCGAGCGGCTCCAGCCCCTCGTCGCCCGCGAGGGCCTCCACCGCCAGCCCCGCAGCCTCGGCCATCTCGACGAGGTCCACGGCGTCGACGAGCGTGAGGCCGTCGGTCCGGATGTGACGGGTCACCGGCCCGCCCGGCACGCCCTCCTCGAAGATCGTCACGAGCGTCACGGTCCTCGTCGCGGGGTCATGGCGGGCGCTCGACGTCTTCGTGACCACCGTCCCCTCCGCCGTCGGACGCGCCCAGTCGAGCGTGAGCCTGCCGTCGTACGCGGCGAGGTCGCCGCGCATCGAGGAGCGGGACGTCGATCACGGCGACGCCCCCGGGCGCGAGGTGGTCGGCGAGCGTCTCGACGGCCCGACGCTGGGCAGGACGGTCGGGCAGGAGCAGCAGGGATCCGAGGGCGATGAGCGCCAGGCCGAACCGCCCCGCGCGGGCATGGCGGTACCCGTCGATGTCGGCGTGCACCGTCTCGAGCCGGCGGGCGGCATCGCGCCCGTCGGCCTTCGCGGCGGCGCGCGCCCTGCTCCAGCATCGCGGCGTCCAGGTCCACTGCCACGACCCGACGGCCCGCGGCGGCGAGCGGCACCGCGACGCGCCCGGACCCCGCCATCAGCTCGAGGATGGGGCCGTCGGTCCGCCCCGCCAGCGCGAGGTAGAGGTCGAGGTCGGCGTCCTGGTCGCCGGTGTCCAGGTCGTACAGGCGCGCGAGGGCCGCGGCCGGCGTCTCGACGACCGGCGTCGACGTCCCGGCGCGCCGCGCGCGCACGCGTCCGGCGTCCACTGCCCCGGACCTCCCGGCCGGCCTCGCGTCCCGCCATCGTCAGGCCGGCTCCAGGCGGACGGTGCGGCCGGCCGCGCGCTTCACGGCGAGCGCGCTGATCGCCTCGAGGATGCAGCGGTTCGCGGCGGCGGCGGTCACCTCGGCGTGGTCGTACGGCGGCGAGACCTCCACCACGTCCATGCCGGCGAGGTCCACGGCGCTCACGATGCGGCGGACCGCCCGCAGCACCTCGCGGGTGAGCATGCCGCCGGGCTCCGGCGTCCCGGTCCCCGGGGCCATGCCGGGGTCGATGACGTCGATGTCCACGGACAGGTAGACGGCGTCGGCGCCCTCGAGCGCCTCGTCGATCGCCTGGTCGATCACGGCCTCTGCGCCGCGCTCCTCGATCTCTCGCATGAAGTGCCAGCGCAGGCCCTGCTCCTGCATCCAGGCGAAGACCTCGGGCTCCGGCCAGTAGCCGCGCAGCCCCACCTGGACGAAGTTCCGGCCCGCCACGGCGCCGGACTCGATGAGCCGGCGCATCGGCGTCCCGTGGCTTCCGAGCACGCCGAAGATGTCCGGCGCGGTGTCGGCGTGGGCGTCGAAGTGGACGATCCCGATGCTCTTCGGGTGGCGGACCTCCGCCACGGCGCTCGCCGAAGGCCAGGTGATCGAATGGTCGCCACCGAGGACGAGCGGGATCGCGCCGGTCGCGGCGACCTCCCTGACCTTCCGGTGGATGAGCGCGTGGCCGCGCTCCATCCACGACGGGATGATGTTCGCGTCGCCGGCGTCGACGCGGTCAGCACCGAGAACGGCTCCACGTCGAGCTGGAGCGAGTTGAGGCGTCCCGACTGGCTCTGCGCCTCGCGGATCGCGCGCGGCCCGAAGCGTGCGCCGGGCCGGTGCGAGGTCCCGTCGTCGAACGGCGCGCCGATGATCGCGACATCCGCGCGCATCCGGGCGATCTCGGCCGGGTCGGGGATCCAGGGAAGGCCGGAGAACGACAGGGGCCCGACGTAGGTGGGCAGGTCCGCGTCGGAGAAGATCTCCCACTCGCGGTCCCAGCCCGCGGCGCGGGCGAAGTCCGGCCGGGGAGCATCGCCGGCGCTCATCGCGCGGGTCCTGCGCCGGGCTCGTCGTCCATGCGCTCGAGCGAGCGCAGGACGAACGCGTCGAGCACGTTCCGGCGCATGAGATAGGCGATGACGACCGCCGAGACGACGATCGAGGCGAGCCCCTGGAGGCCGATCCCCGTCACCCCGACGAGAAGGATCTGGAGGACGCCCACGAGGATGGCGAACGCCGAGACGAGGAGCGCGATGGTCCACGACCAGCTGCGCAGGGTCCAGAAGCCCCATGCGACCGCGAGCTGGCCGACGCCGAGGATGACGTAGCCGATCCCGGCGGCCGGGCGCTCGGCGGTGACAAGGGACGGAAGCGCGACGCTCACGAGGCCGAGGGCGACGGCCGCGCCGAGGAGCGACACGACGGCGTCGAGCGTGAGGAGCGCCGCGATGACGCCGATGCCGAGAGGTCGCCGGACCTCGCTCACGCGTTCACCTCCCGTGCGATTGGACGTCCGCATCATACGGGCCGCTCACCCACTCTCGGGAGCCTTGATCCGCACGCGGCCCGGTCCCACGTGCCCCGTCAACGGCTCTCCGCGAAGGCCCTCGCGGCCGCCTCGACCATCCCGGGATCCGCGAACAGGTCGTAGGCCGTCTGGGCGACGACCGTCGCTGCGAGGAGCGTCACCTCGTCGCCGCGAGGCGACCGGGCCGCATCGCGGAACTCGATCGAGTGCCCGGAGGTCCCTTCGTCGCAGATGGCGAGCTCCGGGTGGATCGTGGGGACGACCCAGCTCACGTTCCCCATGTCGGAGCTGCCGTACGTCGGGTCGGGCTCGCCGGGCACGACGCCGTACGCGCGGAGGTTCCGGTCGAACAGGTCGAGCAGGACCGGGTTCTCGTTCATCGTGGAGGAGCCGCCGGAGTAGACGACCTCGCCGGACGTCCCCGTCGCCATCGCCGCGCCGGCCACCATCGCGCGGAACCGTTCCTTCATCCACTCGAAGTACGCCTGGTCCGGGGAGCGGAGCATGAACCAGCCCACCGCGCGGTCCGGGATGATGTTCGCTGCGGTCCCACCCTCGACGACGATCCCGTGGACGCGCGCCTCCGGGCGGAGCTGCTGCCGCCACAGGCCCACCGACGCGAAGAGCGCCACGAGGGCGTCGAGGGCGTTCGTCCCGTTCCACGGGTCCGCCGCAGCGTGCGACGACCGCCCGGAGAACGTCACGTGCGCGTCGACGCTCGCGAGCATGCGGACGCTGACGTGGTCGCGGTCGCACGGGTGGTACAGCAGGGCGGCGTCGAGGCCGGCGAAGAGCCCGTCGTCGATCATCACCTGCTTGCCGGAACCACGCTCCTCCGCGGGCGTGCCGAGGAAGACCACCTCGCCCGGCAGCTCGTCGCGCACCGCGGCGAGCCCGATCGCCGCGCCGACCCCCGAGGCCGCCATGGAGTTGTGACCGCAGCCGTGGCCCAGGCCCGGCAGCGCGTCGTACTCGGCGAGGATCCCGATCCGCGGCCGATCGCCGCCACGACCCCCGCGCAGGACGCCGCGGACGGCCGTCGCCAGGCTGCCGACCGGCCGCTCCACCGTGAACCCGTGTCGGGCGATCGCGTCCGCGACCCACGCGGAGGCGCGGACCTCCTCGAACGCCGGCTCCGGATCCGCGTGGATGCGGTGCGAGAGGTCGAGGATCTCGTCGCGGGCCGCGTCGATCGCGGCCGCGATGCGTGCCTTCCCGTCGGCGAAGGGTCCGGCGGGCCGGGTCCCGGTGAGCGGGAGCGCCATGTGTTCCTCCAGCAAGGGGTCGGCGTCGTGGTCGGTGCGGAGCGCGCCGGTCAGGGCAGCACGCGGGCGCCCGTCGCCGGCGGGCTCAGCGGTCGACGGTCAGCGTCACCTCCGCGAACGCGACGATGGCGATGACGAAGAGGACGATCGGCAGGCTCAGGGCATCCTGGATGCGCAGGGCGAGGAAGAGGCCGACGACGAGCCCCACCCAGCCGCCGCGACGGAGCGCGCGCACCCAGTCCCCCCGATACGCGATCCGCCGGTGGCGCGCGTACGTGGCGAGCCACGCAAGGGGCGCGACGGTCAGCCCCGCCGCAAGGCCCATGAGCGCAGCGCCGCGGAACCCCGCGACGGGGTCCGCGATCGGGTCCTGGGTGAGGACCACGAACGCGACGGCGGTCCACGCCGCCAGCGCGGCGAGGAGCAGCCCGATGTTCGCGATCCGGTCACGTCGTTCCATCCGCGACCGAGTCTAGGGGGCGCGGCGGCCGCCCGCGCCGCGCCGCGCCCGGAGCCTCACCCGTGGATGTCGCGGCGCTCCCATGCGACCGCCGCGAGCACGATGCACGCGATCGCGAGGAGCGCGAGCGCGCCCGCGTGCACCGGCTGGAGGCCGTTGCGCAACGGGTCGTTGCCGATGTACCAGTAGAACGGCGAGATGACCTGGGGGTCCTTCCAGCCGGTGACCATCGGGGCGAGGGCGTTCACGAAGTACGCCACGACCCCGAGGATGAAGGCGACGGCGAACGCGGCCATCCGCTTCGCGAGGATCGCGCCGACGAGGAGCGCGACGCCCCCGTACGCCGACCCGAGAAGGGCGCAGTCGAGGAGGGCGATGGCCACGCGGTCCAGCGCGAGCTCGACGCCGAAGATCGCCGAGGCGGCGGCGACCCCGACCCAGATCGCGGCGGCGACGGCGAACGTCCACATGACCATCGCGGCCGCCTTCTCCGCGACGACGCGCGAGCGACGGATCGGGTTCGCCAGGAGGAGGTCGGCCGTCCCGCTCTCCTCCTCCCCGGCCGTGGCGCTCGCGCCGAGCGCGATCCCGACCGCGAGGAGCAGGAGGGGCCCCACGAAGCTGAAGAGCTCGATGTTCAGGTAGCCGGTCGCGGTCGACATGTCCACGCCCGTCGAGGCGAACAGGGCCTTGTACGCGTCCGGCAGCTGGTCGATGAACTGCTGGATCATCTTCGCTTCGCCGAAGGACGGGTAGATCGCGACGTACAGCGCGGGCATGAGCGAGGCGAACACGGACCAGCCGAGGACGGCGCGCCACTGGTCGTGGACGCACTTGAGGAAGACGTTACGCAGCTGCATCGTCCGCCTCCCCGTAGTAGGCGAGGAAGATCTCCTCGAGGGTCGGCTCGGTCGTCGCGACGTCGAGCAGCTCGAACGCCGCAGCGGCCTTGAACAGCGGGTCCACGGACCCCACGACCGCGCAGCCCACGACGGAGCCGTCGACGGTGAGGTCCCGGACGCCGGGGATGTCGGCGAAGACGCCGGGGGGCACCGGCGCCCCGAACCGCAGCTCGAGCCGGCGGAGGGCGCGCGTCTTGAGGTCGGCGACCTTCTCCACGGCGAGGAGCCGCCCCTCCCGCACGATCCCCACGCGGTCGCATGTCCGCTCGATCTCCGGGAGGACGTGGCTCGACATGAAGACGGTCCGCCCGTCGGCGCGCACCTCCTCGAGCAGGCGGTAGAAGGCCTGCTGCACGAAGGGGTCCAACCCCTGCGTGGGCTCGTCGAGGATGACGAGCTCGGGGCGGCCCATGAGCGCCTGCACGAGCCCCACCTTCTGACGGTTCCCGTGCGACAGGTTCCGGATCTCGCGGTCGATGTCCAGGTCCAGCGCCTCGGCGATCCGGGCCGCGTCGGCGCCGTCCGGGCGCTTCCGCAGGTGGCCGAAGTAGGCGAACAGCTCCTTCGCGCTCAGGGAGCCGTAGAGCCGGAGCTCGCCGGGGAGGTAACCGACGCGCTGGCGGACCTTCAGCCCGTCGCGGTGGGGATCCAGCCCGAAGACCTCCGCCGAGCCCACGGTGGGTCGGATCAGGTCGAGGAGGAGACGGATCGTGGTCGTCTTGCCCGCACCGTTCGGCCCGAGGTACCCGAAGACCTCGCCCTGGGCGACATCGAGATCGAGCTCGACGATCCCGCGGCTCTTCCCGTAGCTCTTCGTCAGGCGGTGGGTGCGGATCAGCGCCTCTGTCACGGCGCACCTCCCTCGCCCGCTGGCTGCCGGTCGGTGCCGGCGCGATCACCGCCGCGGACGGACGAAACCGTGGGCTGTGGCCCACGGCTGGTCCCATCGTCGGGCCGTGATCCCGCCCCTGCTAGGGCCGAACGTCGGTGAGGACGCGGGTCCAGGGACAGGGACGCGTGCCGTGGGGATACAAGGGCGCCTCGGCCGCGTCGGCGCCTACGACCGGCGCTCGGGCCCCAGCAGGTCGAGGATCTCCTCCAGGCGGTCGATCTCGGCGTCAGGCGGCGGCGCGTCGGGCTCCGGGTCGCGGCCCGCCCCGGGGAGCGGCGAGCCGTGATTCCCGCTATGCAGCCGACGGCCCGCCAACCGGCTCGTCGAGCCCCTGCCACGTCGGCATGGGCATCGTCGCCAACGTGGAGGATCGAGCCGGACGGTGCGCCCTCCATCCCCAGCGCCGCTCGGCCGCGCGGAAGATCGCCGGGTCCGGCTTGATGGCGCCCACGTCGGCGGAGACGACGACGGCGGTGAGGTACGGCCGCCATCCGGCGTGGTCGACGAACGCCTCGATCGTCGCGGTGTGCGGCCAGTTCGAGAGGATCCCCACGCGCCGGTCCGCGGCCACGGCCGCGAGGATCCGGTCCACCCCCTGCGGGACCGGGATGCCGGCCACCCAGCGGTCACGGTAGGCCGCGAGCGCCCACGCGACCTCCGCGGGATCCGCAAGCAGGTCCACCGCGGCGTCGTCCCAGCGGACGTCCGCGGGCGGCGCCGGCATCCCGCGGCTCCGGGCGATGAGCCGCGCGAACCGGCGGCCCATGTCCATCTCGCGGTTGTGCTCGAGCACGTCCTCCCGCATCTGGCGATCGCGCTCCTCCGCCCACGCCGCGAGGAACTCCTCCCGGTCGCCGAGGTGCATCCGGTCCACGACGTCGCCGGCAGCCTCGCGCACGACGGCGCGGAAGGCCGGCGCGGAGACCGGGACGAGCGTGTCGCCGAAGTCGAACGTCACCGCCCGGATGGCAGCGGGGTCGAACCCGGCGACCGGCCGCTCTTCCGCCTGCGGGCCCTCCACGCCGCTCCCCAGCCCTACCGCGCGGCGCTCGACGGACAGACGTCGCGGAAGGCGCAGTACGAGCAGGCGACGTACTCCGGCCGCGCCTCGAACGCCCCGGCACGGATCCCTTCCGCCGCATCGTGGATGAGGCCGCGCGCCTTCTCCAGGCGCTTCTCGTCTACCTCCGACCGGCCCACGAGGCCCGTCTCGAGGAAGTGCAGCGCCACCTCGTCGGGTGGCCGGCCCGTCACGGCGAGCCAGGCGAGCGCGTAGATCGACAGCTGCAGCGAGGTGCGCGCGCGCTGCCGTGCCTGGGCGGGATCGCGGACGTCGCTCGACTTGTAGTCGGTGATGACCACCCGCTCGCCCTCGCCGAACGGGAGCATCGGGGTCACGAGGTCGAGGCCGCCCAAGGCGCCGGGATCGCCGGACGGATCGACCGTCACCGGACCGGCGGCCTTCGGCACCGTCGCGGCGCCGGCGCCGGAGGCCGGAAGGATGTCCACCCTGTCGAACCGCCCGCGGACCCGGTCGCCGCCGAGCGTGAACGAGAACTCCTTCTCCACGTACGCGGGCGCCTTGGCCCCGGCCGCGATCTGCTCCGCGCGGAAGCGCAGCAGCGCCGACCGTCCGGCGGCCCGTCGTGCCTCCTCGTGCTCCCTCGTGAGGAACCCCTCGTTCGACCACGCCCGATCGAAGACCTCGACGAGCTCCTCCTCCGTCGGGATCTCGCCGGCCGCCTGCCGCCGGTGGAATTCCTGGCCGCGCGATGGAGGGCCGCCCCGTAGACGATCGCGTGGTGCGGGGCGATCGGGAGCCGCAGGACGTGCACGTAGCGGTACTTGAGCGGGCAGGTGAGGTAGTCGTCCACCTGGTAGAAGCTCAGCGAGAGCGGGCCTCCGTTCGTGGCACGGGCAGGCGCCACGGAGACCGCAGGGACGCCAGCACGCTCCAGGCGCTGGAGCGCCGACGGCGCCGACCCCGCGTCGGGGGACGTCGCCGCGGGGAGGTCGAGCGCCTCGAGAACGAACGGGCTCACGCGCCGCGCCCGCCTCCCGCCGTAGTCCGCGGCATGGGTGAGGACGAGCTCGTCCCGGGCGCGCGTCATCGCGACGTAGAAGAGGCGCCGCTCCTCCTGGAGATGGACGTCGCCCGCCGGGGCGCTCACCGGCACGGCGAGCCCCTCGGGCATCTCGAGACGCTCCCGCCGGCCGGTGGACGGGAAGCGTCCGGCGACGAGCCCGACGATGTAGACGACCGGGAACTCGAGCCCCTTCGCCTTGTGGACGGTGAGGACGGAGACCGCGTCGACATCCGGCCCCAGCTCGGCGGAGGCGGGGTCATCGCCCGCCTCCACGAGCGTGCGCAGGTGCGGTACGAGGTGGACCGCGCGGTCGTCCTCGAGGAGCGCGGACCGCGACCGGACGATGTCGAAGAAGCGCGCGACATTGAGCAGCGCCTCCTCGTCCTCGAGCGACGCGGGCTTCGCGTATCTGGCGAGCAGGCCGCTCTCCCGGAGGAAGGCGTAGAGGACCTCGCCGGCGGGGCGTTCGTGCGCGAGGGCCGCGTAACGCCGCATCTCCGCGACGAGCCGGCCCGCGGCCTCGCGGCTCCCGGTGGCGAGGCGGAGCGCGCTCGGGCGCTCCTCCAGGTCCTCCAGCACCTCCCAGAGCGTCCGGTTGGTCCGCCGCGCGAACGCGACGATCGCGGTCAGGTCGGTCCCGCCGAGCCCGTACAGGTCGGACGCCGCGAGCGAGTACAGGTCGGCGGAGGACGTGAGGTCGACGATCGCCCGGAGGAACGCGAACAGCAGCCGGACCTCGGTCCGCGCGTACAGGCCCGACGCCCCGGAGAACCGCCACGGGACCCCCGCCATCGTCATCGCGCGCAGGAAGGGCTCCGCCTCGGCGTTCGCGCGGACGAGGATCGCGTGGTCGCGCGGAGCCGCGCCCGCCGCGACGCGCGAGGCGATATCGGCCGCGACCGCGTCCGCCTCCTCGGCGCCGGTGGCGAACGCACGGTGCCGCACCGGGGCCGGCCGTCCGCCACGGCGCTCGGCCACGAGCCGCTTGGAGATCCCGACGCGGGCCTCCAGGCGGTCCGGGTCGTTGTAGTGCACCAGGCGGTAGGCGGCGTCGAGGATCGGCGCGCGCGAGCGGTAGTTCCGGCGGAGGACGACCGTCTTCGCCCCGGGGTAGCGGTCGAGGAATCCCAGGATGTTGCTGATCGCCGCCCCGCGGAACCGGTAGATCGACTGGTCGTCGTCCCCCACCACCGTCACGCGGCGGTCCGGCTCCGCGAGGAGCGAGACGAGCTCCCACTGGGCGCGGTTCGTGTCCTGGAACTCGTCCACGAGGATGTACCGGTAGCGCTGACGGAGCCGCTCGAGCGCCGCCGGCGACTCGCGCACGAGCCGGAGCGCCAGGCTCACCTGGTCGCCGAAGTCCACGTACCCCGCGGCTGCCATGAGCTCCTGGTAGCGAGCGTAGGCCCGTGCGAGCTCGCCCTGCCGCCGCGCAAGGTCGGTCGCCGCTGCCGCGGCCTCGCGGTCCTTCGCACTCGCGCCGTCGGTCGAGGCGCGGGCCTCGGCCTCCGCGGCAGCGGCGGTCAGCCGGTCCACGTGCGCGAGGTAGGCCGCCGGGTCGATGTCCTCGTCCTTGCACCGGCTGAAGAGCGCGACGAGGGCGTCGAGGAAGCGCGTCGGGTCGCCGAGCGGCGGTAGAGGTCCAGCTCGAAGTCGAAGAGGCGCTCCCGGAGGAAGAGCACCGACTCCGGCCGGGTGAGCACGCGGACATCCGACGGCAGGCCGAGCTCGAGCGCCGACTCCCGGAAGATCCGGTCGCCGAACGCATGGAACGTCGAGATGACGGCGTCGGTGTAGCCGTACGGCACGAGCCGGTAGACGCGCTCCTGCATCTCCTCGGCGGCCTTGTCCGTGAAGGTGAGCGCGAGGATCTCCGACGGCCGCGCCCGCCGCGTCGCGATGAGCCAGGCGATCCGCCGGGTGATGACCTGCGTCTTCCCCGTCCCGGCGCCCGCGACGACGAGCAGCGGCCCCTCGTCGTGCGTGACCGCGCGGCGCTGGTCCCTGCTCAGCCCGCCGAGGAGACCCTCGATGCCGTCGGGGACGTGCGCGGCATCGCCCGGGACCGACGGCCGGCGGCGGCCGGGACCGCGCGTCGAGCGGCCCGGGGCGGGCGCGGCGGCCAGCCGCCGACCTCGGCTTCCGTCCACACGGGGATCTGCTCGAGCGGCCGGGGCTCCCGGCGGCGGGAAGGGAACTGCGCGTCCCCACGCGATCAGCCCGCGAGCGCGATCCGGAGGGCCTCGGCCTCCTCGTCGGAGAGCGCGGCGTCCGAGCGGCCGCCGCAAATCGGCTTCGCGTAGAACCGCGTCGCCTGGCGCGTGTGGAGGCGTGAGGATGGTGCCGTCGCCGTCCGCGTCGAGGAGCGCCAGCGCGAAGCTCTGGTTCCCGCCGGTGTCCTCGAACGGGTTGTACCGGACGAGTCCCAGCTTCTGGAACGCCTTCCGCCCTTCCGCCTCGAGCGTCGCCGTGCGCCGCGAGAGGCCGTCCCTCTCGCGCGCGACGGAGTACACCTTGTCGAGGTGCGTCTCGAGGACCGCCGAGAGGCTCTTCCCGTCCTCCCCGCGCGTCAGCGACTCCACTGCAGCCTCCATCCGGCGGACGCGCGACAGCAGCCAGACGCAGAGGATCGTCAGGGCGACCGCAGCTGCGACCGCGACCAGGGCGAGGATGGTGGGGTGTCGATAGCGGGACCTCCGCGTGCGGCGACGCCGGGGCATCGAGTCTAGCAGGGCGGGACCGGCGCGGCCCCCGGCTCGGTGGTATCCTCTCGCCTCGATGCGCCACGCGTCCGCGTCGGGTCATGCCCGCGGACCGGATGTCGTTCGCACGATGCCCACGGAGGCCCTCAGGAGAATGGCGAAGCGCCAGCGCGCGGTCCGTCCCGGACAGCGCAAACCGACGACCCGGACCGCGCCGAAGCCCGTCGCGACCGCGGCCGCTCCCGCGCCCGCGACCGGCCTGACCGCTGCGGACGAGGCGCGCGCCGCCGAGCTCGAGGCCCAGATCGTCGCGGCCGACAAGAGCGCGGCTACCTCCGCCGAGCGGTCGCGCTCGCGGAAGAGCGACCCGGACGCCGCGACCCGCGGCCGCACCAAGGAGAGCGGGCTCCTCGCGACCCGCGCCATGGCCGAGTACGCCTACGTCCAGGCGGACATCCGCCGGATCGTCATCGTGGCCGGCGCGCTCTTCGCGCTCATGATCGCGATCTGGCTCGTCCTGAACGTCACGGGCGTCCTGCACTTCTCCTAGGCCCGAGCGTCCCGCCGCGCGCCTGCGCGGCGGGTCCGCCCAGCCTCCACGCGCGGCCGGGATCCCCGGCCGCGTCGTCGTTCCCGGGACCCGGGCGCGCTCCCGCTCAGGCCCGGGAGAGCGCCGCCGCCAGGTCGTCCTCCACGTCCTTCGGGTGCTCCGCGCCCACCGAGAGGCGGATGAGGTTCGCCGGGATCTCGGCGATCGAGCGTCCCTCCTCCCCCTGCTGCTGGTGCGTGGAGATGGCCGGGATCGTCGCGATGCTCTTCACGCGGCCCAGATCCGTCGCACGCCGCACGAGCTGCAGCCCGTCGAGCGTCCGTCGCGCCGCCGGCTGCCCCCCGCGAACCGTGAACGCCATCAGGTGGCCGTACCGGTTCGCCGGCTCGCCCTCGCCGTCGGCGCCGTCCGCGAGCCACATCGTCCGCGAGGCGGCCGCGTGACCCGGGTCCCCGGGGAGTCCCGGGTAGAGGACGCGCTCCACCGCCGGGTGCGCCTCGAGGAACCGGGCGACGCGAAGCGCGTCCGGCTCCACGCGTCCATCCGCGGCCGCAACGTCGCAGGTCGGTCAACGCCATGAGGGCGTTGAACGGGCTCAGGGCGGGCCCGTGGTCGCGCATCGGCAGGAGCTTCACGTGCGCCGCGAAGTCCTCCCGCAGGTCGTCGGGGCCGGTCCTGCTGACGATCCCCCGGCGCGCGACGACCGCGCCCGCGATCGCGAGGCCGGACGCCGCGATGCTCTTGCTCACGGAGTGCACGACGACGTCCGCCCCGTGTCCCAGCGGCCGCAGGAGCGCGGGCGTCGCGACGGTGCTGTCCACGATGAGGGGGACGCCGGCCTCGTGGGCGATCGCGGAGACCGCCGGGATGTCCAGGACGGACAGCGACGGGTTGCTCGGCATCTCGCCGTAGAGGAGGCGCGTCGATCCGTCCACCAGGCGCGCCCACTCGTCGACGTCGAGCGGCTCGCGCACCCACCGGACGTCGATCCCGCGCTCGCGCCCGTACCGCTCGCGGAAGAGCTGGAACGTGCCGCCGTAGCACTTCGCCCCGACGACGACGTTGGGCCGCCGGCCGGAGCCGTCTTCCGCGAGGAACGGGCTGACCGCCATGTCGACCGCCGCCATCCCGGAGCCGGTGACGACGGCCGACGCGGTCGTCCCCGTGCCGTACGCCTCGAGGAGCGCGAGGGTCTCCTCGAGGTAGTGGACGGTGGGGTTCGCGATCCGCGTGTAGCCCCAGGCGGGCATGAGGTAGCCCAGGGCGGCCTCGAGGTGCTCGCTGTCGGCGAAGTGCTGGGCGGGGCTCAGGTACGCGGGCTCGATGATGCTGCCCTGGTGCTCCAGGGCGGCCTCGGCCGAGTAGATCCCGTGGACGGCGATCGTGTCGAAGCGCATCCCGCGCATCCGCACGCGCTCGCGCTCCTCGGCGGCCGCCATCTCCTCGCCGCGCGCGACCCACGTCGCGAGCCGGTCGCCCGCCTCTCTTGCGCCGGCCGTGGGGGCCGGGGCCCCCTCGTCCGCCGCGCTCATCGCGGAAGCGGCTCGAAGCGCGCCTGGAAGAACCGCAGGTACTTCGGCTCGTAGGCCATCGCGAGCCCCGTCGCCCGCTCGCGGGCGTCGTAGGCGGCCTTGACGGACTCGGCCACGACGTCCATGTGCGCCTGCGTGTAGACGCGCCGCGGGATCGTCAGCCGGGTGAGCTCGAGCTTCGGGCGGTTGTGGTCGCCCGTCTCGGGTTCCGACCGGCGCTCGCGATCCCGCGCTCCATCGACCGGACGCCCGAGTCGAGGTACAGCTCGGCGGCGAGCGTCTGGGCCGGGAAGGCGTCCTGCGGGAGATGCGGGTAGAAGCGGCGGGCGTCGAGGAAGATCGCGTGCCCGCCCACCGGCTGGACGATCGGCACCCCCCAGTCCATCAGCAGCTCGCCGAGATACCGGACCTGGCCGATGCGCGAGCGGATGTGGTCGTCCTGCACCGACTCCTCGATGCCGATCGCGAGGGCCTCCATGTCGCGGCCGCTCATGCCGCCGTAGGTGTGGAGCCCCTCGTACACGACCACGAGGTTGCTGAGCTCCTCGAAGACGTCGGCGTCGTTCACGGCGAGCCAGCCGCCGATGTTCACGAGGTTGTCCTTCTTCGCGGACATCCACGCGCCGTCGGTGTACGAGCAGAACTCGACGAGGATCTCGGCGATCGACTTCTCCGCGTACCCGGGCTCGCGCTCCTGGATGAAGAAGGCGTTCTCCGCCATCCGCGTGGCGTCGAGGAGGAGGCGGATGCCATGGCGGGCGGTCAGCTCGCGGAGCGCCCGCACGTTCGCCATGCTCACGGGCTGGCCGCCGGCCATGTTCACGGTGCCGGCGAGGCTCACGTACGGGATGCGGTCGGCTCCGACCTCGGCGATGAGCGCCTCGAGCTTCCCGAGGTCGATGTCGCCCTTGAAGGGCGACAGGTCCTCGGGGTCATGGGCGGCCGCGACGATCACATCGTGGAACGTCCCGCCGGCGAGCTCCTGGTGGAGCCGCGTCGTCGTGAAGTACATGTTCCCCGGGATGTGGTCGCCCGGCTTGATGAGCGCCTGGCTGATGAGGTGCTCGGCACCTCGGCCCTGGTGCGTCGGGAGGACATGCCGGTATCCGTAGAACCGCCGGACCGCGTCCTCGAGGTGGTAGAAGTTGCGGCTCCCGGCGTACGCCTCGTCGCCGAGCATCATCCCGGCCCACTGGCGGTCGCTCATGGCGGACGTGCCCGAGTCGGTGAGCAGGTCGATGTACACGTCGTCCGATCGCAGGAGGAACGTGTTGTAGCCGGCGCCGCGGAGGGCTGCGGCGCGGTCCTCGCGGGAGATCATCCGCAGCGGCTCGACCATCTTGATCTTCCAGGGCTCGGCCCACGAGCGGCGGCCGAACTGCTGGCCCATCGTCTGCGGCATCTCGTGCGTCATCGGGGACCTCCGGGCGGGGTGGGCGGGGACGGGTCGACGGGCGCGAGCGGGAGCGCGGTCGTCGCCTTCAGCTCGCGGAGGACGAGGCTCGTCTGGACCTTGGCCACGCCGGGGATGGGCGTGAGCCGGTCGACGATGAAGCGCTCAAGGTCGTGGCGATTCCGGACGGCGACCTTGAGCAGGTAGTCGTACTCGCCGGTCACGTGGTGGCACTCGAGGACCTCGGGTATCGCCCCGACGGTCTGCGGGAACGACGTCACGAGGGCCGGCTGGTGGAGCTGGAGGCTCACGCTGACGAAGCACAGGAGGTCGAAGCCTGCGAGCTCGCGGTCGAGCAGGGCGACGTACCCACGGATGAGACCCTCGCGCTCGAGCCGGCGGACGCGCGCATGCGTCGCGGCGGGCGAGAGGCCGACGGCCCGCGCGAGGTCCGCGTTCGTCGTCCGGCCGTCGGCCTGGAGCAGCGTGAGGATGGCGCGGTCGATGTCGTCGATCTCGGGGGGCACGAGCAGTGTATACAGCGTCGTCGCGTCTCCGTCAACGAACCTTCGGCTCGCCGCCCACCACGCCGAAGGCTCTCCTTTCATACACCTCGCTGCCGAGGATGCGCGGCTCGACCGGCGCGGCGTCCGCGGCCCCGGCGCACCTCGGCGCCGCGGCCCGCCGCCGGCGTCGCGGCCCTGTACTCTCACGGGCGGGCCACGCCGCGCGCCCCTCGCGCACCGGCCAGGGGCGCGGGCACGCGCCGCGGGTGATGCGTGTTCGATCAAGCCGAGATCGGCGGGCGCCTGGACCGGCACGCGCCGCTCGCGGCGCGCCTGCGGCCGCGCACCCTCGACGACGTCGTGGGCCAGCGCCATCTCCTCGGCCCGGACGGCGCGCTGCGCCGGTGGATCGCCGGAGGACGGCTCCCCGCGCTCGTCCTCTGGGGACCGCCCGGCTCCGGCAAGACGACGCTCGGCCGCCTCCTCGCGGACTCGCTCGGCCTCGGCTACCTCACGCTCGACGCGACCTCGGAGGGCCTCCCCGACCTCCGGCGGCGGCTCGCCGAGGCGGACACGCTCCGCTCCGTGGAGGGCCGCGCGCCCGTCCTCTTCGTCGACGAGCTCCATCGCCTCGCGAAGAACCAGCAGGACGGCCTCCTCGGCGCGGTCGAGACCGGCCGGATCACGCTCGTCGCCGCGACCACCGAGCCGCCGATGGCCGGGGCCGTCATCGCTCCCCTCCTCTCGCGGCTCACCGTCCTCCGCCTCCACCCCCTCGCCGACGAGGACCTCGCGATCCTCCTCGACCGCGGCCTCGTCGCGTACGCGGCCGAGGGACGGACGGTGGTCCCCGACGAGGACGCGCGGCGGAACCTCCTGGGGCTGGCAGCCGGCGACGGCCGCCGCCTCCTCTCGCTGCTGGAGGGATCGGTCTCGCTCCTCCCGGCCGGCGAGGAGACGCTCGACGCGCGATCGGTGCTCGCGGCCGCCCAGTCGCGGACCGCGCCGTACGACCGGTCGGGCGCCGTCTCCGCGATGATCAAGAGCATCCGCGGCGGCGACGAGGAGGCCGCCCTCTACTGGCTCGCGGTCCAGCTCGCGGCGGGCGACGACGGCCGCCACGCGGCGCGTCGCCTGGTGGTGGCGGCGGGCGAGGAGGTCGGCGCCGCCGACCCGCATGCGCTCCCGATGGCCGTCGCGTGCCTCGACGCGGTCGAGCGGGTCGGGATGCCCGAGGCGCATTACCCGCTCGCCGCCACCGTCAGCTACCTCGCACGGACGGCGCGTGACTGGTGGCCCGGGGCGGCGCTCCACCGCGCCGTGGAGCTCGCGGAGTCCGGCGCCGATCCGGTGCCCCCGCACCTGCGCCCCGCCGCGAAGACGTATCGCCATCCGGCGGCCGACCGGAGCGGGAAGCCGCAGCAGTACCGCCCGAAGGGCCGGCCCGCGGGCTTCCTCGGCGAGCGGGAGGACCCGAAGCCGCCGGCCCGGACCGACTGACGGCGCGACGGATGAACGCTGCACTCCGGCGGTCCTGACCCCACCATGCTCCTCGCCGCCGTGCTCCTCGCGGCGGCCGTATGGGGACCTGGAGCACTGGGCACGTGCGCTCCGACCTGCTCGCCTTCACGGGCGCGTACCTCGACCGCGCGCACGAGGCCGACCTCTACGAGAACTGGTCGATCGGCGCGCTGTCCGCATCTCGGGCCGATCTCTACGCCGATGCGGCCCGCGCGGAGATGGGCGCGGCGATCGTCGCCCGGGGGCGCGACCGGACGCCTCTGCGCCCGCGGCGCAGGCGTCGCGGTACTGGCAGGTGACCGAACCGACCAGCACGCCCCTCATGTTCGCGGCGCTCGGGTACTGCGCACCGGCGACTGGGAGGTCGACTCCGGCGCCTTCATCCTCGTCAGCCTCGCGACCCTGGTGCTGGCCCTCCTCTGGCTGGGGCGGCGGGTGGGTTGGGCAGCGGGCAGGCGCTCCTGCTCGTGGCGATCGTCGTGGCGACCTCGGAGCCGCTCTACTCCGACCTCGCGTGGGGGAACGTCAACTGCCTCCAGGTCGCCATGCTCGTGGGGTACCTCGCGCTCCGTTCCGGGAGGGAGACCCCTGTCCGCGCCGTCGCGGCGGGTGCCCTATCGGGCTGGCCGTCCTCCTGAAGCGCAACCTCGGCCTCGTCGTGGTGCTGCTCGCGGTCGGCTCGTCATCTCGCGGCGCTGGCACGACGCCGCCCTCCAGCTCGGCGGCGTCGCGGTCTCTGGGGCCGCGGCGCTGGGCATCACCGTCCTGCGGTTCGGCTACGTGGAGCCCTGGACGGCGTACCTCGGCTACATGTCCGCGTACGCGCTCCCAACGCCATCCCCGGCTTCAGCGTCCGGCCGGCCTCCTCAGGCACTGGGCTACGACCCGATCCCGGCCGAGCGCATCTCGCAGGTGGTCGCGATGCTGCTCGGCTCCCTCATCGTGGCGGCCGTAGCGGCGCTCGTCCGCGGGCGACTGCGGGCGGCCTGGGTTCCTGTCGGCCCCGCGGGCCACAGGGCGCGGGGCCGCGCGGGCGTCGACGTCGCGCCGCAGCGAGGCCCCGGCCGCGACCGGGGCGGGGTCGACGACCGCCGCTGGCTGGTGGAGGCCACCGTGGTGGGTGTCGCGGTGGGGATCACCCTCCTGGCGTCGCCGTTGGTGGAGAACCACCACTCCTCCTGGTCGTCCCGCTCGCGGTGGTCCTGCTCGGCCGGGGCGCGACTTCGGCGGCACCGCTGGGTGGGCCTCCGCGAGGCCGCTGCGGCGCTCGCGCTCTTCCTCTTCTCCGCCGCCCCCGCGATGGTCCTTGCCGCGCAGCGCGACGGCATCCCCTATCTGGCCTGCCTCGCCACGGGGACGCTCGTCCTCGTCGTCACCGCGATCGGCGACCTGTGGGCCGATCCCCTTCCCGCCCCGGCCCTGCGATCGGAGCCCGCGTCGGCCCAGCCGGCGTCCGCCGCATGACGGCGCCCGACGCGCCGGACGCCCGAGCGCCGAACCTCCCTGCCGAGGCCGTTCCCGCCTGACGATGCCGCCGGGCGCCGCCCTCCACCGGGCGGCAGGTCGTCGACGCGGGCGCGGCCGCTAGTCCATCCCCGGCGTGTTGAAGAGGAAGTACGCCACCGGGGTCGCCGCCGTGACCTTCTTCGTCAGGTGGATCGTCACGGCGCCGGTCACCTTGTCCACGACGGCCGCCGCGACCGCGATCCCCGGCCGGTGGACCTGCATCACGGCGACCGCCGCCCGGACGCCCGTGGGCTTGGGCCGCGGGATCCGCACGGAGCTCGCGCCCTTCGGCACCGTCCCCACGCCGCCGTCCATGAGCCGCATGTGGCCCTGGACGAGCAGTGCCGGATCGGGGCCGCTGGTCTCCGCGTGCACGCCGGCGAGGGCCGTGCCGAGCGAGCCCTTCGTCTTCGCCGCCGGGTTCTCGCCGACCACGCCCGCGTAGCGCGTCCCCAGAGGCCCGTGACCATGTCCTCACGGTGGACGCCCGCCACGCCCGCGGTGCCGGACCCGATCACCCCGCCCGTCTTCGCGGGGGGGATCCCCACGACCGCGCCCTCCGGCGAGCCGAGAGCCGCTGAGTTCTTGAGGGCAGGTCCTCGCCGGCGACGCCGAACTGCCCGCCGCCGAGGACCCCTCGCGTCTTCCCGTCGGGGCCCATGCCGGCGACGCCGCCGAGGGGGCCCGCAAGGCTGCCGGTCGCGTGGGTGGTGGTGTTGCGCCCGAAGACGCCGTACCCCTTCGGATGGCTGCTCGTGCCGTAGACGCCGGACTTCGCGTCTCCGTCGCTCTGGCCCTGGACCCCGTCGCCGACGCCGCTCCGGCCGCCAAGGGCAGGGCTCGCGTCCACCGCTTCGACCCAGGTGGACCCGGTGCCGCCGTTGTCCTTGCCGACGACGACGGCGTCGCCGTCCGCCGCGCGCGCGGAGGCCGGCCCGAGGATCGCGGTGGCGCCCTGCGCGGCGAGGGCGGCGGCCGCGGCGGCCCCCGCAGCGATGATCGTCCGGCGCGCGACCGGCCGGGTCTCGTCGGTCCCCATCGAGAGCCCTCCCCCGTCGGCCCCCGGGCGCGGTGGGATGCGCCCGGGGACGCATCTCGACCCGGCGTCCGGCGGCGCTGGCGCGCGGCGCGGCGTGGGTCCGCCGATGATGCGCGCCCCGGGCGGGGGGGACAAGGGACGGCGCGCCCGAGCTCCGGGCGCACGAGAGCCCGGCGCGATCGCGCCGGGCTCGGTGGTGATGCGTCGGGGCCGCGCCCCGTCGCCGTCACATCTCCGGGACGTAGTCCGGGGCGAGGTACTTCTCCGGGTCGTCGCCGAACTCGAGGAGGCAGCCCTTCCCGCAGAAGACGTACTCGCGGCCTTCGTAGACGGTCACGAGCCCCTTCGCACGGGACTGCTCGATGTCGGGGGTCATCCCGCAGACGGGATCCTCGTTCGGGGCGATCTCACGGCGCTCGGCCATCGGTGGCTCTCCTTTCGTGCAGGGTCTGAAGGGTATCGCGGCCGGGCCGCAGGGGATCGGCCCGCGGTCAGGCGAGGGTCGGTGCGGGAAAGGCCTCGGCCGGAGCCAGCGGCGCGACGGGCGCCGGTCGGAACCGCCGGAGGCGGAGCGCGTTCGAGACGACGGTCACCGACGAGAGGGCCATCGCAGCGGCCGCGAAGATCGGGTCGAGGAGCATCCCGGTGAAGGGGTAGAGCACGCCCATCGCGACCGGGATGAGGATCACGTTGTACGCGAACGCCCAGAAGAGGTTCTGGCGGATGTTCCGCATCGTCGCCCGCGAGAGGGCGATCGCGGTGACCATGCCGCGCAGGTCGCCCGACATCAGCGTCACGCCGGCGGACTCCATCGCGACGTCCGTGCCGGTCCCCATCGCGACGCCGACGTCGGCCGAGGCGAGCGCGGGCGCGTCGTTCACGCCGTCGCCGACCATCGCGACGACCTTGCCCTCCGCCTGGAGGGCCTGCACCGCCGCGGCCTTGCCGTCCGGGCGGACGTCGG
Source organism: uncultured Chloroflexia bacterium (assembly GCA_963844945.1). GTDB lineage: Bacteria > Chloroflexota > Limnocylindria > Limnocylindrales > CSP1-4 > CAIYQJ01. The sequence goes on from CAWJQZ010000050.1 coordinate 30,140, forward strand.
CGACGACGCGGTCGATCCCCGCGAGCCGGGCGATCGCCTCGGCGGTCCGCCGGTTGTCGCCCGTGAGCATCGCCACCTCGAGGCCGAGCCGATGCAGCTCCGCGATCGCGGCGGCGGACCCGGGCTTGAGGGTGTCGGCGATCGCGACGACCGCCACGGCGGCGCCGTCCACGCCCACGAAGACCGGGGTCTTCCCGTCGGCGGCGAGGCGGTCGGCCGCGCCCGGGAGCGTCACGTCGATCCCGAGGTCGCCGAGGAACCCGGGGCGCCCGACGACGACGCGTGCGCCGGCGACCGTCGCCTCGATCCCGCCGCCCGGCGTGGCGGCGAAGCCGGCGACCTCGGCGAGGGCGAGCCCACGCGCCTCCACCGCCTCGCGGACGATCGCGTCGGCGAGCGGGTGCTCGGAGCCGCGCTCCGCCGCCGCGACGAGGGCGAGGAGGTCGTCCTCGGCCGGCGCGCCGGCGGCGCGCACGACGTCGGTCACGCGCGGCTTGCCCTCGGTGAGCGTGCCGGTCTTGTCGAGGACGACGGCCTTCACCGGGCCGAGCCGCTCGAGGGCTTCGGCGTCGCGGAAGAGGATCCCGTTCTCGGCGCCCTTCCCGGTCCCGACCATGATGGAGGTGGGCGTGGCGAGCCCGAGCGCGCACGGGCAGGCGATGATCAGGACGGCGACCGTGTTGAGCAGCGCGAGGTTGAACGCCGGCTGCGGCCCGAAGACGTACCAGACGACGAACGTGAGCGCCGCGAGGCCGAGGACGGCCGGGACGAAGTAGCCGGTCACCGTGTCCGCGAGGCGCTGGATCGGCGCCCGCGAGCCCTGCGCCTCCGAGACGAGGCGGATGATCTGCGCGAGCACCGTGTCCGCGCCCACGCGGGTCGCGCGGAACGTCAGGGTCCCGGTCGTGTTGAGCGTGCCGCCGATGACGAGGTCCTCGGCGCGCTTGGAGACCGGGAGGCTCTCGCCGGTGATCATGCTCTCGTCGACGCCGGACACGCCCTCGACGACGACCCCGTCGACCGCGATCGTCTCGCCGGGCCGGACCCGCACGATGTCGCCGACGCAGACATCCGCGATCGCGACGTCGACCTCGGCGCCGCCGCGGACGACCCGCGCCGTCCGCGGGGCGAGCCGGATGAGCCGGCGGATCGCGTCGGAGGTGTGGCTGCGCGCCCGCGCCTCGAGGAAGCGCCCGAGGAGGATGAGCGTGATGATCGCGGCCGAGGTGTCGAAGTACATCGGCAGGGCCTCGCCGTCCATCCCGAGGCCCGCGGCGACGAAGAACGACGGGAAGAGGATCGTCGCGAGGCTGTAGAAGTACGCGGCGCTCGTGCCGACCGCGATGAGCGTGTTCATGTCCGCCGAGCGGTGCCGCAGCGCCTTGAACGCCCCGGCGTAGAAGATCGACCCGACCCAGAACTGCACCGGCGTCGCGAGCGCGAGCTGGAACCACGGGTTCGTCAGGAACGCCGGCAGCCACGGGGCGACCGTCATCCGCGCGAGCCCGAGGATGAGCGGGGCCGTGAGGACGGCCGAGACGATCAGCCGGCGGCGGAGGTCGGCCACGTGCCGCGCGGACGCCTCGTCGCGCTCCTCGCGGGCCTCGGCCGCCTCCGCGACGTCCGCGCGATGGTCGGCCGTCGCCGCCTGCTCGACGCGCGCGACGTACCCGGCGGCGTCGACGGCCGCGACGAGCCCCGCGACGTCCACGATCGACGGGTCGTACCGGACGGTGGCGGTCTCGGACGCGAGGTTGACGTTGGCATCCGAGACGCCCTCGACCTTGTTCAGGAACCGGGTGATCCGGTTGACGCACGAGGCGCAGGTCATCCCCTCGACGGGGAACGAGACGATCTCGATCGGCTGGGCGGAAGCGGACATCGGTGGCTCCTGGGACGCGGGAGGGGCGGATGCGGGGTCGAGGCGCGCGTGGCGACGGTGGGCGACGGCCGTCAGCCGCCGGTGCCGGTCCCGCTGCCGCTCGGGCGCGTCCACGATCTGGATCCAGCCGCCGTACATCCCCATCGAGCACGAGTAGCCCAGGGTCCCCGCGGGGAGGGCCGGCAGGTCGATCTCGTTCTCGCCCTTCTTGAGGATCTTCGTGATCCCGAGGTCGGGGACCTCGAGGAACGAGGCGCACGTCTGCGCGTTCTTCGAGTCGATGATCCACCGCGTGGGGACCCCGGCGCGGATCGTCACGGTCTGCGGCTTGTACCCCTCGAGGTCCTGGATCGTGTTGAGCGTCTGCGACTCGCCCGTGATCGCGATCTCACCCTGCGGGACGCCCGCGGCCGCCGCGGCGCTCGGGCCGAGGCCGGGCAGCGAGACGCCCGCGAGGCGGAGCGCGGAGCTCGCGTTCAGGACGGCGAAGCCGATGACGACGACACCCGCGATGCGCAGGAGGTCGGGGCGCCAGCGCGCCGGGACGACCGCCGGGAGCCCGGCGATCCCGAGGAGGCCGGGCGCGGTGCCGATCGCGAAGACGCCGAGGAGGATCGCGGCCGTCGCGGCCGACCCGGTCGACAGCGCGTAGATCTGGACGGCCTGCGTGAACCCGCACGGGAGGAAGAACGAGAGAGCGCCGAGCAGGGCCGCACGGACGTCGGAGTAGGCGCCGACCGAGCCGTCGGTCATCCCCATGCTCCGGGCGATCCCCTTCGGGAGCGTGGGCGACCAGGCCGCGATCCGCGGGGAGAGGCCCGTGAGCCGCGTGCCGACGAGGGTCATGACGACGGCGACGACGATCATGAGGACCGCCGTGAGCTTCGCGGGGAGCGTGAGCGTCGAACCGAGCGCGCCGAGCATCGCGCCGAAGACCGTGTACCCCACGATCCGGCCGGCGACGAAGACGACGGCGGGGCGCATGCGCCCCACGACGTCGCCGGGGACGGTCGCGCGGCGCGCCTGGTAGGAGGCGGAGAGGGCGAGGACGATCCCGCCCGCGACGGCCATGCACGTCGAGACGCCCGCGGCGAGCCCGAGGAGGAGGGCGACGAAGACGCCGCCCTGGTCGAGGCTGCCGGCGCCGGACGCGAGGTCGGCGATCCCGGTCAGCTTCGCGACGACGGCGATCAGCCCGAGGACGATGAGCCCGCCCGCCGCGGTGACCCACGCGTCCGGGCTGCGCTCGAGCCACGGCGTGCGGCCGACCTCGTAGCCGGCGGCCTGGATCGCGTCGGCGACGTCGGCGTCCGGGAGCGGCCCGGAGCTGACGATCGTCACCTTGGCGGCCGTCGCCGACGCGGAGACCGTCTCCACGCCCGGGATCCGGCGGATGTTCCGCTCGATGCGGATCTCGCAGCTGCGACACGTCATGCCGGAGACCGGGACGACCGTGCGCACCGTGCCGGCAGCGGACGCCGGCCCCACCTTCTCGGGCACGACGGGCGTCAGCGGCTCGTCGGACGCCGGCAGAGGGGTGACGGTGGACCGTGCGCGCTGTGCGTGCGCGGAGCTGGTGGCGCGGGATCGCGACATCGTGGCATCGCTCGTGCACGTGCGTTCCTCGCACGATCGGGCGCCGAGGGGTCGCATCCGGCGCACCCCGATCTTCGACGTCGGGCCTCAGGACGCCATCTGTCCGAACCGAAGATTCGGTCAAGTTCCGGTCAAGGCGGCGCCGGTCGCGACGCCGATGACGGCGAGCGCCCCGCGGATCCCGGCCTCGTGGTGGCCGCACGCATGATGGTCGAGGTTCGGGCGACCTCACGGTGATCATGCGGCTCCGCGTGCGTCGACCGCCCTTCCGATGCGGTCGGCGCACGCGGCGCGGGTCGCCCCGCCTGCCGCCACCCGGACGCCCGGACGCCGGCGGCGGTTCCCGTCAGGCCGCCGGCAGCGCGACCCCGAACGTCGTGCCGGTGCCCGGCCCGTCCGACTCGACCCAGACGCGGCCCTCCATCGCGTCGACGAGCGCGCTCGCGATCGCGAGCCCGATCCCGGAGCCGCCCTCCGCGCGCGATCGCGACGGGTCGGCGCGGTAGAAGCGCTCGAACACGTGCGCGGCCTGGTCCGCCGTGAGGCCCGGCCCCTCGTCGCGGACGGACACGAGCGACCTCCGCGGCCGCGCGGCCCACGGAGACGCGGACGGACGACCCCTCCGGGGCGTAGCGCAGCGCGTTCGAGAGGTAGTTGCCGAGCACCTGGCCGAAACGGCCCGGGTCCGCACGGACCGGGATCGCGTCGACGGGGAGGGGCGCGTCGAGCGTCACGGAGCGTGCCGCGGCGGTCGCCTGGAACTGCTCCACGACCTCGCCGACGACCAGGCGGGCGTCCAGCGTCTCGATCCGCAGCGGCAGCTGCCCCGCCTCCGCGCGCCACAGCTCCTGGAGGTCGGAGACGAGGCGCGTGAGTCGCGCGGTCTGCCCGCGGAGGAGGTGCCACGTCTCGTCGGACGGGACGATGACGCCGTCCTCCAGGCCCTCCAGGTACCCGTCGAGCGTCGTGAGCGGCGTCCGGAGCTCGTGGGCGACGTCGCCGACGAGCTGCAGCCTGCGCCGCTCGGTCTCCTCGAGCGAGGCGGTCATGACGTTGAACGCGGTGGCAAGGTCGCCGATCTCGCCGACGTCGGGGACCGGCAGGCGCTCGGCGTGGTCTCCCGCGGCGATCCGGCGCGCCGCCGCCGCGAGCCGCGAGATCGGGCCCGCGATCCGGTTCGAGACGGCGACGGAGACGACGAGACCCGCGCCGAGCGCCACGACGACCGCTGCGACGAGCGCCGTCCGCACGGCCTCGCGGAACGCGTCGAGCGTCGCTGCATCCATCTGCGACCCGAGGGGGTCGTCCGGCCCATGGCCCATCGCGGCGGCGAAGTACCCGGGGCCGACCAGGCTGACCGCGACGAGGACGGTGCCGAGGGCGGCACCCGCGACGACGAGGTTCGCCAGGAGCAGCCGCGTGCGGAGGGACCGCGGGAGGCGGGTCATGCGTCCTCGACGAGCCGGTATCCCGCCCCGCGGACCGTCTCGACGAACCGCGGCTCCTCGGGGGCGTCTCCGAGCTTCCGGCGGAGGTTCGCGACGTGGACGTCGACGAGGTGGTCGTCGCCCACGAAGTCGACCCCCCACACCGCGTCCAGGAGGGACTGGCGGGAGATGACGACGCCGGGGTCGCGGGCGAGGACCGCGAGGATCTCGAACTCGGTCGTCGTCAGCGCGACCCGCTCGCCGTCGACCGTCACGGAGCGCCGTGGCTCGTCGATCGAGAGGCCTCGCGGGCCGGGCGCGTGACCGGCGACCTCGGCCACGTCCGCCGTCCCGTCGTCGACCGGGATCGTCCGCGGACGGCGCAGGAGCGCCTTCACGCGGGCGACGAGCTCCCGGGGGCTGAACGGCTTCGTCAGGTAGTCGTCGGCGCCCACGGAGAGGCCGACGACCCGGTCGATCTCCTCGCTGCGCGCCGTGAGCATGAGGACGTACGCGTCCGAGAACGCCCGGATCCGCCGGCAGACCTCCACGCCGTCGAGGCCCGGGAGCATCACGTCGAGGATGACGACGTCCGGTGCGAGGTCACGCACCGCCGCCACCGCGGCGTGGCCGTCCCCCACGGCGTGCACGGTGTACCCCTCGCGCTCGAGGTATCCGCGCACGAGGTCGATGATCGGCGGCTCGTCGTCGACGACGAGGATCGTGGTGTCGGACATGGTCGCGCGATGATGCCACCTGTCGCGGCGGAGGGCGACGAGGGGCTCCCGCCGTGGTCCGCGCCCGACCCGTCAGGGCTCCAGCGGCGTCCCCCGGCTGCCCTCGGCACGCAGGACCGCGAGCGGCCGCCGGTCGAAGGTGGCGATGCGCGAGGCATGGAGCCTCTCGGCTGCGGCGACGAGCAGCGCGTCCGCGAGGCGCGGCCGGTGCTCCGCGTGCTCGCGGATGAGCGCCGCGGCCCGCTCGAGGTCCGCGTCCGCCGGCGCGACGAGGCGGACCTGGCCGCGGCCGATCGAGTCGAGCAGCGCCAGCGTGGCCCCCGCCCCGAGCGCCGGCTGCAGGACGATGTCCGCCTCGCCGAGGGAGAGCGTGCACACGGCGAGAGGCTCGTCCACGCGACGGAGCCAGGCGCGCGCGGCGCCATGGTTGATGTCGGACGCGTCCGCGGCGGCGACGAGGAAGCTCACGTCGAGGATCGCCGTCACGCCGGGCCGCCCTCAGCGGGCCCCGTCGGGCCGTCCCCCACCCCGTCCGGCGGCCGCCGTCGCGCGCGTCGCGACGCGCCGTGCGTCCAGCGAGAGCCGGCCGTGGCCGCTCCGGCCGACCGCGACGAACGCCGGCTCCTCGGCCGTCTCGTGCGCCTCGAGGTACGCCTCCAGCGCCGCCTGGATCACGGCGGTCTTCGTGGTGCGCATCCGGCGGGCCAGTCGGTCGACGCGGTCGAGCAGGTCGGGGTCGGCGAGGATCGTGGTCCGGCGATTCATATGCGGTCATATATACCACGCTGGCCGGGACCACCTTCCGCCGATACCATCCGCGTACCCGTCCCCGGGCGGGCCTGCCGACGACATCGACCCACGAGGTGACACATGCGGATCCTGGTCGCGGAGCCCCTGGCGATCGAAGGGCTCGAGGTGCTGCGCGAGCGACACGACGTGGACGAGCGCATCGGGCTCTCCAAGGAGGAGTACCTCGCGGTCCTTCCCGACTACGACGCCCTCATGGTCCGCAGCCAGGTGCAGGTCGACGCCGACATGATCGCGGCGGGGACCCGACTCGCCGTGGTGGGTCGCGCCGGGGTCGGGGTGGACAACGTCGACCTCGATGCCGCCACCCGCGCGGGCGTGACCGTCGTGAACGCGCCGACCGGCAACACCATCGCCGCCGCCGAGCACACGCTCGCGCTGCTGTACGCCCTCGCGCGCAACGTGCCGGCCGCCGAGGCCTCGCTGCGCCGCGGCGAGTGGAAGCGCGCGCAGTTCACCGGTGTCGAGCTGCGCGGGAAGACCCTCGGCATCGTCGGGTTCGGGAAGATCGGCCAGGCGGTCGCCGTCCGCGCCCAGGCCATGGGGATGCCGCTCCTCGTCGCCGATCCGTACGTCTCAGCGGAGCAGGCCGCGAACTACGGCGCCGAGCTGGTGGACCTCGAGACGATCCTCGCGCAGGCGGACGTCATCAGCCTGCACGTCCCGAAGACGCGGACGACCGCCGGCCTCATCGGCGCGGCCGAGCTCGCGAAGATGAAGAAGACCGCCTTCCTCCTCAACGTCGCCCGCGGTGGCGTCGTGGACGAGGCGGCTCTCGCCGAGGCCCTGGCGGCCGGCACGATCGCCGGCGCCGCGGTGGACGTCTTCGCGCAGGAGCCGCCGGTCGGGTCGCCGCTCCTCGACGCGCCGCACGCCGTCCTCACGCCGCACCTGGGCGCCTCCACGGCGGAGGCCCAGGTCCGCGTCGCGGTCGAGGCGGCCCAGCAGGTCGTCGACGTGCTCGAGGGCCGCTCGGCACGGTACGCGGTGAACGCGCCGCTCCTCACGCCGGAGACCGCGCGCGCGATCGCGCCCTACCTGCCGCTCGCGGAGACGATGGGGTCGTTCCTGGCGCAGTACGTGCGTGGCGGGATCGACACGCTCGCGGTGGAGGTGGCGGGCGAGCTCGCCGACCACGATACGAGCCAGGTGGCCGCCGCCGCGCTGCGCGGGCTGCTCGAGGACACGACGACCGAGCGCGTGAACCTCGTGAACGCCGCCACCATCGCGAAGGCCCGCGGGATCGCCGTCACGGACGCGCGGACGAGCGACGCCGGGGCGTACGCGACCCTCGTGACGCTCCGCGCCGGCTCGGGCGGACGCACGACGACCGTCGCCGGGACGATCGGCGCCGGCGAGCCCCGGATCGTCCGGATCGACGACTACCGCCTGGACCTGGAGCCCGCCGACTGGATGCTCGTCACCAGCCACCACGATCGCCCGGGGATGGTCGGCCGGATCGGAGCCCTGCTCGGCGAGGCCGACGTGAACATCAGCGCCATGACGCTCGCCCGGAGCGCCCCGCGCGCGGACGCGCTCATGCTCCTCGCCCTCGACGACGCGGTCCCCGCGACGGTGGCCGATACCATCCGCGGGATGGACGCGATCATCGACGTCTGGGTGCTCCACCTGGGGCGCGCGGGGGCGTGACCGGCGCCGGCGCGGCCCCCGGACGCGCGGACGACCCGGCCGGGACCGTGCCCCTCGTCCCCGACGGCCTGGAGGCGACGCTCGTCCTCCTCCGTCATGGCGAGACCGAGTTCCTCCTGCGAGAAGCGCTTCCAGGGGCGGTCGGAGACGCCGCTCTCGGCGCTCGGTCGCCGCCAGGCACAGCTCGGCGGCGAGCGGATCGCCCACCCGGAGCGGCCGCCGGCGCTGCCCGTCCCCGCGGGCGCCCCGCGCTTCGTCGCGCACTCCCCGCTCCGACGGACGGCCGAGACGGCGGCCGCGGTCGATGCCGCGCTCCGCTCGGTCGGCGTGCGCGACGTCCCGGTCACCGCCGTGCCCGGGCTCGCGGAGATCCACCAGGGCGCGTGGGAGGGACTCACGCAGGACGAGGTGGCGGAGCGGTATCCGGCCGAGCTCGGCGCGTGGCGACGCCGCCCGTGGGAGGCCCATGCGCCCGGAGGCGAGTCGCTCGGCGAGGTGGACCGGCGCGTCCGTGAGGCCCTGCGCCCGCTCCTCGCGACGCTCGCGGCCGCCGGGACGCCGGGCTCCGTCGACCGGCCGCACGTGATCGGGTACGGCCACGGCCGGGGCGACGTCCCCTGGGGCGTGCTCGTGGGCCACGACGGCTGCTTCAAGGTCCTGCTGCTCGCGCTGCTCGACCTGCCGCTCGACGCGTTCTGGCGGTTCCCGTTCGCCCTCGCGGCGATCTCCGTCGTGGAGATCCGCGGCGGACGGGCGTGGCTGCGGCTCCACAACGCCGTGGACCACCTCGTCCCGCTCGCCGAGGGCGTGCCGGGCGAGGTGCGCGGACCCGGCGCCCTCTAGCCCGCGCCGGGTCCCGGACCGGGGCCCGCGCTCCCCTTGCCGCCGGTCTTCGAGCGCCGCCGGAACGCGAGGGCGAGCAGCCGGACGCGCAGCCGGCGCCGGATGAGCGCGAGCTGCCGCATCAGGTCCGGGGCGGCCTCGCGCCGCGCATACGTCGCCTCGACCTTGGACGCGGCCACGATCGCGAGCTCCGGCCGGACGCTCGGGAGGGCGTCGCCGAGGGTCGCCGCGTACTCGTAGACGGTCTGCTCGGGCCGCGGCGCGTAGCCGAGCCGGCCGGCGATCCGCGTCACCGAGGCGTAGGCGTCGTCCGGGCCCACGGGCTGGGGCGTCCGGCGCATGAGGACGACGGCGAGGAGGACGAGGATCGCGGTGATCGACAGCCCGCCGACGACGGGGATGAACGGACCGGGCAGCCCGCCGCCGACGTCCGTGAGCGGCGCGCTCCCGCCCGCCGGCGCGGTCCGCCGCGGATCACGCTCGCCGTCGTCCGGGACGATGCTCCCGGACGGGCGCGGGGTGGGCGACGGCGTCGCGACGGGAGGGCCGGCCGGCAGGCTGGTGTCCACGCCCACGCCACCGCCCGTCGGGTCGAAGTCCACCCAGCCGTAGCCGGGGAACCAGACCTCGACCCACGCGTGCGCGCGGTTGCGGCGCACGCTCTCGGTGCCGTTCGCGGCGGTGTCGCCGGGCAGGAACCCCTCGACGAAGCGCGTCGGGATCCCCCGCAGCCGCAGCATGAGCGCCATCGTCGTCGCGTAGTACTCGCAGTAGCCGCGGCGCGAGACGACGAAGCAGTCGCTGATGCCCCGTCCACCGCAGTCGACGTCGGAGACGTCCGTGTCGTACGTGAAGTTCGCCGGGTCGCGGAGGAACCGCTCGACGGCGCGGGCCAGGTCGTACGGGTTCTTCGCGCCGCTGGCCCGCTCGATCCGGTCGAGCAGCAGGCGCGTCTCGGTGCCGACCGTCCCGGGCTCGATGCCCGCGTACAGGTCGACGATCGCCGCCGGGTAGTCGGTCCCCGCGGCCCGCAGCCGGTTCGCGGTCAGGCCCTTCGGGTCGCGCGGGATCGACGTCGGGGACGAGCGCGGTGACCGTGTACGGCCGCGGTGCGTCGGCGGCGGTGAGGGTCGAGAAGAAGCCGTCCGTCGGGCCGTCCGGCGCCGGCGTCGCGTCCACGGCCGCGTAGACGGCCGTCAGGCGCGTCGCGCGGTCGATCGTGGCGGGACCGTTCGGGCTGACGATGAGCCGCGGCGCGGCCTCGGCGGGCGTGATCGTGACGACGAGCTCCCGCCGGCCGGTCGCGGGGTCGATGCGCTCGCCCGTCCCGTCGAGGACCGAGGCGCCGGCGTCGATGCGGATGTCGCGCGTCTGCGTCCACGACCACCCGCTGCCGCTGAAGCGGTCGTAGGCGGCGGCCCGCCAGACGGGCGCCTCGCCCTTGGGGACCTTCGCGGTGAAGACCAGCGTGTCGTCGGTCACCCACGTGCCGGAGATCGCGGCGGTCTGGCCGAAGACGATCCCGCCGACGCGCGTCCCGGGCCCGCCGCCGGGCAGCAGCCGGGAGATCGTCGCGCCGATCTCCACCACGCGCTGGTCCACGCCGTCCCACGCCGCGGCGAGCGGGGCGGACGCGGCGGTCGACGTCAGCACCAGCGACCCGAGGATGGCGACCGAGACGAAGACGAGCCCGGCGCGCAGGAAGATCGTCGCGGTCCGGGAGGTGTCGTCGATCCGGTGGATCGACCAGGCCCGCTCCTCCTCGGAGACGCGGACCCGGACGAGCAGCAGGAGCCCGGCGATGGAGTAGATGACGAGCAGGTAGAACTGGTCGCGGATGGTGATCGACATGTTCGCGACGAGGATGACCCCGACCGCGACCACGGCCGCGAGCGGCTTCCCGTACCGGTAGACCGACCACGCCGCGAAGAACGTCGTGGCCCACACGATGATGCCGAGCAGCCCGAGGAAATGGCCGGCCTGCGTCGTCGTCGCCCGGCCGCGGACGACGAGGTCCAGGTAGGCCTGGATGGACGACCGGACGGCCGCCTGCAGGGCTCCGCCGGGCACGGAGACGCCCGGGTCCACCGTCATGCCGACCGCGACGCCGATGAAGAACACGCCGATGATCGCGGCGGCCGCGAGGCACGTCAGCCGGCGCCACCGGGTGCGCGACAGGAGGAAGGCGGTGACGATCGCGACCGGGACCATCCACGCGAGGAAGTCGGTGTTCTCGTCGCGCCCCAGGACCCAGCGTGCGTCGTCGATGGACGTGGCCATCGTCAGGCCCATGATGAGCAGCAGGATCAGGCTCGACCAGCCCTCCTCCGGGCCGGCGATGACGCGGCGCGCGAGGTCGCCGGCGGAGGGCATCGCGGGCAGCGCCGCGGGCCGCGCGGTCATGCGAGGGCCTCCGACAGGCGGTCGTCCGCGCGGACGACGTCGGTCCGCAGGTCGAACTCCGCGAGGCGATGGCGGATCGCGCGGGCCGCCTGCTCCGCCTCGGGGTCCGCGGCCGGCTGCGGCGCGTCGGGACGCGCGGGCGGGACCGCGAAGCTCGGCGCGTCGAGGAGGACGACGACGCATCCCAGGCCCTTCGGCCGGAGTGTCGCGAGCGGACGCACCCAGTCGGGCTCGTCCGATGCGGTGATGACCACCACGGTCGTCCCGCGGCGGATGCGCGGCATGGTGACGACGAGCGCCTCGGCGAGCGGCGCCGACCCGTCGCCCTCGACGGCCGCGAGGAGCTGCATGACCTTGTGGCGCTGGCGGGGGCCGCGGTCGGGCGGGAGCGTCGCCGCGTGGTGGCCGTTGGTGGTGATCGCGACGGAGCGGTTCTCCCCGAGCGCCTTCTCCGCGATCGAGGCGGCGGCGCGCACGGCGACCTCGACCGTCGACCGGTCCCCCCTCCCCGCCTGCACGCCGGCGTCGAGGTCGAGGAAGATCCACACGTCGGCGGTCTGCTCGAGGTCGAACTCCTTCACCTGGATCTCGCCGTGCCGCGCGGTCATCTTCCAGTGGATCCGGTTGAACGAGTCGCCGGGTGCGTACGGCCGGACGCTGGTGGCGAGCGGCGTCGTCTGGAACGCCCGCTCGCGGGACGCGTGGCTCCCCTCGAGGTTCGCCGTCGGGAGCCGCCAGAGGGGAAGCCGTTCGACCCGCGGGTAGACGACGACGCTCACGCCGTGGCCCACGCTCGCCATCGACTCGAAGAACCCGAACGGATCGCCCGTGCGGATCCGCAGCGCGTCGACCTTGAAGTGGCCGCGCCGCGTGAGCGGGACCTTCGCGTTCCACGTCCGCTGGCTCCTCGGGCCGAGCGAGAGCGCCCGGCCCGGCAGCGGGACCGGGAGGTCGGAGGGGTTGTAGGTCTCCAGCCAGAGCTTCGGCAGACGGCCCGCGTTGCGCACCGTGACGGTGGCGCGGAGCTGGTCGCCGACGTGGCCGTGGACCTGCGCGACCGCGAATCCGGCCTCGAGGTCGGTGAGCCCGACCCGCGTCACGACGTAGCTGCCCAGCCCCACGAAGATCCCGAGGTAGACCAGGAAGAACAGGAACGGCAGCCCCGTGGACAGCGCGGCGACGACGACGACCGTCGCGATGACGATGAGCGGGATGCGGCGGAGCATGGCGGACGCGACCCGTGGCCCGGCTCAGCCGGCGGCCGCCTCGCGATCGATCTCCCGCGGCCCGCCCGCGCGGACGGGGATGCGGTCCGAGGAGACCGGGATCGAGTCGACCACCTCCCGGACCACCTGCCCGGAGTCCACGTCGCGCACCGTGGAGCTGGTCTTGACGATGACGCGGTGCCCGAGCGCGGGCCCGGCGAGCTCCTTCACGTCGTCGGGGATCGCGTAGTCGCGGCCCCGCAGGGCGGCGAGCGCCTGGCTCGCCCGGTAGAGGGCGATCGACCCGCGCGGCGAGGCGCCGAGGTAGACGTCGGGGTGCGTCCGCGTCGCACCGACGAGCCGGATGATGTAGTCGCTGACCTGCGGGTCCACGTAGACCTCGCGGACGGCGGCCTGCATCGCGCGGAGCTCATCGGCGGAGAGGACCGGCTCGATCGTGTCGAGCGGGTGGACGCGCTTCTGCTCGTCGAGGATGAGCATCTCCTCGGCCGGGCCCGGGTAGCCCATCCGGATCTTCAGCATGAAGCGGTCGAGCTGCGCCTCGGGGAGGGCGAAGGTCCCCTCGTACTCGATCGGGTTCTGCGTCGCGATGACGAGGAACGGGTCCGGCATCAGGTAGGTCACGCCGTCGATCGTCGCCTGCCGCTCCTCCATGCACTCGAGGAGCGCCGACTGGGTCTTGGGCGTCGCACGGTTGATCTCGTCGGCGAGGACGACCTGCGCCATGATCGGGCCCGCGCGGAACTCGAACTCGTGCGTCTTCTGGTTGTAGATCGAGAGGCCGGTCACGTCGGACGGCAACAGGTCCGGCGTGAACTGGATCCTCCGGAACGAGCAGCCCAGGCTCTTCGCGATCGCCTTGGCGAGGACGGTCTTGCCCGTCCCCGGGACGTCCTCGATGAGGACATGGCCGCGGCACAGCAGGGCGACGAGCGCGAGGCGCACCTCGCGGTGCTTGCCCACGATGACGCGCTCGACGTTCGCGAGCGCTCGCTCGCCGGACTCCTGGATCTGGGGCACTCGTCTGCCTCCCCCTGCGGGCGGGTGCGGGTGCGCGCGAGCGGGACGCTGGCCCGCGTGCGCCGCACGGATACGCATGGTACGTCCGAACCGCAGAACCGGTTCCGGACGGGTCCTTCAGCGGCCGAGGAGGGTCCGCGCGGCGAGCCAGATCGTGACGCCGGCGCCGAGCACGCCCATGAACGAGAGGAACGCCTCCCCGCCGATCCAGGAGACGACGGCGACGAAGACGAAGAGCGCGCCGAGCACGGCGGCGATGGCAGCGAGCCCGATCCGCTCGACGATCGGGCGCCGCTCCCCCGCCTCGTCGGCGCCCGGCCCTCCGGCGTCCCGGCCCTCCGGGGTCCCGCTCACTTCGCGGCCTGCGCGAAGTACGCGCGCATGAGCTTCCCGGCGATCGGCGAGGCCCGGGAGGCGCCGCTGCCGCCGTGCTCCACGACGACCGCGATGGCGATCTGCGGGTCGTCGGCCGGCGCGAACCCGATGAACCACGAGTTCGGCTCGCCGGTGCCGCCGATCTCGGCCGTCCCGGACTTGCCGGCCGTGAGCACGCCGGGCACCTTCGCGCCGCTCGTGAACAGGGCGCCGTGCTCCCCTTCCACCGCGAGGGTCATCGCCGCCTTCACCGGCTTCGCGACGTCCGCCCCGAACGCGCGCAGCCAGACCTCGGCCGGGCGCTCGGTCACGGCGCCGTCCGGCGAGACGACGGCCGTCACGGCACGCGGCCGCATGATCACGCCGTCGTTCGCCACGGCGGCTGCGACGAGGGCCATCTGGAGCGGGGTCGCGAGCACCTGGCCCTGCCCGTACGACGCGTTCGCGAGCTCCACGTCGTCCGTGAAGCCTCCGGGCGCGCTCCCCGTGCCGTTCGTCACCTGGCTCGTCTCGGTGGGGACGTCGTACGGGATGGGGCCGCCGAATCCCATCGCGGCCGCGCGGGCCGCGAGCTCGGCTCCGCCGGTCGCGAGCCCGGCGAGCGCGAAGAAGATGTTGCAGGAGACCTCGGTCGCCTCGGCAAGGGCGAGCGGCTTCGGCTGGGTGAAGTCGTGGTGCCCGTCCTTCACCCGATACCCGTCCACCAGGAGGCCCGTCTTCTCCGCCGGCGGCTGCTGCTTGAAGGTCGTCGTCGGCGTGATGGCTTCCGACGCCAGCGCGGCGACCGCGGTCACGATCTTGAAGGTGGACCCGGGCGCGTACAGGCCGAGCGTGGCGCGCGGCAGGAGGGGTGAGTCCGGGTCCTTCCGCAGCGCGGCGAAGTACGCGGGGTCCGCCGAGGGGTCCGCGATGAGGTTCGGGTCGTAGGTCGGCGTCGAGACGTCCACGAGCACCTCGCCCGTCTTCGGGTCGAGCATGACGACCGCGCCCTTGTCGTCGCCGAGCAGCTGCACCGCGAGCTTCTGGAGCGGGAGCGACAGCGACGTGCGGAGGTCGTTCCCCTTCTTGGTCCGCGAGGGGTCCAGGTGGTCGAGGATGTCCTGGATCGGGTCGGGGTCGCGGCGCCCGGTGAGCTCGGCGTCGAACGTCCGCTCGATCCCGGCGCTCCCGTACTTCCGCGACGCGTAGCCGACGATGGCGGTCATCGCGTCGGTCGGATAGACGCGATACGGCTCGCCGTTCGGGTCGCGCTTGCTCGCGGCGAGGACGCGGCCGTCGCGATCGCGGATGATCCCGCGGACCACCGTCCGTGCCGCCGCGATGTTCGCCGCGTCGTCCGGCGAGCTGGTGAGCCGCTGGGCCTCCACGACCTGCCAGTAGGTCGCGCCCACGCCGACGACCGCGACCGCCAGGATCGCGACGAGCATCGTGCGTGCGAGGCTCTTCCCGAGCCCCGGGTCCCGGCCGCTCACGCGCCCCTCCGTCGCAGTGCGCGGACGATCGGCCCGCGCGTGCGCGGCGGTGGGGGCGGCTCGATCCCGCGGTCGGAGAGCGCGAGCAGCAGGCCCACCACGAGCGAGTTGGCGAGGAGCGACGAGCCCCCATAGCTGATGAACGGGAGCGTGATGCCGGTCAGCGGGATGATCCGCAGGTCGCCCGCCGCGATGACGAGCGCCTGGAGGCCGATCACGAGCGCGAGCCCGGCGGCGAGGAGCGCGCGGAACGGGTCGGCCGCGGCCGCGGCGATCCGCAGGCCCCGCTCCAGGACCACGAGATACAGGGCGAGGATGCCGAGGACGCCCGCGAGCCCGATCTCCTCCCCGAACGCGGCGAGCGGGAAGTCGGTGTGGACCGCCGGGACCGGGAGCCTCCCCGCGATCTCCGGGAGCCCCGCCCCGAGCCCGACGCCGAAGATCCCGCCCCGCGCGAACGCGTGGAGCGCCTGGACGATCTGGAACCCCGAGCCCAGCGGGTCGGCGAAGGGATCGAGCCAGACGGAGACGCGTTCCCGGACGTGGGGGAAGGCGAGGTAGAGCGCGACGGCGGCGATGACGCCGAGGAGCGACGCCGAGCACGGCCCACGAGGCGCGCCCCGTGGCGATGTACAGGAGGGTGAGGAAGACGACGTAGAACAGGAGGGCCGCGCCCAGGTCCCGCTGGACGATGACCACGCCCATCCCGAGCGCGACCATCGCGAGCATCGGTGCGAGGTACTGGAGCGGCGGGAGGCTGATCGGGCCGAGCCGGGTCCGCTCGGTCGCGAGGAGCGGCCGGTACTCCGCGAGGTATCCCGCGAGGAAGACGACGAGGATCACCTTCAGGAGCTCGGACGGCTGGCCGCTGAACGGGCCGACGACGAGCGTCAGGCGCGCGCCGCCCTCGTCCACCCCGAAGACGAAGGTGAGAGCGAGGAGCCCGAGCCCGGCGAGGGCCCACGTGTACTTGTACATGCGGAGCCACGCGTCGGACCGGACCACGACCGCGAGCACGCCCACGATCGTGAGGCCGAGGCAGAGCCAGAGGGCCTGCAGCTCCGCGAGGCCGAGGTGGACGGACCCGATGTCCTGCGTCACGTAGTCCTGCGGGAGCCGGATCATGAGGAGGAGCCCCAGCCCGCCCAGCATGCCCATCGTCGGGAGGAGGACCTGGTCGGTGCGGCGGCCGGCGAGGACCTGCGCGAGGTGGACGAGCGCGAGCGCGACCCCGTAGACGACCAGGAGGCGCCAGCCCTCCACGGACGCGGCGCCGGTCCGCGTCATCCCGAGGGAGAGGCCGCCCGCCGCCAGGACGACGTAGACGAGGACGAGGAGGAGCGCCTCGCGCCGGCGCGTCCGGGGTCGGAAGCGGGCGATGCCGCGCGGCGCCACCGCCGCGGCGGCCGTCACCGGCGTCCCCGCTCGAGGCGCATCCGGACGCGGCCGACCTGGACCTCATCGCCGACCGCGAGCGGGACGACGCCCTCGACGAGGCTGCCGTTGATGTACGTGCCGTTCGTGCTGCCGCGGTCCTCGATGAACCACGCGCGGCCCCGATAGGTGATGACCGCATGCTCGGCGGAGGCGAACGCATCCTGCACGACCACGGTGCTGCCGAGGTCCCGGCCGATCGTCGTCACGGCGTCGACCGGGAACGCCGCCCCGACCGGAGGCTCCTGGTCGGGCGACGCGACCACGACGAGGCGCCCCAGCTCCGCGCCCGGCTCCGCGGCGGCGCGCCGGACGTCGCGGAGGAGGACCCTCGCCACGGCGACGAGGAAGAGCCAGATCAGGGCGATCAGGGCGATCCGGACCGCCCAGAGCGCCAGGACGAAGGGGTCCATCAGCGCGACTCCTCCACCGAGCGCCGGCCTGAGCCGCCGGGGCGCGCCCCACCTCGATCGTCGAGTCGCCGATCGTGACGATATCTCCCGGCCCGAGCGCGATCTCCGCGATCCGCTCGTCCCGCACGAAGGTGCCGTTGGTGCTGCCGAGGTCCGACAGGACGAGGAAGCCCGATCGCGATGCGATCCGCGCATGCTGGCGCGAGGCCCGCGGGTCCGCGAGGACGACGTCGCAGGCCGCGTCCCGGCCGATGACCACCGGGGTGTCGCCGATCGCCATGGTGCGGACCGGGGCGCCCGGCTCGCGGATCGCGAGCGTGGCGCGGACGGCCGGCGGGCGGGGCACCTCGAGGACCATCGTGCCCTCGGGTACCCGCGATCGCCGTCCTCCGGCCGCACCGCGCGCACCCGGAGGGGTCCTCGCGTCGATGGCCGCGACGCGTGCGTCCCCCGCGGGGGCGTCCGGCTCGGGGACGACCGTCACGGTCGGGAGGTCGCGCATCGTGTAGCCGTGGGCGCGCGCGAACGTCAGCGCGGAGCCCGCGAGCGAGCCGGCGACTCCTCGGGGCCGCCCGCCTCGGACGCAAGGGCGTCGAGATCGGCCGGGCGAAGCTCGACCAGGAAGGCATCGGGGACGACCACCCTGTCGCCGACGCGCCGGCGCCGCTCCTCCATGGCGCGCTCGGACGCCGCTCGACGACGACGCGGTGGACGGGGGCACGGAAGATGCGTGCGGACGAGCGCTCGAAGACGCGCTCGATCGACCGCTCGAGGAAGGAAAGGGGGCGCATAGGCCGCCCGGAGTCTAGCAGAGGTCGGCAGGACCGCCGGTCGAGGCCCGCGGGACCATCGTCGCGGACCCGATCCACGGGATCCGGTGTACGCTCGCTGGACGGGCCCGGAACGTGACACCGGTCGGCCCGTGGCGGTGTCGGAGGAAGATCGACGGGGGGTCGATGACCCAGACGATCACCGAGATGTTCTGCGAGCGCTGCGGGAAGCGCCACGACTTCGAGCGTGCGCGACCCAGCGGCGGCGCGCGCCTGCGCGGCTTCTCCCGGGTTCTGCGC
>CAWJQZ010000051.1:0-43118 GCA_963844945.1 uncultured Chloroflexia bacterium
ATCACCTCGTCGGTCGGGATCGGCACCTTGGGGATGCGGGTCGAGACCGGCCCCCAGCCCGACCTCGGGGGTGACGCCGCCGCGGCAGGCGTGGACCGCCGCGAACGTGCTCGACCTCCGCCTGCCGCCCGGTCTCGGCTCCTGCGCGACGAACGGGACCGGGCCCGAGTGAATCGGCCGGTACGCCGACCAATACCTGCGCTTCACTGCGCGCTATCAGGATCCGGCCGCGTCGACGTGCAAGGGCACGAGCTACAACTACCCGGGCCCCGCCGAGAGGGGACGCCGCTTCCCGCTGCGGCCGTCAAGACCTACTGCGAGCAGCAGCTCGTCGTGGACTCGTTCGTCGTCACCGCGCCACGCTTCTGCCCGACCCAGCCGTACACGATCGGCCAGCTCAGCAGCTTCACGGACGACCGCCTCGTCGCCTGCCTCGGCTCGCGGACGATCGCGATCACGGCCTACGTCCCGGCCGAGTCCGGCGGACGCGGCTCGCTCTGGAGCGGGACCCCGGCATGGCTCGTGCAGGAATGGGGAACCGGGATGAACCTGGCGAACGGGACCGCCGACGGCGCCGCGTGGCACTGGTGCGCATCCCGCCGAAACTCAGCGCCTGCGACACGAGCGCGACCTCCCCGCCAGCTGCCCCTTCAAGAGGTTCGCCGGGAAGTGGGTGAAGATCCTCGGCCACTTCGCGGACCCGCTCTCGGCGACGTGCAAGGCCACCTGGACGAGCCCCGCGCCGAAGGACACCTACTTCACCCCCGACTACATCCGCCAGTACTGCCGCGAGCAGTTCGTCATCTCGGCGAAGCCCGTCGCGGCGAAGGCCCCGAAGAACCCCTGACCCGGCGCCCCGCGGCGCCCCGCGGCGCCCCACGGTCGCGGGCCCCGGCCTCACGGCCGGGGCCCGCAATGCTTTCCCGGTCACGGCGCGCCATGTCAAATCGTCCTGCCGCGCTCGCCGCGGTCATCGCGACCGCGCTTCTCGCGACCGCGATGCTCCTCACCACCACCGGGGCGCTCGCCGCCGACCACATGGCCGGGCCCGGCCCTGCGTCGACCGCAGCGGCAGCGGGAGCCGAGGCGGCCGCGGAGGCGGCGGCGGCCTCGCCGCCCCCGTCCGGCTGTCCGGACCTGACGGACGGGCGGGTCCCCTTCGAGACGATCATCGCGCTCGGCGCGGACCGGATGATCGCGTGCCTCGCGGCCGCGGAGGTCCCGCACGTCACGTTCGACGCGTACTTCACCCCCCGGGCCTGCGCCGGGTGCGGCGGGTCGCGCAGCGCGTTCATCTCGCCGAGCTGGCTCTCCGGCGGCCTCGTGGAGGTCGACGCGAAGACCGGCGCGATCTCCCCGTCCCAGGGGATCTCGCGGTACGGGATGAGCGTGGCGACCGGGCCGCGGCCGACGTTCGCCGACGCCGCCGCGGAGGCCGCCTGGACCGCCGCGAACGTCCTCGACCTCCGGCTGCCGCCGACGATCGGCACGTGCATGACGGACGACACGACCTCGGCGAGCGGCTGCTCCGTCGCCCGCTACGCGGGCCAGGTCCTCCGGTTCACGGCCCGCTACGGCGACCCTGCCTCCGCGACGTGCACCGGCACCGTCGTGGACGGCCCCCCGCTCCCCACCCCTTCGGCCATCGCCTACTGCCGCCAGCAGCTGGTCGTCCAGGCGTTCGTCGTCACCGAGCCGTACGTCTGCCCCACCGCCCCGTACACCGTGCTCGAGCTCTCGCACTTCGCGACGGATCGGCTCGTGGCCTGCCTCGGCGACCGGACGATCGCGGTGACGGGCCTCGTGCCCGCCCCGGTCGTCTCGCCGACGGAACGACGGTGGGTCGGAGGGCCGGCGTGGCTCGTCGACGACGGGTCGGCCGGGATGGTCCTCGCGAGCGGGACGATCACGGAGGACGCGGCCCTCGCGTGGCTGAAGGTGCGCATCCCGCCGAAGCTCGGGGCGTGCGCCACCGTGGCCACCGACCCGGCGTCGTGTCCCTTCAGGCCGTTCGTCGGCAAGTGGGTGAGGATCGTCGGTCACTTCGCCGACCCCGTCTCCGCGAAGTGCGTCGCGCGCTGGGCGGGACCGGGCGCCGCGCCCGCGTGGTTCACCGCAGACGCCGTCCGCCAGTACTGCCGGGAGCAGTTCGTCCTCTCGGCGAAGCCGAAGCCCGTCACCGCGCCGAAAGCGCCGTGACGGGGACGACCACCGGGGCCCGATCGAGATGGGCCCGTCAAGAGCATGAGGCAGCACGATGAGCGACGAGAGGGTGGCGCCCGAGACCCGCGGCATCGCGGTCGAGGAGCTGTCGACGGTCGACCTCGCCCTCGAGATCGAGGGCATGGCAGGGCGCCGGCTGCGGATGCGCATGGTGACCATCGAGCCGGGAGGCGTCTTCGGCCCGGTCCACGACCACAAGGGCAGGCCGGGCATCGTCTACATCCTGCAGGGGACGATCACCGACCATCGAGGCGGGGTTGCGATCGAGTACGGGCCCGGCGTCGGCTGGCCCGAGGACCGGAACACGACCCACTGGCTCGAGAACAGGGGGACGGTCCCGGCGGTGGAGATCTCGGTCGACATCGTCACGCAGGAGTGACCGAGGCTTCACCGTGGGACTCCCCGGATCGAATGGAGCGTGAGTTGAACGACGTCAGGCTCGGAGCCAACTGCTGGAACCAGTACACGGACTGGCCGTCGATGCGCGAGGCCGGCATGCGCGCGGACCGGCTCGGGTACTACTCCCTCTGGACGTGGGACCACCTGTACCCGATCGTCGGGTCGCACGAGGGCCCGATCCTCGAGGGCTGGATGACGCTCGCCGGGTGGGCGGCGGCGACCGAGAGCGTCCGGATCGGGCTGATGGTCGGCGCGAACACCTTCCGCGAGCCCGCGCTCACCGCCAAGCTCGCGACGATGCTCGACCTCCAGAGCGCCGGCCGCGCGTATCTCGGGATCGGCGCCGCGTGGTTCCGGACGGAGCACGACGCGTTCGGCATCGAGTTCGGCGACGGCCCGCCGGAGCGCCTGCGGTGGCTCGGCGAGGCCCTCCCGATCATGCGCGGGATGCTCCGCGGCGAGGAGCCGACGGCGACGGGCCCGCGGTACCGGACCACGGCCGTCCGGAACGACCCGCTCCCGATCCAGGAACGCCTTCCGATCCTCGTCGGCGGCGGCGGCGAGCAGGTGACCCTCAAGCTCGTCGCGAAGTACGCCGACGCGAACAACGTGGGCGGCGGCGTGGAGGCGGTCCGGCAGAAGGAGGCCGTCCTGCTCCGGCACTGCGAGGCGGTGGGACGCGATCCGTCGGAGATCGAGCGGACGACCGGCATCGGGACGGTCTTCATCCGCGACTCGGCGGCCGAGGCGCAGCGCGTCTTCGAGCGGACGTTCGAGGAGAACGGCGGGGCGAAGCTCTGGGAGGCGCAGCCGGTCGGCACGCCCGAGCAGGTCGCGGAGATGCTCGCGCCTTACCCGGAGATCGGGTACCGGCACCTCATCGCCGGCTTCCCCGCGCCGCACGACGAGGAGTCGATGACGCGGCTCGCCACCGAGGTCCTGCCGCTCCTCCAGAAGGGGTAGGCCGGAGGATCCTACGGGCGCCCACGCGAGCCGACCGGGAGCCGACCGGGAGCCGACCGGGAGCCGACCGGGAGCCGACCGGGAGGCAGGCGACGGAGCGGGCGCCCGTGGCGATCGACGACGTGGCCGGGGCCGTCGTCGATCGCCCGGTGATCCGGCGGTCATCGTCGGTCGACCGCCATCCGCGAGACTGACCGCGGTCGTCTACCGCGGGCACCTGCCCCCGCCCGCGGCGGACGCCATCCCTCGCCGACGCACCGGGCCGCGCTGCCGGCCCGACCACGGGCCCGCCGGGGAGCCGCGATGGACGAGCCGCGCGCCGCCTGGCGCACGTTCGGGACGCCCGATGCAACCACGGCCGGCGAGGACGAGACGGGCCGGCCGCCCGGGCATGCGGGTGGCGGCACATGGGCCGGCACATCGGCCGGGGTCGCCCTCGGCACGGACGGTCGCGGCCTCCCGGGCGCCCGCCCGGCCCGGACCGGATCGGAGAGATCCGAGAGCGGCACGGTCCTGGACGCGGCGCCGCGCTTCGTCCCGCTCGTGCTCGCCGCCGCGACGGGTGCCGTGATCGCGGCTGCGGTCGTCCTTGTCGTCGCATCGCCGGGCGCGTCCGCGGTCGTCGTGGACGCGGCGGCGTCCGGTCCGCCCGGTGCTGTCGCCATGGGCAGCCCCGGCACGGGTGGGGCGGCGGGCACGGCCGCGGGCGGGAGCGGCATGGCCGGGACGGCGGCCGTGGCCGCCGGCGCGGCGGCCGCGGAGGTCCTCGTGGACGTGGAGGGCGCCGTCGCGCGGCCCGGCATCGTCCGTCTCGCGGACGGGTCGCGCGTCGGCGATGCGATCGCCGCGGCGGGCGGATACGCGCCATCCGTGGACGTCCCGCGCGCGGCGGCGCTCCTGAACCTCGCAGCGCGCGTCGCCGACGGGGACCGCGTCCGCGTCCCGGTCGTCGGCGAGCCGGTGACGGACGGTGCGGGTGCCGCGTCACCTGCGGCCGGTACAGCGGTGGGCGGTTCGACCGGCGGTGCGATCCCGGCGGACGGCGGGTCAGCCGGCGGTGCCGCAGGGCGCGCCGCGGGGCTCGTCGACCTCAACCGCGCCTCCGCGACGGAGCTCGACGCCCTGCCCGGGATCGGGCCGGTGACGGCGCAGAAGATCATCGACGCGCGCGCCGCCGCTCCGTTCGCGAGCGTCGCGGACCTGCGCGACAGGAAGGTCGTCTCCGCGGCGACGTTCGCGAAGATCGAGGGCCTCGTCACCGTCGGGCCGTGACGCGGGCGGTCCGCGCCGCGCTCGGGGCCGTGGCGGCCGCGCTCGTCGTGGCGGCGCTGTCCCCGGACGCGCGGGCGTGCGCGGCGGCCGGCCTGGTGCTCGCCGGGATCGTGCTCCTCGCACGGCTCGCCGGCGCTCCTCGCGCGATCCGCCCTGGGCCGGGCGCGCCCGTTGCGATCCTCGTCGGCGCCGCACTCATCGCCGGGCGCGCCGCGCTGGGCGCGGCCACGGCTCCCGCGGATGCCGGCCCGCTCCCCGACCGCATCGACGGCGTCGGCCGCGTCGTCTCGGTCTCCGCGCCGCGCGACGGGAAGCAGCGCTTCGTGGTCGCCATCGACGATCCCTCGCTCGTCCTCGACGTCCGTGCGCCCCGGTATCCGGAGGTCGCCGCCGGGACGCGCGTCGCGGTCACGGGCCGCGCGCGGACGCCCGGCGACGACCCGTACGGCCGCTCGCTCGTCGACGCGCGGGATCGCGGGGACGCTCGACGCGCGGACGCTCACGCTCGCCAGGGCGGAGGCCGGGCCCGGCGCGTTCCTCGCCGGGATCCGCGAGGGTGCCGACCGCGCGCTCCGCGCCGCCGTCCCCGAGCCGGCGGGCGGGCTCGCGGCGGGCGTCCTCCTCGGGCTCCGCGAGCGGGTGCAGCGGGACGTGACGGCCGATTTCGTCGCCACCGGCCTGAGCCACGTCGTGGCGATCTCGGGCTGGAACATCGCGATCGTCGCCGCCGCCCTGGCGGTCGCGCTGCGGCGGCTCGGCAGGCGCCGCCGGACGGCGGTCACGCTCGCCGTGATCGCCTGTACGTCGCGCTCGTCGGCGCGTCGCCACCGGTGATCCGTGCCGCGCTCATGGCCGCGACGTCATGGCGGCCCGCGAGTCGGGGCGAGCCACGGCGGCCGCGACGGCCCTCGCGTGGGCGGTGCTCGCGATGCTCGTCGCGGATCCGGCCGCCGTGAGCGACCCGGGGTTCCGGCTCTCGTCCGCCGCAACGGCGGGGCTCATCGCCTGGGGCACGCCGCTGACCGAGCGCCTGCGGACGATCCGTGGCCGAACCGTCCACCCGTGGCTGGCCGAGACGCTCGGCGTCTCGCTCGCCGCGCAGGCGGCCACGCTCCCGCTCGTCCTCGCCGGGTTCGGACGCGTCTCGCTGGTCTCGCCGGCGGTGAACCTCGTCGTCGCGCCGATCGTGGCGCCGGCGATGGCGGCCGGGGCCGTGGCGCTCGCCGGCGGCCTTGCGCCGGTCGCCGGCCTCCCCGCCGCCGTCGCGTCGATCGCCGGGATCCCCGCATGGGTCACGTTCGGTGCGATCGTGGGCGATCGCGTCGGCCGGCGCGCGCGTCCCGTTCGCGAGCGTCGACGGTCGGGGACGCCGTGGGACGCGGGTCTCGCGCTGGTCGCCGCCATCGGCCTCGCCGTCTTCGGCACCGCCCGGGGACGACGGGCGGTGCGCGCCGCGTCGGGGGCCCTGCCGCGGGCCGGGTCGCGGGCGGGAGGGGCAGGCGGCCGGGTCGCGAGCGGCGACGAGCCCTCGCGGGGACGCCGCCACGACGGGCGGATCGGCGAAGGCGGTCCGGGCACGACCCGGCGCCGCACGGCCCGCGCGGCCGGCGGGCGGGCGCTCCGGCAGGCGCGTCCGCCTCGTCGCGCTCGTCGTCGCCGTCCTCGCCGCGGGCCTCCTCATCGGCGCGGCCCGCGCCGCGGACGGCCGTGCCCGCCTCGAGGTCCTCGACGTGGGACAGGGCGACGCGATCCTCCTCACCGGCGAGCGCGGCGGCCGCGCCCTCGTGGACGGAGGGCCGGACCCGGACCGTCTCGTCGCCGCCCTGGACGCGCGCGTTCCCCCCTGGGACCGGCGCATCGACCTCGTCGTCGTCACGCACCCGCACGAGGACCACGCGGCGGGGCTCGCCGGCCTCTTCGGCCGGTACCGGATCGGGCGTGTCGTGGGCTCGGGGCTCGAGGGGAGCGGGCCGGGCTGGGCGGCCTGGGCGGACGGCCTCGTCGATCGCGGGATCCCGTCGTCGCGCGTCGCGACCGGCGACCACCTGGCGGTGGACGGGATCCGCCTCACGCGTCCTCTGGCCCGACGGCGGGACCGTCTCGGGGCGGGCGGGCGACGACGGCCGGGCCGTGAACGACACGTCGGTCGTCCTCCTCGGGGAGGCGGCGGGCGTCCGGTTCCTGCTCTCCGGCGACGCGGAGGACGCGGTCGACCCCATGCTCGTCGCGCGGGGGCTCCCGCACGTCGCGCTGTACAAGGTGGCCCACCACGGGAGCCGCACCGCGTCGTCCGACGCCCTGCTCGCGGCGCTCACGCCGGACGTCGCCATCGATCTCGGTCGGCGCCGGCAACACGTACGGGCACCCGAGCCCGCCGACGCTCGCCCGGCTCGCCGCCCACGGCGCGACCGTCCTGCGGACCGACCGCGACGGGACCGTGACCGCATCGTTCGAGGCCGGCCGGATGGACGGTCCGCGGGGAACGCCGGGCCGGGGAGCGGTGGGCTCGGATACCATCGCCGGGATGACCGTCCCCGGGCGCGTCGAGTCGGCGGCGCTCCTCCTCTCCCTCGATCCGCCACCGTGGTTCCTTCGGCACGTGCGCGCCGTCGCCGAGATCGCCGGGTGGCTCGCGGCACGGACCGCGTCGGCCGGGCGGCCGGTGGACGCCCGGCTCGTGGAGGCGGCCGCGCTCCTCCACGACGTCGACAAGCTCGCTGCGTGACGACGCGACGATCGCCGCGCTGCCGCACGGCGCCGGCTCGTCGGCATGGCTCGCGCGGCGTGGGCACCCGGAGCTCGGCCCGGCGGTCGCCGCGCATGCGGTGACGCTCCTCGCCGAGCCCGGCGAGGCGCGAACGGCTCCTCGCCGCCCCCGACGCCGTCCGGATCGTGGCGTACGCGGACAAGCGCGCCGGCCAGCGGCTCGAGCCCATGGCGGCGCGATTCGCGTCGTGGGACCGCCGCTACCCGGTCGACCCGGCGGACGCCGGCGCATGCGCGGCGCGGGAGCGGATGCGCGCCGGCGCCGACGCGCTCGAGGCCGCCGTATGCGCGCGCGCCGGCGTCCGGCCGGAGGACGTCCGGCGCCTCCGGTGGACGGGTCCGCGCGCTCGCCGCGGCCCGCGACGCGCGGCGGCCGCGAGGCCGCGCGCGGCCCGGACCGGCGGCCCTCGGCGCGCGAGGGCCGGACGTGACCGGCACGGCGACGACGCCCGTCATCCTCGTCACCGGCGACGACGCGTTCGGGATCGAGCGCGAGGCGCGGCGCTTCGCCGCGGAGGTCGCGGACCCGGCGTCGCTCCGCACCGTGCGCGTCGTCGGGGTCTCGCGGCCGGCGGCGCTCGCGGAGGAGCGCGCCGCGACGGTCCTCGAGTCCGTCGCGACCGGATCGCTCTTCGGCGGCGGGGCGCTGGTCATCGTCGCGGACGCGCCGGCCCTGCTCCAGACCGGACGCCTCGGGCCGCGCGCTGCTCGACGCGATCGGGCTGGTCGCGGACGGCAACGTCCTCGCGCTCCTCGCGATGGCGGACGAGTTCGGGCAAGCCCCGCGCCGGCGCGGCGGCGCTCGACAAGGCGGTGAAGGCCGTCGGGGGCCAGGTGCGTTCCGTGCGGCTCCCGGCCGACCTCGAGCGGTGGATCGCGGAGACCGCGCCCGGGATGGGCGTCCGCCTCGGGCGCGGCGCCGCGCGTGAGCTGGCGCAGCGGCTCGGCGGGCAGGAGCGGACGCGCGACGTGGATCGCCGCGGGCTCGCGGCGGAGGCCGCCGCGGAGCTCGCGAAGCTCGGCCTCTACCGCGAGGACGCCGAGGTCTCCGTCGAGGACGTGCGCGCGCTCGTCGCGGAGCGGCTCCCCGCCTCGGTCTTCGATCTCCTCGACGCGATCGGCGCGCGGCGTGCGCAGCAGGCGATCCGCCTGCTCGAGCGGGCGTCCGCGTCGGTGCCCGGGCCGGTGCTCGTCGTGCGGCATCCACCGGCGCCTGCGGGAGCTGGCGATCGCCGTGGACCTCGCCGGCGCCGGGGCGAAGCCGAAGGAGATCGCGAAGGCGCTCGAGTGGAAGGGAGAGCCGTCCACGCTCGACTGGCGGGTCGGGAACCTCCAGCGACAGGCGCGCCGCCTGGACGGGCGAGGAGATCGCCGCGGCGCTCGACGGGCTGCTCGCGGTGGACGCGGCGATGAAGGGCGAGGGGACCGTCGAGCGAGCGGGCGCAGCGGCTGACGCTCGTCCTCTGGATCGTCGAGCGGGTCGCACCCCGCTGACGGAGCGTCAGTCGGCGAAGCCGGCCGCGCGGCCGGAGAGGACCGCGTCGCTCTCGATCGCGAAGACGCAGCGGCCCCGGCGCAGGTCGAGCATGTCGATCAGGTCGGGGTCCACGTAGAGCTGGTTGCAGGGCTGGCAGAGGCCGCCGACCAGGTCGAGACAGAGGCGCTCCGACCCGTCGGGATAGCGGAACGTGGTGTCGAATCGGGATTCGTACAGGCGGCCGGTCGCACTCGGGGCAGTGATCCCGGTGGACGGACATGTGGCCACCTCGCGCTCGTCGCCCGCGACACCTGCGGCCGTCACGGACGATCGTAGGGACCGGCGGCGCCCGCGGCGAATGACCCGCTGGTACGGGTCCACTGGTACGTCACGCGGGTGGTCCGGCGGTACGACGCGACGACGAGGACGCCCGGCCGGCCGCGACCGCGGTGGACCGTGCCCACAGCGACGACCCGCCGCTACTGGACGCGGACGACCGTCTTCGCCTCCGACCAGAGGCGCTCGAGCTGGTAGAAGTCGCGCTCCGGCGGCGCGAAGACGTGGACGACGACGGAGCCCAGGTCCACGAGGACCCAGTGCGAGAGCGCCGACCCTTCGTGGGAGAGCGCGCTCCACCCGGCCGCCTCCACCCTCTCGGTGATCGCCTCGGCGATCGCCGCGAGCTGGCGCTCGCTCCCGCCCGAGCAGATGACGAAGTAGTCGGCGATCGACGTGAGCCCGGTGACGTCGAGGAGGACGATGTCCGCCGCCTTCTTGTCCTCGGCCGCCTCGACGGCGAGGTGCGCCACGTCGAGCGGCGTCGGGCCATCGGCGGGCGGGCGACGCAGGCGCCTCCCGTCGCGGCAGGCCGTCCGTCCTGGGGGCGTCGGGGGCTGCGGGCTCGGTCACGGTCGGTCGGTCCTCCCTGCTGGGTCCACGTAGAGGTCATGTGCGTCGATGTACGCGGCGACGGCGTCGCGGGACGAGGTAGCGGATCGACCTGCCCGCGGCCGCGCGCTCGCGGATGAGCGAGGAGGATACGCCGAGCTCGGGCCCGTCGACCACGACGACCCGGTCGCCCGCGCCCGCGAGGAGGCTCCTCCGCCCATCGCGGGTGTGGGTCGGGGCGCGCCCGGGCGGGGCACCAGGGCCACGCGGCAGGACGCGATGAAGCGCTCCGGCTCGCGCCAGGCCCGGATGTCGGCGAAGGCCTCGGCCGACATGATCCACCAGAGGTCGGGCTCGCGGCCCGCGGCGCGCGCCGCGCCGGCGATCGCGTCGAGCGTGTCCACGGCGAACGACGGTCCCGGACGGTCCACCTCCACGCGGCTCAGGCGGAAGGCGGGGTTGCCCGCGATCGCGGCCTCGACCATCGCGACCCGGTCGGTCGCGGGCGCGATCCGGCGGCCGGGCTTGTGCGGCGGGATGCCGGCGGGAAGGAAGAGGACGGCCTCGAGGCCGAGCGCCTCCCGCACCTCCTCGGCGATCGCGAGGTGCCCGAGGTGGATCGGGTCGAACGTCCCGCCGAGGATCCCGGTGCGGCCGGGGATCGCGGGGACGGGACGGGCGGCGGCGGGGATCGTCGCCGCGTGGGGAGCATCGGACCGGACGGCGGAGGGGACGGCGGTCGGGGCCGCCGCGGCGGCGTCCGTGCGCCCGTCGGTCACTCGTCCTCCTCCCACGCCTCGCCGCCCCAGACGAGCTCCGCCTTCCCGATCCGGACGACGTCGCCCGCCTCGATCCCCTCGCGGCGGAGGGCGGCGTCGACCCCGAGCTTGTCGAGGTCGCGCTGGAAGCGCTGCGCGGACTCCTCGACCTCGAAGTCGGTCTGGACGGCGATCCGCTCGATCCGGCGCCCCGTGACGCGCCAGGCGCCGTCCTCCTCCTGCGTGATGGAGAAGCCGTCGCGCAGGCTCTCGAGCCGATGGACGACGACCCCGGACGGCTCGGGCGTCGGTCTCGTCCCCCTCCGCCGGGAGCGCGACGGCGAGGAGCGCGCGGAGGTCGTCGAGGCCCGTCCCCGCGTCGGCGCTCACCGCCACGCACGGGAGGCCGTCCGCGGCCCGGGCGTCGCGGAAGGCCGGCCAGCGCTCGACCGCCGCGGGGAGGTCCATCTTGTTGAAGACCACGATCATGCGGCTTCTCGAGGAGGGCGGGGTCGTGCGCCTCGAGCTCGCCGCGGATCACGTCGTGGTCCCACTCGGGGTCCGGGTCGCTCCCGTCCACGACGTGGACGAGCACGCGCGTGCGCTCGACGTGCCGGAGGAAGGCGTGGCCGAGGCCCGCGCCGCCCGACGCGCCCTCGATGAGGCCCGGGACGTCGGCGATCGTGGGCCGCCGGCCGTCGTCCGGGCCCAGCTCCATGACGCCGAGGTTGGGCTCGAGCGTGGTGAACGGGTACGACGCGATCTTCGGGGTGGCCGCGGTCAGCGCCGCGAGCAGCGTCGACTTGCCGGCGTTGGGGAGCCCCACGAGGCCGATCTCCGCGATCAGGCGCAGCTCCAGGCGGAGCCACCGCTCGACGCCCGGCTCGCCCTTCTGCGCGTGGCGGGGCGTCTGGTGCGTCGAGGTCGCGAAGTGGACGTTCCCGAGGCCGCCGCGCCCGCCGCGGGCGACCACCGCGGTCTGCCCGGCCGAGACGAGGTCCGCGACGAGCTCGCCGGTCGCGTCGTCGAAGGCGGACGTCCCCGGCGGCACGTCGATCTCGCGCGGCGTGCCCGCCTTCCCGTGCCGGCGCGCGCCCTCGCCGCGCCCGCCGTCGCCCCCGCGGAAGTGGTGCGTGTACCGGAAGTCGCGGAGCGTGGTCTGGCCGGGGTCCACGCGAAGGACCACCGATCCGCCGCGTCCGCCGTCGCCGCCGTCGGGACCGCCGCGGGGCACGTGCGCCTCGCGACGGAAGGTGGCGGCGCCGTCACCGCCGGCGCCCGCCTTGACCCAGATCTTCACACGGTCGAGGAACACGGGCTCATTCTCGCACGGGGTTCCGCGGGCCCGGTCGGTGCCGGGGCCGCGGGCCCGATGCCCTGCGCGTCAGCGGACGTACGCGAGCGGGTTGATGCGGGTGCCGCCGCTCCACGGGTAGCCGCTCCACACCTCGAAGTGGAGGTGCGGGCCGGTGGCCCACCCGGATGAGCCGAGGCTCCCGATCCGCTGGCCGGCGCCGACCGTCTGGCCCGCCCCGACCGAGACGGCCGACATGTGGTTGTACGTCGTGTAGATGCCGTTGCCGTGGTCGATCCACACCTGGTAGCCGCCGCCGTTGGAGCGCCAGCCGGCGAAGATCACGCGCCCGCCGGCGGCGGCCACGACCGGCGAGCCGTACGACCCCGCGATGTCGAGCGCCGGGTGACCGTAGTGGAAGTACTGGCTCACGTAGTTGCCGCCGCCGACGACGGGCCACGACATCCGGCCGCCACCGTAGTGGACCGGGCCCGAGGGGCCCGATCCGCCGCCACCGCCGGCGTTGCCGCCGTTGCCGGTGTCGGGGCCCTGGGCGACGGGCTGCGGCTTGGGCTTGGGCCTGGGCGTCGCGACCGGGGCGCCCTGGCCACCGGGGACGAAGAGCGTCTGGCCGATGTACACGACCTCGTCCGCGAGGCCGTTGGCCTCCTGGATCTTCGCCGGGTCCACGTCGTAGGTGCGCGCGATCCGGTCGAGCGAGTCGCCCTCCTTGACCTTCACGAGGAGGCCGTCGTCGGTCGGGATGATGAGCTTCATCCCCGGCTTGAGGCTCTTGCTCTTCAGGTGGTTCGCCCACCAGATCGACATCATGTTGCTCAGGCCGAACTTGCCGGCGATCTTCGTGAGGGTGTCGCCCGGCTTCACGCGATACGTGCGCGTCACCGTCTTGGTGTCGGGGATCGACGTGTCGACGGCGATCGGCTTGAGGAGGGTCCCGTCGGGGAGGAAGGCGCCCTGGTCGGCCGCGGGATCGGTCCCGGCGGACAGCGCGGCGGCATCCCCGCCGGAGGCGACGAGGTTCGCGTCCGCGGAGAGCGTGCCGGCATCCACGCCGGCGGCCTCGGCCGCCGTGACCTCGCCGGGTCCCGAGGGTCCCGCGCCGTCGCCCGAGGCCTGGCCGACCGGCATCCGGGGCGCGACGCCGAGACCGTCGGTCTGGCCGGTCGCGGTGGAGCCGTACTGCTCGGCGGCCGTCCCCGACGAGGGGATCGCGGCCGCGACGAAGGCGACGACGACGAGGGCTGCCACGAGGAAGGCGATCGACCGGTCCTGGCGGATGGCCGTCCGCCCGAGCCCCGCGAGCGCGGCGCGGTAGCCGGACGGCTTCAGGTCGAGGAGCGAGAGCTGGCCCGCGACCGGTCCGCGGCCGCGGCGACGGACGGTCGCCGGGCGGGCGCCGTCGCGCCGATGGGGCGCGAACCGACGGATGGCGGTCTCCGGACGAGGTGCGAGATGGAGCGCGCGCGTGAACGCCGCGAGCGCGCCGCCCGCGCGGGACGCGGGGCGGCGATCGGTGGCGTTCGGGGCGGGGTTCCCGTCGAGCGGGCCCGCGTCGCCGGTCGTCTGTCGTGCATGCGCACGGGACGGCCCGGTCGTGGGCTTATGCAATACGGTCTCCTGGTTCGGGCGGGCGCGGGAACGAGCCCGGCGCGGGCTGCGCCGCCCGTGGACGCGATATGTACGTCGTCCCTACAACGCGCTGGCGTCACCCATCCGCGGCTGCGGCGGGGACGTCGGAGTGCCACCGAAGGGTATCAGAGGCCGCCGGTGGCCGCCAGCGACGACGCCGCAGCGCGCCGGATATGGACCGCCTGGTCCCGGCGGGGCCGGCTCAGGTGGCGTCAGCGCAAGAAGGAGCCGAGGACCGGAGCGAGCGCACCTGGAGGTGCGTGAGCGAGGACCGAAGGCGACGACGCCGCGATGGCGCCGCATCAGCCGGCCCCTGATCAGCTGGCGCCGCTGGACTCGACGCTCTTGGTGAGACTCGCGAGGAACTGGGCGTTCGTCTCGGTCTTCGCGAGGCGGTTGAGGAGGATCTCGATCCCCTCGTTCGCGCCGACCGCGGAGAGCATCCGACGCATCGTCCAGACCATCTTGAGCGTCGGCTCCTCGAGGAGGAGCTCCTCGCGCCGGGTGCCGGAGCGCTGCACGTCGATCGACGGGAAGATCCGCTTCTCGGAGAGCTTCCGGTCGAGGATGAGCTCGCTGTTGCCGGTCCCCTTGAACTCCTCGTAGACGACGTCGTCCATCCGGGAGCCCGTGTCCACCAGGCAGGTGGCGATGATCGTGAGCGACCCGCCCTCCTCGAGGTTCCGCGCGGCGCCGAAGAAGCGCTTGGGCGGGTAGAGGGCGATCGGGTCGATGCCGCCCGAGAGCGTCCGGCCCGACGGCGGGAGCGCGAGGTTGTACGCGCGGGCGAGCCGCGTGATCGAGTCGAGCAGGATGACGACGTCCCGGCCGGTCTCGACCTGGCGCTTGGCGATCTCGAGCGCCATCTCCGCGACGTGCGTGTGGTTCTCGGTCGGCTCGTCGAACGTCGAGCTGATGACCTCGCCCTTCACGCTCCGGCGCATGTCCGTGACCTCCTCGGGGCGCTCGCCGATGAGCGCGACCATGAGGAGGATCTCCGGGTAGTTCGCCGTGATCCCGTTCGCGATGTTCTTGAGGAGCATCGTCTTGCCGGCCTTCGGCGGGCTGACGATGAGCGCGCGCTGGCCCTTGCCGATCGGGTTGACGAGGTTGACCAGGCGCTGCGAGAGGTTCTTGGGGTCGCTCTCGAGGTTGAGCAGGTCGTCCGGGTGGATCGGGGTGAGGTCGCCGAAGTTGGGGCGGCGGCGGGCGGTGTCGGGGTCCACGCCGTTCACGAGGTCGACGCGGAGCATCCCCCAGTACTTCTCGCCCTCGCGGGGCGTCCGGATCGAGCCGGCGACGCGGTCGCCGATCCGCAGGCCGAAGCGGCGGACCTGGCTGGAGCTGACGTAGACGTCGTCCGCCGTGGGCATGAGCCCGTGCCGGCGGAGGAAGCCGTAGCCCTCGTCGACGATGTCGAGGATGCCGGTGGCGTACGCATGGCCGGCGCGCTCGCTCTGGCGCTGGAGGATCCGCTCGACGAGGTCGTCCTTGCGGTCGCCCGTGGACGCCTCGAGCTCCATCTCGCGCCCCATGGCGCGGAGCTCGGCCATGCCCATGCCGCGAAGCTCGAGCAGGCCGATCTCGTTGGCTGAATTCCTGCTCGGCGAGCTCGTCGTGATCCGCGCCGACGAGCCGCTGGCTCTGGCCGCGGCGGCGCGAGCGCCGGTTGCGCGAACGCTGCTGGTCCGGTCCGATGGGAGGCATGGGGATGGGCTTCACCTGCGGGGCGCCCCGACGCATGGAACGTGAGCGGAGACGGCGCGAACAGGGTTCGCGACTCACGAGGTGGGGCTGTCGAGAGGATACCCGCGCGGCGACGCGTGCGTCAACGGGGGATGCGCGATGGGGTGTCGGCCGCGCCACCCACCCCGGACGGGCTCCTGGGCACACGAGGCGGATCGGCCGACCGCTCGCCTGGTGCGCGGAGGGCGTTGGGTCAGCCGCTGGGCGGCCTCAAGGTCTGGCGTTCGAGGCGCCCGCACGGGCGGCGGCCGCCGCGACCATCGCGTCGAGCCGGTCGAGCCAGGCCCGTGCGCCGACGCTGCCGAACAGCTCGCGCGACCGCTCGAGGAACGGCGCCACCTCGGGGTCCTCGGGCGCGAGGGCCGTCAGCAGATCGGCGCCGATCCACGCGACCGCGTGGCGGTTGCCGACCGCCTCGAGCATCGACGCCGCACGTCGGTAGAGGGGAAGGGCATCGCCGAGCCGACCCTCGGCGAGCGCGAGAGCGGCCTCGGCGTAGGCGATCGAGCTGGCCATGAACCTCAAGTGCCGCGTCGGATGCGACCCCGCCGCTGCGAGCAGGTCGCGGATGCGCGCGGCATCACCCTGGTGCAACGCCACCCGGGCCAGCAGCTCGTAGGTGGTCTCGTTCTCCGGGTACAGCCCATGCGACGCGTCGAGAAGGGCACGGGCTTGTGCAAGGTCGCCCGCACCGAAGGCGATCATCGACAGGTCCTCGCGGAGCGCGGAGTTGAGGTCGCGGTCGTCGATCTCCTCGAGCGCCGCAGCGAGATCCGCCGTGTCCGACGCCACGTCCTGGCCGCGCGCGGCGCGGAAGACGGCCCGCCGGGCGGCCAGCGCGACCTGGTCGCGCCGATCGAGGTCGAGCCGCGTCCCCTCCTCGAGCCTGGCGAGCCACGCATCCCACGATCGCAGCGTCTGCAGGCCGATGGACGCGAAGCCCCAGAGCATGAACACGACCATGCCGCGGTCGCCGACCTTCTCGGCGAGCGCGAGCCCGTCGGTGGCCATCTCCGCCGTGGCGTCGAGGTCCTCACCCGCGAGGGTGGCGGCAAGGTTGTGCGTCGCCCGGACCTCGAGGTCGGACCAGCCGCCGCGCGCCGCCAGTTGGCGGCCGGCCGCCAGGAGCGCGGTCGACTCCAGCTGACGGCCGAGGAACCCGAGCGCCGAACCTTTGCTGATCAACGTCTCGGTGGTCAGGCGGTCGAGGCGCAGGGCCTCCGAGGTCATGAGCGCCTGATCGGCTGCGACAAGGGATTCCTCGAGCCGGCCGAGCCGCATGAGCGCGCGGGTCCGGTCGGTGAGCAGCGCTGCCCGGGTCTCGTCCCGGAGCTGGTCCTGCCGCTCGTTCGCCGCCTCGAGGAGGGCCAGCGCCTCGTCCACGCGCCTGCCGTTGATCAGGCTCGACGCGCGTTCGCTGACGGCGAGTCCGACGCCGTCGACGTCACCCGCGGCCTCGGCCAGCATCTGGGCGCGCATGAGCACGTCGTCGCCGCGATCGTACTGGCCGGCCGTGGTCGCCTCGGCGCCGGCGCGCAGCAGCAGCGGCACCTGTTCAGCCGATCCCGCCACCTCGCCCGCGACCTCGGCGGCGGAGAGCAGGAAGCCGGCGGCCTGGTCGTGCGCGCCCAGCGACGCGGCCCGGTCCGCCGCGGCCGCGAGGGCGATCCGCGCCTGCGTGCCGAGGGCCGTCGCCTCGTCGCCCTCGGCGGCGTCGCGGTACGCCGCGAGATAGTGCCCGGCCAGGGCCCCGGCAAGCTCGTCGCTGCCGAGCGACTCGAAGAAGCGAGCCGCCGCGAGGTGCCTCGCCTTGCGGTCCCGACGCGCGAGCGTGTTGTACGCGACCTCGCGGATCAGCGCCTGCACGAACGCATAGCTGCCTCGCTCGGGGCTGCGCGGATCGGCGGTGAGGGTGAGGATCTCGCGCCGGACGAGCGCCCGGAGCCTGGGCTCGAGCGCCGCGGCCTCGCGCCCGCTGAGCGCCGCAAGCGCCGGTAGCGTGAAGCTGCGGCCGAGGACCGCCGCGTCCTGGACCAGCGTCGCGGTCCTCGGGGTCGAGGCTGTCGAGCCGGGCACCGATGAGGGCCGTGAGGCTCTCCGGGACGGCGACGGTCGTGAGGTCGCCCTCGGGGATGTAGATGCCGTCGCGCTCGACGAGGCGCCCGTCCGCGAGCAGCATGCGCACGGTCTCGACCGCGTAGAGGGGGATGCCGTCGGCCCTCGCCACGATGTGCGTGACGGCCTCGTCGGGAAGTCCGGGCACGAGGCCGCGGAGCAGCTCCCGCATCGCCGCGGGCGGGAGCGGCTCCAGCTCGAGCGAGTTGAACGCCCGCTTGCCGGCGCCCCACGCGGGCCGTGCCTCGAGCAGCTCGGGCCGGGCGAGCGTCACCACGTAGATCGGCACGCCGCGGCTCCACTCGAGCAGCGAGTCGATGAAGTCGAGCAGCCCCGAATCCGCGAAGTGGAGGTCCTCGAAGACCATGACCACCGGCGCGGTGGCCGCGAGTCGCCCGAAGAACGTCCGCCAGGCGGCGAACAGCTCGTCGGTCGCGATCCCGGGGCCACTCCGGTCGTCGACGCCCAGCAGGACCAGGAGCGCGGATTCGACCCACGCCCGCTCGTCGGCGTCCGGCACGTGCCGCTCGAGGGTGGACCTGACCTTGGCTCGCGTGGTGGCCGGGTCATCGGTCTCGGCCAGCTCGCAGCGGCTTCGGACCATCTCGCCGAGCGCCCAGAACGTCAGGCCGCCGCCGAAGGCCGGGCACCGGCCGTCATGCCACCAGACGTCCTCCATCAGGCCGTCGACGTACTTGAGGAACTCCCAGGCGAGGCGCGACTTGCCGATCCCGGCCGGACCCGTCACCGACACGAGACGGAG
The DNA here is from genome assembly GCA_963844945.1 of uncultured Chloroflexia bacterium. Classification (GTDB taxonomy): domain Bacteria; phylum Chloroflexota; class Limnocylindria; order Limnocylindrales; family CSP1-4; genus CAIYQJ01. The sequence continues at coordinate 18,315 of CAWJQZ010000051.1, forward strand.
GCGACCCTCGCGACTGGTCGCGTGGAACAGGTCCTTGAGCAGGCGCAGCTCCTCGGCGCGCCCGGTGAACGGCGCTTCGAGGCCCTCGCTTCGATTGCGCCCGCCGCGCTCGGCGACCACGCGCAGGGCTCGCCAGGCCGGGACCGGGCTCGCCTTGCCCTTGAGCGCAAGGTCGCCGACCTGCTCGAAGGCGATCGCCCCACCGGCCGCGCGTCGCGTGGCCTCGCCGACGAGCACGGTGCCGGGATTCGCCGCGGACTGCAGCCGCGCGGCCGTGTTGACGATGTCCCCCGCCACCATCCCCTGGTTCACGGCGCCCAGCGTCACGGCGGCCTCGCCCGTGAGCACTCCGGCGCGCGCCTCGATGCCGTGGCCCAGGACGGCGACCGCGTCCACGAGCTCGAGCGCGGCCCGGACGGCGCGCTCGGCGTCGTCCTCGTGGGCGACGGGGCTGCCCCAGACGGCCATGACCGCGTCGCCGATGAACTTCTCGATGACGCCGCCATACCGGCCGACCACCTCCTGGGCGAGGTCGAAGTACCGGCCCAGGGTCTCGCGGACCTCCTCGCTGTCGCGGCCCTCCGCGAAGGGCGTGAAGCCCACGAGGTCGGCGAAGAGGATGCTCACGAGGCGTCGCTCGGCGGCGGGCTCGCCGATCGTCGACCCGCCGGCAACGACCGCGCCCGCGCTCGACCCCAGCGGGGCTCCGCAGTCGCCACAGAAGCGCTTGCCGGGCGGGTTCGGCGCGCCGCAGGCGGCGCAGTTCGACGCCAGGGTCGAGCCGCAGTCGCCGCAGAAGCGCTTCTCGGGCGGGTTCTCGGCGCCGCACGCCGGGCAGGTCATCGGCCACCTCGTCGCTGGGCAAGGGCGGGATCGGCCGCGTCGCTCCCGCGGTGGTGAGCGTATCGAATGGCGGGAGCCGGCGCCCGCCCAAGGGCCGCATCCCCGCCCGTCTCCATGGCGCGGCGCGAGCCCGAGGGCCGAGTACGCGACGGCGCTGCCGAGCACCGCGCGTCGTGTGCCCGGCACGACATCACACGAGGGGCCATCCGGGTCGAGATGACGTCGTGGACGATGGGCCGGGTCGGGCCGCCGACCTCGCGTGTGCGCCGCATCGGTTCGCAGCAGGCTCTGGGTCGCGCAGGGACTCGCGCCGCCGGACGGACCGCGCGCGCCGCCGCGGACGACCTGGGGCGCGATCCCGCCCCGCGGGCGGGCCGTCCCCGCCGTCCCGCGCGTCCTCCCGGGGTCGGCGTGGGGAACGTGCGCATCCCGGCGCCCGGGCGGTCCGCCTTCGGACGCCCGTCGACCGCCGGCCCGTCCGTCGTCGGCCGCGCGGCGACGCGTGCGTCAACGGGGGATGCGCGACGGGGTGCGCGACCCCGCGGCGACATGTCGCCGCGGGGTCGCGATCCGTAGCTACGGCCAGTGCGCGATCACCCCGGTCGCAGGGCAGGCCCCGCGGAAGTCGAAGCCGGTCGTGATCACGGCGACGGTCGTGCTCCCTGCCCGGATCCAGGCCCGCCAGGACCATGTCGGGTCGCCGTACGTCACCTGGTAGCCGGTTTCCTCGAAGCGGAACGACACGGTCCCCGAGCCGCGGACGTCTGCGTACTGCTGCATGACGTGGCTGCCGCCGCAGCCGAGCATCAGCGCCGGGACTGACCTGGACCGTGGCCCTGGGGGCAGCCACGTACCCCACGTCCGCGATCACGATGCACACCGGCCACGAACCTCCGGCGGCCCGGATCGACACGGAGGTGAGCGCGAGAGCCGGAGGCTTGCCGCCGCCGCCCGCCGGCGGCTTGGCGGCGGCTACGGCAGCGGGGCTCACGGTGAGCGCGAGCGCTGCCACCACGGCCAGGGTGACCAGAGAGGATCGGCGCCTCATGGGCACACCCCTTCGGGACGCCTGCAGCGCGGGTCGGTCTCGCTGTTGGCTCGACGCGGTCCCGGCGGCTCGATCTCGGACCGCGCGTCTTCGCACCCTCGCGCTCATCGCACACGATGGCGCGGGACCCCGGCCGCACAAGGGTCGTTCGTCCTCGCCGACGACCGGCCGGCGGCTCGCGGACCTTCCCGCGCCCCCTCCGGGTCGCCGGCGCCGCGGCAGGCGGCCGACACGGCCGTGAAGGGGCGAGCGCAGACGCGGCCTGAAGGCGCCGGGGGGCCGCGTCCGGGCGCGCGGCGGTCAGCCCTTCGTCGCGAGCTCCGCCTGCACCTTCGCCCAGTCGGACTTGAACTGCGCGATCCCCTTGTCGGTCAGCGGGTGATGGACCATCTGCTGGAGGACCTTGAACGGGATCGTCGCGATGTGCGCGCCGGCGAGGGCGGCGTCGGTCACATGGCGCGGGTGGCGCACGGAGGCGGTGATCACCTCGGCGTCGAGGTCGTGCATGTTGATGATGTCCGACAGCTCGCGGATGACCATCATGCCGTCCTCGTTGATGTCGTCGAGGCGGCCGACGAACGGCGACAGCAGGCTGGCGCCGGCCTTCGCGGCGAGCAGGCCCTGGTTCGCCGTGAAGATCAGCGTGCAGTTCGTCCGGATCCCCTCCTCCGCGAGGCGCGAGATCGCCTCGAGGCCGGGCTCGCACATCGGGATCTTCACGACGATGTTCGGGGCGATCCGCGCGAAGTGGCGGCCCTCCTCCACCATCCCGTCCGCGTCGTCCGCGATCACCTCGGCCGAGACCGGGCCGGAGGTGAGGCCGCAGATCTCCTCGAGGAGCGCGTCGTACGAGGTCTTCCCGACCTTCGCGTAGAGCGTGGGGTTGGTGGTCACGCCGTCGATGACGCCCCAGCGGACGCCGGTGCGGATCTCGGCGACGTCGGCGGTGTCGAGGAAGAGCTTCATGACGGCGACCTCAGGAGCGGCGGAGGGATGCGGGAGAGTGTACGCCGGGACCCGGGGGTGGGCCGGGTGGACGGCGGGGGGGGCGAGACGCAGGCGCGGACTGCGCCGAGCCCTCGCACCGCGCGGTGCATCGGCGGAGAAGTCGCGGATGAGCCGCCACCGGCCAGCCATCGGCGCGTGGACGCAGTGCGGCTCGGGCCGCTCGATGCGCGCGCTGCGACGACGGCGCGGGCTGGACACAGGCCGATCTCGGGCTGCGCGTCGGGCTGTCGCGAGAGACGGTCTCGCGCGCTCGAGATGCGGCGACGTCGGCGAGCATGCGCGCTGGACACCTTCGTGCGCCTGCGGTGCGCTCGAGGCGCTGGGAGCTCGGCTGGACGTCAGCGTGTCGGTGGCGCGGGGAGGGTCTGGATCGACTGCTCGACGCGGCGCACGCCGCGCCTCGTGGAGCGGACGGTGGCGACTGCTCGCAGGAGAGTGGCTGGGACGACGGTGGTCGAGGTCGACCTTCGTCGCGATACGGGGAGCGTGGTCAGCATCGACGTCATGGCGCGGCATCGGACCCACGAGGCATGGTGCTCGTCGTGGAGGTGAAGTCCGTCGGTCCCGGACCTGCAGGCGATGCTTGTCGACCGATGGATCGGAAGGCACGGCTCGCGGCCGTCGATCGTCGGGGAGCGCGGGCTGGGACGAGCCTGCTCGGTCGTCGCGGCGTCGCTGGTGTTGCCGGCGGACGAGGACCGACGAGCGTCGGGTCGCAGAGCACCGCGTGACGCTGGAGGCGGCGCTGCCGGACTGAGACCGCGGTGGCGGCTTCGTGCGATACTGCGTCGACACCGGAGATCAAGCGTTCGTCCGGGATCCTCGTCCTGCGGCCAGATGCACGCGAGGCGAGCGGCAGGCGGTCTGGCGGAGCCCGAGAGCCAGGCGCTCGGCGAGCCAGCGACGGCCCTCATCGTCATCGGTCAGCTGGGCGTGCCTGCCGACTGGGGCATCCGGCCTCGCCACGTGCTCGAGGGGCGGGCAGCCGGCGGTGCTGTGTCGCGGGCGACGCTGATCCGGCTCGCGGCGCCGGCACCGATGACGTGCTCGAGTGGGTCGGTGCATCTGGCGGTGCTCTTCGCTGGCGGCGCGTCCGCCTCGGCGGCAGCGGCCCGCGGCGTGCTCGCGGGGCGTGGCCGCTGGCACGTGCTTGCCGCGGCCACCAGGTGCGCGATGGGGCCGCGCCGCCCGCGGCCTGCACGCCCGCCGGCACGCCCCGCCGGCCCCCTCAGGTCGCGTCGGGCTCCGCCTCCAGCGACGCGACGCCGGCCTGCGCTCCCTCGTCCATCGCCGGCGCCGCCTCGCGCCGCAGGTCGTGCCGCGGGCGTAGCTCCGGCTCGCGGCCCTCGCGGAGCGCGAGCGCGGTCCCCACGAACCCGTCGAAGAGGGGGTGCGGGCGGTCGGGCCGGCTGCGGAACTCGGGATGGAACTGGCTCGCCACGTACCACGGGTGGTCGCGCAGCTCGACGATCTCGACGAGGCGCCCGTCCGGCGACTGGCCGGAGACGATCATCCCGGCCGCCTCGAGCTGCGGGCGGTAGCGGTTCGCGACCTCGAAGCGGTGGCGGTGTCGCTCGTAGACGACCTCGTCGCCGTAGACGGCGGCAGCCTTGGACCCGGGCGTCAGGCGCGCCGGATAGAGGCCGAGGCGCATCGTGCCGCCCTTGTCCTCCATCTCGCGCTGGTCGGGCATGAAGTCGATGACCGGGTTCGCGGTGAACATGTCGAACTCGGTGGAGTTCGCGTCGTCCGTCGCGAGGATGTGGCGGGCGTACTCGATGACCGCGCACTGGAGGCCCAGGCAGAGCCCGAGGTACGGGATGCGGTGCTCGCGCGCGTACCGTGCGGCGACGACCTTGCCCTCGATCCCGCGATGGCCGAAGCCGCCGGGCACGAGGATCGCCTCGGCGCCGGCGAGCGTCGCGTCCACGTCCTCGCGCGTCAGGCGCTCGGAGTCGATCCAGCGGACCTTCACGTCCACGCCGTGCGCCCAGCCGGCGTGCTTGAGCGACTCGGTCACCGACAGGTACGCGTCCGGGAGCTCGATGTACTTCCCGACGAGCGCGACCTCGAGGACGGGCTTGGGGCGCTTGATGAGCTCGACCATCGCCTGCCACGACGCGAGGTCGGGGGCGTGGGAGGCCTCCTGGAGCCCGAGGTCGCGGATGACGAGGTCGCCCAGGCCCGCGGCCTCGAACTGGATCGGCACCTCGTAGATCGTGGACGCCGTCACCGCGGGGATGACGGCCTCGAAGGGGACGTCCGTGAACAGGGCGATCTTCTCGCGGATCTCGTCGCTCACGGGATGGTCGGAGCGCAGGACGATGACGTCCGGCTGGATGCCGATCCCGCGGAGCTCCTTCACGGAGTGCTGCGTGGGCTTCGTCTTGAGCTCGCCGGTGGCCATGAGCGCGGGCAGCAGCGTGACGTGGACGTAGAGGACGTTCGTGCGCCCCACGTCCTTGCGCATCTGGCGGATCGCCTCGAGGAACGGGAGCGACTCGATGTCGCCGACCGTGCCGCCCACCTCGACGATGACCATGTCGGCGCGGCCGTCCTGCGCGACGCGCTGGACCCGCTCCTTGATCTCGTTCGTGATGTGCGGGATGACCTGGACGGTCCCGCCGAGGTAGTCGCCGCGGCGCTCCTTCGCGATGACGGAGCGGTAGATGCGGCCGGTGGTCACGTTGGAGAGCTGCGAGAGGTTCTCGTCGATGAACCGCTCGTAGTGGCCGAGGTCGAGGTCCGTCTCGGCGCCGTCGTCCGTCACGAAGACCTCGCCGTGCTGGTACGGCGACATGGTCCCGGGGTCGACGTTGATGTACGGGTCGAGCTTGATGATCGAGACGGAGAGGCCGCGGGCCTTCACGATCCGCCCGATGCTCGCGGCGGTGATCCCCTTGCCGAGCGATGAGGTGACGCCACCGGTCACGAAGACATACTTGGCCACGGCTGGGGACCTCCGGGGGTTTTTCCGATGCTACCGAATCCCGGGGTCCGGCGCCAGCCCTCGGTGCGGGACGACCGACCCTACCAGGCCCCGGTCGCCGGTCCTCGCGCCTCAGCGGACGACGACGAGCTCCCCGAGGCGGTCCACCGACGCGACCGCGTCGAGCCCCTCGTGGAGCGTGAACGCCACCTCCGTCTCGATCGACTCGCCCGGCGCGAGGACGCGGGCCTGGCCCAGGACCACCGCCTCCTCCACCTGCTGCGGGTGGCTCGTCCACGGCTCCAGGGCGACGTGGTGATGCCCGCGCCACCCGCCGTACACCTGCCAGAGCCACGCGTGGCGGAAGATCGAGACGTCGAACGTCATCGCGACCCCCCGGCGCGCGGCCGTGTCGGTGAGCGCGAGCCAGCCCGAGGCGAGGTCCGTGGCCCAGTGCCCGGCGAAGACCGCCGACTCGCGCGGCCGGACCAGCCGCATGTCCCTGGCGCCGTCCTCGACCGTCGGGTCGGGGAGGATCGGCCAGGTGTACGTCCACCCCTGCTCCCCCATCGACGGGTCGGACGAGACGCCCACGAGCATCTGGCGCGCGGGCAGGTCGATCCGGTGGGCGGGCGTGACGGCGAAGGCGGGGTGGATCCCCCACGTGTACGGGAGAGGCCGGACATCGAGGTTGTCGATCCGGTAGCCGATGCGGAGCACGGGGGCGTCGCCGAGCACGCGGATCGTCCGGGTCATCCGCGCCGGGGCGACGGTCGCGTACCCGACGGCCGTGATCGACGCCTCGCCGCCGCCGTACGCGTGCCTCGCCTCCCACGGCACGCACCACATCTCCCCCATGTAGGGGAGCGGCTCGTCGTGGAGCGTGCCCCGGTCGCCGCTCGGGAAGATCTCGTCCCAGCCGCCGCTCCACCAGTCGTCGAAGTAGGCGCCGTACGGCGCGGGCCGCGGGGCGGTGCGCGGGTTGTGCCAGAGGACGTCGCGGTCAGCGGCGCGGTCCACGATCTCGTGGACGTGGCCGCCGAGGTCCGGCATGACCGTGACGCGGAGTGCGGCGTTCTCCAGGACGAGGGCCCGCTGACCCTCCACGACGACCTCCCGGGCGATCGGCTGGCTCATGCGTCACACCGTCTACAGCTCGTAGATCCGCGCCGTGATGGCCCCGTCCACCACGATCTCCGTCCCGCTGACGAAGGACGCGTCGTCCGACGCGAGGAAGACGGCGATGCGGGCGATCTCGTCGGTGGACGCGATCCGTCGCACTGGATACTGCGCCTCCACGTGGGCCCGGAACGCGTCGGGGTCGGGATGCGCCGCCCAGAAGGCCCGGTTGAGCTCGGTGTCCACGTCGCCGGGGCAGATGGCGTTCGCGCGGATCCCATGCGGCCCGTAGGCGGTGGCCACGCTCTTCGTGTACCCGATGATCGCCGCCTTCGTCGCACCGTAGACCGGCAGTAGCGGGTCTGCGGAGAACGCGTTGACCGACGACATGTTCACGATCGCGCCGGAGCCTTGGGCGACCATCGCCGGCAGGACCTCGCGGCAGAACAGGACGCAGCCGAGGAGGTTGACGTTCACGACCCGGTGGAAGTCCTCCACCCGGACGTCGGCCGCGAGGTGCTCCACCTGCACCGCGGCGTTGTTCACCATGACGTCCACCCGCCCGCGGGCCGCGAGCACGGCCGCGACGGTCGCGCGGACCTGCACCTCGTCGGAGACGTCGCAATGCGCGAAGGTGAAGGTCCCGGTCGACCCGGCCGCTGCCGCGTCGGCGGCGATCGCCGCGCCGGTCGCGACGCCCGACTCGTCGGCGACGTCCACGCCGGTCACGTGCGCCCCCTCGAGGACGAGCGCGCGGGCGATCGCCGCGCCGATCCCGCGCGCGGTCCCCGTGACGATGGCCGTCCGCCCCTCGCGCCGTGCGCCCATCGCCTCGCCTCCGTCGCTCGTCGTCCCGCCTGGTGGGTGCCTCAGGTGAGGATGACCTCGATCCCCGCGTCGCGCGCGCGCCGCACGTGGTCGGGGTCCGCCTCCTCGTTCGTCACGAGGACGTGCACGGCCGAGAGCGGCGCGATCGGGGTGAACCCGCGGCGGCCGAGCTTCGTCGCGTCGGCGACGGCCACGACCCGCCGCGCACGGGCGACCATCGTCCCGCCGACCTCCGCCACGAGGACGTGCGGCGTCGTGAGCCCGGTCTCCTCGGTCAGCCCGTCGCACCCGATGAACACGATGTCCGCGGAGAGCTCCCGGAGGTCGCCCACGGTCTGCGGGCCCGACGAGCGCCTGGTGGTCGGGCAGGTAGAGCCCGCCGAGGACCACGAGGTGCGGCGCGTCCCACTCGGCGATCTCCTCCACGACGGGGAGCGAGTTCGTCACGATCGTCAGCGCGCCGCTGCGGCGGAGCGCGGCGGGGACGTGCACCGCGACCTGGGCCACGGTGGACCCGGAGTCGAGCAGCACGATGTCGTCCGGCCGGATGAGGGCGGCCGCGGCCGCGCCGATCCGCGCCTTGAGGTCGCGGTTCTCGCGCGCCTTGGTGGCGAACGCGCCGTCGCGGCGGTTGCGGGACGTGGCGACGGCGCCGCCGTGGACCCGGCGGAGCTGGCCGGCGTCCTCGAGGAGCACGAGGTCGCGCCGGATCGAGACGTCGGTGACGCCGAAGCGGAGCGCGAGCTCGGCGACCGAGACGCGGCCCTCCTCCTCGAGGAGCTGCGCGATGACCTGTCGCCGCTCGCGCGCGGCGATGACGCCGATCTCCGCGCTCACTTCCCCATCCCCATCGTGAGGCCGGCGATGAGCTGGCGCTGGAAGAACAGGTAGACGATGACGGCCGGGAGCGCGGAGAGGATCGACCCGGCCATGATCATCGGCACGGGGATGATCCGGGCGCTCTGGAGGGTCGCGAGGCCCACGGTGATCGTCCGGACGTCGGGCTGGTTGAGGAAGAGCAGCCCGATGAGGAGGTCGCCCCAGATCTGGATGAACTGGAGGACGGCGACCGTCACGACCGCCGGGATCGCCAGCGGGATCATCACGCCCGTGAAGATCTGGCGGTACGAGGCCCCGTCCATGAGGGACGCCTCGATGAGCTCGGTCGGGATGCCGCGGAAGTACGTCGTCATGAGGTACGTCCCGAACGGGATGCCGAGCGCCGCGTAGACGAGGATCGGGCCGGGGTACTGGTTGATCAGCCCGACGTTCGCGATGTTCACGAACTCCGGGATGATGATCGACTGGATCGGGATCATCATCCCCGCGAGGATCCCCACGAACAGCAGCGGCGAGACGGGGAAGCGGAGCTTCGCGAAGGCGAAGCCGGCGGTCGTGCTGGTGAAGAGGATGAGCGCGACCGCCGAGATCGTGACGATCGCCGAGTTGATCAGCTGCTGCACGACCGGCAGCTCGTCGAAGAGCCCCTGCCAGCTGTCGAGGGAGAAGCCCTCGCCCGTGAGGAACTGGTCGTACGAGCGGAACGACGTCGCGAGCATGTACGCGAACGGGAACAGCATGATCACGACGACCGCGCAGAGGATCGCGAAGATCAGGAAGCGCTTGGTTCGACGGGTCCAGCGGGCCATCGGCTAGTCGCTCCGATCCCGGAACAGCCGCAGCTGGATGATGCTGATCCCGAAGACGATGACGAAGAGGACGACGCCGACCGCTGCGGCGTACCCGAAGTCCCCCTGGGCGAACGCCGTCTGGTAGACGTAGAACTCGAGGGTCGTCGTGCCGAAGCCCGGCCCGCCCGAGGTCATGACGAAGATGAGGCTGAACAGGGCGGTGAACCCGGTGATCAGCGTGAGGATGAACGCGAACTGGATGAACCGCATGAGCAGCGGCACGGTGATGTAGCGGAACGTCGAGAAGCCGCTCGCGCCGTCCACCCGCGCCGCCTCGTAGACGTCACGGTCCAGGGTCGCCATCCCCGTGATGAAGATGATCGTGTTCGTGCCGAAGACGGACCAGATGAACGTGATCGCGACGGCGATCATCGCGGACAGCTCGGACGCGAGCATGTCCGTCTGGACGGGGATGCCGAGGGTCGCGAGCAGGCTGTTGAGGATCCCGCGCTGTGCGAAGAACCGGACGGCCACGATCCCGATGACGACCCAGCTGATCGCCGTCGGCAGGAAGTAGCTCGACCGGAAGAACCGCCAGCCGTACACGTGCTCGTTGAGGAGGAACGCGACGGCCAGCGGGATGAGGATCGCGAACGGGATCGCCGCGAGGAGGATCACGTTGTTCATCACGACCCGCCAGAAGGTGGGGTCGGTGAACAGCCGCGTGTAGTTGTCCAGCCCGATGAAGGTCGACTGGATGCCGTTCCACTTCGTCAGGCTGTAGTAGAAGGTCTGGACGATCGGGAGCGCGAGGAGCAGCGCGTAGAGGATCACCGCCGGCAGCACGAAGACCATGCCGGCGCGCCGCTCCGAGCGGCGCAGGCGGCTGCTGCTGCGGCGCGGCGCAGGGTGCTCCGCGTCCGCGACGGCATGCTCGAATGCGGCGGCGTCTCTCACGCGGGTGGCCTCGTCGTGGAAGGGGCCGGGGTCGTCGTGGCGACGCCCCGGCCCGCTCCCTCGTCGGCTACTTGATCTGGTTCTTCTGGTCGGCAGGCAGGGCGTCGAGCGCCTGCTGCATGCTCTTCAGCGCGTCGCTGACCGACTGCGCGCCACCGAACGCGGCGTTGAGGACCTTCGTCCCGACGTCGCTGACCTCGGGCTGGATGACGTTGTCGATCATCGGATAGCGCGTGTAGCCCTGGTTCGCCGCGAAGTCGAGCAGGTTCTTCGCCATCCGCTGGTCGCTGGTGAAGCCTTCCTTGTCCGGGATCACGCCGGCGTCGGCGATGATCTTCTGGCCCTCGTCGGAGGCCATGAAGGCGAGGAACGCGGCGGCCTGCGCCTTGTTCTTCGAGTAGTTCGTCATCGCGAACCCGTCGCCGGAGTACTCGACGACGCCCTTGATCGGGGTGTCGGAGAACGGCGGGATGAAGACGTCGACCGAGTCGCCCATCTTCTCCTGGAACTCGGCGATCTGCCACGTCCCTTCCATCGTCATCGCGGCCTTGCCGGCCTCGAACTGGGCGATGGAGTCCTGGTTCGTGAGGACGTCCGAGTTCGTGCAGCCCTTCGTGAAGAGCGAGGCCCACTTCTCGAACTGGGCCACGACCTTCGGGTCGGTCCACGGGATCTCGCCGGTGTAGAGCTTCGTCCACTCCTCCGGCTGGAGGTACATCATCAGGTAGCTGACGTCGTACCACGGGTAGAAGCCGCCGCCGAGCGCCTGGCCGCCGGTCCCGTAGGTGAACGGCGTGATGCCCGCCGCCTTGAGCTTGTCGCAGGCGGTGAAGAGCTCGTCCCACGTCGTCGGGAACGCGGAGATCCCCGCCTTGGCGAAGAGGTCCTTGTTGTAGAAGCCGTTGTAGAACTGGAGGTCGAGCGGGACGACGAGGACGCCGTCGTCCGGGTTGAAGTTGATGGAGCTGTACGCGATCCCCTTCATCTTCTTCAGCTCATCCAGCGGGATGTACTGGTTGAGGGGCTCGAGGTAGTCCTTGTACTTGAGGTCGAACAGGCCGGTCCACTGCGTGGCGATGTCCGGGCCGTTCTTCGCGATCGCGGCCGTCTGCAGGAGGTCGAAGTAGTTGTCGGCCGGCTGGCTGACGACGTCGACCGTCACGCCCGGGTACTTCGCCTCGAAGGCCTTGACGAGCGCCTCGGTCGCCTTGGCGTTCGCCTCGGTGCCGTAGTTGTGCCAGAGCGTGAGCTTGGCGGGCGCGAGCGACGCTGCTGCGCCGGCCGAGCCGGCGGGCGCCTGCGAGGCCGCCCCCTGCGACGGCGCCGGCGACGAGCCGCTGCTGCACGCCGCGAGCGCGATGCTCGCGATCACGAGACCCACGATGGGGGCCGCCAAACGGCGAAGACGCACGAGTGATCTCCTTTCCCGCTCGCGAAGCTCCGCGAGCCGCAGCCGGTCGGGCCTCCCCGCTCGGGTCCCCCCGCGCGATCCCGTCGGCCTCTGCGCTGGTTCCCACTCCTCGATGGACCGGCGGACCGCCGCCGGTGCCGGGACCACGACCGGGTGACCGCCCACGCCTCGGGACGGTGCGCCTGGTCGCGCACGACACGCACACTAACGCGAACGCGAGAGACGCGTCAATCCGAACACAAACGTTCACAACGAACGTTCGGAACGCGCACACGACCGACATCGGCCGTGCGTCCGGGCGCTGTGTCAGGTCCCCGTCGCGCCGGGCTCGATCGTCTCGTCCGGGCGGTCCTCGTTCGGGGCGACCGACGCGAGGAGGACGAGGTCGTCGCCTGCGGGGACGCGGATCGCGTGGAGGACGCCGCGTGGCGCGAAGAGGAACGTCCCGGGCCCCGCCTCGAGCTCCGGCGCATCGCCGATGGCGAAGACCGCCCGCCCCTCGAGGACGAGGAAGATCTCCTCGGCGTGCGGATGGACGTGCGGGACGGTCGCGAAGCCCGGCGGCCACCGCAGAAGCACGACGCGGAGCCCGTCCGTCCCCACGAGCATCTCCCGCCAGGGCGCGGGTCCGGCCTTCGCCGTGACCTCCGCGAGGTCCACGGACGGGAGGTCCAGGCCGGCACCCGACGGCACGTGCGGCATCAGCCGTCCGCCCGCTTTCGGGGCGACGGGGCGACGGGGTCCACGCGGTGGTCGTGCATGCTGTCGTGATGATGCCACGCGCGGTACGTGGCGGACGGTCGGTCCGCCGGCGCGGCCGGTGCGTGCGCGGAGCACGAACGCGCATGAACCCGACACCAAACGAACGTTAATCCGGATACATACGCAACGCGACCGTCTTGACGACGAACGTTCATGTGATAGCCTGAGCTGCGACACGGCCAGCGATCCCGCGCGCTCGCGCGGCATCCGGCGACCGCCCCTGAGGCGGGCCGAGATGCGCCGGCGCCACCGTCCGCGCCGCGGGCGGTCATCCGAGGAGGACCATCGTGACGACGGGCGCAGACATCCGGCTCAAGCGGCTCTTCGACGGGGGCGGGAACGTCGTCGTCGTCGCGGTCGACCACGGCCTCTACAACGGCCCCCGCCCCGGGTTCGAGGACCTCGGCCCGATCGTCGCGCGGATGGGCGCCGCCGACGCGATCCTGCTGAGCCCCGGGATGGTCCGCCACGTGACCACCGTCTTCGAGGGCCGCGGCGCACCGTCGATGATGGTCCGCCTCAACTGGGGGACCCAGTACGCCACCCAGTGGGACTACCGCGAGAGCCGGAGCGTCCCCATGATCAGCGCGGCGCAGGCCGTCGCCGAGGGAGCGGACGTCGTCCTCGTGGGGATGTCGATCAAGACCGGCTCCGAGGCCGTGGACGCGGAGAACGTCGCCCAGGTCGCCGCGTGCGTCGCCGAGGCGCGCGTCGTCGGCGTCCCGATCGTCGGCGAGGTCTACCCCGCCGGCCACGAGGACATCGCACCCGAGGCGCGCCACGAGCAGATCGCGATCGGCTGTCGGATCGTCGCGGAGCTGGGCGTGGACCTCGTGAAGACGTTCCACACGGGCGACCGCTTCTCCGAGATCGTCCGCTCCACGCCCGTCCCGGTCCTCGCGCTCGGCGCGAAGAAGACCCCGCACGAGGTGGACGCCCTCGAGCTCGCGGCCATGGCCGTGCGCGACGGCGCGCGCGGCGTCGTCTTCGGGCGTAACGTCGTCGGCGCGCGCAGCCCGGAGCGCTTCCTCGACGCGCTCGCGGACGTCGTGAAGCGCGGTGTGGATCCGGCCGAGGCGGCGAAGAAGCACGACGTCGCCTGACGACGCGACCGGACGCAGCGGAGAGCGGCTCATGCGACTGCTCGCGGGCCTGGACGTCGGGACCACCGCCGTGAAGGCGGGCGTCTTCGACGAGAGCGGCAGGCTCCTGTCCGTCGGGGTCGAGCAGTACGCGCTGCGCCACCCGGCCCCCGACCGCGCGGAGCTGGACCCCGAGGTCTGGTGGACGGCGTCGCGCGCCGCCCTCCGCGCCGCGCTGGATGCGCCGGGGGTGGACCCGTCGGCGGTCGAGGCGATCGGCGTCTCGAGCCAGGGCGAGACGGTCGTCCCGGTGGACGCCGGCGGCCGCGCCGTCGGCCCGGCGCTCGTCTGGCTGGACAACCGCGCGACCGCGGAGGCCCGGCTCCTCGAGGACCGGTTCGGGGCCGCCGAGGTCTACGACGCCACGGGCGTCCCGACGGTGATCCCCACCTGGACCGCCTGCAAGATCCTCTGGATGCGCCGGAACGAGCCGGGCGTCTTCGCTGCCGCCCGGCGCTTCCTGCTCGTGGAGGATTTCGTGGTCCACCGGCTCACCGGCCGGTTCGCGAGCGAGGGCGGGATCCAGTGCACCTCGCTCCTCTACGACATCCGCAGCCACGGCTGGTGGGACCCGATGCTCGACGCGGTCGGGATCGGCCCCGACCGGCTCCCGGACCTCATCGGGCCGGGCGAGGTCGCCGGCGAGCTGACGGCACACGCGGCGGCCGAGCTCGGCCTCCGGCCGGGCATCGCCGTCGTCGCCGGCGGGATGGACCAGGGCGCCGGCGCGGTCGGCGTGGGCAACGTGGGTCCGGGGATCGTCTCCGAGAGCACCGGCGCGGCGCTCACGCTCCAGGCCACGGTCGACCGGCACGGCCTCGACGCCACGCGGCGGACGCCCGTCTACGTGCACTCGGCGGCCGGCCGATACCTGTACTGCCCCGTCAGCCCCACGGGCGGGATGGCGCTCACGTGGTTCCGCGACCGGTTCGGGACCGAGGAGGTCGCGCGTGCCGCCGCGGAGGGCACCGACCCGTACGACCTGCTCACGGGCCTCGCCGCGACCGTCCCCGCGGGCGCCGAAGGCCTCACCTTCCTGCCGCATCTCATGGGCGCGTTCAGCCCCGAGTACGAGCCGGACGCCCGGGCGGCCCTGTACGGGCTCACGCTCCGCCACGGGAAGGCGCACATCGTCCGCGCGATCCTCGAGTCGGTCGCCTTCATGCTGCGGCGCAACCTCGAGCTCCTCGATGACGCGGGCGCACGCGCCGACGAGATCCGCTCGCACGGCGGCGGCGCGAAGAGCGCGCTCTGGAACCAGATCAAGGCCGACGCCTGCGACCGCCCGGTGATCACCCTCGAGGGCGAGAACGCCGCGATCCGCGGCGACGCGCTCCTCGCCGGGGTGGCGACCGGCGTCTTCCCCGACATCGAGGCGGCCGTGGCCGCCGCGGTGACCACGAGCGACCGGTACGCACCGGACCCGCGCCGCCGGCAGGCCTACGACGACGCATACGCGCGCTACATCGCGTTCTTCGACGCGGTCCGGCCGCTGTTCGCGCCGGAGCGCGACTGATCCGCGGGACGCGGACGGCCGCGGCGGCGGACGAGGCGCATCGGGCTACATCACGCACGAGACGGACATCACGCACGACGGGAGGTACACGGTGACGAAGGCGAAGATCGGCGTCCTGGTCATGGCGCTGCTCGAGGACGACTACAACAAGACGGCGCACATGCGCCCGCAGGCCACGGCCGCCGCGCAGGAGATCGCCGACGCGCTCGCGGAGTACGGCGACGTCGTGCACGCCGGGCTCGTGGAGGAGGAGCACCAGGCCGCCGCGGCCGCGCGCCTCTTCAACGCCGAGGACGTGGACATCATCGTCGCGTGCGAGCTCGCGTACACGAAGGGCCTCGTGCCCGCGCGCGCGCTCCTCGACACCACCGCGCCGGTGCTCGTCTGGAACACGCAGAAGATCCGCCGCCTCGGCGAGTCCGACGGCTTCGACGTCGTGATGCTCAACTCCGGGATGGCCGGGATGCCCGAGCTCACCGCCGTCCTCATCCGGACCGGCCGCCCGTTCACGATGGTGACGAGCCACTGGGACGATCAGGACGGACGCCGCCGGATCCGCGAGACGATCCAGGCCGCCGCGGTCCGCCGCCGCCTCAACGAGACGCGCGTCGCGCTGGTGGGTCACCACTTCGAGGGGATGACCGACCTCATGTTCGACGGCCTCTCGATGCGCCAGGACATCGGGCCGGTCGTCTGGCCGCTCGAGCCGGAGAAGGTCGCCGTCCGCTTCGGCGAGATCCCGCAGGCCGATGTGGATGCGCTCGTCGCCGCCGAGAAGGCCAAGTACACGGTCGACATGGAGCCCGCGCTCTTCGAGCGGTCGGTCCGCCTGGCGCTCGCGCTCGAGTCGGTCGTCCGCGAGTACAAGTTCGACGCCTTCTGCGCCTTCGACCAGGTCTGGCTCACCGACCCGCGCGTGGGGATCATCCCGAGCTACGGGACCGGGCGCCTCTGCGAGATCGGCATCCCCGCCGCCCCCGAAGGCGACGTGAACACCGCCGTCGCGCAGCTGATCCTCACCGAGCTCGCGGGCACCGCCACCACGCTCGAGAACTACGTCATCGACTTCGACAACGAGGCGGTGATGTTCAGCCACGACGGCCACGGGAACCCGGCGATGGGGACCCCCGGGCGCCGTGAAGGTGAAGCACTCGATCTACTACTCCGGCGTCCACGGCTTCGGGGCGGGCTTCGAGTACGCGTACGAGCCCGGACCGATCACCAACCTGGCGCTCGTGACGGTCGGCGAGAACCGCTGGCGGTTCGTCATCTCCGAGGGCGAGCTCCTGCCGTTCCCGCCGCGGGAGATCTCCGCACCGCAGACGCTCTTCCGTCACGACTCCCTCCCGATCGCCGAGTGGTGCGACGCGTGGTGCCAGGCCGGCGCCACCCACCACATGGGCGCGGCGCGCGGCCGCTGGACCTCCCAGCTCCTCGCGCTCGCCGACATGCTCGGGATCGAAGCGGTCGTGGTGTGAGCGACGCACCCGCCGGGGGCGTGGGGGCCGATCCCGGCCCCGCGCCCCGGCTCGCGCGCATCACGGCGCCCGTCTTCGAGATGGGCCTGAAGGGGTACATGTACGGCGCCGAGGCCGTCCGGTTCGCGCGGGCCGCCGACCGCCTCGCGGCGCAGACCGGCGTCACGATCGTCTTCGACCCGCAGCACGTGGACATCCCGGCGGTGGCGGCCGCGACGGAGCACCTCGTCGTCTTCGCGCAGCACATGGACCCGGTGACGGTGGGACGCGGGGCGGGCTACGTCCTGCCCGAGGCCCTCCGCGAGGCCGGGGCCGTGGGATCGCTCCTGAACCACGCGGAACACCGGATCACGCTCGCGGACATCGCGGCGACGACCCGCCGCGCCCGCGAGCTCGGGATGGCGACCATCGTCTGCGCCGACTCGCCGGAGGAGGCCGCAGCGGTCGCGATGCTCCGCCCCGACGTCGTTCTCGCCGAGCCGCCCGACCTCATCGCGACGGATCGGTCGCTCTCGACCGAGCTGCCGTGGTTCGTGGAGCGGTCCGTGGAGATGGTCCACGCCGTGGATCCAGCGATCCTCGTCATGTGCGGGGCCGGCGTGCGGACCCCCGAGGACGCCGCGCGGATGATCCGCCTGGGGGTCGACGGGACCGGGTCCACGAGCGCGATCCTGAAGGCCGACGACCCGGCCGCAGCCCTTGCCGCGATGATCGAGGCGGTCGCCGCCGCCTGGCAGGAGAGGAGCCACACGGCATGACCGTCCACCACGAGACCATCGGCGTCAGCAGCCCGCTCCACAAGCCGATGTTCCACGACGTCACGGATGCCGCGAAGGCGGCCGTGGCGGCCTCCGGGGTCCGGATGGGCGTCCTGACCGTCTACTCGCAGCACACCACGTGCAGCGTGATCATCCAGGAGGAGTCGCACGACCGGCTCTACGACGGGACGGAGCACCTCCTCCAGGACATGCTCAACGTCCTCGAGACCGTCGCGCCCACCTGCCGGTACGAGGGCCAGTACCTCCATCCGGGCCCGAAGCACATCGCACACGCGCGGGAGAACCTCGGCGAGGAGGCCGTCTGGAGCCTCAACACCGAGGCGCACGTCCGGTCCGGCCTCATCGGCCGCTCCGAGTCGATCCCGGTGGTGGACGGCCGGCTGGAGCTCGGCGAGTTCGGGCGGATCTACTTCGTGGACTTCGACGGGGTCCGCGCGCGCGACCGGAAGGTCCACTTCACCGTCATCGGCGAGTAGCCGCCGGCACGTCGCCGCCGGCGCGTCGCCGCCGGCGCGTCGCCGCATCGGTCGGCGGAG
Source organism: uncultured Chloroflexia bacterium (assembly GCA_963844945.1). GTDB lineage: Bacteria > Chloroflexota > Limnocylindria > Limnocylindrales > CSP1-4 > CAIYQJ01. Next base: position 36,302 of record CAWJQZ010000051.1, read on the forward strand.
ACGGGGCGTCAGGGGCGCGGCGGGACGGAGACGCCGGGCCCCCAGACCTCCGGGCCGCAGATGAACGGCCGGTCCCGGGGCGGCACGATCCGCGCCGGGTCGGCGAGCATCCCCTCGAGCCACGCGCCCACGTCGGCGAACGTCCGCCACGGGACGTAGGCGATCCCGGCGGCCTCGCAGACGTCCACGAGGTCGTCCTTCGCGATGACCGTGTCCGCGTGGGCGGCCGCATAGCGGTCGGTGAGGCCGTCGCCGACGAACGCCACGTGGTACCCGCGGGCCTGGTACGCGAGGACGCGCCCCCGCTTGCACGTGCCGCACACGAAGCAGGCAGGGTGCCCGTACGGGAACTCGATGCTCGGCCTGCCTCCGGCCCATGACATGCGCGAGGTCGCGATGGACATCCCGGCCACCCCGAGCCGCTCGAGGTTGTGCCCCACGTAGAAGCCGAACCCGTCGCTCACGACCTCCAGCGCGACGCCGGCCGCCCGCGCGGCCGCGACGAACGGCACGAACGCGGGGTCGTGCGGCTGTCTCTCGGCGGTCGCGTGGACCGGGGCCGGGTCGGCGGGGAGGAGCGGCATGAAGAGCTCCATGTTCTCCCGCGACCCCATCCGCCCCTCGACGTACGCGTCGTCGATCTCCTTCCACGCGGGCGAGATCGAGTGCTCCTTCATGATCTCGTCGCTGATCGAGGTCAGGCAGATCGTCGCGTCGTAGTCCATCAGCACCGCGAGGGGCACGCGGCCGCCGCTGAGGTCCGTCATGCGGGCGAGGATACGCGGCCGCGCGCGGAGGGCGCCGCGGACGTCAGGCGGCGCGGCGCGGACGGAACGCGGCCAGGAGGCCGCCCTCGCGCCGGGAGAGGAGGATCCCGAGGACGATGACGGCGAAGCCGACGATCTCGCCGAGCCGGATCGCCTCGCCCAGGAGGACGGCACCCAGCAGGACGGTGATCGGCGGCATGAGGAACTGGAGGTTCGCGTACCGGATCGGCCCGAGGGAGGGCACCGCGCGCATGACGAGGACCTGCGAGACGGCGACCGCGAGGAGCCCCGAGAACGCGAGGCCGGCGAGCGGGAGGGCCGAGGCGAACGCCGCAGGGTCGCCGACGATCTCCGCGATGCCGAACGGCGAGAGCCAGAGGGCGCCGAACGCGATCCCCCAGAAGGCGGAGGTCGTGGGACGGACGCGCGAGAAGACCGGCGTCCCCAGTGCGACGTAGAGGGCCCAGCAGGCCGCCGCACCGAGGGTCAGGATGTCGCCCACCCCCATGGCGTCGAGGTGGAACCCGGCGTCCGCGGTGACGACGAGGAGGACGCCGGCGAGCGCGAGGAGCGCGCCGACGCCCTTGTTCCACGTGAACCGGTCGACCCCGATCGCGGCGGCGACGAGGGCGATGATCGCGGGCGACGAGCTGATGATGAGCGAGGAGTCTCCGGCCGTCGTCGTGGTGAGCGCGGTCCCCCAGAGGATCTGGTAGAGGGAGAAGCCGATCGCGCCGAGCGCCGCCATCGCGAGCATGTCGCGACGCGCGAGGAGGATCGGGCTCCGGCTCGCCTTGAGGAACCCGAAGAGCGCGACCGCACCGATGACGAGGCGCAGGAAGTTGAACGCGATAGGCGGGACCTCGCCGACCGCCACCTTCACGACGACGTAGTTCATGGACCAGACGACCATGACCAGCAGGACGCCGACTTCGGCGACCCGCCGGTCGACGGTCGGCGGCGAGCTTGCCGCCGCGATCGCGGGCGGAACGACAAGGTCGGGCTCGGAACCGAGCCCGACCTCGGGAGCTGCCTCGTCGGCGGGCGTCATGGCCCGCCCGGCGTCGATCGTCAGACGCCTTCCTGCTCGAGCTCGAGCGCCTCCTCGTCGGCCTCTTCGGTGAGCTTCAGCCAGATGAAGAGGCCGGCGAGCACGACGAGCGGCACGACGACCAGGAGCGCCGTGAGGATCACGAGAGCGATCCCGACGAACTTCACGACCTTCATGCGTCCCACCTCCTGGGGGGCGGCCTCCGTCAGGCCGGTGTCACGCTGGGGACCCGGGGCCGGCGCCGTCGGCCGGCGTCCGGAGCCCTGGGCCCCTCGCGATCAGTTCCGCGATGTCTTCTCGGGTGAACTCGACCAGCTCATGCGCCGCACCGGCCGGGCCACCGATGAAGACCCGGAGGACGAACGCGCCGCCCTGCTCGAAGAAGAAGATGTCCCGCGGCTTGCGTTCGTCGAGATACCGACCGATGACTCGGAGCGCCTTCTCATAGTAGCCCGCCCGTTGCCACTCCGGGGCAGTGGCGGCCGAGCCGCGCCGTGAGATCCCCTCCTCGACGAACCGGGCGATGTCGTCCTCGAGGAACGAGAGCGTCAGCTTCGACTCGCGCCCCAGGCGCTCGCCGCGGAGGTCGCCGACCACGGCCTCGGCCACGATCCCCTGCACCACGAAGCCGTCCGGGACTTCGAGGAGCAGCACTTCACGGATCGCCCGGGCGTCGAGGATGGCGCCGATCGAGCGCAGGACCTCCTCGAACTGCTGTCGCGGGCTGCCTTCGTAGATCCGCATCCGTCCCCCTCCCCCGTGACTGTCGGTCCCGGCGAGTGTACGGACGCATGGCCCCGCGCGACAAGGAGCGTCCGGCACCTTCGGCGGCACGCCGGTGCGGACGGCCACCGCGACGCGGCCGCCGGCCGTCCTCGGTCGGACGGGCCAGCGCTCGCCCCGGGCCCGCCGTTCGCGCGCGCCTCAGGAGGCCGTGAGCCGGATGTCGCCGTTCGAGGTGTCGAGGACCAGCGTCGCCGCGCTGCCGCCGCCGACGGTCCCGGAGACCCGGTCCTGCGAGGGGTCCCGCCGGAGATCGGGAAGTCGCTCGAGATCTTCGCGTTGGAGGTCTCGCGCGTCCACGGTGAACGCCGCGTCCTTCGGCAGCGTCACCGCGATCGGGGCGTTGCTCGTCCGCATCCGCGACGAGCCGTCCGCGAGCGAGCCGGCGAACGTGATGCCGCCGTTGGAGGTCTCCACCTGCACGACCGCGTCGGAGGCCTTCACGTCGATCGACGCGTTCGAGGTCTCAAGGCTGATGAGGCCGCTCCCGTCGGTCACGGAGACCTTCCCGTTCGAGGTCTTCGCGCGCAGCGCCTCCATCGGGCCGGTGGCGCTGATGCTCGCGTTGGACGTCTCGGCGACGGTGGTCCCCGTGATCCCGCTCAATCGCGATCGCGCCGTTCGACGTCTTGAGCACGAGGACGCTCCCGGCCGGGACCGTGACGACCGCCGACGCGCCTCGCATGTCGGGCTTCTCGGGGTTCGCGGAGTACGTCGCCCTGAGGACCGCGACCCCGTCCGTCTCGGTGAGCGTGACGTCGATCTTCTGGGCGTCGGCGAGCGCGGCGGCCTTGTCGGCGCCCGAGCCGGTCCGGGTGACGGTCGCGGAGACGTGCCGTCGGGGCCGGGCGGATCTTCATCGCCCCGTTGAACATGTCGACCTCGACCTGCGAGGCGGTCGTCGCGAGGCTCTTCTCGACGGTGTCGCTGGCCTGCGTCGTGACGATCGTGGACGAGCATCCGGCCGCCGCGGCCGCGATCGCCGCGGTCGCGAGTGCGGCGCCACCCAGGCGCAGCCGCCCGGTGATCACCGGTCCCCCCCTTCGTGCGCGTGGTGCGCGCGAGCGCGAGCGCGATGCGTGCCGCCATGCGCGCGTCGTTGACGATGAGCGCGGTGTTCGCGCGGATCGAGGCGCCGCCGGTGAGCTCGGCGACGCGCGCGAGGAGCCACGGCGTCAGCGCCGGGCCGGAGACGCCCGCGGCCTCCGCGTCGGCGGTCGCCCGCGCGATCGCCTCGCGCGCGACCTCGAGCGGGAGCTCGTCCGCCTCGGGGACGGGGACGCAGGCGAGGAGGCCCGAGCCGAGGCCGAGGCCGAGGTGGGCCGCCACGAGGTCCGCCGCGGCCGCGGCGTCCGGGCACCGACTCGGGCGCGCGGACCCGCTCCGCCGCGAGTAGAACCCGGGCATCTCCTCCGAGCCGACCGCGACGACCGGGACCCCGCGCGTCTCGAGGTACTCGAGCGTGTGCGGCAGGTCGAGGATCGCCTTGGGGCCGGCGCAGACGACGGCGACGGGGGTGCGCGCGAGCTCCTCGAGGTCGGAGGAGACGTCAGGGTCGCGTCCCCGCCGAACGCCCCGCGGTGGACGCCGCCGATCCCGCCGGTGGCGAAGACGTCGATGCCGGCCGCCCGCGCGGCGATCATCGTCGCCGAGACGGTCGTCCCCGCCCACCCGCCGGCTGCGAGCGACGCGGCGAGCGAGGGCCGGCTCGCCTTCCGCGCGCCGCGGACCGTCGCGAGCTCCGCAAGCTCGGCCTCGGGAGCCCCACGAGGATCCGGCCGTCGCGGATCGCGACCGTGGCGGGCACCGCGCCCTCGTCGCGCACGGCGCGCTCGGAGGCGCGCGCGACCTCGAGGTTCTCCGGGTACGGGAGCCCGTGCGTGACGAGGGTCGATTCGAGGGCGACGACAGGGCCACCGCGCGCGAGTGCGGCGGCGACGTCGGGCGAGAGGAGGAGGCGCGAGGCGATGTCCCCCGCGAGCGATGCGTGCAGTCATGGGGCAAGGTACTGCCGGCGGCGGCGGCGGTGAGGACGCCACGCCGCGCCTGGGGCGCTACGCTGCCGCGCGTCCACGAGGGGGAGGCAGAGAGCACGATGACACGTCCAGTATGCACCGCCCGCCCCGTGACGCCGAGACGACCCTCCGGCAGGTCGTCGTGTGGAGGCCGTCCTTGCGCCGGACGGCGGTCGCGGTCTATGTGCGCCGAAGGGTCTACCGGCGGATGTACTGGTCGCACCTCTGGATGGTCCCGCCGGCGGGAAGCGCACGGCGCGGGGCGACGGGGCCGGGCGGGGAGCGGAGCGCGAGAGGCCGGCGGCTCCGCCTCCGCCCGGACACGCGCCAGCGACGGTGCTGTCCGTGACATGTCGCCGCGCGCTCCCCGATGGTCGTCGCGCGGCGTTCATCCGCCCGTGGCCGGACGAACCGGACCGCGGCGGCCGCGCGATGGTCGTGGTAATATGCGCCTAGACTATTTTTTGCCGCTGAGGTCAGGCCGGCGGCGGCCCGGGCGGGGGCGTCGGCCGAGCCATGGACCTCGCCGCCCCCCCGCACGGCGTCTCGAGCTGCCCTGTCGCCGACGGGCGGCGCCTGGCCCTCGTCGCGCCCTGGTGGCCAGCCACGGTTCGCGGTGGGCCCGCTCGAGCCAGGCAAGGCCCCGGTCGCGCTACGGACGCGGCTCGACTGGCGGCTGAACGACGTGGCTTCCTCGACCGCCGGGATCACTCTGCGTCGTCGCGGCGCGGCCGGGGGCGAGTCCGCGGCAGTCACCCGCGGCGACTGGGGCGCGGTACCCGGCTGGCCCCCGACTGGCGTGAAATCGTGTTCGAGGCCGACATGTCGCCGGCCCCCGGCTGCGCCCCCCGCCCCGCCATCCATGCGGTCCCGCCGGCGGCGGGGGCGGCCGGACCTCGTCGTGCCCGGCGGCGGCGCCAGCGTCCGGCGTGGTCGCCGGACGGGAGCCTCGTCGCCGGCCTCGCACCGACGGAGGACCCGCTCGACGACGTGACGCAGGGCGGTTCGTCGCCCCGCCGGACGGCGCGGGGCCGGCGGTCGCGCTGGCGCCCGCCCTCGACCTTCCGGCCGGCGCGGGAGGACACCGACCTGAACGGCTGGATGAACGACTACGGGCCCGGCCTTTCTGCGACGGCATGAAATCGCGTCGTCGCGCTGGTGACCAACCGCGGGCAGGAGCCTCCCCTGCGCGTCCCCGGTCGTACCCGCCACCGGGACGCCTACCGGGGGGCGGCGCCGCTCACGAGCGCGGGCGGCCCCCCCGCCGTCGCGGAGACGGCGGCCTGTATGCTCGCCGTCGCCGCCGGGGCCGTGGCGATGGTCTCCACGCTCTGACGACGCCCCGATGGACCTCCACACGGTGGAGACGTCCGGCCGCCTGCGCCGCTGCTCGACGCTCGGCCGCCCTGGCGGCGCGGGCTACCTCGTGCCGGAGATGCGCCCGGCTCTCGCGCCGGGCGACCGGCGGCCCGGTCGACCGCTGGCTCGCCTCAGCCCGGCGCGGGTGACAGGCCGCTCCTCACCATCCTCGACTTCCACGGCGTCCCGCTCGGGGCGTGGGCGCCCGCGCCCGCCCTCGAGGTCACAGCCCGTCGCCCGCGGCGACCGGTCCTCCTCCCGAATGTCCGCGGCTCCACGGCTACGGCGCCGGCTGGGTCCGGCCGCAGTCGGCCACTGGCGGGGAGTGGACGCGGATGACGTGCACGCCGCAGTGATGACGCGGTCGCCCTGGGGCTCGCCGACCCGACCGCCTCGGGACCCTCGGGCGTCTCGTACGCGGCTTCTCGTCCACGGGCTCGCCGCGACCTCCGACCGGTTCCCAGGCGGCCGTCACCGACGGCGGCGACGCGAGCCAGGCCTCGTCCTGGGCGAACAGCGACACCGTCCCCGAGTACTGCCGGGCCGCGCTCCTGGGCGACCCGTTCACGCCGGAGGGCGTGGAGAAGCTCTGGCGCCATCGCCATTCGCGCACGTCGCCCGACCTCCGGATGCCGATCCTCGACCTCCAGGCGGAACAGGACCACCGTCGCCCGCCCGCGGACGCCGAGCAGCTCTTCGTCGCGCTGCGGGCGCCCGGCCGGACGGCCGAGTACGTCCTCGACCCCGACGAGGCGCACACCTTCCACATCACCGGGCGGCCGGACCGCCGCGTGGGCCGCACGCAGCGGATGTTCCACGGGTTCGACCGTACGTGAAGGGCT
>CAWJQZ010000052.1:0-22837 GCA_963844945.1 uncultured Chloroflexia bacterium
GGGTTCCGCCGCGCGTTCGCGGGCTTCGAGCCGCGGCGCGTGGCGGCGTTCGATGCCGAGGACCGCGCGCGTCTCCTCGCGGACGCGTCGATCGTCCGGAACCGCGCGAAGGTGGACGCGACCATCGGCAACGCCGCCGCGTTCCTCGCGGTCGTCGGGGAGCACGGGTCGTTCGCCGCGTACATCGCGTCCGTGATCGGCCGCGACCCCGGCGTCCCACGCGTCCTGCCGCCCGGGACCCTCTTCGCGGACCTCACACCGACCACCGCCGAATCCGACGCGCTCTCCAGGGACCTGAAGAGCCGGGGGTTCCGGTTCGTCGGCTCGACGATCGTCTACGCGTTCATGGAGTCCGTCGGCATCGTGGACGACCACATGCCGGGCTGCTGGCGGTACCGCGGGGCCTGACGCCTCCGCGTCGCCGCCCGACGCCGCGCCGTCGGGCGCGCCATCCGGCCCTACCGGCCAAGGGGTGACGACGGGACAGTAGGGCCCGGGGACGGTGCGACGCGACCCTCCCGGGGAGCGCGCCGGCCCGACGCGGGGGCCACGAGCGTGTCGCTCACGTTCTACGCCGAGCAGCCGCTCCTCTTCTACACGGTCGCGACCGCGATCGTCGTCGTCGTCGTCTCGATCCTCCTCGCGGTCGTCCGCCTCCCGGGCGTCTGGGTCCCCATCCGGACGTGGCTCGTCATGCTCCCGATCGTCCTGGGAGCCTTCTGGATCGACGAGCTGTTCTTCCGGCAGCCGGTCTGGACGATCCTCGTCGCCGTCGTCTCGATCATGGCCTTCAAGGAGTTCGCCCGCGTCACCGGGCTGTATCGCGAGCGCCTCTTCGTCGTCGTCGTGTACGGCGCGATCGTCGCGGAGGCCATCGCCGCGTACCTCCAGCGGTACGACTTCTTCATGGCGATCCCCACCTGGGCCGTCCTCATCCTCGCGCTCGTCCCGATCGTCGAGCGGCGCACGGAGGGGATGCTCCAGGCGTTCGCGCTGTCGATCGTCGGCGTCATCTTCTTCGGCTACTTCCTCGCGCACCTCTCGTACATGGCGCAGTCGCCCGAGGGCCTCGGCTACGTCCTCTTCGTCGTGCTGATGACCCAGCTCAACGACGCGCTCGGCTACATCTACGGGAAGACGCTCGGGCGCCATCGCTGGACGCCCATCAGCCCGAACAAGACCCTCGAGGGCTCGATCCTCGCGCTGATCACGACGGTCGTCCTCACGTTCCTCCAGGCGCCGATCGCGTTCCCCTGGGTGCCGCCGATCGGGGTGCTCGCGGCAGGCCTGATCGTCGGGGTCGGCGGGCAGGTGGGCGACCTCACGATGGCGAACGTGAAGCGCAACGTGGGCGTGAAGGACTTCGGCCACGTCCTGCCCGGGCACGGCGGCCTCACCGACCGGGTGAACTCGCTCATGATCACGGCACCGGCGTTCGCCCACTTCATGGGCTACCTCTTCGGGGGGTTCCCGACGTGAGCGCCGCCGGCACGCGCACACCCGAGCGACCCGCCGACGCCACGCGCGATGGAGGGACGGAGGAGGAGCGCAGGCCCGGGGCGGCATTCCGGTACGACCCGTTCCCGGACATCGACATGCCGCTCCCCGCGCGGCTCGGCCAGTTCCCCCGCCAGCCGGACATCGCGACGGACGTCGCGCGGGCGGTCGGCGGACCGATCGCCGCCGGCTTCATCCGCACGCAGTTCCGGTTCGAGGTCGTGGGCCGGGTCCCCGACGTCCCGCGACTGGCGCTCATGCCCAATCACCAGAGCCATCTCGACGCGCTCGCCGTCCTCTCCGTCCTGCCGGCCCGCCTCCGCCGCCGCGTGACGGTCCTCGCGGCGCGCGACTACTTCTTCGAGCGCCCGGCGCCCGCCATGGTCGCGTCGCTCCTCTGGGGCGCCGTCGCGTTCGACCGACGGAGCCGGCTCTCGGAGCTCCGCCGCTGGACGCGGGTCCTCCACGACACGCCGGAGGGGTGGTTCCTCGTCTTCCCCCAGGGGAGCCGGAAGACCACGTCGCTCCACGCCGGGCTGCCGCTCGTGCTCGCCCGGTCGGGGTGGCCGGTCCTGCCCGTCGCGCTCGCGGGGACGGCGGAGGCGTGGCCGGTCGGGGCGCCCCTGTGGCGCCCGTTCCGGCGGATCCGCGTGACGTTCGGGGAACCGCTCGAGGACGCCGGCACGCGCGACCTCCTCGACGTGCTGGCCGGGTTCTGGGAGGCGCACGGCCGCCTCGACGACCGGCCGGAGGGAGGCACATGAGCCCGGATCTCGGCCTCTACTCGACCAAGTACGCGCTCCGCCGCTGGCTCGCGCGGATCCCGGGCGTCCGGAGCCTCCGGCCCAACGCCGTCTCCGTCGCGTCGCTGGCGCCCTCGACGCTCGCCGCACTCGCGATGTGGTTCGGTGCATGGCCGCTCGTGATCGTGGGGATCCTCGGGCGGATGGCGCTCACCGTCATGGACGGGCTCATCGCCGAGGAGTTCGACCGGAGGACCCGCATCGGGCCGTACGTCAACCGCCTCCCGCAGGACATCGGGGACGCGATGCTGTTCGTCGCGTTCCTCCCGTGGGCGGCCCCCGTGTGGGTGGCCCTGCTCCTCGCGTCGGCGTGGCTCGTGAACGTCGCGGGCGTCCTGCCCGGGATCGCCGGCGGTTCCATGCAGCCGGTCGGACCGGCCGGCCAGCCGGACCGGATCGCGATCGTGCTCGTGGCGGCAGCCATCGCGATCGTCGTCCCGATCGACTGGTCGATCGTCGCCGCGCTCATCGTCGTCCTCTCCTTGCCGACCTTCGCGCTCCGCGTCCGGCGGACCTGGCGCGAGCTCGGCAGCGCCTGACGGAGGATCGCCGTGGACCCCTATCACGCCAGCCTGCGGTTCGCGATGCGGACCGGAGGACAGCTCTCCGACGGGATCCGCCTCGGCTACCAGGAGGGGTTCAACGCCGGGGTGATGGTGGACTACGTCTATCGGAACCAGCCGCACGGCGTCACGCCGCTCGGGACGTTCATCGACCGGGTGATGCTCAACCACCCGGTCTGGCGGGGAGTGCGCGGCCGGCGGCGCCTCCTCGTGCGACAGGTCCGCGCGGCGATCGCCGAGGCCCCGGGCCAGGCGCTCTTCGACGTCGCGGCGGGCCCGGGCTCGTATCTCTTCCTCCTCCCGCGCGGGGCCGAGTACTGGGCCGGCGACAGGGACCCGGAGGAGGTGGGCCGGGGGACCGCGCGGGCGGTGCGGGAGGGACGCGAGGACATCCGCTTCGTCGCCTCCGACGCGTTCGACCCATCGACGTGGCCGCGTCCGTCGTTCGACATCCTCGTGGCGTCGGGGTTCTTCGACATCCTCCCGGAGATCGAGGACGTGCGACGCCTCCTCGCGGCTGGGACCCAGGGGACGCGCCCGGGCGCACGCTGGGTGCTCACGGTCATGGAGGACCATCCGGACCTCCTGCTCCTCCGCGACGTGCTGGTGGACTGGGACATGGGGCCGTGGGTCGCGGTGACCCGGTCGGCCGAGGAGGTGATCGAGGAGGCGCGGCCGCTCGGCTGGGAGCCGGTCGTGGTCGAGCGGGAGAAGGAGCGCCTGTTCGGGGTGGCGACGCTCCGCCGGGTCCGATGACCGGGGCCGGGTCCCGCGGCGCCGCGGGTCGCGCGGGTACGGGGTCGGGGGACGCGGCGGGCCTCGCCTGGGTGGCGGGAGCGTCCGGCGCGTGGGGCGGCGCGATCGCCCGCGAGCTCCTCCGTCGCGGGTACGACGTGGTCGCCCTGGGACGGGCGGAGCCTGCGTGGCTCGCAGCGGAGGCTGCTGCCGCGGGGCGCCGGAGCGGGTGGATCGCATGGGATCTCGCGTCGCCGCGCGCGAGCGACGCTCTCATGGCCGGCGCCCCCGCCGGCATGGCGGCCGCGCCCGACGTCCTCGTGGACGCGGCCTTCTCCACGGAGGGTGACGCGGCCGCCCTGGTCGCGGCCGACTACGTCGCGAAGACGGTGCTCATCGGCGGGATCGCGGCCGCGATGCGGGCCCGCGGGTCCGGCCGCATCGGCGTCCTGGTGGGCCAGAACGGCCGCCTCGGGCTCGCCGGCCTCGGCGACATATCCGCGCCACAGGGCGCCCTGTGGACGTGGGCCGAGACCCTGGGCGAGGAGCTCCGGACCGCGACGCCGGACGTGCGGCTCACCATCGTCATCCCGCCGCGGACCGCCTCGCCGACGCAGCGGGCCGTCGCGCAGCGGAGCGGCCGGACGGCGAAGCTCCATCCGCCGGACGCGCGACCGATCGTCGGCGCGATCCTCGCCGGGCGCCGCCGGGCGGGACGGCGGCCGATCCTCGCCGGGCTCGCCCTGATCGTCCGGTAGCCCGCATCGACCGGAGGGGCGTGACGGGGCCCGTTCCGGTGCTTCCGGCGCTTCCGGCGCGTCGGTGGCCGGCGCCACGAGACCCCCTGCGGCCCCTTCCGGTGAGCGGGGCTATCCTGCGGCCATGCAGGTAGCCGACCGCGTCGAGCGGGTCAACGAGAACGTCACGAACATCTACCTCGTCGAGGAGGACGGGCGCGTCACGGTCGTCGATGCCGGCATGCCCGGGAACTGGGACCTCCTGATCAAGGGCCTCGCGCGGATCGGGCGGACCCTTGCGGACGTGGAGGGGCTCGTCCTCACGCACGCGCACGCGGACCACGTCGGAGTGGCGGAGCGGATCCGCGTCGGGGCGCCGTGCGAGGCGTACATCCACGAGACGGACCACGACTACCTGATCGCCGGCAAGCGGCCGCCGGGCGGGATGGACAGAGGGTTCAGCCTCCGCCTCGTGAACATGCTCGCGTACGGCGCGCGCAAGCGGGGCACCACGATGATCCCCGTCGCCGAGGCACGATCGTTCGCGCACGGCGACGTCCTCGACCTCCCCGGCTCCCCGCGGGTCGTCCACGCGCCCGGCCACACCCCGGGTTCGTGCGCGATCCTCTTCGAGGAGCGTGGCGCCCTGATGGCGGGCGATGCCATCAACACCGTGGACGTGATCAGCGGCCGCACCGGCCCGCGGATCAGCCCGTTCTACACGGACCGCGCGATGGCCGTCGCATCGCTCGCGCGCCTGGACGGACTCCCGGCGCGGATCGTCCTCCCGGGGCATGGCGAGCCGTTCGAGGGGACCCCGTCCGAGGCGGTCGCGCTCGCGCGCGCGGCCGCGAGCCCCTGAGCACGATGCCCGCCATGCGTCCCCGCGTCCCGCCGCTGTTCGCCGCACTTGGCTTCGGTGCGCTCGCGAGCGGCCCGGCGCTGCTCGTCCTCGTGCTCTTCCGGGCCGCGCTCGGATCGTCCGGGCTGCTCGAGGCGGCCGCCGACGGCGCCCTCCGCTACATCCCCCTCCCCGTCTTCGACGCGGGGATCGCCACGTTCGGGCCCGCCGCGAAGGGCGGTCTCTCGATCGGGGTCGCCGTCGGCGTCATCGCCGCCGGGGCCCTCCTCGCGCCGCTCGCGCTCCGCTGGACGGCGGACCTCACGGCCGTCGCGGCCGGCCTCGGGACGGCCGGCGTCGCGCTGGTCATCGTCGAGGTGCTCGTCCTGCCGCTCCTCGGCGAAGGCCTCTTCGGTGCCGGGACGCGGGAGGACCTCCTCGGGCTCCAGGTCCCACTGGTCCTCGCGGCCATGGCGTACGGGCTCACGCTCGTCGGGCTGGCGCGGACGGCCGGGGCCGGGTCCGCCGCCGGGGACGGCACGGGAGCCGTCACGGCCGAGGCGTCCGGCACGGCCGGGGCCGCAGCGACCGACGGGGCCGCGGACGCGGCTGCCGACCCCTCGCGCAGGCTCCTGCTCCGTCGCGGCCTCCTCGCCCTGGGCGGCGTCTCGCTGCTCGCGAGCCTGGGGGCGATCACCTGGCGCGCAGGCTCGGCCGCCCACGTGACCGCGTCGGGGTCGGCGCCCACCACCCCGCCGGGCGACCCGTTCGGGCCCACGCCGGCTCTCACCCCCGTCGGCACGTTCTACACCGTGAGCAAGAACCTGGGCTCGCCGTCGGTGGACGGGCGCGCGTGGCGCCTGTCGGTGGGCGGGCTCGTGGACCGGCCGTTCGAGATGTCGCTCGACGAGCTGACGGCCCTCCCGTACGAGGAGGCCTACCGGACGATCATGTGCATCAGCGACGACATCGTCGCCGGCGACGACTACATCGGGAACCAGCGATGGCGGGGCTTCCCCGTCTCGGTCCTCCTGGACCGCGCCGGCGTGCAGGCCGACGCGCGCTTCGTCCTGTGGGAGGCGGAGGACGGCTACGTCGAGTCGCTGGAGCTGGACGTCGCGCGGGACCCCGAGACATGGATCGTCCACGCGATGGACGGGAAGCCCCTCACCGCGGACCACGGGTATCCGGCGCGGATCCTCATCGCCGACCGGTTCGGCATGAAGGCCCCCAAGTGGCTGAAGTCCATCACGCTGTCCGCGACCGACGCCCAGGGCTACTGGGAGCAGCGCGGCTGGGATGCCGTGGCGAAGGAGAAGATCCTCTCGCGCATCGACCTCCCGCAGGGCGGCGACGTCGTGCCGGCCGGCGCGCCGTTCGCGGTCACGGGGATCGCCTTCGCGGGAGACCGGGGGATCGCGCGGGTGGAGGTGAGCCCGGACGACGGGAAGACGTGGGTCGACGCGCGTCTCGAGAGCGCCGCACAGGCCCCGCTCGGGCCCCTGACATGGGTCCGCTTCCGGGCCGACGTGACCGTCGCCGCGGCCGGCCGGACATCGCTCGTGGTGCGCGCGACGGACGGGACGGGTGCGCTCCAGGTCGAGGAGGTCACGCCTCCGTCGCCCTCCGGCTCCACCGGGTGGCAGCGGGTGCCGGTCGTCGCCGGCTGACGTCCCGAGCCGGAGCCGGCGCTACCATCCGGCGATGAGCAGCCGCCACGAGCCCGCGCCCATCGGCATCCTCTGCGCGCTCCCCGAGGAGCTGCGCCTCTACCGGGAGGAGGTGGACCGGGCCGAGTCGTTCGTGCACGGCGGCACCTCCGTGGTCCGGGGGACGCTCGCCGGACGGCGCGTGGTCCTCGCCGAGTCGGGGATCGGGAAGGTCAACGCGGCCTCTGCCGCCACGATCCTCCTCGAGCGGTACGGCTGCGACCGCCTCCTGCTGTCCGGCGTGGCCGGCGCGGTGGACCCGGCGCTGTCGATCGGCGACGTGGTCGTCGGGACGCGCGTCGCGCAGCACGACTACGGGCGCCTGGGCGACGACGGGATCGTCGCGTACCAGCCGGGCGGCATGCCGTTCCCCGGGGCGAGCGACATGGTGGGATGGCCGCTGCGCGCCGACCTCCTCGCGCACGTCCGGGAGGCGCTCCGGGGCGAGCCGCTCCCGGGGATCCGCGCCCGCGAGGGGGATGCACCGCACGTCCCGTCCGTCCACTTCGGGACGATCGTGACGGGCGACGTCTTCGTCCAGTCCGACGCCGTCCGGGAGCGGATCCGGTCCCGCTTCGCGGCGCTCGCGGTGGACATGGAGTCGGGCGCGATGGTGCAGGTCGCCGAGCGCTACGGCGCCGCGTGGCTCGTCGTCCGTGCCGTGAGCGACCTCGCAGGCAGGGAGGGCGGGGTGGACTTCGCCGTCTTCCTCGACGATGCCGCGCACACGGCGGCCGCCCTCGTCCGGAGGCTCGTCCCGGTCCTCTGAGGCGCGAGGTGGCCGGAGGCGCGCCCGCGCCGTCCGTCAGCGCGCGGCGAGCCCCTTCTCGAGGAGGGTCGCGTCCACGCCGGGCGGCGTCATCCGCTCGGTCGCGTACACGTAGAGGACCGCGCTCACCATCGCGCCGAGCGCCGACGAGATGATCGCCACGAACCCGAACAGCAGGACGCCCACGATGATCGCCGGGACGCCGAGCGCGATCGCGTCGCTCGTGATCGCGAAGACGCCCGCGACGACGAAGACGACGCCGATGAGCACGCCGCCGATCGTGAGCACCAGGTAGCCGACGCCGTATCCCCAGACGCGCCGGAGCCCGCCGAGCGCCGCGTCCTGGCCGAAGAACGACTTGAGGATCGCGATCGACCGGCGGATCGCCGGCCACGGGTAGTGGCCCTCCACGATGATCACGGGGAGGACGAAGAGCGTCGCGATCCCCCACGCGAGCCCGCCGATGATGGAGATCAGCGCGCCGGCCGCGCCCGCCCGCTCGCGGATCGCCTGGAGGATGAGGCCCACCGTGGAGGTGACGAGGCCCCACGCGAAGAGCGGGAGCATCCGGCCGAACGCGACCGAGAGCCCGTGGCCCACGCTCGCGTGCCCGCCGTGCACCACGACGAGCGCCTCCGAGGTGAGCGCGCCGCTGAAGAACGAGACCACGCACGCGATGACGAGGAACGCGATGACGAGGAGGACGATCCCGACCGGGCCGACCTGGGGGTCCGCGCCCCTGGCGGCCTGGTCCGCCATCTGCAGGCCGACGGGACCCAGCAGGACCAGCGTCACGAGCGCCACGGCGACCGTGGAGAGGATCGGGAACGCGAGCAGCGCGGCATTGCGCCGGATCATCCCGATCGCGAAGCTGAAGTCGACGCGCTTGCCCATCGGACCCTCCACCCCTCGCGGCCCTGCCACGCCCCCCATGGCGACCGCCGACGTCACGATACGACCGGGCGCAACGGCCCCAGGCCGCCCCGCGGACGAGCCGACGCCGAGCCTCCCGCCCCGCGCCGACATGAGAGGATGACGGCTCCCCGCCAGACGCCGAGGAACCCGACGATGACCGACTCCCCCGCCCCCCATCGCTCCGGCGCCCCCTCCGACCGCGTCCGCGTCCGTCGCAAGCCGGACCGCGGCCGGTACGAGCGCGAGACCATCGAGGGGATCCTCGACGAGGGCTTCGTCGCGTACGTCGGCTACGTCGTGGACGGCCAGCCGTACGTCATCCCGACCAACTACTGGCGCGACGGCGATCACGTCTACTGGCACGGGTCCACCGCGAGCCGGATGATCCGGACGATCGCCTCGGGCGCGCCCGTCTGCCTGACGGTGGCCCACCTGGACTCGATCATCCTCGCGCGCTCCGGCTTCAACAGCTCGGCGGACTACCGGTCGGTCGTCGTCGTGGGCGTCGCCGAGGTGGTGCCGGACGAGGAGAAGGCCGCGGCCCTCGACGCCTTCCTCGACGCGCTCGCCCCCGGGCGCTCGGTCGAGGTCCGGCCGATGAACGAGAAGGAGCTGAAGCAGACCGCGGTGGTGCGTCTCTCGCTCGCCGAGGCCTCGGCCAAGGTCCGGACCGGCGGCCTCGTGGACGACCCGGGCGACGAGATGTGGCCGGTCTGGGCGGGGACGATCCCCGCGAAGCTCACCCTGGGCGAGCCGGTCCCGGCCGCGGACCTCATGCCGGGGATCCTGCTGCCGCAGAACGTCCGCGACCTCACCGAGCGCTGACGCGCGACATGGTCTCCCCGATGTCCGCCGCCCGCACCGGCTATCACCCGCCCGCCGGCCCCGACCGGTTCGCGGCGATCGACCGCCCGACGCTCGTCGTGGACCGCGCCCGCGCCGAGCGCAACATCGCGCGGATGGCGGGGAAGGCTGCGGCGAGCGGCGCAAGGTTCCGGCCGCACTTCAAGACGCACAACGCGGTCGAGGTGGGCGCGTGGTTCCGCGACGCCGGGGTCACGGCGATCACCGTCTCGTCCGTCGAGCACGCGGTCCTGTTCGCCGACGCCGGCTGGGACGACATCACCATCGCCTTCCCGCTCGTCACCCGCGCGCTCCCCACGATCCGCGACCTCGGCGAGCGCATCCGGCTCGGCATCCTCCTCGACAGCCCGGACGCGGTGGCGGCCCTCGCCGCGGCCGATGCGCGCGTCGACGTCTGGATCGACGTCGACTGCGGCTACGGGCGCTCGGGCGCACGCTGGGATGACGCGGCGCGGCTGGCCGAGGTCGGGGCGGCCGTCGTCCGGCTCCCGCGCGCACGGATGCGGGGCACGCTCACGCATGCCGGCGAGACGTACCGGGCGACGAGCCCCGCAGGGATCGAGACGATCTGGCGCGAGACCGCCGCCCGCGCCTCCGCAGCCCGGGACGTCCTCGCAGCGGCGACCGGGATGGACGACCTCGAGGTCTCGGTCGGCGACACCCCCGGCTGCAGCGTGATCCCGCGGTTCGACGGCGTGGACGAGGTCCGGCCCGGCAACTTCGTCTTCTACGACCTCCAGCAGCTCGCGCTGGGGAGCTGCGCGGAGGACGACCTCGCCCTCGCGATCGCGTGCCCCGTCGTCGGCGTGTATCCCGCGCGGGGCGAGGCCGTCGTCCACGGCGGGTCGGTCCAGCTCTCGCGCGACGCCGCTCCGGGACCGGGTCAGGGCGCGAACTTCGGCCGTCTCGCCGTCGTGGAGCTCGACGGGTGGCGCCTCCTCCCGGCCGAGGACGCCTTCGTCCGCTCGATCTCGCAGGAGCACGGCGTCCTGCGCTGCTCGCCGGCCGTGCTCGACGGCATGCGCATCGGCGACCTCGCGTTCATCGTCCCCGCGCACGCCTGCATGCCCGCGAACCTCATCCGGGAGCGGCTCGTCGTCTGACCTTCAGCGGCCTCGCGGAGCGGACCGCCGCGAGCCCCGACGGCTCACCAGCGATCCACGGCCGACACCAGTCGGTCGACCTCCTCGTCGGTCGCGACGGTGAGGATCGCCCCGTCCGCGCCCGCGTCCCGCCACTCCTCCCAGGCCTCCCGAGGGCTCTCGCACCACGGCACGAGGACGTCCGCGTCCTCCGGCCCGGCGAAGACGCCGCCCTGGAAGGAGACGAGCACGCGCTGCCGCGCGCGGGACCTGCCCGCCGCGTCGAGCGCCTCGAGATAGACGGGGAGGTTCTCCCGGAAGTTGGCCGT
This sequence comes from uncultured Chloroflexia bacterium, assembly GCA_963844945.1. GTDB lineage: Bacteria > Chloroflexota > Limnocylindria > Limnocylindrales > CSP1-4 > CAIYQJ01. Next base: position 10,845 of record CAWJQZ010000052.1, read on the forward strand.
GAAGGCGGTCCATCCGTCGCCGATCTCGGCCGCCAGCCGGGCGCCCGTCCGGCTCTCGCCGCCGACGACGATCGGGGGCGGGGCGTCGAGGCGGAGGCCGGAGGCGTCGCGCAGCGGGTGGAACGGCGACTCGCGCGTCACCACCTCCCCCGACCACAGCGCCCGCATGATCGCGACGGCGTCACGGAGGCGCTCGACGCGTTCCGGGGCCGGCGGGAGCGGCATCCCGAGGGCCTCATGCTCCTCGACGCCGCCGCCGATGCCGATCCCCAGCACCAGGCGACCGCCGCTCATCCGGTGCAGCGTCGCGGCCATCGCGGCGACGACCGCCGGGTGGCGGTTGGTGACGTTGAGGACGAACGTGCCCAGCTCGACCCGCTCGGTCGCGCCGGCGGCCACGCTCAGGGCCGTCCACGCCTCGACGACCGGGACGGGCGCCCCCTGCCGCCCCATGAAGTGGTCCCAGCACCAGATGCCCTGGTACCCGGCGCGCTCCAGCCGGCGCGCGGCCGACAGCCACCACACGGGGTCGGACCCGATCGATGCGATGTTCACCCCGATCGGCAGGCCTGCCGGGTCCTCGGCCTTGCGCACTGTCCCCTCCTTCGGTCGTGGGCGCTCAGGCGCCGGCCGGGCTCTCCGCGTCGGCGACGGCCGCCGCCCGGGCGCCGGCATCCGACGAGCGCCCGGCCATGGATGTCGCAGCGACGCCGACGAGGATGAGCGCGAACCCGGCCAGGTCGGCGGGGGTCAGCGGCTCGCCCAGGATCAGCCAGCTGGCGACGTAGCCGACGACGGGGACCGCGAGGAACCCGGTCGTCGCCGCGAGCGGCCCGAGCGACCGCGTGACGGACTGGCTCCCCCAGTACGCGAACGCCGTCGCGATCGGCCCGCTGTACAGGACGGCGAGCACGGTGGCCGGCGACCACGCGATCGGCTTCCCGGCGTCGAAGACGAGGGCGAGGATGCCGAGCGGGACGACAGCGACGAGGAGCTGCCACGGCTGCAGCTCGAGCGGCGAGGCGTGCCACGTGTGGCGGCGGATGTGGATGGTCGCGAGGGCCCAGACCATCGCGCTCGCGAGCAGCATCGCGCTCCCGGCAAGGGCGCCCGGCACGCCCCAGTCGATGACGGCCGGGTTGAGGAGGACGAAGATCCCGGCGAGGCCGAGCACCAGCCCCACGACCTCGGGGCGGGCGAGTCGCATCCGGAAGAAGAGGACCCCGAAGATCGCCACCCAGAGCGGCATCGTGTAGTTGAGGATCGACGAGCGCCCGGCGGGGACCACCTGGAGCGCGAGGTTCATCAGCGCGATGTTCAGGGCGATCGGCCCCAGGCCCACGGACAGGACGATCGGGATGTCCGCCCGCGGCGGCCGGCGGATGTCGCGCCGCGCACCCAGGATCCCGAGCAGGACGGCGAGGCCGGTCGTCACCCGGAGCACCGCGTAGGTGAACGGCGGGATCGTCTCGAGGCCGATCTTCGCGACGACCCAGTGCACGCCCCACACGACGGCGACGAGCGCGAGGAGGGCGTAGGCGGCCGTCCGGCCGTGGACGGCGATCGCGCCCTTCGGCGCGGCGTCGGCGGCGGGATCGGTGGGTGCCGGCGGGGTCTGGGACGAGGTCGTGCGCTGCTCCCGGGGTCACGCGGAGGGCGGGGCCACGATGGTAGTCCATGGGTCGGGCGGCGAGCGACGGGGGCCGATCGGTCGTGCCGCGAGCCCCCGCCGGCCCCTCGTACGCCTCGCGTTCGTGCAGACTGCGGGGACCGATGACCGCGACCGTCGATCCCCGCCCCCGCGCGACGACCGAGCTGCCGGTCCTGCTCTCGCGCCTGACCCGCTCCGTCCGGGGCGAGGTCCGGTCGGACGCGGCCGTCCGGGCCCTCTACTCGTCCGACGCGTCGAACTACCGCGTCCTCCCCACCGCCGTCGTCGCACCCGTCGATGCGGACGACATCGCGGCGGCCGTCGCGATCGCGGCCGAAGCAGGCGTCCCGGTCACGATGCGCGGGGCCGGGACGAGCATCGCGGGCAACGCGATCGGGACCGGGCTCGTCCTCGACGTCTCGCGGCACATGGCGGGGATCCTGGACCTCGACCCCGAGGCGATGACCGCCACGGTCCTCCCGGGCACGGTCCTGGACGTCGTGAACATCGCCGCGGCTCGCCACGGCCTCCGCGTAGGCCCCGACCCGTCCACGCACGACCGATGCACGGTCGGCGGGATGATCGGGAACGACGCATGCGGCTCTCACTCCGTCCGCTGGGGGACGACCGCCCAGGCCACGCTCGGCATCGAGGTGATCACCGCGGCCGGCGGTCGGTACCGGATCGGCGACCTCCGCGACCCGGGAGGGCGCCTTGCCCCGGCGCCGGCCGGGCCGGGTCCGGTCATCGGGGCCGCGATCGCGGCGCTCCTCGACCGGCATGGCGACGCGATCCGGCGAGAGCTCCCGCCGTGGCCGCGGCGCGTCTCCGGCTACGCGCTGGACCAGCTCCTGCCGGAGAACGGCGCCGACCTGACCCGCGCGCTCGTCGGCACGGAGGGGACGTGCGCCGTCGTCTCCGCCGCGACGATCCGGCTCGTCCGGGCGCCGAAGGTCAAGGGCCTGCTCGTCGTCGCGTTCCCGGACGACATCGCCGCCGCGGCGGCCGTCCCTCCGCTGCTCCCGGCCCGGCCGTTCACCTGCGAGAGCCTCACGGCCGACCTGCTCACGCGCTGGAAGGACCCGGGGCTCCTGCCGCCCGGCGGCGCCTGGCTCCTGGTGGAGGCCGGCGGCGACGACGCGGCCGCGATGCGCGACCACGCCGACCTGCTGGCGCGCTCGCTCGGGACGCGCCCCGGCGCGGTCGATGCCGTCCTGCTCGACGACCCCGTCGCGCAGTCGACCCTCTGGAAGGTCCGGGAGGACGGTGCCGGCCGGTCCGGTCGCCTGCCGGACGGGACGCCGGCGTGGCCCGGCTTCGAGGACGCGGCGGTCCCGCCCGAGCGCCTCGCCGGCTACCTCGCCGAGCTGCGCGCGCTCCTCCGCGACCGGGGGTTGCAGGGGATCACCTACGGCCACTTCGGCGAGGGATGCATCCACCTGCGCGTCGGGTTCGGGCTGGACCGGCCCGGCGGCACGGAACGCTTCCGCGGCTTCATGGAGGCGGCCGGCGACCTCGTCGTCGCCCACGGTGGCTCCCTCTCCGGCGAGCACGGCGACGGCCGGGCGCGCGGGGAGCTGCTCGCGCGGCAGTACGCGCCGGAGATCCTCGACGCCTTCCGGGCATGGAAGGCCGCGTGGGACCCGAGGGGCGTCCTCAACCCGGGGATCATCGTGGACCCGATCCCGCTCGACGCGGACATGCGGCGCCCGCGGCCGACGCTCATCGCGCTGGACCCGGCGTTCGCCTACCCGGCCGACGGCGGGGACCTCCGGACCGCGACCGAGCGCTGCATCGGGGTCGGGAAGTGCGTCACCCGTCTGGGCTCCGCGGCCATGTGCCCGAGCTACCGCGCGACGGGCGACGAGCGGGATTCGACGCGCGGACGGTCGCGACTCCTCCAGGAGATGGCGGCCGGCTCCCTGGCGGAGGCTGGCTGGCGCTCGAAGGAGGTGCTCGACGCGCTCGACCTGTGCCTCCAGTGCCGCGCCTGCGCCTCCGACTGCCCGACCGGCGTGGACATGGCGACCTACAAGGCCGACTTCCTGGACCACCATTACCGCGGCCGGATCCGGCCGCGCGTCCACTACTCCCTGGGACGCCTCCCGGCCTGGCTGCGGCTCGTGCGGCGGATCCCCGGCGGGCGGCGGATCGCGAACGCGACGATGGGGTTCGCGCCGACGCGCCGGGCGTTCGCGGTCGCGGCGGGTCTCGCGGGCGAGCGGAGGATCCCGCCGATCGCGCCGCGGACGTTCGTGGATGAGGCGGCGGCGCGGGGGGCCGCGGCACCGGCCGGCGGCGCTGCGGCGCGGGGAGTCGCGGCACCGGCCGGCCCCGCCCGGCCCCGGGTGGTCCTGTGGCCGGACACGTTCACCAATCACCTCTCCCCGGCGACCGGGCACGCGGCCGTGCGCGTCCTCGACGCGGCCGGGTACGACGTGACGGTCCCGCGCGCCCAGGTCTGTTGCGGCCTCACGTACATCACGACCGGCCAGCTCGACGCGGCGCGCGCGATCCTCCGCCGGACCCTCGACGCGCCGGAGCTCGCGGGCGACGAGCCGGTCGTGGTACTCGAGCCGTCCTGCGCCGCGACGCTCCGCGACGACCTGCCGGGGCTGCTGCCCGGGGACGCGCGCGCGGCGGCGCTCGCGGCGCGCGTCGCGACCTTCGCGGAGGCGGTGGACGCGACGGGCTGGACGCCGCCCGGCGGCGCGCCGCTCCACGCGGTGGTGCAGCCGCACTGCCACCAGCAGGCGGTCCTCGGCACCGCGGCCGACCGTCGCGTCATGGAGCGCGCGGGGATCGTCGCGGACCGGACGCTCTCCGGCTGCTGCGGCCTCGCGGGGAGCTTCGGGGCGACCGCCGGCCACGAGCGCATCTCCCGGGATGTCGCCGAGCTCGCGCTCCTCCCGGCGCTGCGCGAGGCAGGGCCGGACGCCCCCGTCATCGCCGACGGGTTCAGCTGCCGGACGCAGGTGGCCTTCCTCGATGGACGTCCGGCGCGCCATCTCGCCGAGGTCCTCGCCGACCGGCTGGTCGGCGAGGAGGGCTGACGGCCGTCGCCCGATCGCGAACGGCTGCGAGCGACGGAGCTGACCGATGATCCTCCCGAAGGTCCGGGATCCGCGGTTCATCACCGTGCGTCGGGGCGGGACCCTCCAGGACCGCGACCATCGCCTGCTCGCGCTGTGGGCTGCCGACTGCGCACAGCACGTCCTCCATCACTTCGACGAGGCGCGGCCCGGGGATGACCGCCCGCGGCATGCGATCGACCGCGCGCGCGCCTGGGCGCGGGGCGAGATCGCGTGGGCAGAGGCCCGCACGGCGGCCGGCCACGCGAACGCCGCGGCCAGGGACCTGAGCGGTGCGCCGCGGTATGCGGCGTACGCCGCCGCCCAGGCGGCGGCGGTGGGCCACGTGGCGGCCCACGAGCTCGGCGCCGCAGCGTATGCGATCAGGGCGGCACGAGCGGCCGCGCCGGAGGACGAGCGGGACGCGGCCGGCCGCCTGGAGTGCGCGTGGCAGCGCGCCGGGCTCCCCCACGAGATCCGGGAGCTCGTGCTCGACGACCAGCGGCTGCGCAACGAGCTGTGCTGGTTCGCGTTCGACTGCTGACGCCGACGCGGCCGGGCATGGCCCGAGCCGGCCGCGCCCCGCACCCGGGCGCGGTGGGCGCGCATGATGGCGTGGTCGGAGCATCCGCCGGAGGTCGTGCATGGAGATCGAGAGGAAGCTGCGTGAGCTCGGGCTGGAGCTCCCGCCCGCGGTCGTGCCTCCGGCCGGCGTGCGGCTCCCGTTCCGGCCCGTCTACGTGGTCGGTGACCGCGCGATCGTGAGCGGGCACGGGCCGCAGAACCCGGATGGGTCGAGCGCCGGGCCGTTCGGCAAGGTCGGCGCCACGGTGACCGTCGAGGAGGCCTACCGGTCGGCACGGATGACCGCCGTCTCGGTCCTCGGCAGCCTCTCGCGGGAGCTGGGCGACCTCGACCGGATCGTCGCGTGGGTCCGCGTCTTCGGGATGGTCAACTCGGCGCCGGGGTTCACGCAGCAGCCGGCGGTGATCAACGGGTTCTCCGACCTGATCATCGAGCTGTTCGGCGACGCGGGGGCGCACGCGCGATCGGCGGTGGGGATGGCCTCGCTGCCGTTCGACCTGCCGGTGGAGGTGGAGGCGGAGGTGATCATCAGGGTCTGAGAGGGTCGCCGGAGCCCCGCGGTCCGGCCGCCTCACGCGCCGGTGCCGGTATCCTTGGAGAGCCGGACGGATGTCCGGCGGAGACGCTCGAGGTCCCGCGATGTCCTCACTCCCCGAGACGACGAGCCGGCACGACGCGGCGCTCCGCGCGCACGTGGACCGGCTGCCCGCGATCGCGGACCTCCTCGCGGAGGGAGCGATCGAGGACCTTCAGGCCCGGCTCGACGCGGAGCACGCGTTCCTCGCCGGCCAGCTGCTCCCCCACGTGGGGGCCGTCGAGGCGTCCCTGTACCCGGAGCTCGAGCGGATCCTCGCGTGCTGCCACTCGATGGCCGGGATGCGGCGCGAGCACGAGGAGATCGTGCGCCTCGTCGGCACGATCGGGGGATACAGGGATGCGCTCGCCCGCGGCGGGCTCGACACCGCCGAGCAGACGGGCCTCCGACGCGCGCTCTACCGGCTCCACGCGCTCCTGAAGGTCCACCTGGCCGAGGAGCACCTCTTCGTCGGGGTCCTCCAGAAGAACCTCAGCCCCGAGGAGGCGGACGTGCTCGCCCGGGCGATGGATCACGCCCTCGCGGAGCCGCTCTGACGGACGTCAGCCCGGCCGCGCACCCGCGCGACGCCGGACCGCCACGGCCGCGAGGAACCGCGCGTCGAACTCCGCGATGAGCCGCCCGCGCTCGCGCATGACCGCCGACCACTCGTCGAGCATCGCGTACCCGCGGGCCGTCAGCTCGTAGTCACGACGCTGCGGCCCGGATGCCTCGGCCGACCAGTGCGAGGTCACGTGTCCGGTCCCCTCGAGCTCGCGCAGCGTCCTGTAGACGGCCCCGTAGTCCAGCTCCCCAGGGGCGACGCCCATGGCGGCGAGCTCGCCGACGATCGCGTACCCGTGCGTCCGGCCCTCGGCGAGCAGCACGAGGATGAACGGCTCCATCCACCGCCGTCGGGGGCCTGCCGGCGGCCACCCGCGGTGGACCGGGAGACCCGCCTCGTCGGCCTCCAGGGCGATGCCTTCCCCGGGGGCCTGAGCGCCCGGATCCGGCGCACGACCGCCGGGCGGCGACGGGCGAGAGGTCTTGGGAAGGTCCATGCCATCCACGAGACTAGCCGCTCGCGCGGCGGCCGGGGTCGCTCACCCGTCGAGCGCCCGGGCGGGGTCGGGCTATGCGGTGCGCGCAGCGGCGTCGGATGCGTCGACCGCGGCGGCGAGCGAAGCGGCCCGTCCCTCGTCGAGATACCGGTCGAGGATCGGCACGTAGTGCGCCTCCTCGCGCAGGTGCGGCTCCAGCACGGCGTGGAGGCGGCGGATCGTGGCGGCGACCTCGACGCCGTCCCCGGACCCACCGACGACATCGCCGCGGAGCTCGCCGAGGCGGATGACGAGGATGCGGATCGCCTCGTGCTCGCGCGCCATCGGGGTCATCGCGAGCCGGCACGAGAGGAGGCGATCGAGCTCCGGGTACAGCGTCGACTCCACCGTCGCCATATGGGGGATGAGGGCCTGGACGAGGAAGGCGTGCTCCGCGGCGAGCCGGGCGGCGGCCTCCGGCTTCGGCGCGCGCTCGATCTCGTCGGCGAGCTCGGGGAGCGAGGCCACGTGCGCCTCGAGCCTGATGCGCTGCTCCTGGGACACGTCCGCGATCGTCGACATCGTCCGTTCTCCCTGGGGCCGGCGGCCCCGCGTGAGCGGCGCGGCCGGGATCTGGTTGTGACTTATAGATGTGTAAAGCCAATACTCACGCCGCGTCAAGGTGCCGAACGGCATGTGGTGGAGCGATGCCGCGCTGCCTGCCTCGGATGCGGCCGGGGCAGGCCCCCTCGTCGGGGCTCAGCCGGGATCCGACACCGCGGCGTCCGGGGCGGCGCTCGGGCTCACCGGCGCGGCGGCCACGGCATCCACCGCGGCGACCGCGATCTCGCGAGCGTCCCCGGCGGCACCGAGGACGGCGCCGATCCCCATGGTGCCGAGCATCCGCACCATCGGCGGCCCCATGTGGTCGGCGGCGACGACCTGCACCTCGTTGTCGATGAGGAAGCGCGCGACGCGGGCGTGATGCCCGCCCTCGGTGCCCTCGTCGTGCAGGACGTCCCAGCGGACGTCGTGCTCGGCCCAGGAGGTGACCGCCCCATCCGACACCGACGCGATGGCGACGCGCGGCGCCCTGCCCCAGCTCGGACCGACCACGCCGTCGGGCGTGACGGGGACGGCGACGACGGTGCTCGACATGGATGACCTCCGGGGACGACGGACGGCCGGCGTCGCCGGCGTCCCGCCATCCTAGGGGAGGCGGCCGCGAGCCGCGCTCAGCGCGGGGTCCGCTCGCGCACGAGACGCATCATCGCCGCGGTGAACGCGGGCAGGTCGGGTGGCCAGCGGGAGCTCACCAGGTTCCCGTCGACGACCACGGGGAGGTCCTCCCAGATCCCGCCCGCCGCCCGGACATCCTCCGGGACCCCGTCGTGCCAGTAGGAGGTGAGGCGGCGGCCTCGCACGACGTCCGCCGCCGCGAGGAGCCATGGACCGTGGCAGATCGTCGCGACCGGCTTGTCCGCCGCCATGAACGCCCGCGCGATCGCCCGGGCGCGCGGGTCGTCACGCACGGTCGCAGGGGCGCCGTCGGGGAAGCCGCCGGGGATGACGAGCAGGTCGTAGGCGTCGGGGTCCACCTCGTCGAAGGTGAGGTCCGGCAGGAGGCTGTAGCCGTTCTCGCCGCCGATCTCCTCGCGCGTCGGGGCGGCGACGCGCACGAGAGAGCCCTCCTCGAGGAGTCGGAAGTACGGGACGAGGAGCTCCGTGTCCTCGAAGCCGTCGGCGCTGACGACGACGGCCCGGACGGAGAGCCCGCCGGTGCCCGGCTGGATGTCGGTCATCTGCATGGGACGCGTGACCTCCGCTCGCCGGTCCAGCTCCGCGGCACGCCAAGGCGGCAGGCCGGCGGGGACATCCGGCACCGGGAGTCTCCGCCAGCCGGGCGCGCATGTCCCCACCCACAAGGATGGGGGCGCGCACGGGCGGCCCCGGTCGGATCGGGCGGGACCTGGTAGGGGAGGATGGACTCGAACCATCGACCGGGCGTGTATAAGACGCCTGCTCTAACCAGCTGAGCTACTCCCCCGCCGGTGCGGGCTATCGTGCCACGCGCGGCCGCACGGGGCACCTCCGGGACCTGTGGCGGGTCGCGCGGCGGCCCGAGACCGGGCAAGATGGCGGGGTGTTCACCCCGAAGGGCTCCATCACCGTCATCACCGGCTGCATGTTCTCCGGCAAGAGCGAGATCACCCTCCGCGAGCTGCGGCGCATGGAGATCGCCCGGCGCCGGATCCTCCTCCTCCGTCCGGCGCTCGACGACCGGACCGAGCTCGAGGTCGTCCGGAGCAGGTCGGGCGCCGCGTACCGCGCGCGAGCCGTCCGCAGCTCGGACGACATCGTCCGCTTCGCCGTCGCCGAGCGCGCCGACGTCGTCGCCATCGAGGAGGCGCAGTTCCTCGACGAGGGGGTCGTCGCGGCCGCCGAGACCCTCGCGAAGCGCCACGTGGCGGTCATCGTCAACGGCCTGAACCAGGACTTCCTCGGCCGGCCGTTCGGGCCCATGCCGCGGCTCATGGCCATCGCCGACCGGGTGACGATCCTCACCGCGATCTGCACCGTCTGCGGCGACGAGGCGACGAAGACGCAGCGGCTCGTGGACGGCAGGCCGGCCACCCCCGACGACCCGCTCATCGTCATCGGCGGGATGTCCGACGAGCGCTACGAGGCGCGCTGCCGGCTCCACCACGAGATCGGCTGAGGAGGTCCGCATGCCCGAGATCGGCGAGCTCGCCCCCGACTTCACGCTCCCCGACCAGGAGAAGCGCCCCGTCACGCTCTCCGCGCTGCGCGGGACGCCCGTCCTCCTGGTCTTCTACCCGCTCGCGTTCAGCTCCGTCTGCACCGGCGAGATGTGCGCGATCCGCGATGACTTCGGCGCGTTCGAGGAGCGCGGGGTCCGGGTCCTGGGCATCAGCGTCGACTCGACCCACGCGCTGGCCGCGTGGCGCCGCCAGGAGGGCTACGCCCACGACTTCCTGTCGGACCGATGGCCCACGGGCGCTGTCGCGAAGCTCTACGGGGTCTGGAACGAGGAGAACGGGAACGCCGACCGCGGGTCGTTCCTCATCGACGCCGACGGGGTGGTCCGCGGGACGTGGCGGACGGTCGGCCCGGTGCCGCGGGACCTGGCGGCCTACCTGGCGGGCATCGACGCGCTGACGGCCCCGTGAGCGGGCGGGCGCGCGATGAGCGCGTAGAGTGGAGGGGCGTCCCGGACGGAGTGCGCGCCTCCGACGCGCGCGTCCGCGCATCGAGACCCGACGGAGCCAGCCGGCAGGGGGACGGATGACCAGGGATCGCGCGACGGACCCGCTCCCGGCGGTCGAGGGCGCGGGCGGCGACCCGACCGCGGCGCGCGTGCGCAGGTTCCTGGACACGATGCTCGCGACGACGCGCGCGATCGCCGGGGCCCCGGACACGCCCACCCTCCTCGCCGACGCATGCACAGCCCTCGTCGGCCACGGCGCGTTCATCCTCGCGTGGGTCGGCGCCGACGAGGACGGCGACGGATGGATGGAGCGCCTCGCCGTCGCCGGCGACACGGCCGGCTACACGGACGGGATCCGGATCTCCGTCGAGGACGTCCCCGAGGGTCGAGGGCCGACGGGCCTCGCCGCGCGGACCCGGGAGGCGTTCATCAGCGAGGACGTCGCCAACGATCCGCGCCTCGTCCCCTGGCGCGATCGCCAGCTCTCCCACGGGATCCGGGCGAGCGCCGCCTTCCCCATCCCGAGCGCCTCGGAGCCGACCGCCGTGCTGACCGTGTACGCCGGCGTCGTCGGCGCGTTCGGGGCGGACGAGGCCGCGGTGCTCACGGACGTCGCCGCGGCGATCGCCTTCGCGCTCGACGCGTTCGCGACCGCCCGGGCGCGGGCCGCCGCGGATGCCGCGCTCGCAGCGTCGGACGAGCGCTACCGCGAGCTCATCGAGGAGCTCGACGTCGCCGTCTTCGTCCGGGACCTCCCGAGCGGCGAGGTCTGGGCCTCGAACCAGGTGGAGTCGGTGGTCGGCTACCCCGTCGAGCAGGTCGCGACACCCGGCTTCTGGCGCACGCTCGTGGTGGAGGACGACCGGGAGCGGATGATCGCGGTCTGGGACTCCGACGCGGAGCTCGACGGCTACGAGGCCGAGTACCGGGTCCGTCGCGCGGACGGACGGGTGATCTGGATCGAGGAGCGATGGCGGTCCGTGAGGGCGGCGGACGGCAGGATCCTCCGCTGGTACGGCGTGGCCGCGGACGTGACCGAGCGCAAGCGCCTCGAGGAGGCGGTGGCGCGCACGCAGCGCCTCGAGGCGGTCGCGCGGCTCGCGAGCGCCGCCGCCCACGACTTCGGCAACATCCTCCAGGGGATCTCGATCATCCAGGAGTTCCTCGCGGCCTCGATCCCTCCCGGGGATCCACGGCACGCGGACGTCCTCCAGATCCGCGCGGCCGTCGACCAGGGGACGGCCCTGACGCGCGAGCTTCTCGCCTTCGGGCGCGAGGAGCCCGAGACGAAGGCCGGCACCCTCGACGTCGCAGGCCTCGTCCGTGGTCTCGAGCCCATGCTCGCCCGCGTCGCCGGGCCCGGGATCGCCCTCGTCGTGGAGGCGGACGGTCCGGCGCACGCGACCATCGCCAGGAGCGCGCTGGAGCAGACGGTCCTCAACCTGGTCATCAACGCGCGGGACGCGATGGCGGGCGGCGGCTCGATCGTCGTCTCGGTGCGCGTGGCCGACATCGCCGCCGCGCCGGCTGCGGGGCTCGACGTGCCGTCCGGAGCCTACGCCGTGGTGAGCGTGGCGGACGACGGGTGCGGGATGTCGCCGGAGGTCGTGGAGCGCGCGATCGAGCCGTTCTTCACGACGAAGGAGCTGGGGACCGGGATCGGGCTCTCGAGCGTCTACGGCGCGGCTCGGCGCTCCGGCGGCACGATGCGGATCGACAGCGAGGCGGGACGCGGGACGACCGTCGAGGTGCTCCTGCCGCTCGCGACCGCCTGATCGCGGCCGCCCGGCCCCGGCGGGACCGGTCGTCCGACCTGACCGCGTCCGTCAGCCGCGGATCGTGC
>CAWJQZ010000053.1:0-26896 GCA_963844945.1 uncultured Chloroflexia bacterium
GCGTGAGGAGCGATTCAGCGAGTGAGGGCAGGGACGGACCCCCGTCCCTCCTGTCCGTCCTGACACCTGCCGGGGCGTCACCGACCAGACGGAAGGAGCAGCGTCCGTGTCCGGACCCGGAGGTGCCCGCCGGCCTCCCGTGGTGGTCGTCGGCGCCGGCCATGCCGGTCTCGCCGTCTCGGCCGAGCTCTCGTCCCGTGGCATCGAGCACGTCGTGCTCGAGCGAGGGGCCGTCGGCGACAGCTGGCGCTCCCAGCGGTGGGATTCGTTCTCCCTGAACACGCCCAACGCGATGAACCGCCTGCCGGGCGACCCGCCGCTGCCGCCGACCGACGACCGCGCGGAGTCGTTCGACTCGCTCGCCGGGCATCTCCAGCGTCTCGAGCGCTACGCCGAGGAGCGAGGGGTGCCCGTTCGGACCGGCGCCGCCGTGCGCGCCATCGCGCGGATCGGCCGCTCGTTCCGCATCGGCCTCGCGAGCGGCGAGGAGGTGGACGCCTCCGCCGTCGTCGTCGCCTCCGGTGCACAGAATGTGCCGGTGCTGCCGGCGTTCGCGGAGCGACTGCCGCCCGAACTCGCCCGCATCCACGTCGCCGAGTACCGTCGCGCGGATGCCCTCCCGCCCGGCAGGATCCTCATCATCGGGAGCGCACAGTCGGGCGTCCAGGTGGTCGAGGACCTGCTCGCGTCGGGGCGCGAGGTCTTCCTGTGCACGAGCGCGGTCCCTCGCGCCCCGCGTCGGTACCGCGGTCGGGACACCTTCGAATGGCTCCTCCTGACCGGCTGGTGGGATGCCACCCCCGAGAGCCTCCCGGACCCGCGCATGCTCACCGCCCGCAACCCGATGATCTCCGGCGTCGGGCGCCGCGGGCACACCGTCAGCCTCCAGGCGCTGGCGGCGCAGGGTGCGGTCCTCCTCGGTCGTCCGCAGGAGATCGCGGGCCGACGCCTCGTCCTCGATGACACGGTGGCGGCGAACGTGGCCCTGGGTGACCGGACATCGGCCGAGATCAAGGCGACGATCGACCGAACGATCGCCGCGCGCGGGCTGGACGCTCCGGCGCCGGACGACGATCCGGCCGACCGACCGCACCCCGATCCGTCGTCGATCGTCTCGCCGACGGACCTCGACCTGGCCGCAGCCGGGATCGCCGCGGTCGTGTTCGCGACCGGCTTCACGGCCCGCCCGGACTTCCTCCCTCCGGAATGGCTCGACGAGGCGGGCCAGCCCCGCCACTCGCGTGGGGTCTCGCCCGTCGACGGCGTCTTCGTCATCGGGTGGCCGTGGCTGACCAGGCGCAAGTCCGCGCTGATGCTGGGCGCGAGCGACGATGCGGCCCACATCGCCGACCGCGTCGCCGCTCACGCCGCGGGAACGTGAGCTCGCCACCCCCTTCCCGAGCGGTCCGGCGTAGCCTCCTGCGCACAGAGAGGACGGGACATGAGCGAGCTTCCGCGGCTGTTCGACGACGTCGCCCGCTGGTACGCGGTGAGCGCCGTCGCCCTGGGGATCCGGACCGGTCTGATCGATGCGCTCCTCGACGGCGGCGGCACGGCCGACGAGCTCGCGGCGGCCGCGGGCGTCGATCCGGACAACGCGGCTCGCTGGGCCGAGGCCCTGGTCGCGAGTGGCTACGCATCCCGCGCGGGTGGCAGGTATGCCCCGGTCGAGGAGGCCCTCGGCCTGTTGCGCGGCGGCGCACCGCTCGACGTTCGCGCGGTCGTTGAGCTGCTCGTGCCGGCCGGGTCCCTGCTGCCGCGGGTCGTGGTCGCGATCCGCGACGGCGGCGGAATCCGGTCGGACGAGTTCCAGGCCGCCCTGGGGATGACCGCGGAGCGCGTGAACGTCCCGATGTACCGGGCGTACCTCCTGGACGAGTGGATCGGGGGACATCCGGCGCTGCGCGACGCGCTCGAGCACGGGATGGACGTGGCGGAGGTCGGGCCGGGGAGCGGCACGGCCCTCCGGATCCTCGCGAGCGCCTTCCCAGCGTCGCGCTTCACCGGCTACGACATCGACGCGGCGACGGTCGCGGATGCGCGGGCCGTCGCCTCGGCGGCGGGCGTCGCGAACCTCAGCTTCGAGGTCGTGGACGGCGGATCCATGCCACCCGGCGCGTACGACCTCGTGTGCATGTTCGACGCGTTCCACCACCTCACCGATCCGGATGCCGTCTTCGACGGGATGCGTGCAGCGCTCCGGCCGGGCGGCTCACTGCTGCTCGCGGAGCCGTCGCTCACGGGCGACGCGGTCACGGACGCGTCGGACCCCACCGCCGCGATCCTCTACGGCTCCGACCTGGTGTACTGCTACCAGGAGAGCAAGGTCGCCGGCCGGCCGGGGATGGGCCAGACGTGGGCCGGCCGCGGGCTGGCCGACCTCCTCGAGCGCCATCGCTTCGTCGAGGTCGGACGCGTGACGTCCGCGGCGGGCTACGAGGTCGTGCGCGCGCTGCCGGTCAGCGAGGACTGACCTCAGCCCAGCTCGGCGTCCACCGCGTCGGCGAACGCGCCCATCGACGTGAAGGTCCAGTCTGGCGTGACCGGCGAGTCCGGCGCCGGCGTGGCCCCCCAGCCGGCCGCCGCGTGCCGGCGGTCGATCCAGACGGTCGGGAGCCCCGCCGCCTTTGCCGGAACGTGGTCGTGGAAGAGGCTCTGGGCCACGTGGAGGAGACGGCCCTTCGGGATCCCCAGCCTGTCGACCTCGGCCGCGAGCGCGTCGAAGTTCCGCGGCGACGGCTTGTACGACCCGATGTCCTGCGCCGTGAGGATGCTCGTGAACGTGACGCCCAGCCGCTCGTTCGACGCCGCGAACGAGGTCCGGTCCACGTTGGAGAGGATGATCAGCCGGTAGTGGCGGGCCAGGCGCTCGAGGGCGTTGTGAGAGTCGGGGAACGCGGGCCAGTCGGGCACCGAGTGGCCGAAGGCCTCCGCCTCCGCATCGCTCACGGGGATCCCCAGCTGGTCGCCGACGGCCCGCATCGAGCGGGCGAGGATCGCGGGGTAGAGGTCGGTCGGGTGCGCGGTCTCCACCTCGGCCTCGTGCGTCGAGTAGGCGGCGAGGAGCTCCTCGCCGCTCAGGGACGCCCCGTGCGCCGCCGCCCAGCGCCCAAGGGATGCGGCGATCCCCGCCTCCCAGTCGATGAGGGTCCCGTAGCAGTCGAACGAGAGGGCGTCGAAGTCGCGGAGGTCCATCAGGTGCGCTCCTGGACGAGGTGGAGGGAGAAGCGTGCGGACTCTATCCTGCATCCGGGCCGCGACGCACGGGTGTAGCCTGACCGTTCACCGCGTGGCGCCGCGTCCGTCGAGGGACCGCCAGCGCGACGACCGCCACCCCATCTGCAAGGACCTGCCCCGTGGCCAACATCCTCCAGACCCTCCCCGTCGGGGAGCGGGTCGGCATCGCGTTCTCCGGCGGCCTCGACACGAGCGCCGCGCTCCACTGGATGCGCGAGCACGGCTCCATCCCGTACGCGTACACCGCGCACCTGGGACAGCCGGACGAGGACGACTACGACTCGATCCCGCGGAAGGCGCTGACCTACGGCGCGGAGAAGGCCCGCCTGATCGAGTGCCGCCCGCAGCTCGTGGCCGAGGCGATCGCCGCGCTGCAGACCGGCGCGTTCCACATCTCCACGGCGGGACAGCTCTACTTCAACACCACGCCGCTCGGCCGCGCCGTCACGGGGACGATGCTCGTCTCCGCGATGAAGGAGGACGGCGTCGACATCTGGGGCGACGGGAGCACCTACAAGGGCAACGACATCGAGCGGTTCTACCGCTACGGCCTCCTGGTGAACCCGCAGCTCCGGATCTACAAGCCGTGGCTGGACCAGAAGTTCATCGACGAGCTGGGCGGGCGGGCCGAGATGTCCGCGTACCTCGAGGGCGCCGGGCTCGAGTACAAGATGAGCGCGGACAAGGCGTACTCCACGGACTCGAACATCCTCGGGGCCACGCACGAGGCGAAGGACCTCGAGTTCCTCGACAGGGGCGTCTCGATCGTCAACCCGATCATGGGCGTCGCCTCCTGGCGCGCCGACGTCGCCGTGGAGCCCGAGACCGTCAGCGTCCGGTTCGAGGACGGCGAGCCGGTCGCCCTCAACGGCCGCACCTTCGAGACCCCGCTCGCCCTCTTCACCGAGGCGAACGCGATCGGCGGCCGCCACGGCCTCGGCGTCTCGGACCAGATCGAGAACCGGATCATCGAGGTGAAGAGCCGGGGCGTGTACGAGGCGCCGGGGATGGCGCTGCTCTACATCGCCTACGAGCGCCTCGTGACCGGCGTCCACAACGAGGACACGATCGACCAGTACCGGAGCAACGGGCGTCGTCTCGGCCGGCTGCTCTACCAGGGACGCTGGTTCGACCCGCAGGCGCTCATGCTCCGCGAGACCGCCCAGCGGTGGGTCGCGCGGGCGATCAACGGCGAGGTCACCCTCGAGCTGCGGCGCGGGAACGACTACTCGATCCTGGACACGACCGGGTCCAGCCTGACCTACTACCCGGACCGCCTGACGATGGAGAAGGGCCAGGAGGTCTTCTTCACACCCCTCGACCGGATCGGCCAGCTCACGATGCGCAACCTCGACATCGCGGACACCCGCGAGAAGATCCGCGTCTACCACCAGGTGGGCCTCATGGGGACGACGCCGCACGACGGACTTCCACTCCTGCCGGCGGCCGCCCCCGAGCTCGACCCGGTCGACGTCGACCCGGCGGAGTAGCGCGGCGCGGGACGCGGGAGCCCTCATGCGGGCCTCGACGGCGGGGTTGGCGAGACGGGGCGCGCCCGTCACACTGCGCCGATGAAGTTCCACACGACGCTCCGGAAGTTCGGCGCGAACAACACCGGCATCGAGGTCCCCGAGGAGGTCCTCACCGCGCTCGGCCGCGGCCGGCGCGTGAAGGTCGTCGCGACGGTGAATGGCTACACCTACCGGACGAGCATCGCGCCGTCCATGGGCCTGATCCTCATGCCCTTCAGCTCCGAGCACCGCAAGGCGACCGGCCTCGTCGGCGGCGAGGAGATCGACGTCGACGTCGTCCCCGACGACGCGCCGCGCGAGGTCACGGTGCCCGACGACCTCGCCGCGGCCCTCGCGGGCGCACCCGCGGCGGCGGAGTTCTTCGCGGGGCTCTCGTTCACCAACCAGCGCACGTACGTCGAGTGGATCGAGAGCGCGAAGAAGGCGGAGACGCGCGACGCGCGAGTCCTCAAGGCGGTCGAGCTGCTCCGGGAGGGGAAGAGCCGGCCCTGACCGGGGCGCCCCGCACCGACCGCCCGCCCTGCGCCCCTGCCGTCCGGGCCTTGACGGGGCGGTCGCCGCACGGTACTCGTCCCGGATGACCAGCGAGATCGGCGCAGCCGGGGGCGCCTTCATCCTCCACGGCGTTCCCGTCCACGTCCGGCCCGACCTGCCTGCCGCCGAGGCGATCGGGGTCATGGACGGGATCGTCGCCGCCGCCGGCGACCTCGCGGCCGTTCGCGCCTCGCTCCCGCCGACGGCACCGGTCCGCCGGCTCGGCGCGGGCGCGATCCTGCCCGCCTTCATCGATCCGCACCAGCACGCCTTCCTCATCGCCGCGGATCCGGGCACCGACGTCCTCTACCGGCGTGCCGTCGACGTGGCCGGGCTCGTGGACGCGGTCGCCGCCCTCGTGGCCGCCGAGGAGGCGCCCGGGACCGGTGGCGCCGGCACGGCCCCCGCGGCGGCGGGAGTGTCGTCCGCCCCGCCCGCCCCCTGGCTGCGGTACCACGGCTACGAGCCGATGAAGCTCGCCGAGCATCGCAGCCCCACCGCGGCGGAGCTCGACCGCGCGTCCGCGGACCGGCCGCTCCACGTCCTGAGCCGGACCTTCCACGAG
The DNA here is from genome assembly GCA_963844945.1 of uncultured Chloroflexia bacterium. GTDB lineage: Bacteria > Chloroflexota > Limnocylindria > Limnocylindrales > CSP1-4 > CAIYQJ01. Next base: position 5,869 of record CAWJQZ010000053.1, read on the forward strand.
TCGGTCGTGAACTCCGCCGGCCTCGACGCCCTCGGGATCGGCCGGACGACGCCGGACCCGCCCGGCGGACGGATCGTCCGAGACAAGAGCGGCGAGCCGACCGGCGTGCTCATCGAGGCCGCGAGCTTCGCGGCCGAGGCCGCCTCGCGCCGCGCGGACGCCCACGACCCGCGGGTGTGGCGAGACCGGCTCCGCGCGTACGGCCGCCGGCTGCTCGCGGCCGGCATCGTCCGGATCGGCGACGCCGCCGTCCCCGTCGCGGCCGCCGACGCGCTGGTCGAGACGCTCGGGGCGCTGGGCATCACCGCCCATCCGTTCCTCATCGGCGACCGGATCGACCTGCCTGCGCTCCTCCCGGGCGGGACCGCGAAGGTCCTCCTCGACGGCGGCGAGTACTGCCACCTGCGGATGACCACGCGCCAGGTCGCGACCGTCGTGCGACGCGGGTTCCAGGCCAACATGGGCCGCGAGAAGGGGCTCGCGCGGGCCGTCGGCGAACGCGCCGGCTGGCCGCACCGCGAGGCGGACGGCCGGTGGCATACGGGGGTCCGGTTCCCGGCCGAGGGGGACCTCCGCGACCTGCTCCGCCGGGCCGCCGAGAGGGGCTCGGGCCTGGTCGTCCATGCGGTGGGCAACGGGTCCGTGGAGGCGCTGCTCGATGCGCGCGATGCGGATCCCGGGGTCGCCGCGGCGGTGCCGATGCGCGTGGAGCACGCGATCGCGCTGGACCCGCGGCTCTCGGGGCGCCTGGCCCAGGCGTCGCTCACCGTGGTGGCGCAGCCGAACTTCCTCGGCGAGTCCGGCCACGAGCTGAACGTCACGCGGATGCCCGAGCCGCTGCGGCTGATGCCGTTCCGGTCGATGCTCGCGGCCGGCGTCCCTCTCGCGTTCAGCTCGGACCACCCGGCGACCGGCCTCTCTCCCTGGCCGTCCCTGGCGGCCGCCGTCACGCGGCTCGATCAGGTGGGGGCTCCCGTCGTGCCCGAGGAGGCGATCGACCTGCCCGCGGCGCTCGACGCGTACGGGCGCGGCGCCGCGCGCTCCCTGGGGGTGACCGGGGGGACGCTGGAGCCGGGGATGCCCGCCGACATGATCCTCGTGGATGCGGATCCGTACGGGATCACGGCCGTCGCAGCTCCCGGGGATCTCCGTGCTCACCACGTGGCGTGGAGGGCACGTCGTCTGGGAGCGTCCGCCGGCGACCGACGGTCCTTCCTGACCCCGGACGTGACGAGGCCCGGACCGTGTGTCCGGGCCTGTCACCGAGGAGGAGGGAGGAGAGGAGGTGACGTGATGATGGAACGCGCCACCTTTCGAACACATGACGGCGGTACGATCGGTGCGCGCTGCCGACCCACCAAGGAGGAAGAGACCCGATGACGACCGCCGACCGCGTCCGCTGGGGACTGCTGGGCACCGCCCGGATCAACGATTCGATCCTCGAGGGCGCCCGGCATGCGACCCGCGCGGAGATCGTCGCGGTCGGGAGCCGCGACGGCGGCCGTGCTGCCGCGTATGCGGCCGAGAAGGGGCTCCCCGTCGCGCACGGCTCGTACGAGGCGCTGCTCGCCGACCCCGAGGTCGACGCGGTCTACATCTCGCTGCCCAACGCCCTCCATCACACGTGGACGCTCGCGGCGCTGCGGGCGGGGAAGCACGTCCTCTGCGAGAAGCCGTACTCGCGCCGGCCGGAGGAGGTCGAGGAGGCGTTCGATCTCGCTGCTGCCCGCGGCCTGGTGCTGGCGGAGGCGTTCATGTGGCGGCAGACCCCACTGGTCGCCCGGTTCCTCGCGGAGCTGCCGTCCATCGGCCGCCTCCAGGTCATCCGCTCCACGTTCTCCTTCGTGCTCTCGGACGAGTCGGACATCCGGGTGGATGCGGGCCTCGACGGCGGCTCCCTCATGGACGTCGGCTGCTACACGGTGAGCGCGGCGCGGCTGGTCGCGGGCGAGGAGCCGGAGGCCGTCGAGGCGATGGCCGACCTCGACGCGACGGGCGTCGACCGGCGGCTCGTCGGTCTGCTGCGGTTCCCGAGCGGCGTGCTCGCGCAGATCGCCTCCGGGTTCACCACCGACCACCGGAGCCTCGAGGCGATCGGGACGGAGGGCTCGCTCCGGGTCGTGGACCCGTGGCACGGGCGTCCGAGCGTCATCGTGCGAGGGGACGGCGAGACGATCGAGCTGGAGCGCTCCGACCCGTACGGCCTGGAGCTCGACGACCTCTCCGGCGCGATCCTCGACGGCCGCGCCACGCTCCTGGGCCGGAACGATGCGCTCGGCCAGGCGCGGACGATCGCGGCACTCTATGCGGCGGTCGCGAGCGGCGGCACCGTCCGCGTCGCGCGCTGAGGAGGCACGATGGACATCCCGGCCGAGTGGCTCAGCTCCCAGGTCGTCCTCGGCGCCATCCTCGTCGTCCTCGCGGTCGTCGGCGTCCTCTTCTTCTTCCGCACCGGGACACGGAAGCCGTCGGCGCCCGTGCCGGCGGACGGTGACGGCGGGCACGGGCACGGCGATGCGGATGACGAGGACCACGGCCACGGCGATGCCGCCGATCGAAGCGGCCCCGGCACGTACGGCCCGATCGCTCCCGTGGAGCCGGCGTCCGTCTTCGAGACGGAGCCGTGCTGGATGGGCCTGCTGCCGGGACGGTCGCGGCCGGGGCCGGATGCCTCGACGGGCCGCGGACCGGACGAGCCCACGGACCCGCAGGGCGCAGCGCCGCCGGCCCGGTCGTAGGCGCGTGAGCCGCGCCGCATGACCGGCCACGACCCCGACGGCCGGCCCTACCCCGCCTGGCTGGAGGACGCGGTCGCCTACGAGATCTACCCCCAGTCGTTCGCGGACGCGAACGGCGACGGCATCGGCGACCTGCCCGGCGCGATCGAGCGGCTCGACCACCTCGCGTCCCTCGGCGTCACCCTGGTCTGGCTGAACCCGTGCTTCGACAGCCCCTTCCTCGACGCCGGGTACGACGTGCGCGACTACCGCCGCGTCGCGCCGCGGTACGGCACGAACGAGGACCTGGAGCGGTTCTTCGCCGCGGCGCGCGAGCGGGGCATCCGGGTCCTCCTCGACCTCGTCGCGGGCCACACCTCCTGGGAGCACCCGTGGTTCCGCGACTCGATGCGCCACGCGCGCAACGAGCACACCGACTGGTTCGTCTGGACCGACCGCGTCTGGCGCTCGCCCGAGGGGCTCCACGCGGTCACCGGCCTCTCCGAGCGCGACGGCAGCTACATCGCGAACTTCTTCTCGTTCCAGCCCGCCCTCAACTACGGCTTCGCGAACCCGGAGCCGGGGCATCCCTGGCAGCAGCCCACCAACGCGCCCGGACCGCGGGCCGTCCGTCGCGAGATGCGCGAGATCATGCGGTTCTGGCTGGAGCGCGGCGCCGCGGGGTTCCGCGTGGACATGGCCGCGTCGCTCGTGAAGCAGGATCCCGGCCGGCGCGAGACCGCGCGCTTCTGGCGCGAGGTCCGCACGTGGCTGGACGACGAGTGGCCGGACGCGGTCCTCATCTCCGAGTGGGGACGGCCCGCCGAGGCGATCCCCGCCGGCTTCCACATGGACTTCCTCCTCCACTTCAACGAGCCGGGATACACCTCGCTCTTCCGCGCCGGGAGCCCGCACGCCGAGATCCTGGTGCCGTACGCGTGGAGCTTCTTCGACCGCTCCGGCCACGGGAACATCCGCGCCTTCCTCGACGGGTACGAGCGCGATCTCGCCGCGACGTCCGGCCGCGGCCTCATCTGCATCCCGAGCGGGAACCACGACATGGGCCAGCGTCTCGCCGACGGCCGCGACGCGGCCGACCTCGCGGTGGTGTGGGCGTTCCTCCTCACGATGCCGGGCGTCCCGTTCATCTACTACGGCGACGAGATCGGGATGCGGACGGTCGAGGGGCTCCCGTCGAAGGAGGGCTCGTACGACCGGACCGGCGCGCGGACGCCGATGCAGTGGGACCCGGGCCTCCCGAACGCGGGCTTCTCGGCCGCGCCGCCCGAGGCGCTCTACCTCCCGCTCGATCCCGACCCCGGCCGGCCCACGGTCGCGGCACAGGAGGCGGACCCCGCATCGCTCCTCGCGACCGTCCGCGCGCTCGTCGCGCTGCGGCGGTCGCATCCGGCACTGTGGGCGGGCGGCTCGTTCACCGCGCTCCTCGCCGAGGCGGGCCGTCTCCCCTTCGTCTACGAGCGCCGGGCGGTCGCGCCCGCATCCGGACGCGTGGTCGTGGCGCTCAACCCCGGCGCCACGCCGGTCGAGGCCGAGGTCGCGGACGACGCCGGGGTCGGGACCGTCCGCGCACTGTTCGGGCCGGCGGACGGCCTCGTGGCCCGGGACGGCCGCTGGACGGTGCGCCTGCCGGGGGTCTCGGCGGGCATCTGGGAGGTGGCGTGACGTGTCGGTCGCCGATCGCGGTGGCGCGACGCCCACCATCGCGCCCATCCCCGGCGCGGTGACCGGCCCTGCCGTCGCAGCGGCCGGAGCCGAGGCCGATCCGCGGACGATCCTCGAGCGCCTCGTGCGCTTCCCGACGGTCAACCCGCCCGGCGGCGAGGGCGACTGCGTGCTCTATGCGCGCGACCTGCTCGACGGTGCCGGGATCGAGACGCGCCTGCTCGCGCTCGACCCGGAGCGACCCAACCTCGTCGCCCGCCTCCCCGGCCGCGGCGAGGCGCCCCCGCTCCTCCTCCACGGCCACGTGGACGTCGTCCCGGTCGAGGGCCAGGCGTGGAGCGTGCCGCCCTTCGACGCGATCGAGAAGGACGGCTTCGTCTGGGGCCGCGGGACGCTCGACGACAAGGGCTCGGTCGCGATGATGCTCGCGGCCACGCTCCGTGCCCGCGCGCGGGGACTCGTGCCCGCCGGCGACGTGATCGTCGCGATCGTGCCCGACGAGGAGGTCGGCGGACGGTACGGGACCGGCTTCCTCGTGGATCGGCACCCCGACCTCTTCGCCGGCGTCCGCTACGCGCTCGGCGAGGCGGGGGCGTTCACGTTCCACATGAGCGGCCGCCGCCTCTACCCGATCCAGGTCGCGGAGAAGCAGGCCTGCCAGCTCACGGTCACCTTCCGCGGCGCCGGCGGCCACGGGTCGTTCCGCCACACGGGCGGCGCGATGGCGAGGATGGGCGCGGCGCTGCACCGGATCGAGCGACGTCGGCTCCCGGTCCACATCGTCCCGCCCGTCCGGCTCATGCTCGAGTCGATGGCCGACGCGCTGCCGGCGAGCCAGGGGCTCGTCCTCCGTCGCCTCCTGACGCCCGCGCTGACGGATCGCGTCCTCGGCGTCCTCCCGGCGGGCTCCCGCACCGTCCTCGACCCGCTCCTGCACAACAACGTGAGCCCCACGATGGTCCGCGGCGGCACGAAGCCGAACGTGATCCCCGGCGAGGTGGAGCTCGTGCTCGACGGGCGGTTCCTGCCCGGGCTCTCGGTCGACACGTTCGTGGCGGAGGTCCGCGAGCTCGTGGGCCCGGACGCGGAGATCCAGGTCGGCACGTTCGATCCCTACCCGGATGCCGTGGATCCCGGGCTGCTGGGGACGCTCGGCGCGGCACTCCGGGACGGCGACCCCGAGGCGCGACCGTTCCCGTTCGTCACGATGGCGACCACCGACGCGCGCCACCTGGTCAGGCTGGGGATCCAGGCGTACGGCTACACGCCGATGCGCCTGCCGGCCGGCTACGACTTCGCCCGGATGGCGCACGGCGCCGACGAGCGGATCCCCGTGGACGCGGCCGCCTGGGGGACCGACCGTCTCTACCGCGTGCTCGAGACGTACGGTCGGGAGAGCGGGGCGGGGACGGGCGCATGACCGCGGGCGAGGATCTCGCGCGCGCGGTCGCAGCGCTGTTCGCGGAGCTGCCCGAGGTCGAGGCCGTCGCGCTCGGCGGCTCGCGCGGGGGCGGGGGGCTCGGGGCCGTGGAGGGCTCGGACCTCGACGTCGAGGTGTACACCCGCGGCGAGGTCCCCCTCGACGCGCGGCGCGCCATCGTGGAGGCGACGGGCGGCGCGGTGCGCGCAGAGCTGGACCACCGCTACTGGGGACCCGCCGACGAGTGGATCCACCCCGGGACCGGGATCCACGTCGACTGCGTCTACTTCGACGCGGACTGGATGGCGGACCGCCTCGCGGCGGTGCTCGATCGGCACGAGGCGAGCCTCGGCTACACGACGTGCTTCTGGCACACCGTCCGGGGATGCGTCGTGATGGCCGACCGGCGCGGCTGGCTCGCGGGCCTGAAGGCCCGCGCCGACGTCCCCTACCCCGAGGAGCTCCGCACGCGGATCGTGGCGCTCAACCACCCGGTGCTCCGGGCGGCCCTCCCCTCGTACGCGAACCAGCTGGCGAAGGCCGTCGCCCGCGGCGATCTCGTGAGCGTGGACCACCGGCTGGCGGGCCTGCTCGCGAGCTACTTCGACGTGGTATTCGCCGTGAATCGCGTCACGCATCCGGGCGAGAAGCGGCTCGTCGAGGCGGCGACGCGCACGTGCGCGCGCCTGCCCGAGGGGATGGCGCACGACGTCGACGACCTGCTCCGGACGGCGACGAGCGACCTCGCGGGGCTGGGGGCGCGGGTGGACCGCCTCGTCGACCGGCTGGAGGACCTCCTCCGGGCGGAGGGGTTCGCGGTGGATCGCTCCTAGGAGCCGGCGCCCACGGCGACCGCGTCGAGGTCCGCGTGCGGGCCCAGGACGATGACCTCGCCGGAGACCTCCGCCCCATCGGGGGTCCGCAGCACGTAGGAGTGGCGGACCTCGGTGATGCCCGACCCGAGCGTGCTGCCGACGGAGCAGTACTTCGTCGCGGAGAGCTCGATCGCGCGCTCGACCGCGGCGACCTCCACGTCGCCCTCCACGTGGTGGACGACGTCGATCCTCGTGAAGGCGTGCGGGTGGCCCTCCATCTGGGTGCCCTTGGCCTTCACCTCGTACCTGGTGACGGGCATCCGCTTCTTGCGGAGGATCGAGATCACGTCCATCGCCGTGCAGCCGGCGAGCGCGAGCGGGACCAGCTCGGACGGTCGCGCGCCCATGTCCCCGTCACCGTCGTCCAGGACGATGGAGTGGCCGGACCCGACCGAGCCGAGGAACCTGAGGCCGTCGCCGTCGAGTGTCACGGAAGCCGTCTTGTGGGACACGATGCTCTCCAAGCGGGGTCGGGCCCGGCGTGCGGGCCTGTGAGGCGGTACGAGGGGCGCATCGGAGATGGTATCGCTACTTGCGCGATTGCGCAAACAGGCGAGCCGCGGGTCGCCGCCTGGCCGGCGCCTGCCGCATGGGTCGCCGCCTATAGACGAGGCCGCCGGCTGCGGCCGGCGGCCTCTCTGGGGACACGTCGTGTGGTGGAGCGGCGCGCTCGCCGCCCGGGTTCAGTGGCTGCAGGCCGAGGCGGATCCGGCCGAGTCGGCCGTCCGGAAGCTGGACCCGCAGCCGCACGCGGCGACCGCGTTCGGGTTGTTCACCGTGAAGCCGGCGCCCATGAGCGTGTCGACGTAGTCGATCGACGAGCCCTTCAGCAAGTCGATGCTGTTGCCGTCCACGTAGACCTTGACGCCGTTCGACTCGAGGACGTTGTCCTCGGCGGTCGGTGCGTCCTCGAGCATCATCCCGTAGCGGAAGCCCGAGCAGCCACCGCTGTACACGTAGACGCGGAGGCCGAGGGCGGGGTTCTCCTCGCCTGCGGTGAGCTCGCGGAGCTTCGTCGCTGCGGCGTCGGTCAGGTCGAGGACGGTGGGCTGGCCGTCGATCATGCGGGCTGCCTCCTGGGCGGTTGGTGTCCGGGCCTCCGGACCGGTAAATCCTAGTCGCCTGCTCGGGTTTCGACAAGGGCAAGGCTCGCCGGCCACGCGCGCGGTCCGCGTGGCGCGTGGGCCGTGGGGATACCACGGCCCGACGGTCGAGCAGCCGCCGGTCGCCGGGCCGGGTACTCTCCTCGCGGAGGGCACCACCACCGCTGCAGGAGGTCCGGATGAGCGCGACGATCCCGGCCGAGGCGCACGACCTCGTCGAGTCGGACGTGCCGGCCGTCGTCTCCTACCGCGACGACGCCGGACGCATCCTCTCCTGGCCGTTCTGGGCGGAGGTCGTGGACGGGCGGGTCATCCTGTCGGCGGACCGCGCGTCGCGGAAGGCCGCGCACCTCCGCCGAGACCCGGAGGTCGGGGTCCTCTTCCACGACCGCCACGACCCCGAGCGCTATCTCTCCGTCAGCGGTCGGGTGGTCGAGATCCGGGACGACCCGGACATGACGATGATCGACCGGCTCGCGATGCGGTACACCGGGCGCCCGTACGAGATCCGGGACGTCCCGCGCGAGGTCTACGTGGTCGAGCTGACCCGCGCCGCCTTCATGCCGGGCGCCGGCGACTGAGCGACCGGCCGTCGCCCGGTGCCGGGCCCCGGCCCCGGGGCCTGCCTCAGCCCTCGATCCGCTCGACGACCGTCGCGATCCCCTGCCCGACCCCGATGCACATCGTCGCGAGGCCGTAGCGCCCGCCGTCGCGCGCGAGGCCGTGGACGAGCATCGTCACGAGGCGCGCGCCGCTCATCCCCAGGGGATGCCCGAGGGCGATGGCGCCCCCGTCCACGTTCAGCCTTGCCGGGTCGAGCCCCAGCTCCCGCGCGCACGCCACGGACTGGCTGGCGAACGCCTCGTTCATCTCGACGCGGTCGAGGTCGGCGACCTCGATGCCGGCACGGGCGAGCGCCTTCCGCGTGGCCGGGACGGGCCCGATCCCCATGACCGAGGGGTCCACGCCGGCGACCGCGGTCGAGACGATCCGTGCCATGGGCGCCAGGCCCATCTCGCGGGCGGCGGCCGCCTCGACCACGAGGACCGCGGCGGCCCCGTCGTTGATCCCGCTGCTGTTGCCCGCGGTGACGGTGCCGCCCTCGCGGAACGCCGGGCGCAGCTTCGCGAGGGCCTCGGGCGTCGTGTCCGCGCGCGGGTGCTCGTCACGGGCGACCACGATCGGGTCGCCCTTCCGCTGCGGGATCGACACGGGGACGATCTGCGCGTCGAAGCGGCCCTCCGCCTGCGCGGCCACGGCGCGCTGCTGGCTCGCGAGCCCCAGGGCGTCCTGGTCCTCCCGCGAGACCTCCCACCGCTCCGCCACGACCTCGGCGGTCTCGCCGAGCGAGATCGCCGGATACGCGGCCTGCATCTTCGGGTTCACGAAGCGCCAGCCGAGCGTGGTGTCGACGAGCTCGTGAGTGCCGCGCTCGTACGCGGACTCGGGCTTGAGCATCACGTAGGGCGCGCGGGACATCGACTCGACGCCCCCCGCGACGAAGACGTCGCCGTCGCCGACGGCGATCGCGTGCGCGGCGGAGTTGATCGCCTGGAGGCCGCTGCCGCACAGCCGGTTCACCGTCAGGCCACCGACCTCGACCGGCAGGCCGGCGAGCAGGACGGCCATCCGTGCGACGTTGCGGTTGTCCTCGCCCGCCTGGTTCGCACAGCCGAGGATGACGTCCTCGATGCGGGTCGGGTCGATCCCCGTCCTCTCGACGATCGCGCGCAGGACGACCGCCGCGAGGTCGTCCGGGCGGACGGACGCGAGTGCGCCCCCGTATCGCCCGATGGGCGTCCGGACGGCGTCGACGATCCAGGCCTCCCGAAGGGGGCGGTGCGGGTCTCGGTTCATGGCCCGATGGTATCGCGCGGCATGGCGCGCCGGCCCGGCGGACGGCTCCGCCATCGCCTCCCGAGCGCGCCGGCCGGGTCCCGGACGACGTGCGTGGACCCCCCGCGAAGTCACGAGCCTGTCATGGCTTTCGTAATGCGGACGCAGGTATGCTCCGCCCGGGGTGGCTGTGCGCCGGACGGTCGCGGCTGCCGTATCGAGACGTATGGATCGGGGCGCACATGCGGACGGGTCGGAGTGGGGGCGACCGCATCGCGGCACTTCTCGTGACCGCGATGCTCGTCGCGGCCTGCTCCGGGCCCGTCCCCGTCCTCCTCGGCGAGCCGTCGCCGACCCCCCACGTCCCGCGCCCCGAGGGTGCGGCGACCGTGGGCTCGGGCGGGCAGGCCGCCGACGGCGGCCGGCCCGTCTTCAGCTTCACGTCGGATCTCTCCCCTGAGGAGGCGCTCGCCTCCTACCGCGACACGCTCGCCGCGTCTGGCTTCAACGAGACCGGCGCGGACGGCGCCTGGCGGCTGTTCACGGACGGCTCGGAGGTCCTCGCGGTGAGGATCGCGTCGGAGGGTCCGCCGACGTCGATCGTCGTCCGTGTCGTGTGGGTCACCGGTGACAGGCTGCCCGACGCATCGATCGCGATCGACGGGATGCCCGGCGTGGCGAGGCCGGCAGGCGGCGGCGGCACGGCCGCGGAGCCGTCGCCGGATCCCGACGAGGCGGATCTACCGGCGGCCACCGAGGCGCCGCGCGCCACCACGCCGCCCGGCTCGTCCGGCGCGGAGCCCACGGAAGGCCCTGCCCGGACGCCCCGTCCCAGGTCGACCCCGAGCCCTGGGCGGGCGACGCCGAAGCCGACCGACGCAGCCGCGACCGACCACCCGACCGCGCAGCCGAGACCGACGCCGAAGCCGGAGCCGACCGCGAAGCCGGACCCCACGCCGAAGCCGACGAGGTCGCCCAGGCCGGACCCCACGCCGCATCCGACGAAGTCCCCCAAGCCGGACCCGACGCCCAAGCCGGACCCGACGCCCAAGCCGGACCCGACACCGAAGCCGACGCCGCCCCACCCGACGCCTCCCCATCCGACACCGAAGCCCTAGGGACGAGGTCCATGTCCGACCGCTACCGCCTGTTGCTCGTCGACGACGACGTCCAGCTGATCACGTACCTCGCCGAACGCCTCACCCGGGACGGGTACGACGTGACGACCGCGAAGTCCGGTGCCGAGGCCCTCGCGGCGCTCGACGCGTCGTGGCCGGACCTCGTCGTCCTGGACCTCATGCTCCCGCGGATGCGGGGCGAGGAGATCGCGGCGCGGATCAAGAAGCGGGCCGACATCCCGATCATCGTCCTCTCGGCCGTCACCTCCGCCGACATCAAGGTCGAGCTGATCTCGCGCTACGCCGAGGACTACCTGACGAAGCCGTTCCACCACGAGGAGCTGCTGGCGCGGATCGGGCGCGTCCTCGGCCGACTGAACGAGCGCATCCCCAGCCAGGAGCTGGAGCTCGGACCCGACCTGACCCTGATCCTCCGCCGGCGCGAGGCCATCGTCGGTGGGGACGTCGTCTCGCTGTCCGCGACCGAGACACGGTTCATGGCGACGCTCGCGGCGCGGGCCGGCGACCCGATCAGCACGGAGCAGCTCCTCGCGCGCGTCTGGGGCGACGCGGACGGCGCGGACCCCGCCTACGTGTGGGTGACCGTCCGGCGCCTGCGCCGGAAGATCGAGCAGGACCCCGACCACCCGCAGTACCTGGTGACCGAGCGGGGCGGCGGATACCGTCTCGTCCCGGCCTCCTGAGCGGCGACGGCGTCGCCCGCGCGTGCTCCGGCTGACCTTCGACCGCCAGCTCCTCCTCTCGCTCCTCCTCGTCGCACTCGTCCCCCTGGGAGTCTTCGCCCTCGTCGCGTTCCCGCGGTTCTCGTCGTCCGTGCGCGCCGAGTCGGCGCAGGGGGCCGCCGACGCGGTCGGGAGCGTGCGGACCCTCATCGAACAGCTCGACGGGCGGCTGTCGGCGACCACGTCGTCGTACGCGACCTGGGAGACCGTGGCGGACCTCGTGGACCGCCTTGACGGCCAGGGACTGGAGACCGACGTCGCGGGGTTCCTCGTGGACCGCGGCACCGCCGACAGCGTCGTCGTCCTCGCGGGGGCCACGGACCTCGCGGCGGCGGGCGGGGATCCGGACCGGGCCGCGCTCGCCACGATCGCGCGCACCGCCCTCGCCGCCGACCCCGATCCCGCCGAGGAGATCGGCCCGGGCGTCGCGACGCTGCCGTCGGGCATCAACGTGGTGTCGGTGCGGCGGATCGACCTCGGCGACCGGACGGGCCCCGGAGCCGAGGCCGCGCGCGACGGCGGAGCCGCGATCGCGACCGCACGGCGCCTGGACGGCGGGTTCGCGATCGACGCGGCACAGCTGACGGGATTCGCGGTGTCCTTCCACCTCCCGGACGGGGCTCTCTCCGTCACGAGCGATGCCGACGCGGCCGCGGCCGTCGGGGCGCCCGGGATCTCCCCCACGGACCCGGGGGCGGTCGTGATCCGCGACGTCGGCGGCTACGCGTCGGGCTCGGCCGCGGTCGTCGACAGGGCCGGCGACGTCGTCGGGATCGTCGCCGCGAGTGCGCGCCTGAACGTCCTCAACGCGATCGACGAGGAGCTCCTCCCGATCCTGTGGCTGGGCCTCCTGCTCTCGTCCCTCGCAGCCGTCAGCCTCGCGATCCTCCTCTCGCGTCGCCTGCGCCGAAGGCTGGACGCGGTCGCGGCCGGGATCGTCGCCGTCTCGCAGGGCGACACGAGCGTGCAGCTCCCGACGGGGGGTGACGACGGCATCGCCCGGCTCGCCGCATCGCACAACCACCTCGCGGCGGCGCTCGCGCGGCGCGACACCGCGCTGAACCGGTCGCTCGGGGCGGTCGCCGCCCTCACGCCGGACCGCGGGACGGCCGATCTCGCCGCGGCAGGGACGCGCGCGGCCGTGGCCGTCTTCGGGCTCCGCTCGGCGCAGCTCGTGGACGTGGACGGGACGGTCATCGCCACGGATGATCCCGGCCCCGCGCCCGGGACGGACGGTCCGATCGGGCCGGACGCTGACGCGATCCCCGGATCGACGCCCGGCCCGACCGTGGACGTCCCCGTGACGCCCCGCGCGTGGCGCCTCGTCGCGCGCCTCGCGCCCGGCCAGGAGTGGTCGGACGCGGACGCGGCCCTCCTCGCCCTCTACGCGCGCCAGCTCGGCGCCGCGCTCCGGGACGCGCAGCTGTACGCGGACGCGGCGGAGAGGGCAGCCGAGCTCGAGCGCGTGAACAGGATGCAGGGCGACTTCCTCCGCGGCGTCGGCCACAACCTGCAGACGCCGCTCACGCGGATCGAGGTGGCCGCGAGCGAGCTGCGAGACACCCACCCGGACGATCCGTCCGTGGCGCGGGACACGCGCGTGATCCGGACGGAGGGCGAGCGGCTCTCGCGCCTCGTCGCGCAGCTCCTCACGCTCTCCCGCCTCGAGGCGCATGCGCTCGCGGTGGCCGCCGAGCCGATCTCGATCGCGCCGATCGTCCGGCGCGTCGCACCGGCCGCCGTGGGACGGGACGTCGCGGTGGTCGACGAGGCACCGGGGCTGGTGCCCATCGCGGACGAGGCGGCGGTCGAGCAGGTGCTGTGGATGCTCCTCGACAACGCCGCACGGTACGCCCCCGACGGGCCGATCCTCGTCCGGATCTCGCCGGCGCCGCCGGATCCCTTCTCCGGAGTCAGCGCTCCGGGGACGTCGGACGGCGGATCGCGGGTCGCGGTGGCGGTCGAGGACTCCGGGCCCGGCGTCCCGCCCGCCGAGCGCGAGCGGATCTTCGCCCGGTTCACGCGCGGCTCGACATCCGAGGACACCGACGGGACCGGCCTGGGCCTCGACGTGGCGCGGGGCCTCGTCACCGCGATGGGCGGGACGATCCGGTGCGAGGCGGCGCCCGGGGGTGGCGCGCGCTTCGTCTTCACGCTGCCGGCGGAGGATGCGACCGTCCCGGCCTGAGGCGATGGAGACCGGAGGCCGGGGGTCGCCAGGGCCACGGGCGCGAATCGCCCCGTCGCTCAGGACCCCGGCGCGAGCTCCGTCAGGCCACCCTCGGCGAGGATGAAGACGCGCGGGTCCACGGGCTCGTCGGCGTCGGCGAGGTGCGTCCAGACGAACGCCTGCAGGTCGCCGGGGAACCCGGCGTCGCCCGCGGACGAGCTCCCCGCGACGAGGAGATGACGCGAGGGGATGGCGACGAGGACGCGCCCGCCCGATCCGAGCTCACGCTCGAGGAACATCCGGACCTCCGGGAGCAGGAGGCGCGCCGCATCCCAGCCCTCGCCGGAATCCGAGACGAGGATCCGGCGATCCCCCTCCTGCTCGTCGTCCCACGGCGTGGAGTTGCTCCAGGCCAGGAGGTTGGCGAGGGCCGTCGAGATGACGGCGGCCGGCTCGACCATCCACTGCGCGACGTGCTCGGTGTTCACGAGGACGTGGAAGCCCGAGGCCGGGATCGCGACCGCCACGGGGATCCCCGCGGGCCCCGGCCAGAGGATGGGCTCGCCCCCGGACGTCGTGCGACGGATGTGGTTCGGGTCGTACGCCGAGACCGCGAGCCCGGGGGTGCCCACCGGTACCGGCACCGGCATGACGACCCCGGTCGCGGTCGCCCAGTCCTGCTCCGGAGAGCCGGCGATCGACATCAGCGTCCTCGCCATTCCGGAGACCGCTTCTCGAGGAACGCGGCCATCCCCTCGGTCTTGTCCTCCGTCGCGAAGAGGACCTGGAAGAGCCGCCGCTCGAGTCGCAGGCCGGCGGACAGCGGCAGCTCGTCGGCCATCCGTACGGCCTCCTTGGCGGTCCTCACGGCGAGTGGCGGCATCGCTGCGATCGAGGCGGCCAGGTCGAGCGCGACGGCGACCGTCTCCCCGGCCGGGACCACGCGGGTCGCGAGCCCGAGCCGGTCCGCCTCGGCGGCGTCGATGATGCGGCCGGTGAGGATGAGCTCCATCGCGCGCGGCTTCCCGATGGCACGGGTGAGCCGTTGGGTACCACCGGCGCCCGGGAGGATGCCGAGCCTGATCTCCGGCTGGCCGACCCTGGCGTCGTCGCCCAGCACGAGCATGTCGCATGCCATCGCGAGCTCGAGGCCACCGCCGAGGGCGTACCCACGGACGGCAGCGATCGTCGGCTTCCGCACGTTCGCGATCGCATCCCACGCGTCGAACCGCCCGCTCGTGGCGATCCCCTCGGCCGTCTCGCCGGCCATCTCGGCGACGTCCGCGCCCGCGGCGAACGCGCGCGTGCCGGCGCCGGTGAAGACGATGGCGCGACAGGACGGATCGGCGTCGAGCCGGGCGCACGCGTCCGCGATCCCGTCGATCACGGCGGCGCTGAGCGCGTTGAGCGCCTCCGGGCGCTCGATCGTCACGAGGGCCACGCCTTCGACCGCGACGGGGCCGGTCGAACCCGCGTCCGGGCCGCCCGCGACGGCGGGACGGTCCGCCGGCAGCGCGATCGAGACGTACGAGCGGTCCGGCTCTGTCACTCGCTCCTCCCCCGGCCGCGCAGGGCGCGCGGACGCGCCAAGTATCGTCCGCGCGCGACGCTGCGTCACCCCCGACCCCGCGGCCTCCGGTGCGTCGATGCCCCGCGCACACGCGTCGGGCGCGGTCGGCGCGGCACCGGCGGGTGCTCCGTGGGCGCGCCGGCCGAGCGACCGACGTGCCTGCCGGCGCGTCAGTGGTCGGCGAGGCCCTCGAGCGGCGTGGTGGTCGCGCGCTCGATCCGGAGGTACCGGCGCCGGTAGTAGAGGAGCGGGAACGCGTCGGGATCCCCCGGGTCGGTCGCGAGGACGCGCCCGACGAGGAAGTCGTGGTCACCGACCGGGACGACGTCCTCGAGCAGGCATGCGAGGCTCGCGATCGCACCGTCGAGGATGGGGAGGCCCAGCGGCCCGGGATGCCATGCCGCACCGCAGAAGGCGTCCCGGCCGGGCACCACCGCAGCACCGGCGAAGCAGTCCGAGAGCGCGGCGTCGTCCTCGCCGAGGATGTTCACCGCGTACGCGCCCGTCGCACGGATCACCGGACCGAGCGTGCGCGCCTGGTCCAGCGCGACGAGGACGAGCGGTGGCTCGAGCGAGACGGACATGAACGCGCTGACCGTCACGCCCCGCGGGCGGTCGCCGTCGGTGCACGTGACCACCGTGACGCCCGTCGCGAAGCTGCCGAGGGCGCGCCGGAGCTCGTCGGCTGCGACGCCGTCCGCCGTCTCCGCGGGACCGACTCCGGGGAGCCCGCCGAGGGTCCGTGCGCGATCGTCCATCGCCGGAGGATAGCCGACCGCCGGATACCATCCCGGCGCCGGGCGGCGACGTCCCGGACCGCGAGCCGGGGCACCGAAGGGGGTCGCGCGCGGCGAGGGCTGCGCTACACTGTGCCCCCATGTCCGAGCTGCCCGTCCGCTGGTCCGAGGCCGCCGTCGCGTCGCCCTCCGCAGGGCGCCGACCGGAGATCGCCGCCCTCCCGGGCGGCACGCTGCCCGACGTCGCCACCCTCTTCTCGTTCATGCGCGATGCCGAGCTGCGCTTCCGCACGCTCACGATGCGGATCGAGGAGCGGACGTGGGGCGCCGAAGGCGAGTCGCTCCGGACCCACGAGATCCTGATCCGCCATCCCGGGCTGGCGCGGGTGACGGTCCGGTACGCGGACCGCGAGATGCCGCGGGATCACGAGACCTGGGTCAGCGACGGCACCCGGACGCGGACCTGGTCCGCGGTCCACGGCGTGGCCACCGACCGGCCCGTCCGCCGGCACCTGCGCGGCCTGGAGTCCTCCTCGCTGCCGGCGGCGTCGAAGGTGTACGTGCCCGTCACGCGCCTGCCCGCGGACTCCGTGGTGGACGTCGCCGTCCACCCGGGCACGTTCCTCCAGAACGTCCTGTCCACCGGCGCCATCGAGCTCCGCGGACGCACCCGTGTCGCGGGCCGCGAGGCGATCGAGATCGCCTGTCTCCACCCCAGGACGGCGCGCGTCGCGGCTGACCGCCCGGACCACGTCGTGGTCGTCGCGGCGGACGCGGAGCTCGGTGTCATCGCGCTCCTCGAGGAGCGGCTCGGGGACCGCGTCGTCCGGCGCTCGGAGGCGACGTCGATCGAGCCGGACGTCGAGATCCCGGACGCGGCGTTCGAGATCGCCGTGCCGGCCGACGCCCGGCGCGTCTACTAGACCCCCTCGCCTCCGCGCGCCCCGGCGCTCCGCCCACGACCCACCGCCGGCACGGTCCCTGCCGGCCTGTCGCACCCGTCAGGGAGCGGCGATGGCTTCGATCAGCGCGCCCACCGCGGTCGTCGCCTCGACCGGGTGGCGCATCGGGAGGTCGAGCCGGAGCGCGTACTCATTGCGCCGCCCGGTCCGCCGCCGGACCACGTAGCCCGCGTCCACCAGATCCCCCAGGATCCGCACCACGGCGCGCTCCGTGATGCCCACCCGCGTGGCGATGTCGCGCACCCGAAGGCCGGGGTCAGCCGCGAGGCAGACGAGGACGTGCGCGTGGTTCGTGAGGAAGGTCCATCCATGGGGGCCGGGGCCGCCTTCGACGCCCGACGCCCGGTCCGGCGCCTGGGCCGCGGGAGGAGTGGCCGGGACGATCGCGGCGTCGACCGGCTCGTCTGTGTGCGGCGCATGCTTCTTCGTCTTCGACTTCTTCGACATACGCCAGACGATACATGATTCACTTGACAGGTTTCTGGCCCGTGCCGTAGTCTCGTCGCACCGAAGGGGAGTACCCCTGCTCAAGGTGACGGCGTCATCCCGATCCCGGCCCGTGCCGCGGATCCGCCGGCACCGGCCGACCGCTCGGTCGGGGGAGACCTTCGGCTGATCGACGTCAGCCGGAGGCACACCATCCCTTGGATCCCCAGGTCGCCCTCTGGGTCGCGCTCGGCATCCTCATCGTCGGGATGCTCGCGCTCGACCTCTTCGTCTTCCACCGGGACGCCCACGAGGTGTCGGTCCGGGAGGCCGCGCTGTTCAGCGGCGTCTGGATCGCGCTCGGCCTCGGCTTCGGCGCGCTCGTCTTCCTCCTCCGCGGCACGGAGGCGGGCGGCGAGTACCTGGCCGGCTACGCCATCGAGAAGTCGCTGTCGATCGACAACGTCTTCGTCTTCGCGATGATCTTCGGGTTCTTCGCGGTCCCCGCGAAGTACCAGCATCGGCTCCTCTTCTGGGGCGTCCTGGGAGCCATCGTCTTCCGCGCGATCTTCATCGCCCTCGGGGCGAGCCTGCTCGACGCTTTCCACTGGGCCATCTACGGCTTCGGCATCCTCCTGCTCCTCACCGCCTGGCGGATGTGGCGCAGCCGCGACGAGCACCTGCTCCGTCCCGAGGACAGCCGCATCCTGCGGCTCGTGCGGCGCGTCGTCCCGATGACGCCCGAGTACCGCGGCCAGGCGTTCCTCGTGCGCGACGCCGGGCGCTGGCTGGCCACCCCGCTCTTCGCCGTCCTCGTGGTCGTCGAGTCGACGGACATCATGTTCGCGATCGATTCGATCCCGGCGGTCTTCGCGGTGACGGACGACGCCTTCATCGTCTTCAGCTCGAACGCGTTCGCCCTGCTGGGCCTTCGGTCGCTGTACTTCCTCCTCGCCGGGATGATCGGGCGCTTCGTCTACCTCAAGGCCGGGCCTGAGCGCGCTGCTCGCGTTCGCCGGCGTGAAGATCCTGCTCAGCGAGGCCTGGGAGATCCCGGTCTGGCTGTCGCTGGCGATCATCGCGGCGATCCTCGGCATCGCGGTGGCGGCCTCCCTGCTCTCCGACAGGCGCGGGCGGGCGGGCGAAGGCCGCGCCCCGGACGATGAGCCGGCCGGCACGGGGACCGCCGGCGCAGCCGCGGGGGTCGCGTGATGCGCCGCGCCGCCGGGCGGGTCGCGATGTCGCTCATGGCGATCCTCGTCGCCGCATCCATCGTCCTCTCGTCGGGGCTCGGCTGAGCCGGCCCCGCGGACGGCCCTGGCGGCCGGCACGCCGCGCCCCAGGGCATCCATCACCGGCACGCACGAAGACAGGAAGGAGATCGACATGACCGCCGTCACAGCCCCCATCGCCCTCCGGTGCCCGAAGTGCGCGGGCGATCTCGTCACATACGAGCGTCAGGGGGTGCACGTGGACCAGTGCCGCGACTGCCGCGGCGTCTGGCTCGACCGGGGCGAGCTCGACCACCTCATCGATGCGGAGACCGCGGCCCTCGCCAGGAGGGACGCCTGGGCCGTGACGGCCGTTCGCGGCGACGATCGGACACCATCCGGAGGCGCCGGCCGCGCGCCCGATCACCGGGGCGATCGGCGCGAGGACGACCGGCGCGGAGGCTTCCTCGGTGACCTCCTCGGCGACCTCGTGGGCGGCTGACCAAGGCGCTCGCCGCGGTCGTGCCCGCCCGCGGCTGCCGGGTCAGCGCGCTGCGGCAGGGCTCGGACCCTGCGGCGGACGCGGGGGCGCGGTACGCGGAAGGACCCGGCGGTCGCCCGCCGGGTCCTTCCCTCCAGGAGCGCGTGAGCGTCAGATGACCTCGAGGTCCGCCTCGATGGCGGCGAGCTCCTCCGGCGTCCCCTGCACCTTGGGGCCCTTGAACCACTTCTTCGCCGAGGCGAAGTACCAGATCGCCGCGCCGCCGAGGACGACGGCGAAGACGACCGGCGTGTAGTTGAACGTGTTGATGTCGATCGGCTGGAACTGCGGGAGCATGAACAGGATGAAGATGAAGATCACCCACAGGGTGGCGAGGATGCCGACCGGCTTGCTCCACCGGCCGAGCGTCCACGGCCCGGGCTCGAAGCGCTTGCCCGCGCGGAGCCGCAGGAAGACGGGCGCCACGTACGCGACGTACAGGCCGATGACCGCGATGGACGTGACGGCCGCGTAGGCGACCGCGCTGTACAGGTACGGCAGGCCGAGGATGAAGGCGCCGACCGCTGCCAGCCAGATGGAGTTCGTGGGCGTCCGCGTCCGGTGGTTGATCCGGTGCCAGAAGCTGCTGCCGGGGATCGCGCCGTCGCGGGAGAACGCGTAGATCATCCGCGAGTTCGCCGTGACCGACGACATGCCGCAGTAGAACTGCGCGCCGATGACGAGGAACAGGATGATCAGGCCGCCGGTCGTACCCACCGCGTCCATCCAGATCTGGACGGGCGGGCCTGCGTTCGAGAGCGTCGCCGCCGCGTCGAGCGCGTGCTGGTAGCCGTTGACCATCGCGCCGGAGCCGTCGGCCGCCGGGAAGATCGTCTCCGGGGTGATCCCGACGTTCATCGCCACGAGGAGGATGAAGCCGAAGATCACCGAGATGATCACCGACCAGATGATCCCCTTCGGCGCGGAGGTCGCGGCCTCGTGGGTCTCCTCGGACATATGGGCCGAGGCGTCGAAGCCGGTCAGCGTGTACTGCGCGTTGAGCAGGCCGATGAGCATCACGTAGAGCGGGATCCCGAGGAGGATCGGCCCCGGCCACTCCGGGTTCTCCCCGCCGCTCCCCGTGTTGTTGACGAACGTCGAGAAGACCGTTCCGAGGTCGGTGCGCTGATGCTGGTTGAGCACCACGCAGACGACGACGATCGCGGCCACGCCCACGATGTGCCACCAGACCGAGACGTCGTTGAGGATCGTGACGATCCGGATGCCGAACGTGTTCAGAAGCGCGTGGATGACGAGGACGATCCCGTAGATCGCGATCGTGTACGGGGGTGTCGTGGGGAGCCCGATCGTGAGGTTCAGGAACGCGTTGATGAAGAACGCGAGCCCGAAGTCGATGCCGGCGGTGACAGCCACCTGGCCGACGAGGTTGAACCACCCGACGAACCAGCTCCACGTGGCCGGGTTGCCGCCGGATTCGGGCGCGAGCTTCGCCGCCCAGTAGTAGAGCCCGCCGGCCGTCGGGTAGCTCGAGGCGACCTCGGCCATCCCGAGCGCGACCATGAGCACGAAGAAGCCGACGAAGAGCCAGCCCAGGGTCATCACCGCCGGGCCGCCGACGTTCATCGCGAAGTAGAAGAGCGTCAGGCAGCCGGACAGGATCGAGATGATCGTGAACGAGACGGCGAAGTTGGAGAACGTCTTCATCCCTCGCCGGAGCTCCTGCGCGTAGCCGAGCTCGTGGAGTCTCTGGACGTCCTTCGACGGTCCGCCGCCGCCGGGCGGGCTTGAGCTCATCCTTCGGGTCCCTCCCTCCTCCGGATAACCACCGATGCGCGGATTACGGGGGTAGCGCTGTCGGTTGTCAACACGCAATTATCCTGTCTCCGTCCGAACGGCTCGAGAAGCCGGCCGGACGGGCCGGCCGGACGGGCCGGCCGAGTGGAGAGAAGGAGGGA
>CAWJQZ010000054.1:0-91122 GCA_963844945.1 uncultured Chloroflexia bacterium
GGCACGCGGACTACATCAAGAACATGATCACCGGCGCCGCGCAGATGGACGGGGCGATCCTCGTCGTCGCCGCGACCGACGGCCCGATGCCCCAGACGCGCGAGCACATCCTCCTCGCCCGCCAGGTCGAGGTCCCGTACATCGTCGTCTTCCTCAACAAGGTCGACGCGGTCGACGACCCCGAGCTGCTCGACCTCGTCGAGCTCGAGGTCCGCGAGCTGCTCTCCAAGTACGGCTTCCCCGGCGACGAGCTCCCCGTCGTCCGCGGCTCCGCCCTCAAGGCCCTCGAGGCCGGCGACGATCCGACGCGACCCGGCGTACGTGCCGATCCAGGAGCTCATGGACGCCGTCGACAGCTACATCCCCACCCCGGAGCGGGCGGTCGACAAGCCGTTCCTCATGCCGGTCGAGGATGTCTTCGGCATCAAGGGCCGCGGCACCGTCGCCACCGGTCGCGTCGAGCGCGGCGTGATCAAGGTCGGCGAGGAGGTCGAGATCGTCGGCATCCACGCGACCCGCAAGGTCGTCGTGACCGGCGTCGAGATGTTCAAGAAGCTCCTCGACCAGGGCCAGGCCGGCGACAACGTGGGCCTGCCTCCTCCGCGGCATCGAGCGCGACGACATCGAGCGCGGCCAGGTGCTCGCGAAGCCCGGGTCGGTCAAGCCCCACACGAAGTTCATCGCCCGCGTCTACGTCCTCACGAAGGAGGAGGGCGGCCGCCACACCCCGTTCTACAACGGGTACCGGCCGCAGTTCTACCTCCGGACGACCGACGTGACCGGCGCCATCGGCCTGCCGGAGGGCGTCGAGATGACGATGCCCGGCGACAACGTCGACATGAACGTCGAGCTCATCACGCCGATCGCCCTCGAGATCGGCCAGCGCTTCGCCATCCGCGAAGGCGGCCGCACCGTCGGCGCCGGCGCGATCACGACGATCATCGAGTAAGGCAGACAGATGGCGAAGCAGCGGATCCGGATCCGCCTCAAGGCGTACGACCACCGGCTCCTGGACCAGTCCGCCTCCCAGATCGTCGAGACCGCGCAGCGGACCGGCGCCGACGTCGTCGGCCCGGTCCCGCTCCCGACCCGGATCGAGAAGTTCACCGTCCTCCGGTCGCCCTTCATCGACAAGGACAGCCGGGAGCAGTTCGAGATCCGGACGCACAAGCGGCTCATCGACATCCTCGACCCGTCGGCGAAGACCGTCGACGCATTGATGCGGCTCTCGCTCGCTGCGGGCGTCGACATCGAGATCAAGATGTGACGCCGCGATGAGCATCGGATTGATCGGCCGCAAGGTCGGCATGACCCAGATCTTCCAGGCGGACGGGACGATGATCCCCGTGACGGCAGTGGCCATCGAGCCGAACACCGTCACGCGGCTCCGCACCGTCGAGCGGGACGGCTACACGGCCGTGCAGCTCGGCGTCGAGCCGTCCAAGAAGCTCACGAAGCCCGAGAAGGGCCAGCTGAAGGACCTCCCGCCCGTCGCCACGATCCGCGAGTTCCGGCTCGAGGACATCGACGGCTTCGAGGTCGGCCAGAAGCTGACGGTGGACCTCTTCGCCGAGGGCGAGCTCGTCGACGTGACGGGCGTCTCCAAGGGCAAGGGCTTCGCCGGCACCGTGAAGCGGCACCACTTCAAGCGCGGCCCCGAGACGCACGGCTCCGACCACCATCGCGAGCCGGGATCGATCGGGCCGGGCACCACCCCCGGGCGCGTCTACAAGGGCCTCCGCATGTCGGGCCACATGGGTCACGAGCGCGTCACGGTGAAGAAGATGACCGTCGTCCGGAGCGATCCGGCGCGGAACCTCCTCCTCGTGAAGGGGGCCGTGCCCGGCGCGCCGAACGCGCTTCTCCTCGTGAAGAAGGCCTGATCCATGCCGCAGACCACCCTCTACGCGCGCACCGGCGAGGAGATCGGCACCGTCGATCTCCCCGAGGCGCTCTTCGACGCCCCGGTGATCGACACGGTCATCCACCAGGCCGTCGTCGCGCAGCTCGCCGGGCGCCACCTCGGCACCCACGACACCAAGACCCGCGGCGAGGTCCGCGGCGGCGGCAAGAAGCCGTACCGCCAGAAGGGGACCGGCCGCGCCCGCCAGGGCTCGCGCACCGCCCCGCACTATCGCGGCGGCGGCGCCGTCTTCGGCCCGCACCCGCGGTCGTACGCGCAGCGGCTCCCGCGCCGGATGAAGCGCGCCGCGCTCGTCGGCGCCCTCACCGCGAAGCTCGACGACGGCGCCGTGAAGGTCATCGACGGCTTCGGGCTCCAGGGCCCCAAGACGCGGGACCTCGTCGGCGTCCTCACGGCCGTCAAGGCCACGGGCCGGATCCTCGTCGTCGCCCCCGGCACGGACGAGGCGCTGGTCCTCTCCGCCCGCAACATCCCGAAGGTGCTCGTCATCCGCGCCGACTCGCTCAACGTGTACGACGTCGTCAACGCCGATCTCGTGCTCATCGAGCAGCCGGCCATCTCCCGGATGGAGGAGGTCTACGCATGACGCTCACGGCGCATGAGGTGATCGTCCGTCCGGTCATCAGCGAGAAGTCGATGGACGAGGCGGGCCGCGGGAAGTACACCTTCCGGGTCCACCACGACGCGAGCAAGATCCAGGTCGCCGCGGCGGTCGAGGAGCTCTTCAAGGTGAAGGTGCTCGCGGTCAACGTCCTCTGGACGCACCCGCACGAGAAGCGACGCAGCACCAAGCGCGGGCGGATCTCCGGGTACACCACTCCCTGGCGGAAGGCGATCGTGACCGTCGCCCCCGGCCAGAAGATCGAGTTCTTCGAGGGGGTCTGACCGATGCCGCTCCGCAGCTACAAGGCGACCTCCCCCGGCCGGCGGTTCATGACCCGCTCGACCTTCGAGGAGATCACCACCAAGGAGCCGTACAAGCCGCTCCTCGAGCCCATGAAGCGTGGCTCCGGTCGTAACGACCAGGGCCGCCTCTCCGTCCGCCATCGCGGCGGCGGCGAGAAGCGCCACTACCGGCGGATCGACTTCAAGCGGGACAAGTTCGGCGTGCCGGCGCGCATCGCGACGGTCGAGTACGACCCGAACCGCTCCGCGCGCATCGGCCTGCTGTTCTACCGCGACGGCGAGAAGCGCTACATGCTCCTCCCGCACGGCCTGAAGGTCGGCGACATCGTCGTCGCCGGGCCGGACGCGGAGGCGCGCGTCGGCAACTCGCTGCCGATCGCGAACATCCCGCTCGGCACCACCATCCACAACATCGAGCTCGTCCCCGGGCGCGGCGGCCAGATCGTCCGCTCCGCGGGCACCTCGGCACAGCTCCTCGCGAAGGAGGGGGACTGGTCGCAGATCCGCCTCCCCTCCGGCGAGGTGCGCCGCGTCCCCACGCGCTGCATGGCCACCATCGGCCAGGTCAGCAACATCGACCACGAGAACCAGAGCATCGGGAAGGCCGGTCGCGCGCGCCACATGGGGCAGCGTCCGGAGGTCCGCGGTGTCGTGATGAACCCCCGCGAGCACCCGCACGGCGGTGGCGAGGGCAAGAGCCCGACGGGCATGCCCCCCAAGACCCCGTGGGGCAAGCCGGCGATGGGCTACCGGACGCGTCGCAACAAGCTGACCGGCCGGCTCATCGTCCGCTCGCGGCATCGCAAGTAACGCGGAGGAGTAAGAAGCATGTCGCGTTCGGTCAAGAAGGGACCGTACGTCGAGGCGCGGCTTCTCGGCCGCGTCCAGGAGATGAACAAGAGGAACGAGAAGCGGATCGTGAAGACCTGGTCTCGCGCGTCCGTCATCTTCCCGGACTTCATCGGGCACACGGTCGCGGTCTACAACGGCCGCAAGCACGTGCCGGTCTACGTCACAGAGAACATGGTCGGCCACCGGTTCGGTGAATTCGCTCCCACGCGCACGTTCCGCGGGCACGTGAAGAGCGACCGGTCGTCGTCCCCCAGGTAGGAGCCAGAGGTCATCGTGCGCGTTTCAGCGACCGCCAAGTACCTCCGCGGCTCGACCCGCAAGGTCCGACTCGTCACGCAGGCCATCAAGGGCCGGCCCGTCGAGGAGGCCGCGGCGCTCCTGCAGTTCATGCCTCAGGCCGCCGCGCGGGACGTCGCTCGCGTCCTCAAGAGCGCGACGGCGAACGCGGAGAACAACCACAACCTGTCCGCTGACGACCTGCGTGTCGTGGATGCCATCGCCAACGAGGGCCCCACGATCAAGCGCTGGCGCCCGCGGGCACAGGGTCGGGCCTACCCGATCCACAAGCCCACGACGCACATCACGGTCGTCGTCGGCGACGGGGAGGCCTGAGCATGGGTCACAAGGTCCATCCGTACGGCTTCCGCCTCGGCGTGAGCCGGACCTGGACTGCGAAGTGGTACGCCGACAAGGAGTACACGACGCTCCTCCAGGAGGACATCGCGATCCGCAAGCTCATCGAGAAGCGGCTTGCGAACGCGTCCGTGAGCCACGGTGGAGATCGAGCGCGGCATCAACCACGTCACCGTGACGGTCCATACGGCCAAGCCGGGGATCGTCATCGGCAAGGGCGGTGCCAACGTCGAGATCCTCCGCAAGCTCATCGGCGAGAAGACGAACCGCAAGGTCAAGCTCGAGATCAAGGAGATCCGCCAGCCCGAGCTCGACGCCGTACCTCGTCGCCATGAACATCGCCCAGCAGCTGGGCCGCCGCATCGCCTTCCGCAAGGCGATGAAGCAGGCCGTCCAGCGGACGATGAAGGCCGGCGCGAAGGGCGTGAAGGTCGCCGTCTCCGGCCGCCTCGGCGGTGCCGAGATGGCGCGCCGCGAGTGGGACAAGGAAGGCCGGATCCCGCTCGGCACCCTCCGCGCGGACATCAGCTACGGCCAGGTCCACGCCCACACGACCTACGGTCGGATCGGCGTGAAGGTCTGGATCTATCGCGGCGAGGTCCCGGCTCAGAACCGGCCCGCGCGCCCGACCGCCCCGGCGGCGGTCCAGGGGGCCTGAGCCATGTTGATGCCGCGACGCGTCAAGCATCGCAAGGTCATGCGCGGCCGGATGTCCGGCCAGGCCAAGGGCGGGAACACCGTGGCGTTCGGCGAGTACGGCCTGACGACCACGGAGCCCGCGTGGATCACGAGCCGCCAGATCGAGTCCGCCCGGCGGGCGATGACCCGGTCCGTCAAGCGAGGCGGCAAGATCTGGATCCGGATCTTCCCGGACAAGCCCGTCACGAAGAAGCCGGCCGAGACCCGCATGGGCTCCGGCAAGGGCGCGCCCGACCACTGGGTCGCGGTCGTCAAGCCCGGCCGGGTCCTCTTCGAGATGGCGGGCGTCGGGCACGACGAGGCCATGGAGGCCATGCGCCTGGCGAGCCACAAGCTCCCGGTGCAGACCCGGGTGATCACGAGGGAGGGCGCTGGCGATGGACATCGATAAGTTCCGCGCTCTCACCGACGCGGAGCTCGACCAGGCCCTGTTCGACGCCAGGCGCGATCTCTGGCAGGCACGGTTCGAGCTGACCACGCGGCAGCTCAAGGACTACAGCGCGATCACCCGCTCACGGCGGACCATCGCGCGGATCCTCACCGTCCAGCGTGAGCGACAAGCTCACGACCAACGCGTGACGGGGAGGGTCGACATGACGGGAAGGACGACGGTGCAGACGAAGCGGAAGACCAAGGTCGGCCGCGTCGTCAGCGACCGGATGGACAAGACGATCGTCGTCTCGGTCGAGCGGCTCGCCCGCCACCCGCTGTACAAGCGGGTCATCCGGCTGACGAGCAAGTTCAAGGCCCACGACGAGGAGAACATCGCCCGCATCGGCGACACGGTCCTCATCGAGGAGTCGCGCCCGCTCTCGGCGACGAAGCGGTGGCGCCTCGTCGAGGTCGTCAAGCGCGCCGGCGAGGAGGACGCGTCCTCGATCGTCGCCGAGGAGGCCGCCACCACGGAGGCGATCCACGGCGCGGCGCACCCGGGCCGCCACAAGGCCGAGGCGGCCGCTGACGCGGCCGAGGGCGGCGAGGAGGCCGGGGCGTGATCCAGCAGTACACGCGGCTCAAGGTCGCCGACAACACCGGCGCGCGCGTGATCTCGTGCATCCGGGTCATGGGCCGCTCGCGGAAGACCACCGCGGGCGTGGGCGACGTGATCATCGCCAGCGTCAAGCAGGCGATCCCGAACGCCGCCGTGAAGAAGGGCGACGTGGTCCGCGCCGTGATCGTCCGGACGAACAAGGAGTTCGGGCGGCCCGACGGGAGCTACATCCGCTTCGACGAGAACGCGGCCGTGCTCATCAACAACCAGGGCAACCCGCGCGGCACCCGGATCTTCGGCCCGGTCGCGCGCGAGCTTCGGGACAAGAACTACATGAAGATCGTCTCCCTCGCGCCGGAGGTGCTCTGACATGAGTCGTCAGGCCACCCCGCCGACGAAGACGCGGGTGATCGACATCCGCAAGGGCGACACCGTCCTCGTCCTCTCGGGCAAGGACGCGTCCAAGCGCGGCACCGTCGAGCGGGTCATCCGCCCGGACCGCGTCGTCATCGACGGCGTCAACATCGCGAAGAAGCACCAGAAGCCGCGCCAGCGGACGAACCAGTCCGACCGCGTGCCGCAGATGCAGCAGGGCGGGATCATCGACATCGCGCAGCCGCTCCACATGAGCAACGTGATGATCGTGTGCAGCCGCTGCGACCAGCCGACCCGCGTCGGCCACGCGGCGTCCGCCGCCGGCAAGTACGTCCGCGTCTGCAAGAAGTGTGGCGAGCCGATGGAGGTGGCCGCGCAAGTGAGCAACCGCCTTCGACTCCGCTACCACGAAGAGGTCGCGCCTGCGCTCGCGAAGCAGTTCGGCTACGCGAACGTGATGCAGATCCCGCGCCTCGAGAAGATCGTCGTGAACATCGGCCTGGGTGAGGCGCTGACGAACGCGAAGGCGATCGATGCGGCCACCGGGGACCTCGCGGCGATCACCGGCCAGAAGCCGATCGTCACGCGCGCCAAGCGCTCGATCGCCCAGTTCCGCCTCCGCACCGGCAACCCTGTCGGCGCGAAGGTCACCCTGCGCGGCGAGCGGATGTGGGACTTCCTCGAGCGCCTCACGGTGCTCTCGCTGCCCCGCATCCGCGACTTCCGCGGGATCCCCGCCAAGTCCTTCGATGGGCGCGGCAACTACTCTCTCGGGCTTCGCGAGCAGCTCGCGTTCCCCGAGATCGATTACGACAAGGTCGACCGTCTCCGCGGGCTGGAGATCAGCATCGTGACGACGGCGAAGACGGACGAGGAGTCGAAGCGTCTGCTCGAACTCCTCGGCATGCCCTTCGCCGGGTAGGCGCGGGGAGAGGTAGGTCGATGGCAAAGAAGTCGATGATCGCGAAGGCCAAGCGGAAGCCGAGCCATCCGGTCCGCGCGTACCACCGCTGCGCGGTGTGCGGACGCCCTCGCGGGTTCATGCGCCGGTTCGGGCTCTGCCGGATCTGCTTCCGCGAGCGCGCCCTCGTGGGCGAGCTCCCGGGTGTGACGAAGTCGAGCTGGTAGGCGACTGATGAACATCTCCGATCCGATCGCGGACATGCTCACGCGCATCCGCAACGCGTCCCGGGCTCGGCACACCGAGGTCGTGATCCCCGCGTCGCGGACCAAGCGCGAGATCGCCCGGATCCTCGTTGCCGAGGGCTTCATCGCCTCCGTCAGCGAGGAGAAGCAGGGTCCGGTCCCCATGCTCCGCCTCACCCTCAAGTACGTCGACGGCAAGGCGCCGGTCGTCTCCGGGCTCAAGCGCATCAGCAAGCCCGGGCTCCGCGTCTATGCCGGCAAGACCGAGATCCCGCGCGTGCTCGGCGGGCTCGGCATCGTCATCGTGAGCACCAGCCACGGGATCATGACCGGCCAGCAGGCGCGCCAGGCGCAGCTGGGCGGCGAGATCCTGGCGTACGTCTGGTAGGCGGACCATGTCGCGCATCGGCCGCCTCCCGATCCCCGTGCCCGCCGGCGTCGACGTGACGCTCGACGGGTCCACCATCACCGTGAAGGGCCCCAAGGGGTCGCTCACCCGCACGCTCACCGATCGGATCTCGATCGAGCGTGAGGACGGGCGCCTCCTCGTCACGCGTCCCGACGACGCGAAGACGACCAAGTCCCTCCACGGCCTGACCCGCACGCTCGTGAACAACATGGTCGTGGGCGTGACCACCGGGTTCCGCAAGCCGCTCGAGATCACCGGCGTGGGCTACCGCGCCGCCCTCAACGGCACCAAGCTGCAGCTCAGCCTGGGCTACAGCCATCCGATCGAGATCGACCCGCCGTCCGGCATCAGCTTCGAGGTGGAGACGCCCACGAAGCTCGCCGTCGTCGGCATCGACAAGGAGCTCGTCGGCCAGATCGCCGCCGAGGTCCGCGCCAAGCGGAAGCCCGAGCCGTACAAGGGCAAGGGCGTCCGGTACGCCGGCGAGGTCATCCGCCGCAAGGCGGGCAAGGCCGGGAAGGTCGGCGGCAAGAAGTGACCCACCACCGCATGAAGGGAACGCCCCGATGACGCAGGCCGCCAGCCGGAGCGCCGCGCGGCAGAAGCGGCATGAGCGGATCCGCCTCACCCTGGCGGGGACGCCGGCCCGCCCGCGCCTCGCGGTCTTCCGGAGCCTCAACCACATCTACGCGCAGGTGATCGACGACAGCACCGGTCGGACGATCGTCGCCGCCTCCACTCTGGAGAAGGATCTCCGGAAGGGGACGGGGACGAAGTCCGAGGAGGCCGCGGCCGTCGGACGCCTCGTGGCCGAGCGTGCCAAGGCCGCCGGCGTCGACAAGGTCGTCTTCGATCGGGCCGGGTTCCAGTACCACGGTCGGGTCAAGTCGCTCGCCGAGGCCGCCCGCGAGGCGGGCCTCGACTTCTGAGCGCGAGGAGCGAACGTGGCACGCATCGACCCCGCCAAGCTCGCGCTCGAGGAGCGCGTCGTCCAGATCAACCGCGTCGCCAAGGTCGTCAAGGGCGGCCGGCGGTTCAGCTTCAGCGCGGTCGTCGTCGTCGGTGACGGCGACGGCCACGTGGGCGCCGGCCTCGGCAAGGCCGCCGAGGTCCCCGAGGCGATCCGCAAGGGCGTCGAGGACGCGAAGAAGAACCTCATCCGCGTCCCCCGCGTGGGGACCACGATCCCGCACGAGGTCCGCCACGAGTACGCGGCGGCCCGGGTCATGCTCAAGCCGGCCTCCCAGGGGACCGGCGTCATCGCGGGCAGCTCGGTGCGCGCCGTGATGGAGTCGGCCGGGATCCGCGACATCCTCACCAAGGTGCACGGCTCCACGAACCCGGTCAACGTCGTCAAGGCGACGATCGAGGCGCTCGGCGACCTCCGGTCCGCGGAAGAGGTCTCCGCCCAGCGCGGCGTGCCGGTCCGTGCCTTCGTCCCGGGCCAGGCCCGGGAGGAGGTCCTCGATGGCCGGTAGGCTCCGCGTCACCCAGGTGAAGAGCACGATCAGCCACATCGAGCGCAATCGGGCGACGATCCGCGCGCTCGGTCTGGGCCGCATCGGCCGCACCGTCGAGCTCCCCGACAACGAGGCCGTCCGCGGCATGGTCCGCCAGGTCCGGTTCCTCGTGAAGGTGGAGGAGCTCCCCGAGCGCGCCGAGGGGGAGAAGAAGTGAAGCTCCACGACCTCCAGCCGGCGGACGGGTCCCGCCGGCCGCGGGTCCGCGTCGGCCGCGGCATCGCGGCCGGCAAGGGCAAGACCGCGGGCAAGGGGACCAAGGGCCAGAAGGCTCGCGCGGGCGGCTCGATCCCGGCCTGGTTCGAGGGCGGCCAGACGCCGCTCCACCAGCGGATCCCGAAGCTGCGCGGCTTCAAGAACCGCTTCAAGATCGACTACGAGGTCGTGAACGTCGGCCGCATCTCCGCGTACGCGGAGGCGGACCGCTTCCTCCCCGGCGATGCCGCGGGCGGGAAGAGCGGTGCGAAGGCCCCGATCACGGTGAACCAGGAGATCCTCAAGACGGTCGGGCTCGTGAAGAGCCTGGACAAGCCGCTGAAGATCCTGGGCCAGGGCGACGTGACCGTCCCGCTCTTCATCGTCGCGGACGCGTTCTCGAAGAGCGCCGTCGCGAAGATCGAGGCTGCGGGCGGGACCGCGCAGGCGCTCGAGATCCCGGACCAGCCGCTCGAGCCGCTCGGCGTGGTGGTCCTCGAGGACGACGCCCCGCCCGCCAAGGCCGAGAAGAAGGCACGTGCCCCGAAGGCCGAGGAGCCGGCGAAGGCCGCGAAGGCCCCCAAGGCCCCGAAGGCCGAGGAGCCGGCGAAGGCCGAGGAGCCCGAGGCGGCCGCGCCCGTCGAGGCCGCCTCGGCGGCCGCGGAGGACGTCGCCGACGAGGCCGCGTCCACGTCCGGCTCGGACGCCTGAGCCGGACGCCCCAGCCGTGTTCGAGTCCTTCCTCAACGCGCTCCGCGCACCGGACATCCGGCGCCGGATCCTCTATGTCGCGGGGATCCTCGTCGTCTTCCGGTTCCTCTCGCACGTCCCCGTGCCGGGAGCCGATCCGGCTGCCCTGAACCAGTTCTTCCAGGACAACCAGCTCTTCAGCCTGCTCGACCTCTTCTCGGGAGGCGGCCTCTCCCGCTTCTCGGTGGTCGGCCTCGGCGTGAACCCGTACATCAACGCCTCGATCATCATGCAGCTGATGACCGGGGTGATCCCGGCGCTCATCGCGCTGTCGCGCGAAGGCGAGTACGGCCGGAACAAGATCAACCAGTACACGCGGTACCTGTCGGTCCCGCTGGCGATGCTGCAGGCCTACGGGTTCCTCGCCCTCCTCAACTCGCAGAGGATCCTCACGACCCCGTTCGACCTCGGGCTCCTTCGAGACCCTCGTCCAGATCGTCACCCTGACGGCCGGCTCCGTCCTCCTCATGTGGCTCGGCGAGCTCATCACGGAGAAGGGGATCGGCAACGGCATCAGCTTCATCATCTTCGCGGGCATCGTCGCGCGCGTGCCGGCCGGCATCCAGCGCTACCTCGAGTCGCCCGACCTCCTCGCCGGCGCCGTCTTCGTGATCCTCGCGATCGCGATCGTCGCGGTGATCATCTACATCCAGGAGGGCCAGCGCCGCATCCCGATCCAGTACGCGAGCCGCGTCCGCGGACGTCGCGTCTACCAGGGCGGCAGCACGTTCCTCCCGCTGCGCGTGAACCAGGCGGGCGTCATCCCGATCATCTTCGCGGTGAGCATCCTCCTGTTCCCGAGCCAGATCGCGCAGTACTTCACGACCTCGTCGATCACGATCGTCGCGGACGATCGCCCAGGGGGTCGTCAACTTCTTCAGCAACAACTTCGTCTATGCGGCGCTGTACTTCCTCCTGACGTTCGGCTTCACGTACTTCTACACGGCGTTCACGTTCAAGCCGGACGAGACGGCGGAGCAGCTCCGCAAGAACGGCGGGTTCATCCCGGGCATCCGGCCGGGCAAGCCCACGGCCGACTACCTCCAGCGCATCGTCACGCGGATCACGCTCCTCGGAGCCATCTTCCTCGGGGCGATCGCCGTGGCGCCGTTCCTCGTGGGCGCGATCCTGCCGGGCCTCGGCGGGATCACGCTCGGCGGCACCAGCCTCCTCATCGTCGTGAGCGTCGTCGTCGAGACCCTCAAGCAGCTCGAGGCGCAGCTCCTGATGCGGAACTACGAGGGCTTCATCCGGTGAGAGTCCTCGTCCTGCTCGGGGCGCCGGGTGCCGGCAAGGGCACCCAGGCGGCGATCCTCGCGCAGAGACTCGGGCTCCCGCACGTGGCGACCGGGGACCTCTTCCGCGCGGCGGTACGCGCGGGAACGGCCCTCGGTCGCGAGGCCCAGCGATACATGGAGAAGGGTGAGCTCGTCCCCGACGCGATCACCCTCGAGATGCTCCTCGAGCGGCTCGACCGACTCGACGCCCGCGAGGGCGTCATCGTCGACGGCTTCCCGCGCAACGCCGTCCAGGCCGAGGCGCTGGAGGCCGCGCTCCTCACCCGCGGCGAGCAGGTCGAGCGCGCGCATCCTCGTCGACGTCCCCGCCGAGGACCTCGTGGGGCGGCTCTCCGGGCGGTGGATCTGCCGTCTCGCCGGCCACCCGTACCACATCGTGAGCAACCCACCGCGGATCCCCGGGATCTGCGACATCGACGGATCGCCCCTCGAGCAGCGCGAGGACGACAAGCCGGAGATCGTCCGGGCACGCCTCGCGCGCCAGCTGGGCCCGCTCCAGTCCGTCGTCGAGTACTACCGCGCCCGCGGCGTGCTCAGGACGGTCGACGGGCGCCAGCCGATCGAGGGCGTCACCCACGACCTCATCGGCGCCGTGGAGCCCGTCCGGCCGCAGCAGGCATGAGCATCGTCACGCGGAAGTCCCCGCGGGAGGTCGACCTCATGCGCCGCGCCGGACGGATCGTCGCGGAGGTCCTCGCGCTCGTCGAGTCCGAGCTCCGGCCCGGCGTCTCCACGGCCGCGCTCGACGAGATGGCCGAGAGGCACATCCGCGACAGCGGCGCCGTCCCGTCGTTCAAGGGCTACTACGACTACCCCGCCTCGCTCTGCATCTCGATCGACGACGAGGTCGTCCACGGGATCCCGGGCGAGCGCACGATCCGCGCCGGCCAGGTCGTCTCGATCGACGCCGGAGCGATCTGGCAGGGCTGGCACGGCGACGCAGCGCGGACCTTCGTCATCGGCGACGTGCCGGAGAAGGTCCGCCGCCTCGTCGACGACACGCGCCTCGGCCTCATGGCGGGCATCGCCGCCGCGCGGCCTGGGAACCACATCGGCGACATCGCGGCCGCGGTCGAGGCGATCGGCGCCCCGGCCGGCTACGGGATCGTCCGCCAGTACGTGGGACACGGGATCGGCACCAAGATGCACGAGGCGCCGCAGGTCCCCAACTATTCGACCGGCCAGCGCGGCATGAAGCTCGTCCCGGGCATCTGCCTCGCGATCGAGCCGATGTTCACGCTCGGGACGTGGGAATGCGACGTCAAGCCGGACGGCTGGACGGTCCACACGCGCGACGGCTCCCTCGCCGCGCACTTCGAGCACACGATCACCATCACCGAGGATGGACCGGAGATCCTCACGACAGTGTGAGGAGGCCTTGCCGGAGACGGCGAGGTTTGATAACCTATGCGTTCGTGTGTCGGCCATCTGGCCGTCGCACGCCCATGTAACGGAGGGACGCTGGTCGCCTGTGGCAAAGAAGGACGCGATCGAAGTGGAAGGTACCGTCATCGAGCCTCTCCCGAACACCATGTTCGCGGTGGAGCTGGAGAACGGCCACCGTGTCCTCGCCCACATCAGCGGCAAGCTCCGGATGAACTTCATCCGGATCCTCCCCGGTGACAGGGTGCGCGTGGAGCTCTCGCCGTACGACCTCTCGCGCGGCCGGATCACCTACCGGCTCAAGTAGCCGGCGACAGACAGACCAGACGCGTTCCGGAGACGGCCCGCCCCGGTGGGACCGGCCGGTCCGCATCACGACCCGCGACGAAAGACGAACGAGGATCCGTTGAAGGTTCGAGCATCCGTCAAGGCCCGCTGCGACAACTGCAAGGTCATCCGCCGCCACGGGACCGTGATGGTCATCTGCACCAACCCCAAGCACAAGCAGCGGCAGGGCTGATCCATGGCACGTATCGCCGGCGTCGACATCCCGCGCGAGAAGCGCGTCGAAGTCGCGCTCACGTATATCTACGGGATCGGCCTCTCGTCGTCCCAGAAGATCCTCCAGCAGACCGGCGTGAACCCGGACACCCGGGTGCGCGACCTGACGGAGGACCAGGTCAACCGGCTCCGCGAGCTCATCGACCGACGACACAAGGTCGAGGGCGACCTGCGGCGCGAGGTGGCGCTCAACATCAAGCGGCTCATCGAGATCGGCTCGTACCGGGGCCTGCGGCACCGCCGCAACCTCCCGTCGCGAGGCCAGCGGACGAAGACCAACGCCCGCGCGAGGCGCGGTCCGAAGCGGACCGTCGGCGCGCGCCGCAAGAAGTAAGAGGAAGTACCCACAGGGATGGCTGACCGCAAGCGCGCCCCGAAGCAGCGCCGCAAGGAACGCAAGAACGTGCCCAACGGGCACGTCCACGTCCTCGCGAGCTTCAACAACACCATCGTCACGATCACGGACCTCACCGGCCACGTCATCGCGTGGGGCTCCGCCGGCATCGCCGGGTTCAAGGGCTCGCGCAAGAGCACGCCCTACGCCGCGGCGCTCGCGGCGGACGGTGCGGCCCGTCGTGCGATGGAGCACGGGATGCGCCAGGTCGAGGTCTTCGTCAAGGGTCCCGGCGCCGGCCGCGAGCAGGCGATCCGTTCGATCCAGGCGGCGGGCCTCGAGGTGACGGCGATCACCGACGTCACGCCGATCCCGCACAACGGCTGCCGCCCGCCCAAGCGGCGCCGGGTCTGAGCGAGGACCGCTGACGATGGCCCGTTACACCGACTCTGTCTGCCGCCTCTGCCGGCGGGAGGGCGCCAAGCTCTTCCTCAAGGGCGAGCGCTGCTACACCAAGAAGTGCGCCTTCGAGCGCCGACCCACGCCGCCCGGCCAGCACGGCGTCCGCCGTCGCAAGATGGGCGACTACGGGATCCAGCTTCGCGAGAAGCAGAAGGTCCGCCGCGTCTACCGCGTGCTCGAGAAGCAGTTCAAGAACTACTTCGAGGTCGCGGAGTCCCGCCCGGGCGTGACCGGCGAGAACCTGCTCCGGCTCCTCGAGCTGCGCCTGGACAACGTCGTCTTCCGGATGGGTCTCGCGAAGTCGCGCGACCACGCCCGCCAGCTCGTCGGTCACGGCCACTTCGCCGTGAACGGCCGGCCGACCAACATCCCGTCGTTCCAGCTCAAGCCGGGCGACAGGATCGAGGTCCGCGAGTCGCATCTCTCCCGTGAGCCGTTCAAGCTCGCGAAGGAGACGATCCGCTCGCACCAGGCCCCGGAGTGGCTCTCCATCGACCCGGTGAAGCTCTCGGGGAACGTGATTGCCGCGCCGCGCCGCGACCAGATGCCGGCGGAGCTGAACGAGCAGCTCGTCGTCGAGTTCTACTCGAGGTGACGCGGTGATCGAGCTCGACGTTCCGCAGATCGAACCGGTCACCGAGGACGACCGGCACGCCAGGTACGAGGCCGCCCCGCTCCCGGCGGGCTACGGCGTCACCCTCGGCAACGCGCTCCGGCGCGTGCTCCTCTCGTCGCTCGAGGGCGCGGCCGTGACCGCGATCCAGATCCGCGACGTGTACCAGGAGTTCTCCACGATCCCCGGCGTGAAGGAGGACGTGACCCAGATCGTCCTCAACGTGAAGAAGCTCCGCCTCAAGAGCTTCGCCACGCACCCGGTCCAGCTCCGCCTCGAGAAGGCGGGCGCGGGCCCGGTCACCGCCGGCGACATCATCGAGAACGCCGACATCGAGATCGTCAACCCGGACCTGGTCCTCATGACGATCGACGCGGACGACGTCCGCATCGACATGGACCTCACCGTGGAGCGCGGCGTCGGCTACCAGCCGGCCGAGCGCCCCGAGGCGCCGCCGATCGGCGTGATCGCGGTCGACGCGATCTTCACGCCGGTGCGGAAGGTGAACTACTGGGTCGAGAACACGCGCGTCGGCCAGATGACGAACTTCGACAAGCTGACGCTCGAGATCGAGACCGACGGGACGATCTCGCCGGAGGAGGCCCTCGGCAAGGCTGCCGACATCCTCGTCCGCCAGTTCTCGCTCTTCTCGACGATCGGGATGGCGACCCTCCCGGCCGAGCGGGCCGCGAGCAGCGCGCCGCAGCTCCCGCCGAACATGCTCGACATGCCCATCGAGGAGCTCGACCTCCCGATGCGCGCGTACAACAGCCTGAAGCGCAACAACATCGTCAAGGTCGGGCAGCTGCTCCAGCTCTCCGACGATGACCTGCTCCGGATGCGCAACTTCGGGAAGAAGTCGCTCGACGAGATGAAGGAGCGACTCCGGATGCGCGGGTTCATCCTCCCGTCGTCCGAGGACGAGTCCGAGGCGGGCGTCGCCGACGTCGAGATCGACGACGAGCCGTTCGACGAGGAGGAGGAGTAGTCGTGGCCCATCGCGTCGACGGGCGAAAGCTCAGCCGGAAGCAGGGGCCGCGGCTGGCGCTCTACAAGAACCTCATCGTCTCGGTCCTGCGCTACGAGCGCGTGAAGAC
This sequence comes from uncultured Chloroflexia bacterium, assembly GCA_963844945.1. Lineage (GTDB taxonomy): Bacteria > Chloroflexota > Limnocylindria > Limnocylindrales > CSP1-4 > CAIYQJ01. Next base: position 16,149 of record CAWJQZ010000054.1, read on the forward strand.
CACCGAGGCGAAGGCGAAGGAGATCCGCCCGCAGGTCGAGCGGATCATCACCCTTGCGAAGAAGGGCGACCTCAACGCCCGGCGGGCCGTCATCGCGGCCCTCCCGGATGAGCCGCTCGTGATCAACAAGCTCTTCGACGAGATCGCGCCGAAGTACGCGGACCGCACCTCGGGGTACACCCGGATCGTCCGCGTCGGGCAGCGCCAGGGCGATGCCGCCCCGATCGTCCAGATCGAGCTCGTCTGACGCAGTGAAGAGTGCCCGAGAGGGCGCCCCCGTGCGGTACCGCGCGCGGGTCGAATACGACGGGACCGATCTCGCGGGCTCGCAGGCGCAAGCCGGGGCTCGCACGGTCCAGGGGGAGCTCGAGGCCGCGCTCGCATCGCTCTCCGGCGGACGCCGGGTGAGGGTGGACGCGGCCGGGAGGACCGACGCGGGGGTCCACGCGACCGGACAGGTGATCGCATTCACCTACGATGGCCGTCTCTCCGCGACGGAGCTGGCGAGGGCGCTCGACGCCCTGCTCCCGCGCGATGTCGCGATCCGCGACCTCGTGCGCGCGCCGGCCGGGTTCCATCCGCGCTACGCGGCTCGCTACCGGGAATACCGGTACACCGTGTGGAACGGACCTCGCAGCCCGCTCCTCGAGCGGACGGCGTACTGGATCAGGGTCCCGCTCGACGACGCAGCGATGGCGCGCGCCGCGACGGCCCTCGAGGGCCGCCACGACTTCCGGGCCTTCGGTGCGGCGGACCGCGGAACGGTCCGGACCGTACATCGGATCCGGGTCCGGCGGACGGGGGACCTCGTGACGATCGACGTCCGAGGGGACTCCTTCCTCCGCGGGATGGTTCGCAGGATCGTCGCCGCGCTCATCCTGGTGGGACGCGGCGAGACGGACGAAGAGTCGGTCGGCGCGGCGCTCGCGTCGCGGAGACCGGCGTTCGACGGGGCGAGCGCCCCGGCGAAGGGGCTCTGCCTCCGGCGGGTCGCCCTCGGGCGGCCGGTCGGTGATCGGATGAGGAACGAGGACAGATGAACTCGAAGACGTACACGCTCAAGGGGAGCGAGATCGAGCGACGCTGGTACGTCGTCGACGCGACGGACGAGACGCTCGGCCGCCTCGCGTCCCGCGTCGCGCGCGTCCTCGAGGGCAAGCACAAGCCCACGTTCACCCCCAACCTCGACTCGGGCGACCACGTGATCGTCATCAACGCCGCGAAGATCGCGGTGAGCCGTGACAAGCTCGAGACCAAGCTCTATCGCCGCCACAGCGGCTACCCGATGGGCTTCAAGGAGGAGACGCTCGGCCATCTCCTCCAGCGGCGCCCGGAGGAGGTCATCCGGCGGGCGGTGAAGGGCATGCTCCAGCACAACAAGCTCGGCACCCAGCAGCTGCGCAAGCTGAAGATCTATGCCGGACCGGAGCATCCCCACGAAGCCCAGAAGCCCGAGCCGCTCGGCTGATCAGGAGCACAACGCAGATGACCAATCTCGGCTATCACGAGGGGACCGGCCGGCGGAAGACCGCCGTCGCTCGCGTCCGCCTCATGCCCGGCGAGGGTGAGATCGTCGTCAACGGGCGGACCCTCGAGCAGCACTTCGGCAACGCGGTGAGCGAGTCCGACATCCGCATGCCGTTCCGCGTGACGGGCACCGAGGGCCGGCTCAACGCGATGGTCAAGGTCGAGGGCGGCGGCGTCACCGGCCAGGCCGGCGCGATCCGGCACGGCATCGCCCGTGCGCTCCTCGAGATGGACGCCGACAACCGCGTCCCGCTCCGCCAGGCCGGCCTCCTCACCCGCGACCCGCGGATGAAGGAGCGGAAGAAGTACGGCCTCAAGCGAGCCCGGAAGGCGCCGCAGTACACCAAGCGCTGACATACTGGGCCCTGCGGGGCCCGGCCTTCAGCGGGCGACGGGCCCTCCCGGCGGACCCGACCACGGGTAGGGTGGGATGACCGACCTTCTCTTCGACCGGTACAAGGACGCCCTGCGGGCGGGCCATGTCGCCGTGCTGCGCGGGCAGCTCGACGAGGCCCTCGCCGCGTACCGGCGTGCCGCGGAGGTCGCCCCCACCCGCGCGCTCCCGCACACGAGCATCGGCGGGGTCCTCGTGGACCTCGGCCGCATGGACGATGCGCTCGAGGAGTTCCGGATCGCCCTCGAGCTCTCCCCGGGGGACGAGGCCGCGCTCCTCGGACGTGCCGAGGCGCTGGCCCGCGCCGGGCGGCCCGGCGAGGCCGCCGCGACCCTGGACGCGCTCGCCGACTCCCAGCTCGACACGGGCCGCATCGCGGATGCCGTGGAGACGCTCCAGCGCGGCCTCGCGCTCGAGGAGCGCGTGGGGCGCCGCCGGCAGTACCAGCGCGCCGTCCGGTCCCTCCGCATGCAGACGGGCGAGCGCCTCTCCGAGGATCCCGCCGGACGGGGGTTGCCGTCGCTCGAGGCGGCCGAGGCGGCCGACGCGGCCGAGGCGGGACCGAGCCGACGACGGCCGGGGCGGGCGACGGGCTCACCCTCGTCGTGGAGCCCGGGAGCGTCGCCGCGGAAGCCGAGGCGGGACCTGGGGCGGGACCCGGGGCGGCGGCGGAGGTCGCGGCCGAGGAGGCGTTCGCCACGGACGCAGCGGCCGTGCGCCCGGCGGGGGAGGACCTCGTCGGCGGAGTCCTCGCCGAGCCGCTTCCGACCGAGCCGGAGGTCGAGGCGATCGAGGAGCCCGAGGCGGAGCCGGAACCGGAGCCGCCGGCGCCGGACCCGCGGATCCTCGGCGACGCGGCCCTCGCGGCCGCGGAGGCGGCGACCGCGCGGCACGATGCCGCCGCGGCCCTCGCGGGCTGCCTGGAGGCGGCCAGGATCTTCGAGGAGGCCGGGCTCGTCGTGGCGGCGCTCGACGCTTGCCGCGAGGCCCTCGCGATCTCGCCGGGCGACATCGACACCCACCTGCGGTACGCATCGATCTGCCGGGCCCGCGGCTGGCGCGAGGTCGCGCAGGTACGCCTCGTGAACGTCCTGCGCCTCGCGGAGCTCGACGAGGACGCCGAAGGGCGGGCCAGGATCCGTGCGGTCGTCGAGGCCTCGTTCGCCGACGACGAGGAGCTCATGAGGCTTTCGGCCTGAGGCGCCGGGCCGTGCCGTCGGGACCGGGCGGGCCCGATGCTAGACTCGTGCCGGGATGACGCTCCTCGAGTCGATCCTCGGCCAGATCAACCTCACGACGCTCGTCGACATCGGGCTGACCGCGCTCCTGATCTACTGGCTCTTCAGCCTGATCCAGGGGACGCGAGCGGTGCGGCTCGTGATCGGCGTCGCCGTGCTCATCCTCGTGTACGCGCTCGCGCAGCTCTTCGACCTGCGCCTGCTCTCGCAGATCCTCCAGACGGGCGCGGTCGTCGGGCTCTTCGCCCTCGTGGTGATCTTCCAGCCGGAGCTCCGGCGGGCCCTCGAGCGCATCGGCAGGGTCGGCTCTCTCGGCTGGCTCGTCGCCCCGGGCGAGCAGCATGCCGCGGAGCGCGTCGCGGGCTCCATCGCCGCGCGCCTCCGCCCGCCTGGCCGCCCAGCGCGTCGGTGCCCTCATCGTCATCGAGCGCGAGACGGGCCTCGGCGAGTTCGCGGAGACCGGCGTCCCCCTCGACGCGGAGCTCACCGAGGAGCTGCTCTGCACGATCTTCGTCCCGCGCACTCCGCTGCACGACGGCGCGGTCATCGTCCGGGGCGAGCGCGTGGCCGCAGCGGGCGCGATGCTGCCGCTCGCCGAGACGACCGTCCAGTCGGAGCGGATCGGCACGCGTCACCGCGCCGCCCTGGGGATCACCGAGCAGACCGACGCCGTCGTCGTGGTCGTCTCCGAGGAGACGGGCCGCGTGAGCCTCGTGGAGCGTGCACGCATCGTCCGGAACCTCGACGAGGCGGCGCTCGCGAGCGCGCTCGTCGCTCTCCTCCGGCCCGGCGGCGGGAGGAACGCGGGCGTCCTCGCAGGCCGGGCGCGGTCGGTCGCCAAGGCCCCCGCCCGACTCCAGGCGATCCCGGGCCGGGGGATCCGTCCGCGCACCGGGACCATGGCAGGCCCCTCCCCGGAGCCGGTCGGCCCGGGCGACGACGAGGCGTCGGCCACGATCGGCGGCGGGCCGGCATGAAGGCCCTGGTCGGACTCATCGTCCACAACTGGCCCCTCAAGCTCGCGGCGATCCTCCTCGCGACCGCGCTGTACGCCGGCGTCGTCGTCTCGCAGAACGCGCGGACATGGCCCGGCCGCGTCCCGATCGAGGCGCTCAACCAGCCGGCGAGCGTCTTCATCCTCGACTCGCTCCCGGACGTCACCGGGATCCGCTACCTGGCGCCCGTGGACGCCGCGAACCGCGTGACGAGCGCCAGCTTCACCGCCTCGGTCGACCTCGGCTCCGTCGACGCGCGGACGACGAACGGGTTCGTGAGCGTGCCCGTCGTGGTCACCGCGACGGACCCGCGCGTCCAGGTGGTGGACTACACGCCGCAACGGATCCAGGTCCGCGTCGACCCGCTCGTCGACGCGACCGTCCCGGTCCAGGTGGACCGTGGGGCGCTGCCCGACGGCCTCGCGGCCGACGACCCCGTGGTCGATCCGACGACGGCGGTCGTGACCGGGCCGCGCACGCAGGTCACGCAGGTGGCGGCCGCGCTCGCCCGCGTCCGGATCCAGCCCGCCGGGCTGGACGTGGACCAGCAGGTGGACCTGGTCCCGATCGACGCCCGCGGCGAGCAGGTCTCGCAGGTGGACATCACGCCGGCCACGGCGCGCGTCCGGATCAACGTCACGAGCCAGTCCACGACGCGGACCCTCCCGGTCGCCCCCGTGCTCCGCGGGGACGTCGCGACCGGCTACGAGGTGACCGCGACCACCGCGGACCCGGCGGTCGTCACCGTCCACGGTGAGCCCGAGGCGCTCGCGGACCTCACGTCGATCCCGACGAAGCCGGTGAGCATCGCGAACGCGACGAAGGACGTCGTCCGCAAGGTCGCGCTCGTCCCGCCGTCCGGCGTCACGCTCGACGCCGCATCCGAGGTCTCGGTGACGGTCGCGGTCGACGCGAAGCAGGGGACGCGCACGTTCTCCGTGGGCGTCGTGCTCGACGGCGCGCGCGCGGACCGCGGCTACTCCGTCTCCACCGAGACGGTCCTCGTCACCCTGGGCGGCACCGTCGCCGAGCTCGAGGGCGTGGACGCGCGGGGCCTCGTCGCGCACGTCGACGTCACGGACCTCGTCGCGGGGACGCACGTCGTGCCCGTCACGTTCGATGCGCCGGGCCGGCTCACCCTCGTCTCCATCTCGCCCGCGAACGTGACGGTCGAGATCACGGAGCCGACGCCACCTCCCACGCCCATCCCCACGCCGACGGCCGAGCCGTCGGCCGGTCCCTGAGTGGAGGTCCCATTGGGTCGTCTCTTCGGTACGGACGGGATCCGCGGTGTCGCCAACGTGGATCTCACGCCCGCGATCGCGTTCGCGCTCGGCCGGGCCACGGCGCTCCGGCTCGCCGGCCCCGGCCGCCGCATCGTCATCGGCCGCGACACGCGCCGCTCGGGCGACATGTTCGTCGCTGCGCTGTCCGCGGGCGCCTCGAGCATGGGCGCCGAGGTGCATCTCGCCGGCGAGGTCCCGACGCCCGCGCTCGCGTTCCTCGCTGCGGACGGCGGGTACGCCGCCGGGATCATGGTCTCGGCATCGCACAACCCGGCCCGCGACAACGGCCTCAAGGTGCTCGACGCGCGCGGGATGAAGCTCGACGACGCCGTCGAGGACGAGCTCGAGGCGCTCCTGCTGCGCTCCGACGAGCTCGGCGGCGTCCCGAACGAGTCCATCGGCGCCGTGCTCGACCGTGCGACGGAGCTCCGCGCGCGGTACGTCGCCCAGCGCTCCACACTCGCGCGGGAGCGGCCGTCGGCGCTCCGCGTGCTCGTCGACTGCGCCAACGGCTCCGGCGCGGGCGTCGCGGCGGAGATCCTCGCGGCCACCGGCGCGACCGTCGAGACGATGCACGATCGCCCCGACGGCGTGAACATCAACCTGGGGTGCGGGGCGACCGACCCCGTCTCGCTCGCCGCCGAGGTCCTCGCGCGCGGGGCGGACATCGGCTTCGCGCTCGACGGCGACGCGGACCGTTGCGTCGCGGTCGACGCGGCGGGCCACGTGGTGGACGGCGACCAGCTCATCGGGCTGCTCGCCCTCGACCTGATGGCGCGGGGCGAGCTCCCCGACGGGCGCGTCGTCGTCAGCGTCCTCTCCAACGCCGGCCTCGAGGCCGCGCTCGTCGCCGCGGGCGGGAGCGTCGTGCGGACGCCGGTCGGCGACAAGTACATCAACGAGGGGATGGTCGCCACCGAGGCCGCCCTCGGCGGGGAGAAGAGCGGCCACGTGATCTTCCGCGAGCTCTCCTCGACCGGCGACGGGATCGTGACGGCCCTCGAGGTGCTCCGCGCCGTCAGCGCGTCCGGCGTCGGGATCGCCGAGCTCGCCGCGCGGATCCCGCTCTTCCCGCAGCAGCAGCGCGCGATCCACGTCCGGCACAAGGACCGGTGGGACCAGGACCCGGTGCTGGTCGCCGCGGTCGAGGAGGCGCAGCAGCGCCTCGGCGGGTCCGGGCGGATCCTCGTCCGGCCCTCGGGGACCGAGCCGGCGCTCCGGATCATGGTCGAGGGACGCGACCCGGAGCTCGTCGCGGAGCTGGCCGACGCCATCGGGGCCCTCGCGGGCGAGCGACTACACTAGCCGGGCCCCGGCAGGGGTCGCGCGCCGAAGGAGGGAGATACCGGGGCATGTGCGGGATCGTCGGGTACACGGGGCCCCGGGAGGCGGGTCCGATCCTCCTCGAAGGGCTGCAGCGCCTGGAGTACCGCGGCTACGACTCCGCCGGCATCGCCCTCGTCACGGAGGCGGGCGACCTCTTCGTGGAGAAGCGCGCCGGGAAGCTCGTGAACCTGCAGCACGGCCCTCGTCGACCGGACCCCGCACGCCGGGATCGGCCTCGCGCACACCCGCTGGGCGACCCACGGTCGCCCGAACGACGAGAACGCCCACCCGCACGTCGACTGCACGGGTGACGTGACGGTCGTCCACAACGGGATCATCGAGAACTTCCGCGAGCTGCGCGACCGCCTGGAGGCGTCCGGGCACGTCCTCGCGTCCGAGACCGACACCGAGGCGATCGCCCACCTCGTCGAGGAGGCGTACGCCGGCGACATCGCCGATGCCACCCGCGCCGCCCTCAGGCAGCTCGAGGGTGCCTACGCGATCGCGGTCATGCACCGCGCCGAGCCGGACCGGCTCGTGGGCGCCCGGATGAACGTCCCGCTCGTCGTGGGCCTGGGCGACGGCGAGTCCTTCCTCGCGTCCGACGTGGCGGCGATCCTCGCCCACACGGACCGCGTCGTCTTCCTCGAGGAGGGCGACGTCGCCGACCTCCGGCCGTCGGGCGTCGCCTTCACGGACGTCGCGGGCCTGGTGGTCGACCGGCACGAGACGCACATCCCGTGGACGGCCGAGTCGGCCGAGAAGGGCGGCTACGCCCACTTCATGCTGAAGGAGATGCACGAGCAGCCCGACGCGCTGCGGTCGTGCATCGCCGGCCGGGTCACCCGCGACCTCCGCATCGTCGCCGAGGAGCTGGCGCCCGTCGTCGACGCCCTCGCGGACGTCACCCGGATCGAGATCGTCGCATGCGGGACCGCGTTCTACGCCTCGCTGGTGGGCGCGGCCGCGATCGAGGAGCTCGTGGGCATCCCGGCGCGCGCCACCGTGGGCTCCGAGTTCCGCTACTCGCCGCCGCCGCTCGACGCGCGGACGCTCGTGATCGCCGTCACCCAGTCGGGCGAGACCGCGGACACGATCGCCCCGACGCGGCTCGCGCGCGAGCGCGGCTGCCCGATCGTCGCCGTGACGAACACCGTCGGCTCGGCGATCACCCGCGAGGCGGACGCGGCGCTCTTCCTCCAGGCCGGGCCGGAGATCGCCGTCGCGGCGAGCAAGACCTTCGTCGCCCAGGTGACGACGCTCGTCATCCTCGCCGCGGCGATCGCGAAGACGCGCGGCTCGCTCCCGCGCGACCGCGAGAAGGCGCTCGCCCGCGCGCTGCGCGCGCTCCCGGACGGCGCGAGGCGCGCCCGCGAGAACGCCGAGGCTGGGGATGTCGCGGGGCTCGCCCGCAGGTACGTGAACTCGCGCGGCTTCATGTTCGTCGGCCGCGGGTACTCGTATCCGACCGCGCTCGAGGGCGCCCTCAAGCTCAAGGAGATCTCGTACATCCACGCGGAGGGCTACGCCGCGGGGGAGCTCAAGCACGGCCCGATCTCGCTGCTCGACGCCGAGTGCCCCCTCGTCGCCGTCGCGACGCGGTCGAGCGTCTACGACAAGCTCATCAGCAACGTCATGGAGGGCCGCGCCCGGGACGCGAGCGTCATCGCGGTCGCGACCGAGGGCGACCCGCAGATCGAGCGCTTCGCGGACGACGTGCTCTGGGTCCCCGACACGGACGAGATGCTCTCGCCGGTCCTCGCGATCATCCCGCTGCAGCTGTTCGCCTACCACACGGCGGTCGCCCGCGGCACGGACGTGGACCAGCCGCGCAACCTGGCGAAGTCGGTCACGGTCGAGTAGGCGATGGCGGACACGGACCGGCCCGGGGGCGACGGGACGGCGGCGGCCGGCGACGGCCGCGACGCCGGGGTCGCCCCGCCTCCCGCGGGGACCACGGAGCTCGGCATCGACATCGTGCGGGTCGCCCGCCTCCGCGCGGCGCTCGACCGGTTCGGCGAGCGCTTCGTGACGCGCGTCTGCACCCCGCGCGAGGCCGCGTACGTCCGCGGGCGCGCGGAGACCCTCGCCGGGCGCTGGGCCGCGAAGGAGGCGGTGAGCAAGGTCCTCGGGCTCGGGGTCCGGGGGATCGGCTGGAAGGAGATCGAGATCGAGCGGCTGCCGACCGGGCAGCCCGCCGTCCGCCTCCACGGCCGCGCGGCCGCCCGCTCCGTCCAGCTCGGGATGGAGCGCATCGCCCTCTCGATCAGCCACGAGGACGAGTTCGCCGTCGCGATCGCGTACGGCGTGAGGACGGCGCCGGGCCGGTACGTCTTCCCGCCGGACATCGACGAGCGGATCGACGAGCGCGAGAGGGTGCTCCTCGCCCGCATGGAGCGCCTCCGCGGGATGCAGGCGGAGCTGAGGGCGGCGGAGGAGGCCTCGTGACCGAGACGCGCACGATCGACGCGCTCCCCATCGACGACCGGACCGCCGCCTCGCTGCTGCCGGAGCGCCCGGCGCGCGGGCACAAGGGCACGTTCGGGAAGCTCCTCGTGATCGCCGGCTCGCTCGACTACGCGGGCGCCGCCCTGCTCGTCTGCCGCGCCGCAGGTCGCGCAGGGGCGGGACTCGTGACCCTCGCCGTCCCCGAGTCGCTCCAGCCGCTCTTCGCCGCCAAGGTGGAGGAGGCGACGACGATGGCGCTCCCCGAGGACGACGTGGAGGAGGTGGACCCGGAGCCCGCCCTCGCCAAGGTCCTCGACCACGAGCACGACGCGCTCGTCGTCGGCCCGGGCCTCCGCGCCTCCCTCGCCAACGGCGACCTCGTGCGGGGGATCCTCGCCGTCGGCGGCGACCCGGATCCCGCCCCGGCCGTCGTGGACGCCGAGGCGCTGCGCTCCCTGGCGGCCGAGGACGGCTGGTGGGAGGGGATCCGCCGGCGCAGCATCCTCACGCCGCACACCGGGGAGTTCGTCCGGCTGCGGGCGGCGAGCGGCGTGGAGTCGGGCGCGGACGGCGACCTCATCTGGGACGACGCCGCGCGCGCCGCGGCCGCGGCCGATGCCGCGCGGGTCTGGGGCCAGGTGGTCGTCCTGAAGGGCGCACGGACCGTCGTCGCCGCCCCGGACGGCGCGGTCTCGGTCGCGTCGTTCGAGAACCCCGCGCTCGCCACGGGCGGGACGGGCGACGTCCTCGCCGGGACGATCGGCGCGCTCCTCGCCCAGGGCCTCGCGCCGTACGACGCGGCCCGGCTGGGCGTCCACCTCCACGGTGCGGCGGGCGAGGCGGTGCGCCACCGGATCGGCGACGCGGGCCTCCTCGCGACCGACCTCCCGCTCGAGCTCGCGCTCGCGCGGCGACGGCTCGCGGAGATCGCCGATCGCGAGCGGCGCGGCCGCCGGCTCGGGTTCGGTGCGCACGATGACGCGGCCGGGGGCGGGGCGGGCGCGGATGGTCCCGACGCGGGCCCGTCCGCCGACGGATGACCGCGGCGCCGATCGGCCGCCGCCTCGACGACGCGGGCCTTCCCATGCTGCCCCGGACGTCCTGGCTGCGGGTCGACCTCGACCTCCTCGCCTCGAACCTCGCGGCGCTTCGGGCGCTCGCCGGGGACGGGGTGGCCGTGCATGTCGTGGTCAAGGCCGATGCGTACGGGCACGGCGCGGTCCCCGTGGCGCGTGCGCTCGAGGCGGCGGGCGCGGACGGCTTCTGCGTCGCGTCCTTCGACGAGGCGCTCGAGCTCCGCGCGGGCGGCGTCCGCGCCCCGGTCGTCGTCCTCTACGCGGCCCCGGCCGTCCATGTCGCCGAGGCCGCACGGCGCGGGATCGCGCTCACCGTCGCGGACGACGTCCTCCTCGGACGGACGCTCGACGCCGTGGCCGCCGCCCGCGCGGCGGGGACGCTGCGCCGGCGCGTCGCGATCCACCTCCAGGTCGAGACGGGGCTCGGTCGCGACGGCGTCCTGCCCGACGCGGTCGTGGACGCCGCCGGCCGCGTCCGCGCGACGCCGGGTGCGCGACTCGCCGGGGTCTGGTCGCACCTCGCGGCGCCGGCGGACCGGGCCAGTGCGGGCCGCCAGGCCGAGGCGTTCGCGGATGTCGCGGTGCGCCTCGACGGCGCACGCGTCGCGCGCCGGACGCACCACCTCTCCGCGAGCGGCGGCGTCATCGCGGCGTCGGTGCCCGCGCACGACGCCGTCCGGATCGGGATCGCCGCCTTCGGGATCGCGCCGGACGCACTGCTCGACGACCCGGGCGTCGCCGCGCGGCTCGCGACGCTCCGCCAGGTCGCATCCCTCCACGCGCTGCCCGTGCGCGTCGCGGACCTCCCCGCGGGCCACGGGGTGGGCTACGGGCCGTCGTTCGTGACCGCGCGCCCCAGCCGGATCGCCACCCTGCCGATCGGGTACGCGGACGGCTGGCGCCGGGCGTACGAGGGAGCGGCCGTCCTGGTGCGCGGGCACCGCGTCCCGACGGTCGGCCGCGTCTCGATGGACTCCGTCACGGTGGACGTCACCGACGTCCCGGGCGCCCCGGTCACCGTGGACGACGAGTTCGTCCTCTTCGGGGCACAGGGCGGCGAGCGGGTGGGCGTCGACGAGCTGGCGCGCCGAGGCGACACGATCGCGTACGAGGTCATCGCGCTCCTCGGCAGGCGCCTGACGCGGGTGTACGATTCCCGGACCGGTATCGAAGGGGTCCGGACGCTTACGGGGGAGCTCCGGTCGTGACACGACTGCAGGCCTGGCAGGGGGATATCTGCGACCTCGAGGTGGACGCGGTCGTCAGTCCCGCCACCGGGTCGCTGTGGATGTCGAGCGGCGTCGGCGCGGCGATCAAGAAGCGCGGCGGCGACGCGATCGAGTTCGCGGCCGTCCGCGCGGGTCCCATCGCGCTCGGCGAGGCCGTCGCCACGCCCGCCGGACGCCTCGCCGCGAAGGCCGTCATCCACGCGGCCACGATCGAGGCCGCCCACCGCGCCACCCAGGCGACCGTCGCGAGCGCGGCGCGCAACGCCGTCCTCCGCGCGCAGGAGATCGGTGCGCACTCGATGGCGTTCCCCGCGCTCGGGGCCGGCACGGGCGGGCTCGACGCGGAGACGTCGGCGGCCGCGACGGTGGGCGCCGTCCGCGAAGCGCTGGCGTCCGCGCCGGACGTCCGTCGCGTCGTCTTCGCCCTGCTCGACCCGCGCACGTTCGCCGCGTATCGCGGCGAGATCGAGCGCACCGAGCCCGCCGAGGGCGGCGCATGAGCTTCCGCCCGCCGGTGCCCGAGGACGACCGCTTCGAGCTCATCGAGCGCGTGGCGCGCGAGATCCACCTCAAGGGGCTCACGACGTCGGCCGTCCACTTCCTCGAGGCGAGCAGGCCGGACTCCGGGCTCTCGGGGAGCGCGATGCTGTTCTTCGACCCCGTCCTCCGCCAGGTCTTCGGCGGCGGGCACGACCCGGTCGTCGCCATCCTCGCGGACGACGAGGGGATCGACCGCCTCATCGACCGCCTCCTCGACCTCGACGAGGAGGAGGGGTGGGAGGTCTGACGGCGCGGCACGGGCCCGCCCGTGACGCCGCCCGCCACGGCGGGCGACCGCGCCGGGGCCATGGCGGGTAGGATTCGCCCGGTGAGCAGCGCAGAGGCCGTCCGGATCGTCGTCGAGGAGGGCATGGCGACCGTCGCCGCCTCGATCCTCGCGCCCGTCGACGGTCGGTGGCGGCTCGTCGCCTCCGAGGCCGCGCCGGCCGCCGTCGGGGCGGACGTGCTCGTCGCCGAGCTGGTGCGCACCGCACGCGCCGCCGATCCCGGCCTGGCCCGCGACATCCCGCCCGCCGGCGCGCGCGGTCGACCTGCCGCGGATCGTCTCCCGGGGCGCGCCGCTCCCGGGGGTCGCGATCGCCGCCCCGTCGGAGCGACAGCACGCGACGCTCGTCGCGGCGTCACGCGCCGCCGGCCTCGCCGTCGTCGGCCCCGCGGAGGCGCCCGACCTTCTCGGCGTCGTGCGGCGCCGCGCTCCGTCCGGACGTCGGCGTCGTGGTCGCCGGGACCGGGCCGAAGCCCACGTCCGACGAGCGCGGGATCACGGACGAGCTCCTCGCCGCGCTGCGCTCGATCGCCGCGCGCCGTCCGGATGTCCGGTTCGTCGTCACCGGCCCGCTCGCGGCGCGCATCACCGCCCCCGACGCTGCGGGCGCGCACGACGACCGTCACCGATCCCGGCGAGGACGACGGCGGGCTCGGCCTCCGCGATGCGCTCCTCGAGGTGGCCCTGCCGCCCGACCACACGCGGCGCGGGCTCGTCGGCGGCGTCCGGGAGCTCGCCTTCCTCCTCGAGCTCCGCGTCGAGGTCATCGAGGTGGGCCACACGGCCGGGTCGCGGGCGATCGCCTGGCCGGCCGGCGAGGGTGCCACGAGCACGGACGCGGCCGTCGCGGTCGTCGCCGACGGCGCGCTCGTCCCGCCCGATCCCACCGACGAGCTCGTGGACGCCATCGCCGGCTGGTCGCCGATCACGCTCGACCGCGTCCGGCTCCGCGACCGCCTCGTCGAGGCGTTCGAGTCGCCGTGGGGCGACCTCGACGGCGAGGGCGCCGTCCTGATGCTCGCCGCCGCGCGCGCGGCGGTCGAGCGGATCGTCGCGGCCACCCCGGACATCGACGACCTTCCCGCACGCCGACCTGCTCGTCGCCGCCGGCGGCGCGTGGGCCGACGCGCCGGCGCCCGCGGTCGCCCTCGCGCTCGTCGACGTCCTCCGGCGGCCCGGCGCGATGCAGCTGGGCCTCGACCATGCGCGGCTCCTGGGGCCGCTGGGCCTCGTGGCCGACCCGGACGAGCGGCGCGCGCTCATCGCGGGGGCGATCGACGACATCGTGCTCCCCCTCGGGACCGCGATCATCCCGCACGGGATGCGCGCCTCCCGCGGGAGCGTCGGGCGCCTCCGGCTGTCGGTGGACGGGGCGATGCCGATCGAGATCGCGCTCGAGGCGGGCGGGATCCACCTCGCCGACCTCCCGCCGGGCGCGACGGGGACGGCGTGGATCACGTCGAAGGAGCCGTTCGACCTCGGCGTGCGCGCGCGGGAGTTCGAGATCCCGGTCTCCGGCGGCCTCGGCGGCCTGATCGTGGACCTCCGCGAGATCCCCCTGAAGCTGCCGTCCCGTCCGGACCGCCGGCGCGAGCAGCTCGCGTCGTGGCAGCGCCCGCTCTGGCCGGACGCCGACCGATGACCACGGCCCTCCGCCGCCGGCGGCCTCGAGCTCGTCGCGCACGCGCCGCCTCGTCGTGCCGACCCCGGTCGTGCGCTTCGCCCTCACGCCCGGCGACCGTGCCCTCGTCCTCGACGGCGAGGAGGTCGCGGCCGGCACGACCCTCGCGCAGCGGTATCGCGACGTCCGGATGGAGACCTTCCCGCGCCCCGAGGGCTCGCTCCGCGCGTCCCCGTCCGCCGGCGGATGGTGGCCCGGGACCGAGCAGGCGCGCGGCCGCGGGCCGGGCCGCCGCGGGACGCCCGCGGGCGAGGTGCTCTACGACGTCGGCGACCGGTGGCACGTCGTGGTCGGCGACCACGAGGAGGCCCTCGACGCGCCGGCGGACGGGACCGTGCGAGGACGTCCATCCCGGGGCGTACGTCGCCGTCCGGATGGCCGGCGCGGGCCTCGCGGGGATGGCCGCGGTCGGCGGCCCGAGCCGCGGCAGGCTCGTCACGTTCCCGGCCGACACCGACCTGCGGACGAGCGCCCTCGACGTCGGCCTCGCGGGGGCGATCGTGGCCGTGGGCGCGCGCGTCGACGCCGAGACCCTCACGCGCTGCCGCGCGACGGGGATCCGCGGGGTCGTCGTCGCGAACCTCTCGGACAAGGAGCGGCGCGACTTCGTCGCGTCGGAGGCGCGCCAGCGGGCCGGCTATCACGGGATCGCGCCGTTCGCCGTGCTCATCCTCGACGGCGCCGTCCGCCGCACGATCTCCTCGCCGGTCCGGTCGCTCCTCGGCGCCATCGACGGCCGCGAGGTGGCCATCGTCGCCGACCCGCCGATGCTCGTCTTCGACCCGGCCGGCGTCGAGACCCCCGAGATCCCGGCCGACCTCGTCCGGATCCGGAGCGGCCCCGCGGCGGGCCGCGAGGGCACGCTGGGTGGCCCCCCTGGGGATCAGGCGGTTCCGCGCCGGCGTCCGTCTGCGCGCGGGCCTCGTCCGGCTCGACGACGGGACCGAGGTCGCCGTCCCGCTCGCGGACCTCGAGCGGTACGCGTAGCCACGACCCTGGTCCGCCCCGCGCCCCGCCCGCCCTCCGTGTACGCTCGGACCGTGCCCGCGACCCCGGACGACCTCGCCGTCGAGACCGCCGACCCCCGCGAGACGCGCGCCCTCGGCGCGCGCCTCGGCGCCGTCGCGCGCGCCGGCGACGTCCTCGCCGTCTCGGGCGACCTCGGCGCCGGGAAGACCGAGCTCGCCAAGGGGTTCGGGGCCGGGCTCGGCGTCACCGAGACCGTCTCGTCCCCGAGCTTCGTCCTGATGGCCGAGCACGCGGGCCGGGTCCCGTTCTTCCACCTCGACCTCTATCGTCTCGACGGACCCGAGGCGGCCGTCGGCGCGGGCCTCCTCGACGAGCGCGAGGAGGAGGGCGTCACGCTCATCGAGTGGGCCGAGCGGCTGGGCGGCGAGCTGCCCCCCGTGCGGCTCGACGTCGCGATCGAGATCGTCGGCGACGAGCGGCGGCGGATCACCCTGCACGCGACCCACCCGGACCTCCGGCGCTACCTGGAGGCCGCACGCGCGACGCGGGCGGGGGTCGCATGACCGGGAGGTCCGGACCGATCCTCGCGATCGACACGTCCATGACCCGGGCGTACGTGGTCCTCGCCGACGCGGCCGGCGCGGTCGTGGAGGCCGATGCGTGGGTCGCCGGCCACCGGCACGGGGAGGAGCTCCTCCCGCGGGTCGACTCCATGCTCTCCCGTCACGGGATCCGGCCGGCCGTCCTCGCGGGCGTCGTGGTGGGCCTGGGGCCGGGCGCGTTCACGGGCCTGCGCGTCGGGATCGCCACGGCGAAGGGGATCGCGACCGGGCTCGGGATCCCCGTGGCGGGCCTCTCGTCCGCCACGGTCCTCGCGCGGGCGGCGGCCGCCGCGGGCATGGCCGCCACCGCGTCGGAGGTCGCCGTCCTGCTCCCCGCAGGGCCGTCCGAGCGGACGCTCGTCACCGGCGCGGGCGCGATCCGGCTGACCGCCGGCGTGGACCCCGACCTCGGTCCCGCGACGACGCTCATCGCGGTGGACCTCGCGGGTCGAGCGCCCGATGACGCGCTCGCACGGGGGGCGGCCGCGCTGGCGCTGTTCGCGGAGGAGCTCGCGGCCGCCGGGGCGGCGCGCCTCGCGCGCGGGCGGGGACGATGTCGCGCGCATCGTGCCGGAGTACGTGACGCCGCCGCGCGGCGTGCCGGCGATCACGGGGGAGGTCGCGTGGTCGCGCACCCGGGTCTGAGCCTCCGGATCCTCCCGATGACCGTCGACGACCTGCCGGCCGTCCACGCCATCGAGAAGCAGAGCTTCACGACGCCCTGGCCGCCGCACGCGTACCGCTCCGAGCTGGAGTCGAACGACCTCGCGCACTACGTCTGTGCCTGGCTCGGCGGACGGATCGTCGCGTACGCGGGGATGTGGGTGATCGTGGACGAGGCGCACATCACGACGTTCGCCGTGGACCCCGCCTGGCGCCGCCGGCGGATCGGCGACCGGCTCCTCTCGGCGCTCCTGGACATCGCGATGGCCCGCGGAGCGCGCGACGCGACGCTCGAGGTCCGCCTCTCGAACCTCGCTGCGCGGCGCCTCTACGAGAAGTTCGGGTTCCTCCCCGTCGGGATCCGGCCGCGGTACTACAGCGACGACTTCGAGGACGCGCTCGTCATGACGACGCCGGCGTTCTCCGACCCGGACCTCGTGGCCCGGCTCGAGCGCCTGCGGGCATGGGTCGCGTCGCTCCCGGAACCCGGCGAGGACCCCGCGGACGGGCCCGAGGACGCGGGCCCCCGCGCGGATCCCCGACGGGACGGCGAAGGCCGGGAGGGCGCCGGATGAGCTCGAGCCTCGTCCTCGCGATCGAATCGAGCTGCGACGAGACGGGTGTCGCCCTCGTCGCGGACGGCAGGCGCGTCCTCTCGTCCGTCGTGGCGAGCCAGGTCGCGCTCCATGCCCCGACCGGCGGGATCGTCCCCGAGGTGGCGGCCCGCGCGCACCTGCGGTGGATCGTCCCCACGCTCGAGGAGGCCTGGGCCGATGCCGGCGTCGGGTGGGACGACGTCGACGCCGTCGCCGTCACGTCCGGCCCGGGGCTGGCCGGCTCGCTCCTCGTGGGGATCAACTTCGCCAAGGCCCTCGCGTACGTCCACGACCGGCCGCTCGTCGGGGTCAACCACCTCGAGGGCCACCTGTACGCGGCGTGGCTCGAGGACGCGGCCGACCCCGCGCGTCCGGAACCGCCGCTGCCCGCGCTCGCGCTCATCGTCTCGGGCGGGCACACCTTCCTGTCGGTCACGCGCGCCGGACCTCCGACACGAGCATCTCGGCGGCACGGTGGACGACGCGGCGGGCGAGGCGTTCGACAAGGTGGGCCGACTCCTGGGCCTGCCGTACCCGGGCGGCCCCGCGATCTCGCGTGCGGCCGAGGCGGCCGTCCGGCGCGACGTCCGCTTCCCGCGCGCCTGGCTTCCCGGCACGGACGACTTCAGCTTCTCCGGCCTGAAGACCGCGGCGCTCCGCGTGGTCTCGCAGGCGCGGGCCGAGGCCGGGATCGACCCGGGCGACCGCGAGACGCCGCTGCCCGACCCCGTGGTCGCCGAGCTGGCATGGGGGTTCCAGGATGCCGTCGTGGACGTCCTCGCGACCAAGACGCTCCGCGCCGCGGAGCGGGTCGGTGCGGCCTCGATCGTCCTGGGCGGCGGGGTGGCCGCGAACGCGGCGCTCCGGGCGCGCCTCGCCGGCGAGGCGGACGCGCTGGGGATCCCGTTCGTCGTCCCGGCACCGGACCTGTGCACGGACAACGGCGCGATGATCGGTGCGGCCGGGGCACGGCGCTTCGTCGCCGGCGAGCGGGCGGGACTCGAGCTCGATGCGCGGCCCACGTGGCCGCTGGGGACGCCGTGAGCCGCGGCGTGCCGGACGGCGGCGAGCGCCCGGGACGGAGCCTGCCGCCGCCGTGCCCGTCCGGGTGGACCCGCTCGCCGTCCGCCGCGCGCTGCGGGAGGCCGGGACGCGGCCGCAGAAGGCGCTCTCGCAGAACTTCCTCGTCGACACCGACGTCCTCGACGCGATCCTCGAGGCGGCCGCTCCGCGCCGAGGGCAGGCGGGTCCTCGAGGTCGGCCCGGGGCTGGGCGTCCTGACCGGCGCCCTCATCGGCGCGGGCGCGAGCGTCGTCGCGGTCGAGCTCGACGCGACGCCTCGCCCGGCGCCTGCGCGGCGCCTACTCCGGGGCGATCGCGCGGCGCGAGCGCGACCCGGACGGACCGCGGACGCTCCGGCTGGAGGAGGCCAACATCCTCGACGTCGAGATCGGCGAGCTCGTGGCGCCCCCCTACGACGTCGTCGCGAACCTCCCGTACCACATCACGAGCCCCGTCCTCCACCGCCTCCTCGGGACCGGCCCGCGCCCCGACCGCTGCGTCCTCATGGTCCAGCGGGAGGTCGCCGAGCGCGTCGCGGCGCCGCCGGGCCGGATGAGCTACCTCTCCGTCTTCGTCCAGTACCATGCGGCCGCTCGGGTCGCGCGGATCGTCCCGCCCGCCGCGTTCGAGCCCGCGCCGGCCGTGGAGTCGGCGATCCTCGTCCTCGACGTCCGCCCGGAGGACGACCCGCGACGCCTCCCCGCGGCGCTCGAGGACGACCTCTGGCGGCTCGTGCAGGCGGCCTTCCGGGAGCGACGCAAGATGATCCACAACGTGCTCGTCCGACAGCTGCCCGCCCCGGCCGATCGCGTCACGGCCGCCCTCGCGGCCGCGGGGGTCGCGCCCGACCGGCGGCCGCAGACGCTCTCGGTCGACGAGTGGCTCGCCCTGCGCGTCGCGCTCGGACCGCTCGCGGCGGACCGCCGCGGCAGGCGCGCGGCCGACCGCGCCGGCGAGCAGGGCATCGACGACGTGCCGGAGGACGAGGCGTGAGCGGCGCCCCGGCGGTCCGGCTCGCCCCCGCGAAGGTCAACCTGACCCTCGCGGTCCTCGGCCGCCGCGCCGACGGGTACCACGCGCTCCACTCGGTCATGGCCCCGCTCGGGCTCGCGGACCGGCTCTCGGTCGCGGCGGCGATCGGCGACGCGGACACGCTCCACGTGGACGGTGCGGACTGCGGGCCGGCCGGCGACAACCTCGTGCTCCGTGCCGTCGCGGCGGCCGCGGGCCGCGGTCCACGCGCGAGCTGGGCCCCGCCACCACCGCCGGCCCGCTCGCCTGCCGCCTCGAGAAGCGGATCCCCGTGGCCGCCGGCCTCGCGGGCGGGAGCAGCGACGCCGCGGCGGCGATCGACGCCGCGCTCGAGGCCTGGGGCGCGGACCTCTCCGCCGCGGGCCGTCACGCCGCCGCGACCTCGGTGGGCTCCGACGTCGCGTTCTTCCAGGCGGGAGGCTGGGCGCTGATCGAGGGGCGGGGCGAGCACGTCACGCGGATCCCGTCCGTCCGCGGCGCGCCCCCGCACGTCCTGCTCGTCACGCCCGCCGCGGCGGTCTCGACCCCCGCGGTCTTCGCGGCCTGGGCGGCCGGCGCGCGCGGCGCCGGGCACGGCTCGGCCGCCGCCGCCTCACGCCACCTCGCGGACGAGCTGCGCGCGGGGATGACCTCCCGTGCCCTCCTCGTGCGGGCCGGGATCCTCGCGCATGCGAACGACCTGATGCCCGCGGCGCAGCACGTCGCTGCCCGGGCTCGTCGCGTTCCGGCGTGGCCTCATCCGGACGCTCGGGACGGCCGTCGGGCAGTCGGGTTCCGGACCCACGTGCTGGGTCATCTATCCTTCGCAGGTGGACGCGGACGCAGCGGCGGCCGCGGTCCGGGACGCGCTCGCCGACGGACGGATCGTCGCGCCGGGCGACGCGCCTCCGGCCGTGCACGTCGCGCCCCTCGTCCTCGACGTTCCGGCCGCTCCAGGTGCCGGTGACCACGGGAGACACGCGTGACGCAGCGACACCGCATCTCCGCCGACGGCGCGCCCGCCGCGATCGGCCCGTACAGCCACGCGATCGGCTTCAGCGAGCTCCTCTTCTGCTCCGGGCAGCTCGGCCTCGATCCGGCCACCGGGGAGCTGCGCGACGGCGTGGAGGCGCAGGCCGAGCAGGCCCTGACGAACCTCATGGCCGTCCTCGAGGCGGCGGGCCTGGGGCCGGGCGACGTCGTGAAGACGACGATCTTCCTCGCCGACCTCGGCGACTTCGCCGCGGTGAACGCGATCTACGGGCGGTTCTTCTCCGAGCCGCACCCCGCCAGGTCGACCGTGCAGGTCGCCGCGCTCCCCAAGGGCGGCCGCGTGGAGATCGAGGCGATCGCCGCCGGCACCCAGCGAGCCTGACCCGATGGCCGCAGGCGGGCGGGTCCACCGTCGCGATCGTCCTGGCCGCGGGCCTCGGCACGCGGATGAAGTCACGCACCCCCAAGGTGCTGCACCCGCTCCTCGGCCGGCCGATGCTCGCGTACGTCCTCGCCGCCGCCGAGGAGGCGACGGGGTCGCGGCCGCTCGTCGTCTACTCGCCCGCCACCGCGGCGGTCGTGGAGGCGTTCGGGGCGGTCGCGGACTTCGCCCTCCAGGACGAGCCGCGCGGGACCGGCGACGCCGTCCGTGCCGCCCTCGACGTGCTGCCGGCGGACGTCGCCGACGTCGTCGTGCTCAGCGGCGACGTCCCGCTCGTCGCGCCGCCGCTCATCGCCGAGCTCGCGGAGGCGCGCCGGGCCGACGACGCCGTCATGACGCTCGTCACGTTCCGGACCTTCGATCCCGGCCGGCTCGGGCGGGTCATCCGCCTGGAGACGGACGAGGACGCCGTCGCCCGGATCGTGGAGGCGAAGGACGCGAACGAGGCGGAGCTCGGCGTCGACGAGGTGAACGCCGGCGTCTACGCCTTCGACGCGGCCTGGCTGCGGAGCAGGATCGGCGACCTCCGGCCGTCCGCGGCGACGGGCGAGCTGTACCTGACCGAGCTCCCCGTGCTCGCGCGCGCGGACCGGCGCCGCGTGACCGCGCTCGAGGTCGACGACGATGGGACCCTCGCCGGGATCAACGACCGGCAGGACCTCGCGAACGCCGCCTCGCTCATGGGCGAGATCATCAACGTGGCGCACATGCGCGCCGGCGTGACGATGGAGGATCCGTCCACGGCGTACGTGGACGCCACCGTCGAGCTCGCCACGGACGTGGTCCTCGAGCCGAACGTCATCCTCCGCGGCGCCACGCGGATCGGCGAGGGGACGCGCATCGGCGCCGGCAGCCGGATCGTCGACACGGTCGTGGGGTCCGACTGCGAGATCGTCGCGAGCGTCCTCGAGTGCGCCGAGGTGGAGGACGAGGTCCGCATCGGGCCGTTCGCCCACCTCCGGCCCGGGCGCGTCGATCGGCCGCGGCGCGAAGCTCGGCAACTACGCCGAGGTGAAGAACAGCCGGATCGGCCCCGGCGTCCAGCAGCACCACTTCAGCTACATCGGCGACGCCGAGGTGGGGGAGCGGACGAACATCGGCGCCGGGACGATCACCGCCAACTACGACGGCCGGCGCAAGCACCGGACCACGATCGGCGCCGGCGCCTTCATCGGGTCCGACACGATGCTCGTCGCCCCGGTCACGATCGGCGACGGCGCGAAGACCGGCGCCGGCTCGGTCGTCACGCACGACGTCCCGGACGGGATGCTCGCCGTCGGCGTCCCCGCGCGCCTCCGGGAGCCGAAGCCCGAGGCGGAGGACGACGCCCCCTGATGGACATCGTCGTCGCGCTCGTCGTCATCGCCATCCTGACGCTCCTCGAGGCCTTCTTCGTCTCGGCGGAGATCGCGCTCGTCTCCCTGCGGCGCAGTCGCGTGGAGCAGCTCGTGGAGGACGGGAACCGCGCGGCGCCCATCGTGCGGAAGCTCAAGGACGACCCGAGCCGCTTCCTCGCCGTCTCCCAGCTCGGCCTGACGGTCCTCGGGTTCTTCGCCTCGGCCTACGCCGCGGTCAGCATCACCGACCACCTCACGACGCGCTCGCCTCGCTTCGGCCCCCTCTCCGGGAGCGCCGCGGCGATCTCGCTCGTCACGATCACGATCCTCCTCTCGCTGTTCACGATCGTCTTCGGCGAGCTCGTGCCGAAGACGATCACGCTCGCGCACCCCGAGCGCGTCGCCCTCGCTCGTCGCCCGGCCGATCGACTTCATCGCGCGGATCCTCGCTCCGATCGTCGGCTTCCTCACCTGGTGCACCCGGTCGATCACCGGCCTGCTCGGCGTCAAGGTGACCCGCGAGGTGCAGATGTCCGTGGACGAGCTGCGCCTCATCATCGAGCGCGGCGGGGAGGAGGGGATCCTCGAGGCCGAGGAGGAGCAGATGATCAACGCGGTCATCGAGCTCGGCTCGCGGCGCCTCCACGAGATCATGGTCCCGCGCATCGACATGGTCGCCCTCCCGGCCACCGCCACCTACGAGGAGGCCGTGGATCACGTCGTGAGCGAGGGCCACAGCCGGATCCCGATCTACGAGGACTCGATCGACGAGGTCGTCGGGATCCTCTACGCGAAGGACCTCCTCCGGATCCTCCAGACGCCCGCGTCCAAGCGCCCCGCGCTCCGGACGATCCTCCGGCCACCGGTCCTCGTCCCGGAGTCGATGTCGATCGACGACCTGCTCCACGAGTTCCAGCGCCGGAAGGTCCACCTCGCGATCGTGCTCGACGAGTACGGCGGGACGGCCGGCATGGCCACGATCGAGGACCTCCTCGAGGAGATCGTCGGCGAGATCCAGGACGAGTACGACACCGAGGAGCCGATGGTCGTCAGGCTCTCGGATGACGAGGCGCGGATCGACGGCCGCGCGGACGTCGGCGACCTCGCGGACACCTTCGGGCTCGAGCTCGAGCTCGAGGACGAGGAGGAGTACGACACGGTGGGCGGCCTGATCTTCCACCGGCTCGGCGACGTCCCCAAGCCCGGCGACGAGGTCCGGGTGGACGGCCTCACGCTCACCGTCGAATCCGTGGACGGACGCCGCGTGGACAAGGCGCTCGTCGTGCGTCGCCACGACCGGGACGACGACGGGTCCCGCTCCGAGGACGAGGCCGAGCGCTGACGGACGCGGCCTGGGGCGCCGGCCGCGGCGTCAGGCGCTGATGACGCGGACGACGATCGCCTCGAGCGCGCGCCTTCGCGATCGGGTCCACGCCGTGGACCGCGGCCATCTGGGCGAGCGCCTCGTCGCGGTAGCGCCGCGCCTCGGCGCGGGTGTACGCCCGCGCGCCGGCACGCTCGAGGATCCCGATGGCCTCCGGCAGGTCGCCGGGCGACGCCTCCGCGCGAGCGTAGATCTCGGCGAGGCGCGCCCGGTCGGCCGCCTCGGCGTGCTCGAACGCGTAGAGCACCGGCAGCGTCTTCTTGTGCTTCGCGATGTCGGACGGCTCCTTGCCGGTCGAGGCCGACTCGCCCCAGACCCAGGAGGTCGTCGTTGAGCTGGAAGGCGAGGCCGAGGGCCCAGCCGAGCGTGCGGTAGCGCTCGATCGCTCCTCGTCGTCGGTCGCGAGGAGCGCGCCGGCCTCACGGAGGCGCTGACGAGCGCGGCGTCTTGCGCCCGATCATGTCGAGATAGATGCTCAAGAAAAAAAAAAAAAAAAAAAAAAAAGCGCTGACCCGGCGGCGAGGGCCGTGCACGTGGAGCGCGCGGAGGCGGGTCCCTGGGACCCACGCCCACGGGTCGGGCCGGGCGAGGCGTCCCCCGTCGGACGTGCCGACGCCCGAAGGCCGGTCGGCGCTCCGGGCGTCGTGAGAGATCGGGGCGGCGGGCGTCAGCCGACGGCCACGGTGGCATCGACCGCGATCGAGGAGAACGAGCAGGAGGCATGCCAGGTGTCGGCCGATCCTGACGCCGCATGTGTCCCGGGGTTCGTCGACGTGGCCGGACACGTGATGTTGAACGGGCCCTTCTCCTCGACCTCGACAAGGATGTCGTGGCCGTACGGGAAGGATGCGACCGGGCCACCCATGAAGTCGGCGACGTGGATGTCCTCCCAGTGCACGAAGCTCGCACCCGTCACGGTGATGGTCGGGGTCTTCGTGCACGAGAGGTTGATCGGGACGTTCGCACCACCGGTGCCCGTGGACACAACGACGAAGCCGCTGCTCCCGTCGGCGGTGCAGGGGGTCCCTTGAGGGCGGAGATCGACGCCGGGCCGGTCGGCCCGGCCGCGCCGGAGGGTCCCGTCGGTCCCGTCGGTCCGGTGGCGCCCTGCGGTCCGGTCGGGCCGGGGACGCCCGCCGCGTTGATCTGGACGAGCTGACCGCCCCCGGTGAGCTTGCACTGGGGGATCGACGCCATCGCCACCTGCCCGGAGGAGTTGTAGCAGGCGTAGACGGTCGGGGTGGTGCTGGCTGCCAGCGTGCCCCCGGCCCCGATCGTCACGAGCGCGATCGCGACGACTCCGACGACGAGCGCGCGGATGCGCGGACGGAATGCGGTCATGGACCCCCTGTCCCCATGGGTCCCGCGGCACGGACGGGACGCGGCCGACGGGAGGATGCCAAGACGGGAGGCGGCAAGTCAATGGGGCAGATGCCCGGACCGTGTCAGGCGCTGATGACGCGGACGACGATCTCCTCGAGGCGCGCCTTCGCGACCGGGTCCACGCCGCCGACCCCCGCCATCTGGGCGAGCGCCTCGTCGCGGTACCGACGCGCCTCGGCGCGCGTGAACTCGCGGCCGCCCGACCGCTCGAGGATCCCGATCGCCTCCGACAGGTCGCCGGGCTGCGGGTCGGGGCGGGAGTAGATCTCGGCGAGCCGTGCGCGGTCCGCCGTGCCCGCGTTCTCGAACGCGTAGAGGACCGGCAGCGTCTTCTTGTGCTTCGCGATGTCGGACGGCTCCTTGCCCGTGGCGGCCTGCTCGCCCCAGATCCCCAGGAGGTCGTCGTTGAGCTGGAAGGCGATGCCGAGGGCCCACCCGAGCTTCCGATAGCGCTCGATGGTGTCCTCGTCGTCGGTCGCCAGGAGCGCGCCGGCCTCCACCGACGCGCTGACGAGCGCCGCGGTCTTCCGGCCGATCATGTCCATGTAGAGGCTCACGGGGACGATCTCGTCGCGCTCGCTCGTCGCGATGTCGATGTACTGGCCCTCGCAGAGGGTCAGGCAGGTGCGGTCGTACAGCCGCATGAGGCGCAGGACCTTGGCGTCGGAGAAGCCGAGGTCCGAGAGCCGGTGGAGCGCGATCCGGCTGATCGCGAAGATCGCGTCGCCGGTGTTGATCGCCTGCGGGATCCCGTGCAGCGTCCAGATCGTCGCCCGGTGGCGTCGCTCGGTGTCGCCGTCCTCGATGTCGTCGTGGACCAGGCTGAAGTTGTGGCCGAGCTCCACCGCCGCCGCGCCCGGGAGCGCGCGGGCGTACTCGCCGGTGATCGACATGTACGCGAGGAGGCCCAGCAGCGGGCGCATGCGCTTGCCCGCCGGCGCCCCCGAGCCGTCGAGGCCCAGGTGGTAGCGGATCATGTCGTAGAGGCCGCGGGTGGCCTCCTCGCCGTCGCCGAGGACGCGGAGGATCTCGCGCCTCGGTCTCGGAGATCGAGATCTGGCGATGTCGACGTCGTTCACGCCGCCGATGATACCCGTGCGGGTCGCCCCTGGCGGACGGCCGGCGCCTGCTGCGGCCGGCACGTCCGCGTCCCCGGGTCCCCGCCACCCCCGGAGGTGGTACGGTCGCCCGGTGCCGGAGCGCCGCCTCTTCTCGACCGACGCGATCGTCCTCTCCCGCTTCGACTACGGCGAGGCGGACCGCGTCCTGTCGCTCCTCACGCCGGAGCACGGGAAGATCAAGGTCATCGCGAAGGGGATCCGCCGGCCCACGAGCCGCCTCGGCGGCAGCCTCGAGCCCCTCGCCGAGCTCCGCGTCGCGCTCGTCCGCGGCCGCACGTTCGACGTCGTCACCCAGGTGGCGATCCTCCACATGTGGCTCCGGCTGCGCGACTCGCTCGAGGCGACCGCCACCGCCTGGTACGCGGCGGAGCTCGCCGACCGCTCGCTCGAGGAGCGGCATCCCGCGGAGCCGCTCTACGCCCTGATCCGCCGGACGTACGAGCTGCTCGACGCGGGCCTGGAGCCCGGACGGGCCGCCCGCTGGTACGAGATGCGGCTCGCCGACGAGCTCGGCCAGCGGCCCGAGGTGGATCGCTGCGTGGAGTGCGACCGGCTGGTCGAGCCCGACGAGCCGGTCCGCTGGGTCCCGTCGCTCGGTGGGATCGTCTGCGGCCGGCACCCCGGGCCCACCCAGCAGGAGGCCGGCCTCTCGACCGGCGCCCTGCGCGTCCTCAAGGCCTACCAGCGGATGGACGTCGAGGCGATCGCCGGGCTGCGGCTCCCGCCCGCCGTCGAGCGCGAGGTGGAGGCGGCGATGCGCGCGTTCCTCGGGTACGTCCTGGAGCGCGAGCCGCGGTCGCGGCGCTTCCTCGACGAGGTCCGCGCCGCCGACGAGGGGATCCATCCGCCGGCCGCCGCACGGCCCGACGGGGTGGAGATGGGCTGACCGGGGCGCGACTCCGTGCTGGGTGGCTCGGCGCCCGGCGACCTCGGGCGCGGGAGCCCGGTCGGCCTCTGCTACCATCCGCGGACACCCTCATCCCGCGAGCGGGCATGCCACGCCCGACCGCCCTCGGAGCACCACCCCTGTGAGCGACCACATCGTCACCACGTCGAAGCACGCCCGCGACGTCGTGGACCCCGCGAACGACCCGGGCCCGGCGGTCGCCGAGCTCGACACGATCGTCGGCCTGTCCAAGCGCCGCGGCTTCATCTACCCGAGCTCCGAGATCTACGGCGGGATCAACGCCGTCTGGGACTACGGCCCGCTCGGCGTCGAGCTGAAGAACAACGTGAAGCGCGCCTGGTGGCGCTCGATGGTCCAGGAGCGCGACGACATCGTCGGCCTCGACTCCGGGATCCTCATGGCACCCGCAGATCTGGGTCACCTCCGGCCACGTCGCCGAGTTCAGCGACCCGCTCGTCGAGTGCCGCGACGTGCCGCCGCCGCTACCGCCTCGACGAGCTGCCCGGGACCGAGGAGCTCACGCAGACCGACTTCCGCGATCCGCAGGTGGTCGCACGGCTCGGCCTGAAGTGCCCCGCGGACGGCGGCGAGCTGAGCCCGCCCCGCCAGTTCAACCTCATGTTCAAGACGTTCATGGGCCCCGTCGAGGAGGAGGCGGCGCAGATCTACCTGCGCCCCGAGACCGCGCAGGGGATCTACGTGAACTTCCGGAACGTGAAGGAGACGAGCCGGAAGAAGGTCCCGTTCGGGATCGCACAGGTCGGCAAGGCGTTCCGCAACGAGATCAGCCCCGGCAACTTCGTCTTCCGGATGCGCGAGTTCGAGCAGATGGAGATGCAGTTCTTCGTGCACCCGGACGCGGCGGCGCAGCACTTCGACGAGTGGCTCCCGCGCCGGCGGGCGTGGTACGAGGCGCTACGGCGTCGACGCCGGCGCGCCTCCGCACCCGCCAGCACGCCCCCGACGAGCTCGCGCACTACGCGAAGAAGGCCGTGGACGTCGAGTACCGCTTCCCGTTCGGCTGGAAGGAGCTCGAGGGGATCCACAACCGCGGCGACTGGGACCTCAGCCGGCACATGGAGGCCTCCGGCGAGAGCCTCGAGTACTTCGACCCGGCGACCGAGGAGCACTTCATCCCGTGGATCGTGGAGACGTCGGCCGGCGCCGACCGCGCCGCGTTCACGTTCCTCCTCGACGCCTACCGCGAGGAGGAGGTCCGCGGCGAGAAGCGCGTCGTCCTCGGGCTCCACCCCGAGCTCGCGCCGTACAAGGTCGCCGTCCTCCCGCTCCTCAAGAAGCGCCCGGAGATCGTCGAGATGTGCCACCGCATCAAGGCGCGACCTCCAGCGCGACGTCATGGCCGTCTACGACGACACCGCCGCGATCGGCAAGCTCTACCGCCGCCAGGACGAGATCGGGACGCCGTGGTGCGTCACCGTGGACGTCGACTCGCTCGAGGACGGCGCGGTGACGATCCGCGATCGCGACGCGATGACGCAGGAGCGCGTGAGCGCCGACCGCGTCCGCGAGGTGATCGCCGACCGGATGCGCGCCGCGCGCCCCTGACCCTCGCCAGCCCGGGAATCGCGAAGCCCCGCCGAGGCGGGGCTTCGTCGTCCTTCGGCGCCGGCGCGCCCGGAGCTCAGGCCGGGACGGCCTCCGGCACGCCCATGAGGTACTCGTCGATCGCGTGGGCGGCGTTCTTGCCGTCGCCCATCGCGAGGATGACCGTGGCCGCGCCGCGGACGATGTCGCCGCCGGCGAAGACGCCGGGCATGCTCGTCATCCCGTTCTCGTCGGTCTCGATGTAGCCGCGCGAGGTCACCTTGAGCTCGGGCGCCGTCGAGGTGAGGACCGGGTTCGACCGGGTCCCGATCGCGACGACCACCATGTCCGTCTCGAGGACGAACTCGGAGCCGGGGATCTCGATCGGCCGTCGCCGGCCGGAGTCGTCGGGCTCGCCGAGCTCCATCCGGATGCACTTGAGGCCGGTCACCCAGCCGTTCTCGTCGCCGAGGACCTCGATCGGGGCGGTGAGCATCTCGAAGATGACGCCCTCCTGCTCCGCGTGGTGGACCTCCTCCACGCGGGCGGGGAGCTCCTCCTTGCCGCGCCGGTAGACGATCGACGAGGAGTCCGCGCCCATGCGCATCGCGGTGCGGACCGAGTCCATCGCCACGTTGCCGCCGCCGACGACCGCGACGCGCTGGCCCTTGAGGACCGGCGTGTCCGTCCGCCCGGACCAGGCGCCCATGAGGTTGATGCGCGTGAGGTACTCGTTCGCGCTGTAGACGCCCTTGAAGTTCTCGCCCGGGACGTTCATGAAGACCGGGAGCCCCGCGCCGACGGCGATGAAGACCGCGTCGAACTGCTCGCGCAGCTCGGTGAGCGTCCACGTCTTGCCGACGATCGCGTTCATCTCGATCTTCGCGCCGCGCGCGACGAGCCGGTCCACCTCCTGCTGGACGATGTCCTTGGGAAGGCGGAACTCGGGGATCCCGTAGATGAGGACGCCGCCGGCCGCGTGGAACGCCTCGAAGATCGTCACCTCGTGGCCGAGGGTCGTGAGCTCGCCCGCGGCGGTGAGGCCGGCGGGGCCGGAGCCGACGATCGCGACCTTCCTGCCGGTCGGCGGGCCGCGCATCGAGGACGATGGCGCCCTCGTGCGTGTTCGCCCAGTCGGCGACGAAGCGCTCGAGCGCGCCGATCGCGACGGCCGGGCCCTTCTTCGCGCGGACGCAGCGGCCCTCGCACTGGATCTCCTGCGGGCAGACGCGGCCGGTCACGCACGGGAGCGCGTTGTCCGCCAGCATCGACGCCGCCGCCGACTGGATGTCGCCGTCCTGCAGGAACTTGATGAAGCGCGGGATGTCCACGCGGACGGGGCAGCCGTCCATGCACGTGGGGACCTTGCACTGGAGGCACCGGTCCGCCTCCAGGTAGGCGAGGTCGGCGGTGAACCCGGTGTTGACCTCGGCGAAGTCGTGCGCGCGGATCTCCGCCGGTCGCTCGGGCATGTGGACCCGGTCGATCGCCATCCGCTCACGGTTCGTGGGCGGTGCGGTCGTGGGGTCGCCGGGGACATGCGGGGGAAGGGGAGCGCTGGCCTCCTCCTTGTGGTGGCCGGCACCCGCGCGGGCCGACGGGACGGTCGGCTCGAGCGGCTCGCTCATCGGGACGCCTCCTGGACGGCGGCCTTCGTCGTGTCCGCGCCGACCTCGGCCTCGGGGGCGGTGGCCGCCAGCTCCGCCATCTTCCTCACGTGGATCTGCTGCTGGCGCTCGCGCGCCGCATCCTCGAACGAGCGGTACGTCGTGAGCCGGTCGGCGAGCTCCCTGAAGTCGACCTGGTGGGCGTCGAACTCCGGGCCGTCCACGCACGCGTAGACGGTCTTGCCGCCGACGGTGACGCGGCACCCGCCGCACATCCCCGTCCCGTCCACCATGATCGCGTTGAGCGAGGCGAGGGTGGGGACGTTGTACGGGCGCCGTGAGCGCCGAGACCGCACGCATCATCGGGACGGGCCCGACCGCGTAGATCTCCGTCACGCCGCCGGCGTCGAGCGCGTCCTTGAGCGCGTCGGTGACGAAGCCGTGGCGCCCGTAGCTGCCGTCGTCCGTGCAGACGATGACGTCGCCGTAGCGGCGCAGCTCCTCCTCGAAGATGACCCACTCGCGCGACCGGCCGCCGATGATGCTCGTGACCTTCACGCCCTTCGCGGCGAGGCCCTGGGCGATCGGGTGGACCACCGCGGTCCCCACGCCGCCGCCCACGCAGATCGCGTGGCCGTGGTCGACGAGCTCGGTGGGCCGGCCGAGCGGGCCGGCGACGTCCGCGATCGCGTCGCCGACCTCGAGCGCGACGAGGTCGCTGGTGCTCTTGCCGACCGACTGGATGACGAGCGTGATCGTCCCCGCCTCCGCGTCGCCGTCCGCGATCGTCAGCGGGATCCGCTCGGCGCCGGGGCCCATGTGGACGATGACGAACTGGCCGGGCTGGCGGATCTGGGCGATCCGGGGCGCCTCGATGACGAGGCGGGTGACGTTGGGCGAGAGCTGTTCCTTCTCGCGGACAGGGTGCATCGGATCCTCGCGGTGGTGCGGAGTGACCTGCGTATGGTGCCACCGTCGCGCATCCAGGACGTATCCACCGTTGTGCACACGCGGGTGTGCCGAAAGTCACGCGCGCCCCTGCTCGCACGCACGGGCGTGCACGCGCGCCGCGCCCGCAGGCCGCCCGCCCGCGGCCGGCGGCGGTGGAGGCGCTTCGTATGATGGGACTCGGCTGCGACCCGTCCGGCCGGGGCGGGCGCGCCGGACGAGTCGCGGGGGAGGATCGATGCGACGCCGGGACGTCGCGCTGGCGGCCTTCGCGGGCCTCGCGCTGCTGTGGGCGCCGCCCGCCGGCCCTCGGGCGCTCGCGGCGGACCCGCCCGTGGCGGCGGCGTCGGCCGCGACGCCCGTCCCGCCGTGCCGCCACGACGACCTCGTCACCCGCCCCGCCGGCTACCGCGACTGGGCCGCGACGATCGTGGACACCGCGTACAGGCTGCCGCGCGGGTACGCCCCGCGCGACCTGGTCCCCGTGTCACGCTCCGGCCTCGCCGGGAGCGGGCTCGTGCGCCGCCTCGTCGTCTCGGACCTCTCGGCCCTCGTCCGCGCGGCGCGGGCCGCCCGGGTCCCACTGGTCGCGCTCTCCGGCTACCGGAGCTACGACAGCCAGGCATGGTCGTTCGCGGACTGGGTCCGGAAGAAGGGGTACGAGGCGGCGCTCGGCGGCTCGGCGCGCGCCGGCCACTCGGAGCACCAGCTCGGGACGGCGCTCGACTTCACGAGCTGGCCCGGCGTGGAACCGTGGTACTTCGTCTGGTTCGACGTCGCCCACGGCGCGCTGGCTGGCCGCGAACGCGTGGCGCTACGGCTTCGTCATGAGCTACCCGGAGGGCGAGGACGCCCGCTCGTGCTACCACCACGAGCCGTGGCACTACCGGTACGTCGGTCGCGACGTCGCCGCTGCGGTCCATGCTGCGGGCGTGCCGCTCCGCGCCTACCTCTGGACGGCGCGCGCGACCGCTCCTCCGCCGCGGCGGCCGCCGGCCGGACGGCGCGGGCGGCCCGGCGGCCACGGATGCCTCGGGCGGCACCACCCCGACGGCATCGCCCTCGTCGGAGCGTCACCGTCGCCGACGCCGACGCCCCCGGCCGATCCTGAGCGCCGGGCGCCGGCGCAGCGCCCGCGCGATCCACGCGTGCGGTGCCCGTCGATGGGCTCGGCCGGGTCAGCCGGCCGCGTCCCCGGCGCAGCGGACGTACAGGTAGGCCGACAGGTACCCGCCACCGGTGTTCGTCACCCCGAAGGACCAGGTCCCGAAAGCGCCCGACGTGTTCCTCCACACGACGAAGTCGCTCTCGGTGGTCGGGGGCGTCACGCTCACGACCCTCCACTCGCCGCCGACCGCCGGGTCGCCCGCGTTGCACGACACCGGCACCGCCACGCTCTGGCCGGCGCCGAGGTTGATGGCTGCGCCCCCCGCGAGGACGGTGTAGAAGGCCGCGGGTCCCGTCGGTCCGGTCGGTCCGGCAGCCGGTCGGCCCCTGCGCCCGGTCGGGCCCTGCCGCCGGTCTGCCCTGCCGGCCCCGTCTGCACCCGTGCGGCCCGGTCGGGCCCTGCACGCCGGTCTGCCCGGCCGGCCCCTGCGGGCCGGGGACTCCGGCGGCGTTGATCGGGGCCAGCCGCCCGCCGCCCGCGAGCCTGCAGGTGTTGACGTCGCTCATCGCGACCTGCCCGTACGCGTTGAAGCAGGCGTACAGCATCGGCGGGTTCGTGGACGCGGCGAGCGTCCCGCCTGCCCCGACCGCGACGAGGGAGAACGCCGCGATCCCCACGGCGATCGCACGGACGCGAGGACGGAACGCGGGCATGCAGGCCTCCTTCGGGACGCATCCGCCGCGGGTCGGTCCCGCCCGTGGCTCGGCGCGGTCCAGACGACCGGACGCGGACCTCGCCTCAGGTCACCCCACGATGACACCAGCGTCGCCTCGTGCCCGGCCCGCGCACAGGGCCTTCCGGCAGGAACCTCCGGTACGTCCTGCGAAGCGCTCCCGGCGCCGGCCTATCCCGCCGCCGCGGGCGCCGGCGCGTCCTTGCCCTTCGGCCAGTAGAGCTCCTTCTTCACGTGGAACTCCGGGAAGCCGCGCTTCATGAGGACGCCCTCGACGTTGAGGATCATCTCCGGGTTGCCGCAGATGTACACGACAGTCCGGTCGGGCCGCAGCCCCAGGTCCTTGCAGACGTCGCCGATGACGCCCTCGACGCGCCCCGTGCGCCCCTCCCAGCCCGCGTTGCGCGGGTCGTTCGGGCCGGCTCACGGTGGGCACGTAGCGGACCGGGTACGTCCCGTCGCGCTCCCAGCCCTCGAGGACGTCGCGGTAGCCGAGCTCGTCCGCGTACGAGACGCCGTGGAGCACGACCGTCTTGCGCGGCTTCTTCTGGGCCATCGTCTCGCGGATCATCGAGATGAACGGCGCGATGCCCGTCCCCGTCGAGACGAAGAGGTGGGTCCGCTTGTCGTCCGGCTCCAGGAGGAAGCGGCCCTTCGGCCCCGTCATCCGCATCCCCTGGCCGACCTCGAGCCGCCAGAGCAGCGTGGTGAAGCGGATGATCGGGACCAGGCGCACGTAGAACTCGTAGCCGTCGCCCGCGTCCGTCGGCGCGGAGGCGATCGAGTACGGGCGCTGCCAGAGCTTGTCGTCGGCGAAGACGCCGATCGTCATGTACTGGCCGGGATCGAACCGGACGGGCTCGCCGTCGAAGCGGACCTTGAAGTAGGCGAGGGTCTCGGTCTCGTCG
Organism: uncultured Chloroflexia bacterium; assembly: GCA_963844945.1. Taxonomy (GTDB): domain Bacteria; phylum Chloroflexota; class Limnocylindria; order Limnocylindrales; family CSP1-4; genus CAIYQJ01. The sequence goes on from CAWJQZ010000054.1 coordinate 49,494, forward strand.
TGGCGCTCGACGATCCGCGCGTTGTAGCGCTCGTCGGCGGCGACGATGACGCGCTCGTCCTCGATGGGAAGCGTCATGGCGTGCCTCGAGAAGTGCGCCCCGGGCGGGCGGCGACCCCACGAGCCTAGCACCGGCGCATGACGGTCCGCGCGGTCCGCTCGGCCCGTCGTGCAGGCCGGTGCGGCGTAGAATGGCGCGGTACGAAAGGTACGAACCAGTCGTGACCCCGCGCCCGCCTCCCGGGCGCCGACGACCCTCTCCGAAGGAGCCCGCCCCATGGCCGACGCTGCCCGTACTCACCATGCCGCCAAGCGCTACATCTACGCCTGGGGCGGCGGCACGGCCGAAGGCAACGGCCAGATGAAGTCGCTCCTGGGCGGCAAGGGCGCCGGCCTCGCCGAGATGACCCTCGCGGGCCTGCCGACGCCTCCCGGCTTCACGATCACGACCGAGGCCTGCAACGACTACTTCACGGCGGGCAAGCAGCTCCCCGCCGGCCTCTGGGATGACGTCCTCGACGCCGTGAAGGAGGTCGAGCAGCGCTCCGGCAAGGGCTTCGGCGACCCGGCGAACCCGCTGCTGGTCTCCGTCCGCTCCGGCGCCGCGTTCTCGATGCCGGGCATGATGGACACCGTCCTCAACCTCGGCCTCAACGAGGAGACGCTGGTCGGGCTCATCGCGCTCACCGGCAACGAGCGCTTCGGCTGGGACGCCTACCGCCGGTTCATCGGCATGTTCGGCCGCATCGTCATGGACGTGAAGGCCGAGCGCTTCGACGAGCCGCTCGAGGCCCGCAAGCACGCCCACGGCGCGGGTGCCAAGGACACGGACCTGACGCGTCGAGGACCTCAAGGCGCTCGTCGAGGTCTTCAAGCAGGTCGTCCGCGAGGACACCGGCCGCGAGTTCCCCACCGACGTGTACGAGCAGCTGGACCTCGCGGTGAAGGCCGTCTTCGCGAGCTGGTTCGGCAAGCGCGCCAACGACTACCGCAACAGCCAGAAGATCGCCCACGACCTCGGCACCGCCGTCAACGTCATGGCGATGGTCTTCGGCAACATGGGCGACGACTCGGGCACGGGCGTCGCGTTCACGCGCAACACGTTCGACGGCACCAAGGAGCTCTACGGCGAGTACCTCGTCAACGCCCAGGGCGAGGACGTGGTGGCCGGCATCCGGACCCCGGAGCCGATCAGCCAGCTCAAGGTGGAGATGCCCGAGGCCTACGACGAGTTCCTGCGCATCGGCCAGCAGCTCGAGGCGCACTACCAGCGACGTCCAGGACCTCGAGTTCACCATCGAGCGCGGCAAGCTCTGCATGCTCCAGACGCGCATCGCGAAGCGGACCGCCGCCGCGGCCGTGAAGATCGCCGTCCAGATGGTGGACGAGGGCGTCATCACGAGGAAGGACGCGGTCGCACGCATCGAGCCGGCCCAGGTGGACCAGCTGCTCCGCGCGCAGTTCGACCCCAAGGCGATCAAGACCGCCGAGCGGATCGCCAAGGGCCTCAACGCCTCGCCCGGGGCGGCCGTCGGCCGCGCCGTCTTCGACGCCGACCTCGCGGTCGAGTGGGTCGAGAAGGGCGAGAAGGTCGTCCTGGTCCGGGTCGAGACCAGCCCGGACGACTTCCACGGCATGGCCGTGGCCCAGGGCATCCTGACCGCGCGCGGTGGCGCCACGTCGCACGCCGCGGTGGTCGCCCGCCAGATCGGCAAGCCCTGCGTCGCCGGCTGCGCCGAGCTCGTCGTGGACTACGGCACCCGCAGCGCCAGGTCCACCCTCACCGGCAACTCCTTCGCCGAGGGGGACTGGATCAGCGTGGACGGCTCCACGGGCGAGGTCTACCTCGGCGCCCTGCCGACCGTCGAGGCCCGCTTCGAGGACCAGCCGGAGCTCCAGCAGATCCTCGGCTGGGCGGACGAGCTCAGCCGGATGGCCGTCTGGACGAACGCGGACAAGCCCGAGGAGGCCGCCCAGGCCCGCGCCTGGGGCGCCAAGGGCATCGGCCTCTGCCGCACCGAGCACATGTTCCGCGAGGGCGAGCGCCTCGAGATCGTCCGCGGCGCCATCCTCGTCGCCGAACGTCGCCGACGCGCGCCAAGGCCAGGGCCGCCGCGGGCGAGGAGCTCAGCGCCGACGAGGCCGCCGCCGTGGCCACGTTCGACGCCGCGATGGCGAAGCTCGAGGTGCTCCAGCAGGGCGACTTCGAGGGGATCTTCAAGGCGATGGACGGCCTGCCGGTCGTCGTCCGCCTGATCGACCCGCCGCTCCACGAGTTCCTCCCGAACCTCGAGGACCAGCTCGTCAAGGTCACCAAGGCCGAGATGAGCGGCGGCGCGTCCGAGGAGGACAAGCAGCTGCTCGCGACGATCAAGTCGATGCACGAGCAGAACCCGATGCTCGGCCTCCGCGGCTGCCGCCTCGGGATCATGATCCCCGACTTCGTGAAGATCCAGACGCGGGCCATCCTCAACGCGCAGATCGCCGTGACGAGGGCCGGTGGGAACCCGATCGCGAAGATCATGATCCCGCTCGTCGGGCACGTGAACGAGCTGTCGGCCGTCAAGGCGCTGCTCGAGGCCGAGGCCATCAAGGTCGAGAAGGCGGCCGGCGTCGCCGTCGACTACAAGTTCGGCACGATGATCGAGATCCCGCGCGGCGCGCTCACCGCCGACGAGATCGCGAAGGACGCGGCGTTCTTCAGCTTCGGCACGAACGACCTCACCCAGCTCACCTTCGGGTACAGCCGCGACGACGCCGAGGGCGGCTTCCTCCTCAAGTACGTCGAGGACGGCATCCTGCCCGTGAACCCGTTCCAGACCCTCGATGACGCGGTCGCCGACCTCATGGCGATCGCCGTCGACAAGGGCCGCCGGACCCGCCCCGACCTGGAGCTCGGGATCTGCGGCGAGCACGGCGGCGACCCCGACTCGATCCACAAGTGCGAGCGCATCGGCCTCGACTACGTCTCCTGCTCGCCCTTCCGCGTGCCGGTCGCCCGGCTCGCGGCGGCGCAGGCCCACATCACCGGCGTGGCCGAGCGCGACAAGTAGACCCTCACCGGACGGTTCCGAAGGGCCCCGGGGCGTACGCCCCGGGGCCCTTCGTCATGCCGGTCCCCGAGGCCGCCGCCGGAGCCCGCTCGTCAGGCCCAGCGGAAGAGGACGTCGGTCCGCATCGGACGCGGGATCGAGTCAGGCCAGGTGGTGCTCCACCGCCCAGAGGGCGACCTGGGTCCTGCTCGCGAGCCCCAGCTTGCCCAGGATGTTGCTGACGTAGGTCCGCGCCGTCCGCTCGGTGATCACGAGCTGGGCGGCGATCTCCTTGTTGCTCATCCCACGCCCCACGAGCCGGACCACATCGCGCTCACGGTCGGTGAGGACGTCGGCCGCGTCCCGCTCGGCCCCGGCGGGCCGCCGGAGCCGCGTCGCCAGGAGCCGCGCGACCGCCGGGTCGAGGGGCATGTTGCCCTCGTGGGCGCTGCGGATCGCCGCCGCGACCTCGTCCGCGCTCGCGTCCTTGAGCAGGTAGCCCGCGGCGCCGGCCTCGAGGGCGGCGGTGACCTTCTCCTCCTCGATGAAGCTCGTCATCGCCACGACCTCGGTCTCGGGAAGCTCCTCGCGGAAGCGCCCGATCGCGGTGATGCCGTCCATCCGTGGCATCAGGAGGTCCATGAGGACGACGTCCGGCCCGGCGCGGCGGGCGACCGCGAGGGCCTCGCTCCCGTCGCCGGCCTCGCCCACGATCTCCACGTCCGGAAGGAGCTCGAGGAAGGCGCGCAGGCCGCTGCGGACCACCGCGTGGTCGTCGACCAGGAGGACACGGATCCGGGCAGGGGACGGCTCGGTCATGGTCGCTCGCGTCTCGACTGCGACGATGGACCGGTGGGACGCCGGGTGCGCGGCCGGTCCCGTCACGCGCACTCCCGGATTCTAGCATCGGCCTTCACGGTGCCCGGCGAAGCGTGCGTGGTGCCGACGAGGAGGTCGACGAGGTCGTCGGCATCCGCGGAGGCGGACACGACGGCGACCAGCGGGTCGCCCCCGAGTGCTCGCTCGATCGCGCCGGACCACGCGAGCACGAGGACCCGCAGTCCCGGGATGGCGGCGCGGAGGCGCTCGATGAGGGCGATCCCGTCCGTGACCTCCGGGAGCCGGGGATCGATGACCATCACGTCGGGATCGACCGCTGCGGCGAGCGACAGCGCGGCTTCTGCGTGCGCGGCGCTCCCGGCGAGCGCGACCCGTCCGTCGCAGCCGAGCAGGCCGACCAGCCCGTCGCGGACGCGGCGGTCCGCATCGACCACGATGACCGTGGGCCTGCGGGGTGTGCGCGGGCGCGCGTCGGACTGATCGCTCACGGGCCGACGATGCCCCACGTTCCGGGGTGGCGGCCACGGACGGCCGACGAGCGGGTCCACCGTCATTCGACGATGCCCGATTCACCCCCGACCGATCGGGACCGTGACCTCCACCCGGGTCCCGCGGCGCCGCGGCACGAGGACGAGGCGGCCCCCCACGCGCTCGGCACGCGCGCGCATCCCCGCGAGGCCGAGGTGGTCGTCCGCGACAGCATCGGGATCGAACCCCACGCCGTCGTCCTCCACCACGAGACGGACCTCGTCGGCGGTCCGCGAGACCTCGATCCGGACGGACCGCGCGGACGCGTGCTTCACCGTGTTGTGGAGCGCCTCCTGGGCGATCCGGTAGAGGGCGTCCTCGACCGGGAGGGGGAGCCGTTCGAGGTCCGCGTCGGCGTCGAGGACCACCGGGAGCCCGAGCCGGCCCTCCACGGCCGCCACGTGCGTCCGCAGCGCGGGGACGAGCCCGTTCTCCGCGAGGCTGCCGGGGCGGAGCTCGAAGATGAGGGACCGGATCTCGGCAAGGGCGTCGCGCTGGAGCTCGGACAGCGTGCGGAGGCGCTCGGCGGCGCGCGCCGGGTCCTCGGCCATGAGGACCTCGATGCTCCGGATGACGAGGCCCATGGAGAAGAGCGCCTGCGTCACGGAGTCGTGGAGCTCGCGGGCGAGGTGCGTGCGCTCCTCCGCCGCGGCGAGCTCCCCGGCCTGGCGGCGCAGCTCCCGCTCCAGACGGTCGCGTTCCGAGAGGTCGCGCGATGCGCCGTGCATCCCCGCGAACATCCCGTCGCGTGCGAGCGACGTCGCGCTCACCTCGTACAGGTGCCGCGCCCCGTCCTTCGCGATGAGCTCGAGGTTCGCCGAGAGGGTCCGGCCGGGGTCGGTCCGGAGCTCCTCCCATCGAGCCGCCGCCTCCGCGATCGAGCCCTCGTCGATGATCCACGAGAAGTGCCGTCCCACCACCTCGTCGGGGGACCACCCGAGGAGCCGTTCCACCGACTCGCTCATGTAGGTGAACGTGCCGTCCGCGTCGGCCTGGTACACGATGTCCGGCGAGTGCTCGACGAGGAGCCGGTAGAGAGCCTCCGACGCGCGCAGGCGCTCGTACAGCAGCGAGTTCGCGAGCGCGATCGCCGCGTGGTCCGCGAGTCCCTGGAGGCGGTCGAGGTCGTTCGCGGTGAACGCGTGCGGCTTCCGATACGAGACCGCCAGGGTCCCGATGACGTCGCCGCCGGGGGCCCGGAGGGGGGCGGCGGCCATCCCGCGGAGCCCGAGCCGGCGGGCGACCGCCGTGTCGTCGGGCTCGTGCGGGATGCGCGGATCCACGCCGTAGTCCTCGGTCCAGATCACCGCGTCGCGGCCCGCCGCGAGCCCGTTGATCCCCTCGTCGATCGGGAACTCCTGGGTCCGGAGCCAGGTGGCGGTCCTGTCGCTCATCCCACCGGCGACGACCACGGGGACGACGGCCGACCGCGCGTCGTTCATCCGCGTGAGGTGCGCCCCGTCGGAGCCCAGCAGGCGTCGCGCCTCCTCCACGACGCGGGTGAGCACGTCGTCCGCCTCCGCGAGGGCCGCGATCCGCGCGGCGATCGCCCGGAGCGTCCGCTCCGTCTCCACGCTCGCCGCCAGCTCGGCCCGCGACCGCTCGAGGTCCTCGATGAGGCGCGCGTTCGTCACGGCGATCGCCGCCTGGTCGGCGAGCGCAGCCGCGAGGGCGAGGTCCGCCGTCCCGAAGGCGCCCGGCCGGCGGGCGTAGACCTCCAGCGCGCCCAGGGGGCCGTCCTCGCCGACGAGAGGTGCCGCGAGCATCGCGCGGATCCCGGCGCTGGGCGATGAACGCGTCGGCGTCCGGCGTGTGCGCGAACGTTCGGTCCGCGAGGTAGTCGTCCGTCGCGACGACGCGACGGCGCGCGACGGCCCGCCCGGAGATGCCCTCGCCGACGTGCGAGCCTCTGTTCGCGGAGCCATGTCGCGTCGGGCACGTCCGCCATCCCCGAGTCCACGGCCCACCCGAGCATCCCGTCGGCAGGGTCGAGGAGGTCGATGAGCGCCCCGTCCGCGCCCAGGACGCGCACGGCGGCGTCCACCGTCGACTTGAGGACGACGCGCGCATCCGTCGCGGCCGTGACCTGTGCCGCCAGCTCGCGGATCGCCTGCTCGCCGGCCGCCCGGTGGGCCAGCTCCTCGCGCGACCTGCCGAGCTCCGCGACGAGCCGGCTGTTCGCGATCGCGATCGACGCATGCGTCGCGAGGGCGCTCAGGACCTCCGCATCGTCGTCGTCGAACGCGTGCATCCGGCGCGAGACCACCGACAGCGCCCCGAGGGGTCCGGCGTCCGAGGTGAGCGGCGCCGAGAGGACCGACCGGACGCCCGTCGCCTTCGCGTAGCGGACCGCGTTGCTCCGCCGGCTCACGCGCGTCTCCGTGAGGAAGTCGCCCGTCCAGACCGGGCGTCCCTCCGCGACCGCCCGCCCGGCGATGCCCTCACCGACGCGGAGGCCCGCGCCGCCGAGGTAGAGCCGGTCCGCCTCGGCGAGGTCGCCGGCGGCGAAGCGCCAGAAGAGATCGCGGCCCGACTCGTCGAGGAGGTCGATGCGCGCGCCGTCCGCCTCGAGGAGGCGGACGGCCTCGGCCACGATCCGCTGGAGCGTGTCGTCGGGGTCGTCGATGACCGAGACGCGGGCGGCGATCTCGTGCAGGGCGTGTTCGCGATCGGCGCGGCGGGAGAGCTCCGCGCGCGACGAGCGCAGCTCCGACAGCCGGCGCGTCGTGCCGAGCGCGGTCGCCGTGAGGGTCGCGAGCGCCTCGAGCAGGTCGAGCGCCTCCGCGCCGAAGGCATCCGGCGCGGCGACATCACGCCGAGCACGCCGAGGAGGTCGCCCTCCGACAGGAGCGGCGCCGCGGCGACGGAGCGGAACCCGTCGCGCGCGACCATCGCGTCGGGGATCGGCGTGGTGGACGAACGAGTCATCGGCGAGGTAGTCGCCGGTCGCGACGGCGCGGCCGAGCGCGGACGGCGAGCCCCCAGATGCCCGGCATCGGGTCCGGGCCCTCCCGGTTCTCGAAGTTCGTCGGGTCGTGCGTCGCCGAGGACGGCCTCCGGCGGCGCGACCCACGACCACCGCCCGTCGATCGGCTCCACCAGGTCGACCGACGAGACCGTGGCGCCCAGCAGCCGCCGCGCCTCCTCGACCAGGTCCGAGAGCATGTCGCCGGGGTCGGGCAGCACCGCGATGCGCGCGGCGAGCCGGCGGAGCGTCCGCTCGACCTCCGTCCGGCGCGCGGCCACCTCCCGCTCCCGCGCGAGCTCGGCGATGAGCCGGCTGTTGTCCAGCGAGGTCGCGGCGTGGTCGGCGAGCGCGCGGATGAGCGCCTCGCCGGCGGCGTCGAAGGACCCCGGCCGGGCCCGATGCACGGCGAGCGCTCCGAGCGGCCGGTCACCGACGAGCATCGGCGCCGCGATCATCGCCCGGATCCCGAGCTCCGTCACCACGCGGTCCGCGGCGGGGGTGTGCGCGAACCCGGGGTCCACGGCGTAGTCGTCCGTCGCGATCACCCGCCGCTCCGCGATCGCCGCGCCGAGGAGGCCCTGGCCGGGCGGGAGGTGGAGGCCGCGGATCCACTCGCGGTCGGCCGCGTCGCGCGTGACGCCCGCGTCCTCGGCGAAGCGCAGGCCGCCGTCCGACTCGTCGACGAGGTAGATGAAGCCGCCGTCCGCGTCGAGCAGCCGCACGGCCTCCTCGACGGCCGCGCGAAGGATCGCTCCGACGTCGGGACCGGCGGAGGCGGGGACGCGTCCGGCTCGAATGTGCGGATCCACCGGATGGTGAGGATACCCGCACCGCGCGCGACGTCCAGTGGGCGGATGGCGGGCCAGGCATCGTCATCCGTCCGGTCGGGTCTCACCCTGGCGGCCGCTCCCGGCGCGTCCTCGACTATCCTTCCCGCGATGACATCCACCAGGGCGCCGCGCGCCCGCGTCGCGGCCACCCTCGCGCCCATCGGTCCCGGCGACGTCGTCGCCGCCGACCTGGAGGGGACGCTGACGGACGGCGAGACATGGAAGGGCGTGGGCGCCTGGCTCGCCCTCCACGGCCGCCGCCGCGCCTATCGCCGGTTCCTGGTCCCGCGGGTCCCGCTCGTCCCGTTCGTCCGCGTCGGCCTCATCGACCGGCAGGCGTTCCGGGACCGCTGGATGCGCGACCTCGCCGCGCTCCTCGCGGGCTCGGACGAGGCGCGGATCGCCGCCATGGCCGACTGGGTCATGGACGAGGAGCTCTGGCCCGCGCGCCGCGAGCCGATGCTGCAGGCCCTCGCCGAGGCCCGGGATGCCGGCGCCCGCGTCGTCATCGTGTCGGGTGCGTTCGCGCCGATCCTCGACCGCTTCGCCGCGCGCGTGGGCGTGGAGGGGATCGGGACCCCGATCGAGGTCGTCCGGGGCATCGCGACCGGCCGGCTGCCCGGCCCCGTGAACACCGGGCCCTGGAAGGTGGAGCGCCTCGCGCGCCGGATCGGCACCGCGCCTCTCCGCCGCGCGTACGGCGACTCCGCCGCGGACCTCCCGCTCCTCGCCGCGGCCGCGGAGGCCGTGCCGGTCACGCCGGACGGGACGCTGGCCCGCGTCGCCCGCGAGCGCGGCTGGCGGGTCCTGGACGCGACCGGATCCGAGGTCGCCGTCGCCGCATCGTCACCCCGGGGGGTCCCCATCCGTCCTGAACGGTGGGGGAGCGGACGATGAGGAGGCGCCACGGATGAGCACCGACCCGGCGATGTCGGCCGGCGCCACGGTGGACGGGGCCGCGCGCGATGCGGGCGGGGCCGTCCGGGCCGTGCGCCGCGCCGTCGACGCGGTCGCCATCCGCCTCGCGGCCGTCGCCCTCCGGCCCGCGTACGCGGTGTACGTCCGCCGCCTGCGTGCCGAGGTGACCGCGCATCCCGTCCCCGAGCACATCGCCGTGATCATGGACGGCAACCGCCGCTGGGCGGCGCGGAGCGGGCACGCGGACCCCGGCTTCGGGCACCGCGCCGGCGCCGAGAAGGCGCTCGAGCTCGTGGACTGGTGCGCGGAGACCGGCGTGCGCGAGGTGACGCTCTGGGCGCTCTCGCTCGAGAACCTGAGCCGGTCGGCCGACGAGGTGGGGACGATCACGGACGTCGCCACGGATGCGCTCGGCGCGCTCGCCTCCGGGCGGCGCCGGACGAAGGTGCCGATCCACCTCCGGGTCATCGGCCGCCGGGATGTCCTGCCGGAGAACCTTCGCGGGGCGATCGACGGGGCGAGCGCCGTCTCCCGCGAGGACGGGGCGATGACCGTCACCGTCGCGCTCGGCTACAGCGGCCGCGACGAGCTGCTCGAGGCCTTCCGCGCCTCGGTCCGCGACCTCGTCGCCGACGGTGTCGCGCCCGAGGCGCTCGCCGGGCGCGATCACGGAGGAGACGCTCGCGGCCCACCTGTACACCGTCGGGTCGTCCGACCCGGACCTCATCATCCGGACGTCCGGCGAGATCCGCCTGTCGGGGTTCCTGCCGTGGCAGAGCGTGTACAGCGAGTACTACTTCTCCGACGCGTACTGGCCGGCGTTCCGGGAGATCGACTTCCTCCGGGCGATCCGCACCTACCAGCAGCGACGTCGTCGTTTCGGGCGATAGGGCGACTCCCCGAAGGTACCGGGACCCGTCGGACCCTCGGGTGAGCGCAGCGCCGGGCGCGCCGCGCGTACGTTCGCCGTGCGTGAGAAGGCCGCACGACGCGGCCGCGCGCACCGCCGGCCCGGCCCAGCTTCTGCAGGAGACGACCATGAGAGCCGCCGTCCCACCCTCCACGCGCCCGACGCGCCGCGCACGCCTCGGCGTCGCGCTCGCCGTGCCCGCCCTCCTCGCGCTCGCCGCGTGGGCGGCCGCGGGCCCGGTCGCCGCCGACGACGGATACAGCTACGTCACGCTCGACCAGACGTCCTCCGGCAAGACCGTGAACGTGCCGTCCAACGGGATCCTCGCGGTCGTCCTCCAGGCGAACGGCGGGACCGGGTACGAGTGGCGGATGGTCACCCAGCCGGCGGCGGACGTGATCGGCACGCCGGCGGACGTGAGCTGGCCGTACACGGTGCCGAGCTCCGACCTCCCGGGTGCGCCGGTCGCGTACGTCTGGTACTTCCCGGTCGCCGGCCCGGGCACGACGACCTTCTCCGCCGGTCTGTTCCCGCCGGGCGTCGAGCAGACCGCGACCGAGACATACACGCTCGACATCGTCGTCCGCGCCGAGTGACGGCACGACCGCCGCCCTCACCGAGGCCGACTGCGGCCAGATCGTCGGGATCGACGTCAACGGCGTGGTGAAGCTGACGCTCGACTCGAACGCGAGCACCGGGTACTCGTGGAAGGTGACCCAGGAGCCCGCGAGCTGGCTGACGGCCGAGCCGGGGAGCGGCGACTACGTCGCGCCGCCGGCCGGGTCCCCGCCCGGCGCGGGCGGCCAGCAGGTCTTCTCCTGGCGCGGGACGGCGTCCGGGTCCACGGGCGTCACCGTCGGGTACGTCCCGCCGGCCGCCACGACGCCGGACAAGACGTGCGCACTGAGCGTCGTCGCCGGCGCGCCCGTCCTGCCGCCCGACAAGCAGACCGCGGTCGAGCCCGGCAGCACCGAGCCGCCGGTGGTCGCTGCGACGCCGCCCACCACGTCGGCGCAGGCGCCGGAGACGCTCCCGCCGACGACAGCGGTGGGCCTCGGCGCCTTCCTGCTCCTCCTCGTCCTCACGATCGCGACGATGCCGGTCCTCGCGCACCGGAGGCGCCGCATCCACTAGTCAGCCGGCGGAGTGCCCCCGCCGATCGGAAGGGGAACGCGCGGAGGGGCGGGTGCAGCACCCGCCCCTCCGCCGCCGTCTCCGGACGCGACGTCCGCGCCGCGGCCCGTCCGCCGTCCGCCTCAGCTCTGGCGGTCGGCCATCCGGATCCCGCCGAACTTCGCGACGATCGCGTCGTCGGCGTCGTCGGCCGTCCCCGCCACCGCGAGGATCGAGGCCTTCAGCTCCTCCTTCGTCACCGTCGAGCCGAGGATCGTGTGCTCGAAGAAGGTGTCCCCGTCCTTGTCCACCCCGAACGCGCCGAAGCGCATCTCGTCGTTCGCGTTGAGCAGGTACTTCGCGATGTCGACGGTCAGCTCCGTCCCCGTCGTGAGCCAGGCCCGCGTCGTGATCGTCGCGTCGTCGTCGCCCCACGCGGAGACCCACGTCTGGACCCACGCGGAGCCCGCGCGGATCCCGTAGGTGGGGCGGTCCTCGCGGGCGATCGCCATCTCGCCGAACAGCTCCTTCATGAGCGGGCCGAGCTTCTCCCAGATCGCCTGCTGCGCCGGTGTCTTGAACTCCATCACGTCCTCCCGTCCGCGCCTGCCTCCGGCGCCTTCGCGATCGCACCGTCCGCCGGCGGGGTCCCGACGCGGTTCGTCCTGCTCGTCCACCGCCAGCGATCCGTCCGTGACCGTCAGGCGCAGGGCGGAGACCGCCCGCCCGGCGTCCGCCGCCGCGTCCATCCGGGCCGCCACGCGCGGCCCCAGCTCCCCGTCGAGGTAGCGCTCCCACGCGCGGCCCTGCGTGCCGCTCGGGCCGTGGGCCGCGAGATGCGCGACGGCGGCCTCGTCCCACGTCAGCGCGATGCCGCGCTCCAGGAACCGGCCCGCGACGGCGGGCAGCAGCGTCCGCGCGATCCAGGCATCCCTGGACCCCGCCTCCGGCGGCTCGGAGACGACCACGTCCACCTCGTCGCCGAGGAGCGGCGCCGAGGATCGCCCGCGCGTCGCCTGCAGGCCGGGCGGCCACCGTCCGCCTCGCGTGGCCTCCCGGGCGGCCCGCCGAAGCCGATGGGCCGGCGCGCGGACTCGGCCGACGCCGTGGAGAGCAGCACCACCGTCTCCGCGAGGTGGATGGGCCGGCCGGCGCCGTCCGCGAGGACCCCCGACGCGATGGCGCGCCCCAGCAGGTCCAGGATCGCCGGGTGCGCCTGGTCGACGTCCTGGACGAGCACGACGCAGGCGCGCATCCGGTCGATCGCGTGGATCGGCAGGTCGTCGCTGTACCCGATGTAGCCGGGCGGCGCCCCGACGAGCATCGAGACGTCATGGTCGTCGGTCATCCGGCCCGCCTCGATCGTGACGACGCGGTCCGGCGAGCCGAACAGCCCCTCCGCCACGACCGCCGCGAGCGTCGGCGCGACCCGCGCCTGCTCGCCGGCGAGGAGGACCACCGCGTTCGGCCGCTCGCGCCGGACGTCGGCGCCGCGCATCCCCACGCCGATCCGCGCCACGATCGCGTCCGCGTCGGCAGGGGAGAGGAGCGCGCCCTCGGCGAGGCGTGCCGCGAGCGCGTCGAGCCGCTCGTCGACCTCGGTCGGCAGGCCCGGTGAGGCGCCGGCCCACGGCGTCCACGTCGTCCGCCGTCGGCCGTCGTCGCACCGGCGGCGACGGCGTGCGCCACCACCTGCTCGAGGAGCTCGATCGCCTTGTCAGGGTAGCGCCGGTCCGGCATCGCGTCGCCGGCGAAGCGCACGATCCGGCCGAGCAGGTCGTCGTCGATGGCGACGCCGCGGAGGCGGGCGAGCGCGTCGCGGTGGGACCGGACGATCTCGATCGTCTGCGCGACGGTCGGCTCGCGGACGAGGATCGGCGCGAAGCGCCGTTCGAGCGCCGGGTCGTCCTCGATGTACCGGCGGTACTCCTCGTCCGTCGTCGCGGCGATGCACGCGATCTCGCCGCGGGCGAGCGCCGGCTTGAGGAGGCTCGCGATGTCGCCGGAGCCGCGCGCGCCGCCCGCCCCCACGATCGAGTGGAGCTCGTCGATGAAGAGCGCGATCCCGTCCTGCGAGGCCTCGCCGATGATCGCCTTCATGCGCTCGTCGAGGACCCCGTACACGCCCGCGCCGGCGACGAGCGACGAGGGGGAGAGGGCGACGATCCGGAAGCCGCGCAGGAGCGCGGGGACGTGCGCCCGACGACGATCCGCGCCGCGAGCCCCTCGACGATCGCGGTCTTCCCCGTGCCGGCGGGGCCGACGAGCGCGGGGTTCCGCTTCGTCGACCGGCAGAGCGTCTCCACGACCACGGCGAGCTCGGTCTCGCGCCCGATGAGGGCCGGGAGGCGGCCCGCACGGGCCTCCGCCGTGAGGTCGCGGCCGAACGTGTCGAGCGTCGGCGTCGGCCGGGTCGCCCGCGGCGTCCAGGCCGCGACGGGCGGCTCGCCCCTCGGCGGCCCCCCTCCCGGCGCCGTGCCCGCCCCGACGCCGGCAGCGGCGGCCTCCTCGCCCCCGCCGGCCGCCTTCGCCGTCTCGGCCGTCGAGCCCGCCGGGGCTCCCGCCCCTGCGCGCACCTGCGCCGCGACGTCCTCGGGCACGGGCGTGCCCGCGATCGGCCCGCGCGTCGTCGTCGCCGTGACCGCCGCGACGTCCCCCGCGGCGGGACCGCCGGACGCCGGGGCCCCGGCGTCGCTGCCGCGGATCCGGTATCCGGCGGCGACGAGGACGGCCTCCACGACGTCGGACTCGCTCGGGGTGGCACGTCCGCGGCGCCGCGCGACCGCGCGGGCGCTCGCGAGGACCGTCGCCTTCGTCGAGCGGCCGTCCCACGTCCTCGTCCCGCAGGCGGGCATGCAGCCACGGTCCGAGGGTCGCGGGGTCGAGCCCCTCCGCCATGTCGGCCGCCATCGGCCCGTGGCGCGTGACGACCGCGAGGAGCCAGTGGTTCACGCCGAGGGTGCGCGTCGCCGTGGTCGGCCGCGGCCTCACGGGCGCGCCGGACGATCCCGGCGGCGCCGGGGCCGAGCGGCGCGCCGGCGCCGGGCGTGCTGTCGTCGGTCATGGTGCCGGGGAGTCTACGGGAGCCGGGGCCGGCGCGGGACCCTGCCCGGTGCCGTGCGGCGCCATCCGCAGCGCGATCACCACCGCGACCACGGCGGCGATCGACACGAACGTCGTGAGCGTGAACAGCCCGGGGATCGTGAACGCCGTCGCCACGACCCCTCCGACGGTCGAGCCCACCACGGTCGCCATGCCGAATCCGACGGCGCTGAGGACACCCTGGGCGGTGGCGATCCGGCCGCGCGGAGCGATCTCTGCGACATACCCGACGCTCGCGATGAAGAAGAGGCCGTAGCCCATCCCCTCGAGTGCCGCACCGAGGACGAGCACCTCGGGCGTCCCGGCCACCGCGTACAGGGCGGCCCGCGCGGCGAAGAACGCCGCGCCCAGGATGAGGAGACGGTGCGCGCCGAAGCGGGCGGCGAGCCGGGGGAAGGCGAACATGATCGGGACCTCGACGACCGACCCCACGATCCACGCGGCGCCGACGAGCTCCGCACCGGCGCCGAGGTCGTAGAGGCGGACGGAGAGGAACGCGGCGACCGCCTGCACCGAGGCCCACAGGATGAACGCCGCGACGAGGAACGGTGCCATCCCCGGAGCGCGGATGACCCGCGCCGCGCCGTGCCAGATCGACCCGGTCGCCGAGGTCCGACGGCTCCGCGGGAGCCAGAGCGCGACGAGGGCGGTGGCGAGCAGCAGCGGGACCCAGGCGAGGAAGAGCGCCTCCGTGCCGAGCGACTGCACCACCAGGCCGACGATGAACGTCGCGACCACGAAGGAGATCGACCCCCAGGCGCGGATGCGCCCGTACTGCCCACGGTCGTCGCCGAGGATGTCGAGCGTCCGTGCGTCGAGCATCGGCGTGATGCCGGCGGTGGACATCGCGACGAGGATCACACCCACCGCGATCACCGGGAGCAGGACGGCCTGCGACAGCAGCGTCGCCGCCAGCGCCGCGAAGAGGGCAGCGGCGGGGAGCACGAGGCGCGAGCGCGGGAAGCTGTCCGTGACGCTGCCCCACAGCGGCGAGGCGAAGAGCGAGGCGCCGGCCCAGATCGCGCTCAGCAGCCCGATCGCGGCAAGGTCCAGCCCGAGCGCGCGGTAGTGGATCGGGAGGTACGGGAAGTTGGCGCCGATCGCGGCGAATGCGCTGATGTACGCGATGGTCGCGCGCGTGCGGGGGCTCACGTCCCGATGCTACGACCCCGCGGACCCCCGAACGCGACGTCCGCGCCGGGGTCGTGCGCGACGAAGGCCGCGGCGAGCCGGCGCGGAAGCCGGCGCCGACCCCGCCGGCCGTCGGTCAGCGGTCGCCGCCGAAGAGCTTGCCGAGGATCGAGCCCGCGTCCGACAGGTCCACTTCCTCGACCTTCTTCCCGTCCGGGCCTCCGCCGATCAGGCCGCTCATCGACGCCGACATGTCCTCGAGCACGCCCGGGTTGTCGAGCAGCGCCTGGATCGCCGGCGCCGCCGCGGGCACCCGCTGGGCGGTGGTGCCGAGCGCCTCGCGGAGCGGCGTCCCCTCTGCCACGAGGTCGCGGATCATCCCCATCGCCTGGGGGTCCGCGAGCAGCGAGCTCACCGCATCGGTGGCGGCCGAGAGGTCCATCCCCCCGGCGCCGCCGGGCTGCGCCCCGCTGCCGAGGAGGTTCCCGAGCCCGCCGAGGGGGTTCGAATCGCTCCCGTCGCCCATCGTCGTCCTCTCCGTTCGCTGCCCGGGCGGGACCCTCGCCCGCGTCGCGCTAGCCTACGGCGTCCGGGCCCGGCTGGCACGCCGGACACCAGTAGACGTCCCGCGCCGCCAGCATCGCCGTCCGGACCTCCGTCCCGCATCGACGGCACGGGAGCCCGGTGCGCTTGTACACGTAGGTCTCGCGCGCCCGGGCCCGTGCGACCGCCGTCCCCGAGGCCTCGTCCTCGGGCGGCAGATGCCGTCGCGCGGCCGCCCGCTGGCCGCGCGGGAGGTCGGCGGGGTCCACCGTCGAGACGCGGCCCGTCCGGCGTCCGTCCGCGAGGAGGCGCCGTGCCTCCGCCCAGAGGCGATCGAAGCCCTCGTCGCCGACCTCGGCCCCGGGGGTCCAGGGCGAGATGCCGCAGCGGAAGAGCAGCTCGGAGCGGTAGGCGTTCCCGATCCCGGCGAACAGCTTCTGGTCGAGCGTCAGCGCGCCGATGGGGACGGTCGAGCGCGTGACGCGGCGCCGGACGGCCGCGGGGTCGGGGTCGCGCGCGAGAAGGTCGGGGCCGAGCTTCGCGATGAGCGCCTTCTGCTCCCTGGGGTCGATGAGGGTGCAGATCGTCGGCGCGCGGACGTCGGCGTACGCCCCCTCCGTCTCCAGCCGGAGACGGATCGCGCCGCGCGGCTCCGGCGCGGGTCCGTCCGCGACGGCGATCCGGCCCCCGAGCCCCAGGTGGATGTGGACGACCGGCGCGCCACGGCCGGCGTACTCCACGAAGAGGTGCTTGCCGTGCGCGCTCACGCGCCGGAGGTGCATCCCGTCGATGATCGCCGCCTCGTCCGCGAAGCGACCCTGCGGGCTGGACGCCCGGACGTCGCGGTCGCCGAGGCGCGCCGTCAGCGCGCGGGCGAGCCGGTGGATCGTGTGGCCTTCGGGCATCGGCGGGCCGTCAGGCGAGCGGGACGAAGATCTGGGTCCGCCAGTTCGCGGGGTCGGGCTCCGTGCTCGGATCGGTCGTGTAGACCTCCCACATGGCGCCGGAAGGCTCGCGGCCCTGCTCTGCGACCCACGCCATCAGGCGCTCGTAGGTGCTCGCGATCGTCTCGTACGGGCCCACGTGCCAGCCGACGGCGACCTGGCCGGCGGGGAGCTCGCCGGGCTGGACGCCCCCGGAGCCGTCGAACGCGCGCTCCGGCATCCCGGGGATCTCCGCGATCGTGACGCCGACCTCGAACTCGACGCGCTCCGGTGCGAAGGCGAAGTAGCGCGAGAACGGCGCGCCGCCCGGGACGAGCCCGGCGGCCCCGATCGCGTGGAAGAGGCGGGGGAAGACCCCGTCCATGAACCCCGGCATCTCCGACTGCGGCATCGAGCCGTGGACGACGGCCGTCCGCCGCCGGGGCTCCTCGCGGATCTCGAACTCGCTCATCTCGTCCTCCATGCCTCGCACCTCGAGGGCCGGACCCTCCGGGTCGACGCCCTCAGCCGCGCTTCCGCGCGACCCACACCTCTTCGCACGGCCATCGCCGTGACCATTCGAGCGTGAAGTCGGCGGAGCCGGTCGTCGCGCCCTCGGGCGGCCGGATCTCGACCAGGTCCTCCACGTCGAACCCGTTCGCCCGCAGGAGGCGGATCATCGCGCCGTACCCCAGGTGGAACGAGACGCTCTCCTCGCCGGCCCACGTGAACGCGCGCATCCCGAAGTACGGGCGCAGGAGCCGATCCCCGGCGGGGGAGCCCGTCTCCTCCGGCCACGTGAGCATGAGCAGCGTCCCGTTCACGAGGAAGACGAGGCGGCCGCCGGGCCGGAGCAGCCGCGACGCCTCGGCGATCCACCGCTCCGGGGCGCACCAGATGCTCGCGCCGTACTCGCTGATCGCGAGGTCGAACGACGCGTCCGGGAGGGGGACGTCCTCGGCGCTCGCGTGGATGAGCGGGAAGTGGAGGCCGTGCGCCTCCTGGAGCCGCCGTGCCGTCGCGAGCTGGGCCTCGGTGACGTCGACGCCCACCGGGCGTGCGCCGAGCCGC
Source organism: uncultured Chloroflexia bacterium (assembly GCA_963844945.1). Lineage (GTDB taxonomy): Bacteria > Chloroflexota > Limnocylindria > Limnocylindrales > CSP1-4 > CAIYQJ01. The sequence continues at coordinate 67,402 of CAWJQZ010000054.1, forward strand.
GCGAGCCAGGCCGAGACGTACGCCGTCCCGCAGCCGAGCTCGATCGCGTCGAGGCCGTCGACGTCGTCGATCAGGTGGAGCTCCGTCTCCGGGACGCCCCAGACCCCCCAGGACGGCTCGGACGCCCACGCGCGCTCGCCCGCGGCCGCGTACCCGGGCGCCGACGCCGTCCAGTACGCGCGGTTCGCGCGGACGTGCTCCGGCAGCGCGTCGAGGTCGAGGGGATGGTCCGGGGGCACGGTCACATGGCACCACGCGCCGACTGCCGCGTCAAGGCACGGACGGCCCTGCGCGAGCGCTACCATCGACGACGATGAGCGCTCCGGAGATCCTCCCGACGAGCGCAGGTGCGCCTGCGGACCCGCCTGCGACCGCGGGCACGGCGCGCGGCGGCCCGCCCACGGCCGGCGGCACGGCCAAGGAACCCCCTGTCGGCGTCGGCGGCGCCTTCTCGATCGGGATCGGCGGGATCGTGGGCGGGGGCATCTTCGCGACGATCGGCCTCGCGGCCTCCGAGGCGGGCGGGGCAGCGTGGCTCTCGTTCCTCGTCGGGGGCGCGCTGGCGCTCGTCACGGCCTACTCGTACGCCCGCCTCTCGCTGGCGTTCCCGTCGAAGGGCGGGACGGTCCGGTTCCTCGACCGTGCGTTCGGGACCGGCGTGCTCGCCGGCGGGACCTCGACGATGCTCGTGCTCTCCTACGTCGTGATCCTCGCCCTGTACGCCTCGGCGTTCGCGTCGTACGCGGTCACCCTCCTGCCGGAGGACGCGCGGGCCGCGGCCGTCCCGCCGCTCGAGATCGGCGTCATCGTCATCCTCGCCGGGGTCAACCTCGTGGGGCCGGGGCTCGTGTCGAAGACCGAGGGGGTCTTCAACGTGGGCAAGCTCGCGATCCTCGGGCTCTTCGTGGTGGCCGGGTTCGTCGGCGGGGGGATCGTCTGGGAGCGCCTCGGGCCCGAGACCTGGAAGGGGCCGATGCCGATCATCGCGGCGGGGATGCTCGTCTTCCTCTCGTACGAGGGCTTCGAGCTCATCGCGAACGCATCCGACCGCATCGCGGACCCGCGCAGGACCCTCCCGATCGCGTTCTTCGGCAGCGTCACCGCGGCGATGGTCCTCTACCTGCTCATCGTCGTCGTGACGCTCGGCTATCTCCCGCTCCCGGCCATCGTGACGTCGCAGTCGAGCGTCCTCGCGACAGCGGCCGACGCGGTGATGGGGCCGATCGGCGGGACGCTCCTCGCGGTGGGCGCCCTGCTCGCCACCGCCTCGGCGATCAACGCCGACTACTTCGGCGCGTCCAAGCTCCCGGTCATGCTCGCGGAGGAGGACGAGGCGCCCGAGGTGGCCGGAAGGGAGGCCTGGGGCCGCCATCCCGTGGGGCTCCTCGCGATCATGGTGCTCGCCGTCATCTGCGCTGCGTTCCTCGACCTCCATGCGCTCTCGGCGGCCGCCAGCGCCGGCTTCCTCGCGGTCTTCTTCTTCGTGAACGTCGCGAACGCCCGGGTCGCGACGGCGACCCGGAGCATCCGGATCATCCCGATCGTCGGTGCGCTCGCGACGCTGTTCGCGCTCATCGTCCTGCTCGCGGACCTGGCCGGCGGCAAGGACCCGGTCGTGGAGCTGTGCGCGATCGCCGCGCTCTTCGTCCTGCCGTACGTCTACCAGTGGGGCTACCGGCGGGCGTCCGGCGCGGGCGACGCCTCCGCCTGAGGCTCCTCGCCCTCGTCGGCGGACTCGGCGCCGGCCACGGCGTCGGGGAACGAGATGCCGGGGATCCCGATGTGCAGGAGCCCGCCGTCCTTCGTGGGGACCGGGTCGTCGGGGCGCGCGTGGTGGACGAGCTCGTGCGGCGGCGGGGTCGTCCGGAAGACCTGCTGGTCGAACCCGGCGATGATCCCGCCGAGCACGGCGGCAGGCCCGGGCCTCTTCTGCTTCCTGGCCACCGTCACCTCCCGTCCGCGTCGGGTCGAGCGTGCGCCCGGCCCGGCGACGCGTCAAACGGCCCGGAGCCGCGCGGGGCGCCCCACGATTCCGGGCGCTACCATGGAAGGCGACCGACCGTCCCCCGTGCAGGTCCACCCCACCGCGAGGTCGCCCGATGCCCACGCCCTGGACCACCCCCGAGCTGACGTCCGTCGGCCGCCTGGCGATGCACAGCGTCCCGCACGGCGACCGCCTCGACCTCGACGGGACGTGGCGCTTCCAGCTGCTCGACCGCGCCGACGCGGAGCCCGGGGACGCGTGGCGCGAGATCGCCGTTCCGGGCGCGTGGACGATGCAGGGCACGTCGGACCTCCCGTGGTACACGAACATCCGGATGCCGTGGAGCGGGGTCGCCCCGTACGTCCCGGAGGCGAACCCGACCGGCGTCTACGAGCGGACGTTCGAGCTGCCGGCCGCCTGGACCGGCCGGCGGATCGTCCTGCACGTCGGCGCCGCGGAGAGCGTCCTCATCGCGACCGTGAACGGGCACGAGGTGGGCGTGAGCAAGGACTCGCACCTCGCCGCCGAGTTCGACGTGACGGACGTGGTCCGCCCGGGGACGAACGCGATCCGCCTTCGGGTCGTCAAGTGGTCGGACGCGACGTACATCGAGGACCAGGACCAGTGGTGGCACGGTGGGGTCACGCGGCCGGTCTTCCTCTACGCCACGGGGAGCGTCCATCTCGCGGACGTGCGGGCGACGGCGGGCCTGGAGCAGGACGGGACGACCGGGACGCTCGACGTGTCCGCGACGGTCGGGTTCCCGGGTGCGCCCGAGCCGGGGTGGTCGGTGGAGCTGCGGCTCGACGGTCGCGCAGGCGCGCTCACCGCCCCCGTCCCCGCGGCGAACCGGCCCGTCCCGCCCCACATGAGCCGGCTCCTGCACGGGCTCGGGTCGAAGGCGATCGCCAACGCCCCGCTCACGCCGCAGGAGGCGGCCGAGTGGGCGACGCTCCGGCCCACGTTCGACCCGCCGGCGGACGGGGTCGGGGTCCTGCGCGCGTCCATCCCCGGGATCCGCCCCTGGTCGGCCGAGGACCCGGTCCTCTACGGCCTGACGGTCGTCCTCCGGTCCCCGTCGGGCGAGGCGGTGGAGGAGGCGCGCGTCCGGGTCGGCTTCCGCCGGGTGGAGGTCGTGGGGCGCGACCTGCTCGTCAACGGCAAGCGCGTCTTCATCCGCGGCGTCAACCGCCACGACTTCGACCGGTACACCGGGCGGACCGTCTCGGCCGAGTCGATCCGCGCCGACGTGGTGCTCATGAAGCGCTTCGGCTTCAACGCGATCCGCACCTCGCACTACCCCAACGACCCCGCGTTCCTCGAGACGACCGACGAGCTGGGGATGTACGTGATCGCCGAGGCGGACATCGAGTCGCACGCGTTCACCGAGACCCTCTGCGAGGACCCGCGCTATCTCGCCGCGTGGGTGGACCGCGTCGCGCGGATGGCCCTGCGCGACAAGAACCACGCGTCGGTCATCGCCTGGTCGCTCGGCAACGAGTCCGGCTACGGCGCGAACCACGACGCGGCCGCGGGCTGGCTCCGCCGATACGACCCCTCCCGCCCCCTCCACTACGAGGGCGCGATCGCATGGGACTGGGCGAGCCCCCAGACCGCGAGCGACCTCACGTGCCCGATGTACCCGCACGTGGACGCGATCGTGGACCACGCCCGATCGGGGCGGCAGCGCCACCCGCTGATCATGTGCGAGTACTCGCACGCGATGGGGAACAGCAACGGGACGCTCGGCGAGTACTGGGACGCGATCGAGAGCACGCCCGGCCTCCAGGGCGGGTTCATCTGGGAGTGGTGGGACCACGGCCTCGTCCAGCGGCTGCCGGACGGCACGACGCGCTGGGCGTACGGCGGCGACTTCGGCGACGTCCCCAACGACATGAACTTCTGCTGCGACGGGCTCGTCTGGCCGGACCGGACGCCGAAGCCCGGCCTCCTGGAGCACAAGTGGATCGCGGCGCCGGCGCGCGCGGCGGCCGACCCGTCCGACCCGGGGCTCGCCGCGGGCCGCGTGGTCGATCACGAACCGGCGCCATTTCGCCGACCTGTCGTGGCTCCGCGCGACGTGGGAGCTGACGGTCGACGGCGAGAGCCGGGGTGGGGGAGACCTCCCGCTCCCGCCCCTTCCGGCCGGCGCGGCCGCGACGGTGGCGATCCCCGGCTGGGCCCCGCCCGGCCCGGGCGGCGAGGCGTTCCTCACCGTCCGGTTCCTCACGGCCGCGGAGGCCGCCTGGGCGCCCGCCGGCTTCGAGGTCGGCTGGACGCAGATGCCCGTCGCCGTCGCGGCGGGCGGGGCCACGGGCGCGGCGATGGCGGCGACGTATCCCCGGCGGCCGCACCGCCTGCCGAGCCGCCGTCGCGGCGGGCCGGCCGCCGAGCGCCCTCGGCGGCCGCTCCTGCCTTCTCCCTCGACGCGGAGGGGCGGCTCGTCCACCCGACCTTCGCGCTCCCGCCGGCGCTCACCCTCTGGCGCGCGCCCACGGACAACGACCGGTTCGGCGGGATCTCGCCCGCCTGGGAGGCCGCCGGCCTCGACCGGCTCGAGCGGCGCTTCGTCCGCGTCGACGGCATGGACCACGGGTTCGTCGTGCGGAGCGTCTACCGCACGCCGGCGGGCCACGAGATCCCGCACACCGCGACGATCACGCCCCTCGCCGGCGGCGGGGTGAACGTGGTCGAGGAGGCGGTCGTCCCGGACGGGCTCCCCGACATCCCGCGGATCGGGACCGTCCTCGAGCTCGCGCCCGGCCTCGAGACGCTCGAGTGGTACGGCAGCGGGCCCCACGAGACATACCCCGACCGGAAGCGCGCGGGCGTCGTGGGGCGGTGGCGCTCCGCGGTGACCGACCAGTACGTCCCGTACGTCCGGCCGCAGGAGAGCGGCGGCCATGCGGACGTCCGGTGGATCGAGCTGGGCGATCCCGCCGACCCGTCCCGCACGGTCCGCATCTCGTTCGTCGCGCCGGTCCAGGCGTCGGTCATGCACGTCCGTGCCGCCGACCTGGCCGCCGCGACGCATGCCGAGGAGGTCCGGCAGCGCCCGGAGACCATCGTGACGTTCGATGCCGCCCACCGCGGCCTCGGGACCGCCAGCTGCGGGCCGGACACGCTCCCCGCGTACCTCGTGGGTCCGGGCACGTACCGGTGGGGATGGACCATCCGACTCGCCGGCGGGGACGCGATGCGATGACGACCGCCCCGGGCGGCGCGTCCCCGCGCCCGGGAGCGGCGGCCGCCGCCGGAACCGGCCGCCTCCCGCTCGCTCTGGTTCCCGCACCAGCACGGCGCGTGGGCGATGCTCGCCGTGCCCCTGCTCCTCGGGGTCGCCGCGAGCCGGCCCGACCCGTGGCAGGTCGTCCTCGCGGCGGCCGCCGTCGCGGGGTACCTCCTCTCGGCCACCTGGCAGGCGTGGTCGCGCGCCCGCCGCCGACCGTCGTACCTCCTCTCGCTCCGCGTCTACGGGACGGCGTTCGGGATCCTCGCGCTGCTCCTCGTCGCCTCGCACCCGGCGATCGTCGTCGCCGGCGCCGTCGTCGTCCCCGCCGCGGCGATCGCGCTCCTCGGGGCGCGTCCCGGCGCGCGCCGGGAGATCGGCGACTCGCTCGCCCAGGTCGTCGAGGCGCTCGTGCTCACGCCGGTCGCCGCGTACGTCTCCGGCGCCTTCGACCCGCCGACCGTCGCGGTCTACACGGCGATCTCCGCGGCCTACCTCGTCGGGACCGTCCTCGTCGTCCGGTCGGTCATCCGCGAGCGCGGGAACACCGCGTTCGCCGTGGGCTCGGCCGCGTTCCACGTGGCGCTCGTCGCCGCCGCGGCGATCTGGCTGCCGGCCGCATACGCGGTCGTCGCGCTGGGCCTGACGGCGCGGGCGATCGCGCTGCCGCTCGTGCAGCGCCGGCTCGCCGGGACGCCGAGGCCGCTGCAGGCCCGTCCAGGTGGGGGCCGTCGAGGCGGTCGCGTCGCTCGCCGTCGTCATCGTCGCGTTCGCCGTCCCCGCCTGACGGGGCGGCGAACGGGCAGGGCGGTCGGCCGCCGCGGGCGTCGGCCGACGGGTCCGGCGGCGCCCTCGGCGTCAGTTCGGGAGGTTGCCGCCGCTCCCCTGGCTGCGCAGGAACCGCTCGATCTCGCCGATGAGGTCCCCGGACGAGGGTCCGGAGGTCTCGTCCGCCGTGACCTCCAGCCGCTCCACGTACGCCCGCGTGGACTCGTCCACCGCGACGGCCGCGTCGAGGCGCGTCCGGATCCCGCGCGCCTCCTCCTCCAGCTCGTCCACGGCGAGCTCGGCGCCGAGGCGCCGGCCGACGGCGCGGATGAGCGCGATCGACGCGTCCGGGTACGGGCCCGAGACGTAGTGCGGGACCTGCGCGTAGTAGCCGACGGCGGGGAGGCCGGCGGCCGAGACCGCCTTGTCGATCACCGAGATCGCGGCGGCCGGGACGCGGAGCACGCCCGATGGGCCGGGCGCCACGTCGCCGCGCAGGAGGCCGGGCTGCGACTCGGTGCCCATGAGCGGGACCGGGCGCGTGTGCGGGACGCCGGCGGGGATGGCGCCGAGGCTGAGCCACTCCACCACCCCGAGCTCGCGCGCGATCTCGACGAGCGCGCCCGTCAGCTCGTGCCAGCGGAAGTCGGGCTCCGGGCCGCTGAGGACCAGGATGTCCCGCGACCCGACCGTGCTCCGGCGGATCCGGAGCTCGGGCCACGTCAGCGCGCCCGGACGGCCGTCCACGATCTCGAGCGTCGGGCGACGCGCACGGTAGTCGTAGAGCCGATCCGCGTCGAAGCTCACGACGACGCGCCCCTCCCCGGCGAGGTGATCCGCGGCCGCGGTGGCGGCGGATCCGGCGTCCACCCAGCCGTCGAACGCGGCGATCAGGGTGGGCTCGACGAGCGGCGGCTCCGCGGAGCCGTTGCCGTGGAGGAGGCGGTACAGCGTCATGCGCGAAGGATACGGGAGGCGGCCGACGGGGGCGTCGTCGGGGCAGGGCCCGGCGCCTCTCCGGTGGGCCCGGTGAGCGCGACGAGGATCGCGACCACGACGAGGCCGACCGCGCAGGCGGCGATCGAGAGGTCGGCGGTCCGCCGCGAGAGCAGGCGTCGCAGCGTGGACGTCACGAGGAACGACGCGAAGAAGAGGCCCGCGAAGAGCATCAGGCCGCCCGCGAGGAAGAGCGGGACGAGGCCGTCCCACTGGGCGTCCACGGCCGGTCGCGTCGCGAGGTAGGCGAGCGCGCCGAAGACCTCGGCGAGCGCGCCTCCGACCCACGTCCATCCCGCGCCGCCCCAGCCGTCGCGGAGCAGGGCGCCGATGAGCCCCGTCGCGAGGAGGAGCGGCAGGGCGACGGGCGCGAGCGTCGCGGCCCGCTCGGCGACCAGGACGCCGGCGAAGCCCACGGCGATCGCGGCCAGGGTCCAGGGGACCGGCTGGATGGCGCCGTGCGCCCAGGCCGAGACGCGCGCGCCGATCCCGGGGCGTCCCGCCGGGGCGGGATCCACGGTGCCGCGATCGCCGGTATCGTCCTGCATGCGAGGACTCTACCCGGCGCGGCCCTTTGGTCCCGGCCCGCCGCGCCATCCGGCACTCAAACCGGGTGGCGAGATGCGCGACCGTGTCGCATGCTCGCTCGCGGCGGGCATGCATGCGCGGACGGCCGTCCGGCCGTGCCGCGCGCGATGCCCGTCGGATGGGCGAGGGGAGGCGACGATGCGGGTCCTGGTGAGCGCGGCCTCGCGGCACGGCTCCACTGCCGAGATGGCCGCGGAGATCGCGTCCACGCTGACCGATGCCGGACTGGACGCCCAGGTCGTCGCGCCGGACGACGTCGTGTCCCTCGACGGGTACGACGCGGCGGTCATCGGCAGCGCCATCTACATGAACAACTGGATGGCGCCGGCCCGCGACCTCGTCGATCGCCTGTCGGACGAGCTGGCGGCCATCCCCGTCTGGCTGTTCTCGAGCGGGCCCATCGGCGACCCGCCGCCGCCGGCCGAGGAGCCGGAGGAGATGGCGGAGATCGTCGCGGCCACGCACGCACGCGCCCACCAGGTCTTCGCCGGCAGGATCGACCGGTCGCAGCTGGGGCTCGGGGAGAAGGTGCTCACGTCGGCGCTGCGCACGCCCGAGGGCGACTACCGCCCGTGGACGGACGTCAGGACATGGGCAGAAGCGCATCGCGCGGGAGCTCGCCGGCGGCGCGGGCGGACCGGCGGAGGGAGAGACGGCATGACGGCGATCGCCGACGCAGCGGCGGAGTTCCTCTCGCACGACCGGATCGCGGTCGCGGGCGTCTCGCGGAACGGGGGCGCCCACTCAGGCAACGCGGTCTACCTTCGGCTGCGGGACCGCGGGTACACGGTCTTCCCGGTCAACCCGAACGCCGAGACGCTCGAGGGCGACAAGGCCTATCCGAACCTCGCGGCGATCCCCGGGGGCGTGGACGTCGTCGTCATCGCGACCGCCCCGTCGGCCGCGAAGTCGGTGGTCGAGGAGTGCGCGAGCCTCGGGATCACGCGCGTGTGGCTGCACCGTTCGTTCGGTGGGGGCAGCGTCTCGGACGACGCCGTCCAGCTGGCGCGGAAGAGCGGGATGACGGTGATCCCCGGCGGCTGTCCGCTCATGTTCGGGAAGGCGTCGGACGGCGGGCACCGGTTCATGTGCACGATCGGCAAGCTCATCGGCGGCGTTCCTCGGAACGTCTGAGCCGCGCTCGGTCGGTCAGCTCCCCGCGGACGCGCCCCCGGACGCCCCGCCGTCGCCCGGGCCTGCCTGGCGCCATGCCCGGGCGAACCACGCGATGAAGCGCCCGAAGAAGTACCCGAGCGAGACCGGGGCGAGGAACCACAGCGTCGCGATGATCCCCGTGATGGGGTCCACGGGCAGGAAGGTCCCGCCCACCAGGACGATCCCGAAGATCAGGAACATCCCCACGACCACCCCCAGGACCACCCACGCGTAGCCCCACAGGCCTCGCGTGAGCGCAGCAGCGATGAGGCCCGCGAGGATGAGGACCGGGGGTGCGATGACGACCCCGCTCATCGCACAGGTCGCGTTGAAGCCCTGGGTCGCACAGCCGACGAAGCCGCCACCGAACCACGCGAGCGGGCAAGCGACCGCGGCGAGGACGATGGCGGCGAGGTCGCGGATGATCTCGGCTCGGTCACCGTGCATGGCGGGCCCTCCTTGGGGGGCGATTGTGCACGGTCGGAGGCCGCCATGGAAGGCCGAACCGCACCCGCGGTACGCTTTCGGTGGCCGCGACAGGCGGCCGGCGTCCCGCAGCCCGGAGCACCCGATGACCGACCCGACCTCCCACGCAGCGACCGAAGCGGCCGCGAGCCCGGTCCCGGGCCGCATGCCCGCGCTCTACCTGGGCCACGGCGCGCCGCCGCTGCTCGAGGATCCCGTGTGGATGTCGGAGCTCGCGGGGTGGTCCGGGGCGATGCGGCGCCCGACGGCCATCCTCATCGTCAGCGCGCACTGGGAGTCGGCGCCGATGACCGTCGGGGCGACCGCGCGCGTCCCGCTCGTCTACGACTTCTACGGCTTCCCCCGCCACTACTACGAGCTCACGTACCCGGCCCCCGGCGCACCGGATCTCGCCGCGAAGGTCCGCGGGCTCATGCCCGCCACGGAGCCGGTCGCGCAGGATCCCGGCCGCGGCCTCGACCACGGCGCATGGGTCCCGCTCATGGCGATGTACCCGGAGGCGGACATCCCCACGCTCCAGGTGTCGATGCCGGACCTCGACCCGGAGCACCTGTTCGCGGTCGGGCGGCGGCTGGCACCGCTCCGCGACGAGGGCGTCCTCATCGTCGGGAGCGGCTTCATGACCCACGGGCTCCCGTTCATCCACGCGTACATGGGCCACACGGGGACCGCGCCGGCGTGGTCGGTGGAGTTCGACCGCTGGGCCGCCGAGGCGCTCGCCGCCGGCGATATCGACACCCTCTTCGCCTTCCGCGAGAAGGGTCCCGGGATGCCGTACGCGCACCCGACCGTCGAGCACTTCGCGCCCCTCTTCGTCGCACTCGGCGCCGCGACGGCGCCGGACGCCCCGCCGGAGACGCGGATCGACGGGTTCTGGTGGGGGCTCTCGAAGCGCGCGGTCGAGCTGGGCTGAGCGGGGGGCCGGCCCCGCGAGCGCCGGCGCGGGCCTGTCACTCAGCCACCGCGCGGGGGTGCCGGACGAAGGATCGGGCGCTCCCACGGCGGGGGAGCGACCCACCGCGTCGTCCCGCGCGCTCGGCGCGGGGTCGTCGCGGCTCGACCGAGATCACGGACGTCGCTCGCCACTCCCCAGGTCGAACTGCATGACGGGCTCGCGGAACCGGGGCCTCCGCGCCGCGGCCGTCCACGGCACGGCGGCACCGCGGCCGCCTGACACCAGCCGAGAGGTCTCCGATGCTCCGCTCCCTCGCGCTGCTCCCGCTCCTCGCCGTCGCGCTCGTCGCGTGCGACGGTGGGTCCGGCGGCGCTTCGCCGCAGCCGTCCGGCTCTTCCGTCCCGGAGACGGTCCACCTCGATGGGTCCGCGAACGGGACGACCGTCACGGTCGATGCATCCACGCCGATCGCCATCTCCCTCGCGTCGAATCCCACCACGGGCTACAGCTGGGTCGTCACCTCCGTCCCCGACCCGGCCGTCCTCGCAGCGGACTCGCCGATCGACGGCGTCTACGTGGCGGACGCGGTGGCGTCCGGGGTCGTCGGAGCCGGCGGGATCCAGACGTGGGGGTTCCACGCCGTGACGGCGGGGACGACCACGTTCACGGCGGAGTACGCGCGGCCGTGGGAATCCGGCGTGCCGCCCGTCCAGACCTTCACGGTGACGATCGCCGTCCGGTAGCGGCGCACGCAGCCGGCCGCGATGCGTCGCCGACTCCGCCGTGCGACTCAGGCGGCGGGGCTCGCGAGCCCTTCCACCACCTCGACGCCCGGGAGCGTCAGGAGGATCGACGGCGGGGCGATCACCTTCCACGACCGGCTGCCGCCGCCCAGGACGATCCGCTCCCGTTCCATCACCGTCGCGTCGACGAGGATCGGCAGGCCCTCGGGCAGGCCGAAGACCGTCACGCCGCCGATCTCGTGCCCGGTGAGCTCCCGGGTCTCGTCCGGCGACGCGAAGGACGCCTTCCGCGTCCCCAGCCGGTTCCGCACGCTGCGGTTCACGTCGAGCCGGTGCGTCGCGAGGACGACGCACGCCGCGTAGACCGGCGGGGTGCTCTTGCCGGCGACGAGGATCGTGTTCGCGGAATCGCCGAGCGCGAACCCGTATGCGGCGCAGAACGCCGCGGTGTCCGCGAGCGCGGGGTCGCAGGGGAAGAGCTCGTGCTCGCCGCGGCCCGCGAGGGCGTCCTCCAGGGCGACGCGGGCCGGGTCAATCGACATGGCTCGCGCCTCCCGCCACCGCATCCGTCCGCACCGCCCCCTCCGGTCCCGCCGTGCCGCCGCCGAGCGCCTTCCGCACCGCCGGCGCGACCTCCGTGCCGAGCAGCTCGATCGCCCGCATGACCCGCGCGTGGGGCATCCCGCCGCCGAAGACCTGGAGGAGGAAGCGGTCGTGCCCGAAGATCGCGTGCTGGAAGAGGATCTTGTCCACGACCTCGGCGGGGCTCCCGACGAAGTCCGCTCCGCGGAGGCCCCGCGCGGCATCGAACGAGGCGCGGTCCATGGGCGCGAAGCCGCGCTCCCGGGCGATCCGGTTCATCACGGCCGACAGGGCCGGGAACGCGAGGTCGGCGGCCTCCTGCGAGGTCTCCGCGATGAACCCGTGGGAGTTGATGCTCAGGCGCGGCGCCGGGACGAACGCCCGCCGCCTCCGCCGCGTCGCGGTGCAGCTGGGCGAGGGGCGCGAAGCGCTCGGGCATCCCGCCGATGATCGCGATCGCCATCGGGAGGCCCAGGGCGCCGGCGCGGACCGCGGACCGAGGCGTCCCGCCGACCGCGATCCACACGGGCAGGGGATCCTGCACGGGGCGCGGGTAGACACCGAGGTCGTCGATCCGCGGCCGGAAGCCGCCCGGCCACGACACCCGCTCGGAGGCGCGGATCCGCAGGAGCAGCTCGAGCTTCTCCTCGAACAGCGCGTCGTAGTCGCCCAGCTGGTAGCCGAAGAGCGGGAAGGACTCGATGAACGACCCTCGACCGGCCATGATCTCGGCGCGCCCGCCGGAGATCCGGTCGACCGTCGCGAACTCCTGGAAGACCCGCACGGGATCGTCCGAGCTGAGGACGTTCACCGCGCTCGTCAGGCGGATCCGCTTCGTCAGCGTCGACGCCGCCGCCAGGACGACCGCCGGCGCCGAGACGACGAAGTCGGGCCGGTGGTGCTCGCCCACGCCGAACACGTCGAGTCCGACCTCGTCGGCGAGGACGATCTCGTCGATGAGGTCGCGCAGCCGGTCTCCCGGGTCCTGCGCGACGCCGGACGGGTCGAGGGCGACCTCGCCGAAGGTGTAGACGCCGATCTCCATCGGCGCAGGATAGCCGACCGACCCCGGGTGACCGCCGCGCCCGGCGTCAGGCCTTCGCCGCGACCTCGGCCGCGCGGACCACGGAGGAGAACTCCGCGGCGCGATGCGACCCGTCGCAGAAGGGCTTCTCGTTCGAATGTCCGCAGCGGCACAGGAAGACCGCCTGGCCCGCGGGGACCGCGATCTCGTTGCCCTCGCCGTCGAGGAGCGTGACCGGCCCCTCGACCTTCAGGTTGCCGTTGTCCCGGACGCGGATCGTGACGTCGTTCATGCGCTCCTCGATTCTTCAGGCCGGCCGGGACGCCGCCTCATGGTGGCAGGAAGGACATCGGTCGCGCAGGGCGCGCGGATGCCGGACCGGGGCGATGCGCATCGCGCGGCCCCTTCCCTGCGGGCGTACGATGATTTAACAACTGTTGAACCGGCCGATCCGCGGCCGCGCGGCCCCGCGGTGCGCGCCCGGACGGTCGAGGAGGGGATCGGTCGATGGCGACGGCACCCGTGGCGGCCGAGGTGGCCGCGCCCGCGATCCGGGCGACCGGCCTCGTGAAGACCTTCGGCGCGATCCGGGCCGTGGACGACGTGACGTTCGACCTCGCGCCGGGCCACATCTACGGCCTGCTTGGCCCGAACGGCTCGGGCAAGACCACGCTCATCCGGCTGCTCGTGGGCCTCGCCCGCGCGACCGCCGGGCACGCGGAGGTCCTCGGGACGCCGATGCCGTCCCGGTCGGCGCTCGCGAGGATCGGGTACATGACCCAGAGCGACGGCGTCTACCCGGCGCTCTCGGTCGAGGAGAACATGCGGTTCTTCGCCGCGATGTACGGCGTCGGGGCGGACGGGCCGGTCGAGGACGCGCTCGCGGTGGTCGAGCTCGCCGACCGCCGGCGGGCGATCACGGGGACGCTGTCGGGCGGCCAGCGGCGGCGGCTCTCGCTCGCCTGCGCGATCGTCCACCGGCCACCGGTCGTCTTCCTCGACGAGCCCACGGTCGGCGTGGACCCGCTCCTCCGCGTCCAGTTCTGGAGCCACTTCCGGGCGCTCGCGGACGCAGGCGCGACGATCGTCGTCTCGAGCCACGTGATGGACGAGGCCGACCGCTGCGACGAGCTGCTCTTCGTCCGTGCCGGACAGGTGATCGCCCGCGGGACGGGCGACGAGCTCCGGGCGCGTGCGGGGACGGCGGACCTCGAGGCCGCGTTCCTCCACTTCGCCGGCGACGGGGAGGCGGCCCGATGAGCCGCAGGCGGACCGTCGCGCTCTTCCGGCGCGTCGCGCAGGAGATCCGGCGCGACCGGCCGTCGATCGCGCTCCTCTTCATCGCGCCGATCGTCATCACCGGCCTCGTGACGTTCATCCTCCGCGAGGGACAGGCCCCGCAGGTGGACGCGGTCATCGTGAACATGGCCGGGATGCCCGGCACGGTCTACACGGCCGCGCTCACCACGGCGCTCGAGGCCGAGGGCGCGACCGTCACCACCGCCCCTGACCAGGCGGCCGCCGAGTCGATGATCGCGGACCACACGGCCTCGGTCGGCGTCGTCCTCCCTGCCGGCCTCGGCTCCGGCGGCGCCACGATCACCGTCATCACGAACGGGATGGACCCGGGCGGGGAGGGGAGCCAGGTCGCGGCCGTCTCGAAGGCGCTCGTCGCCGCGGCCGCATCGATCACGGGCGTCACCCCGCCGACGATCGTGCACGCGACGGTCTACGGCACGCCGTCGAGCGATCCCATCACGAACTTCGCCCCCGCCCTCGTCGCGTTCTTCGCCTACTTCTTCGTGTACATCCTCACCGGCGTGAGCTTCCTCCGGGAGCGCACCGGCGGCACGCTCGAGCGGCTCATGGCCACGCCGGTCACGCGCGGCGAGATCGTCACCGGCTACACATTGGGCTTCGGGGTCTTCGCGATGATCCAGGTGGCCCTCATCATGACCTGGGTCCTCGGCTCCATCGCGGTCCCGTCGATCGGTCCGCTACCGGCCTTCTCGATCGGCCTCGGGATCCACGTCGCCGGCAACCCGCTCCTCGCGTACGTCGTGGTCATCCTCGCTGCGATGGGCGCGGTCAGCCTGGGGATCTTCCTCTCGACATTCGCCCGGACCGAGCTCCAGGTCATCCAGTTCATCCCGATCGTCATCGTCCCGCAGTTCCTCCTCTCGGGCGTCCTCTTCCCCGTGGCGACGCTGCCGGAGATCCTCCAGCCGCTCACGTTCGTCATGCCGCTCACCTACGCGGTGGACGGCCTGAAGCAGGTCTTCATCCGCGGCGCCGACCTGTCGGTGACGGCCGTGCAGGTGGACCTCCTCGTGCTGACGGGGTTCGCGGTCCTCTTCGCGGTCGTGGCGTCCCGCACGATCCGCCGGGATATCGCGTGACCCGGGCGGCGGCAGCCGGCCGCCCGGGCCGCCGGCCGGACGGCCAGGCGACGCGCGCACGGATCCTCACGTCGGCCCGGGCCGAGTTCGGCGCGCTCGGGTACGACGGCGCGACGATCCGCGGGATCGCGGCCAGGGCCGGCGTCGACCCGGCGCTCGTCCACCACTACTTCGGCCCCAAGCAGCGGCTCTTCGTGGCGACCATGGAGGCCGGGTTCCCCGTCGACTTCGAGGTGGCGGTGGCGGCCGTGCTCGACGGCCCGCCCGACACGATCGGGGAGCGGCTCGTCCGCTACGTGCTGGAGCTGTGGGAGGCCCCCGCCTTCCGCGCCGTCATCCTCGGCCTCGTCCGGTCGGCCGCCTCGGACGCGGCGGCCGCGACGATGCTCCGCCACGTCCTGTCCGAGGGTCCGTTCCTCGCGCTCGCACGGGCGATCGCCCGGCCGGACGCGCGCCTCCGCGCGACGCTGGTGGGGACCCAGCTCGTCGGGCTCGCCATGGCCCGCTACGTGGTGGAGGTGGAGCCGATCGCGACCGCGGACGTCGACGTGCTCGCACGGGCGATCGGACCGTCGATCCAGCGCTATCTCGCGGGCGACCTCGGGGCCGGGGGCGCCGCTCCCGCTTGACGCTGGTGGTTGCGTGTGCAACTATCTGGAAGTCATCACGCAGCCGCGCCCGCAGGAGGGCCGGCAGGATCCGAGGCCGCCACCATGCCCGCCGTCACCGTCCCCGACATCACCGTCCTCTCGCGGATCCCCGTCCCGGACCCGCTCGTCGCGCGGCCGCGCCCGGTCGTGAGCGTCACGACGGCGCCGTCCGCCCACGAGGGAGAGGGGTTCCCCGTGCGGCGGGCGTTCTGGGGCGTCGACCTCGCCGACCTCGACCCCTTCGTGCACATGGACCAGATGGGCGAGGTCGAGTACGCGCCGGGCGAGGCGAAGGGGACGCCGTGGCACCCGCACCGCGGCTTCGAGACCGTCACGTACATGATGGACGGCACCTTCGAGCACTCCGACAGCAACGGCGGCGGCGGCGTGATCACCAACGGCGACACGCAGTGGATGACGGCGGGCGCGGGGATCCTCCACATCGAGAAGCCGCCGGAGGCGCTCGTCGTCAGCGGCGGCCTCTTCCACGGGATCCAGCTCTGGGTGAACCTGCCGCGCGCGCAGAAGTGGGCCGCGCCCCGCTACCAGGACCTGCGCGCGAGCGAGGTGGCCCTCGTCTCGTCCGCCGACGGCGGGACGCTCGTCCGCGTCATCGCGGGGGAGGTCGCCGGCCATGCCGGCCCCGGCTCCACGTACACGCCGATGACCTACCTCCATGCGACCCTCGCGCCCGGCGCGCGCCTCGACCTCCCCTGGCGGCCCGACTACAACGCCCTCGTGTACGTTCTCGCGGGCTTCGGGACGGTCGGGGAGGAGCGGCGGCCCGTGAGGACCGGCCAGCTCGCCGTCTTCGGCCCGGGCGACACGATCGCCGTGCAGGCCGACCCCGTCCAGGAGAGCCGGAACCCGGCGCTCGACATCCTCGTGCTCGGCGGGCGACCGATCCGCGAGCCCGTGGCGTGGATGGGCCCGTTCGTCATGAACACGCGGGACGAGGTCATCACGGCCTTCGAGGACTACCGGGCCGGCCGGCTCGGGTCGATCCCCGCGATCCATGCCGATCACGCCGTCCATGGCACGCCGACCTCGGTGGTGGAGTCGCGTCGGGAAGGTGGCCCGGACCCGGCCTGAGGCGGCGCGCCGCGCGGCCATCGGTGTGGCACGATCGGCGCCGGGGACCACGAGGGACGCGACGATGCGGGCCGCCTACACGCGGATCTGGACGGACGCCGACGGCGAGACGCACTTCGGCGAGGGGGGCGATGCGCTCGAGCTGGCCGAGTTCGCGCCGCCCGCGCCGCCGATCGGGCGTCTCGGCCGTCCGTGGCCCTGCGTCGGACGTCCGCTTCATCGGGGCGCCGGCGGGGTGGGACTCGGACCCGCACCCGGCGCCGCGCCGCCAGTACGTCGTGATGCTCGCGGGCACCTGCGAGGCGACGACGAGCGACGGGGAGGTCCGCGTCTTCACGCCCGGCGACGTCGTCCTCCTGGAGGACACGTCGGGGGCGGGCCACCGGACCCGCGTCCCGGACGGGGCGGACTGGCTCGCGATGGTGGTCGTCCTGGACTAGACGGCTCAGGGGCGGGGACGGCCCGGGACGTCAGCGCTCGAGCGGGCGCCCCGTGCGTACCCAGCCGAAGGTCCCGCCGCGGACCGACACGACGTCCGCGAAGCCGATCCGCAGGAGATAGTCCGTCGCGTCGAGGCTCCGGCCGCCCGACTCGCAGATCACCGCGTAGGGGACGTCGCGCTCGAGCTCGGGGGCCCGTCGCTGCAGGTGGTGGAGCGGGAGGTGCTCGGCGCCGGGCACGTGGCCGCGCGCGTACTCCCAGTCGTCGCGCACGTCGAGGAGGCGCACCGTGCCCTCCCGCAGGCGCTCCTCGAGCTGCTCGGGGCCGATCTCGGGCGTGGTGCGCTGCATGAACGGGAACACGCGGTCCTCCGGGGCGGGCTTCGCCGGCGTCCCGCCGGGCCTCGCAGAGGGTACGGCCTTCCGGGACGACACGCCCGAACGCGGTGCCCCGCGGTCGCGCCCGACCGTCGTGCCACACACCTGTCACGCCGCCCGGTGACGATGTCACCGCCGATGAGGATCGGAGCCGGACGATCGACGGGAGCGGGGGCAGCCGTCGGTCGTCCGGTCGCCCGGCGGGCGCGAGCCACGCGCGCGCGGGCCCATGCGTGGAGGGTTCGATGATCGCCGATCGACCGATGAGGAGCGACGGCCGGATGGATGACCGCACCGGCCCGGCAGCGAAGGAAGGGGCCGATGCCGCCCCGGCGTGGCACGCGTTCGAGGAACGGCTCGCGGCCGCCCTGGGGCGCATGGCCGTAGGCACGTACCTGGTCATCTCGACCCGCGCGGGGACGGAGTCGCCGTACTACGTGCAGTTCGCGCAGGGCGGCCGGCCCGGGTTCCGCGCCGAGGCCGTGAGCAACACGTACCTCGAGGGCCCGCGCGCGCTCTCGCCCGACCAGGAGGAGGCCCTGGGTGCGCTCGGCTGGCAGTGGCCGTCGCCGCACGGGACCGGCGGATCGGAACTTCAGCCGCCAGTGGCCGATGCCCGTGCCGTTCCGGGTCGTCGCCCACCTCGCCGTGCGGACGCTCCGCGAGGTCTACGGTGTCGGCCGTCCCGCGGAGCTCGCATACCGCAGGTTCGACGGCGACGGCGACGCGTTCGACGAGCCGGACCTCGGCATCGAGCCCCTCGAGCCGGGTCGGGACGGCCCGTCAGCGCGGGTCGGGCGTCCCGCGGCGGAGACGGGCGGGAAGTCGGACGCCGCGGGCGACCTGGACGAGGCCGCGGAGGCGGGCGTCCGCGACTTCCTCCACATCGACCACGTCGTGCGCGACCACATGGGCGACATCCCCATCCGCGTCGGCGACGTCGCGATGATCGTCCGGACCCTCGACGGCCCCTCGCCCGCGATCCGGGTCTTCTCGCCCGTGCTCCGCGACGTCGCCTGCGGGCCGGCGCTCCTCGCCGCCATCAACGAGGCGAACGTGCGGCTCCGGTACGCACGGGTCCTGTGGGTGGACGAGGACGTGCTCGTCGCCGCGGAGGTGCCGGGCCGGCACGCGACGCCGGAGCTCGTCTCCCTCGTGTGCATGGAGGTGTGCGGGCTCGCGGAGGCCGTGGGGGAGGAGCTCGGCACGCGCTTCGGCGGTGGATCGAGCCATCGGCAGCTCGTCCACTGACGAGGCGCCGGGGTCCGGGGGCGACCGGCGGAAGAAGGGACGCGTGAAGCGGGACGGCCCGCCGCGGATGCGGCGGGCCGTCGGTGCGTGCGGAGGGCGGCGATCCGCCCCCGCGTCTCAGGAGATGCCGGTCCAGTCGGGCGAGACCCACGAGTGGATCGTGGTCATGTAGTTCGCCCGCTCGTACGCGTCCGGATCGCCGACCGTCGCCTGCGTCGCGCTTCCGCGCATCTGGGCGACGGACTCGTACTCGTGCGCGTCCATCCACGCACGGAGCTCGCCCTCGACGGTGTGCACGTGGGCGGGGCCGTGGAGGAGGAGCGCGGAGGTCATCATCGCGACGTCCGCACCGACCATGACGGCCTTCACGACGTCGCCGCCGGTGTGCACGCCGGACGTCGCCGCGAGCGAGATCGCCTGCGGCAGCTGCGGTCGGAGGATCGCGATCCACCGCATGGGCAGCCGGAGGTCGGACGACCTGCTGAGGTCCACGCGCGGGACGACGTCGAGCGAATCGAGGTCGATGTCGGGCTGGTAGAAGCGATTGAAGACGACCAGGCCGTCCACCCCGAGCGAGGCCACCCGGCCGGCGAAGCCGGCGAACGACGAGTAGAACGGGCTGAGCTTGACCGCGAGCGGGATCGTCACCGCCGAGCGGACGGCGGCGATGAGCTCGAGGTCGCTGGCCTCGATCTCGGCGGCGGTCCGCCGCGGATCGGCAGCGACGCGGTAGAGGTTGACCTCCAGCGCGTCCGCGCCCGCCTCCTGCATGAGCCCGGCGTATCGCACCCACCCGCCCAGCGTGGTCGCGTTGAGGCTCGCGACCACCGGGACCGAGACCGCCGACTTGATCTTCGCGAGGCGGTCCAGGTAGCGCTCGCCGACGCCGATGAACTCCTGGTAGTTCGGGAAGTACGAGAGCGACTCCGCGAACTGCTCGGAGCCGGCCTCGAGTGACTGGTTGAGCTGGATCTCCTCGTTGAGGATCTCCTCTTCGAAGAGCGACGGGAGCACGATCGCCCCGACGCCCGCCTCGTCGAGGAGGCGGGCTCCGTCCTCGTTGCCCGTGAGCGGCGAGGCGGATGCGACGAGGGGCGATCGGAGCTCGAGGCCGAGGTAACGGGTCCGGAGATCGACGGTCATGCCTCTTCCTCCGCGGCCGGCTTCTCGCGGCCGTCGCCGTCGAGCTGCTCGACCTCGCCGCCGGCCTCGAGCGCAGCCTCGCCGGCCTCCTGAGCTTCCTCGTGATGGACGTGCGGGACGCTCCGGTGCATGCCGGCGAGCTGCTCGTAGTAGCGCCACCGCTCGTCGGCGTCGCCCTGGATGAGGTCCGCGAGGTCGGCCGCCCGCTCGGGATGCGTCCGGGAGAGGACGGCGAACCGCGTCTCGTTGGCGACGAAGTCCTTGATGGGCATCGTGGGCGCGGACGAGTCGAGCTTGAACGGCTGGCCGTCCTCGACCTCGCTCGGGTGGAACCGGTACAGCGGCCAGTAGCCGCTCCGGACCGCGTCCTTCTGGTGGGACATCGACTTCGACATGTCGATGCCGTGCGCGATGCACGTGCTGTACGCGATGACGAGCGAGGTCCCGGGCCAGGCGTCCGCCTCGAGCAGGGCCTTCGTCGTCTGCGCGTCGTTCGCGCCCATCGCGACCTGCGCCACGTAGACGTTGCCGTACGCGCGGGCGATCGCGCCGAGGTCCTTCTTGCCGGTCGACTTGCCGGCCGCGGCGAACTTCGCGACGGCGCCGCGCGGCGTCGCCTTGCTCGCCTGGCCGCCGGTGTTCGAGTACACCTCCGTGTCGAGCACGAGGATGTTCACGTTCCGGCCGGAGCTGAGGACCTGGTCGAGGCCCCCGAAGCCGATGTCGTAGGCCCAGCCGTCGCCGCCGACGATCCACACGCTCCGCGCGACGAGGTCGCCGGCGAGAGCGATGAGGTGCTGCGCGTCGGTGGCGCGGGCGCCCGTGACCGCCCCGAGGATCCCCTTGAGCTGCTCGACGCGTGCCCGCTGGGCCGCGATCTCCGCCTCGGTCTCCTGGGAGGCGCCGAGGATCGCGTCGGTGAGCTCGCCGCCCACGACGTCGCGGAGGTCGGCGAGCATCCCCTTCGCCTGGCCGGCCTGCGCGTCGACCGCGAGTCGCATCCCCAGGCCGAACTCGGCGTTGTCCTCGAACAGGGAGTTGTTCCACGCCGGGCCGCGCCCCTCGGCGTTCGTCGTCCACGGGGTGGTGGGCAGGTTGGCGCCGTAGATCGACGAGCACCCGGTGGCGTTCGCGACGATCATCCGGTCGCCGAAGAGCTGCGAGACGAGCTTGAGGTAGGGGGTCTCGCCGCAGCCGCTGCACGCGAGCGAGAACTCGAAGAGCGGCTCGAGGACCTGCGAACCCTTCACCGTGTCGTGCGGGAGGAGGGTCCGGTCGAGCGGCGGGATCGACTGGAAGAACTCCCAGTACGGGCGCTCCTCGTCGCGATGCTCCGCGGCCGGCTCCATGTTGATCGACTTGTGCCGGACCTCGGTCTTGCTCTTCGCCGGGCAGACGTCCACGCAGACGCCGCAGCCGGTGCAGTCGTCCGGGGCCACCTGGATCGTGATCAGGTGGTCGGTGAGCTCGCGGGACTTGAACTCCTTCGTCCGGAAGCCGGCCGGAGCCCCCGCGGCCGCCGCGGCCGGGAAGACCTTCATCCGGATCGCGGCGTGCGGGCAGACCATCGAGCACTTGCCGCAGTCGATGCAGATCGAGGAGTCCCAGATGGGGATCTCCAGCGCGATCGCCCGCTTCTCGTACTTCGTGGTCCCGACCGGGAAGGTCCCGTCCACCGGGAACGCGCTCACCGGGAGCAGGTCGCCCTTGCCCGCCATGAGCGCTGCCGTGACGGTCTTCACGAAGTCCGGCGCCGTCTCCGGGACGAGCGCCGGGATCGCATGGCCGTCCGCACGGGCGCCGAGCGCGACGTGGTTCAGGCTCGCGATCGACATGTCGATCGCGGCGAAGTTGCGGTCGACGACGGCCTGGCCGCGCTTCGCGTACGTCTTCTCGACGGTCTTCTTGATCCGCGCGATCGCCTCATCGCTCGGGAGGACGCCCGAGAGATGGAAGAAGCACGGCTGCATGATCGTGTTGATCCGGTTGCCCATGCCGACTTCCGCCGCCACGGCGACCGCGTCGATGACCCAGAGGTCGATCGACTTGTCGATCATCTGCTGCTGGACCGTCGCCGGGAGATGCTCCCAGACCTCGCCCGGCCCATAGGGGGAGTTCAGGAGGAAGGTGGCGCCCGGCTTCGCGAGGCCGAGGACGTCCGCCTTCTCGAGAAGGCCGAACTGGTGGCACGCGACGAAGTCGGCGCCGTCGATGAGGTACGCGGAGCCGATCGGCTCCGGCCCGAACCGCAGGTGCGAGACGGTCATCCCGCCCGACTTCTTGGAGTCGTAGACGAAGAAGCCCTGCGCGAACAGGTCCGTCCCCTCGCCGATGATCTTGACGGACGACTTGTTCGCGCCGACCGTCCCGTCCGACCCGAGGCCGAAGAAGACGGCCTGGACCTCGCCCTTCGGCCGCTCCGTGTGGAAGTCGGTCTCGATCGGGAGGCTCAGGTGGGTCACGTCGTCGTAGATGCCGACGGTGAAGTGGCGCTTGGGCCGGTCGGTCGCGAGTGCGTCGAAGACCGGCTTGATCATCCCCGGCGTCACCTCCTTGGAGGAGAGGCCGTAGCGGCCGCCGATGACGCGCGGGATCGCGGCGAACGGCGGCGCGTCCGTGTCCATCGCCTCGGCGAGCGCGGCGACGACCGACTGGTAGAGCGGCTCGCCCACCGCGCCCGGCTCCTTCGTGCGGTCGAGGACCGCGATCGAGCGGACGGTGGAGGGGAGCGCCCGGAGGAGCTCGTCGGCCGGGAACGGCTGGAAGAGCCGGACCTTCACGACGCCGGTCTTCGCGCCGCCGTCGTTGAGGGTGTCGACCGTCTCCTCGATCGCGCCGGTGGCGGACCCCATGACGACGATCACGCGGTCCGCGTCGGGGGCGCCGTGGTAGTCGACGAGGCCGTACTGCCGGCCGGTCCGCGCCGCGAGCTCGTCCATCACCTCCTGCACGATCCCGGGGACCGCGAGGTAGAAGGGGTTCGAGGCCTCGCGCGCCTGGAAGAACGCGTCGGGGTTCTGCGCGGTGCCGCGGACGAACGGCGCATCCGGCGTCATCCCGCGGGCGCGGAGGGCCTGGACGTCCGCGTCGCGGATGAGCGCGCGCATGTCGTCGTCGCTGAGGACGGCGATCTTGTTCACCTCGTGCGAGGTGCGGAAGCCGTCGAAGAAGTGGAGGAACGGGACGCGCGCTCGGAGCGTCGCCGCGTGCGAGATCAGCGCGAAGTCGTGCGCCTCCTGGACCGATCCGGCGGCGAGCATCGCCCACCCGGTCGCCCGGGCGTGCATGACGTCGCTGTGGTCGCCGAAGATCGAGAGGGCGTGCGTCGCGAGCGTCCGGGCAGCGACGTGGATGACGGCGGGCGTGAGCTCGCCGGCGATCTTGAACATGTTCGGGATCATCAGGAGGAGGCCCTGCGACGCCGTGAACGTCGTCGCGAGCGCACCCTTCTGGAGGGCGCCGTGCATGGCGCCTGCCGCGCCGCCCTCGGACTGCATCTCGATGACCTCGGGGACCACGCCCCAGAGGTTCGGGCGGCCTGCCGCCGCCCAGTCGTCCGAGAACTCCGCCATCGGAGAGGCGGGGGTGATCGGGAAGATCGAGATCACCTCACTCGCGGCGTACGCGACGCGCGCCGCTGCCTCGTTGCCGTCAAGGCATACCCAGTTCTTGTCCATCTACGGGTCCAAGGCCTCCTGTGGAGATCGCGTGCGTTACCGCGTCCGGCTCGACCGGACCGCGGGACGCAGTGGGGTCGGCGCGAAGGGGCTCCCGCAAGGGGCGGGCCACCCGAGGGGTCATTGTCGTCCTTCCGGCGCGCCGGCGGACGGGCCGGAACGCTCGCGATAGGGGGTCCACACGGTCCCACGGTGCTCGCCGAAGGCTCCCCCGGCCACGCGTCGGGGCGGGTATCGTCTC
>CAWJQZ010000055.1:0-84766 GCA_963844945.1 uncultured Chloroflexia bacterium
GATGACCGTCGCGCCGCGGTCGGCCATCCCCTGCAGCTGCGCGCGGACCGTCCGGCGCACCGCGGGTACGTGGTACCTGGTCGAGGAACGCCGTGTGGACGAAGTCCGTGCCGGTCGTCGGGGTAGTCCACCCCGACGTCGTAGCCGGGGATGCGGCCGGTCGGGATGACGACCGGGACCCGGATCGTCGCCGACGCGCGCGCGTCGACCGCCGACGTCGCCCGGACGGTGAAGGTCCCGGGCAGCGTGGGGGCCGTGTAGACGCCGTCCGCGGTGATCGAGCCGCCGCCCTTCTCGACCACCGACCATGTCACGGAGGTCTCCGTCGCGCCCGTCAGTGCGGCCGCGAACGTCCGGGTCGCGCCCGTGCTCATCGGCTCCGACGGGCCCGAACGGTGACAGCGACCGTCGACGGGATGACCGTGAAGACGCCGCACCGCACGGTCGAACCGGATCCCATCCCGAGGGTCATCCGGCCGGACCCCGCGCTCGCAGCCTGCACCGGCCGCGCCTGGCCCGCGGTGAGGGCCGAGGACCGAGACACGGCACCCGCGGCCGTCGTCCGGATCGCAGGGAACGTCGCCACCATGGTGCCGACCTTGCCGCAGGTCCCCCTGTGGACACGGACCGCGAGGCTCGCTGACGGCGGGAGCTTCGCGAGCGAGAGGGCGAGGGAGCCGGTCGCGTCGGCGAAGGTCTGGAGGACTGCAGTGCCGTTGGCGCCGCCGCTGCCGACCTTCGCCTGCCATGCGCCGGCGAGCGCTGCGGCCGACGCCCCCGGCGCGGATGCGGCCGACCCGGCGAGAAGGATGCAGACCACGCACACTGCCGACAACGCGCGCCGTCGGCAGATGCGCGAGGAGACCGAGAGGTCCATGCGCTACCCCCGTCCGATACCGCACCGCGCGGCATGGCTCACGGGTGCGCGCTCGCGGTAGCGGCTTCGCGGCCGTCTGAGGCGCGACGGCTCCGTGGATGCGGCGCCCTCGACCGAGCGGAGCGTCCCGCGACGTCCGCCGTGCCACTAGGGCCGTTGGTAATCCGGGTCAGCGTGAGTCGAGCCGCTGCGCCTTGATGCCGAGGCCCCAGGCGCCCGGAGGGCGTCGGGCGCGCAGGAACGACAACGCAGGTCTCAGGCGTCGCCCCGGGTCGCAAGCCAGGCCACGAGGACCGATGCCACCAGGTCAGCGGCCGCCTCGCTCGTTCGGCCGCCAGCTTCGATCGCCCCGAGCACGGGCGGGGTGATGAGCGAACCCGTGACGAGCACGACCTCCGGGTCCGCCGCCAGCGGGCCGACCGCCGCCTGCATGAGGATCCGGAACTCGCGGTAGTAGCGCTGTTCCACCTCGGCCCACGCGGCAAGGCTCCCGGGCTCGCGCTGCCAGACCGTGAACCACGGCTCGCTTCGCTCGAAGAACACGGAGAGCTCGCGTACCAGGATCCGGACCCGCTCCTCGAGCGTGGCGACTCCCTCGAAGATCGCCGTCGGTGGGAGCCGGAGATCCGACAGCAGGCGCTGGCCCGCTTCGGTGGCGAGGGCCTCCGCGGACCCGAAGTGGTTCGCCACTGTCCCGGGCGCGACGTCGGCTCGTCGCGCGACGTCCTGCATCGTGGTGGCGGCGATGCCCTGTTCCTGGTAGAGCGCGAGTGCGGCGTCCATGATCCGCTGTCGCGTGGCGGCGACCGCTTCCGCGCGCTTGCCCATCGAGTATGACCGCGGCATCCGATCCCTGCGATATTCATTGACTTATGACTGCAGTCAATATAGCATGCCGCGGACAGAGGGCGCGTCCCGCCCCTCCGAGAGGAGGCAGCCTTCGATGCCGGTGTTCTCCGCGGTCGACGCGGCGTCCTTCGCAGTGGCGCCACCCCACCTCACGCCGTCGCTCCTGGTCGAGGACGGGAGGCCGGTGGCCATCCTCGCCGACCAGCGCAACGACGGCCCCGAGGCCTAGGGGCGACGGATGGCCGACCTCTTCCAGGGCGCTCGATTCGCCGGGCTCCTGCTCGCCGGTGGGGGACTGTTCCTCGTGCTCCTGGTCGGCCCGACAGCGTTCGTGCCGCCGGCGATCTGGACCGGCCCCCGCGACGCCTCGCTCCGGCTGGTCGCCCGGCACGCGTTCGTCTGGAGGGTGGCGAACGTCGGGTTCGCGCTGGCGACGATCCTCACGGCGGCCGGCCTCGCCCTGATGCCCGGGCTGGTGGGCGATCGCGGGAGCTCGCTGGCCTGGGCGGCGGCGGTCGCGTTCCTGCTGGCGGCCGCACCATGGCTCCTCGTCCTCAGCATCCGGCTCGTGATCACGCCCGCGGTCGCTGCGGGCCTCGCCGCGGATGGGACGGTCGACCCGGCATTCATCCCGATCGACCGACTGAGCGGCGCACTGTTCCCGGCCTTCATGCTCATCGCGTCGGGGTCGATCGTGGCGCTCGGCGCCGCCGTCGTCGCCGGCGGTTCGCTCAGCCCGGTCCTCGGCTGGGCGTGCGTCGTCGCAGGTCTCGCCCTCGGAGGCGGCTACCTGCTGCTGGGGGACATGCTCCCGGCGTTCGTCTACTTCCCGACCACGGCGGTCGGCATCGTGCTGCTCCTCACCACCCGCTGACCGTCGGAAATCGAGATCGGAGGCTCCCATGACCCGCGTCCCTTCCCCGGCAGGCCTGGCCGAGGCCGGCGCTCTCGCGATGCTCGCCTCCGCGGTGGCCGGCGCGGTCGGGGTCGTGTGCATCGTGCTGATGTACGCGGCGTTCGCCGTCGGGGCGCAGCCGCCGGGCCTCATGTTCGGCTGGGCCAACGACATCGCGGTGCTGCTGCAGTACCTCCTCGCGGTGCCGGGCGTGCTGGCGATCGGCGCGGCGCTGCGCGTCGGATCGCCCCGCCTGGCCTTGGCGGGCACCGTGCTCGCGCTCGCCGGGATCGCGGTGATCGTCGTGTCGCAGACGCTGCTCGTCGCAGGAGTCCTGACGTTCGAGCAGGAGATCGGCCCAGCGTCGCTGGGCTTCCTGATCGTCGGCGCCTGGATGGTCGTGGCGGCGATCGTCGGGCGGCGGGCGGGACGGCGCCGGCAGGACCCGCCACGGCGATCGCGGCCGCGCTCTACCTGGGCTACCCGATCTGGGCGTATCGCGTCGGTCGCTGGATGGGAACGCCTGCCATCGCGCCGGTCGGCGTCGTCTGTCCAGCCGACGCCCCGACCGTCACTGAGTAGAAGGCCCGGCCGGCCGTCCGGAACCTGCAGCCGCCCGCGTTCTCGTCGATGCCTGCTGGCGACCGTCGCCGGAGCAGAAGCTCCATCCACGGGGTGCCAGCGCTGAGGACCGCATGCGGTCCCGTGCCGGTCCTCGCCGGCATCCAACTGAGCGCCTGTCACTGTCTCGGCGCGTCTCGCGTGGCGTCGCCCGACCAGCCCGCATTCGAGAAGGTCGGGATGAAGCGGTAGCCGCGGCCGGGGGCGGTGCCGATGAAGCGCGGGTCGCGGTGGTCGTCGTTGAGCTTGACCCGCAGGCTCCGGATATGGCGATCCACGACGTTGCTCTCGGCCACGAAGTCGGGACCCCAGACGGCGTCGAGGATCTCGTCCCTCGTCACGACGCGTCCAGCATGGCTGGCCAGCAGGTACAGCAGGGCCTGCTCGATCCGGCTGAGGGCGGTCACGGACCGACCGATCCGGATCTCGCGATTGGCGATGTCGACCTCGATCTCGCCGACCTTCACGACCGGGACCAAGGGCCGCTCGGCCCCAGTGGCCCGGCGACTGAGGACGAGCGCCCGTGCGATCAGCTCATCGGGCATGAACGGCATCGCCAGGATGTCGTCGACCCCGAGGCCGAAGGCCCGCAATCTCGTGGCAAGGTCGTCGCGGGGAGTGAGACCAAGAGCCGGCGTGAAGGTCCTCGTCAGGGTGTTCGCGGTATCCAGGCGGTGGAGCAATGCCGTCGAATCATCGTGATCCATGTCCACCACCACGAGGTGCGGCTGCCATCGGGCCAGGATGACATCGGCCTCGAGTAGGTTGTGCGCAGCCTTGACGACGAACAGGCCGTGGTTCAGCGTCCGCTCGATGAGATCCACGACGAGCGGCCGATCGTGGAGCACGAGCGCCCGGCGCGGCTGGGCGTCGGGAGCGTAGCCGATGCCGAGCGTCACGGCGCTTGCCTTCAGAGCATCGCCGCCGGCGCGCGGCTCCAGGCTGGTCCTGCTCTGTGTCATCTGCCTCTGGTCGCCTCTCGCACGTCTTGTGTCGAGCACCATAGCATGTAATGCGCAGATAGTATATAGGTATGAGGTAACTCAATGGGACATGCAACATGCGAGATTGCGTAGATGTCTTGCAGATGGCCGCCTGAGCGGGTACCATCGCAGTCGATGACGACCCCATCCAATCCGCGGCCCATCTACTCCATCGGGGCCGTGTCGCGCATGCTCGACGTTCCGGTCAGCACGCTCCGCTCATGGGAGGCCCGCTACGGGATCGTTCGACCTGCCAGGACGTCGGGGGGGCAAAGGCTCTACTCGCGAGACCAGCTCGAGCAGCTCCAGTTCCTGAAGACCCAGATCGCGAACGGAGCGACCCCGGCCGAAGCGCATCGCCTGTTCGCGGACCAATTCGGCGTGGCCGACGACGGAGACGTGCGGGCGACGCCTGGTGGGCAGCGGCTCCTGATCCTGCTGGCCGAGCGTGATCGCTACGCCGCGGAGCTGAGCGAGTACTTCCTGCGCACCGAGGGCTATGAGGTGCTTCTGACCCTGGACGCTGCCGATGCTGAGGAGCGATTCGGGCAGAGCCAGCCGGACCTGGCCGTCGTCGAGCTCCTCATCTCGGGCGGGGCAGGGATCGATCTCTGTCGCCGCCTCAGGGCGCGATCATCGACGCCGATCCTGGCGATCTCCAGTCTCGACATCCCCGAAGAGGCGATCGAAGGCGGCGCGGACGCGTTCCTCAAGAAGCCGATCGATCCGTTGGTGTTCGTGTCCACCGTCAAGGACCTGCTTGGCGAGAGCGCCCTGATCAGAGGGATGACCGCCTGATGGATCGGCTCCTCAGCGGCAGCGCTCGCCTCGACGAGGTGCTGGGCGGCGGTCTTCCGGTCAACGCGATCAACGTGATCTCGGGCTTGCCGGGTTCGGGCAAGACGATGCTCGCCGAGCAGTACGCCTTCGAGAACGCGACCGAGCAGCGCCCCGCCGTGTACCTGGCCACCATGTCGGAGCCGTTCGACAAGATGATCCGCTACGGGCAGGAACTCAGCTTCTTCGACCGGCATGCCATCGGTCGGCGGGTGTTCTTCGGCAGCCTGAGCGATGCCCTGCAGCGGCGGGGACTCGACGGCGCGCTCGATGAGATCAGCGCGATCCTCCGCGAGCGCACGCCGGGCATCCTCGTCATCGACAGCTTCAAGGCGCTGGCAGCGTGCGCACCCGACGCTCAGAGCTTCCGCCGTTTCGCGTCCGAGCTCGCCGAGCGTCTGAGCGCCACGCCCACGAGTGTCTTCTGGGTCGGCGAATACGCCTCGGAGGAGCCCGACGAGGCTCCCGAGTTCGCCGTTGCAGACGCCATCATCGCGTTCCGGACGCACGTCGTGGGCACCCGGCAGGTGCGGTCGCTGCGCGTGCTCAAGCTGCGGGGCAGCGCATACCTGTCGGGCGAGCACGCGTATCGCCTGTCAGCGGATGGTGTCCACGTGTTCCCGCGGCTCGCTGACGTGCCGCTGACGACCGGCTACGACGTGGGACTCGGGCGGGTGTCGATGGGTGTCCCCGAGATCGACCGGATGCTGGACGGTGGGCTCTTCCGCTCCTCGTCCACCCTCCTGGCCGGCCCATCCGGTGCAGGGAAGACCGTCCTCGCTCTTCACTACCTGGGCGCCGGCGCCGCGGCGGGCGAGCCGGTGCTTCTTGCGAGCCTGCAGGAGAACGAGAGCCAGATCCGCGATGCGCTCGAGGCATTCGGTATCGACCGGTCCCGCTTCGAGATCCTCTATCGCTCGCCCGTCGACCTGTACATCGATGAGTGGGTGTACGAAGTCCTCGACACCGCAGAGCGGATCGGCGCGCGCCGGATCGTCATCGACAGCATCAACGACCTGGGGATCGCGATAGGCGAGGAGGCCCGCCTGCGCGAATACCTCTACTCCCTGTCGCAGCGCTGTTCACGCCTCGGGATCGCGCTCCTTCTGACCTTCGAGACCGCCGAACTGACCGGCTTCAGCTCGGTCTCGGAAGGCAAGGCGGTCTCGAACCTCGCCGACAACGTGCTGCTGCTGCGCTACACCCTGCAAGGAAGCGAGATCGGGCGAGCGCTGGCGGTCCTGAAGACCCGGGGGAGCGGCCATGACCTGTTCCTCCGGCGGTTCACGATCGGCCCGAAGGGCGTGTCCGTGGCGGCAGCACCTTCCACCGAGGGCGATCCCCCCGCACGGCATCTCTGAACCTGGCGCAAGGAGGCGACCCATCGCCCTGAGGGCGTCCGGCTCTCGACGGCCAGCCCCGGTCGTCCCGGCCACGTGTCGAGCGCGTCGACGAGTCGCTCGTGGGTCTCGATGGAACCGCCGGCCGACCCGCGTCGGACACGACCCTGGACGCAAAGGCCCCCATCGCGCCGCCTCCCAGGACCTCGCCCTGCCGGTGTCCTGGCGCGCCCGGAGGGACTCGAGTGCGCGCCACCAACCATCGCGATCGAGGGTGTGGAGGAGCTCGTGGAGGCCCTCCTGACAGCGTGACCACCCACAGACGGCCCGGGCGCCTGGTGCGCGCCCAACCCGCGAGGAGAGCGACGCGCCCGGTGCGGAGCCGGGACCGGGCCAGTGGCCCAGCGCGGTGGGGGCGGAGCCTACGGCGTCGGGGGCGAGCCGGGGAAGATCAGGCCGTCCATCTGGTACGTGCCGTTGCTGCCGTTGAAATGGAAGTAGTACGAGAGGCCGGCGTAGCCGCCCGCGCCCACGAGCCAGGCTGACGCGTCCTCGATGACGGCATCGGAGTGGATCATGCCCGCGAACGTGCCCTCCCAGCTGCCACCCTCGTTCTCC
Source organism: uncultured Chloroflexia bacterium (assembly GCA_963844945.1). Lineage (GTDB taxonomy): Bacteria > Chloroflexota > Limnocylindria > Limnocylindrales > CSP1-4 > CAIYQJ01. The sequence continues at coordinate 7,021 of CAWJQZ010000055.1, forward strand.
AGCCGGTACCGCCCGAATTGCACGGCACCGCCGGGATGCTTGTCCAGGTTGCAGAAACAGGTGCCTTTCCCGCTGACCCTCGGGTCGGACATCGTGTCCTTCAGCTCCACGACCATGTCGCGCCACTGCACGACGTCGCCGACGGTCGTGACGGTCGCAGGGGTCGTGATCGCGACGAACTCCTCCGTCCCGGTCACGTGCACTGCTCCGGTTGCGGGAGGCGAGGCTACTGGAGCATCAGGGCTGGAGGACATCGCCGCTCCGCTGGTGACGACAACCTCGGGCGATGGACTCGGTGCCGAGGACGTCCGGGTTGTGGGCGAAGCCGTCGCAGCGGCAGCGCACCCGGCCAGAAGCGCGATGCAGCCGAAGCCGACCAACAGCCAGCGGCCCGCGTCGCGTGCTCTCATCGTCAAGCACTCCTCGAGACGCTCGTCGCGGGTCGGGTTCGCCAGTGGCTCAGCGCGGTCCGGGCGGCCAGGACGTGGGCCGCGTGTCGATGTCTCCCGCGTGCCGTCGAGCATCCGCCCTCGACCGGCGGCGCGGCAAGTGCCGTAGGGTAACGCTGACCGTCAGGACGCTCGAGCCTGCGCCAGGTAGGCGCGATGTCTTGGCGCGCCCGGAGGGATTCGAACCCCCGACCGTCTGATCCGAAGTCAGATGCTCTATCCACTGAGCTACGGGCGCGTGGCCGGAATCGTACATGAGGGGCGCACCGCGGGCCGCGGTCCCCAGGGAGGGCCGGGCCGCGCCGTCAGCGTGCGGCCTGCTTGCCCCTGCTGCACTCCGCGCACACGGTCCATCCCCGCTGGAACCGCGGAGCGCGCTCGTTCGACGAGTAGAGCGCCGCCACGTACATCCGCCTCCCGCAGTCGAGGCAGCGCACGAGGGTCGACGGCCGCGGCCAGTGCGTCGCATGTCGATACGGATGGTGACTCATCGGCGTCCCGGGTCTCCCTCGCTCCGCGCTCGCACCTTCCGCCGGGGTCCGGCTACGGCGAGTCTAGCCGTGCCGCGTTCGTCGTGCCCGCCGGATGTGTCGGTCGTGTCGCCCGGACGCGCCTCCGCCGACGCGCGCGCACCTGTCGGGATCGTCGTCGCCGTCGCGTCGCGCGCACGTTCGAGGCGGGATGCGTCCCATCCCTCGCGGGTCGTGCGTTCGTGGCGGCCCTTCCCGACGTCGCGGCCGGCTCCCGGCGGTAGGCTGTCGTCACGGCGGTGCTGTGCGCTCCGCCGGCCGCGGAGGGGACGGTCAGGTTGGGCTCGCTCGGGCTGTGGCGATCGGTGGTCCGTCGGGACCGCGCCGACCTGGCGGTGGCGCTCGCGGCCGCGCTCCTGCTCCTCGCCGCGACGACCCTCGTCACGTCGGCCGTCATGTACGGCGAGACGGTCGCCACCGGGAGCCTGCGGCGGTCGGTCGCGGTCGCGCCCCCGACCGCGCGCGCCGTCTCCGTCCGCACGACGGTCGCGTCCGCGGAGGCCGCATCGGTCGAGGCGACGGTCGCCGGGGAGCTGGAGTCGGCGCTCGGGCCGGCGGGTGGCGAGATCTCGCGCGTCTCCCGCTCCGGGCCGCTCTCCGTGGCGGGGCAGCAGGCCGGAGGTCCCGACGACCTGACGATCGCCGCCGCCTACGACGCGCTCGGGGCCCACGCGACGCTCGTGGACGGGCGATGGCCGCACGCGGGCGCGGACCCGACCGAGGCCGCCCTGTCCGAAGGTGCCGCCCGCGCGCTCGGGCTCGCGGTGGGCGACCGCGTGACGCTCGCGAGCCGGGCCGACCCCGCGCGGTCGGCGGACGTGCACGTCACGGGCATCTGGCGCCCGGCCGCGGGCGACGCGTTCTGGATGGGCTCGGCACTGGAGCTCGGGGGCGTGGAGTCGACGGGTTCCTTCACCACGCGGGGGCCGTTCGTCGTCGACGGGGCGGACCTGGCGCGGCTGCCCGGCCGGACCTCCACCGCCGACCTCGAGTGGCGTGCGCTGCCCGCGGTCGACGCGCTCGCCACCGGCGACCTCGATCGGATGGCGGACGACCTGGCCGGACTCCGCGAGCGCTTGCGGACCGTCGTGACGCCGACGCGGGAGATCGCGGTGACGACCGACCTGCCGGCTCTCCTGCGTTCCGTGAGCCGGTCGGTCGCGGTCAGCCGGTCCGGCATCCTCCTGTTGACGCTCCAGTTCGGCGTCCTCGCCCTGTACGCCATCCTCCTGGTCGCCGGGATGGTCGTGGACCGGCGGCGCCTGGACATCGCGCTCCTGCGTTCGCGCGGCGCATCGTCCGCGCACCTGGCCGCGATGGCGCTGCTCGAGGCGGTCCTCCTGGCGCTCCCCGCCGTCGTCCTCGCACCCGTCCTGGGGCTCGGCGTGGTGCGGCTCCTCGGCGCGATCGGCCCGCTCGCCGACGCGGGGATCGTCGCCGACGTGGCGATCACCCCCGCGGCGATCGCGGTCTCCGTGGCGGCGGCCGCCATCGCGGTCGCGGCGTTCGTGGTGCCGTCCGTGGTCTCCGCGGCGAACCCGGGCGGGGTCCGCGCCTCGTGGGGCCGGCAGATCGGCCGGACCCTCCCGCAGCGGCTGGGCCTGGACCTGGTCCTCGTCGCGGTCGCGGCCCTGGCGATCTGGCAGCTGAGCCTCTACGGCACGTCGCTCACCCGGGACGCGCGCGGCGCGCTCGGCGTGGACCCGCTCCTCATCCTCGCCCCCGCCATCGGGCTCGTCGCGGGCGGCGTCCTCGCGATCCGGTTCCTCCCGCGCGTCGCGGAGATCGGAGAGGGGCTCATCCGGCGCGGGCGCGGCGTCGTCGCGCCGATGGGCGCGCGCCAGATCGCCCGGCGCCCGCTCCGCGCGACGCGGTCGACGCTCCTCGTCCTCCTCGCGGCCGCACTCTTCGTCGTGGCGGCCTCGTACGCCGCCACGTGGACGCGGTCGCAAGCGGACCAGTCCGCGTACCGGGCGGCGGCCGACGTCCGCGCCGTCGTCTCCGAGTACGCGGCCACGCCCGCCTGGGCGGCCGGCGCGGCCTACCGCGCGGTCCCGGGCGTGACGGACGCGATGCCGGTGGAGGTGCGGACGCTCGACGCCGGGAAGTCGGTGCGCGGCGGGACGCTCCTCGCGCTCGACCCGGCGACCGCCGCCGCGATCGTCGCGCTCCCGGGTGGCTCCGCCGGCGACGCGGTGCGGGGCGGGCTCGGCGAGCTGACATCCGCGCGCCGCGCGGACGGCGGGGTCCCGATCCCCGGCCGGCCGACCGCGCTCGCGCTGACCGTCGACACGCACCTGGACATCCAGGAGCCGGCCGAGCCCATCGACCCTTCGTGGCCCAGGACGCCGCTCATCGTGACCGCCGCCGCGGTCGTCTCCGACGCGGACGGGAACCTCCGCCGCGTGGAGGGCACGGTCCCGGACGCCGACGCCGTCGGCCAGCGGGTCGTCCTGCCGCTCGTGGAGGAGGTGGACGGCGCGACCGCCGTCCCGGCGTGGCCGCTGGAGCTCGTCGCGGTGGAGCTGAAGGTGAGCTCGCCCTCCGCGGCGACCACCCGCGGGACGGTCGAGGTGACGGGGGTGGAGTCGACCGAGGCGGCGATCGGCCCGGCCGGGGGCGGCACGGACGCCACCGCGGGCAGGGCGGCGCGGACGCGCCGGCGCCGGCTGGGCCCCCGTGCCGTTCGACCCGGCCGCGCCCGGCTGGGGCTGGCTCCGCACGGACGTCGGCGGCCCGGTCGCGTACGTCCCGCCGGCCTCCGCCCCGGGGCGCATCGTCCTCGGGGACGGCCCGGGGATGTCCCCGGCGATCGTCGGCCAGATCTTCTCGCCGGACCCGCCGCCGGTCTTCCGACTCTCCCGGGCTCCCGCGGAGCCCGTCGCGATCCCGGCCCTCGCAGGTGCGTCGCTGCTGGCCGCGACGGGCGCGCGCGTCGGCGACACACTCGCCGCGTCCGCCTCCGGCCTGCCGGTCACGCTCCGCATCGTCGGGAGCGCCGACGCGTTCCCCACCGTGGACCCGTCCGTCCCGTTCGCGGTCGTGGACGAGGCGACGCTCTCGCAGGTCCGCTTCGCGACGAACGGGACGACCGGGGCGCCGAAGGAGTGGTGGCTCGCGACGGCCGACGGAGAGGGCGCAGCGGTCGCGGCGGCGGTCGCCGCCCCGCCGATCTCCGCGGCCGAGGTGCTCGACCGCGAGGCGCTCGCGCGCTCGCTGACGTCGGACCCGATCCCGCTGGGGATCATCGGAGCGTTCGGGCTCGGATCGATCGCCGCCCTCCTCATCGCGGCGATCGGCTTCCTCGTGAGCGCGTCCGTCTCCACGAGCGAGCGGCTCGGCGAGTTCGCCCTCCTCCGCGCGCTGGGGCTCTCGTCGCGCCAGCTCGCCGGCTGGGTCTCGGCGGAGAGCGCCTTCCTCCTCGCGTTCGGGTTCGTCGTCGGCGCCCTTCTCGGCGCCCTCCTCGCATGGCTCGTCCTGCCGTTCTCCGCACTGACGTCGACGGGCGAGCGGGCCGTCCCCACGCCCGCGGTCGTCGTCCCGCCGGAAGCCATCGCGACCCTCCTCGCGGTCGCCGCCGCCCTCCTCGCCGTCACCGTCCTCGTCGTCCGCCGCCGCGTCCTCGATGCGTCCGTGGCGGGCGTGCTCCGCTCGCGGGACATCTGACCCGATGGCCTGGATCCTCCTCTCCCTCCGTCGTCTCCGCGACGGGATCGCCCCGGCGCTGGGGCTCGCGCTCATCGTCGCCGTCACCGCCGGCGCCTTCGCCGCCGTCCCGCGGCTGCGCGACGCCATCGCGACGGGCCTGCTCCGCACCGAGGTCGAGGCCGCCCGCGGCGACCAGCGCGCCGTGACGCTGGTCCAGCAGGGGCGGCTCGCGGCCGGGCCATCGACCGACCCGCTCGCGACCGTGGTGAGGACCGGCGCCGACCTCGAGGCGCGGATCCCGTCCGAGGTCGCCCGCCTCGCGACCGAGCGCGTGGACATCGTGGACAGCCAGCGCTGGACGGTGCTCCGGGACCCGTCGCCGGACATGACCGTCCGGTTCCGCATCCAGGGCGGCGTGGACGACCACGTCCGCCTCGTGGACGGGCGGATGCCGACGGCGACGACCCGGACGATCGCTCCCCGCGCGGACGCCCCGGCGGCGCTGCCCGCCACCGCCTTCGAGGTCGCGCTCTCCACGGCGACGGCACAGGTCCTCGGGGTGGGCGTGGGCGACACGATCGACCTGGCGCCCGAGCCGGCGGACGCGCGCACGGCGCGCCCGGGCGTCCGCCTCGCCGCGGACGTCGTGGGGCTCGTGGAGGTCACGGACCTCGACGCCCCGTACTGGTCCGCGGACACGACCGTGGACCACCCGTCGCCGCGCTCGCTGTCGGCCAACGTGGTCTTCCAGGACGCGACCGCGCTCGTCTCGCCCGATGCGTACCCGGCGCTGCTGGCGGCGACGGCCGCGGACGCGGGGACGGGGGCCGGCACGGGCGGCGCGGCCGGCACTCCCCCCGGGGCCGGCACGGGCGGCGCAGGCGGCACGCAGGCCGGCGCGGGGATCCCGTTCCGCTACACGTTCAGGCTGCCGGCCGACCCCGACCGGATGGAGGCGTCGCGACTCGACGCCCTCGTCGCGGACCTCCGGCGTCTCGACACCGTCTACCCGACGACGGACGTCGTCGCGACGAACGGCGGGACGACGAACCGCAGCGACCTCCTGGGGCTCGTGGACGCGTTCGCCGCGCGCTGGCGGTCGGCCGAGGTCGTCCTCTCCGTCGCCGTCCTCGGCGCCGCGGTCATCGCCCTGCTCGCCCTCGCGCTCGTCGCGACGCTCGCCGCGCGCCGCCGCCGGCCCTCGCTCGACCTGGCGCGGGGCCGTGGCGCGTCCACGTCCCAGGCGCTCGCCTCGGTCGTCGCGGAAGGTGCGGTCCTCACCGTCCCCGCGGCGATCGTGGGGGCGGCCGTCGCGTTCGCGCTGGTCCCCGCGGGCACCTCCGCGCTGCCCGCGGCGCTCGCGGCGGGCGTGGCGGCCCTCGCGATCGTCCTCCTCGTCGCCGTCCTCGTCCCGGCGCAGGCCGGGCCGCCGCCGGACCCGACGCGCGAGACGAGCGTGGTGAGCCGGTCCGGGGCGCGCCGCCTCGTCCTCGAGATCGTCATCGTCGTCGTCGCGCTCGCCGGGGCGTGGGCCCTCCGGTCGCGCGGGGTCGCCGGTGCCGGGGCCGGCGTCTCGGGCACGGCCGGTTCGGCGGGCGGCCCCGGCGGCGTGGACCCGTTCGTCGCGCTCGTCCCGGCGCTCGTCGCGGTGGCCGCCGGGATCGTCGTGGTCCGCATCTTCCCGCTGCCCGTGCGAGCGCTCGCGCGCGCCGCCGCGGCGCGCCGCGACCTCGTCCCCGCCTACGCGCTCCGGCGCCTGGGCAGGGAGTCGGGGAGCGGGCTCGTCCTCGCCGTGCTGATGGCCACCGCGACGATCGCGACGTTCTGCTCCGTGGTCCTCGTCCACCTCGACCGCGCCGCGGACGCGGCGGCCTGGCAGGAGGTGGGGGCGCCGTTCCGCGTCACGGCCGTCGCGAGCGGGGCGACCGGGACGAGGGCGGGGATCCCGATCCCGTTCCCCGACGACGTCGAGCCGGCCGGGCTGCCCGGCGTCGAGGCCGCCGCTGCGGGCTCGCTCGCGAGCACCTCGTTCTTCCCGCGCGGCGCACGCCTCGACCTCCTCGCGCTCGACACCGCGGCGTACGCGGCGGTGACGGAGGGGACGCCCGTCGCGACGCCACTCCCGCCGGAGCTGGCACGCGCGGCGAAGGGGACGAGCGCCGACCCGATCCCGGCGGTCGTCTCGCGCGCGCTCGCCGACGGCCCCGAGGGGCTCGTCCCGGGGAAGACGTTCCAGCTCATCGTCGGCGGCGGCCCGCGGACCCTCCGCGTGGCCTCGGTCGTCGACGCCTTCCCGACGCTCCCCGACGGGGACCGGTTCGCGGTCGTGGACCTCGCGGTCCTCCGCGGCGCGACGTCCCCGGACGCGGCACGCACCACGGTGGCGTTCCTCCGCGCTCCGGACGACGCGGCGCCCGCCATCCGGTCCGCGGCCGCCGCGATCTCGCCGGACATCGTGGTCGCGTCGCGCGCGGAGGTCGCGGCGGAGACCCGCGCCTCCCCGCTCATGCAGGCGGTGGTCCTGGGGCTGACGCTCGCGGCGCTCGTCGCCGCCCTCTACGCCGCGCTGGCCGTCTCCTGCGCGCTGGCGCTGTCCGCCTCCGCCCGGGCGGTCGAAGTGGCGCACCTTCGCACCCTCGGGCTCTCCCGTCGCCAGTCCGTCCTGCTGATCGTCGCCGAGCACGGGCCGACGGTGGCTGTAGCCTTCGTGGCGGGCGCGATCCTCGGCGTCGGCCTCGTGGCCCTGCTGGGGTCCGCCCTCGGGATGGATGCGATCGTCGGCTCGGCCGTGGCGGTCCCCCTCGCGGTGGAGCCGCTCCACCTCGCGGGGATCCTCGCCGTCGTCGTGGCGATCGTCGCGATCGGGATGGGGATCGCCGCCGTCATCTCGCGGCGGGCGGTCCCGGCGCTCGCCGTGCGGAGGAGGATGGGATGACGGAAGGGTCGAGCGGAACGCCCGGCGCATCCGGCACGCCCGGCACCACCGGCACCCCCGGCGCATCGGGGGCCGCCCACCACCACCGCGCGCTCTGGGGCGAGGGCGCGGCGATCGTGTGCGACAACCTCGTCCGCATCTTCAAGGTGGCGGACCTCGAGGTCGTGGCGCTCCAGGGGCTGGACCTCCTCGTGGACCCCGGCGAGCTGGTCGCGATCGTGGGGGCGTCGGGGAGCGGGAAGTCCACGCTCCTCTCGATCCTCGGCGGGCTCGACGTCCCGTCGGCGGGCCGCGCCATCGTCGCGAACCACGACCTCGGCCAGCTGACCCGCACGGAGCGGACGCGCTACCGGCGCGAGGTGGTGGGGATCGTCTGGCAGCAGACCGCGCAGAACCTGCTCCCGTACCTGTCGGCGGCCGAGAACGTCGAGCTCCCGATGGTCCTGGAGGGGCGGGGCGACCGGCGGGCGCGAGCGGCCGAGCTGCTCGACCTCGTGGGCCTCGCGGACCGCGCCGACCACCGGCCGGAGCGGCTCTCGGGCGGCGAGCAGCAGCGGGTGGCGATCGCGGTGGCCCTCGCGAACCACCCGTCCGTCGTGCTCGCGGACGAGCCGACGGGCGAGCTCGACAGCGCCACCTCGGCCGAGATCTTCGCGCTCCTCCGGCGCGTGAACGCCGACCTGGGCACCACGATCGTCGTGGTGACACATGACGCGGGGATCTCCGAGCAGGTCTCGCGGACGGTCCGGATCCGCGACGGCCGGACCAGCACCGAGACCGTCCGGCGGACCGAGGTGACCGACGAGGGCGCCCACCGGGCCGTGAGCGAGGAGTTCGCGGTGCTCGACCGGGCCGGCCGGCTGCAGCTCCCGGCGGCGCACATCGAGGCGCTCGAGCTCTCGCGTCGGGTCAGGCTCCGCCTGGAGGAGGACCACGTCGAGATCCGCCCGGACCGGGAACGGGAGGGCGGCGCATGAGCGGGCCCGTGCGCGACGCGATGGTGGTGGCGACCGGGGTCGTCCGCGAGTACCCGTCGGGCGGGTCCGTGGTCCATGCCCTCCGCGGGATCGACCTCACGGTGGGCCGCGGGGAGCTCCTCGCGGTGCGCGGCAGGTCCGGCTCCGGCAAGACCACGCTCCTCTCGATCCTCGGCGGCCTCGACCGGCCGACCGCCGGCAGTGTGCTCGTGGACGATCGCGAGATCTCGGCGATGTCCGAGGACGAGCTCGTCGACGTCCGGCGACGGACCGTCGCGTTCGTCTACCAGGCGTTCGGCCTGGTGCCGTTCCTCTCCGCGGCGGAGAACGTCGAGGTCCCGCTCCGGCTCGTGGGCGCCGACCCCGCCGAGCGCGACGCCCGGGTCCTGGAGCTGCTCGAGCTCGTGGGCCTCGAGGCCCGCGCGCGACACCGGCCGTACGAGCTGTCGGGCGGCGAGCAGCAGCGCGTCGCGATCGCCAGGGCGCTCGCGAACCGGCCGCGCCTCCTCCTCGCCGACGAGCCCACGGGCCAGCTCGACTCCGACACCGGGCACCGCGTGATGACCCTGATCCGGGCCATCGTCCGCGCGGACGGCGTGACGGCGGTCGTCGCGACCCACGACCCGGCGATGCTCGACGTGGCGGACCGCGTCGTCGAGCTGCGGGACGGCCGCCTGGCCTGAGGGTGGCAGGCGAGGAGCCTCGATCAGGGACGCTCCACGTACCGGCGCGGGGCCCCCGGACGGTCCAGCAGGTCCGCGGTCCGTCGCGCCGCCGCCCTCACGGATAGCGGGGCGCGGGCATCCCTCGCCACGACCCACAGCGCCCGGCGCACCTCACGGACGCGCGGTGCCGCCCCCCGTCGCGCCCCGGGCGCGGCCGCGAGGGCCTGGTCGAGCGCGTGGGCGGCCTCGCGCGCCGCCCCGAGCGCGGCGGTCGCCCCGCCCCAGTCGGCGGCCGACGCCTCCTCGCGGACCTCGGAGACGCGGCGCTCCAGGCGCGCGGTCTCCGCGACGACGCGCTGGGCCGTCCCGGGCGCGGGGAGGCCGATCGACTCGGCCGCGAGGCGCGCCCCGTACAGCGGCTGGCCCGGGCCGCTCTCCGAGGCGAACGCCCATGCCGGTCCCACGATCGAGACGACCGTCAGCGCGGCCGCGAACGCCGCCGCCGTGAACGGCCGCGCGCGTCGGGCGCGGAGCGTCCATCCCGTGTCCGTCGCCGCGCGCGACGCCCGACGACCCGCGAGCCCGGTCCCGGTGCGCGCCCCGGTGCGAGAGGCGTGCGTCTCCGGCCGCGGCGTCGTCGCGGCGGACCGATGGGCGAACGCGGACGCGACCGTCGCGCCGATCCGATCGATCGCCGCGGGGTCGGGCGCGAGATCCTGGCGGCCCCGCGTGCGGAGCCACGTGCCCAGGATCTCCTGGTCGTCGCGCGGGCCGCCGGTCATGCGCGGGCCTCCAGCGCGGCGGGCACGCTCCGGCGTCCGGGCGTCGCGGCCGCGCGCAGCATCGCGCGCCGGAGGGCGGCGAGGGCACGGACCTGGAGCGCGCGGACGGCCGCCGGATCCCTGCCCATCGCGCGGGCGATCTCCGGGCCGGTGAGGTCGGCGAAGAAGCGCAGCGCGATGACGTCGCGCTGGTCGGGCGTGAGGACCGAGAGCGCCGAGGCGAGCACGGAGCCCTCGAGGAGCGCCGAGCTCTCGGCGGGGTCGGCGCCGGGTGCCTCGACGGCCCACGCGTCGGCGATGTCGGCGTGCGGGCGCCGCCCGCGCGAGTGGTCGATCGCCGCGTTCCGCGCGATGCGGAAGAGCCACGCGCCGAAGGGGATCCCGCGCGCCTCCCACCGGGGGAGCGCCTCGATCGCGCGGAGGAACGTCGTCTGGAGGAGATCCTCCGCGTCGCGCGGCTCCTGCACGCGCGTCCGCAGGAACCGGTAGATCCGGACCGCGTACAGCGAGTAGATGGCGGCGAACGCGTCCGCGTCGCCGGCGCATGCGAGGCGCACGAGCTGGTCCACCGCGTCGTCCGCGCCGGGCGGGCCGCCGGAGGACGACTCCCCGCCGACGCCGGCCTCGGCGGGTCCGTCCGGTTCGTGAAGCCCGACCGGCCGGACGGCGGAGCGTCCGACCGGTCGGGCACGGAGCGCCGTGGCTACCCCGAGAAGGTCCCGCAGAGCCGGACCTTGCCATCGGTCACCGCCGCCGAGATCGGCTTGTGGGCCTTGAGCGCCGCCATGATGCGCGCGGCCTCCGCCGACGTGAGCTTCGCGGTCCCCGACCAGGTACCGCTCGCCGCGGTCGTCCGGGCGACCGAGATCACCATCGTGTCGCCCGCCGCGCCGCAGGCGCCCACGTCGAGGACGCTCGTCTCGCGCGACTTCGGGGCCTCGCCCTTCACCGAGAGCCAGAACGTCCCCGACTTCCCGTTGGCCGCGAGGACGACGCGGGAGCTCAGGGTCGTCCGGCCGCTCGTGGCCGCCGCCCGGAGCGTCCGGCTCGTGGCGGTGGCCGGGTGGGCGGCGCCGGAGCCGGTCGAGTGTGAGGCGGCGAAGACCGGTGCCGCCACCGTCAGTGTCAGCGCCAGGGCGCCGAGGATCGCGAGCTTGCGCATGGTGCCTCCTGTGGGTGGGACGCCCGGCGGCGTCAGGGGGAGCCGCCGGAGAGCCGGTCGATCCGGCCACAGGGAGGAACGGGTCCACGGGGCCGATCGTGACGGGTCGCGCGTGTCTGCGCGGTGTCCGGGAGGTCAAGGTTCCTCAACCGTCACGCATCCGACGTAGCCGGGCGGTGACCTCCGACCGATGGATGACGGAGGCTTGGTGCGGGAATCTCCACGCAGGGTTCCCGCCAGGGATCGAAGAGGCAGGGGCACACCGATGCGAGCGGTCCGCTACACCGGAGCTGCGATCACCGCCGGCGTTCTCGCCGTCGCGGTGGCCGCGGTCGCGGTCGGGCACACGGACCGGACCGCCTCCTCCTCGATCGCCGTGCGCGTCGACGCGGGCCTGCCGGCCGGCGCGGCCACGGGCGGGACCGTCGCGCGCACCTGCTCGACGGTGGTCGTCCATCGCTGATCCAGGCAGTCCTCCTCCCTGCCGCACCGAGGCCGCCCGATCCCTCCCCCGGGCGGCCTTCGTGTGCCCGGCGCGACGGCCCGGCCCGCGCGCCACGGCGGCGCTGCGGTCGACGGCCAGCCCGCGGGCCGCCACCGGCCGCCTCCGGGGGCGCGGACGGCCGGTCAGCCGCGGGCGGGACCCGTGTCGAGCGCGCGCGTCGGGTCGTAGACGGCGGCGGGGCACGCGCCCCACAGGCCGCGTCGCGCCTTCCTCGCCGCGAGCGCGACGCGCTCGAGGCCCGCGGCGTACCGCCCGCGCTCGCCACGGTAGAAGTACGGCGCGGCGTCGCCGCGCGCGACCATGAGCACGTTGACGTTCGTGCTCCCGCGGAAGACGTACCGGAGCGCGCGGCCGTAGGTGTCGGTGCGGTCGAGCGCGGGATCGGCGTACAGCGTCACGGCCGTCCCGACCGGCAGGAGCCGCGCGATCGCCGCGCTCGCCTGACGGCCCCAGCACTCGACGCCGGAGTGGACCTCCGGGGTGTCGATCTGCAGCAGGCGGACGCGGACGACCTTCCCGCCCACGCGGACGTCGATGGTGTCGCCATCGACGATCTTCTTCACCGTCCCCGCCTGGGCGGCCGCGGCGACGGGCTCCCCGGCGCCCACCGGCCCGGGCAGCCCGTGCGACCCGCCGACCGGATCCCGCGGCGCCGCGCCGGCACCGGCGGGGAATGCGCCTCCGCCGGCGAGGATCGCGGCCACGAGCGCGACGGCCGCGACGGCCCCCACGTGCGATGACCGTCTGGTGCGCCGATCCATCCATGCCCCCTGCGGGCGGGCGCCGCGTCCGGTCGCGGACGCGATGCGGACCGTCCCCGCGCGGCCAAGCCTACGCCCGCTCGATCCACCCGGGATCGCCGCGCCGCCGGTCCCGGCTCGACCGGGGCGCTACGCTCTCCCTTCTTCCCGGCGCAGCCGTCCCGTGAGGTGTCCGTGTCCTCCGCAGTCACCGATCCGCGCGAGATCCGCGCCGGGACGCTTGCCGCGGCCGGGGCGGCGATCCTCTTCGGGACCGCATTCGTCGCGACCGCGTTCGCCCTCCATTCGTTCACGCCGCTGGCGGCCGCGACGTGGCGCGGCTGCCTGTCGCTCGCCGGCCTCGCCGCGCTCATGGCGGTCGGCGTCATCCGCGCACCCAGGCTGCACGCCGAGCGCCCGGCGGTCCTCGTGCGCGTCGCGCTCCTCGGGATCCTCGGCGGACCGGTGACGCTCCTCGGCATCAACCTCGCCGTCGCCGGCGCAGGGGCGACGATCGCCGCGTTCGCGACCGGCCTCTACGCCGTCCTCGCGGCGCTCATCGCGCCGCTCGTCCTCCGCGAACGGATGCACCCAGTCGTCGTGCTCGCGTTCGTGGTCGCACTGGCGGGCGTCGCGCTCCTCTCCGGGTTCGATCCCACCCGGTCCTCGGTCGGCGGGATCGCCGCCGGCCTCGTGGCGGCCACGAGCTTCGCCTTCTACCTCGTGCTGTCGCGGAAGTGGTCGTCCGCGTACGGCCTCGAGGCGGCGACCCTCGTCGTCCCGCTCGTGGCGTCGCAGGCGATCGTCATCGGCGCGATCACGCTCGTCACCGCGCCGGCCACGCTCATCCCGCAGGACCCCGCGCCCATCGCGCTCGCGGCGATGCTCTGGATCGTCGTGGGGCCGTCGATCGGCGGGAACATGCTCGCCGCGGCGAGCGTCCGGCGGATCCCGGCGCGTCGCACCTCGGCCCTCCTGCTCCTCAACCCGCTCACGGCGGCCGCGCTCTCCTTCGTCCTGCTCGGCGAGTCGCCGACCGCCAACGAGGTCGTGGGAGGCCTGCTCGTGCTCGGCGGGATGGCGGTGGCGACCGGCGCCGCGTCGGCGATGCGCCGGGCCGTCGCCCGGGCGTTCGGCAGGCCGGGTCCCGGCGGCGACGAGCCCGACGTGGTCACGAGGGTCGACGTCGAGGCATCCTGACGGTCGCCGGATCTCCTCCGTCGACCCGTGGCGCCTACAGCGTGCGCGTCACCTTCGCGAGGCCGGGCGGAGCGTCCGGGTCCCGGCCGCGCGCGCGGGCCACCGCCTCGACGAGGATCAGCCCCGGGATGACGAGCGCGAGCGGCGTCAGCGGCTCGGGGAGAGGCGCTTCGAGCGCGAGCGACCGGTCGGCTCCTGCCATCTCGCGCCCGCCGATCGTCCACGGTGGCGCCCCGGTCCTGCCGGCGACGACGAGCGCACCGTCGATGGACGCGCCGATCGGTCCGTCCGGCCGGGCCACGAGCGTTGGGACGCCGGGGCCTGCGAGCGCGACCGGCCCGTGGAGCAGGTCGGCGGTCGAGTAGCCGTCGGCGAAGATCCGCCCCGTCTCCTTGAACTTCAGCGCCAGCTCGAGCGCGGTCGGGAGGTTGTGCCCGCGCGAGACGACGAGCGCCTCGTCCGCCACGGCGAACTCCGCCACGGCCGCGGCGCCGTCACCGGCGATCCACGCCCGGCCGCGCGCGACCGCCTCGTCGGCCGCCGCGGGAAGGTCCTGCACCGCCGGGACCCACGGCGCGTCCGGGGCGAGCAGCGCGACGAGGGCCGCGAGGGCCGCGAGGGAGGCGACATACGTCTTCGTCGCCGCGACGGCGAGCTCCGGGCCCGCGTGGAGCAGGAGCGTGCCGTCGGCGACGGCCGTCACGGGCGAGCCCGGCTCGTTCGTCAGCGCGACCGTGATCGCCCCGCCTCTCCGCGCGGCGTCCGCGACACCGGCGACGTCCGGCCCGGCGCCGGACTGGGAGATCGCGAGCAGCAGGACATCGCGCCAGTCGAGGGGCGCGTGGTACAGGGTGGTGACCGACGACGCCACGAGGCCGACCGGGAGACCGAGCGTCGTCTCGATGAGGTAGCGCGCGTAGATCGCGGCGTGGTCGGAGGTCCCGCGCGCGACGACGGTCGCGAAGCGCGGTCGCCGCCGGCGGATCAGGGCGGCGATCCGCTCGGTCTCGTCGGCGCCGTCCCTGAGGACACGGCCGATGACCTCCGGGATCTCCGCGATCTCCGCGGCCATGTGCGTCCGGCCGCCGGCGGTCTGCATCTCGCTCACGTGTGGGCTTCTCTCCCTACTCCCCGTTCCACACTCCCCGTTCCACGAGGCCGGCCGCCAGCACGGCTGCGCCAGCCCCGAGCCGGCAGAAGTCGCGGACGGCCAACCCGACCCGGTCGACCTCATCGTCCGTCAGCACCGCGAGCATCGGGAGGCAGAGGAGCTGCGGGGCGAGCGACCGTGCGACGGCGAGGTCGGCCGCGGCGGGCCGAGCGCCCGTCGAGAGGATCGGTCATCGCTCGCCTCCGTCGGTGTGCCCCAGCGCGGCGTCGAGCAGCCGCCCCGCGGCGGCGGGGCGAGAGGTCGGCCTCGTCCGCGATCGACCACGGGAGCCCGTGGCCGTCGGACGAACGCGGGCAGCCCAGCGAGCCCCTCGACGAGGATCGGCGCGGTCGAGCCGCTGCTGCGCCGGGCCGCCACGCGACGCCGCACGCGTCGAGGATGCGCGCCCGGCCGGCCGGATCTGTCGCCCTGCAGCGTCGGCCATGAGGACGGTGCGCGAGCCCGACGAGCTCGCCGTGGACGAACGAGCGGCCGGTCACCTCCTCGAGCCGGTACGCGAGGTAGTGCTCCGAGCCCTCCTCCGGGCCGCTGTGCCCGGCGCGGAGGCAGAGGCCGTTCACCTCGGCGTACATCGCGAGGAGGCCGGCGACGCCCGCCTCGCGTGACCGCGCCGATCTCGGGAGCGAGCGCGCTCCACGCCGTCGAGCACGTCGGCGGCGGCCGTCGCGATCGGCGTCGTCGCACGCGATGCCGCCCCGCCCGGGCCCCCAGGCGCCAGTCGGCGAGCCCCGTGTGGATCGAGAGCAGGTCGCCGACCCCGGCGCGGTTGAGGCGCGCCGGGGCCCGCGCGACGAGGTCCATGTCCGACGACGATCGCGGTCGGCGACGACGAAGCCCTCGTAGACGATCGTCCCGCCGTCGCGGACCGCGACCGTGTTGGTGACCGAGGCGTCCACGCTGACGATCGACGGCGCGAGGACGAGCGGCCGGCCGATCGGCGCCAGGCGACCCACTTCGCGGCGTCGAGCGCCATCCCGCCGCCGAGGCCCACGATGGTCCGCGCCGGCGGCCGGGGCCCGGGCGGCGAGGGCCTCGAGGTCCGACGCGCGCGAGCGAATCGACGACCTCCACCGCGGTCGCCGCGGGCCGACGAGCGCCGGGTCGAGCAGGGCGAGCGGCTCGGGCTGCGTGACGAGGAGCCAGGGGTCCTCGAGCCCGGCCAGGGACCGAGGGCGGCGAGGACCCGCGGCCGACCTCGACGTGGGCGTCGATCGCCCGCGCGAGCAGCTCCGGGGACGACCGGGACGCCGCCGACGAAGGCGACATCGTGGCGCGGCGCCGCGACGGGCCCCGCCGGCGCTCCGGCCTCAGGCATGGAACGGCAGGCCGCCGCTCACGATCAGGTGGCTGCCGGTGACCTGGTCGCCGAGCGGCGAGCAGAGGAAGAGGACGCCCCTCGGCGATGTCGTCGGGCGTCTCGAAGCGGCCGAGGATGAGCCGCTGCCGGTACTCCTCCTTGACGTCGGCGGCCGGGATCCCGCGGCGCTCGCCCTCGAGCACCCACTCGGCCTCCATCATCTCGGTCGCCACGTCGCCGGGGCCGATGGCGTTCACCGTCACGTGCGGCGCGAGCTCCTGGGCGGCCACCTGCGTGAGCCCCACGATCGCGAACTTCGCCGCGCAGTACGGCCCGAAGAACTTCGTGGTGCATGTTGAGCTGGGCGACGTAGGAGCCCGAGGTTCACGATCCGGCCCCAGCCGCGCTCCATCATCGCGGGCGCGAGCCGCCGGATCGTGAGGAAGGTGGCCTTCGCCATGATGTCGAGGTGGGCGTCCCAGTCGTCCTCGGAGCAGTCCACGATCGCCCGGTACAGGGAGATCCCGGCGTTGTTCACGAGGATGTCCACGCCGCCGAGCGCCGTCCTCCGCCGCGCCGCGACCGCGTCCACGGCCGCCGCGGTCCGGATGTCCGCGGCGACCGCGACCGAGCGCCGGCCCAGCGCGCGGACCGCCTCGGCGGTCGCCTCCGCCGCGGCCGGGTCGAGGTCGTTGACGGCGACGTCCGCGCCCGCCTCCGCGAGCCGCAGCGCGATCCCCTTGCCGATCCCGCGACCGGCGCCGGTGACGAGGGCGCGACGCCCGGAGAGGTCGATCGAGATGCTCATTTCACCGCTCCGAACGTGAGCCCCTTGACGATGTACCGCTGGGCGATCCCCGCGAAGATGATCATCGGGAGGACGGCCATCACGGCCGCGGCCGCCATCTCCTGCCAGCGCATCGCCGCGTAGCCGCGGTAGCCCGGCGACGGCGATCTGGACCGTCCGGGCGTTGTCGAAGGTGAGCGAGAGGGCGATCGTCACCTCGTTCCACATGTTGATGCCGACGAGGATCGCGGTCGCCGCGATGCCCGGCGCGGCGAGCGGCAGGTAGACCCTCAGGAGCGTCTGGAGCTCGCCCGCGCCGTCCACCCGCGCCGAGTCGCCGAGCTCCCGCGGGCACCTCGTTGAGGAACGACTGGATGAGCCAGATCGCGAAGGGGATCGCGAAGACCTGGTAGACGACCGCGAGGCCGGCCACCGTGTCGTACAGCGCCGATCTGCATGGTAGAGCACGTACATCGGGATGACGAAGAGGAACTCGGGCGTCGTGTACGCGACGAGGAGCCAGAACCGCATGTAGCGCACGCCCCGGACCCTGAACCGGATGATCGCGTAGGCGGCCGGCGTCGCGACGACGAGCGTGAGCAGGACGCCGAGGGCGACCACCTGGATGCTGTTGAGGTACGAGGCCGCGAAGTCGCCCTTGGTCCAGACCTCGACGTACTTGCTGAAGTCCGGGATGTAGAGGAGCTTCGGGTGGCGTCTCGAAGGCCTCCCGCGGCGTCTTCGTGGAGATGACGAAGAGCCAGTAGAGCGGGAAGAGCGAGATCGAGCGTCGCGACGAGCGCGATCCCGTACGCCGCCCAGGTCCCCATGGTCCGCACCGTCGCCTCACGACGCGCGCTCCTCGGTGGGCAGCAGCCGCTGGAAGATGGCGAGGACGCCGAGCGCGAACGCCGCGAAGACGACCATCGTCGTCATCGAGACGCTCATGTTCAGCGTCTTGAACGCCTCGCGGTAGGCGAGGATCTGGACGGATTCCGTCGTCCTGAGGGGTCCCCCGCCGGTCGTCCCGTAGATGATCGCGAAGACCTTGAGGCAGTCCACGGTGCGGAACATGAGGACGACGAGGATCGCCGGCCGCAGGAGCGGGAGCGTGAGGTAGCGGAACCGCTGCCAGGTGCTGGCCCCGTCCACCTCCGCCGCCTCGAAGGGCTCGATCGGGAGGGCCTGGACCCCGGCCGAGAGGACGATGAAGACGAAGGCGGTCTGCCACCAGGTGTCGATGAGGATGATCGTCGCCATCGCCATCGACGGGTCGCCAAGGAAGCCGATGCGCGGGCAGGCCGAGGAGCTGGAGGCCGTAGCCGAGGATCCCGACGGTCGGGTCGAGCATCACCTTCCAGATGACGCTGACGATGATCCCGGAGACCATGAGCGGGACGAGGAGGAGGGTGCGGACGATGCCCTGCCCGAACCGCAGGCGGGTCATGACGAGCGCGAGCCCCAGCCCGAGCACGAACTCGATCGAGACCGCGCCAGGCGGTGAAGACGATCGTGTTCCAGAGCGCGTTCCGGAACTGGTCGCTCGTCAGCGAGGTCGGCGTAGTTCTGGAGCCCGACGAAGTTGAGCGCTCGCCCCAGTTCCAGTCGAAGAACGACATGTAGAACGAGTAGAGCGTCGGGTAGATCGACGTCACCCCGAGGATGACGATCGCGGGCAGGAGGAACCGCGAGCCGCGATCGCGGCCGCGCCGGCGCGAACGGGATGCGCGGCCGGGCGGTCATCGGCGTGGGGCCGCGACGGGACGGACAGGCCCCGCTCGGGCGTTCGCGGGAGCGGGGCCGGTCGCATCAGCGGTGGCGTGTCTTCAGGCTCGGGCGTTACGGGTTGACGGCGGCCTTGAGGGCCTCGTTGCCCGGCGGCGCATGCCGTCGCCGGGTCCTCGCCCTGGGCGATCGCGAGCTCCGTGTCGACGATCGCGAGCGCGCCGTCCTTCCACCCGTCCTTGAGGACGCGGTCGTGCGCGAGGTCGCCATCGCCTCGTCACGGCGTCCACGTACTCGGGGTTGAGGGCGGACGTGTAGACCGGGTCGGAGTAGGACGAGAGGCGCGGGGCGCCGCCCGTGCTCTTGCCGATCTCGGCGGTGTGCGCCTTGTCCGTCATCCACTGGATGAAGTACCAGGCGGCGTCCTTGTTGGCCGCGCTCTTCGGGATCGCCGAGGCCCCAGAGCCAGTGGCCGGTGAAGGACTCGGCGCCGGCGGCCGGCGGCGGGAGGACGGCGTAGCCGACTTCCCGGCGACCTGGGAGGTCGTCGGGATCCTCGTAGCTCGGGGCCGAAGAGGCTGGCGTCGATGAAGTACGCCGCCTTGCCCTGGCTGAAGAGGGTGTTGGCGTCCGGCCAGTCGATCGCGTACTTGTTCGCCGGGCCGGCGGCGAGGAGCTTGCCGTAGTTGGCGAGCCCGCCGCAGACGCGCTCGTCGGTGAGGCGCGGCTTGTCCCAGGCCCGTCGAACCACATGCCGTACGGCGTGGGCGCGTCGGCCGAGCCGAACGAGTTCCAGACGACGCCCGAGAGCGTGTCCATGATCGTGTCGGAGCCGGATGCCGCGCATGACGGAGCCGGAGATCCCCTCGGCGCCCTTCTCGGCGGTGATCCTGCTGCGCGTCGGCGATGAGGTCGGGGAAGGTCGCCGGGACCTGCGTTCACGAGGTCCTTGTTGTAGAAGAGGATGTAGGTCTCGAACGAGATCGGGATCCCGTACAGCTGCGCGTTCGGGTCGCCGGGCGGATAGAGCGCGCCGCCGAGGAAGCCCGCCGGGAAGTCGGCGAAGTCGTAGTCGGCCGAGGTCTTCGTCGGGTCGTTCAGGTACGGGGTGAGGGGCTCGATGAGGTCCGAGCTGTACTGCGTGTACGCCGTGGAGTCCATCGGCAGGAAGTAGACGTCCGCGCCGCCGGAGCGGATCGTCTGCTCCATCTTGTCGAAGTAGAGGTCCTCGGAGAACGACTGCACGTTGACCTTGATGCCCGGTCTCGGCCGTGAACTGGTCGACGAGCTTGCTGCGCCCCGTCCGTCCAGGGGTGCTGGTTCGCGAGGAAGGTGATCTCCGTCCCCGCGTACTTCTTCCAGTCGAACGCCGCCGCCGACTGCTCGGCCGACGCCGCGCGGCGACCCTGCCTCCTGGGTCGGCGCGGCCGTGGCCGCCGCGGTCGGCGCGGCCGTGGCCGCGGCCGAGCCGTCGGCGTCGATCCGCCCTGGCCGGCGCACGCCGGCGACGATGAGGGCCACGGCCGCCAGGGCGGCGAGCCCGGCCTGTCCAACGAGCTCGCATCCCGTCTCCTCCTCCAAGCGCGTCGCCGGCCGTGTGGCCGGCTCGATCGCGACGTCATGCCGAAAGCCAGTCTCGCACCTGCGCGATGAACTCCTCGGTCACCGGGCGCTCGCTCGCGACGGTGTACCAGAGACCGCCGCGCTCGACGCGCCTGGGGCATCGTCCGCATCGCCTCCGCGACCTGGTCCCAGGTCACTCCCATCTGCTCGGGCCGATACGGGACGCCGATCCGGTCGACCACCTCCTTGATCCATTCCGGTCGGTTGTCCTGGAGCGCGCTCATGAGGAGCACGCCGAGGCCCACGATCTGTCCGTGGACGAACGGCCGGTTCGTCAGGTACTCGAGAGAGTAGAACACGTAGTGCTCCGCGCCCTCGATGTGGCGCGGGTTCCACCCCGCGTTGTGGAAGGCGGAGCCGCCCCAGCGGAGGGACTCCGCGAGCGCGCGGATCCCCTCGTCGTTCACGTCGTGGATGTCGTTCGCGTGATCCACGACGCGCTGGAACGCGACCTGGGCCTCCTCCACCAGGCGCTCGTCGTACGGCCACTGGCGCTCGGTCTTCCCGAGATCGCGCGCCATCTGCCAGTCCCAGTGGGCGGTGTGGTAGCAGATGATGTCGCCCACGCCCGACCGGTTGAGGTCGACCGGGGCACCGGCGATGACGTCGAAGTCGACGTAGACGGCCTCGGGGACCGCCCAGCCGACGTACCGCACCACGCCGCCGGTCCGGACGGCGGCGCGGTGCGCCCAGGCGGCGTTCACGGACATGACCGTCGGCACCTGGAAGAGCGGGAGCCGCCGCGCCCACGCGACGTACTTGGCGACGTCGAGTGCCTGCCCGCCGCCGAGGCCGATGACCGCCTCGCACCGCGGGGAGGTCGCGGATCGTGCGGTCGAGGTCCTCGCGCTCGAGCGAGCCGACGAAGAGCGGGCCCACGAGGTGCTCGTCGAACTCGTCCGCGAAGCGCGGCCAGAGGTCCTCCATCGTGACGACGAGGTACGGCCGGTGGACCGAGTTCTTCAGCTCCGGCACCAGGCCGCGACCGTAGACCGTGTTGAAGAGCTGGGTCATGTGCTGCACCTCGTGTGGGCCTGCCGATGCCGGTCGCTCATTCCCGATCCGTCACCTTGGTCGCCACGACCGTCACGCCGGCGCGGCGGCCGGCGGCACGCGCGAGCTCGTCGGCGGCCTGCTGCAGCGGCACGGCGCACGCGAGCTGGGCCAGCGGCTCGGGCAGGTCCGGGAGGACGGTGCACCCGGAGCGCGGCCGGGTCGTCCGGCGCGTGCGCGAGCGCGGCGTCGGCGAGGAGCCAGGTCCGGCTCCCGCGCGCGGCGACCTCGCGGGCCGCCCGGCCGCCAGCGCCGGCCGTGGGGCCGGCCGGCGCGAGCACGATGAAGCCCACGTCGATGGTGGACAGCTCCATGGGCCCGTGGCGGAACGCGCCGCCGCGCGAGCGACTCCGCCGGGATCGCGGCGGTCTCCTTGATCGTCAGCGCCGCGTAGTCGGCCGCGCCGAGGCCCGGGCCCGCGCCCCACGACGACGAGCGCGCGGCTGTCGGCGAGGTGCCGCGCGCCGAGCACGCCCTCGGCGTCGTGCAGCTGGAGGTCCATCTCGTCGGCGGCGCGGAGCGAGGTCGGCCGGCGTGGGGCCCCCGGGCACGACCCGGCCCGCGAGGAGCGCGAGGACCGCGACGGTCCCGACGAAGGTCCGGGTGGCGACGGCGGCCTCCGCGCCCACCTCCACGTCGAGCACCACGTCGGCCGCCCGCGCGACGGGGCTGTCGGGATCGTTCACGACCGCGATGACCGGGACGTCGCCGCGGGCGCGGAGGCCCTCCACGACGCGCACGGTCTCCGCGCTGCGCCCGGACTGGCTGACCGCGACGACGCACCCGATGTGGGCGAGGGCGCCGAGGCCGTAGTGGAGGAACTCGCCCGCGTCCTCGAGGATGACCGTGCGTCCCGTCGGGACCAGGACCGAGTGGAGGACGCGGCCCGCCGGAGAGGGAGCTGCCCATCCCGACGACGACGATCGGGGCGCTCGGGGTGGCGTTCCAGGATCCCGGCGGCGGCCGCGGAGGGGCTCGTCGAGGCGGCCGTCCGCGGCGCCCACCACCCTGCGGATGACCGCGGGCTGGGCTGCGACGTCCATCATGAAGCCGCTCATGGCGGTGCTCCCCCCTTGGGACCGTGAGATGTGCACCAATTATTATCATGCACGAGGACCTGATGCGCAAGGATTTCATGCCCGATCCGCGGCCCGCGGCCGGCGTCCTCGCGGCGGACGTCGGCGGCACCCGGCTGCGCGCCGCCGCGATCCTCGCGGACGGCACCGTCTCCTGCGACGCGAGCGCCCGACGCGCCTCGAGCGCGGCCCGGTCCGGTGGCGGATGACCTCTGCCGCGCTCCTCGCGGAGGTCGCGGGCGGATGCCGCGGCACGGGGCATCGCGCTGGACCGCGGGCGGCCGTCGCCGCGACCGGGCCGATCGATGCTGACCGGGAGCCTCGTGGACCCGTCCAACCTCCCGGTCGCCTTCCACGGCTACCCGCTCGGGCCGGGAGATGGAGCGGCGGCTCGGGCGGGAGAGTGCGCGTCGGGCTGGACACGCACGTCGCGCTCCTCGGCGAGGCGGCATTCGGGGCCCTGCGCGGGACGCGGGACGCGGTCTACGTCACGGTCTCGACGGGCGTCGGCGGAGCGATCCTCGCGGGCGGGCGGCTCGTGACCGGCGCGGACGGGCTCGCGGGCGAGATCGGCCACCTCCCCGTGATGGCGGGCGGCCCGCGCTGCGGCTGCGGCGCGCGCGGGCACCTGGAGGCGGTCGCGAGCGGACCGGCGATCGCGGCGGCGGGCGAGGAGGCCGCCAGGGCCGGGCGCTCGGAGGCGCTCGCGGCTCCGGCATGGCGGCGTCGGCGGACGGGCGGCTCACGGGCCGGGACGTGGCCGAGGCGGCGGCCGCCGGAGACCCGGCCGCCGCGGCGATCCTCGCCCGGGCGCAGCGACGCGCTCGCGCGAGCGTCGTCGGTGTCGTGGACCTCCTGAACCCGGAGCGGGTCGTGCTCGGCGGCGGCGTGGATCCTCGCCGACCCGGCGGCCTGGCTGGGCGTCGGTGCGGCGGAGCCTCGACGCGGACCGCCCTCCCGGCCACGGCGCGCGCGTGCGAGGTCGTGCTCGCCGGACCTGGGCGACGACGCCGGGCTCGCCGGTTGCCGGCCGTTCCTCGCTCGGCGCTGGCCGAGGGCGGACGGCCCGGGTGAGCGCCCCGGCGGCCTGAGCGGCCCGCCCCCGCGGGGCTGCAGCCGCGGCGCCTGCGACCGGCGGGCGCGCCGCCTGCTACCAGGTGCGCCCCGTGATGTGGCGGTCCTCCACCGCCGCCTGCGTCATCGAGAGCTGGTCCTGGGCGGCCCGGCGCGCTCGCATCGAGGAGCAGCACGAACAGCACCTGGATCACGGCGATCGCGGCGACGGTCGAGGCCATCGGCTCCACCTGGAACCCCGTGTCCGCGGAGACGGTCACGAGGAGGACGTCCGCCGCGTCCGCGAGCGGCGACCGGACCTGGCCGCTGATCACGAGGACGTGCGCCCCGCCCGCCCGGGCGACCTGCGCGGCCGCGCGATCGTGTCGATGGTCCGGCCGCTGTGGGAGATCGCGAGGAGGACGTCGCGCTCGTCGAGGAGCGCCGCCGACATCGCCTGCTGGTGGGTGTCCGCGAGCGAGACGGCATCTAGGCCGAGCTTGCGCAGCTTCGAGCGCCGCCTCGGCGGCGACGAGACCCGCCGTCCCCACGCCCACGCACTCGATCCTCCGGGCCTCCGACGAGGAGCGCGACGGCCTGCTCCAGCGTCGCCGGGTCGAGCCGGGTGGCCGTCTCGGTGAGCGCGTCCTGGCTGGACCCGAAGACGCGGGCGATCGCGTCGCGGATCGCCGGCGGCCGTCGCGGGATCTCGAGCCGCTGGCCGGCCGCGCTCGGCCTCGAGCACGACGGCGTCGCGGGCGAGCGACGAGGCGGAGGTCCTGGTAGCCCTTGAGGCCCAGCCGGCGGCAGAGCTGGGAGATCGTCCCGATCGAGACGCCCGCCGCGCCGGCGAGGTCGGTGATCGTGAAGTCGCTCGCGACCGCGAGGTTCTCGAGGAGGAACTCGGCGAGCCGCCGCTGCGTGGGCGTGAGGTCGCCGTACTCGTCGCGCAGCCGCGACCGGACCCTCGCGTCGTGGATCGGCGGCCGCCGCTCATCCCACCTCCCCCTGCGTGCCGCCGGATTCTATGCCTTGACGCGCGGGCCGGTCGGGGTGGCAAAGTTTCTTGCACGATGAAAGGAAACTCTCGGACCGGACCGGCGATCCGCCATCGTGGACCTCCTGCACGAGCGCGGCACGCTCTCGCGGAGCCGATCTCGCGGAGCTGAGTGGGCTGTCGCCGGCGACGGTGAGCCGGGCGCTCGCGGCGCTCCTGCGGGCGGGCTTCGTGCGGGAGAGTGCCGGCTGCCGGCGAGGGCCCGGGCCGCCCCGCGCACGATGTCCGTGCTCTGACCCGGATGGCGCCCTCGTCGTGGGGATCGATGCGGGCGGATCGATGCTCCGCGCCGTCCTCGCGGACCTCGTCGGCTCCGTCCGTCGCAGGGTCGCGTCGCCCGGCCCGCGATCCCCGCGACGCGGACCTGCTCCTCGACGACCTCGCCGGCCTGGTCCGCGCCGCGCGCGGCGGAGGACGGACTCGTCCGCGTCCTCGCGGTCGCAGCGGGGATCTCGGGGATCGTGGATCACGCCGCCGGCCGCGTTCGGATGTCCCCGGACCTGCCCGGCCTCGATGGCGTGGATGTCGCGGCGCAGCCTCACGGCGGCGCTGGGCATCCCCGTGGTGGTGGACAACGACGACCTCCTCGCCGCGGTCGGGGAGGCGACGGTCGGCGCCGCGCGCGGCTCGGCCGACGTCGTCTTCCTCTCCCTCGGCTACGGCCTCGGGAGCCGGCATCCTCGTCGACGGCCGCCCGATCCGCGGCGCCGCGCATGCGGCCGGGGCGATCGGCTCCCTCGGGACGCCGCGCCTGGACGAGCGGGCCTCGGGCCGGGCGATCCCCGGCCGCTATCTCGCCGCGCTGGCCCGGACGGGCCGCGGCGCTGACCCGTGGGCGGTCCCGGGCACGCTCGACGCGCGCTCGGTCTTCGACCGGGCAGAGCAGGGCGACTCAGGTGGCCAGGGGAATCGTGGCGGACGTCACCGCGGACATCGCCGGGATGGCGACCGAGGTGGCCGCCATCGTGGATCCCGACGTCATCGTCCTCGGTGGCGGCCTGGCCGCGAGCCGGCCCCAGCTCGCCGAAGCCGTGGGCCAGCGGCTGGCGGGGAACGTCCCCTTCCCGCCGCGCGTGGTCCTCTCCGCGCTCGAGGGAGCGGCGGTGGTCCACGGCGCGGTGGCCCTCGCCCTCGCGCATGTCCGATCCCATCTACCCGACCCGGCCGGCGGCGCGGACGCGCCGCTCCGCCGCGGGCGCCGACGCACGGCGCTCCAGCTCGTCTGAGTCCCCGCTCCAGGCGGGAACGCAAGGAGGGAACGATCCATGGCCTACTCCACGACGAAGTCCCAGGCTCTCTACCTCGCCGCCCAGGATTTCATCGCCGGCGGCGTCAACAGCGGGGCCCGCGGCCCGGGCGCCGGCTGGGTCCCCGGCCCGCCCGTCGTGGACCACGGCGAGGGCGCGTACCTCTGGGACGTGGACGGCAACAAGTACCGCGACTACCTGCTCGCCCTCGGTCCGATGGTCCACGGCCACGCGCACCCGGTCATCACCGAGGCCGTGACGAAGGCGATCCACGAGACCGGCACGATGTTCGCCCTCCCGTACCCGCAGGAGACGGAGGCCGCGCGGAAGATCGTCGAGATGGTCCCGTCGGTGGAGCTCGTCCGGTTCGGCAACTCCGGGACGGAGGTCGTGCTCCACGCGACGCGCCTCGCCCGGGCGTTCACCGGGCGGGACATCATCGTCCGCTTCGAGGGCCAGTACCACGGCTGGGCGGACCAGCTCGAGTGGAGCCACCATCCGGACCTGGAGAAGGCCGGTCCGCGCCGCCGCCCGATCGCACTCAAGGGCACGCCCGGCATCCCGGACGTTATCGGGCAGACGCTCGTCGTCCTCCCGTGGAACGACCAGGACGCGGTGGAGGCGCTCATCGCGGAGATGGGCGACCGGATCGCCGGGATCCTCACCGAGCCGATCATGGGCAACACCGGCGTCATCCCGCCGAAGCCCGGCTACCTCCAGTTCCTCCGCGACATCACGAAGCAGCACGGGATCGTCCTCATCTTCGACGAGGTAATCTCCGGCTTCCGCGTGGCGCCGGGTGGCGCCCAGGAGCTGTACGGCGTCACGCCGGACCTGACGACGATGGCGAAGGCCCTTGGCGGCGGCTTCCCGGCGGCGGCCCTCGGCGGCAGGCGCGACATCATGGACCAGGTCTCCGACGGCGCCGTGCTCCACGCAGGGACGTACAACGCGAACTCGGTCGCCGTGGCGGCGACGAGCGCGTCGCTCGACGTCCTCCGCGCGCCGGGGACGCACGAGAAGCTCTTCCGGCTCTCCGAGAAGCTCATGGCCGGCATGGCCTCGACGTTCGAGCGGATCGGCGTCCCGGTCCAGGTCCAGGGCGTGGGCCCCATGTTCCAGTTCTGGTTCAGCGAGACGCCCGTCGTCGACTACCGCGACGCCGCGCGCCACCTGAACTCGCCCGAAGTACGCGGCGCTGGCGCTCGAGCTCCACCGCCGGGGCGTCGATGGTCCACCCGAGCAACATCGAGCTCTGGTTCGTCTCGACGGTCCACACGGACGCGGACATCGACGAGACGCTCCAGGCGTTCGAGGACGCCGTGGAGGCCACGAAGGCGACGCTCACGCGCGCCGACGACTGACGAGAGACGCGCGGCGGGCTCCCGATGGGAACCCGCCGCGCGTCGCCGGCGGACAGTCGCCCGCCGCTCCACCGCAGGAGGGACCGCATGACCACCACACCCGAGGCCGTCGAGCGCCTCCTGTCCGACCTCGTCCGCATCGACTCCGTCACGCCGTGGCTCATCCCCGGCGCAAACGGGGAGGGCGAGATCGCCCGGTTCATCGCCGACTGGTGCGCTGATCTCCCGGTGCGAGGTCACTCTCGAGGACGTCGAGCCGGGCCGGCCGAACACCCTCGTGCACCTCCGGGGGGCCGCCGGCGGCCGGACCCTGTGCGTGAACGCGCACGCGGACACCGTGGGCTACGCGAACTGGGGCCCGCAGGCGCTCGTGCCGCAGCGCGACGGCGATCGGATCGTGGGCCGCGGCGCCGCGGACGACAAGGCGGGCGTCGCGGTCGCGCTCCTCGCGCTGCGCTCCCTCGTGGAGTCCGGCGTGCGCCTGAACGGCGACCTGCTCGTCGCGCTCGTCGCGGACGAGGAGGCTGCGTCGATCGGGACGCCGGACCTCATCGCGCGCCACCCGATGGACGCCACGATCGTCGTGGAGCCGGACCGGCTCGGGCACGATGATCACGGAGCACCAGGGGTTCGGATGGGTGGACATCATCGGCCACGGCATGCCCGCACACGGGTCGGCGCCCGAGGTGGGCGTGGATGCGATCGTGGGGCTCGCGGACATCATCGTCGGCCTCGACCGGCTCGATCGCGAGGTCTTCCGGCCCAACCCCGACCCGCTCAACGGCATGACCGTCTTCCACGCCTCGACGATCGAGGGCGGGACGGACTACGCGACATACCCGGGCTACGCGAAGGCTCGGCATCGAGATCGGGACCCAGCCGGGCGAGAAGCTCGCCGACCGGATCCGCGAGATCGAGGCGATCATCGCCGAGGTCGAGGCGCGCCGCCCGGGCTTCACGGCCGAGGTGCGCGTCGCCCTCGAGCGCGACCCGTTCACCGGATCGAAGGACTCCGAGATCGCGACGGGCCCTCTCCGCCGCGTCCGAGCGCGTGGACGGCCGGCCGCTGGTCGGCGACGGGGATGAACGCATGGGCGGACCCCGGGCTCACGCAGGGCGCCGGGATCCCGACGGTCATGTTCGGGCCGGCAGGGCGGCAACTTCCACGCCCCGGACGAGTGGGCGTCGCATCGACGAGATCGTCCGCGCGACCGCGATCCTCGAGGAGGCGATCGTCGGGTACCTGGGCCTCGCCGAGGACTGACGCGCGGCCCGCCCGCGCGCGGCGCCGCTACGTCGGATGGATGAGCCCGGACTGCTCGGGGGGCACCTCCGGGCGTGCCCTCCGGCCTTGACCCGGGAGCGCATCCGTGTCCTACTCATCTCCCACGGGGCCGTGGATCGCGGCCTCCCGACGGGCGCGGCCGGCGTTCGGCGGTCGGACGTGTCCGTGCCTCGCGATGGACCGCAGATCGGGGGAACCACGTGACGCGGTGCAGGCAGGCACGTGAACGCGTCCTTGCCGGGACGACCCGGCCGGCCGCGTGCGCGCGCCGCTCCGCGTCGGGTGGCCGCACGTCCATCCGTGTGAGGTGAAGGTGAGCCGCGCCGACGGTGGCCAGGAGGCGCTGGCCGACGAGTCCCGGCCCCTCGTCATGTCCGCCGACGCGCTCCTCGCGGCACAGCGCCTGTCGAACGTCGGGAGCTGGACCTGGGATCCGGGCGACGACGTGCCGGCGTGGTCGGACCAGCTCTATCGCATCTACGGCCTGGAGCCGGGCGGCCCGATCCTCCCGTACGCGGAGGCTGCCTCGCTGTACACGCCCGAGTCGTGGGCCCGCCTCTCGGCGGCCGTCGACCGGTGCGTCGAGACCGGCGAGCCGTACTCCGTCGACGTCACGCTCGTCTGGCCGGACGGCACGCTGCACGAGGCGGCGACGAAGGGCGAGGTCGTCCGCGGCGCGGATGGCTCGACCGCCGGCCTGCGCGGCACCGTCGCGGACATCACGGATCGCCGCCACGCGGAGGAGCGGTTCCGGAGCCTGCTCCACAACAGCCCGCTCAACGGGGTCATCTACCGGTTCGTCCGCGACGCGACGGGCGTCATCGTGGACCTCGTCATCGACGACCTCAACGACCTCGCGGCCGACGCGCTCCGAGCGCCGGCCGAGGAGCTGATCGGGCGGAGCGCGGTCGACCTCATGGGCGACGCGATGCTCCCGTACCTCGAGATCGCGCGCGAGGTGGACCGGACGGGCGAGGCGCGCACCTTCGAGCTCCACTACGACTGGAACGACCGCGACTACCTCGCGGTCGACTTCCTCGTGGGCGACGATCGCTACGCGAACCTGAACCTCGACATCACGGACCTCAAGCGCGCGGAGCGGGCGGTCCAGGCGAGCGAGCGACGCCACCTCGAGCTCATCGAGCGGCTCCCGGTCGGCGTGTACACATGCCGCCAGGACCCGGCGGGCGCCGTCCGGTACACGTTCGTCAGCGAGCAGATGGGCCGGATCATCGGCATCGATCCCGAACTGCTGCTCGCGGACTCGTCGAACGCGGCGCTCACCTGCCACCCGGACGACCTCGCGGGGTTCGCTCAGTCGATGACCGACTCGGTGATCCACGTCGGGGAGCCGTACCACTGGGAGGGCCGGTGCGTCGTCGACGGGGAGGTCCGCTGGATCCGGATCGAGGCGGAGGCGGTCCCCGCGTCGGGCGGGTCGTGGACGTGGCACGGGTTCGTGGAGGACGTGTCGGCCCGCCACCGCGCGGAGGAGGCGCTCCGCGAGAGCGAGGAGCTGTACCGATCGATCGTCGCGGCATCGCCCGACGACATCACGATCACGGGGCTGGATGGCCTGGTCCGCTACGCCTCGCCGCGGGCCGCCTCGATGTTCGCGCTCCCGTCCGCGGAGGACGCGCTCGGGCGGAGCCTCGCCGACTTCATCGTCCCGGAGGATCGCGACAGGGCGGGTGCGGCCGTCGCCGAGATGGCCGCGGGGCAGGTGCCCGTACCGGACACGTACCGGGGCCTCCGCGCCGACGGCTCCACGCTGGACATCGAGGTGAACGGCGAGGTCCTTCGCGGTCCCGACGGCGCCCCCGTCGGGTTCCTGTTCGTGGTCCGCGACGTGACCCTGCGCGCCCAGGCCGAGGAGGCGGTCCGCGCGTCCGAGGAGCGGTACCGCCTCCTCGCGGAGAGCGTCTCCGACCAGGTCGTCATCGTCGATCGCGACCTCCGGTACACCTACTGGAACAGGGAGGCCGAACGCGCGACGGGGATCCCCGCCGAGGTCGCCGTCGGGCGGACGGCGCACGAGCTGTTCGGTGCGGCCGCGGACAACGACGTCGTCCGCGGGATCGAGGAGGTCCTCAGGACCGGCGCCGGACGCACGGTGATCCAGGACATGGTCGACGGCGAGGAGACGCGCACGTACGAGGTCACGCTCTACCCCGCCCGCGACGGCGTCACCGTCCTGTCGCGCGACGTGACGGAGCGGATGCGCGCGGAACGCGCCACCCGCGCGAGCGCCGACCTGTACCGCGGCATCGTCGAGTCGGTCGGCGACGGCGTGGTCGTCCACGGGCCGGACGGCCGGATCGTCGCGATGAACCAGCGGGCACAGGAGATCCTCGGCCGGTCGGACGATGCGGCGCTCGACGCCGACATGTCGGACCCGGATGCGGCGCCGCGGCACGAGGACGGACGGCCGTTCCCCCTCGACGAGCATCCGGCCATCGTCGCCATCCGGACCGGCCGGACGGTCGCCGACACGGTGATGAGCGTGCGCCGGCCCGATGGGACGCGGGTCCTCCTCACGGTGACGGCCGAGCCGATGCGCGGCACGGACGGCTCCATGCGGGGCGCCGTCGTCACGGTGGCGGACGTGACCGAGATCCGGCAGGTGGAGCGGGGGATCCGGGAGGCCCTCAAGCTCGAGGCGATCGGCCGCCTGGCCGGCGGGATCGCCCACGACTTCAACAACCTCCTCACGGCGATCGCGGGCTCGGCCGAGATGCTCGCGGACGCCATCCCGCCCGACGATCCGCGACGGATCGACGTCGACGAGATCCGCCGGTCGAGCGCACGCGCGGCCGCCCTCACCCGGCAGCTCCTCGCCTTCGGGCGGCGGCAGGTCCTGCGGCCGTCCGACCTGTCCGTGGACGAGGTCGTCGCCGACCTCGAGCCCATGCTCAAGCGGACGCTCGGCGAGCACGTCGTCCTCCATGTCGTCACGCCGCCGGTGCCGTGCAGGGCGCGCGTGGACCGCGTCCAGCTCGAGCAGGTCATCGTCAACCTGGCCCTCAACGCGCGCGATGCGATGGAGTCCGGCGGGACGCTCACGATCGAGACCGCGCTCACCGACATGGACGGCCCGGCGCAGGACGAGGCAGCGGTCGAGCGCGGAGGGAGCGTCGCCGGCGACGATGCGGCAGCGCGATGGGTCCGCCTCACCGTGATCGACACCGGCGTCGGGATGGACGAGGAGACGGTGTCGCACATCTTCGAGCCGTTCTTCTCCACCAAGCCGACGGGCCGGGGCACCGGCCTCGGGCTCGCCACGGTCCACGGGATCGTCGCCCAGTCCGGTGGTCGGATCGAGGTGTCCAGCGCGGTCGGGCGGGGGACGACCTTCACGGTCCTGCTCCCGCGCGCCGGCGATGCCGCGGGCGACCCTTCGCGCACGGCCGAGCCGGAGGAGGCACGACACGCGACGGAGAGGGTGCGCGGGACCGTCACCGTCCTCGTCGCGGAGGACGACACCGCGGTCCGCGTCTTCACCCGGCGCGTGCTCCGGGAGCGCGGCTACCGCGTCCTCGAGGCGTCGACCGGCGACGAGGCGCTGCGCGTGGCTGCCGCCTTCCCCGACCGGATCGACATCCTCGTCACGGACGTCCTCATGCCCGGCCTGAGCGGGCCGGACATGGCCCGGGAGCTGGCCCAGGAGCGTCCGGGGTTCCGCACGCTGTTCGTGTCGGGGTTCGCGCCCGAGTCGGTCCTGCCCGCGGGCGTCCCCGGCGCGGACGCGTTCCTCTCGAAGCCCTTCTCGAAGGCCGACCTGCTCGACCGGGTCTCCCGGCTGCTCGACTCGGCCGGCGACGAGGACCCCACCGACGGTGCGGCGTTCGACTGAGGCGCCCGGTCAGGCGGTCTCCGCCTCCGTCCGCCGGCGGTAGCGCCGGCCGATCAGGGCGAACGCCGGGAGGCGGGCGAGCGCCTCGCTCACCGGACGCGTCTCGTGTCCGTCCCGGCCCGCGACCGACAGGAGCGCGTCGGTCTCCGTCGCGTCCGCCGGCCGCGCGTCCACGATCGCGAGGTCGATCTCGACCGCGCCGGGGACCGGCTCACCGAGGGACGCCACCAGGCCGGCCGGGTACGCGTCGGGTTCGTACTCCGCGCGCACCTCCATCTCCGTCCGCCACGTCGGCCGTCGCAGGAGGACGTTCCGCCAGAGCGCGCCCACCCGGGGCGTGACCGTCCCGTCGCCCGGCCGCGGGTCGGCGGAGAGCATCTCGCCGCGCGACCACAGCGCCGCCTGGTGGAGGAGGGCGTACTCGTCGAGGTCGGCGTAGGCCGAGAGCGACTCGGCGGGCGAGCCCTCGCCGACGAGGGCGCGGACGGACGGCCCGAAGACCTCGCGCAGGTCGAGGTCGATCGCCCGGACGGCGCGGTGGAAGTACACCTGCTGGTACATGAAGAGGCGTGCCGTGAGGAACATCTCCAGCGCGCCGAGCCCCGGCTCGTAGAGCGTGAGCCCGGACGGGCCGATGAAGGCGTACCGCCGCAGCCGCTCCACGTCCACCGGCCCCGCCGAGACGCCGGTGAGGTACGCGTCGCGCCGCACGTAGTCGAGGTTGTCCACCGTGAAGACGCCCGACAGGAGCGGCTGGAGCCGGCGCACCCAGTGGGGCATCGCCGGGTCCACGAGGCGGGGCTTCGAGACGAGGAAGCTGATCCACCGCGGGTCGATCGACTCGTGCGGGAGGAGGGCGGCGCGCGCGGGGTCCTCCCCGGGCGCACGGCGCAGGCCGCGGATCACGTCCCCGAGCTCGCGCTCGATGATGAGCTGGCTCAGGTCCTCGTGGCTCAGGCGCTTGCCGGCCGGCCGGCGCGGGTCGGCGGGCGCGGGGAAGGCGGAGAGGACGTGCTCGTCGAAGAAGTGCGCGAACGGCCCGTGGCCCACGTCGTGGAGGAGGCCCGCGATCCGGAGGGTCTCCACGACGAGCCCCTCGGACGGGACCGGGCCGCCGGGGACGGCGCGCTCCACGTCCGCGCGGAGGCTCGGGTAGAGCCGCGTCGCCCAGAGGCCCGCCTCGTGCATCACGCCGAGCCCGTGCGTGAACCGGCTGTGCTCGGCGGTGGGGAAGACCCATCGCGACGTCTGGAGCTGGCTGATCCGGCGGAGGCGCTGGACCCAGGGCGTGTCGAGGACGTCCTCCTCGGCGGCCTCCTCGGCGTCGAAGCCCAGGGCGTGCGCCCGCGCGTGCGAGAGGCGCTTCGTCAGCTCGATGTAGCCGTGGATGGGGTCCGACAGGAGGTTGACCGCGGCGAAGGGCGCGGTCGGGCCGGCGTCCGGGTCCGCGGGCGGCCGTCCATCTCCGGACGGGCCCGCATCGCTCACGGGGCGGAGGTCGTCGCCGTCTGAGCCCATGCGGACAGGTTACCCGCGCGGTCACGCACGCGGACGCGCACGTCGACCGGCGTCCCTGCGGCCAGCCGCGGCAGCCGCGCGGATCCGCCCGCGTGCGCGCGCTGGAGGACGCGCCACGGACCGCCGGCGACCCGGTACTGCACGGCCGCGTCGCGGACCCCGGCCGTATGGCTCTGGAGGAGGGGGTCGGCCGCCGTCCAGGCGACCACGAGCGCGGCCCCCTCGCGGGCCACGGAGACGTCGTCCACCACCGGCGGCGTCCGGTCCGCTGTCTCCGCCGTCACGAGGACGACGAAGGTCCGGCCGCCGTTGATCGTCACGCCGACCCCGGCATAGCTCGAGAGCTCGGAGATGACGATGGCGTGGTGCGACGGGCTCGCCGCCCACATCGCCCGGATCGACGCGAGCGCGTCCGTGCCGGCACGGCTCGACCACCCCAGGTCCTCGCCGACCGCGTACGGGGCGATCCCCGTCGCCTCGACCGAGTCGAGGATGGGCGGGCCCGCCTGCGCGTGGCCGAAGGTGCCGGATGCGGCGAGGTGCTCCACGCGGTCCTGCGCCAGGCGCTCCAGCGAGGGGTCGCGCACGAAGCGCACGAGGCCCGCCGCGGTCCGGTCTGCGTTCACCCCGGCGAAGAGCTGGTCGCGCTCGGCCGCGAAGGGGCGATCCGGGATCGGCGCCGTCGGCGCGATGGCCGGCACGGGGGTGGGGGAGGCGGCGGAGGAGGCGGCGCCCGCGGGCCCGACGGAGGCCGCCAGGCAGGCGGCCGCGCCGAGGGCGGCGACGGCTGCGCGGAAAGTGGTGCCAGGACGCATCACCGGATTGTACGGGAGATGACCCTCCCGGGGCGTCACCCCCCGGTCGCATACCGTGCGGCCGCGTCCCGGAAGGTCCGCGCGACGTCCTCGCGCAGCGCCGGCGGCGAGAGGACCTCCGCGTCGGCGCCCCACTCGAGGATCCACAGCCGCACCTCGAGGGTCCCCGAGACGGTCGCGGTCCAGACGATCGAGCCGTCCGACGATCGCTCGATCCTCTGCGTCGGGTGCCAGACGGTCTCCGCGACCCGGACGGCGACGGCGCGATCGAACCGGACGCTGACCTCCACCTCGCCCTGGTCGGCGATGATCCACCACGCGTGCTCGAGCGATTCCTCGGTCGCCCCGTCGGTGGGCGGCTCGAACTGCTCGATGGTCAGGCGCACGTCGCGGATCCGGTCGACCTTGAAGGTGCGGCGCGCCTCGCGTTCCTCGTCCCACCCGATGAGGTAGAGGGCGTGCGAGTGGGCCGACGGCTCGATGAGCCACGGATGGACCCGCACGGTCCGTGGCGCGCGCGCCGGGTCGTAGGCGCCGGCGTCGTACGTGACCTCCACGATGCGACGCGAGGCCCAGGCCTCCACGAGGATGCGGAACCGCCTCGTGAACCCGGGGTCCGTCCGACGGCGCATGTAGATCGCCACCGTGCGCTCGACGTGGTCTCGGAGAGCGTCCGGCAGGATGTCGGCGAGCTTGAGGAAGGCGCCGGCGAGGTCGGGGTCGTACGTGTCCATCGACGCCGCCATGAGGCGCGCCGAGAGGAAGACCGCCATCGCCTCGTGGAGCGTGAGCGACAGGTTCGGGAGGAAGGCGCGGTCCTCGAGCCCCCATCGCCCGGCATGGCTCCACACGGGGACGCCGACCTCGTCCTGGAGCGCACGGAGATCTCGATATGCCGTCCGCTTCGACATGCCGATCGCCCTGGCGACCTGCTCGGCGGTCAGCCCGTCGCGGTGCGCCGAGAGGACGCGCACGACCTTCCAGAGTCGCGCGAACCGGTCGCGCTTGATGCCCGCGAGATCGCCGCCGTCCCCCGCCCCCATGCGCCGTCCTCCGTCGCATCGGCCCTCGCGCGGCCGGGCCCCGCGGCCGGCGTCAGGTCGGTGGGGACAGTGTGACGGGGATGTCGCGGTTCGTGGCGGTCATCCGGACGCGCACGGTCCCGAGGAGGGCCCCCGGGCGCATCGGCCCGGCCGTCCCGTTCGCGAAGGCCTCGATGAGCCCGACCTGCCCGTCCGTGAAGACCCAGTAGTCGACCGCGCCGCGCCACCGCTCCACCGGCGTCCCGTCGGGCACCAGCCAGCGCGCCTGCGGGAACGCCGCGAGGAGGGTCGTCCCGTCGATCGCGACCCGGCAGTGGCGGGCGCGCGCGCCTTCCACGAACTCGAGCCCCACCTCCTCGGCGACCGTGCGGATCTCCGGCGGCAGCGCGACCGTCACGGCGTTGACGTCCACCGTCGCGGTATCCAGCGTGGCGGGTGGCACGTCCGTCCAGGCCCCGCGCGGCTCGCGCGCCCATCCGCTCCCTCCGATGCGGGCGGCGCCGTACGTGCCCACATCGCGGTCCCCGGCCACGCTCGCCGTCCATCGGAGGTCCGCGCCCGTGCGCGCACCGGCCAGGTCCACCGCCCCGGTCTGGCGGCCGTCCGCCTCCGCGTCGACGCGGAGCGTCAGGCGCGCGTCCGGCCCGGCCGCGATCGGGCCGTCGCACGCCGGCGGGTCTCCCTGCCCGGTCGGCCCGAACCGTGAGCCGGCGACCGGGCGCCCGACGAGGGCCATCTCGTTGCCGACGGCCGCCGCGCCGAAGGCGAGGCCCGAGGCCGCGACGAGCGCCGCTGCCACGCCGGCCGCGACGATCGCGCGGCGCAGCCGCGACGCCTCGGGGCCCTGGGTGCGCCGCGCGATCCCGATCCCCGCGAGTCCCGCGGTGGCGCCGAGGGCGACGATCCAGGGGTAGATCGCGACGGCGGACGGCAGGAGCGTCTGCGTGCCGCCCTCCATGAGGCGGCTCGCGACGTCGGCGAGCGACGGGATCAGCACGAGGATCGCCGCGAGGCCGAGCCAGACGACCGCGGCGAACGCGCTCGGCCCGCGGACCGCCGGCGGCCAGGCGACGGCGACGAGCGCGACGAGAAGAGGGGTGGCCGCGGCGAGCCCGACGACGAGGTCGAGCGGCCCGCCGGGGCGGTAGCCGGCGAGGACGAGCACGGCGGTGACGGCCCAGAGGGCCGCGATGGCCGCGCCGAGCAGTCGCAGCTGGAGGGTCCGGACGCGCACGGCGCGAGTCTACCGCCGCGACACCGCCGGCCGGCCCCGGCAGCCCAGGCGGCCCGAGCGGCTCCGGGCGATGTCGGGGTGGTCCCGGCGTACGCCGGGTGGTACGGTCGGCCGATGACCAGACCGCTGCTCGACGACGCCTTCGCGCACCACGTGTGGGCCACCATCCGCACCATCGACGCCTGCCTGGCTCTCGCGCCCGACCGCCTGGAGACGGCCGTCCCGGGGACGTACGGCTCGATCCTCGACACGCTCCGGCATCTCGTGGCGGCCGACGACTCCTATCTCTTCGTCCTGTCCGGCGGCCGGACCGCTCGGGCGGACGCGGAGGCGATGGACCTCGCGGGGCTGCGCGCGCTCATGGTCGAGCACGGACCCGCCTGGGCCGAGGTCCTCCGCAGCGACCTGGACCCCGACGAGATGCTCCTCAGGATCCGCGACGACGGCTCGCGGAGCCGTGCGCCCGTCGGGGTCCGTCTCGCCCAGGTCGTCCACCACGGCACCGATCACCGGAGCCAGATCTGCACGGCCCTCACGGCGGCCGGCGTCGAGCCGCCGGCGATCGACGTCTGGGACTTCGCCTACGAGGACGGCCGCCTGGAGGAGATCCCGGCGCCCTCCTGACGCCCGTCGGTCGGAACGTTCCGACGAAGGTTCGCGGCCGCGTCACAACCGCCGTGCGTCGCCCGTCTTGGTTAGTGCCGGTGGAAGACACCGACATGAACCGCATAGATCCCACGGCTACGGGCTCGGTCGTTCCTCCTCCCCGTCCCCGCAGTCGACTGCCGAAACGGCGCCCGTACTCCTCCGGGCGTCGTTTCGGCGTTCCGGGGGGCGCGATGCGTCGCGGTTCGACCGCCGCACGGCCCCACCCGCGCCCGGCGGCGGCTGCGCCCCACGGCAGCGGCCCGCATGCCGGGCCGCATACCATGCGCCCATGGCCCGTCCGTTCGTCTCGATCCTCACCGACTTCGGCGACCGCGACCCGTCCGCGGCGATCTGCGCCGGCGTCGTCGTCTCCATCTGTCCCGATGCCCACGTCCTCGAGCTCACGCGGACGATCCGCCCGTTCGCGATCCGCGACGGCGCCGTCTCGCTCGCCGCGGCCGTCCCGTACCTGCCCGTCGGCGTGCACGTCGCCGTGGTGGACCCGGGGGTGGGGACGGAGCGCCTGCCGATCGCGATCCGCACGCAGCGCGGCGACATCCTCGTGGGCCCCGACAACGGCCTCCTCTCGCTCGCGGCCGCCCGGCTCGGCGGCGCGGTGGAGGCCCGCGCGATCACCGACCCCGCCTACCACCTCCCGGCCGTCACCTCGAGCTTCCACGGGCGCGACATCTTCGCTCCGGTCGCCGCGCACCTCGCGGGCGGCGTCGCCTTCGAGGCGCTGGGACCGGAGGTCGCCGTCGGCGACCTGGTCCCGCTCCGGATCCCCGGCGTGGAGGTGCGCGAGGGCGAGCTCGCGACCGCCGTCGTCTACGT
This sequence comes from uncultured Chloroflexia bacterium, assembly GCA_963844945.1. Lineage (GTDB taxonomy): Bacteria > Chloroflexota > Limnocylindria > Limnocylindrales > CSP1-4 > CAIYQJ01. Next base: position 45,297 of record CAWJQZ010000055.1, read on the forward strand.
GGACGGGTTCGGGAACATCAAGCTCGCCGGCGGGCCGGCCGAGCTGGACGCGGCGCTCGGCGAGCTCGCGGACGGGACGATGCTCGAGGTCTCGTTCCCGGACGCCGCCGGTTCGCCCGTCACGGAGCACGTCCCGTGGCAGGACACGTTCGGGCGCGTCCCGGTCGGCGCGCTCCTGCTGTACGAGGACTCGCTCGGCAGGCTCTGCATCGCCGAGAACCAGGGGAGCGCCGGGCGCCGCCTGGGGCTCACGGAGGACCGCCCGGTCGGGATCCGCCGAGCCTGACGGCGGGCGACGGCCCCCCGCCGGGTGACGCCCCCACCGGGGCCTCCGGGACCGACCCGACGGTGCACCCGCACCGTCGCCGAACGCCTACACTCGCCCTGCGCCCCACGAGGAGGAGACCCCACGATGCGCATCGCAGCAAAGCCCCTGGCACTCGCCTTCGCGACGATCCTCGTCGCAGCCGCGTGCACGTCCGCGGCCACGCCCGCGCCCACGGCCGCACCGGCCACCCCGGCGCCGGCGACCGCGGCACCCGCGACGGCCGCCCCCACCGAGGCCCCGTCCGCGACGGCCGCGCCCACGCAGGCCGCGCCCACGGAGAGCCCGCTCGCGTGCTCGCCCGACACCCTCCAGACGCTGACGGCCGGCACGCTGACCGTGGGCACCGACAACCCGGCCTACCCGCCCTACTTCGAGCCCAGCGACACGAACACCGCCCCGTGGGAGATCGGTGACCCGACGAACGGCAAGGGCTTCGAGAGCGCGGTCGCCTACGCCGTCGCGAACAAGCTCGGCTACGCGCCGGACAAGGTGACGTGGGCGTACGTCCCGTTCACCAACGCCTACGCCCCCGGCGACAAGCCGTTCGACTTCGACATCAACCAGGTCTCGTGGAAGCCGGAGCGCGCCGCGACGGCCGACCTCTCCCGCGGCTACTACTTCGTCAGCCAGTCCGTGGTCGCGCTCAAGGACAGCCCGATCTCCAAGGTCACCACCATCTCCGGGCTCAAGCCGTTCCAGCTCGGCGCGATGGTGGGCACCACCAGCTACGACACCATCGGCAACGTCGTCGCCCCCGACAAGGAGGCGATGGTCTATGACACGAACGACGCTGCGATCGAGGCGCTGAAGAACAAGCAGATCGACGGCCTCGTCGTCGACCTCCCGACCGCGTTCTACATCACCGCGGCCCAGATGGACAACGGCGTCATCGTCGGCCAGTTCCCGCAGGCGACCGGCCAGGGCGAGTACTTCAGCCTCGTCCTGGCGAAGGACAGCCCGCTCACGCCGTGCGTGGACCAGGCGATCCTGGCGCTCCGCGCCGACGGCACGCTCGACCAGATCACGCAGACCTGGCTGGCCGACAAGGCGAACGCCCCGGTCTTCCAGCCCTAGGCCCGACCCGACAGGCCGGCCCCGTGGCCGGAACGCGCGAACCGAGCGGCCCGGCGGCGCCCCAGGCGCCGCCGGGCCGCTCCATGCCCCGCGTCATCGGGCCGTCGCGCCTCGGCGACGCCGCGCAGTCGACGATCCTCGCGATCGTCAGCACGGTCATCGTCTTCGGGCTGCTCGTCCTCATCGTCGTGAACGCGCCCGGATGGCCGGCCGTGAAGGAGTCGTTCTTCAACGGCGCGGTCTTCTGGTCGTCGCTGCCGGCGATCGTCCGGGCGTTCTGGGTGAACGTCCAGCTCTTCCTCGTCAGCGAGGTCCTGATCCTCTCGTTCGGGCTCGTCATCGCGGTCATGCGGAGCCTGCCCGGACCGGTCTTCCTGCCCGTCCGGATCATCGCGACCGTCTACGTGGACGTCTTCCGGGCCCTCCCGGGCGTCCTCGTCATCTACATCCTCGGCTTCGGGATCCCGGGGCTCGACCTCCCGGGCGTCCCGACCAGCCCGTTCGTCTACGCCGTCCTCGCGCTCACGCTCATCTACTCCGCCTACGTCTCCGAGGTCTATCGGGCCGGGATCGACTCGGTCCACCCGAGCCAGGATGCGGCGGCGCGCTCCCTGGGCCTCTCGCGCTTCCAGGCGCTCCGGTTCGTCATCCTCCCCCAGGCCGTCCGCCGCGTGATCCCGCCGCTCCTCAACGACTTCATCGGCCTGCAGAAGGACACGGTGCTCGTGTCGTACATCGGCGTCGTGGAGATCTTCCGCCAGTCGCAGATCAAGCAGGCGGCGACCTTCAACTTCACGCCGTACATCGCGACCGCACTCGTCTTCATCGTCGTGACGATCCCGCTCGCCCGCTTCACCGACTGGCTGGTGGCGCGTGACCGGAGGCGCCAGATGGCGAGCGCCCGATGACCGAGGAGCGCGTGCGCGGCGCCGAGGATGCTCCCGAGGTCCTCCGTCTCGAGGGGATCCGCAAGGCGTACGCGAAGCTCGAGGTCCTCCGCGGCATCGACCTGGTCGTCCGCCGCCACGAGGTCGTCTGCCTCATCGGGGCGTCCGGGTCGGGGAAGTCCACGCTCCTGCGCTGCGTCAACCTCATCGAGCCGGTGGACGCCGGACGCGTCTTCATCGACGGGACGGAGATCACCGCCCCGCACGTGAACGTCGACCGCGTCCGCCGGCGGATCGGGATCGTCTACCAGGCGTTCAACCTCTTCCCGCACATGTCCGTCCTCGACAACGTCTCCCTGGCGCCGCGGAAGGTGCTGAAGGTGCCGCGGGCGAAGGCGGAGGCCGACGCGCTCGCCCTCCTCGACAGGTTCGGCCTCGCCGAGAAGGCGAAGGAGTACCCGGACCGGCTCTCCGGCGGCCAGCAGCAGCGCGTCGCGATCGTCCGCGCGCTCGCGATGGACCCGGACCTCCTCCTGCTCGACGAGGTGACCAGCGCGCTCGACCCGGAGCTCGTCGCCGAGGTCCTCGGCGTGATCCGCGAGCTCGCGCGCGGCGGGATGACGATGGTCATCGCGACGCACGAGATGGGCTTCGCGCGGGACAGCGCCGACCGCGTGTGCTTCCTCGACGAGGGGCGGATCCTGGAGGAGGGGCCGCCCGACGCCATCTTCCGGCACCCGAAGGAGGAGCGGACCCGCAGGTTCCTCCAGCGGGTCATCGAGGCCGGCAGGCTCGAGGTCGCGATGGGCTCCACGCTGGACGCGGCCGCGGACTGACCTCCCGGGCACCGCCGCCCGGACGGCGTCACCGCCGGCAGGCCTCGACGAATGCCGCCCAGAGCCGCTCGAACGCCGGCGGCGTGGACTCGGTGCGCTCGGGGTGGCACTGGACGCCGGCGACGAAGCGCGCGCCCTCGAGCTCGAACGCCTCGACGATCTCCCCCTCGGGGCTGTCGGACCACCCGCACGCGCGGAGGCCGGGCGCGAGGTCGGACGGGCGGACGGCCTGGTGGTGGTACGAGTTCACGACGAGCGACGGGTCACCGCGCCCCGCGTCCCCGATCCTGTCGCCCGGGTCGTCGACGGGCGGGTCCGCCTCGATGGGGGCCTCCGCGAGCAGGCCGCCCACGCGGGAGGTGGGGTCGACGCGCATCGGGTGCGTCGCGGCCGGCCCGTGACCCCAGCCGGGTCCCGCGTGGTCGTCGACGTGCTGCAGCAGCGTCCCGCCGGAGAAGACGTTGATCGCCTGGAAGCCGCGGCAGATGCCCAGCACGGGGATCCCGCGGATCGCGGCGGCAGCCCACGCCTCCGCCTCCAGCGCGTCCCGGTCGTGCTCGATGTCCTGCGACCCCGCGCTCGCATGCCCATACCGCGACGGGTGGATGTCCGTCCCGCCGGTCAGGAGCAGCCCGTCCATCGCGGCGAACGCGGCGTCGCGCTCCATCTGGTCCGCCGTCGCGTCGAGCAGCACGGGGATCGCCCCGTGGCGCCGGACGCCGTCCGCGTACAGCTCGTGCTTGCGGGCCGCGACGTCGGGCTCGGCCTGAGCGGCGGCGACGGACACGGTGAGGACGATCCGGGGGGCGGGGATGGTGCGCACGCGGGGAGGATACCGCTCGCGGTCTTCCCGTCCCGGCCGCGGCGGAACGTCCGACCCGGCGGCCCATCGGACGCCGGGCGGTCGGGCGGCCGGGCGGTCCTCGTCCGCCTCCGGCGTGCCGGTCAGTCGGACGAGGACGAGTAGATGAGCTCCTCGACGGCCGTCGTCTCCGACTCGACCCGCGTGGGCCCGGTCGGCTCGAAGTCGTCGGCGATCGATGCGCTCTCGGCAGCCGTCGCGATGCGGTCGCCGCCCGTCGCCTTGGCGTAGAAGGAGCCGCGGGAGGCGATGTCGACGAGCGCGTCCGCGGTCACGGCATCGGCCGGGTAGGTGGCCGTCCCGATGGATGCCGAGACCCGCGGGCGCGTGCCGCGCTGTGCACGGGGCGGCGGCTCGACGGCCGCCACAGCGGCCCGGACCCGCTCGGCCACATTGCGCGCGCCCTCAGCACCGGTGTTCGGCAGGAGGACGCAGAACTCGTCCCCACCGAACCGGAAGACGTCGTCGGTGTCGCGCGCGGCCGCGCGGATCGCGGACGCGACGCGTCGAAGGACCAGGTTGCCCCCCTGGTACAGGTACGCGGTGTTCACCGCCTTGAACCCGTCGAGGTCGATCACCAGGAGGCTGAAGCGGTCGCCCGCGCCCGCGAGCTCGGCGAGCTTCTCGCGGAACGACTCGTAGTTGAAGAGGCCGGTCAGCCCGTCGGTCTCCGCGCGGACGCGCGCCGCGCGGTAGTGCTCGGCGTTGCGGAGGGCGACGGAGACCTGGCCGGCGAAGAGGCGGACCAGCTCCAGGTCGTCGTCTCCGTACCGGCTCGCGGTCCCGAGACGTTCCACGGTCAGGACGCCCACGACCCCGGACGGCCCCCGGAGAGGGGCGCAGATGATGCTCCCGTCGATCGGGCCCTGCTCGGGCGACTGCGCGACGCGCGGGTCGCTGCGCTCGTCGACCACGAGCTCCGGCTCTCCGTGGTCGACGACCCAGGTCGCGAGGCCCTGTTCGCCCGGCTGCCAGGGGGCCAGGTAGTACTCGGCGTCCACCCCGCGAGCGACGATCGGGCGCAACGTCCCGGTCCGTGGGTCGACGAGCTCGATCGCGAGGTTGTCGTACGAGACGAGCTCGCCGAGGCGCTCGGTGATCCCGTCGAGGATCGCCCGTGCGTCGAGCGTCGTGAGGAGCGACTCGTTGATCTGGAGGAGGGCGCGCTGGCTCAGCACCCGGCGCTCGAGCGCCTCCGTCTGGCGTCGCAGTCGCTCGGTCGCCTCCGCCGTCGCGATCGCCTGCGCGGCGGCGTTGGAGAAGATGACGAGGAGGCGCAGGTCGCTCTCGTTGAACTGGTCGATGCCGAGCTTCGAGAGGACGATGACGCCCAGGACGCGGCCCTCGAAGACCATCGGCGCGAGGAGCATCGATTCCTCGATCTCGTCGGTCCCGGTGACCGTGATCGTCCGGGGGTCGGCCTCGGCGTCCGGCAGGTACTGCGGGATGCCGTGCTTCGCGACCCAGCCCGTGATCCCCTCGCCGACCTTGACGCGGAGCGCCTCCTCGCTCTCGTCGGTGTACTCGCCCACCTTCCCCCGGAGCGAGATCGGCGCGAGGTCCTCGTCGTGCATCAGGTAGACGCGGACGTTGTGGAAGTCGATGAGCCGCTCGATCTCCGCGACGATCGCCGTCCCGATCTCGGACGCCGAGTTGAGACGCCCGAGCTCGCCGCCCAGATGCTGGATCGACTGGAGCTGGGCCGCCCACTCCTCCGTCCGCCGGAAGTTCTCCGCGTTGCGGATCGAGACGGACGCCTGGGCGGCGAACGCCGCGATCGTCTCGAGGTCCTCCTCCGCCCACGGGTGGGCGATGTCGTAGTAGAGGTTGAGCACGCCGATCGGCTCGGCGCCGTCGTGGAGCGGCGCGGAGCAGATCGTGTCGATCCCCTCGGCGAGCAGCTCCTCGCGCTGGAACTCGCCGCCCGGGTCTTCGAAGTAGCGGGTCGCGTGGATCGGCCGCTTCTCGCGCATCGCGCGCGTCGGGACGGACCAGGCGTGGAAGATCGTGATCGTCCGGAGGAACTCGGGGGAGAGGCGCCGGGCGAGCGGGACCTGGAGCCGGCCCCCGGGGCGGCCCAGGAGGATCGCGGCGCGGTCGGCGCCGAACAGCGCCATGGCGTGGTCGAGGATCGACTCGAGGATCCGGTCGAAGTCGAGCTCGCTCGCGAGCTCGTTCGCGGCACGGCGGAGTGCCTCCGCGCGCTGGCGGCCGCGGGTCGCCTCGTCCACGACCCGCGCGGTGCGGACGGCTCCGCCCACCACCGACGCGATCGCCGGCAGCATCGCGGGATCCCCCCCGCCCGTCCCGGCGTCCGCGACGTCGGCGAGGACCAGGACGCCCCAGGGCGAGTTCGTGCCGGGCACCGCGACCGCGGTGACGACGCGGGCCCGGCGGTCCTCGCCGAGCCACGCAGCTCCCGCTCCCGTCACGACCTCGGAGATCACCTCGCCCTCGCGATAGGCGCGTGCGGGCAGCGAATCCCCGGAGATCAGGACGGGGAGAGGGGTCGAGTCGCCGGCCGACGCGCGCACGACGAGCCGGTCGCCTTCCGGCGCCAGGATCGCGACGATCTCGTGGCCGTGCCGCGCGCGGAGGATGCGGACGATCCGCGCGAGCGTGCCGTCCAGGCCGGACGGCGCGGCATCCCGGCCGAGCAGCGCCGCCACCGTCTCGAGCTCGTCCCGGACGAGCGTCTCCGCCGAGGCATGGGGTCCGCCGGCGCCCGGCTGTGGCGTCGAGGGCACGGGCCGGTCCGGCGAGGACATCGCGGGCCGGGCGGCGGCCGGCAGGGCGGTGGCCTCAGCGGGGACGGAGACCCCGTGCTCCGTCGCAGGCGGCTCGACGGCGGGGATCCCGACCGCCGGCATCTCGGCGGCATCGAGGAACGCGTCGAGATCCGCGCGCCGGTAGCGGCGATCGCCGCGACTGTTGATCCGATAGGAGCGGATCCTCCCCGCGTCACTCCACGCGCGGAGCGTGTTCGGGTGGACGCCGAGCACGCGCGCCGCGTCGGTGACCGAGAGAGTCGCCTCCGGTCCGTTCATCTCGCCGACCTGCGCCGCCTCACGTGACCTTGGTGTCGGTTCTCGACGATCGAGACTATCCAACTCCTACCAGAACCTCACCATGGCCCATAAGTACCGGTTCCCCGGACGGCGCCCGCGGGCGGCGCGGTGTGGCTGGCGGGCTACCGGGCCTTCGGGTCGGCGGCGCGCACGGAGGGCTCGGCGTCGAAGACGTCCAGCCGGCGGATCACGTGCGCGTACCCGTACCGGATCTTGAACGGCGCGTGGAGCTCCAGGTGGAGGTGCGGCGGCGTCCCGGCCGCGTTCCCGGTCTTCCCGGTCTTCCCGACGAGGTCGCCCCGCTCCACGGTGTCGCCGACCTTCACCTTCGTGGTGGAGAGGTGCGCGAGGATCACCGTGTAGCCCGGGCTCGTGGGCTCCGTGCTCTCGATGGCCACCACCTTCCCGTATCGCGACGGGTCCCACGGCTTCCAGCGCTTCGCGGGGTCGACGACCTTCCCGGAGAACGGCGCGTAGACCGGCGTCCCGAGCTTCACCAGGAGGTCCAGCCCGCCGTGCGCCCGCAGGTACGTCCCGTCCGGGGCGACGCCGCGGATCTGCTCGTAGGGCCGGGCCGGGCCGTCGCGTGGGACGCGCCACCCGGCGCCGTACGCGTACTTCGCGGTCGCGGGGAGGGGGAAGGCCATGGGCACGACCGTCCCGCGGACCTTGAACCCGGCAGCGGACGTCGGCGCCGCCCCGTCGGGCACGGTGGGTGTCGGGGAGGCCGCCGCGGTCGCCGCGGATGGCGAGGCCGTGCCGCCGGCCGCCACGGCCCCGGCGGAGGGTGACGCGGCAGGGGCCGGCGTCGCGGAGGTCCCCGCGGCCGCCGCGGTCGCCGGAGCGGTGCAGATCCCCGTGGACGCGAGGGGGGCCGGAGTCGCGCACGAGGATGCCGACGGCGCGGCCGCGCCCGTCAGCGCGCCCGCCGGCCACGCGGGCGTGGACGTCGAGGCGGCCGAGCCGCCGTCCGTCCGTCCTCCGCCCGAGCCCAGGAGGACGATGCCCGCGAGCAGCCCGGCCCCGAGGACGACCGCCACGGCGGCGATCGCTGCGACCCGTCGCGTCCCGGGACCGGCAGCGCGGCGCGGGGCCGGCGCGGGATCCGGGGAGACGACGGAGGTCGGATCCATCGGCCCGGTCATCGCGGCGCCGCCGCGCTGCCGGTGAGGCGCACGTACGCGAGCGTGGCGGCCGCGCTGGCTGCCCCGATCGCGAGGACGATCCCGACCGCGACGAGCGGCGCACCGGCGAGGCCGGCTCCCTCGCCCGAGCTCCGGGTGTCTCCGGCCTCCGGCGCGGCGGTGGCGGCGGTGGAGGCCGCCGGCGATGCGCCCGCCGCCCGGGCCACGCCGGGGACGATCCCCGGCGCCGCGAACGACGCGAGAGCCGTCAGCGCGAGGGCGAGCGCGAGCGCGGCCGCAGCGAGGCGGCCGGACCGGGAGGGGACGGGAGTGTGCACCGGGGGAGCCTAGACCAGGCCGCCGATGAGCGCCGCGAGGATGCCTGCGACGATCGCGACCGGCCCGGCGACCAGGAGGGAGGTCGCAGCCGATGCACGGCCGCGCCGGCCCTCGGCGAGGACGCGCATGGCCTCGTCACGCTCGAGCGTCGAGAGCACGAGCGGCCGGCCGGTGCCCGGGACCATGCCCACGCCACCCGCGACCGGTCGCGGGCACCCGAGCACCGTCGCATGCTCCACGGACGAGACCTGCTCGATCCGGAGCCTGACCGCCGCGTCGGGCGGAGTCCCCGCCGGAAGGCGCCCGGGGATCTCGCTCGCGCGCCCGATCGATTCGCGGGGCATGACGACGAGCCCGTCGCCGAGGTGCGCCGGGTCGATCGCGAGCGAGATGGCGCCAGCGTCGATGGAGAAGGGGACGCTCTCGACCGTCTCCTCGACGGTCCGCCAACGGCCCGCCGCGCGGACCTGGAGGCGCCGGCGCCGGTAGACGAGCGGCCGCTCGTTCTCGTCGGTGAACTCGTCGACGGCGTCGATCCGGCCCTCGATCCCGACGTAGCGCTCGTCACCGGCCGCAGCGATCGCGACGGCCTCGTCGAGGCCCACGCGCGGCGTGACGGAGAGGAGGCGGCCGACGCGCATGCCCGGACCGAACGAGCGGAGCAGGAGGAGGCCGCCGACGGTCGCGACGAGGCCGAGGACGACGAGGACGAGGGCGAGCACGGGCCCGGATGGTACCGCGCCGGACATGAAGAGGTCCGGAGGAACCTCACCGCCGCGTCGGCGTTGATGTCATCGCCGCCCTCAGCAGCGCCCGGCCCCTCCGGACCTCCATCCACGCTAGACCCGACGCACCCGGCGGTCAACGCCACTTATCCACCATCGTCGCGCTTGGCCCACCGTCGAGACGTCATCCGTCCACAGTGTTTCCACAGCCCGGTGCGGGGGCGCACCGGGCACATCAGCCGCCACCCGTCCCTGGCCGGCGCTGCCCATGACGGCGACGGATGGCCCGGCCCGTCGCCACGTCCACGATCACGGCAAGGCCGACCCCGGCCGCATCGGCGACGAAGTCGGCCGGGTCGAAGACGTTCTCCATGATGCCGAACCCGTCGGTGGCCTCGAACAGCCACACGGCGAGAAGGGTGAGCGCGGCGGCGATGAGCCGCGACCGCCGGTACCGCGCGGTCGCGTTGAGGGCGGCGAAGTAGAGGGCGAACGAGACGGCGACGTTGCCGGCGTAGGCGACGACGAGGTCGTCGAACGGGCCGTGGTAGCCGGACTTGAGCACGAGGACGACGGCCCCGAGGACGGCGAACGCCACGTTGCGGATGGTCGTGGCTCGCCGCAGGTCCGCATCGGGCCTTGTGCTCTCCGCCGATCCCGTGGCCGGACGCGACACCCGACGATCCTCCCGACTGCCGACCATCCTGGGCCCCGGCGACGATCCGGGCGAGAGGCGAAGGACCCCCGATGCTCGGTCGGCCTGCCCGGCTCAGCGGGAGGTGCGACCCGTGGCCGGATCCAGGGCAGCGGCCTCCCCGCTGTAGCCCGTCAGCACGAGCGAGCCTCCGACGAGCGCCGCCGCCGTGACGACGTCCGAGTGGGCGACGCGCCAGGCGACCTCGCCGTCCGGGAGGACCGCGAAGGTCTCCACCTCCGACTGGACGATGACGTGCGGGAGGCGCGGCGAGCCCAGCACCGCGACGACCGGCGACCCGCAGCGGTGCGTCCAGCGCAGGGACCCGGACCGCGCCTCGAACGCGTACACGACGAACCCGTAGCCGACGACGAGCGCTCCGGCGGTGTCCCAGGCGAAGGCCGTCGGCGCGCCGCTCAGCCGCGAGGCGAGCCGGACGGTCCAGGCCCCCGCCGGCGTCTCGACGCGCATCTCCGCGCGGCAGAGGGCATCCGGGTCCGGCCCCGCGAGCGAGCCGAGGTCCGTCGTGGTGCCACCGACCTCCGAGAGCGCGAAGACAGCTGCGGCCTGCCCGCTCCCGGCCCAGACGGTGCGGACGCGGATCCCGCCGGGGTACGTGGCGATCGAGCGCTCGGGCTCGGCCATCAGCAGGACCCCGTCACCGGCGGGATCCGGTCACGCGGGACCGGCGGCGGACCCGTCCGGCCGGTCCTCCACGATCGGCGCGACCGTCGCGTTCGCGAGCGCGCGGAGCGTGGCCGGGGGGACCGGGAAGACGACGTTCGGGAGCCCGGCGGCGGCCCACACCTCCCGGTGGCGGTCGAGCGCGGGGTCCATCACGACCTTCACGCGGTGCTCGTGGCCGAGCGGCGGGATCCCGCCGATCACGAACCCCGTCAGGTCGCGGGCTTCGCGCGCCGTCGCGCGCCGGATCTCCGGCTCGCCGACGACCGCGGCGAGGCGGGCGACGTCCACCCGGTCCGGGCCGGCGACGAGGCACACGTACGTCCGCAGCCCGCCCTCGTCGTCGGCGGCCACGAAGACGAGCGACTTCACGATGACGTCGACCGAGGCACCGACCGCCGCGGCGGCCTCGGCGGCGGTGTGGGTGGACTCCGCGAACGTGTGGATGTCCAGGGTCACGCCCTTGCGGGCTGCCGCGTCGACGACGCGGGCGACGGCGGGGTGGAGAGGGGTCTCGGGCACGTCCGGGAGTCTAGCAAGGCGCCGGGGCGCCGCGGGGCCGGGCGCCGCCGGCCGTCGCGGAGGGGTGGAGCGTGGCCGGGCGCCGCGGCCGGGTGTAGATTCGGGGTGCCGGCCGTGCGGGCGATCCGTCCGGATCCGGCGTCACCATGCGAGTGGTGGGACAGGGGAGCGCCTCGGGCGCTGAGAGTGCGGGCGACCGCAGACCCTCGGAACCTGATCCGGGTCATGCCGGCGAAGGGAGTCCAGACGACCTCCGTCCCCCGATGGGAGGTCGGCACGTCCCCGATGCACGCGATCATCGTCGCCGGCGGCGACCCGCCGGACCGCGACGCCCTCGACGCGACGTGGCCCGGCTGGGACGACGCGTGCGGCCTCGTCGTGGCGGCGGACCGCGGCGCGCTCACGGCGCTCGCTCTCGGGTTCCGTCCCGACCTCGTCGTGGGCGACGTGGACTCGCTCGACCCGGCGGACGCCCTGCGGATCGCGGACGCGGGGATCCCCATGGAGACGGTCCAGGCCGCGAAGGACGAGACGGACACGGAGCTCGCGATCCACGCTGCGCTCGACCGCGGCGCGACGCGCATCACGATCCTCGGCGCCCTCGGCGGCCCGCGCCTGGATCACGCGCTCGCGAACGTCGCCCTGCTCGGGATGGACGCGCTCGCCGGCCTGCCCGTCGCGATCCTCGACGAGCGGACGCGCGTCCGGCTCCTCTCCGCGGACGGCGATCCCGGCGCGGCTCTGACGCTGCCCGGCCGGGCCGGCGACCTCGTCTCGCTCATCCCGCTCGGCAGCGCCGCGACGGGCGTCACGACGTCCGGCCTCGCGTGGCCGCTGGACGACGCGATCCTGCCCGCCGGGCCCGCGCGCGGCGTCTCGAACGTCCGGACCGCCGCCGACGCGCGCGTCCGGCTGCGCAGCGGCCGCCTCCTCGTCGTGGAGGTCGCCGACGACCGCCCCCACGCCACCCCGCACCACCAGGGAGGTCCCCGATGAACGCGTCCCCCTCGCCCGCCGTCACCCCCGTCGCGCACGCGCCGTCGCTCGTGCGCTGGCGCACGCTCGACATCGTCGTGGTCGCCGTCGTCGCCGTCGCCTTCGGCGTCGTCTTCTGGGCGTGGAACTACGTCTGGGCGGCGCTCGACCCGCTCTTCACCGCGTTCAAGCCCGCGGAGTACGTCATCAGCGGCGTCTGGCTCATGCCCGCCGTCATCGCGCCGCTGATCGTCCGGCGGCCTGGCGCGGCGATCTTCGCCGAGGTCGTCGCGGCCTCCGTCTCCGCCCTGCTCGGGAGCATCTGGGGGCTCGACGTCCTCCTCTCCGGCATCGCCCAGGGGCTCGGCGCCGAGATCGTCTTCGCGATCCTCCTCTACCGCGGATGGAGCCTCCCCGTGGCGGTCGCGGCCGGCGCCGGCGCCGCGGTGGGCATGGCCCTGCACGACATCCCCGTCTACTACCCGCCGAGCGCCGGGTACGACATGGGCTTCTACGTCCCGGTCGTCATCGCGATGCTCATCTCGGGCGCGGTCGTGGCGGGCGCGGGCGGGTGGGCGCTCGTGCGGGCGCTCTCGCGCACGGGCGTCCTCCGGGCGTTCCCGTCGGGCGCGTGACCGTCGCCGACGTCGATCCGGCAGCCCGGGGCGCCGCGTCGAACGACGCCGTCCCCGCGGCCTCCGGCCCGGGGCCCGCGATCGCCGCCTCCGGATTCGGCTGGACGTACCGCGGGAGCGACGCGCCGGCGGTCCGCGACGTCACCTTCGTCCTCCCGCGCGGGCGGACGCTGCTGGTCCTCGGGCCGTCCGGGTCCGGCAAGAGCACCCTCGCCCTCGCGATCGCCGGCCTCGTGCCCCACGCGATCCCGGGGACGCTCGCCGGCTCGCTCGTGGTGGACGGGCTCGACGTCGCCACCACGCCCGCCCCGGTCCTCGGCGACCGCGTCGGGATGGTCTTCCAGGACCCGGCGGCGGGCATCGTCCTCGGCCGCGTGGCGGACGAGGTGGCGTTCGGCCTGGAGAACCGCGGGTGGCCGCTCGAGCGGATGCGGCGGCGGGTCCCGGAGGCGCTGGCCCTCGCGGGCCTCACCGGCTTCGAGGAGCGCGGCACCTCGGCGCTCTCCGGCGGGGAGCAGCAGCGCCTCGCGATCGCCGGGGCGCTCGCGGCCGAGCCGGGGATCGTCGTCCTCGACGAGCCCACGGCGAACCTCGACCCGCCCGGGATGGCGTCGGTCTTCGCCCGCCTCGGCGAGCTCGTCGCGGGCCGGGAGCGCACGGTCGTCGTCGTGGAGCATCGACTCGACGCCGTCCTCCCCTTCGCCGATCGCGTGCTCGCGCTCGACGCGTCCGGCGCCCAGCTCGCCGAGGGGGCACCCGACGAGGTGGGCGAGCGGTGGGCGGCCGAGCTCGACCGGGCCGGCGCCTGGCTGCCGACGGCCTGGCGTCGCCACCTCCGGCGGCCGCATCCGGCGGTCCTGCCGGTCGCAGACGTCGCGGCGGCGGGGGCCGGGTCCGCCGCTGATCCCGCGGCCGATCCCGTGGCCGCGACGGGGGCCGCGGCGGCCGCGCCGCCCGCGCGGGCTCCCCGCGCCGGACGGGCCTCTCGTCCTCGTCGCCGACTCCCTCGGCATCCCCGACAGGACCGTGACCGCCGGCCCCGGCCGGATGCTCCTCGACGGGATCTCCCTGCGGGTCGCCCGTGGCGAGCGCGTCGCCCTCGTCGGCCCGAACGGGGCAGGGAAGTCCACGCTCCTGCTCGCGCTCGCGGGCCTCCTCCATCCGTCGACGGGGAGCGTGCGCGTGGCGACCGCCTCGGGCGACCTCCGCGACCCGGCCCGGCTCCGCCCGGCGGAGGTCGCCGATGCCCTCGCGCTCGTCTTCCAGGAGCCCGAGATCGCGTTCGTCGGGCGGACCGTGGCCGAGGAGGTCGGCGCGGGCGCGCGAGCGGAGAGGGTGCCCCCGACGGGCCCGGCCGGGAACGCCGTCGGTGGCCCGTCCGGCACCCGCGATGCGCTCGTCGCGTCGCTGCTCGGCCGATTCGGCCTCGCGGGCCTCGCCGGGCGCGAGCCCCACGCCCTCAGCCGCGGGGAGCAGCGCCGCCTGTCGGTCGCCGCCGCGTGCGTCCGGACCCCCGGCCTCCTGCTCCTGGACGAGCCGACGTACGGCATGGACCGGCGCGCGACCGACGCGGTGGTGGACCTCCTCGACGAGGCGCGGCGCGACGGTGGCGCCCAGGTGGTCGCGACACACGACCCGCGCCTCCTTCCCTCGTGCGACCGCGTCGTGGCGCTCGACGCCGGCCGCGTCGTCTTCGACGGCGCGGTCGCGGCGTTCTTCGCGGACCCGCCGTACACGCCCGCCGCGCCCTGGCGCGCAGGGGCCGGATCCGACGGATGAGCTTCCTCCCGACGCCGATCGAGCCGGTCCGGCCGGGGCTCCTGCGCCGCGTCGTCCCTGTCACGCGCCTGGCCGTGGCGGCCGCCTGGCTGGTGGTCGCCTTCGTCGGGGTGGACCCGCGCGTCCCCGCGGTCCTCCTGGCCGCCGCGGTCGTCGCGCTCGTCGGCCTCTCCGGGCTGCCGCTCCGCGCCTCGGTCCGCCGGCTCGCGCCGCTCGTGCTCGCGGCGGTCGGGCTGGCGATCCTGACCCTCGTCGTCCATCCCTCGCGGACGGATCCGTCGGCGGCCGTGCTCGTCACGATCGGACCGCTCCGCGTCACCGCGGCCGCGGCGTCGGCCGCACTCGCCCTCGCCCTCCGCCTCGCGCTGATCGCCGTGACGACGCTCCTGGTCTTCGGTCCGTCGGACCCCACGACGCTCGCCGACTCCCTCGTCCAGCAGTGGCACGCGCCCGACCGCTTCGCGTACGGGACGCTCGCGGCGCTCCGGATCGCCCCATTCCTCGCCTCGGACTGGTCGTCCACGCGCGCGGTCCGTCGACTGCGCGGGATCGAGGCGCGGGGCCCTGCAGGATCGGTCCGCGACGCGGGTGGCCGCCTCCTCGCGCTGCTCGTGTCGGCCATCCGGCGCGCGGAGCGGATGGCCCTCGCGATGGACGCGCGGGGGTTCGACGCGGGCAGGCGCCGGACGCACTTCCGCCCGCTGCGCGCGGGCCGGCGCGACCTCCTCGTGCTGGTCGCGGGGGTGGCGGTCGCGCTCGCGGCGCTCGCGGCCGGGACGCTCTGAGCGCGACGGCCCGCTCCGGGAAAGGAAAAGACCCCGCACGTGGGGGGTACGGCGAGGTCTGTCGGAAAGATAGGCGGTCGCCCCGCCCGGGCGCATCATCCGAACTCCGTATCATTTTCGAACGTGCTCGTCATGCATCCATACGGGAGACGACGTGTCCGAGACGCACGGGAAGTCCGCGACGGCGATCCCGCACGAGTGGCGGCCGGATCGGTTCATGGTCATCGCCGCGCATCCGGACGACGCGGAGTTCGGGCCGGCGGCCACGGCGGCGCGGTGGATCGACGCCGGGTCGGTCGGCCGTCTCGTCTGCTGCACGAGCGGCGACCAGGGCGGCGAGGACCCCGCTGCCGACCCGCTCGCCCTCGCGGCGACGCGCGAGGCGGAGCAGACCGCCGCGGCCGCGGTCGTGGGCTACGCGGGCGTCTCCTTCCTCCATCAGCCCGATGGCGCGGTCGCGAACGACCTCCCCCTGCGCGAGCTCCTCGTCCGCGAGATCCGCGCGTTCCGTCCGGACGCCGTCCTCACGCACGATCCCGAGGTCCTCTTCTATGGGGGCGGCGGCGTGAACCACACGGATCACCGGACCGTGGGCATGGCGGCCGTGGACGCGGTCTTCCCCGCGGCACGGAACCCGATGGCCTTCCCGTCGCTCGCCCGGGGCGGCCTTGCCGCGCATCGTGTCCGGCGGCTCTACCTGTTCTGGCCGAACTCCCCGGACACCTGGGTCGACGTCACGTCGACGATCGACCGGCGCCTCGACGCGCTCCGATGCCACGTGAGCCAGCTCCATCACCCCGAACGACTGGAGGAGCGGATCCGCGCGTGGGGCGCCGAGGAGGGCGCGCCCATCGGCGCCGCCTACGGCGAGGCGTTCCGCCTCATCGTCATCGACGACGACGAGGAGGACGCGCCCGAGGTCGTGTGACCGCGGTCAGTCGGTCTCGGCGAGGAGGAGGGGCCGGACGCGCCCCCACGCGTTCCAGAGATCCGTGAACGCCTCGGCGCGCCGCCCGAGGAGCGCGACCATCTCCCCGAGCGTGAGCCCGCCGGCCTGCTCGAGCAGGAAGCCGTAGACGTTCGTCTCGGTGCCGTCGAAGAGCCGCGCCATCTCGTCCTCGTTCGGCCAGATGCGGACGCGCATCGGGTCCGCGCCCGCGAACCCGACCGCCAGCGAGAGGTCGCGACGGCTGGGCACCCGATCGTCCGCCCAGCCCGCGCCCGGGATGGGGTGGTGGCCGAGCGCGCCGAGCGCCACGGCGATCTCACGGCACTCGGCCGGCGTGAAGCTGCCCCAGAACGGGTGGTCCGTCGGGAAGACGAACCGTGCCTCGTCGAGCGCACGCTCGATGATCGCCGAGGCGAGCCCGTCGACCTGCTCGGCCCACCGATGCGTCGCGTCCGGATCGTCGCCGCCGAGGGACGTCGCGACCGCATCGCGCGCCGCCGCGTCGCCGGCCAGGATCGCGAGGATCCGCGGCCGCCCGACTCCGATCGTCGCATCCGTCGCGCGCATCGCCCCGTCGGCCGCCGCCGGCATACCCCCGGCCCCGGCCTCCGCGGCGGCGTGCCCGCGGGCGCTCGCCAGGAGGGGCCGAGCCGCACCTCCCGCGCCGATCTCCTCGCACGCCGCGAGGCGCTCGCGCGCCGCGCGGCAGGCCTCGGCCGCCCGCTCGGCGGCGACGCGCGCGCGGTCGACCGCGACCGAGTGGCGCTCGAGTGCCGCGACCATCCGGCCGATCTCCGCCCGCTCCGACCCGATCATCCGACGCGCGGCGAGCATCGCCGTGTTCACCGCGTCGATCTCACGGAGCCACGCCGCCGCGGCCGCCTCGAGGTCCCCGGGGCCGGCCGCGTGCGCGCGGCCCGCGCGGAACGCCGCGAACGCGTCGTCCTTGCGGCGCCGGATCTCGCGGGGATCGGAGGCGCGGATCGCGCGGTCGTGCTGCTCCTCGTGCATGGCGAGCGACCGCTGCGTGTCGCGCAGCTCGGTGCGTGCGACGTCCAGCAAGGCGCGGAGCCGGTCCGCGACGGCGCAGGCCTCCTCGGCCGCGCGACGCTCGGAAGCGCACGGATCCCCGGGCTGCGGCTCGCCCGGCGTCGTCTCCGTCGCGCGGTCGGTCGGCTCGAGCGTCACGTGTCGGCCCCTCCCTGGCCCCCGCGCCGAGGTTCCGGATCTTTGCGGGGGCGCCTTACGCGATGGTATCCTGCCGCATCCAGAGACCGCGGTGACTCGGGTCCCCACGAGGAGACGAAGGCACATCCCGTGACGATCGAGCGCGACCAGGAGTACCTCGTCCAGCCGGTCGACGCGTCCTGGCTCCAGTGCAACATCGAGTGCCAGGAGGCGTGCCCCGTCGGCACCAACTGCCGCGGGTATCTCAACCTCGCCGCCGAGGGGCGGTTCGAGGAGGGATACATCCTCTCGCGCGACCCGAACCCGGTCGCCGCGATGTGCGCATACGTCTGCTCCGCACCGTGCGAGCGCGCCTGCCGGCGCGGCGACATCGACCGCCCGCTCTCCATCCGCGCGATGAAGCGCTTCCTCGTCGAGTGGCACGAGATGTCCGGGATCCCGGACGTCATCCCGGTCATCGAGGCGCGCGAGGAGAAGGTCGCGGTCGTGGGCGCGGGCCCGGCGGGCCTCGCCGTCGCCCGCGAGCTCGCGGTGAAGGGCTACCAGGTCACGGTCTTCGACGCCCTGCCGTTCGCGGGCGGCACGATGCTCATCGGCGTCCCGGCATTCCGTCTCCCGCGCGAGGCGATCGAGATGGACGTCCGCCTCATCGAGCGCCTCGGGGTCACCTTCGTCTACGACACGAAGATCGGGGTGGACATCCCGTTCGAGGACCTCCTGCGCGACTTCGACGCGATCGCGATCACCGCGGGCGCCATGGACGCCGTCCCGCTCGACATCCCCGGCTCGGACCTCGAGGGGGTCCAGTACGGCGTCGACTTCATGAAGAAGGCGAACCTGGGCGAGCCGCTCGAGGTGGGCAACGACGTCGTCGTCGTCGGCGGCGGCTACACCGCGATGGACTGCTCGCGCACCAGCCTCCGGTACGGCGCGGCGAACGTGACCATCGCCTACCGGCGCACCCGCTCCGAGCTCGTCGTCGACGAGGAGGAGCTCGGGGAGACGGAGCGCGAGGGCGTCCGGATGGAGTTCCTCGTCAGCCCGATCGAGCTGATCGGCGAGGACGGGAAGCTCACGGGCGTGAAGTTCATCCGGAACAAGCTGGGCGAGCCGGACATGTCCGGGCGCCGCTCCCCGGTCCCCATCGAGGGCTCCGAGTTCGTCGTGCCGGCGCAGACGCTCATCCCGGCCGTCTCCCAGGCCGCGGACCTCTCGTTCCTCCCGGTGGAGTCGAGCTTCGAGGTCGCCCGCGGCCGGCTCAAGGTGGACCCGGCCACGTACGCCACGAACGCGAAGGGCGTCTTCGCGTGCGGCGACTTCGTCACCGGCCCCGCGACGCTGATCGAGGCGGCGGGCCACGGCAAGAAGTGCGCGTACGCGATCGACCGGTACCTCGCGGGGCGGTCGGACGTCACGGTGGACGCGAACGTGCGGATCACGAGCTCCTGGCGCCACGACATGCCCGAGCTCTACGACCGGATCCCGCGCCAGCACGTCCCGGTGCTCCCGGTCGGGGAGCGGATCGTGTCGAGCGACCCGGTCGTCAACTTCACGACCCCCGTCGAGCTGGGGTACACGGCGCAGCAGGCGGTGGCCGAGTCCACGCGCTGCCTCATGTGCAACTTCAACATCTGGTTCGACCCGTTCCGCTGCACCCTCTGCGGCGCCTGCGCGGACGTCTGTCCCGAGGGCGTCATCCACATGGTGGACATCGACCGCCTGCGGACGGAGGGGACGCTCCCGGAGATCGAGGATGCCTACGGATGGGAGCGCGGCGCGGCGATGGTGCTCGACGAGGAGCGGTGCATCAGGTGCGCCTTGTGCGTGAAACGATGCCCGTTTGATGCCATTACCATGGAGCGGTTCGAGCTTCAGGAGATCTCGAGCGACGGTCGGCTCTACAAGGAGTCGTACCGTGACGCGCAGCTTGCCGGGACGCCCGGCGTGGCAGGAGGGGCCCGGTGAGCTTCCTGGAGCGGGTCGACCAGAGCATCCGGCGGAGTCCGGTCTGGCGCTCCCTGTTCCGCAACCCGTACCCGAACGACGAGCGGTCGCGCGCGTACGCGGTGATGAACAACGTCTTCCTGCACCTGCACCCGGTGCGGGTCCGCCAGCACGCGGTGAAGTTCGCCTACACCTTCTGCCTGGGCGGGCTCTCCTTCTTCCTGTTCCTCGTGCTGACCGTGACGGGCGTCTACCTGATGTTCTTCTACGCCCCGTCGGCGAACATGGCGTACTCGAACATCATCCAGATCCAGACCGAGGTCCCGTTCGGGCTGCTGACGCGGAACGTCCACAGGTGGGCCGCCCACCTGATGGTGTTCTTCGTCTTCCTGCACATGATGCGGGTCTTCTACCACGGGGCCTACAAGCCGCCGCGCGAGTTCAACTGGGTCGTGGGCGTCGTCCTGCTCTTCCTCACGATCATGCTGAGCTTCACCGGCTACCTGCTGCCGTGGGACCAGATCGCGTACTGGGCGATCACGATCGGCACGAACATGGCCGGCTACGCGCCTCTCTTCAACACGCCGAGCAAGTTCATCCTCCTCGGCGGGCTCGAGGTGGGCCAGAACACGCTCCTGCGGTTCTACGTGCTCCACATCATGGTCTTCCCGCTCCTCGCGGCCATCTTCCTGGCGGTCCACTTCTGGCGGATCCGCAAGGACGGCGGCATCAGTGGGCCGCTGTGAGCACGGTGAGCTGACATGACCGACCCGACCACCACCCCCGAGCGCCGCAGCGTCCAGCCGGTCGATCCCGGCCGGCGGACGGAGATCGACAAGCAGCGCCTGCCGATGAGCGCGCGGCCGTACCGGCTGCTCGCGCTCGTCAAGCAGGACGCCGTCGTCCGGGTCCAGAAGGAGCCCGACGACACGGTCATGACCTGGCCGCACCTGCTCGCGATCGAGTTCCTCGCGGCCGTCATGTTCTCGATCTTCCTGCTCCTCATGGGCCTGTTCGTCAACGCCCCCCTGGAGGAGCTCGCGAACCCGAACGTCACCCCGGAGGTGGCGAAGGCCCCGTGGTACTTCCTCGGGCTCCAGGAGCTGCTCGCGTACTTCCACCCGACGGTCGCCGGCGCCCTCGTGCCGATCTTCGTCCTCGTGGGGGCCGCGCTCATCCCGTACATCGACCGGGGGAACATCCTCGCCACCCGCCCGTCGGACCGGAAGACGGCCGTGCTGCTCTTCACGCTCTTCTGCGGCCTCGGCCTCGTCCTCACCTTCATCGGCATCTTCTTCCGTGGCCCCGGCTACGCCTTCGCGCTGCCGTGGGTGACGGGCATGCACTTCAGCCTCTGAGCCCGGTGACCCAGCGTCCATGAGCAACTACCAGGTCGAACCCGCGGACAAGCCCCAGGCGCTCACGACGGAGACGCTCAAGGCCATGCGCCACGAGCAGGTCGCCGGCATGTCGCGCCGTCGCCTGCTGCGGACCTCGCTCGCCGCAGGCGTGGGCCTCTGGCTCCTGGAGGTCGGCGCGGGCACCATCGGGTTCCTGTGGCCGAACCTCGCCGGCGGCTTCGGCGGCAAGGTGAAGATCGGGACGTTCAGCGACGTGAAGAACGCCAACGCGAGCATCCCGTTCGGCGACGGCTTCCCCGCGTACTACCAGGACGCCCGCGCGTTCATCGTCCTCGTGGATCCGGCGCGCCAGGAGTTCCTGCCCGGGACGGACATGTCCGGCGACGGCACGGCCGAGAACGTCCGCGGCCTGTACCAGCGCTGCCCGCACCTCGGCTGCAAGCCCAACCCGTGCCAGAAGAACTTCTGGATGGAATGCCCGTGCCACGGGTCGCGGTACGACCGGCTGGGCACCAAGGTGAAGGAGCTCGGCCCGGCCCCGCGCGGCATGGACCGTTTCGCGCTCATCGTGGATGACGCCGGGTCGCTCACGCTCGACACCAGCAAGATCACGCTCGGCCCGCTCCCCGTCTCGCTCGGCCAGCCCGGCCTCGAGCCGCCGAAGAGCCCGACGGGGTGCATCTGACCGCATGAGCGCGCACATGCCCACCCGCGCCGCCACGTCCCGGGGGACCCGATGACCGACACGCCCGGAAACCAGCCGGAAGAGCGCCTGCCGGCGCCCCGCCCCGACCTGGCGCCGGTCCGGGTCGAGCGCCTCGCGTCGCCGCCGTCCACGCGGCGCTTCGGGCTGACCGGGGAGCGCGCGGGGCAGATCGTCCGCCAGAGCGGCAGCGCCCGATGGGTCGCCTTCCTCGGCGTCTCGTTCGTCGCCATCTTCGTCCTCGCCTACTACTTCTACGAGGTGGGCTTCCCCGGCGTCGCGGACTCCGGGCGGATGGCCAAGGCGACGCAGTCGCAGGTCGTCACGGACGTCTCCCGCGGCTACAAGCTCTTCCAGGCGAACTGCGCGCGCTGCCACGGCGCGCAGGGCCAGGGCGGGATCGGCCCGGTCCTCAACGACCAGATGAAGCTCCTCGCGCACCTGAACCCGCAGTACCTGCGGAACGTCCTCCAGGTCGGCGGCCGCTACGTCTGCGGCGACGCGAACAGCCTCATGCCCGCCTGGGAGCAGCCGCTCGGGCCGCTCAACTACCAGGAGGTCAACGAGCTCATCGCGTGGATCCGCGCGCCCAGCAACCTGACGTTCGAAGGGATCGATCCGGCGACCGGCCAGCCCGCGGAGATCTCCGGCTGGCGAGACCCGAACTTCGTCCAGCCCCCGACCGCGACGCCGGTCCCCAACTGCTGGAAGGACGCCTTCGCCGCCCCGAGCGCCGCACCCAGCGCGGCCCCGAGCGCCTCGACCGGCGCGTCCGCGGCGCCCGGAGGTTCGCCGGCCGCGAGCCAGGCGCCGTCCGGCACGGTCATCAAGATCGTCGCCCAGAACATCGCCTTCGATGTCACGAACATCGAGGTCCCGGCCGACCAGCCGTTCCAGATCGAGTTCGTGAACAACGACGCCGGGATCCCGCACAACGTCGCGATCGCCGAGGGCTCGCCCACGGGTCAGGTCGTCTTCCAGGGCGAGATCGTCAACGGCGTGACGACCGTCACGTATAACGTGCCCGCGCTCAAGGCCGGCACCTACGGGTTCGTCTGCCAGGTGCACCCGAACATGACGGGGACGCTCACCGCGAAATAGGGATCAGGGCGGCCCCAGGGCCGCGAGGGACGAGGTCGCCGGCACGCCCGGCGGCCGACAGGGAGGGACGATGGCACAGCAGGCGCTCGGAGCCGGCGGCACGACGGTGACCCGCAAGCGGGCGCTGTTCGGCCTGCTCGACGCGAACGGCTGGTCGTGGGCTGCCATCAAGGCCCTGTTCTGGTTCACCGTGATCATCTTCATGATGGGGTACATGCCCGATCGGGCCCTGTACTTCACGATCTTCCCCACGATCGATCTCGGCCTCTCCGTCGTCTCGCCCGTGAACCTCTGCCCCACGTCGAACGGCGAGGGGATGCCCTGCCCGGTCCCGGCCGGCGCCGTGCTCCCGTGGGAGGTCGGACCGGCCGAGCTCACGCTCCCCCAGCCGCGCACGGACGGCGCCGTCGTCCAGTCGGGCACCAACCTGCTCTACATCGGCGGGTCCACGAACGGGACCGACGCCGTCGCCACGGTCTACGCGTCGCCGATCCGATCCGCCGAGGGGAACCTGTCGCCCTGGACGGAGATGGCGCCCCTGCCCGAGCCGCGCCGCGCCGCATCCGCGGTCGTCGTCGCCGGCACGGTCTACGTCATCGGCGGCTTCGACGCATCGGGTGCCCCCACCGCGACCGTCTTCGCCGGGACGCCGGACACGGCGACCGGCGTCATCTCCACGTGGACGCCGTCGGATACGCTCGCGCTCCCCGAGGCGCGCGGCGCTGCGTCGGCCGCGATCGCGGGCGACGGGATCATCCTCGTCGGCGGCACCGGCCCGTCCGGGCCCACGGCGACGGCCTGGAAGTCGACGCTCGACACGAAGGGCGCCCCGGCCGCGTGGAAGCCCATGGCCGACATGCCGGAGAAGCGGACGGCGGCGTTCGCCAGCCTCCAGGGATCCCACCTGTACGTGTACGGCGGCAGCTCCGAGACCGGGCCTACCACGATCGTCCTCCGGGGCGACGTGAGCGCCGCGAAGGAGACCGTCGGCCAGATCCTCTCGTGGGGGATCAGCCGCGCCGGCTCCACCCTGCCGCTCCCGCGTGAGGGCGCGTCGGGATGGAGCAACGCCGGGACCCTCTACTTCGCCGCCGGCACCGGGCCGGACGCGCAGGGCCAGGTCTGGTGGGCGATCCCCGATGCGAACGGCGACATCACCGCCTGGCAGAACCTCCCTGCGTCCGACCTCCCCGCCGAGCTGCAGCTCCGCGGCAGCCAGGCGGCCGTCAGCGGCCCGTACGTCTTCCTCGTCGGCGGCACCACCGCGAACGGCGTGACCGGCGGGCTCGCACGATCGAGCCTCGCCCCCAAGCCGCCGTACTTCCAGCTCGGGATCGTGGGCGCGACCGTCCCCGGCCTCGGCATCGGCGGCGAGGTCGGCCAGCAGCTGGCGTACCTGGTCTCCGCCGGCGTCGCGACGGTCAACTTCGTCCTCCTCATCCTGATCGGGGTCGCCTTCGCCCACCCGGACCGGACGAAGCGGCTCTTCTCCCACCTCCGTCGCCGGGGCCGCCCGGCCGCCTGACCGGACCGCGGCGACGCGGCCGCCCGGGGGAACCCCGCCGCGGGCCGCGGCGTCATGGCACAGGCGCTGCCCGTGTGCGTGCCGCACAGCGCGGTACGCTTAGCGCCTGTCTACGGGGGGACAGCCGGCATCTTCAAGGAGGATCCATGCGCATCCGTTCGCTCGTCGCGGCCACGCTGTCGGCGGCGGTCGTGCTCTCCATCGGCGCGTCCGCCGTCGCGGCCGCCAAGCCCACCACGCTGCCCGCACCGGTCGACTACGCGTTCGTCCGCGTCCTCAACGCGATGACGGGCCAGCCCGCGCTCGATGTGTACGAGACCCGCGTGGCGACCGACACCCCGCCCACCTTCCCGAGCGTGAAGTACGGGACCTGGACGAAGTACCAGAAGGCGTACTTCACCCCCGACTGCGTCGACAAGGAGACCTGCCAGATCTGGTTCGAGATGGCGGTCCCGGGCGAGACGGCGTCGTTCAAGAAGGACGACCTCGACCTCCGCGCGGGGAACTACTACACGATCGCCCTCGCGTCCACCGGGAGCACCGGGCCGAACTTCATCCTCATCCGTGAGTCGATGACGAAGCCGCGCTTCTCCTCCATCCGGTTCGGCAACCTGACGACGGACGTGACGAAGAACCTCGACTTCACGGCGACGCGCCTCACGAGGAGCGCCGAGGTCCTGTCGTCGGCGAGCGCGAAGAACATCGCGTATGCGCAGGTCTCGACCATCCGTCCCGTCACCGCCGGCCCGTACTGGATCGGCTTCGGCGTCAGCGGGTCCGCGTGGATGTCCAGGCCGACCAAGAACGCCACGCTCGCGTCGAAGAAGCGCTACACCGCCTACGCGATCGGCAACCTCGGTGAGGGCGGCACGTACGGCGCGCGGTTCATCCTCGTCCCGAACAAGTAGCCGTCCCCCGGCCTCAGGGCCGGACGGACCGACCGCACGAAGCGAGACCCCGCGGGCTCCGGCCGGCGGGGTCTCGTCGCATCCTCAGGTGGTCCGGGCGCCCCGAGACAGCTCGCTCGTCGGGCGCCGCCCCTCGAATCCGACGGTCGTCTCGTGCCACCACGCGACCTCGTCCTCGCCGAGACGCCAGCACAGCCAGATGCGCCGGCCGTCCGTGACGGCGGGGAAGTCGAGGAGGCCGGTCCGGATGTCGCGGAGCGCGACGTCCCACGCGTCCAGGCGCTCGACCGCGCCCTCCATCTGGTCCACGAGGGCGCGGATGCGCGCGCGGAGCACCGTGGCGACGGCCGGATCCGTCCCTTCGTCGAGCTCCGCTGCGCGGAGCCGCTCCGTCAGGCGCGCCACCTCGTCGCGCTGGTCGCGGAGCGACTCCACGACCGGGCGGATGCGCCCGAGCATCTCCGTCGCGCTCCCGAGGTCGTACAGGGTGGTCACGCGCCGATCGTAACGGCTGGATCGGAACCGCGCGCCGGGCGACCGCGGCGCGCCCCCCGGGCCGCGCGTGGTGCTTCGGCGGTACGCTGGTGCCGCCGGTGCCCGCCGGCAGGACGGAGGACTCGCGGAATGCACCGGATGCCCGGAGCCGTCGCTCGTCCGCTCGCCGCGATCGCCTGCGCCGTCCTCGTCGCCGCCATCGCCCCGTGGGCCGCGTCGCCGGTCGCGGCGTCGCTCGCCGCCCGGCCCGCGTCGCGCCAGGCGCCCCCGGCGGCGTCGGAGCTGGTCCCGCTGCCGAAGTTGAGCTACGCGATCTCGAAGGCGAAGGTGGAGTACTTCCCGATCGAGGGCTCCACGTACAAGGAGCTGATGGCGTCGCTCGCCGACGCGTCCGCGGGGCCGTGCGCGGACGTCGAGCAGGTGCCCGTCGACCCTGCGCAGGGCGACCGGATCGTGGCCGGCTGCATGAACCCATCGCTCAGGACGCGGACCGTGACGTCGCGGAGCTGCACCGCGACCTCATGCGTCTCCACCTGCAAGGTCACCGCCGTCACCGGGTCCTCGACCGTGCACCTCCCGCGATGGACGGCGCCGTCGATGGTGCCGACGCTCCTCCTCGCGTGGTGGAGGACGGTCGCGGCCGACATCCGCCGGCACGAGGCGCGGCACGTGACGATCTTCAACCAGTGGCTCGCGAAGCTGCGCAAGGAGGCGGTGGGCAGGCCGTGCTCGGCGTGGCCCTCGATCCAGCTGCGGTGGGCGAAGAAGATGGGGGCGGCGCAGGCGGCGTTCGATCGGGCCGAGCTCGAGGTCGCGTGGCCGCTCCCGCCGGTGGAGGACTACTGAGGCGATGAGGATCGGCTTCCAGGTCTGGGGCAGCAACGTCGGCTGGGCAGATCGTGATCACGGACAGGAGTCTCGGGATGTTCGGCACGTACATCACGCACTTCACATTCCCGGCCGCCATCCGCATGATCGAGAGCGGCTCTCTGAACCTGAAGCCGATCGTGAGCGACGTCGTGTCGCTCGCTGACGCGCTCGATGGCTTCGCCCGACTGCGGTCCGGCGAGGCGACGAAGGTGGTGATCGTCCCATGAGTGAGGCCGTGCTCGCCCCGACGGGTCGCAAGCCGAAGGCCGAACGGATGCACGTGGCCAACGCGCCCTGCAGCTACGGCGTGGACGAGGTCCTGAAGGACGACGCCTGGATGCCGACGGGGCTCCAGGTGCTCGACATGATCGCGAACGGGGGCTACGAGGGGACGGAGCTCGGCCCGCCCGGCTTCCTCGGGACCGCCGACGAGCTGCGCGAGCGCCTCGACGCGCGGAAGCTCGCCCTCGTCGGGTCGTTCCTCCCGATGCGCTTCAGCGAGGCCGAGTACGCGGACGAGGACCGCGCGTGGCTCCGCGAGTCGCTCACGCTCGTGCGGGACGGGGCGCCGGAAGGCTCCAGGCCGTTCGCGATCCTCTGCGACGGGTTCGACCAGCCGCTCCGGATGGAGCTCTCCGGCCGGATCGCGGAGCACCCCGAGGCCTGGCTGCCGGCGGACCGGTTCCCGATCTTCATGGACAACCTCCACCGGGCAGCGGAGATCGCGCGGTCGATGGGCTTCGACGTCGTGCTCCATCCGCACGCGGGCACCTACTGCGAGACGGTGGACGAGGTGAAGAGGACCATGGACGCCATGGACCTGTCGCTCCTCGGCCTCTGCCTGGACACGGGCCACCTGCGGTACGGCGGCGCGGATCCGGCCCAGCTGGTGCGGGAGTACAGCGATCACATCCGCCACGTCCACCTGAAGGACGCGCGGATGCAGGTCATCGCGGACTGCAAGCGCGATGACGTCGGTCTGGTCGTCGCGCTCCAGCGGGGCGTCTTCTGCGAGCTCGGCCAGGGCGACTCGGGGCTTCCCGAGGTCATCGACGCGCTGGATGAGGTGGGGTACGCAGGCTGGCTCGTCGTCGAGCAGGACCGCGGGCTCACCATGGAGGACACCCTCGACTCCGTCTTCGAGAGCAACGTCCGCAACCGCGCGTACGTCCGCTCCCTCGGCATCTGAGGCGCACGCGAGGGCATGGGGCCGGTCCGGGATCCCCGGCCGGCTCCGGCCCCGCAGGGCGCTCGCGCTGCCGACATGCCACACCGGGAGGCGACGATGACCACGGATCTTCTTCGACGGGCGACCGCGCCGGACGCGGACGGGATCGTCGTCCGCACCGACCCTGCCGACGCCGGCTGGCGATACCTCACGTTCGACGTCCATCGCCTCGCGCCCGGGGCGCGGATCGACCGGGCGGGCGACGGCGACGAGGTCCTGGTCCTCGTCCTGGAGGGCTCCGCGACGGTCACCGCCGGCGACGCGCCCGACGGCGTCGGTGGGACGGCCATGGGCGGGACATGGGCCGGGGTCGGCGGCCGCGAGACGGTCTTCTCCCTGGCTCCGGCAGGGATGGTGCTCGCCGCACCGGAGGCGGACGTCACGGTCGTGGCGGAGACGCCGGCGCTCGTCGGGATCGCGCACGCGCCGGGGGGCGACCTCCGCATGACCCGGCGGATCGGGATCGACGAGGTCGCGATGGAGGAGCGGGGGAGCGGCCAGACCGCGCGCCGCGTCCATCACCTCCTGCCGCCGGGGGGCGACCGCGCCGGGCGCCTCATCGCCTTCGAGGTCTACACGCCCGGCGGGAACTGGTCCAGCTACCCGCCGCACAAGCACGACACCGAGGATCCGCCGACCGAGGCGTACCTCGAGGAGCTGTACTTCTACCGGTTCGCGAAGCCACAGGGCTTCGCGTTCGCGCGCGTGTACACGCCGGACCGCTCGCTCGACGAGGCGATGACGCCGACCGACTGCGACATCGTCGTCGTCCCGCGCGGCTACCACCCGGTGGGGGCGCCCGCGGGGTACGACTGCTACTACCTCAACGTGATGGCCGGCGACCATCGCGCCTGGCACTTCACCATCGACCCCGACCACGCGTGGCTCATGGACTGGACGCCGCCCGCGAGCTGATCTGCACGGAGGCGCGGCCGCGCGGATGGCGCGTGGCCGTGTCGCCGGTCCCTGGCGGCGGGTCCTGCTCTGCGCCTCAGGGAAGACCCATGCGGATCGCGGCGGCCGTGTACCCGACGATGGCGACGGCCGGCGCGATGGCGCCCACGACGAGCGCCGTGGGCTCGGCCTGCGCGCGGAGCCCGCGGAGGCGCGCGAACGCGATGAGCACGATCCGGCTCGCCACCCACGAGACGACCGCCCCGCCGGCGATCGGGATCAGGAGAGTCCCCACGAGGCTCTGCGGGTAGTCGGCGGCCATGCGGATCGCCGCCGCCACGAGGGTGGAGACCAGGATCGCGAGCCCGCCCAGCACCGCGCCGATCGCCGCGTACTGGGCGTCCTCGCCCCCGAGCGAGACGTGCCGCGCCTCCACCAATCCGGTCGCCTCCGGGCCTGCGATCACCTCGACCGCCTCGAGCACGTCGAGGGCGACCGCGTCCACGTCCCGTCTCGCGACGATCGGCCACGTCCGCGACACGTCGTCGACGATCTCCGCCGGCCTCTCGCGCTCCGCACCGCCGCGGCCGCCCGGCCGTCGCCGTCCGCCGGTGCTCGCGCCGAAGGTGTGATGCTCCAGCGCCGTCCAGCCGCGCAGCTCCAGCTCGCGCGCGACCGCCGGATCCAGTCCGGTCGCCTCCGCGCGCATCCGCAGGCCGGTGGGGCGGTCTTCCACCCCCACGCGGACGAGGGCACCCGCGAGTCGAACGTCCGCCTCTCCGCCGGTCCGCGCGGTCTTCTCGAGCACGCGGACCACCGAGACGAGCTCCGGATCCTCGCTCACGGCCACGGCGCGATGATGCGCCGTCCCGGGCGACGCGTCACTAGCCCGCGGGCGAGGCCGACGGCGCCGGCGTGGGGCATGGGCCGTACGGCTGGAAGAGCGCCGACCCGCACTTGTCCGTCACGTACTGGGGCGCCTCGCCGAAGAACGGGTACGACCCCACGATCGCCACGGCGAGGTAGACCACGAGGAGGAGCATGGGGCTCACGCCGCGGCGGAGGAGCCACCACGTGCCCATGATCAGGGCCAGCGGCAGCATCCCGGGGAGCACCTTGTCGATGAGGTCGTGCTGGAGGTTCAGGTAGGCGCTCCCGACCGTCACGGTGGGCGCCATCCAGAGGGAGACGTACGTCGCGCCGAGGGCGCCGAGGACGAGGTTGCCCAGGACGCTCGCACCGGTGACGAGCTGGCCCAGGCGCCCGTCGCGGAGCACGTCGACGATGAGGCCGCGGCCCCGCGCATAGCCCTGCATGAAGAACACGTACGCGATCACCAGGATGATGACCGTCTCGAGGACGAGGTAGATGACCGGGCCGAGCGGGTTGCCGGTGACGGACACGAGGTCCGGCGCCTGGCCGTTCACGACGGTGGGGACGCCGGTGATCGAGATCCCGAGGGCGAGCAGGAGCGGCGTGATCGTCCCCTGGGTGATCGTGTCGCCGATCCCGGCGACCGGGCCCATGAGGCCCGACTTCACCGAGTTGATCGCGTCGTCGTCGATCGGGGCGCCGCTCGCGCGCTGCTCCTCCATCGCGATGACCGCGCCGTTGATCGCACCGCCGAACTCGGGCGAGGTGTTGTAGAAGACCAGGTGGCGCTTCATCGCCGCCGAGATGTCCTCGGGCGCCGTGTAGAGCCGGCGGATGACGGGGGACATCGCGTGCGCGAACCCCGTCGCCTGGAGGCGCTCGTAGTTGTAGTTCGCGTGCGCGAAGAACGTCCACATCCAGAACGACCGCTGGACGTCGAGTCGCGAGATCCGGCGGGACGGGACCACCGTCCGGTCCGGCTCGGGAACCTCCGCGTACCGCGGCCTCCTCGGGGGCGAGGATGTCCGGTGTGGCGTGGGGAGGCGGTGCCGGGCCCGCGGGCGCATCGATCCCGGCGCGCGCCTCCGGGGCCGGCGTGGTGGTGAACACGACGTGGAGCGCCGCGACCGCGAGGCCGATCGCGCCGATGACGACGATCGAGAGCGACCGGTCCGACGCGATGACGAGGAAGAACCCGATGATGAAGTACGGCGAGTACGGCCAGCGGAAGATGAAGCGCATGTTCATCGCGATGCCGATCGCGGGAAGGACGCCGCCTGCGACCGCGAGCCCCCCGATCACCCAGACCGGGAGGCTGTCGAGCAGGTCGACGATGAACGGGACGCCCTTGAGCGTCACGAGGAAGACCGGGATGAACGTCAGGAGCAGCAGGAAGATCTGCGGGAAGACGACGTTCGCGAGCGTCAACCCTCGTAGCCAGCCGCGCTCCGCGTACCGGTCCGCGAGGTGGACGAAGGCGGAGTCGACCGTCATCCGCGTGTAGTAGACGACGGTCCCGAGGAGGCCGAGCGGGACCGCGAGGGCGAGCGCCTCCCCGTACGAGAGCCCGCCGGCGATGGCGATCGTGGTGCCCAGCCACCCTGCGAGCGACGGGTCGCTCGGGATGGAGCCCCCGGCGGCGATGAACCCGAGGTAGAAGAGGTTGATCGCGGCGCCGATGAGGGCGCCCTCCGCGGGGTCGCCCAGGATGATCCCCACGCAGAGGCCCGCGACGAGCGGCCGGTAGAACGTGAAGAACCCGAGGCCGAACCACCACGGGGACATCGAGAAGTAGTAGCCCAGCGCGACGAGCGCGGCCTGGAGCGGCGTCACGGTCACGGCCGCGTCGGTGCCGCCTGCGCCGAGCGTCGTCCCCGGGAGCATCCCGACGGCCACGATGGCGGCGAGGGTCGCGAGCATCCCCAGGGTCGACGCAGCCGCACGCAGCCGCAGGGACCCCCCGTCGTCCTGCGCGGCCCGCGCCCGGAGCCGCGCGATCGGGGCCTGCACCACTCTCCCTCCGATGGTCACGGACGGTCCACCGACGCGAATGGTACCGGGCGATCGTCCGCGCCGATCCGGATCTCCACCGGCGTGCCCATCGCCTCGATCTCGCGCAGGGCGGCCCGCTCGGCGTCGCTGGCCGAGATCGTCCGGTACAGCTGGCGCCGGCCGGGGCCCGCGCCCATCCCGCCGAGGTTGAGGACGCCGACGGGGACGCCGGCCTTGATCAGGGCGAGGGCGGTGACGGGCGTCTTCACCAGGACGAACGCGCTGTCCGGCGACGTCGCGAGCTCCCGCGCGCGGGCCGCACCGGCCTCGACGCCGTGGACCTCCACCGGGACGCCCGCCGGTGCCGCGAGCGTCAGCACGTCCACGAGGAACGGGTCGGCCGCGACGCTCTCGTCCACGATGAGGATCCGGTCCGCGCCGACAGCGCGGAGCCAGACCGCGACGACCTGTCCGTGGATGAGTCGGTCGTCCACGCGGACGAGGCGGAGCGTCACCGCCGCGCCCGCTGGTCGAGCCGCGCCGTGACGTCCACGATCCCGATCCGCGCGGCGTCGACGAGCCGGCCGGCCGACGCGGCATCGAGGGTCGTCATCCCGGTGGCCGCCTCCACGAGCATCCCGAGCGTGACCCCGGCGACCACGACCGTCCCGGGGTGCTCGGCCGCCAGCGTCGCGGCGACGATGCTCGGCGTCCCGCCGTCGAGGTCGGCGAGCACGAGCACGGGTCGATGGTCGAGCTCCACGGCCCTGCGGAGCTCGTCCGCGAAGGTCTCCGGGGCGTCCGCCGGTGCGATCCCGACCGCGGCGACGTCGTGCAGCTCGCCACAGATGAGCTCCGCGCTCCGCACGAGCGCTGCAGCCAGGCCGCTGTGGGCGGCGACGACGATCCGGAACTCGCGCACCGGTCCCTCCGATGGAGAAGGCGTGCTGGGACGCACGGGCCGCCGCGCCCGGCGGGCCTGTCGGGGATTCTACGGGACGCGCGGGCCTCGGCGGTACACTCGGGGCGGGGCCCGTAGCTCAGCGGCAGAGCAGGCGCCTTTTAAGCGCTCGGTCCTGGGTTCGAATCCCAGCGGGCTCACCACCCTGTCGGGTCGGCGTCGCCCCCCTCACCCCTCTCCCGCGCGGCGTGCCATCTCCTCGTCCGCGAGGGATGCGAGCCGGCCGATCTCGGCCCCGAGCTCCGCGATGAACCGGCTGCGCGGGAGGCCGCGGGCGAGCGCGGCATGGCAGCCGCGGTAGTAGTCGACGATCCGGTCCGGCGGCGCGTTGAACCGTCGCCACGCCTCGCGGTCCGCCGCGGTGTCGGTGACCATCGCGCGGACGTTGTGCAGCTTGTCGGCGAGGGAGACGCGCAGGATCCCGACGTCCGACTCCCGGCCGAGGGAGGCCACGTAGGCGTCCTTGCGCGCCTGCCACGGCGCCTTGTCGCGGGCGTCCTCGACCATCGAGTCGCTGCACGCCTCGACGATCCCGGCCACGCGCGCGCCGAAACGGTGCCGCACGTCCTCGAGGCGCGGTACACCGCCCTGGTCCTCGACCACGTCGTGGAGGAGCGCCGCCACGACCTGCTCCTCGTCGCCGCCGTCCTCGATGACGATCGACGCGACGGCGAGCAGGTGCGAGACGTATGGGACGGCGGCGCCCTTCCGCACCTGTGCGCCGTGCGCGGCGAGCGCGTACCCGAACGCCTCCTCCGTCATCCGTCCGAAGTGGGGGACGGGCGGGGACCGTCGCGGGGCGGGGTCGGTCATGTGCGTGCCTCCGTGGCGGGCGCGGCCCCCGCGGGGGACGCCGAGGGTGATGGGCTGGCGCCGGCGGGTGGCAGGCCCAGGGCGGCGCGGAGCTTCTCCACTGCCGCATGGAAGGCGTCTCCTCCCGCCCCCATGATCGGCGCGAGCGCCGCCTCCTGGGCCGATCCCGTCGCCTTCGCCGCCGCGCGGAACGCGGCCTCGCGGTCGCGTGCGAGCCGGACGACCTCGTCGGCCGCGGCCTTCACGTCCCCGGACGACGGCAGGGCCGCGAGACCGTCCGCGAAGGTCTTCTCCGCGTCGGCGAGGCCGCGGAGGATGGGCGCACGGGAGGCCGGGTCGCTCGTGGAGGCGAGGGTCGCGAGCAGCGGCTCGTAGGCCGAGTTCGCCGCCGCCGCGAGCCGTTCGTACCCGGCGGCCACGCCCTCGTTCGACCCGCCCTGGCACGCCGCGACGGAAGCGAGCATGGCCGCGACGAGGAGCGCGAGCCCGGCGAGCCACGCGACCCCGGTACCTCCGCCTGGCGTTCGGCCGGGCGCCGGCATCGTCAGAACGGGTGGATCGTGGACCAGTCGAGGCCCGGGTCGAGCGTCGCGGGGAGCGACGAGAGCCGCGTCCCCATCGAGAGCATCGGGAGGATCCGTGTCCCGGCCTCGCCGCCGTCGTAGAAGGCGACGATGTCCGATCGGCCGTCGCCGTTCACGTCGGAGACCGCCAGCTTGGCGGCCGACACGCGGAACCCGGAGGTCGTCTCGCGGAGGACGCGTGCCTCGAAGCGCTCGCCATCCGAGATGTACGCCGTGGCGAGCATGCCCGTGGGCCCGTTCGACCGGACGGTCATGAGGTCGGCGCGGCCGTCGCGGTTCCAGTCGCCGGCGAGGAACCAGGTCGCGGTGTCGGCCGCGATCGGCTCGTCCAGCCACGGCCGCGGGTCGGAGAAGTGGCGGTCACCGTCGCCACGGAGGACGTCCACGTGGACGGCCCGCTCGGCGGATGCGGTGGCCCCCTCGGCCGGGTCGGACGTGAGCATCGCGATGTCGGCGCGTCCGTCGCCGTCGAAGTCGCCGGCGCGCAGCGCCTCGAGGGTGCCGGGGACCGGCCCGCTCCACCAGCGCTTCGGTGCGAGGAAGGACGAGCCGTCCGAGACGAGGACGTCGATCGCCAGGTCACCGCTGGAGAGGACCGTCGCGAGCGCGACGTCGGCCTTGCCGTCGTCCGTGAAGTCCGCGACCGCCATCGCGATCGGGGTCGTGCCCGGGGCCGTGCCCGCGGCGGACCGGCTCGACGCCCACCACGACCGCGGAGGCTCGATCACCGTCTTCGCCGCTGCGGCGTGGAAGCCGTCACCCGAGGAGGATGCGGCCGAGGCATCGCCGGACGAGTCGGCGGCGCTGTACATCCCGCCGTCCATCACCCGTGCCACGGCGACCTCGGTCGCGCCGGACGGCGTCGTCCGCGTGTAGACGAGGTCTGCGCGCCCGTCGCCGTCGACATCGCCGGTCCCATGGAGGTTGGGCGTCGTGGGATCGAGCGTGATCGGCCAGGCGTCGCCGCTCGACTCCGCGCCCTCGCGCGCCGCGCCGAGCGTCTTGCCGTCGTACAGGCGGGCGGTGACGCTGCCGTCGGTGCCGGTGACGAACGCGGGGACGTCGCCGAGACTGTCGCCGTTGAGGTCGTTGGTGCCCGGGCGGACGATGAGGATGTTCTCGCCGTAGTAGATCCGGAGGATCTCCTCGGCCGACTTGCCCTCGCGGGCGCACCTGGCCGCGCTCTTCTGCATGAGGCGCAGGCCGTTCGCGTTCGCCCCGCACGGGACGTCGCCGCCGGCCCAGTAGCCGGGCGAGAAGAACTTGAACGCGCGACGCATGGACCACGTCCAGGTGCGCGCGACGGCGTCGATGTGGCTCATGGCCGGGACCTTGGACCGCGGCATGTACCACTGGTCGTTCCCGTTGTCCACGACGTCGTAGCAGTCGCCCGCGCTGTTCGACCCGCCGCGCCAGTGGATGGCGTAGTACCAGGCGAACTGCTTCACCGCGACGGCGCCCGCCTCCATCGCCTCGGGAGGGGCGCCGGGGCCGAACTCGGCCGCCATCACCGTCTCGACGTACGAGCGGAACGTCACATCCTGGACCCGACCTGCGTCGGATCCGACGGTGCGAAGGACTCGGATCGTATCGGGGGGGATGGTTTCACTCGTCCATCCGGTGCACACGGATCGGGCGATGGCCGGCGAGGGGACGAGCGCCGAGCCGGTCGCGAACGCCGCTCCAGCGAGGGCGAAAGCGACCACCATCCCCGCCGCCAGGCGGCGGAGCATCTGTGAACATTACCCGCCGCCGGTGCGTCTGTCCACCACCTGGCGCACTCCTGCCGGCACGTCGATGCGTGGCCGACGGCCCGTCCGAGGGGCTCGGACGGGCCGTCGGACCGTCGGCTCGGGGCGGCGCAGGGGCCGTGCAGGGGCCGGCCGCCCGGGGTGTCGGGTCAGGCTGTCACGGGGCCGTCTGCGCCGGGAGGGTCGTGGGCCGCGGCCGTGGGACGAGGACCAGTTGCGCCACGGCCGTGCCGCCGCGGACCTCGCTCACGACCGCCACCCGGTCGCCGACCGCGAGCTTCGAGACGTCGCTCTTCACGCCGTTCTTGCGGACGCGGGTCTGCGCGTCCGTCGCGACGACCTGCGTCCCGCCGGGCTCCGAGATGGTGATCGACCCGCCGGAGATCGACGCGATCGTCCCGCGGTCGATCTGGAGCGTCCGGAGGGTCCCGTCGGGCTTCTGGACGACGACCGTCCCGTGGACGATGTGGCGGGTGATCTTCTCGATGGGCCCCGCCGCGGCCCTCGCACCCACGGGCGATGCCGCCATCGCGGTCCCGGAGCCCAGGACCCCGAGCGTGAGGAGCGCCGCGCCGACGAGCGCGAGCCTTCCGGTCTTTCGTGCCATCCGTCTGCCTCCGATGCCTCCCGCGGGAGGGGCGAGGCCGGCTCCGTGCCGGCCCGACGCGCTCGACGATGGCGAGCGCGCGTCAGCGGGGCGACCGCGGGACGTAAGAGGGCGGTAAGGCGCGCGATGTCCCCGCCGTGCGGCCCGTGCGGTCGCTGCGGCCCGGCTGCCGGCAGAGTCGGGCCGGCAGGGTCAGCCGGGTCGCACCGGGGGCTCGGTCCCGCCCGACTCGTCGCCACCGGGCGGCGGCCCGCCGCCGGCGCCCCGCTCGTCGACCGGCCGCGCGGTGCCGTCGACCACCGTCTCGACAGGCGGCGGGCGGCGACCCGATCCGAGGCGGGCGATGGTCCGGGGCACGATCTCGGGCGCGCCGATGAACGGGAGGACGTACAGGACGAGGAGGGCGGGGATCACGAACCGGGTCCCGGCCCGGACGAAGATCGCCGCCACGCCGAGCACGATGAGCAGGCCGAGGTAGAACGCGAGCGGCGCCGGGCGCCAGCCGGAGAGGAAGAGGCGGCGCGTCGGCAGGAGGGCGAGCGCGAACGCGGCGAGCGCGACGAGCAAGAGGGGCCAGGACACCCGCGGATGATACGCGTGGGCTGTGGCGAGGCCCCCCTGCGGTACGATGGCCTCCCCCGAAGGCGGAGCACGATGGCCCAGACTCCGGCGGGCCGCGGCCGGGTCGGTGCGTTCCTCGCCCGCTGGCGGTCCATCTTCCCGCTCCTCGCCGCCGAGGCGATCGTGTGGATCGGCTTCGGTGCGATCGTCCCGATCCTGCCGCTCTACATGAGCGACAACGGCGTGGACCCGGTGACGCTCGGCCTCGTCGTCGCCGCGTGGCCGGCCGCGCGCCTCGTCGCGGAACCGTTCTTCGGCTGGCTGGCGGACCGGGCGCCCCGCGTCCCGTTCATGGTCGTCGGCCTCGCCATCTCGGCCGTCACGGCCGTCCTTCCCCTGGTGTTCGTCGGGGCGGCCCCGTTCTTCCTCGCCCGCCTCGTCGCGGGGCTCGGCGCGGCGATGTACGACCCGGCGGCACGGGGCTTCATCGTCGACGCGACCGACGACTCCGAGCACGGCGAGGCGTTCGGCGTCTACGGGGCGGCGCAGATGGGCGGCTTCCTCATCGGCCCGGCGCTGGGCGGCCTCGGTGCGGCCGTGCTCGGCCTCTGGTTCCCGTTCGTCTTCGCGACCGTCGCCGGGCTCGTCGCCGCGGCGTACATCGCGCTCGCGACCCACGAGCCGCCGCGTCAGCACGCGCCCCATGGCATCTCGCTCCCGCCGGCCGACGGAGCGCCCGGCCTCGCGACGCAGCCGCCGATCGTCGGCGACGGCGTCCCGACGCGGACCGTCTACCTGCCGCCGCGGAGCCTGTGGAACCGGATGCTCGTGGGGGCGGTCGTCCTGAACTTCGGCGGCTTCTTCGCCTCGGGGACATACGAGGTCGTCTGGAGCCTCTTCATGGAGCGGCTGGGCGCGGGACTCGGCCTGACGGGCTTCAGCTTCGCGATCTTCGGGCTCCCGGTCATCCTCCTCTCGCCCCTCGCGGGTCGGTACGTCGACCGCCTGGGCGCGCTCCGTTTCATCGTCGCCGGCTCGGCGTGCATCGTCGCGGCCGCGTTCCTCTACCCGATCCCGGAGAGCCCGTACGTCGTCACTGCGTTCGTCGCGCTCGACGGCCTCGGGTTCGCCCTGCTCGGCCCTGCGCTGTACGCCGTGGTGAGCTGGGGGTCGCCGGCCGGCCGGTCGTCCACCGCGCAGGGGATCTTCGGCGCCGCCGGGACGCTCGGGTTCATCATCAGCTCGCTGATCGCCGGCGAGCTCTGGACGATGGGGACCGCGATCCCCTTCTGGTTCTTCGGCGCCGTCCTCACCGTGACCACGATCATCGCCCTCCTCATCGGCCGCCGCCGGCTGGACGGGGAGGACCCCAGCCTCATGATCCAGGTGCCGATCGACGCCGGCGGCCCCGGCACATCCGGATCGGTGGACCCAGTGAAGGGAGCGGCATGACGACACGCGACTGGCGCGACCACCTCGACGAGATCGCCCCCACCGTCCTGGTGGTCGGCGGGTTCATGTCCTCGCCTCCGATGTACCGCGGCCTGAGCAGCCTCCTCCGCGCGCGCGGCGTCCCGTCAGTCACGGTCGCGCCGATATGGCTCCCCGACTGGGTGCTCGCCGTGGCACGCGGCCAGGGCGCCGTGGCGACGCGTGCCGGCCGTGCCCTCCTCGATGCCGCCGCGGCATCCGCGGACTCCGATGTCAGCCGCGGGGCGCCGGTCCTCGCGATCGGCCACTCGGCAGGCGGCGTCCTCGCCAGGATCCTCACGTCGCCCGACCCGTTCCAGGGTCGGAAGATGAACGGCGCCGGCCTCATCGGCGCGATCGTCACGCTGGGCACCCCGCAGATGTTCACGGCGACGGCGCGCGCCGCGCAGAAGCCCGGCGAGACGGCCAAGTGGGCGAACGAGCACGTCCCCGGGCCCTTCCGGGCCCCCACGACCGGCTACCTGTGCGTCGCGTCCGACGCGATCGTGGGGACGCCGGACGGGGATGCGAAGCAGCGACGGACCGACAGGTTCTACCGCGGCGTCGTGGACGCGCCCGTCGGCGAGCCGATCCCCGGCGACGGCGTCGTGCCGCTCGCCGCGGCCCTGCTTCCCGGGGTGGAGTCGATCGTCCTGCACAACGCGGAGCATTCGAACGTCATCGCGAAGCGCTGGTACGGCGACGCCGACCACATCGACACGTGGTGGCCGCGCGCGGTGGAGGTCTGGCGGGACGCGCTGCGGGCACGCGTCGCGGGCTGACCGCGCGGGGCCGCCGCGGGTCCACGACAGGATCGCGCGGACGATCCCGGCCGGAAAGACGGAACGGCGCCGGCGGGAGACCGCCGGCGCCGTTCCCTGATCCCAGGTCAGCTCGCGGGAGCGTCCGCTGCCGCCGGGGCGTCCGTTGCGGGGGCGTCGGCCGCCGCGGCGTCGGCCGCCCGGGCAGCCTCCTCGACCGGGGCCGCGGCGACCTCGGCGGCGGCGGCGACCGCCTCGTCGGAGAGCTCGTGGCTCTGGACGGTGGCGCCGAGCTCGGCGAGCTTCTCGCCGATCACGACGGCGTTCTCGTCGGAGGCGAGGACGCCGACCGCGGCCTTGCCGTCCTCGAGGAGCCCGCCGATCTGGTCGCGCTCCTGGTTGGAGAGCCCGAGGCCCTTGTGGTGGAACGCGCCGAGGACGGCGCCGCCGATGATGCCGCCCACGAGGGTGACCGGGGTGAGCAGCGAAAGGATGATGCCGATGCCGGCGCCCTTGCCGACGCTGCGGCTGCCGACCTTGTGCGTCTTGATCTTCCGTTCTCGTCGAGGACGAGGACGCCGATCGCGTTGAGCTTGACGTCGTCGTCGACCTTG
>CAWJQZ010000056.1:0-37251 GCA_963844945.1 uncultured Chloroflexia bacterium
CACGCGCTCCGCGATCTCGCCGGGCGCAGGATGGCCGACCGAGCCGGCCCGGTCCGCCGGAAGCGTCACGCGGCAGAGGAGCGTCGCGTTCGAGGCGGCGACGAGCCTGCCCAGGACCGCCAGCTCGCCCTCCGCGATGACCCGCGCCGCGACCTCGGTGCGCGACCGGGCCCAGGTGCGGGAGGCGGAAATCCCCCCGCGGACTCCGTCCCGTCGTCGGTCATGCCGTCCGGCTAGTTGAGGTAGCCGTTCTTCCGCGGGCAGAGATGGCCCTGCGGGTCCAGCGGGCGGCCGCAGATGGGGCACGGGGGCCGGCCCTGCGCGACGACGCGGAGCGAGCGCTCGATGAACGCCGCCGTCGCGTCCGTCGTCAGCCGGACGCGGACGAAGTCGGGCCCCTCCGTGGTGTCGTCGGCGAGGGCGAGCTCGTCGAACGGGTCGTCCCCGTCCTCCTCTTCGTCGTCGTCCTCGAGGCTCTCGTCCTCGTCGTCATCGTCGACGTCCATGTCGTCGGCGTCGGTCATCGCGAACGCCTCGAGCACCACGCGCTCGTGGGCGGGGTCCCAGCCGATCGTCAGCGTCCCCACGCGGAACGCCTCGATGAGCGGCTCGTCGAGGGGGCGCTCGTCCACCTCCGACGGGGCGATCGAGTCCGGCGCGTCCACGCCGCGCTCGCGGAGGTCCTCGAGCAGCTCGGCCAGGCGCTGGGCAAGGGCCGCGACCTGGACCTTCTCGAGCACGACCGACGCGATCCGCCCTCCGTCGCGCGCCTGAAGGAAGAACGTCCGGTTCCCCGGCAGGCCCACGGTGCCCGCGACGAAGCGCTCGGGGGAGTCGAAGAGGTAGGCGCGTCGGGTCATGGGTCCTCCGTGGACGCGGCGGCAGGCGGCTGCCGTCGGGGCTCCGACTGTACACCGTCGCGGCCGTGTGGCTCGTCGAGCGTCAGTCCCGGCGCTTCGTCCCCCGGTTCCCACGTCGGTGTCCGTGCGGCCGGGGCACGAGGTCGTCGAGCGCCGCGCCGGTGTCGTTCACCCGCGAGACGAGGGCGCTGCCGTCCGGCGCGTACCGGACGACGCTGATCGAGCACGTCCCGACGGCGATCCGCTGGTACGCGTCGAGATGGAGGCCGAGGGCATCCGCGAGGATGGCCTTCACGAGGTCCCCGTGCGTGCAGGCGAGCCACGTGGCGTCCGGCCCTGCCGCCGCGTTGCCCGCCCGGACGGCCTCGACCGCACGTGCCGACATCGCGCGGAGCGTCTCGCCGCCCGGGAACGTCACCGCCGACGGGGTCGCCTGCACCACGCGCCAGAGGGGCTCCCGGGCGAGGTCCCTGAGCTCGCGCCCGGCCCATTCGCCGTAGTCGACCTCCGCGAGGCGGTCGTCGAAGATGACCGGGTCCGGCTCCCCGTCCGGGCCGCGTCCGGCGGCGATCGCCTGGGCCGTCGCGGCGCACCGCTCGACGGGGGACGAGACGATCGCCGCGAGCGGGACGGCGCGGAGCCGATCCGCGACCGCCGTCGCCTGGGCACGGCCACGGTCGTCGAGGGGATGCCCGGGCAGGCGACCGCTGAGGACGCGACCGGTCACGGCGGTGAGCCCGTGGCGGACGAGGATGAGCGTGGTCACGGGCGGAGTCTACGGCCCCGGGGGCCGGAGGCGGCTCCGCCCCGCCGGATGGTCCTGCAGGGCGGAGCGTGGCGCCGCCCGGCGGGCCGCCGTCACTGGGTCTTGTCGGTGACCCCGCAGATCATCCACTTGCCGTTCTCGAGCGCGAGGTCCACGGTCGAATCGACCGGCTGCCCCTGCTCGAACCCGGTGGACATGGTGCCGAGCGCGCCCTGGATCGTGGCGTCGTCGGCGGGGAGGCCCTGTGCCGCGAGCGCGGCCTTCAGCACCGCCGCCATCTTCGCCTGGTCGAACCCGACCTTCAGCGTGCCGGTGAGCTGGACGGTCGCCTTGTCGCCGCTCTTGGAGACCTCCTTGTAGAGGGGCTCCTCGAACTTCACGGTCATCGCGTCGGTGACCGCCTGGGCGTCGACGCCCTCGCCGAGGCCGCCCGCCATCGCGGACGTGAAGTCGAACCGCTGGGCGATGTCCGCCTTCTCGGCGGCGCACGCGAGATCGCTCACCTTGGAGAACTGCTTCGTCTCCACGAGGTTGACCAGGTCCTTGACGGGCGCCGTCGGGTCACCGCCGCCGCCTCCGCACGCGGCCACCGACAGGGCGACGAGCGCGACCGCCGCGAGACGGATGAGTCTCCTGGAACGCATGCGTACCTCCCGTGTCCGCCGGAGGCCCCGTACCGGCGCGCGATCCCGGCCTGCACCGGTGCCGTGATGATGACGCAGGCAGGAGAGGCCCGACAGGGACCACAGGTACCATCCGCCGGCGCCCCGCGGACCTCCCGTGGCCGCACGCGCGCGGGCCGGACGCATTAGGCTTTCGACGGGCCGGACGTGCCTTCGGGTGGTCCCGGCCCGTCGCGCCGGCAGCCATGCCCCCGGCTGCCGGCGCGACCACCCCGTCATGCACCGCGCGAGAGGAGAAGGTCCGCCGTGACGCTGATCCCGCCGAGCCGCCGCCTCGGGTGGCTCCTGTCGATCTACGGCCTCATCGGCGTCGTCGCCGCGGTCGCCGTCCTCATCGGTTCGATCGTGCTCGGATACCAGGTGGCGCGCCTGCGGGACGCCGTCACCACCCAGCGTCAGGCGCTCATCTCGACCCTCGACAGCACGACGCTGCTCCTCGGGACGGTGACGACCGCGTCCGGGAACATCAAGGTCGGGCTCGACAACGCGGCGGCGACCCTCGATCAGGCCGCGTCCCTTGCCGACAGCGCCGCGAGCGCATCGAGCTCGATCGCCGGGTTCGCCGACTTCAACATCTTCGGCCAGAAGCCCTTCGCGGGCATCGGCGACGCGTTCACGAACATCGCGGATCAGGCCGGCCAGATCAAGACGCAGATCAGCGCGATGTCCGGGTCGCTCTCCAACGTCGGCGGCGACCTGGAGGCCGCGGTCCCCGCGCTCCAGGAGATCCAGGCCAAGACCGAGAAGGCGAAGGCCGAGCTGCAGGCGGCGGACCGCCTCGACGACCTGCCGATGCTGTTCGGGATCGGCGTCATCTTCGTCGGCATCTACCTCGCCTGGCTCGGCATGACCGCGCTCGCCGCCCTGTGGCTCGGACGCCGGATGCTCCGGATGACGAAGGACGGGCCCGTCCCGGCCACGGCCGCAGCCGCCGCCGCCCCGGCCGCCGCGCCCGCCATCCAGGCACCGGCCCCTGCGCCGGCCATCCCGGCGCCGGCCGCCGCGACGGAGCCGTCCCCGGCGATCGCAGCGCCCGCGAGCACCCCGGCCGTCGAGGCCCCCGCTCCGCCGATCGCCCTGCCGCCGGCCGAGCCGCCCGCCCCGCCGACACCCCAGGGCCCGGCCGCCTGACGGAGCCGCCCCCGGCATCCGCCGCAGGGCCGCGCGTCGAGAGGGTGACGCGGATCACCTATCAGGGTCTATGCACTCGTATGCGCATAGACCCTGATCCATGCATACGGGGCTTGCATCATCGCGCCCGGTCGGCTACCATGCCGGCCATGCACCGCCGCATCTTCTCCGTCGAGTCGAAGAAGAAGCTCTGGCGGCCCTGCCGGGAGGCACGGGCCCTGGGGCTCTGACGGCGCACGACCGACCGAGAGCCTCCAGGGAACGGAGGCTCCGAGGGCCGCGGACACCGATGGGTGACCGCGGCTTTTCCGTTTCTCGGGACGGATCACGGACCTCCGCCGACGAGGCTCTCGCGACCAGGCGATGGAACGCGAGGGAACAGGACGATGGACGGCGTGATCCTCGGCGACGGCCCGCTCGGGCGGGCGATCGCGGCAGCGCTCGTGGAGCGCGGCGACCGCGCGCGGGTCCTCGGGCGACCGGCCGCGGGGATCCACGCCGCGCGCGACCTCGCCGGTGCGGACGTCGCGTTCGAGGCGAGCCGGGGCGAGGCCGTCGCCCGGAACGTGGATGCGCTCCTCGCCGCGGGCGTCCGGCGGATCGTCATCGGGACGACCGCGTGGGACGGTGACCGGGGAGCCGTCGCCGATGCGCTCGCCGCGGCGGGTGCCTCCGCGGTCGCCGCGCCGAACCTGAGCCTCGGGGTCGCGCTCTTCGGCCGGCTCGTGGACGCGGCCGTGGACCTCTACGGGAGCGTCCCGGGCTTCGATCCGTACCTCGTCGAGTGGCATCGGCGCGGCAAGGCCGATCGCCCGTCCGGGACCGCGCGCCAGCTCGCGGCGCGGATCGTCGCGCGCCATCCCCGGGTCCGCAGGATCGAGACGGACCCGGGCGCCGGCCCGTCGTCGCCCGACGCGCTCGAGGTCGTCGGCATCCGGGCGGGCGCGAACCCCGGCAGCCACCTCGTCGGGTTCGATGCGCCCGGCGAGACGATCGAGCTCCGCTGCACGGCCCGCGACCGGACGGCGTACGCCGCGGGGGCGCTCGCGGCCGCGGACTGGCTCCGCGCGGCGCCGCGAGCGCCGGGCCTCCATGGGTTCGACGCCGTCGTGGACGACCTGCTCCTCCCCGAGGTCGCGATGGCGAGCTGACCCCGGCCTCGATCCCGACCGCCCGACGCCCGACCCGACCTCCCACCCCCACGGACCCGCCGACACGCGAAAGGAGCCTCCGATGACCCGCACCACCGCCGCCACCCGCCCGGCCGACGGCCGCCGCACCGCCCTCCGCGGCGCGCTCACCGCCCTCGTCACGCCCTTCACCGCCGACGGCAGCCTCGACGAGCCGGCCTTCCGCCGCCTCGTCGGCTGGCAGCTCCGCTCCGGCATCGACGGCCTCGTCCCCTGCGGGACGACGGGCGAGAGCCCGACTCTCACGACCGAGGAGCGCGAGCGCCTCATCGCGACGACCGTCGAGATCGTCGGCCAGCGCTCGTGGCGC
Organism: uncultured Chloroflexia bacterium; assembly: GCA_963844945.1. Lineage (GTDB taxonomy): Bacteria > Chloroflexota > Limnocylindria > Limnocylindrales > CSP1-4 > CAIYQJ01. The sequence continues at coordinate 4,941 of CAWJQZ010000056.1, forward strand.
CAGCGCGTCCCCGTGGTCGCCGGGACCGGGACGAACGACACGGCCGCCACGATCCGCGCGACGCGTCGCGCGGCGGAGCTCGGCGCGGACGCCGCGCTCGTGGTCGCCCCGTACTACAACCGCCCGGACCAGCGGATGCTGGACGCCCACTACCGCGCGGTCGCGGACGAGGGCGGCCTCCCCGTCGTCGTGTACAACGTCCCGTCGCGTACCGGCACGAACGTGGAGGCGGACACCTTCCTGCGGCTCGCCGAGCACCCGCGGATCGTGGCGGTCAAGGAGGCGTCGGGGAACATGGAGCAGATCGCCAGGATCTGCCGCGAGCGCCCGGCCGGCGTGGCCGTGCTCGCGGGCGACGACGCCTGGGCGCTCCCCGTGATGGCGCTCGGCGGCGACGGCGTGGTCTCCGTCGCCTCGAACCAGATCCCGGCCGAGATGGTCGCCCTCGCGGCCGCCGTCCGCGACGGCGACCTCCGCGGGGCCCGCGCGATCCACGACCGCTGGCTGCCCCTGTTCCTCGCGAACTTCCGCGGCGGGCCCAACCCGGTCCCGGCGAAGGCCGCCCTCGCGCTCATGGGGATCCTCGAGCACGACACGGTCCGGGGCCCGCTCCTCCCGCTCGACGCGTCGCCGCGGGCGTCGCTGGCGATGCTGCTCCGCACGCTCGGGCTGGGAGGCCGTCGGTCGATCGGGGCCGACGAGCCTGCCGGCGCGACGGAGGGGACGGTCGTCGCGGAGGGCGTCGCGTGACGGTCCTCGCCGAGCTCGAGGCCGGGACGCTCCGTGCCGCGTGGCCCGACCCCGCGGCACCCGCCGGGTGGCGGGTGGACCCCTCGGCGAGGGAGGCGATCCTCGGCTGCTTCGCCGACCGCACCCTGGCGGAGTGGCACGCCGGCCCGCTCGCGTTCAGCGACCGGGTCGGAGTCCCGCCGCGGGACTGGACGGCGGCGCCGGACGTGGCCGCCGCCCGCGCCGCCGGGCGGCCGCAGCGCGTCGTCCCCGGGGGGACCAGCGTCCGGGCGGGCGTCCACCTCGAGCCGGGGGTGGTCATCATGCCGCCGGCGTTCCTGAACATCGGTGCGTGGGTCGGCGAGGAGACGATGATCGACTCGCACGTGCTCGTCGGCTCGTGCGCCCAGATCGGCGCGCGCGTCCACCTCTCGGCGGCCGTCCAGGTCGGCGGCGTGCTCGAGCCCGCGGGCGCCCGGCCGGTGATCGTGGAGGACGACGCCTTCGTGGGCGCAGGCGCGCTCCTGCTCGAGGGCGTGCTCGTCGGGCGCGGCGCCGTCGTCGGCGCGGGGACGGTCCTGACCGGGACCTCGCGGATCTACGACCTCGTCGCGGACCGGATCATCCAGGGATCGACGGATGCGCCGCTCGCGGTCCCGCCGGGCGCCGTCGTGGTGCCCGGCGTACGGCCCGCGCGCGGCGACTTCGCCGCGGCGCACGGGCTGGGCCTCGCCACGGCGCTCCTCGTGAAGATGCGCGACGCCGGGACGAGCGCACGCGTCGCGCTGGAGGAGGCGCTCCGGTGAGCGAGGACGCCTGCAGCGATCTCGCGATCGACCTCGACGCGCTCGATGCCGCAGGGATCGCGGAGGCGTTCGGGACGCCCGTCTACGTCTACGACCTCGACGTCGTCGCGCGGCGCGTGGAGGTGCTCCGGGCGGCGCTCCCGGCCACGGTGGACCTCGCGTACGCGGTGAAGGCGAACCCGTCCCTCGCGGTGCTCCGCCGGCTCGCGTCCCTGGGGCTCGGCGCGGACGTGGCGTCCGGCGGGGAGCTGGCGGCCGCGCTCCGGGCAGGCTTCGATCCCGGGCGCATCGTGGTCACCGGCCCCGGCAAGACCGCCGATCTCCACCGGGCCGCCGTCCGTGCCGGCGTCGGGGCCGTCACGGTGGAGTCGACCGGCGAGCTCGCACGGCTCGAGGCGGTCGCCGCGGACGCGGGGCGCGTCATCCCCATCCTCCTGCGCGCCGCGACGGTCGGCGGGACGAGCCTCGAGCCGGACCGGATCATCGACGACGGGGGCGCGGGCAAGTTCGGGATGGACGTCGACGACCTGCGCGCGGCGGCGCGCGCTGCGGTCGCCTCGCCGCACCTGGACCTCCTCGGCCTCCACCGGTTCGGCGCGTCCAACGTGACCGATGCCGCCGTCCTGGCCCATCTCGCCGCCACGGCCGTCTCGCTGGCCCGCGAGGTCCTGGCGGGCGCGGGCGGGCGGCTGCGGGTCGTGGACCTCGGCGGCGGGCTCGGCATCCCGTACGCGGACGGAGAGGCGACGCTCGACGTCGCGGACCTCGGGCGCCGCCTCACGGCCGTCGCCGCGCGCCCGGCGGACGAGCCGGCGGCAGCCGGCGCGCGCCTGCTCCTGGAACCCGGGCGCTTCCTCGTGGGCCCGGCCGGCGCCTACCTGGCGCGCGTGGTGGACCGCAAGCGCGTCGATGGGGCGGAGGTCGCGGTCCTCGATGGCGGGATCAACCACGTGCTGCGGCCCGCGCTCATCGGCCGGGAGCACCGGGTCCGCCTCCTGCCGGCGGGGCAGGGGAGTCGGGGACCGGTCGGGCCCGTCTCGGTCGTGGGCCCGCTCTGCACGGGCCTGGACGTGCTCGCCGCGCGTGCCGACATCGCCGCGCCGGAGGTCGGCGACCTCGTCGCGGTCCTCGATGCCGGTGCGTATGGATTCACCGAGTCGATGCCGCTCTTCCTCTCGCATCCGACGCCGGCCGAGGTCGTGCTCGAGGGTGGGCGCCCGCGCCTTGCCCGCCCGCGGATCGAGCCGGCCGAGTGGCTGGACCGCCAGGAGGCCGTGGACCCCTCGTGACCCACGGCCGGGCGCCAAGGGGCCGTCCGGCGCACGTCGCACATCGCGCCGGGGCGCATGCTCGTCGCGCTGTTCGCGGCGACGAGGGTGGGCGTCCCGCGGCCCGACGGAGGACCGCTCGATGCTCGACCCCGACTCCGGCCCCGACGGCTTCCTCGGGTCAGCCACCCCCTCCGGCGACCCGCCCTCGGCCGACCGCCTCTTCCTCGAGGTCGCGATCGCGCAGGCGCGCATGGGGCGGGACGAGGGCGGCGTCCCGATCGGCGCAGCCCTGGTGGCGGACGGCCGGGTCCTCGGCGCCGGCCACAACCGGCGCGTCCAGCTCGGGAGCGCGATCCGCCACGGCGAGACGGACGCGCTCGAGGTCGCGGGCCGGCTGCCGGCGTCCGTCTATCGCCGCGCCACGATGTACACGACGCTCTCGCCCTGCGACATGTGCACCGGGGCCATCCTCCTGTACGGCATCCCGCGCGTCGTGATGGGGGAGAACCGCACGTTCGTCGGCGGCGAGGACTACCTCCGGTCGCGCGGCGTCGAGGTCGTGAACCTGGACGACCCCGCCTGCATCGAGCTCATGGCGGAGTTCATCCGGCGTCGCCCGGACGTCTGGAACGAGGACATCGGCGAGGGCTGACGCTCCAGCGTCACGCCGGCCGCCCCGGGGCCGCCGCTGCGTCCGCCGGGACCATCTCGTCCAGCCAGTCGAAGACCCGCTCGCCCCGCAGGCATCCGGCCATCGGCTCGCAGTGCATGTCGGCGCCCTCGGCCGCGGTGAACTCGATCAGCGCCTTGCGGCCGGGCAGCTTCGCATACAGGTCGGCCGACTGGCCGGGCCAGAACCGCTCGTCCTCGGGCGCGGTCACCAGGAGCGGGGTCCGGATCCGCGCGATGTCGGCGTCCGACAGGCGGGACTCCATCGCGCGCCGGTAGACGTCGAACGGGCTGTCCAGGCCGTACGGGCGGAACCGGAACGCCATCTGAGCGGACGCCTTGCGCGAGAGCCGTGTCCATCGACGGATGTCCCGGTCGAACGCCTCGCGATCGCCCGACTCGAGGAGCCGGACCATCGAGCCCGGGAGGTGGGCCGTCATCGTCGCCGCGACGTCGACGACGCCCGGATCCGCGACGCCGGCCGCGAGCCTGTGCTCGTACGCGAGCGCCCGCGGGACCCAGTAGCCGCCCTGGCTCACGCCCATGATCGCGATGCGCGCCGGGTCAACGTCGTCCCGGGCGGCGAGCATGTCCACCACCGGCGTGACGACGGCCTCCCAGTCGGGGCGGAAGAAGAGGCCCTGCCGGACCAGCGCCGCCCCCTGGCCCGGCCCGTCGAACAGGAGGACGTTCCAGCCCCGGGCGAGCCCGTCGAGGGCGCAGCCGCCCCACGCGTCCACCATCGACCCGTCGCTGCCGTTGTTGAAGACGAGCGTGCGCGCGCCGCCCCGCGCCGCCCCGCAGGAAGTAGCCGGGCAGGGTGGTGCCGTCGTACGGGATCGCGACCCGGTCCAGGTCGAGGCCCGACAGCGCGAGGAACAGCTCCCAGCACCGACGGTAGTCCTCCCACAGCGCGAGGAACGGGTTCGGGCCCTTCGCGGCGTACGCCTGGTACGTGGCCGTCTCGTAGTACTTCGCGGCGCGCAGGAAGGCGGCTGCGGCGCTCCTGTCGTGCCCCGCGTCCCGCCGGGAGGCCGCCTCGGCCTCGAGGCGCCGGGCGGTCGCGCTCCACCGCTGCACCCATCCGTCGGCATCGCCGTCGCGCAGTCCGTCGAGCGTCGCGAAGACCTCGCCGACGTCGGCGCACCGGGCGGACGCGGACCCGAGCGCGATCCGCGACAGGAAGTCGAACGTGTCGTCCTTGAACAGCGGCCGCATGGCGTCTCCCGTGCACGGCGGCCCGCGCGCGGCGCATGAGGCGGCCCGCGCACAGGACGCCCCCACGATACGGCCGGATCCTCAGCTCCGTGGCGCGAGACAGCCGACGCAGACGTTGAGGTCCACGAGGGCGTCGCGGATCCCGGGCCAGCATCGGACGGCCAGTCGCTCGGCCTCCGACCGCCCGGCCGCGGTGATGGCGTAGCGCGGGGGGCGGGCGCCGACCGGGACGAGGAGGCCCGCATCGCACATGTCGTGGAGGAGCGCGTAGCCGGGCGCGTCCAGGTCGAACGAGCAGACGAGCGCGGCGATCCCGTCGAAGATCGCGGCCCCGGCGCGCGGACCGCCTCCCTCCAGGTCGCGGAGGACCAGGAGGGTCAGGAGGTCGCGTCGGCTCGTCGGCGTCGCTGCCGGCCGCTGGAGGACGAACGAGCGGGTGGTGTCGTAGGTCGCGATCATCGTCGTGCTCCGTTCCTGCGGCCGCCCGCCGTGGTCGGGGCCTCGCCGCATGAACGAAGGGTCGGACACGCCGCCTGTCGATCGGATGACGATGTGCGGCCGGCGACCCGGCGGGTCCCGGCTCCCGCTCCCGGCGCCGCGCCGGGAGGTCAGGCGATCGCGATCGGGCGTTCGATCGCGGCGTCCGGCCGGAAGCGCCGATCGACGAGCGCGCGGACCACGTAGGCGTTCTCCAGGCCCGCGCCGTCGAACGACGGCGCCGTCCCGGTCGGGATCGTGAGCCGGACCTCGGCGCCGGACTGCAGGTCCTTCGGGTCCACGGTGACCGACGTGATGACCCCGGTCTCGCCGTTCGGGGCGTTCGTGTGGCGCTGGATCTCGACGCGCCCGGTGGTACCGCCGCCGGCCGACGGCCAGTGGACGGTCACGACGACCTCGGAGCCGGCCGCGGCGGGGAGCGGGGTCGTGACGCCGATGACGGCGTCGCCGACCGCGACCGCATCGAGGACGCTCAACCCGCCCTGCTTCCCCACGCCGGCCCGGATCAGGTCCGGGTGCTGCGCGACCGGCAGGTGGACGGCGACGAAGTGGTCGTCGCCCATCGGGATGTCCCAGCGCGCCTCCAGCGCCCAGGCGACGATCGACTCGCCGAGGTGTGCCGACGGCGGGCCGAGGCGCGGCGCGGGCAGGGAGAAGCGGGCCTCGACCGCCTGGCCGGGCGCGAGGACGGGCGGGAGCGCGGGCTCGGGGAAGCCGTTCTCCGCGAACAGGTTCCCGTCCACCTCGACCCACCGCTCGGTGCTGGTGACGTGGCCGTCGGAGTCCGTGTGGTCCTCCGAGCGCTGCACCTCGTCGAGACGCAGGCCGACGAGCCGGAGGACGCACTTCCGGGCCTCGACACGCTCGACCGCCTGGAGGCGGACGACCCCGTCGATCGACTCGCCGACGCGGACCGGCTTCTCGACCACGATCCCGCCGCCGATGGGACCGCTGCCGGGTCGGACGAGCTCCTCCGCCCGGACATCGTGGAGCGGATGGCTGCCGTCCGGGCCGGCGAGCCGGTGGCCGTTGATCGCGTCGAACGGCTCCGGCGCCGATCCGGTGCGGTTGGTCCACATGGCGGCTCCTTCATGCTCCGGGATCGCGCCGGTGGCGCCGACATCGCGAGGTGCCGCGGGCGCTTCACGCGGCGACGGCCGTGGTCGCACGAGCGGATCGACCCTGCCGATCGTGCCACATGGGCAGGCGAGCGTGCGCACCCGGGCACCGCGTGGATGCCGGCGTCCCCACGGCAGCCCGCCCCGCCGTCATCGCCAGGGATCGGAAGGGCCCCGGTGCCCCGGCCGTGCGGCCGGGGCACCGGGGCCCAGAGTGGATGCCGGCTGGCGGCGGGTCGCGTCGGACCTGCCGGTCGTGCTGGAGGGGCTCGCTACCTGCGCACCGTCGTCAGGCTCGTCTGTGCGCCCGGGCCGCCCAGAGGGGCCGGTACGATCTGCGGCGCGAACGTGAGCGGCCTCTGGCCGGAGAAGGTGAAGTACGTGTCGATCGGATTGAACCCGAGCATCCCGGAGTAGAAGTTCACCGCCGTGGCATACGGATCGCGGGGCTCGCGGATCGTCACGGTCGCGTTCCCCGCACCGTCGGTCAGGACGTAGGCGTCCGTGTGCCAGCACTGGCCGGTCTGCACGACGTCCGGCACCGCCTGGATGAGCCGGACCTCGAGGACGGTGTCGGGCGGGCCCCCGCGCAGCACGAACGTGCCGCCGACCGTCGTGTCGCTCGCGATGAGGAACGACGTCCCGTAGCCGGTGCGCAGCGGTCCGTACATGGACCACGGGATCTGGTCACGGCACCACGAGTTCGCGTGAGGCCCCACGTTGGTGATCCCGCCGACCATCACCGCGGTGCCCGCGTTCGACGGTGCCGCGAACGCCGCGACGAGCGCCACCGCCGCGAGCAGGGGAAGAAGCCGACGACGCATGCCAACCCTCCTGCCGGCCACCGTCCAACGTAGCCCCCACGGCACTCGCGCAGCCGGTCGGGCAGAACGTAGCAACCGTGGGCACCGGGCGTCGAGGGGCAATCGTCCTTCGCTTCACCCGGGCGTGCCGAGGCCCGGCCGGACGGCCGGGCCTCGGGATCGTGACAGGGCGACTGCGGCCGGGCTACCGGTGGTTGGAGCTCCGCGAGACCGTGCTCGCCCGGCCCGGGACAGGCGGCGGGATGTACGGCACGAGCGGCGTGAGCGCGTACGTCATCGTGGCGCGGTACGTCGGGGTCAGGTACTCATTGCCCGTGTCGACGATGAACGCGAGTGCGACGGCACTGGGGATCCGGTACTCCCGGACGTACAGGGAGCCGTTCCCGGCCGCGTCGGTCCAGAGGTACCCGTCGACGCCGTGGCACTGGGACAACCAGTACGCGGGATCGGGCGTCGCCTGGACGAAGCGGACCACGTAACGGGTGTACGGTGCCGCCCCCTTCAGCATGACCGTGCCGCCCACCATGGTGTCGCTCGCCATGTACCCCACGAACCCGGGGCCGGGCGACCCGGCGAGGTCGACCTGACCCGGGTAGAACGGTTCGCCGCTGTCGCACCACACGACGGCCCGCGGGCCGACGAGCGGGACCCCGTTGAGCATCGTTCCGATAGCCGCGTTCGCGGGCGCCACGAACGCCGCGGCGAGCGCTGCGGCCGCGAGGAGTGCCAGCAGGTGACGACGCATGCTCCGTCCCTCTCTATCGCGCCCATGCCACGCACGTCCCCCGCAGTGGCCGGGCCTGTGATCGGTACCGTAGGCCGGACGCGCGCGGCGCACAAGGTCCATCGATCGCATCACCTCGTGCGGAAGGAGGCGCGTCGAGCGCGGCCGGGGGATGGCGCGCCGGCTCACGCCGCAGACGGCGGGCGGCCCTGCCTCACCGCCGACACAGTATTTCCGGATGTCTGACAGACGCACCGTCCCGCCCGCGCGACGATGTCCGCAGTAGTGGAGCGGTGGCCCGGCAGGGGCACCCAGCGGATCCGCCGCCCGACTGCTCACCATCGCCTCGGCCGGGGCCCCCCTCCGGCCGGGGCGTACCCTTGTCCGGCGAGGGCGTCGACGTCGCCGCGACCCGGAAGGAGGGACGACTCCTGGAGCGGATCCCGCTCGGCCTGCGGATCGGCTGCCGCGTGTTCGGCCTGGTGCCAGGCTCGTCGATCGCGACGATGTCGCGGGAGCAGGTCGAGCGCCTCCATGCGTCCACGACGCCCCCCGGCCGGCTGGTCACGTTCCTCGTCGACCGATCGGTGGGCGTCGTCCGCCCGGGCGTCTCCTCGACGGACCGGACCATCCCCGGGCCCGCCGGCGAGCTCCCCGTCCGCGTCTACACCCCGGCGCCGGCCTCTGCCGCGGCCCCATCGGCGGTCGCCGCGGCCACGCCGGCGCCCCGCCCCGTCGTCGTCCACTTCCACGGCGGCGGCTGGGTCCTCGGCGACCTCCGTGGCGGCGACTGGATCTGCAGCACGGTCGCCCGCGACGTGGACGCCGTCGTCGTGTCCGTCGGCTACCGGCTCGCGCCCGAGCACCCGTTCCCGGCCGCGCCGGACGACTGCCTCGCGGCGGTCGCCTGGGTCCGCGCGAACGCGGCCTCGCTCGGCGCGGACCCGGACCGGCTCGGCGTCATGGGCGACAGCGCAGGCGGGAACCTCGCGGCCGTCGTCTCGCTGCTGGCGCGCGACGCCGGCGGTCCGGCGATCGCGCACCAGGCGCTGCTCTACCCGGTGACGGACGGATCCATGTCCTGGGACTCGTATCGGACGTTCCGGGACGCGCCGATCCTCACCGCGGCCGACATGGAGGCGTACTTCCGCTACTACCTGGCGTCGGGCGCGGACCCGCTCGATCCGCGCGTCTCCCCGTTGCGCGCAGCGGACCACGCGGGCCTGCCACCGGCGATCGTCGTCGTCGCGGGCCACGACCCGCTCCACGACGAGGGCGTCGCGTACGCGGACGCGCTCCGCCGTGCGGACGTCCCGGCGACGCTCGCGGAGTACCCCGCGATGCCGCACGGCTTCCTCACCGTCCCGGGGTTCGCCCGGGACGCGCCCGCGGCGATGGCCGCGGTGACCGCCGCGCAGCGGGCGGCGCTGCGCGGCTGACCGGGTCCCCGGACGCCGGCGGACCGTCGCCCGGGCCTGCGCGACCGCCCTCAGGCGATCGCGAGCGACGCGAGCAGCTTCCCGTCGTGCTCCTCGAGCGTGAACCCCGCGTCGGCGAGGAGCTCGCGCATCCCCGTGTTCTCCGGCGCGAGCTCGGCGAGGACGTGTGCCACGCCCTCGCCCCGTGCGACGTCGATGGCCGTCCGGACGAGCTGCTCGCCGATCCCGTGCCGCTGCCATGCGTCGGCCACGGTCATCGTGAGCATCCGGTCGTCGGTGGCGTGGATCCGCGAGAGCCGCACCACGCCGGCGAGCTCGGCTCCGCCGTCCGCCGCCGGCGCCTCCGCGACGATCGCGAACTCGCGGTCGTAGTCCACGAAGCAGATCCGGGCGAGCCGCTCGTGCGCGGTGCGCTCGGCGAGCGAGCGGTCGAACCCGTAGCGGGCGCGCACGGTCTCGTCGGAGAGCGCCGCGTGGAACCGCCGCATCGCCGGCTCGTCCTCGGGACGGATCGGCCGGAGGCTGATCGCGACGCCGTCGTGTGTCGCCGCCTCGCGCTCGTACGCGTGCGGATAGGGCCGGATCGCGAGCCGCGGCAGGTCCGCGTCCGTGATCGAGGCGGGATGCAGCACGACGCGCGCGTCGAGCGCGATGACGCGCTCGGGCGACGCGAGGAGCGGGTTGATGTCGATCTCCGCGATGCGCGGCTGCTCGGCGACGAGCTCGCTGAAGCGCACGAGGAGCGCCGCGAGGACCTCGCGGTCCACCGGCTTCCGGCCGCGGACGCCGCCGAGCGCCGTCGAGATCTTCGTCTCGTCGATCAGGTGCAGCGCGAGCGTCGTGTTCAGCGGCGGCAGCGCCAGTGCGCGGTCGCGGAAGACCTCGACGAGCTGTCCGCCCATCCCGAAGAGCAGCACCGGGCCGAACTGCGGGTCGGGGCTGCTCCCCACGATGAGCTCGTAGCCGTTCCAGTCGATCATCGCCTGGACGGTCACGCCCTCGAAGTGCTCGCGGCCGGCCTTCTCCGCGACCGACGCCTCGATCTGCCCGAACGCCTCCCGCACGGCCTCCGCCGAGCGCAGGTTGAGCTTCACGCCGCCGACGTCCGTCTTGTGCGTGATCGTCCGGCTCAGGAGCTTGACGACGACCGGGAACCCGATCCGCTCGGCGGCCGCGACCGCCTCGTCGACGGTCCGGGCCGGCTCCGTGTCCGTGATCGGGATCCCGTACGCCGCGAGGACCTTCTTGCTCTCGTGCTCGGTGAGGAGGGTCCGGCCCTCGGCCGCGACGCCGGCGATGATCCGATCGGCCTCCTCGCGGTCCTCGCCGCGCTCGGGGGCGACCGGGAGCTTCGGCGTCTCGTAGAGCGAGCGGAGGTTCGCGTCGTAGCGCCACAGGTGGTTGAAGAGGACGCAGGCGGTGTCCGGGTACGCGAAGGTCGGGATCCCGGCCTGGCGGAGGATCGCGGCGCCCTCGGCGACCTCCTCGCCGCCCATCCAGCAGGCGAAGATCGGCTTGCCCTCGACCCGCGCGAACCGCTCGATCGCCTTCGCCGTCGCGCGTCGGGTCCGTCATCGCCTGGGGCGTGAGGATCACGAGGATGCCGTCCGACGCCGGGTCCGCGGCGACGATGTCGAGCGTCTTCGCGTACAGGTGCGGCGGTGCGTCCCCGATGATGTCGATCGGGTCGTTGTGGCTCCAGACCGGCGGGAGGATCGCGTTGAGCGCCTCCATCGTGTCGGGGGAGATCTCCGCGAGCTCGCCGCCGCCGCCGATGAGGGCGTCGGTCGCGATGACGCCGGGGCCGCCCGCGTTGGTGACGACCGCCAGGCGGCGCCCCTTCGGGCGCGGCTGCTTCGCGAGGATCTCGGAGACCTCGAACAGCTCGCTGATCGAGTCCACCCGCAGGACGCCCGCGCGCCGGAAGGCCGCGTCGAGGACGTCGTCGGAGCCGGTGAGCGACCCGGTGTGGGACGCCGCGGCCTTGGCCGCCTGCGCCGTCCGTCCCGGCTTGATGACGATGATCGGCTTCGTCAGCGCGACCTCGCGCGCCGCGGACAGGAATGCGCGCGCGTCGCCGATCGTCTCCATGTAGATGACGATGCTGTCCGTGCCCGGGTCGTCGCCCAGGTAGTCGATCACGTCGCCCCAGCCCACGTCGAGCATCGAGCCGAGCGAGACGATCGCGCTGAACCCGACGTCCTCGTGCGCCGCCCAGTCGAGGATCGCGGTCAGGAGGGCGCCCGACTGGGAGACGAACCCGACGCGGCCGGGCCGCGAGATCCCGGTCGCGAAGGTCGCGTTCATGCCGCCCACGGGGTTCATGACGCCGAGGCAGTTCGGCCCGACGACGCGGATCCCGTGCCGGCGTGCGGCCTCGAGGACCTGGCGCTCGAGCTCCACGCCCTCCGCGCCGACCTCCTTGAACCCGGCGCTGATGATGATCACGCCGCGGACGCCGGCCTGGCCGCACTCCTCGACGAGCGCCGGCACCGACCTGGGGGGCGTCACGATGACGGCGAGGTCCACCGGCTCGCCGATCGCGGAGACCGACGGGTACGCCTTCACGCCCAGGATCGCGGGGCGCGTCGGGTTCACCGGGTAGACGGTCCCGCCGAACGGGGACGACAGCAGGTTCCAGAGGATCGTCCGGCCGACGGAGCCGTGCTTCTCGGTGGCGCCGATGACGGCGACCGACCGCGGGTGGAAGATCGCGTCGAGCGGGTGGGGGCCGGCCTCGTCGTCGGCGCCGGCATGGGGGTTCGCGAGGGCGTGTGCGGACATGGGGACCTCGGTGGTGCGCAGGTGGCGGGGCGCGGGTCCATACAGCGTGCCGCATCGGAGCCTCGCGCGGGGAGGGCCGAGTGGCGCACCGGAGGGGCGGGACGGATGGTCCTGCGGGTGCCATCCCGGCCGTCCGGTCGGGATGGCCGGGACCTCGCGGCAGGAGACCGTGGGTCCTGGACCGGGCTTCGGCGGCGGTCGCGATACGCTTGACGGCGATGAAGACCGAGCCGCACCCCGACCGACACCTGGCCCTCGACGGGACGCGCAACGTCCGCGACGTCGGCGGCTACCCGACGTTCGACGGCAGGCGCATGCGCTGGCGCACGCTCCTGCGGTCCGACGAGCTGACGCGCCTCCCGAAGCGCACCGTCGATGCCCTCGTCGACCTCGGGATCCGCCAGGTGGTCGACCTGCGGTGGCCCGAGGAGCTCGAGATCGCGCCGAACGACTTCCGCCGACACGCGGACGTCAGGTACACGAGCATCCCGCTGCTCGCCGACGACCCCACGCCGTTCCTCGGCCTCGCCGGGATGTACCGGCACGTCCTCGACGCGCGCCGGCCGCAGCTCGCGGCGGTCGCGATGGCGCTGCTCGCCGACGACGGGCTCCCCGCCGTCATCGGCTGCGCCGCGGGCAAGGACCGGACCGGCGTGACGATCGCACTCCTGCTGGACCTGTGCGGGGTGCCGCGCGACCTCATCGTCGAGGACTACGCACTGTCGGCCGGATACTTCGCCTCGCCCGTGGCGCACATCGAGCCCGACGACTGGCGCCATGCGGGCCTCGTGGTGGACAGCCCGCCCGAGTTCATGGACTCCGCGCTGGCGCACCTGGACGCCGCCCACGGCGGGGCGCGCAGCCTCCTGGTCCGGCAGGGGATGACGGATGCCGAGCTGGACCTGCTCGTCGCCCGGCTGACCGAGCCCGCGGAGGGGTAGGCCCGCCGCCTGCGGTACGATCGATCGGCCGGGCGGGACCCGGCGCGAGACGGAGAACGCGAAGAGATGAGCCGGGTGGAGGTCGATTACGCGCTCCCGCGGACGGACGGGACGGAGACCATCGCGCGTGCGTGGGCGCGCGTCCCGCTCATCCCCACGCCGGCCGAGCGCGCCGCGCTGAAGGACCGCGCCGCCGCGCTCCTCGCGGAGAAGGGCGCCGTCCTCGTCGCCCACTTCTACGTCGACGGCGACATCCAGGACCTCGCGCTCGCCACCGGCGGCTGCGTCGCCGACTCCCTCGAGATGGCGCGGTTCGGGCGCGATCATGCGGCGAGCACGCTCGTCGTGGCCGGCGTCCGCTTCATGGGTGAGACGGCGAAGATCCTCAGCCCGGAGAAGCGCGTCCTCGTGCCCGACATCGACGCGACCTGCTCGCTCGACCTGGGCTGCCCGCCGGACGACTTCGCGGCCTTCTGCGACGCGCACCCGGACCGGACGGTCGTCGTCTACGCGAACACGAGCGCCGCGGTGAAGGCTCGCGCCGACTGGATGGTCACGTCGTCCTGCGCCCTCGCGATCGTCCGTCACCTCGCGGCGAACGGCGAGAAGATCCTCTGGGCGCCGGACCGTCACCTCGGCGGGTACATCGCGAACGAGACCGGCGCGGACATGCTCCTGTGGAACGGCGCGTGCGTCGTCCACGAGGAGTTCAAGGGGATCGAGCTCGAGCTGCTCCGCGCCGAGCATCCCGGAGCGCCGGTCCTTGTCCACCCGGAGTCCCCGGCGAGCGTCGTCGCCCAGGCGGACGTCGTGGGCTCCACCTCGCAGCTGCTGAAGGCCGTGATCGACGGCGATGCCGCCGAGTACATCGTCGCGACCGACAACGGGATCTTCCACCGCATGCACGAGCTGGCGCCCGGGAAGACGCTCATCGAGGCGCCGACGGCCGGGAACAGCGCGACGTGCAAGAGCTGCGCGCACTGCCCGTGGATGGCGATGAACAGCCTGCAGGGCGTGGTCGACTGCCTCGAGACCGGTGATGGCGCGATCGAGGTGCCCGAGGAGACGCGGGTCCGCGCGATGGTCCCGGTCGAGCGGATGCTCGACTTCGTCGCCGCGCACCCGGACAGCCTGGTCGCGTCGTATCGCGGCCACGTCCCCGACCTCGGCTCGGCGTAGGAGGCGGCCGGTGGAGCCGTTCGGCGTCGTCGAGGCCAACGAGACCCTCGCGGAGGCACGGGCGCGCAACATCCGCGAGGCGCTCGCCGAGGACATCGGGACCGGCGACTGGACCGCCCGCCTCGTCCCGTCCGGCCCGGCCCGGGCGCGCGTCCGCGTCCGCGAGGAGGCCGTCCTCTGCGGGATCGACTGGTTCGAGGGATGCGTCCGCGCGCTCGACCCCGCCGCCACGTTCACGTGGTCCTTCGCGGAGGGCGACACGATGCCGGCGGACTCCACCGTCTGCGAGCTGGGCGGCGACGCGCGCGCGCTCCTCTCCGGCGAGCGGCCCGCCCTCAACTTCCTCCAGCTCCTCTCCGGCACCGCGACGATCACCCGGCGGTATGCGCGCGCGATCGAGGGCGCGTCACCGAACCCCCGTGGCTGCCTCGTCCTCGACACCCGGAAGACGGTCCCCGGACTCCGGCTCGCGCAGAAGCACGCGGTGCGCGTCGGCGGCGGCGCGAACCAGCGGATCGCCCTCTGGGACGGGATCCTCATCAAGGAGAACCACATCGCCGAGGCGGGCGGGATCGCACAGGCCCTCGCGGCGGCCCGGGCACTCGGGGCCGGCCCGGAGGTCTCCATCCAGATCGAGGTGGAGGGCCTCGACCAGCTCCGCGAGGCGCTCGCGCACGGCGCGACCAGCGTCCTCCTCGACAACTTCACCCCGGGCCTCATGCGCGAGGCCGTCGCGATCACCGACGGGCGCGCGCTTCTCGAGGCGTCGGGCGGGATCTCGCTCGAGGAGATGGCGGCGATCGCCGCGACCGGCGTGGACCGGATCTCGGTGGGCGCGCTGACGAAGAACGTCCGCGCGGTCGACTACTCGATGCGGATGGTCGGCTGACGCGCCGCCATCGCGGGCCGCCGGTTCCGCGCCCGGTCTACGCCTCCCGCGGGCCCGAATCCGCCCGGGGGCCCGGGATCGCCACGGTGGGGAGCGTCGCCGGGAGCGTGTACGGGTAGTCCGCGCTGTAGTGGAGGCCGCGGCTCTCGTGGCGCGAGAGCGCGGACCGGACCACGATCTCCGCGCAGGCCACCAGGTTGCGCAGCTCCAGCAGGTCGCGCGTGACCCGGAACGTCGCGTAGTACTCGTCGATCTCCGCGGTCAGCAGGGTGATCCGGTGGAGGGCGCGCTCGAGCCGCTTGGTCGTCCGGACGATCCCGACGTAGTTCCACATCGAGAGGCGGAGCTCCTCCCAGTTGTGGGAGACGACGACCATCTCGTCGGGGATCTCCACCCGGCTCTCGTCCCAGTCGGGAAGCACCGTGGCGCCGTTCGGCGGGGTCTCGTCGATCCGGGTGGCGCAGGACCGACCGAGGACGACGCACTCGAGCAGCGAGTTGCTCGCGAGCCGGTTCGCGCCGTGCAGGCCCGTGTACGTGGTCTCGCCCACCGCGTAGAGCCCCGTGACGTCCGCCCGGCCTTCGAGATCCGTGACCACGCCGCCGCACGTGTAGTGCGCCGCCGGGACCACGGGGATGCGCTGCGTCGAGATATCGATCCCGAGCTCCATGCACCGGTGGTAGATGGTCGGGAAGTGCTCCTTGAGGAACGGCTCGCCGAGGTGTCGGGCGTCGAGCCAGACGTTGTCGAGGCCGTGCTTCTTCATCTCGAAGTCGATCGCCCGGGCGACGATGTCGCGCGGCGCGAGCTCCATGCGCGGGTCGTGGGCGGCCATGAAGCGGGACCCGTCGGGCAGCTCCAGGTAGGCGCCCTCGCCGCGGAGGGCCTCGGTGATGAGGAAGGTCCGCTCCTCCGGGTGGTACAGGCACGTGGGGTGGAACTGGACGAACTCCATGTTCGCGACCCGACAGCCTGCGCGCCACGCCATCGCGATCCCGTCGCCCGTCGACGTGTCGGGGTTGGTCGTGTACCGGTAGACCTTCCCGACCCCGCCCGTCGCGAGGACGACCGCCGACGCGGGCAGCGTCTCGACGCGCCCGGCATCGATGTCCAGCGCGTACACGCCGTACGCCGCGCGCAGGCTCCTCGCGGCGGAGGTGGCGCGAGGTGATGACGTCGATCGCCATCCAGCGCTCGCGCATCGTGATGTTGGGGTGACGGTGGGCCCGCTCCAGGAGGGCCTCGTGGATCGCGCGGCCGGTCGCGTCCGCGGCGTGGGCGATCCTGCGCACCGCGTGCCCGCCCTCGCGCGTCAGGTGGAGGCCGAGGGGGCCTTCCGGGTCGGCCGTGAAGGGGACCCCCTGATCGACGAGCCAGCGGATCGCATCCCCGCTGTTCTCCGCGACGAACCGGGCGGTGTTCTCGTCGACCAGGCCGCCGCCGGCGACCTGCGTGTCGTGGACGTGGAGCTCCACGCTGTCGTCGTCCCCGAGGACGCCGACGATCCCGCCCTGCGCCCACGCGGTGGCGGCCTCCTCGAACCCGCGCTTCGCGAGCACGACGATCCTGTGGCGGTCGGCGAGCTGGAGCGCGACGGTGAGGCCGGCGAGCCCGGCGCCCACGACGACCACCGGAAGGGCGTCAGGGTCGATGAGGGAGGTGACGACGGAAGGGCTCTCGGAGCCGGCGGGGTCGGGGCTGGTCATGCGGGGATTTTATGCCGAGCCGCGGACGCGGCGGGCCGCGAGGGACGCCGGGCGCGACCCGGCCGCCGGCCACCGGCGATCGGGCCCGCGCACGGACGGGGCCGCCCCGCCTCTACCATCGGCAGGTGAACGTCGTCCCCCTGGCCCGGCTCGCGCGGGAGCGCCACCTCGATCCCGCCGCAGCGGTCCCCGTGATGCGCCTCGTCCTGGAGCGCGCCGGCCTGCTCGTCGAGGACGGCGTGGACGGCGCGACCCTGGGGGTCGTCCGCCCGTACCTGGACGAGGCCCTCGCGCTCACGTGCGGCCAGCCGGAGTGCGACGTGATGGCGCCGCGGCTGCGCGGGGGGTCCGTGGTCCACGTGGGTGCCGGCCGCTGCTGCGTCTGCGCCGGCTCGGCGAACGAGCGGGCGCGCGCACGCATCCACGCCGCCTGCCTCGCGAGCGGGGCGCGGCGGATCGTCG
The DNA here is from genome assembly GCA_963844945.1 of uncultured Chloroflexia bacterium. Lineage (GTDB taxonomy): Bacteria > Chloroflexota > Limnocylindria > Limnocylindrales > CSP1-4 > CAIYQJ01. Next base: position 22,198 of record CAWJQZ010000056.1, read on the forward strand.
TCGTGGGCGGGGCGCGGAGCCATCGCGACGAGATCCTCGGCGGCGACGCGCGCTGGCAGCGCGACGCTGCGAGCCCCGGCGGGATCGAGTGGCGCTTCGTCGACGGCACGGCCCGCCGCACCGAGGCGGCCGCGCGGGCGGACATCGCGTGGGCGGACGTCGTCGTCATCTGGGCGCCCACCCGCCTGGCGCACACGGTCTCCGACCAGTACACGGGAGTCCTCACGGCACGCGCGCACGGCGGTCTGCACGCGCAAGGGGCTGGGTGGGTTCGCGGACGCGATCGCGGCCGCGCTCGGCCGGCTGAGCGAGGGGCGAAGGCGACGGACCCCGGCCGATGCCGGCCGGGGTCCGTGGGCGACGCGCTCTGGGAGGTCAGCGCGCCTTGCGGTAGCTCCAGATCGCGAGCGGGGCGAAGACCGCGACGAGCCCCACGATCCAGGCGACCGCGCCGAGCACCATCCCGGCGTCCGCGACCCCGAGGAAGAGCCCGCGCGAGGCGTTGACGACGACCGTCACCGGGTTCGCCTCGGCGATCGGCTGGAGCCAGGTCGGCATCGTCGCGATCGGCACGAACGCCGACGAGACGAACGTGAGGGGGAAGATCGGCAGGAAGATCGCGCCCTGCGCGGCCGCCGCGGACTTCGACCGGAGGCCGACGTTCGCGGAGAGCCAGCTGATCGCGTAGCCGAAGGCCGCCACGAGCGCGAGTGCGAGGGAGATCTCGGCCGGGCTGCCCGTCGGGCGGAACCCGATCGCGAAGCCCACGACGGTCATGATCGCGACGACGTAGATGTTGCGGAGGAGGTCGGCGAAGGTCCGTGCCGATCATCACGGCCGACGGCGCCATGGGCAGCGACCGGAACCGGTCGATCACGCCCTTCTGGAGGTCCTCCGCGAGCCCGACGGCGGTGTTGGTCCCGCCGAAGACGACGGTCTGGACGAAGATCCCGGGCATGAGGAAGGTGATGTAGGAGCCGCCGGGGACGTTGATCGCGCCGCCGAACACGAAGGCGAACAGCAGCACGAACATGATCGGCGTGACGGTGTCGATGACGAGCAGCTGCGGATTGCGGACGACCGCGAGCATGTTCCGCCAGGCGATGCTGACGGAGTCGGTGAAGATCCAGGTGGGGGTCCTGCGGACGGACGGCGTCCGGGCCGACCGAGTGGCGATCGCGGCGCTCATGCGGCGGCCTCCGTGGAGCTGCGGCGACGCCCGAACCGGCGCCGCGTGGGTGCGGCCTCCGCCGCGGCCGCCTCCGCGGCCTCGGCGCTCCGGCCGGTGAGGGCGAGGAAGACGTCGTCGAGGCTGGGCCGGTGGAGCGAGAGCTCCGCGACCTCCAGCCCGGCTCCGTCGATCCGGCGGACGACCTCCGCGAGGATCCCGGCGCCGTGGTGCACGGGGAGGGAGATGCGGCCGGACGCGAGATCGGCGCGCGGCGCGGTCGCGGCCAGGTCCCGGAGCAGCCCCAGGGCGTCCTCCGTGCGCGACGCGTCGGCGACGCGCAGGTCCACGACGTCCTCGCCCAGCCGGTCCTTCAGCTCGGTGGAGGTCCCCTCGGCGATGACGCGGCCGCCATCGATGACGGCGATCCGGTCGGCGAGGCGGTCCGCCTCGTCGAGGTACTGCGTGGTGAGGAGGATGGTGGTGCCGTCGCGACGGAGCGTCTCCACCACCTCCCACAGCGCGATCCGCGAGGCCGGGTCGAGGCCGGTCGTCGGCTCGTCGAGGAACAGGACGGCCGGACGACCGACCAGCGACGCCGCGAGGTCCAGGCGACGGCGCATGCCGCCCGAGTAGGTGCGCGCCGGACGTCCGCCGGCGTCCGAGAGGTCGAACGCGGCGAGCAGCTCGACCGCGCGCGTCCGGGACTCCGCCCGGCCCAGGTGCAGGAGGCGGCCGACGAGCTCGAGGTTCTCGCGGCCGGTGAGGTTCTCGTCCACGGCGGCGTACTGGCCGGTGAGGCCGATGGACGCGCGGACGGCGTCCGGCTCGCGGACGACGTCGTGGCCGGCGACGATCGCGCGGCCCGCGTCGGGGCGGAGGAGGGTCGCGAGGATGCGGACCGCCGTGGTCTTGCCTGCGCCGTTGGGGCCCAGGACGCCGAGGACAGTGCCCTCGGCGACCTCCATGTCCACGCCCTGGAGGGCGCGGACGGTGCCGTACGACTTGGCGAGACCCTCGGCGAGGACGGCGGGGGTCGACATGAGAGGTGGTGCCTCCGGAAGGGATCGGGTGGTCCTTCGCGGGAGGCGCGCCCCCCGCGACACCCTTCCGTTCGCGGGGCCGGCGTCGGCGGATTGGCCGGCGGCCCCCTGCGGCCGCGGCAGAGCGGCCGGCCCGGGTCTCAGCTCTCCCGGTCGGCCCCGTGGCCGTGGCCGTGGCCGCGCCGGTGCCGCTCTCCGGCGTGCGGATCGCCCGCCGGCCCGTCCTCGGGCGCATCGCCCTCGGCCCCCTCGTCGTCGCGGGCCCGCTTCTCCTGCGTGTCGAGGATCTGCTTGAAGACCTTGGCGGACCCGGTCCGCATCAGCTCGCGCTCGCGCGCGCTGATGCGGCGGTCACGTCGCCTGTCACGTGCCTGCTCCGCGGGCGGGAGCTCGTCGTCCATGCGGCGGGTCTCGAACGCGGGTCTCAGGTGCCGTGGAACTCGGGGCGACGCTTCTCCAGGAACGCGTGGATCCCCTCCTGGTAGTCGTGGCTGTCGTACACCTCGCGCCGCTGCGACTGGATCCGCTCGAACGCCTCCGGGGTGATGGGATGTGCGTTGCCGAGGACGCGCAGCTCCTCCTTCATGATCCGGATGACGAGCGGCGACGCGGCGGCGATCGCCGTGCAGAACTCCGCCGTCGTGCTCTCCAGCTCCTCCACGGGCACGACCGCGTTGACGACGCCGTAGGCGGCCATCCGCGACGCGTTGGTCGGGCGCGCGGTGAAGAGCATCTCCTTCACGAAGTGCAGGTCCGCGACCTTCATGAGATTGAGGATCCCCGCGACGTCGTAAGGGACCCCGATGTGCGCCGGCGTGAGCGCGAAGGTCGCCTGGCTGGACGCGACGACGAGGTCGCAGGCGAGGACGAGCTCGCACGCGCCTCCCCAGACCGACCCCTCGACCATCGCGATGATCGGGAGCGGGTGGGTCTCGATCCGGCGGACCATGCGCCGCAGCGGGTCGCTGTACGTCAGGGGGTCGCGGCCGTCGGTCGGGAGCTCGCGGACGTCGTGCCCGGCCGACCAGATGTGCGCGCCGGGCACCGACCGGATGACGACCGCCCGCACGTCCGGCGGCGCCTGGCCGTCGAGCGCGAGGGAGAGCGCGTCGATGAGCGCGACGTTGATGGCGTTGACGGGCGGGCTGTCGATCGTGATCCACGCGATCGGACCCTGGACCTCGACGTTGACCAACGGACTCATGCCGTCTCCTGCAGCCCCGGGTGATCCCCCGACGATCGTCGCACACCGGCGGGGCCGGGTGGTGGGCCGGCCGCGCCGGAGCGGTGACGAGGCGCCGGCCGTGCAGGACCGCCTGCCACGCCCGTGCAGGCGCCCGCCGAACCGTCAGAAGCCGCGGAGGTCGGTGCTCGAGCGCGCCGGCAGGCCGGGGTGGGGGAGCCGTCGCAGCACGACGTACTCGATGCCGTGCTCCAGGCAGAACTCGCGCTTCGCCGGCTGGTCGCCGTCCTCGTTCACCACGTAGAAGCGCGGCCGGATGCGTGCGATCTCCGGCGCGGCGTCCATCCATCCCGACCCCGACGACACGAGGCAGCGGCGCACGCACCGCACGGCGCCGACCATGTACCGCCGCTCCTCCTCGTGCTGAAGCGGGTGGCCGGGGCCCTTGAGCAGCTCCACGTTGCGGTCGCTGCCGACGACGACGTACAGCTCTCCCACGGCGGCGGCGTCCATGAAGAACCGGAGGTGGCCCGAGTGGAGCCAGTCGTAGCAGCCCGTGACGATCGCGCGCGGCGGGTCGTCCGGCGCCGGGGGGCCGACCTCGGGCTCGTCCGCGTCCCATGCCGGGAAGCCCGCGAGGTCCGACGGGCCGAGGACGGTGCACGGGAGCCCGTGGCGATGCCGCTGCTGCATCGGTGGCCTCCGCGCCTTCGCCCTCGCGCACGACGAGGGCGGCGTACCGGCGGGCGAGGTCCGCCATGGCGGCGACCGTCGGCTCCTCCACCACGCTCGCGGCGTCCACGCAGCGGAGCGACGTGGCGAGGAAGAGCCGCTCCGCGACGGGGAACCGCGGCGGCCGGCCCGTCTCGCGCTCCACGAGCCCGTCCGACGGGATCCGCACGTGGAGCGGCCCCAGGCGCGCCGCCTCCTGCAGGAAACGGACGTCGGCGGATGTCAGGTCGTCGAGGCTCGCCTGGACGACGACGGCCGGCACCTGCCCGGCCTCGTCCTCGCCCGGCCCCGCGCTCACGCGTCGCACCCGCACGCGGAACGAGCCCGGCACCGCGTCCTCGGACGCGACGATGATGTAGCCGCCGCCGCAGCCCGAGTACATCGCGCCCGGGTAGCGGGAGGCGTAGGCGGCGAGCAGCCCCTTCAGGTCGATCGTGATCGTCGGGTGGACGAAGATCGCCGGGAGGAGGGCGTCCCACGCGAGCGAGCACTCGGTGAACGACGCGCCCAACGCGTCGACGTCCCGCCGGACGATGGCGTCGTAGCAGTCCCGTCCGCTCCGCCCGAGGCGGGCGATCCACCGCGGGTCCAGTCGCTGGACGCCCAGCGGGCTGTAGTCGGGCGGTCGCTGCGCGACCGGCACCAGGTGGAGGACGCGCTCCAGCCAGGCGACGACGTCGGGGTCGGAGGTGGACTCCACGCGGCACGGGAAGTACCCGCCGTCGACGGCCGCGTCGTAGTCGAGCCGGCTCACGCCGGGGTAGACGATGCCGCACATGTCCTGCGAGCCGGACGGATCGGCCCGGCCCTCGTTCTCGGCCGCGTACAGGACGCGGACGAGGTCGGCCGGGTCCCGGCCCTCGGGCAGCGCGTCGCCCCAGAGGGCGCGCGCCACCGCGCGCGTCCCCGTCGCCATCCCGCAGCGGTCCATGTACCGGACGGTCGGCAGGAGCGAGACGACGACCATCGACCCCGGCGGCTCCGGGTCAAGGCGCGAGACGAACGGCTGGTCGATCCACCCGCCCGCGAGCTGGATCCGGTAGGGGAGCCCGCCCACGACGCCCGACAGGTCGGGCCGCCGGCATCGCGGACGCGTCGGTCACGGCGATCAGCCCTCGACGACGCGCTTGCCGGCCTTGCGCGCCGCGTACTGGTCGGCGATCCACGCGTACGTCTCGGCCATGCCGGTGCGCAGCGGGGTGTTCGGCTCCCAGCCGAGGACCTGCTGGATGAACGTGTTGTCGCTGTTGCGCCCGGCGACGCCCTTCGGCGCGTCGAGCTTGTAGCAGCGCTCGAGCGTCACGCCGGCGATCTCCTCGACGATCGAGACGAGCTCGTTGATCGACACGAGCTCGGACGAGCCGAGGTTGATCGGCGTCGCGGTGAGCTCCGGGCGTGTGCATGATCCGGTCGATCCCGCTCACGCAGTCGCGGATGTAGCAGAACGACCGCGTCTGGGTCCCGTCGCCCCAGATCTCGATCCGCATGTCGCCGGATGTCCTGCGCCTCGAGGACCTTGCGGCACATCGCCGCGGGCGCCTTCTCGCGTCCGCCGAACCACGTCCCGTTGGGGCCGTAGATGTTGTGGAACCGCGCGATGTGCGTCTCGAGGCCGCGCTCCGCCAGTACTCCTGGCAGAACATCTCGCTGATGAGCTTCTCCCAGCCGTAGCCCCGCTCGGCCATCGCCGGGTAGGCGTCGGACTCCTTGAGCGCGATCCCGTCGGGGACCTTCTGCAGGTCGGTGTTGTACGCGCAGGCGGACGAGGTGAAGAAGTAGCGCCTCACGCCGGCCCGCTAGGCGGCCTCGATGAGGTGCGTGTTGACGAGGATGCTGCGGAGGCACTCCACGCGGAAGTTCTCGATGAAGCCCATCCCGCCCATGTCGGCGGCGAGGTTGTAGACCTCGGCCGCGCCCTTCACGGCCTCGATCGCGTTCTCCTCGTGGGAGAGGTCCATCGAGATCGACTCGACGCCGGGGACGCGCTGGTACCAGTCGGGGAGCGGCTTGCGGTCGATCGGCCCGGATCCGCGTGAACCCCTGGTCGTGGAAGTACTTCGTCGAGCGAGCCGGCGATGAAGCCGCCCGCGCCGGTGATGACGATGAGGTCGTCCTTGGCGAGGCCGCGGGTGACCTCGGTGCCGGGGACGATGTCGGTGTACTCGGTGGTCATGCCGGTGCGCCCTCTCTGATGATCTTGCCTTCCGCCACAGGAGCAACGGTCCTGATAACGCAATCAATGATAACGCTACCAAACAGGTTGTCGACCTGTCCACGGGGATCGTAGATGTCAAGGCCGGCCGACCGCGATCCCGGCGGTCCGTCCCGCCCGCCGATCCGACCTCGCAGTGGGACGGGCAACTAGGTGGTTGCGTTATCTGCTGATTGCGTTATCTTATGATTGCGTTATCTCCAATCCGGCGATGCGATGGCGGGGATCCGGGGCGCGCGTCCCGGGACCGAGGAGCGGCGGTGGCCCGCCTCACGGGGTCGACCGGATCGGTCAGGGAGGGAGCATGAAGCGGTACGCCAGCATCCTTCGGATGCCGCCCGAGAACCTCGCGCGCTACGCAGAGCTCCACTCGGCGGTCTGGCCCGGTGTCCTCGCGACGATCACCGCCTGCAACATCCGCAACTACACGATCTTCCACCGCGGTGGGTGGCTGTTCTCGTACTTCGAGTACGTCGGCGACGACTACGACGCCGACATGGCCAGGATGGCCGACGACCCCACGACACAGGAGTGGTGGGCGATCAACACGCCGCTCCAGCAGCCGCTCGACGATCGCGCCCCCGGCGAGTGGTGGGCGTCGATGGAAGAGCTGTGGCATCTCGATTGACCCGGGGACCCGACAGATGACCGACGACGCTCACGTGCTGACGATGACTTCCCGCGAGCGGGTCGTCGCCTCGGTGGGGCACATCGAACCCGACCGCCTGCCCGTCGACCTCGGCTCGAACCCGAGCTCGGGGATCTCGGCCGTGGCGCATGCCAACCTCGTGCGGCACGTCGGCCTGCGCGACCAACGCACCCGCGTCTACGACGTCGTCCAGCAGCTCGCCCAGCCCTCGGACGAGTTGCTCGACCACTTCCGGATCGACGCGGTGGACATAGGGCGCACGTTCAACGCCGACGACGCCGACTGGCACCCGATGACGCTGGGGTCGGGGGTCGACGATCGAGGTGCCGGCGTGGTTCGAGCCGGTGCGGCAGCCCGACGGCGCCTGGGACGCCTTCGACAGGGACGGCCTGCGCATCGCCACGATGCCGAGCAGCGCGAACTACTTCGACCAGACCTACTTCCCGTATCTCGACGGCTATCCCGACGACTTCTCCGACCTGCCGCGGTCATGCCCAAGGTCCTCTGGTCGGGCCTGGTCCACAGCCCGTGGGATCACGCCGCCGACCGCGACTTCTGGGACGAGCTGCGGCGCGGACCCTGGCGCTGCGCCAGGCCGGCGACCGGGCCCTTGTGGTGGTCGTCGGCTGCAACCTCTTCGAGTGGGGCACCTTCCTCCGGCGCATCGACAACTTCCTCATGGATCTCGCCCTGGACCCGGACAACGTCGAGCGCCTGCTCGACGCGCTCATGGAGATCCACCTCGCCACCCTCGAGAAGGTGATCGCGTCCGTCGGAGACCTCGCGGACGTGATCCGCTTCGGCGACGACCTGGGCATGGACCTGGGGCCGCTGATGTCTCCCGACACGTACCGGAGGCACTTCAAGCCGCGCCAGGCGGTGCTCAACGCGTACGTCCACGAGCACAGCGGGCTCAAGACCTTCCTGCATTCGTGCGGGTCGATCCACAAGCTCCTCCCCGACCTCATCGAGGCCGGGTTCGACATCATCAACCCGGTCCAGATCACGCGAAGGACATGGAGCCAGAGCGACTCAAGCGCGACTTCGGGGCGGACATCACCTTCTGGGGCGGTGGGGCGGACACCCGCAAGGTCCTTCCACTGGGGACGCCCGAGGCGGTCAAGGACCACGTCCGTCGGAACATCGAGACGTTCGCTCCCGGCGGCGGATTCGTGTTCGTGCCGGCCCACAACATGCTCCCGGACATCCCGCCCCAGAACATCGTCGCGATGTTCGAGGCCGTGGACGAGTACCGATGACCGCCACGACCGCTCCCGACGGCGAGCGCCGGACGGCCTCGACGGTGCTCGCCTCGCTCCTCCGGCGCAGTGACTTCAGCGTCGTCCTCGCGACGATCGTCCTGTTCGTCATCTTCTCGATCGGAAGCCCCAGCTTCCTGACCGAGTACAACCTGTTCAACATGGGCCGGACGGCGGCCCTCTACGTCTTCGTCGCGATCGGCCAGGCGATCGTGATCGTCATCGGCGGGATGAACCTCTCCCTCGGCGCGATCGGCGGCCTGTCGGTCGTGATGGCGGGGATGGCGATGCAGGACTTCGGCCTGGATCCGCTCATCGCGCTCCCGATCGCACTTCTCGTCGGTGCGCTGGCCGGCCTGTTCAACGGGACGATCATCACCCGGCTCCGCCTGAACTCGTTCGTGGCGACGCTGGCGACGTCGTTCATCTTCGCCGGCCTCGTGAACGGGATCAGCAAGGGCAATCCGTACACGAACATCCCCAAGGACATCACGTTCATCGGTCGGGGCGACATCCTGGGCGTGCCGATCCTGTTCGTCCTCATGCTGATCCTGCTCGCGGTCGTCGCGTACTTCTTCCGGTTCGCGGTGACCGGCCGGCGGATCCTCGCGACCGGCGGCAATGCCGAGGCGGCACGCCTGTCCGGCATCCGCACGGACCGCATCACGGTCCTCGCCAACGTGCTCTCCGGCCTCTTCGCCGCTCTCGCCGGCTTCCTGTGGATCACGCGTGTCGGATCGGCCCAGCCGTCCATCGGTTCCGACTGGCTGATCATCTCGTTCGCCGTCGCGATCATCGGCGGGACCGCTCTCGCCGGTGGCGAGATCTCCGCTCTGGGTCTCGGCGCCGCCGCGATCATGCTCACCCTCATCAAGAACGGCCTGATCATGTTCAACGTGAACGTCTACTACGAGCAGACGTTCCTCGGCCTCGTGATCCTCCTTGCCGTGTCGCTCGAGAGCCTCCGCGCGATCGGTCGTCGACGTCGTCGTCGCGGGCCCGGCGCCCCACCGAAGGAGGGGTGAGAACCGGACGTGACGCGCGCCCCCTTCCGCATCACCCGTTCGCTGTAGGAGAAACCTCGATGATCACGCGCATCATCCCCAAGACGCTGGTCCTGGCCGTCGCGGCCGGGCTCCTGTTCTCGGCCTGCTCGTCCAGCGCCGCCAGCCAGGCTCCCGCCACCGCTGCTCCCGCCACCGCTGCTCCCGCCACTGCCGCCCCCGCGACCGCCGCACCGGCAAGCGAAGCACCCTCCGCCTCCGCCGCCGCATCCGCGTTCGGCTGCACGGCTCCCGCGGGCTTCGCGCCCGTCTGGTACGCATCCGCCGCCCATCCCTACTTCGACACCGTCAAGCCGGGCGTCGAGGCTGCCGGCAAGGAGTTCGGCTTCAGCCCGATCCTGCAGATCGGCCCCGACTGGACGCAGGACTCCGAGAACCAGGGCATGCAGGCCCTGTTCGCCAAGGGCTCCCGCTACTTCAGCGTCTATCCGTCGGACGCCAACGGCGCCAACGCGCTCTACCAGGAGCTGACCGACCAGGGCGGACCATCGTCAACTTCGGCGGCTCCACGAGTGAGCCGACGCCCGCCAAGCTCGTGTTCGCGACCGACGTCAAGGCGGCGGCCAGCCAGGCGACCGAGGCGTTGATCAAGACGATGGGCGGCAAGGGGAACATCATCAACGTCCTCGAGGTCCTCGAAGACCCCAACACCGTGCTGCGCAAGCAGGGGATCGAAGAGGTCGTCGCGAAGTACCCCGACGTCAAGATCATCCAGGAGATCTCCGGGATGAAGAGCGCGGAGGAGGCCGTCCAGAAGGTCACCGACGCGGTCGCCGCGAACAGCAGCACCGTCGACGGCATCATCGCGACCGGCTTCACCCCGAGCGTCGCGATTGCGCAGGTGCTCTCGGACTACAAGGCCAAGGGCGGGGACCGGACGATCCACGCCGTAGGCATCGACACCGACCCGATCGTCGTCAAGGCGATCGAGGACGGCGTCATGGACGGGACGATCTCCCAGAACCCGTTCGGGCACGGCTACCTGTCGATGCTCGCACTGATGTGCATGGCCGACGGTTACACGGTCAAGCCGGGCGTCTACCGCGTGGACACGGGCACCGCCTTCGTGACCAAGGACAACCTGACCACCTACGGCGACGACATCGCCAAGGTGACCCAGCAGATCAAGGACAGCCTCCTGACCAACGTCCTGACCAAGTAGCGGACACACCGGAGCGCCGGCGCGGGGACTCCGCGCCGGCGCTCCGACCGCGCCGGCCGAGCAGAGCACTCCCGGGAGTCGACCCCAGATGCTCCATGTCGAATCGATCTCCAAGCAGTTCCCGGGCGTTCGCGCGCTCAGCGATGTCTCGCTGACGTTCGAGGGAGGGGAGATTCACGCGGTCGTCGGCGAGAATGGCGCGGGCAAGAGCACTCTCATCAAGATCATCTGTGGCATCTACCAGCCCGACGACGGAGCCATCACCCTCGACGGCCGAGAGCTCACCCCGCGGTCGTACAGCGACGCGATGCGGGTCGGGATCAACCTCGTGAGCCAGGAGATCCAGGTCGTGCCGAAGGCGAGCGTCGCGGAGAACGTGATGCTCGACAAGCTCGAGCGGTTCAAGCGCGCGCGGCCGCCTGGACTGGGGCTGCGATCGGGCGGGAGGCCGAGAAGTACACCACCCTCGTGGGGCTCGAGGTGCCTGTCTCGACGAGCACCGGCGGCCTGTCGGCCGCGCAGAAGCAGCTCGTCATGATCGCGAAGGCGCTCTCGGCCGATGCGCGCGTGCTGATCCTCGACGAGCCTACCTCCTCGCTCACCCTGCACGAGGCGAACAACCTCTTCGGCGTGCTGCGGCAGCTGCGCGCGTCCGGCGTGACGATCGTCTTCGTGAGCCACAAGCTCGAGGAGGTCCTCGACATCGCGGACCGGGTCTCCGTCCTGCGCGACGGCCGACTCGTGGACACGCACCCCGCTACCGGCCTGTCCAAGGACCAGATCGTCACGATGATGCTCGGGCGCGAGGCGCGCACCGCTTGGCTCGGCACGCTGGACATCGATCGCTCGCGCGTCGTCATCGAGGCCCGTGGCATCACCCAGCCCGATCGCTTCGACGGCCTCGACTTCGACCTTCACGCCGGCGAGATCCTCGGCTTCTACGGCCTCGTGGGCTCAGGACGCACCGAGCTCGCCCAGATCCTGATCGGCGAGGACCGTGACTTCGACGGCGAGATCCTGGTGGAGGGGTGCTCCGGTGCGGATCCGGGGCATGGCCGAGGCACTCAGGCGCTACCGGCTGGGATACGTGTCCGAGAACCGCAAGGAGAAGGGTCTGATCCTCGGCGCCAGCATCGAGACGAACATCGCGATCACCGTCTGGGACCGGATCTCGCGCCCGGTGATCGGGATCGATCTTGGCAAGGAGAGGAGCCGTGGGCCGCGAGTACATGGAGGCCGTCGAAGTGCGCGCCACCGGCCTGGATCAGCAGGTCGGGCGGCTGTCGGGTGGCAACCAGCAGAAGGTCAGCATCGCGAAGTGGCTCGCCGCCGGCTGCGACACGCTCATCGTCGACGAGCCGACGATCGGCGTGGACGTGGGAGCCAAGGAGGCGATCCACCGCCTGATCTGGGACCTCGCCAAGGAAGACGGCAAGTCGATCATCCTGATCTCGTCGGACCTGCCCGAGATGGTCCACCTCGCCCGAAGGATCCTCGTGTTCCGCAAGTTCCAGATCGTCGGCGAGGTCGACGGACCTCAACGACGGCCCGCGCTCCTACGACGACGTCAGCGCCGAGATCGGGCGCTACCTCACCTAGACCCCCGGGTCCGCGCTGCCCATCCACAGCCGACCCCAGGAGTACCGACACCATGGCCGACCTCGCCGCCCTCACCGCCGCCGTGGAGGCGGGCGACCGCAAGACCGCAGCGGCCCTCACCCAGGCGGCGGTCGACGAGGGGATGGACCCGCGACGATCCTCGACGCGATGACCGACGCGATGGACGTCGGTCGGACGCAAGTTCCAGGAGGGCGAGCTCTTCGTCCCCGAGATGCTCATCACCGCCCGGGCGATGAAGGAGGGGACGGAGCTCCTCGAGCCGGTTCTCGCCGCGGCCGGCGTCACCCCCGAGCTCACCGCCGTCGATCGGGACGGTGAAGGGCGACCTCCACGACATCGGCAAGAACCTCGTCGCGATGATGTGGAAGGGCGCGAACATCGAGGTCATCGACCTGGGCACCGACGTGCCGCGCCGAGCGGTTCGTCGCCGCGGCCCGCGAGCACGGCGCCTCGGTCATCGGCGTCTCCGCGCTCCTCACGACGACCATGCCCGGGATGCGCGACGTCGTCGAGGCGGTCCGGGCCGCGGCTCCCTGGACGCAAGGTCGTCGTCGGCGGGGCCCCGGTCACGGCCGAGTACGCCGAGCAGATCGGCGCCGACGGCTATGCGCCCGAGCGCCACCGCGGTGGACGTCGTCCGCAGCGCACTCGCGTAAGGGCACGAGGCGGTCACGAGCCTCGGTCCGACCGCGATCCGGGGGCTCTGCCGCTCCTCTGGGTGGAGCTGGCCTGCCGGCCGTGCCCCGACGTCAGCTGCGCGCTTCGATCGGGCTGCCGCTCGAGCGCCTGATGACCAGCTCGGTCGGCAGGATGACCTGCGCGGAGGCTTCGTGCGGGGCGCGTCCGACAGGTGGGTCGAGGAGCAGCCCGACCCCCTCCTGGCCCATCTCGAACGCGGGCTGCGACACGACCGTGAGAAAGGGGGAACACCACCATCGCCTGAGGGAAGGTCGTCGAACCCGACGACGGCCACGTCGTCCGGGACGCGGAGCCCGAGCTTCGGTCGAGGGCGTGGAGGACGCCGATCGCGACGAAGTTGTTCGCCGCGAACAGCGCCGTGGGCCGCGGTCGGGCCGCGACCGCCCTGTCGCGCCATCTCGACTACCGCTCTCGATCGTGTAGTTGCCCCGGAATCACGAGCGGCCGTCTCGTCCCGGGCGTCTTCGGCCAGGGCCCTCACGGAATCCCTCGGACGTGATCGTCCGCCGTGGACACGCCGCGAGGGCCGGACAGCACCGCCGTCACCCGGTGGCCGAGTGAGGCCATCGAGCTCACCCTAGCTGCCGGGGCGCCGCCGACGGAATCCGCGTGGACCACGTCGGCTCGAGCGGCACGCGAGGACGGCGATCGAGCTACGCCGACCGGCGTCCCGCTCTCCCACGCACTGCCTGGATCGCGTCCGTGCCTGTCGCCGGCCCCGGCACCAGGCAGACACCGTCGACGCTGTCGCTGCAAGCACCGTCCTGATGAGCCGCCGCTCCTCCGTCCTCGCTCTCGTCACATGTTGGCGAGGATCAGCGCGAACCCGGCATCGCGTCGCCGCGGCCTCGACGCCAACGGGGCGACCGTCGTGAAGAACGGGTTCGTCATGTCGGTGATGAGGAGGGCGATGAGTGTCCGGTCCGACCGCCCCTGAGGCTCCGGGCGAGGGCGTTGGGCATATAGCCGACGTCCGATGATCGCCTTGCTCTTTACGCGCCCGCATCGTCGTCGCTCATCGGGCCTCCGAGTCGTTCAACGACGCGAGATACGGTCATGGGCGAGACGCCGGCGTGTCGCGCGACGTCGATGAGCGTCGGCATCGCATGGTGGGATCAAGGGGCCGGTGGGGGTGGGGTCGGATCATCAGGGCTACAAAATAACGTTAGCATCGATAACAGCGAGGGCTGCGGCTGCTTAGGTTCGCGCGAGCTCTCCCCGCCATGGGACCCCCCCACGGGAATGCGGTGGAGGGGGGCTTCCCAGCGCTCGGGCGGCCCCGGCATCAGCCCCGCTCTAGCTCGAGCAGCGCGCGCTTGGCGGTCCAGCCCGCCCGCGAACCCGGTGAGGGTGCCGTCGCTCCCGACGACGCGGTGGCACGGGAAGATGATCGAGATCGGGTTGCGTCCCACCGCGGCCCCCGACCGCGCGCGCCGCCGTGGGGGCCGGCCGACCCGTCGCGCCATGTCACCGTACGTCGTCGTCTCTCCCGAACGGGATCCAGGCGGAGCTGCTCCCAGACCGCGCGCTGGGCAACGGTGTTCCCCTGAGGCGCCAGGGGGAGGTCGAACGCACGGCGCCGGCCGGCGAAGTAGCGCTGGTCCAGCTCCGGGGCCTCGCGCGGCGTAGCGCGGCGTCGTCGCTGCGTCCACGCCGTGTCGATCGCCGGCCCGCGCAGGTGGCCCTCCATGTACAGGCCCGCACAGCGCGACCCCGTTCGTCGCCGCGCACGCCCACGAGGAGGAGGTTGCCGATCGGGCTCGGATGGAGGGGTCCACGCGACCGTCATCGGGCCTCCTCTTTCCTAAAGGCGCGCTTTCGCGCCCAGGGAACGCCACGACGGCTCCGGCCCCGGGCTCCGAGAGCGACGCCCAGAGATGGTGCGTGGCGTACGAGCGCCACGGCGCCCAGCGGGTGCCGTACGCGGCGAGGCGGACCGGGTCGTCGGCAAGGCCCAGGCGGGCAGCCGCCCGCCGCACGCCCAAATCGCCCGCGAGGAGGACGTCGGGGTCGGCCAGCGCCCGCAGGCCGATGTAGCCGGCGGTCCACGGACCGATCCCGGGGATCGCGAGGAGCCGGGCGCGCGCCTCATCGCGGTCCGCCCCCGGCCCCAGGTCGATCCGGCCGTCGGCGACGGCCGCGGCGAGCGCGCGGATCGTCGCGCGCCGGGCGGCGGGGACCGGGAGGTCGGCGTCGGCCGCATCGGCGAGGCGGGCCGGCCCCGGGAACAGGTGGGTCACGTCGCCGGCCGGCGTGGGGAGTG
>CAWJQZ010000057.1:0-19575 GCA_963844945.1 uncultured Chloroflexia bacterium
CTCCCGCGCCGGCGGGCCGTCTCCCACGGGTGGCCGGGCGGCATCGCGCGGCCGTCCGGCGGCGGTCCCCGCTCGGCCCGGCGCGTGCTGGATGGGCCATCGCGCGGTGAGACGCCCGTGCTAGTTTGCGCGGATGGAGGAGCAACTCCGCGTCCTCGTCACCCTCGGCCTCGTGCTCATCCTCCTGCTGCTGCGGCTCGATTCCCGCCGGTTCGGGGTCGCCGAGTACGCGACGCGGGACGAGTACGGCGAGATGCCGCCCCTGCTTCCGCGCCTCGCCTGGTACGTCGTCGGGATCATCCTCGTCGTCGCGGTGTACGTCGTCTTCCCGGGCGACCCCACGACGGAGCTGGGGCTCGCCACGGGCGATCGCACCGCGGCGGTCCTCATGGGCGTGGGCGCCGGCATCATCGGCATCGCGCAGGCCGTCGTGCTCGCGTACGGCCGGTTCGGCGGCCTCCGGCCCCCCGGCTGGCGGGCGTACCCCGCGGGGATCGTCAACTCCCTCGGGACCGCGTTCGTCGACGAGGCCACCTTCCGCGGGATCGTCCTCGGGCTGCTGCTCGCCGCCGGGATCGGTCCCGTCCCCGCGGTCGTCATCCAGGGGCTCGCGTACGTGCTCGCGACGCGCGTGGGGCGCACCGGCGGGAGCCTCTACCTCGTCCTGCTGGACCTCGTGATCGGCCTGGTCGGCGGCTGGCTGACCATCGTGACCGGCGGCATCGCCGCAGCGTTCGTGTTCGACGCGCTGACGCGCCTCGGCGTCTTCGTTGCGACCGGGTCGCCCGACGCCCAGGTCCCGCCCGAGTGGGTGGAGGACGAGGCGGAGGTCCCGCCCGGCTGGGAGTGGGTGGACGAGGACGTGGCCGCCGCCGGTGGGTGGGTGCCCGCGGGATGGCCGGCCGACGCGCCCGCCGCCCCGTCCGCGATCGGCACCGCCACGGCCGCCTGGGTGTACGCACCGGCGCCTCCCGGCGCCTCCCAGCCCGCCGTGAGCCCGCCTCCCGCGGCACCTCCTCCCGCCGGACCG
Organism: uncultured Chloroflexia bacterium; assembly: GCA_963844945.1. Classification (GTDB taxonomy): domain Bacteria; phylum Chloroflexota; class Limnocylindria; order Limnocylindrales; family CSP1-4; genus CAIYQJ01. Next base: position 1,031 of record CAWJQZ010000057.1, read on the forward strand.
CCGATCGCGGACGGGGACCTCGACGACTTCGACGCCTCGCTCCCGTGACGGCCGGCACCGTGCCGCCCGTCGCCCTGTACGTCCACGTCCCGTTCTGCGTCTCGCTCTGCCCGTACTGCGACTTCGTCGTGCTCGCCGGGGCGGCGGCACGGGGGCCGGCGGCGCGCATCGACGCCTACCTCGCTGCCCTCCTCGCGGAGATCGACCTCCGGGCCGACGCGCTCGACGCCCGGTGGGGCCCGGCGGACGTGCGCCCGCCGCTCGCCACCGTCTACCTCGGCGGCGGCACGCCTTCGCTGCTCCCCGCCGGCGCGATCGGCGCGCTCCTGGACCGCGTCCGCGCGCGCTTCGGGGTGGCCCGCGACGCGGAGGTGACGATCGAGGTGAACCCCGGCGCCGACGACCGCGGCGACCTCGCGGGCTTCATCGCCGCCGGGGTCACGCGCGTCTCCATCGGCGCCCAGAGCCTCGCGGAGGTGGAGCTGCGCCGCCTCGGCCGCCGCCACGGGCCCGCGGACGTCGCAGCGGCCGTGGCGGACGCGCGGGCGGCGGGCGCGACCTCGGTCGGGCTCGACCTCCTGTACGACGTCCCCGGCCAGACGGCGGGCTCGTGGGACGCGACGCTCCGCGCGGCGCTCGACCTCGCCCCGGACCACCTCTCCCTCTACGCCCTCACGCTGGACGACCCCGACGCCGAGGGGCTGACCGGACCGGGGGGCGACCACCTGCCGACGAGCGCCGGCGCCCGTCGCTGGCGCGAGCGCGCCCGGTCCGAGCAGGACGACGACGCCGCCGCGGCGGCCTACCTGCGGGCGTGCGACGCCCTCGACGCCGCGGGCTTCCGCCATTACGAGATCAGCAACTGGGCGCGTCCCGGCCACGAGAGCCGGCACAACCTCGCGTACTGGGAGCGCGTCCCCTACGAGGCGGTCGGGGTGGGCGCGCACGCGTTCGACGGGGTGACGCGCCGGTGGAACGCCGCACGTCTCGACGGCTACCTCGACGCGCTCGTCCCGCCGGCGGGGTCCGGCCGCGAGCCCGCCCTCCCACCCGGCGACTCAGAGCAGGTGGACGAGGCGACGGCCGCCGCGGAGGCGGTGATCCTCGGCCTGCGGACGGACCGGGGCGTGGAGGCCCGTGCAGCGCTCGGCGGCGCGGCGGCCGGCGCGCTCGCGTGGGCCATCGACGAACGAGCTGGCCGAGGCGGGCGAGGACGGACGGATCCGGCTCACCCGCCGCGGATGGCTCCTCTCGAACGAGGTCTTCGCCCGGATCGTCTGAGGGCCCGGTGGGCCGCCGCGCCTACTGCGTCGTCACCTGGCCCAGTCCCAGCGCGCTGAGCACCACGTCGGAGACGTTGTCCGTCCCGTCGAAGTCGTAGCAGGAGAGCGCCACGGTGCTCGGCACGGTGAGCCGGACGGTGCCGTCGATCGCGATCGCGCCGGCCGGCCCGATCGCCGTCCCGTCGTTGATGTTGATGTTGTTGCCCGCCGTGACGTCCAGGCTCGCCGGCGGATCGACCGCGAGGTTGCACGCCATCGCGACCGTCCCGTCACCGGCGCCGAGATAGCAGCCCGTGTTGTCGTCGTTCGCGCTCCCTGTCGCGGACACGTAGTAGCTGCCGGGGCCCAGGCTCAGGGTCGCGACCTGCGTGGACTGCCCCTTCGGCGTGTCGTGGCAGGCGACCGACTTCGCCCAGGCCTGGCCGATCCCCGGGGCACCCGTCGGTCCGGCGGGGCCGGTCGCCCCGGTCGCCCCGGTGGGTCCGGCGGGGCCGGTCGCGCCGGTGGGGCCCTGCGGCCCCGTCGGGCCGGTCACGTTGAACGCGACGAGCCGCCCGCCGCCCGCGAGCTTGCACTGGTTCACGTCCGTGACCGCCACCTGGCCGTAGGCGTTGTAGCAGGCGTAGAGCGTGGTCGGCGTGCTGGCCGCGAGGGTCCCGCCGGCACCCACGACCACGAGGACGGAGGCGGCGACCGTGACGAGGAGCGCACGGATCCGCGTGAGAGGCGCAGGCATCGAGTCCCTCCGCTGGCGTCCCCGCAGCAGGGTCGGGGTTCGCCATGTGAGGATGGAGGGGCGCCACCCCTCCTCCGCAACGGGTGATTCCCTCGATTTGTGACCGTCCGCGCCCTCGAGCTCCCGTTGACACTCTCGGGGGGAGACTGCTACCATGCCCGCAGACCGTTAGCACTCTCAACTATAGAGTGCTAACTCGCGAGAGGACCTCGCGAGACCAACCCGAAGCGACCGAAGGAGACCTCCACAGGGCGTGGCACGCAGGATCCATCACACGATCGGCCCCCTCGACGCCCGCCAGCAGAGCCTGCTGCGCGCGGTGATCGAGGAGTACGTCGCGACCGCCGCACCCGTCGGGTCGCAGACGCTCGTCGCGCGCTACCCGCTCGGCGTGAGCAGCGCCACCGTGCGCAACATCCTCGCCGAGCTGGAGGCATCGGGCTTCCTTACGCACCCGCACACCTCCGCGGGGCGGATCCCGACGGATGCGGGCTATCGCTACTACGTCGAGTCGATCATCGACGCGGTCCCGCTCCCGCCAGTGGACCAGCTCCTCATCCGCCACCAGTTCGGCCAGCTCGAGCACGCGAACCAGCAGTGGTTCCGTCTCGCCGCCACGACGATCGCCGCGGCGACGCATGCGGCCGGCCTGGCCACCCCCGCGAAGACGCGCAGCGCCCGGATCCGCCGGATCGACCTCGTCTCCATCGGGGAGCGCCTCAGCAGCCTCATCGTCGTCCTCCACGACGGGACGATCCGCCAGGTCCTCTTCGGCGTGGACGAGGCCGTGGGCGACGCCGAGCTCTCCGCGGCCGCCGCGCGGCTCGACGAGCTCGGCGCCGGCAGGACCGCCTCGGAGCTCGACCGGCGCCTCGCGCGCCTCGGGGGCGATGCGGGCGACGCGCTCGTCCGCCGGATCGGTGACCAGGCCGTCCGGCTCCTCCGGGAGTCGGATGCCGCCGCACTGGCCGAGGTCTTCAGCGACGGCCTCCTCAACGTCATGGCCGCACCGGAGTTCGCCCAGGCGGACAAGCTCCGGCGCGTCTTCGAGGCGCTCGAGAACCGCGCATACCTCGCGGAGCTCTTCGACGCCGTCACCCGGGACGACCGGGTGCAGGTCTTCATCGGGAGCGAGAACCGCGTCGATGCGATGTCGGACGTCGCGCTCGTGCTCATGCCGTACGGCAGGGCCGGCCGCGCCGTGGGCGTCGTCGGCGTCCTCGGTCCCACCCGGATGCGCTACGGGCAGGCGATCGGGACCGTCCGCTTCGTGGGCGGCCTCATGAACGAGCTCGTGGACACCCTCTACGCATGACCCTCGCGGGCCACGGCCCGCGCACCACCGGACGGACGACTTGCCGATGACACACGAGAAGAAGACGCGTGCCGAGGAGCGGATCGCCGAGATCGAGGTGAGCCCCACCAAGCTCCTCGCGGAGATCGACTCCCTCAAGGCGGGGATCGACACCCTCGTGGCCGAGAACGCCGCGCTCCAGGAGCAGGTGGAAGAGCACCTCGCCGGCCGCCAGCGTGCGCTCGCCGACTACCGGAACCTTCAGCGGCACACCGAGGAGGAGGTCGCCCGGGCCCGCCTCGCGGCGGCCGACCGGCTCCTCCTGCGCTTCGTCGACCTCGCGGACGACTTCGACCGCTCGATCGAGCACGTCCCCGCCGACCTCGCCGGGAACGCCTGGGTCGAGGGGATCGCCGCGATCGACCGGAAGCTGCGGTCGGCGCTCGAGTCGCAGGGCGTCACGCCCATCGAGGCGCTCGGCCAGCCCTTCGACCCCGCCCTCCACGAGGCCATCGCCTCGGTCTCCGGCAGCGGCCGGCCCGAGGGCGAGGTCGTGGCGGAGATGCGCCGCGGCTACATGGTGGGCGACCGCGTCCTCCGGCCGTCGATGGTCGGGGTGGCGGACGGGTCGGAGGCCGCACCGGACGCCTGATCCGGCTCCCCGCGGCCGGCGCGGCCGGGGAGCGACCACATACGACATCCACTCCTGACGATCCACACGCAACGACAACGAACGAAAGAGGGACGCATGGGCAAGGTCATCGGGATCGACCTCGGGACGACGAACTCGGTCGTCGCGGTGATGGAGGGCGGCGAGCCCAAGGTCATCGCGTCGGCGGAGGGCGGGCGGACCGTGCCGTCGGTCGTCGGGTTCACCAAGACGGGTGAGCGCCTCGTGGGCCAGCTCGCGAAGCGCCAGGCCGTCACGAACCCCTCGAACACCGTCTACTCCATCAAGCGCTTCATGGGCCGCCGCTGGGACGACCCGGAGGTGCAGCGCAGCAAGGGCCTCGTCGGCTACCAGGTCGCCAAGGACGAGAAGAGCGACGGGATCCGCGTCGTGCTCGACGACGGGCGTTCGTACACGCCGCCCGAGATCAGCGCGATGATCCTCCAGAAGCTCAAGACGGACGCGGAGGCGTACCTCGGCGGGACCGTGACGGAGGCCGTCATCACCGTCCCGGCGTACTTCGACGACACGCAGCGCCAGGCGACGAAGGACGCGGGCCGGATCGCCGGCCTCGACGTGAAGCGGATCATCAACGAGCCCACCGCATCGGCGCTCGCGTACGGCCTCGACAAGAAGCACGACGAGAAGATCGCCGTCTACGACCTCGGCGGCGGCACCTTCGACATCAGCATCCTCGAGCTCGGCGAGGGCGTCTTCGAGGTCAAGAGCACGAACGGGGACACGCACCTCGGCGGCGACGACTTCGACCAGCGCGTCATCGAGTGGCTCCTCGCGGAGTTCAAGAAGCAGGAGGGCATCGACCTCCGGAGCGACCCGCAGGCCCTCCAGCGCCTGAAGGAGGCCGCCGAGAAGGCGAAGATCGAGCTCTCGACCGTCCAGCAGACGGAGATCAACCTCCCGTACATCACCGCCGACCAGACGGGGCCCAAGCACCTCGTCGTGACGCTCTCCCGCGCCAAGCTCGAGGACCTCGTCGGCGACCTCGTCGAGCAGACCCGCGGCCCGGTCGAGCAGGCGCTCAAGGACGCCGGCCTCAAGGCCTCCCAGATCGACGAGGTCGTCCTCGTCGGCGGGATGACCCGCATGCCGGCCGTCGTCGAGGCCGTGAAGAAGATGTTCGGCGGCAAGGAGCCGTCCAAGGGCGTGAACCCGGACGAGGTCGTGGCGGTCGGCGCCGCGATCCAGGCCGGCGTCCTCGCGGGCGACGTGAAGGACGTCCTCCTCCTCGACGTCACGCCGCTCTCGCTCGGCATCGAGACGCTCGGTGGCGTCATGACCCGCCTCATCGAGCGGAACACGACGATCCCCACGAGCAAGAGCCAGGTCTTCTCGACGGCGTCGGACAACCAGCCGTCCGTCGAGATCCACGTCCTCCAGGGCGAGCGCGACTTCGCGAAGGACAACAAGACCCTGGGCAAGTTCATCCTCGACGGCATCCCGCCGGCCCCGCGCGGCATCCCGCAGATCGAGGTCACGTTCGACATCGACGCGAACGGGATCCTCGAGGTCAAGGCGAAGGACCGCGCGACGAGCAAGGAGCAGCAGGTCCGGATCACCGGCTCGTCCATGCTGGACAAGAAGGACGTGGACCGGATGGTCCACGAGGCCGAGGAGCACGCGGCCGAGGACCAGAAGCACCGCGAGGAGGTCGAGATCCGGAACCAGACGGAGGCGCTCACCTTCCAGGCGGAGCGCGTCCTCAAGGACCTCGGCGACAAGGTGAGCTCGGACGACCGCTACGCGGTGGAGACGAAGATCTCCGACGTGCGGACGGCGCTGAAGGGCGACGACATCGAGGCCGTGAAGAGCCGCGGCGGCGAGCTCGCCGAGCTCATGCAGAAGATCTCCACGCAGGCGTACGAGGCGGCCTCCGCCGCCGCGGGCGCGGCCGGCTCCGGCCCGGCGGACGAGCCCGGCCCGTCGGCCGGCCCGGACGACGAGACGGTGGACGGCGAGTTCAAGGAGGTCTGACCCGGGGGCACGGCCCTCCGCGCGACCACGGACCATCCACGGGGCCCGGCGGGCATCGCCCGCCGGGCCCCGTCGCGTCCCGGGCCCGGAGGCGGGTGCCGGCGTCGGGAAGCGAGCGGGTCCTGTCCCATCGCGCCGTGCGTCCGACCTCGTCCGGACCCTTCGGCCCCTCTCCCGTAGACTTCACGCTCCCGATGACGACAGGCCAGCGTGACCTCTACGGCGTCCTCGGCGTCGAGCGCACCGCGACCGACGCCGAGATCAAGCGCGCCTTCCGGAAGCTCGCCCAGCAGTGGCACCCGGACGTGAGTGCCGATCCGCAGGCCGACGCGCGCTTCAAGGAGATCAACGAGGCGTACCAGGTCCTGTCGGACCCGGAGCGCCGGCGGGTCTACGACACCTTCGGCGAGGCCGGTCTGGGCGGTGCCGCCGGGGGCGCCGGCGGCTTCACCGGGTTCGGCGACTTCGGCGACATCTTCGACGCGTTCTTCGGGGGCCGAGCCGGCGGGGGCGTCCGTCGCGGCCGTCCCGCCGCGGGCTCGGACCTCCGCTACGACCTCCGGATCACCTTCGAGGAGGCGATCCGCGGGACCGAGAAGGAGATCGAGTTCCCGGTCCTCGACCGGTGCACCACCTGCGGCGGCTCCGGCGGGAAGACCGGGTCCACCTCGGCCACCTGTCCCCAGTGCGGCGGCCGCGGCGAGGTCCGGACGGTCCGTGACACGATGCTCGGCCAGATGGTCAACGTGTCCGCCTGCCCGCGCTGTCGCGGCGAGGGGAGGATCGTCGAGGACCCGTGCGAGGCCTGCCGCGGCGACGGCCGGACCCAGCGGACCAAGCGGCTCCGCGTGACGATCCCTGCCGGGATCGACGACGGCCACCAGGTGCGGCTCTCCGGTGAGGGCGAGGTCGGCCCGCGCGGGGGTCCGGCCGGCAGCCTGTACGTCGCCGTCTCGGTCGCGCCGCATCGCGTGCTCAAGCGCGAGGGGACGGAGCTGTTCTACGAGCTCGGCCTCTCGATCGCGCAGGCGGCGCTCGGCACGCGGGTCATGGTCCCCACGGTCGACGGCGACGAAGAGGTCGAGATCAAGGCCGGGACGCAGCCCGGCGCGCAGATCCGCCTGCGCGGGAAGGGTGCGCCGCACCTCCGCCGCCCGGGCGCCCGCGGCGACCTCCACGTCCTCGTGGACGTACGCGTCCCCACCAAGCTGTCGCCGCGCCAGCGGGAGCTCCTGGAGGAGTTCGCGACGGAGGGCGGCGAGACCGTGGCCAGGGGGGCCGGTGGCGGGATCATCGACCGGCTGAAGGACGCGCTCGGCTAGATGGCGCCCGGAAGCGCGCCCGGGACGCCGGACGACCTCTTCGCGGACCTCGACGACGGCACGTCCGCGGACGGCGCGTGGCTCGAGCTGTCCGTGGCCGCGGACCCCGAGGCGGTCGAGGCCGTGAGCGAGATCCTGTCGCGCGTCGCGCCCGGCGGGACGAGCGTGGAGCCCGCCTTCGAGCTCGTCGACGACGGGCTGGGCGCCCGCGTGGACACGACCCGGCCCGCGATCGTCCGCGCGCACCTCCCCGCGCGCGACCGGACGGCGGCCCGCGCGGCCGTCCGCCGCGTGCGCGAGGACCTGGGCCACCTCCAGGCGTTCGGCCTGCGCCCGATCGGCGACCTCGACGTCCGCGTGGTGCACGAGTCGGACTGGGCCGAGGCGTGGAAGAAGCACATCGGCGTCATGCGGATCGGCCGCGGCATCGTCATCCGCCCATCCTGGCGGCGCCACCGGGCGCTCCCGGGGGACACCGTCATCGCGCTCGACCCGGGGATGGCGTTCGGGACGGGCCTCCACCCCACGACGCGCCTCTGCCTCGCCGGACTGGAGGCATGGGCGGACGCCGGACTCGTGACGGGCGGCGCCGCGGACGGCGGCCCGGCGCGCGTCGTGGACGTGGGGTGCGGGTCGGGGATCCTCGCGATCGCCGCCGCGCGCCTGGGGGCCGCCGGCGTCGTGGGCGTGGACACGGACCCGATCGCGGTCGAGGCCACGGAGGCGAACGCGCGGCGCAACCACGTCGCGCGCCGCGTGCATGCGCGACAGGGGAGCCTGCCGGCTCCCGGCGGACCGTTCGACCTCGTCCTCGCCAACCTCATCGCGGGCGTCCTGGTGGCCCTCGCCGGCGAGCTGACGGCGGCGATGCGCCCGGGCGGTCGCCTGCTCGCGTCGGGGATCTTCGTGGACCGGGAGACGGAGGTCCGCGAGGCGTTCGCCGACGCCGGCCTGACGGTCGTCGGTAGGTCGTCGGAGGGCGACTGGGTCGCGCTGGACGTCGCGAGGCCCGCCACCCCCTGACCCACCGCCCGCTCCGCCGCGGGACCACGTGTACGCTGCCTCGATGGACCACCCGAGCCCCGTGCGTCCCGTCCGCCTGGCGCCCGGGGACCATGTCGCCGTGCTCTCGCCGTCGTGGGGCGGCCCGCACGCCTTCCCGCACGTCTTCGAGAGCGGGCTCGCCACGCTCCGCGGATGGGGGCTCGTGGTCCGGGAGTACCCCACCACGAGGGCTCCGGACGACCTGCTCCGTCGCGATCCCAGGGGTCGCGCCGAGGACCTGAACGCCGCGCTCCGGGACCCATCGATCCGCGGGATCTTCGCCTCGATCGGCGGTGACGACTCGATCCGCCTGCTCCCGTTCCTCGACTCCGAGGCCGCCGTCGCGGACCCGAAGATCCTCCTGGGCTACTCGGACACGACCACGCTGCTGCTCGCGCTCCGCCGCGCCGGGCTCGTGACCTTCCACGGGCCGTCGGTCATGGCCGGCCTCTCGCAGGCGGCCGCGCTGGGGCCGGCCTTCCGGGCGCACGTCCACGGGATGCTCTTCGACCCCGCGCCGTCGTACGCGTACGTCCCGTTCGCCGCGTGGTCGGAGGGGTACCCCGACTGGCGCGATCCGTCGAACGTCGGCCGCGTGGGGCCGCGGCACCCGGGCCGGGGATGGCGCGTGCTCCAGGGGACCGGCAGGGTCACGGGCGAGCTCTTCGGCGGCTGCATCGAGGTGCTCGACTGGCTCCGGGGCACCTCCGCATGGCCCGTCGGCGACGAGTGGAACGGGCGCCTCCTGTTCTTCGAGACGTCCGAGGAGAGGCCGACCCCCGGGCAGGTCCGGCGCATCCTGCGGGCGCTGGGCGTCATGGGCGTCTTCGAGCGGATCGTGGGCGTGATGGTCGGCCGGGCCCGCGACCTCACGCCGGAGGAGAAGGTCGAGCTCGGGTCGGCGGTCGTCGAGGTCGTCGCCGGCGAGTTCGGCCGGCCGGACCTCCCGATCGTGGCCGACCTCGACGTCGGCCACACCGACCCGCAGTGGATCCTGCCGATCGGCGTCCGGGCAGAGCTCGACGTGGACGCCCGCACGCTGCGGCTGGTCGAGCCCTGGCTCGCGTGACGCGTCCGGTCGACGCCGCCCGCTGCGCGCGGCGTCCGGATGCGGCACGATGACGCCGTTCCCGGGCGCCCATCACCGCCGAGGCACGCCATGACCGACTCCTGCCTGTTCTGCCGGATCGTCGCCGGCGAGATCCCGTCCACGAAGGTCCACGAGGACGACCTGGTCCTCGCGATCCGCGACATCGCCCCGCAGGCGCCCACGCACGTCCTGCTCATGCCCCGAGCGCACATCGCGTCGCTCACCGACCTCACCGACGCCGACGCGGAGCTCCTCGGGCGGCTCTTCGCGGTCTCCGCGGACGTCGCGCGCGCCGAGGGGCTCGAGGCGGACGGCTACCGCGTCGTGAGCAACCACGGCCGCGCGGCCGGGCAGTCGGTGGACCACCTCCACCTCCACCTGCTGGGGGGCCGGGACTTCGCGTGGCCCCCGGGCTGATGCGCGCCACCTCCCCGCGTCGCGTCGCCGCGGTCGCCGGCCTCGCCCTCGCCGCGGCGCTCTCGCTCGCCGGCTGCTGGGGGGCCGGCCTCGCGCCGCCGCCCGTCCCCACGGGCGAGACGCCGGCGCCGTCCGTCTCGGCCTCGATGGCCGCCACCCGCGCGCAGCTGGCGGGGACGCTCCAGGCGGCAGGGATCTCCCTCGTGGACGCCGAGACGCCGTACCGGCCGGCGGAGTCGCCCGCACTCGCCGCGGCTCCGCGCGTCGTGCTCCGGGCGATCCTCCCGGACGACGCCGACCAGGGGCGGATCGTCGTGTACGACCTCGGCGACCCCCAGGCCGCCTACCAGGCGGGCCGCGAGATGGCCGCCTACCTGGGCTCGGGGCCGGGGCGCATCCAGTTCGCCCCGGACGCGCGGTTCGCGCTCCGCCTCGTGGGGCCCACGGTCGTCTTCTCCACGTGGTCCGCGAACGCCGCCGCCGACCCGGCCGCCGGCGGTCGCCTCATGACGCTCCTGCAGTCGGTGGGGATCACCGTCCCGATCCCGCAGAGCTGAGGCCGCTGCCGGGGGGCGGCCGCAGGCGCGGCCGCGCGGTCCGCGAGACCCCGGGGCTCGCCCCGGCCGCGACTAGGGCCGCTCGGGCAGGAGCGTCAGCAGCAGGACGAGCGGGGACGTCGCGTGGATCGAGTGCGCGGTCCGCGGCGGCATCCGGACCCACGTCCCGGGCGCCCCGGCGAACGCCTCGCCGCCGACGACCATGTCGGCGGTCCCGGAGACGATCTCGAGGATCGCCGCCCGGGCCGCGGTGTGCTCGGAGAGCTCCTCGCCCGGCGCGAAGCCGAAGAGGACGACCCGGACGTCGTCGGCGTCGGAGATGGTCTGGCTGAGGATCCCCCGCTCGGGGACGTGCGCGGCGGCGACGAGGTCGTCCGTCCGCTCGAAGGTGGGCGCTTCCATGGGGCCATCGTACGCTCGCACCCCGCTGCGTCCATCGGCGACGTCCGACGTCCCGGCCGGTCCGCGCCGCGGATCCGCCGGCCCGCGACGGCCGGCCACCGCGACATCCGGCCCTTCCGGGCCCGGTTCCCCGCGTGCGTACCATCCGCCCATGGAGAAGCACCCTGCCACGACGATCGTCGAGCTGGTCGAGCGCGCATGCGAGCGGTTCGCCGACCGCCCCGCCCTGGCCCTCCGCCGAGACGACGGGACCCTCGAGGAGTGGACGTACGCGGAGCTCCTCCGCCGCTCCCGCCTGGCGGCATGGCGGCTGCGCGCCCTCGGCCTGGCGCCGGGCGACCGGCTGCTCACGTGGTCGCCGTCGACGCCCGAGCTCCCGGCCGTCTACTTCGGCGCGATGATGGCGCGCCTGATCATCGTCCCGCTCGACCTCCGCATGTCCCCCGACGCCATCGCCCGCATCGCCGAGCGTTCCGGCGCGCGCCACCTCGCGATCGGGACGGGCCGCGACGCGCCGGACCCGCGCGATGCGGGGCTCGAGCACTTCCCCACGACGACGGTGGAGGCGCTCGCGGGCGAGCCCGGCGCGGCGATCCCGCACGACGTCTACGCCCAGGTGGCCGCCTGGGAGAAGCCCAGCCCGGGAGAGATGTGGGAGCTGGTGTACACGTCCGGGACCACCGGCACGCCGAAGGGCGTGATGCTCGCCCATGACAACGTCATGGCCTCGGTGGCGCTGTGCCATCGGATCCTTCCCGAGATGGAGCACCGGACGGTGTCGCTCCTGCCGCTCTCGCACCTCCTCGAGCAGGCGATCGGCACCTTCTATGTCCTCGACGTCGGCGCCAGCATCCTCTACGTGCGGAGCATGAACCCGCGGGTGATCTTCGGGGCCATCAGGGAGCGGAAGGTCACCGCGATGATCTTCGTGCCCCAGGTGCTCGACCTCGTCTGGCAGACCATCGAGCGCGAGGCGGAGAAGACCGGCCGGGCCGAGACGTTCGCCCGGATGCGGCGGATCGCGCGGCACCTGCCGTACCCGGCCCGCCGTCGGATGTTCAAGCGGGTCCACGAGGGCTTCGGCGGCGAGCTGCGGCTCGTCGTCTGCACCGCCGCGTTCCTCCCACCGGCACTTCAGCAGGCGTGGGAGGACATCGGGGTCGTCGTGATCCAGGGGTACGGGTCCACCGAGTCCGGCTTCGGCACATGCACGACGCGCGAGGACCACCGGCCCGGCACGGTGGGCCGGGCCCAGCCGCCCGGCGAGTGCAGGCTGGCTCCCGACGGCGAGATCCTGCTGCGCGGCCCGGCGCTCTTCAAGGGCTACTGGGACGACCCGGCGGCCACCGCCGCCGCGATGACCGAGGACGGCTGGTACCGGACCGGCGACATCGGCCGCTTCGACGACGACGGCAGACTCATCCTCATGGGCCGGACCAAGGACATCATCGTCCTGCCGAACGGCTTCAACGTGTACCCGGAGGACATCGAGAACGCGCTCCGGGTCGCCGGCGTGCGGGACTCCGTGGTCGTGGAGACCGCGCCAGGCCGGATCGAGGCGGTCGTCCTCGCCCCCGGCGCGGCCCGGATCCCGCAGGGCGGCGATGTCCCGGCGGGGGCGCCGGCGGGGCTGAAGGACCCGGCCGCGCTCCGCGCCGGCGTGGACGCGGCCGTGAAGCGCGCGAACGCCACCCTGGGCCAGAGCCAGCGCGTCCAGGCGTGGCGCCTCTGGCCGGAGGACGACTTCCCCCGGACACACACGCTGAAGGTGAAGCGGGACCAGGTCCGGGCCTGGGCCGTCGCCGACGCGCCGCTGCCCGTCACGCAGGGGGAGTAGCACCGGGGGCGGGACGAGCAGCATGCGATGAGGCTCGACCTGCGACGCCCGGGCGCCGAGGGGTGGGAGGTTCACGCGGCCTGAGGGCTGCGGTACGCTGCGCGTCTCCCGAGCGAGGCGGAGGGATACGTGCGCTGCTCGTCCTGCGGCACCGAGAATGAAGTCGGGCGCAAGTTCTGTCGCGAGTGCGGCACGCGCCTCGCCGCCGGCTGCCCATCCTGCGGCGCCCCGAACCCGTCCGACGCCAAGTTCTGCGGCGAGTGCGGCACGCCGCTCGCCGGCGCGGATCCGGGCCCGGCGAGATCCACCCTCGCCGCGGGCGAGGCCGTGGCCGGACCTGCCGGCGAGCCCGCGGCCTGGCTCCCCCAGGGCTCGAGTGGTCGGGTCGCCGAGCGGCGCCTGGTGAGCGTCCTCTTCGCCGACCTCGTCGGCTTCACGACGTTCGCCGAGGGGCGCGACGCGGAGGAGGTCCGCGAGTCGCTGTCGCGCTACTTCGAGCTGGCTCGGGAGATCGTCGCGCGCTACGGCGGCACCGTTGAGAAGTTCATCGGCGACGCGGTGATGGCTGTATGGGGCGCCCCGGTCGCCCACGAGGATGATGCCGAACGTGCCGTCCGCGCCGGACTCGAGCTGGTGGATGCCGTCGGGGCGCTCGAACCGGGCATCCAGGCGCGCTGCGGCGTCCTCACGGGCGAGGCGGCGGTGACAGTGGGCGCCGTCGGCGAGGGCATGGTCGCAGGCGACCTCGTCAACACCGCCGCACGACTCCAGTCGGTCGCGCCGGCCGGGACAGTGCTCGTGGGCGAGGCGACGCAGCGGGCAGCAGCTGCGGCGATCGCGTTCGAGCCGGCCGGCGAGCAGCAGCTCAAGGGCAAGGCGGCACCGGTCGCCGCGTGGCTGGCCCGTCGCGTCGTCGCCGAGCGCGGCGGACGGAACCGTGCCGAGGTGGTAGAGGCGCCGTTCGTCGGCCGCGACGTCGAGCTCCGCCTGCTCAAGGACCTCTTCCACGCCACGGCGCGCGAGCGGCGCCCCCGGCTCGTGGCGATCACCGGCCAGGCCGGCATCGGCAAGAGCCGCCTGGCCTGGGAGTTCCTCAAGTACATCGATGGCCTGGTCGAGACCGTCTGGTGGCACTCCGGTCGCTCGCCGGCCTACGGCGACGGGCTCGCGCTCTGGGCGCTCGGCGAGATGGTCCGAGGACGCGCGGGGCTCGTCGAGACGGATGACGCGGCGACGACAACGGCCGCCATCCGGCGGGTCCTCGAGCAGTTCGTGCCGGATGGGGCCGAGCGCGCGTGGCTTGAACCCGCGCTCCTCGCCCTGCTCGGCTTCGGCGACCGCGCGCCCGACTCGACCCAGCTGTTCGCGGCCTGGCGCACGTTCTTCGAGCGGATCGCCGCACAGGGTCCGACGGTGCTCGTGTTCGAGGACCTGCAGTGGGCCGACGCCGCACAGCTCGACTTCATCGACCACCTCGTCGAATGGACCCGCGACGTCCCCATCTTCGTGGTGAGCCTGGCCCGCCCGGAGCTCCTCGAGCGTCGGGCCGAGTGGAGCGCCGGGAGGCGGGGCTTCGCCTCGCTGGCGCTCGATCCGCTGCGCCCGGAGGTCATGCGCGAGCTGCTCGAGGGCCTGGTGCCCGGCCTTCCGGACTCCGCCGCACGGGCCATCGTGGCGCGAGCGGACGGCATCCCCCTGTATGCGATGGAGACCGTCCGGATGCTCGTCGCGGAGGGACGGCTGACCCTCGACGGCGCGGTCTACCGGCCGACCGGCGACCTCACGTCGCTGGCCATCCCCGAGACCCTGCAGGCCCTCATCGCGGCACGGCTCGACGCGCTCGAGCCGGCCGACCGATCGCTCATCCAGGACGCCGCCGTGCTCGGCCAGAGCTTCACGATCGAGGCTGTCGCGGCGGTCAGCGGCCTCAACGAAGCCGAGATCTCAAAGCGCCTGCGACGGCTCGTGCAGCGCGAGCTGCTGGATCTCCAGGCGGACGCACGCAGCCCCGAGCGCGGGCAGTACGCGTTCGTCCAGGGACTCATCCGCGAGGTGGCGTACGCCTCCCTGGCCCGGGCCGACCGCAAGACGCGGCACCTGGCCGCCGCCCGCTACTTCGAGTCGCTCGGGACCGATGAGCTGGCCGGAGCGCTGGCGGTCCATTTCGTGGCCGCGCACGATCTGGCTGCCCCGGGCCCGGAGGCCGATGCGCTGGCCGGGCAGGCCCGGGTCGCCCTGCGCGGGGCGGCGGAGCGGGCCATCGCCCTGGGTGCCCAGGTGCCGGCGCTCGACTATCTCACTCAGGCCGCGGAGCTGACGACCGATCCGGCCGAGCGGGCGGACCTGACCGTCAGGGCGGGGCGGGCGGCCATCTCCGCGTTCCGGCGCGACGAGGCAGAGGCGCTCCTCGGCGCCGCGGTCGCACTGCTGCGCGAGGTCGGTGACCGTCCGGCGGTGGCCCGGGCCATCGCGGCGCAGGGCCGCGTGATGGTGGACAGCATCCGGAGCGAGCAGGCCATCCCGGTGCTCGTGGCCGCGATCGAGGAGTTCGCCGACATCGGCGACGACCCGGCCATGGCGGACCTTCGCGTGCAGTTGTCGCGCGCCCACTTCATGTACGGCGAGCCGGCGCCGGCGGTCCGCGAGGCCGACGCCGTCCTGCCGACGCTCGAGCGGCTCGGCCTCATCGGCCTGCTCAGCGACGCGCTGGTCACGAAGGGGTCCGCGATGGCGACGCTCGGTCGGGCCCGGGAGGGCGCCGCGGTGCTGCGCGGCGGCCTCGACCTCGCCCGTTCGTACGGCATCGTGGCGACCGAGATGCGGGGGCTCGTGAACCTGTCGGCGATCGCCGGCGTGGACGACCCGCGCGCCGGCTTCGAGATGGCCCGGGAGGGCGTCGAGCTGGCCGCGCGGATCGGCTGGCACGGCCACATGGTCAACGTCCTCGGGAATGCCGCGTCGAGCGGCTTCCCGTGCGGCGAGTGGCCGTGGCTGCTCGCGACGGTCGAGCGCGTGGCGGCGGACGAGCCAGACCCCCAGCTGCGTGCGTTCATCAGGATGTCGATCGCCGACATCCGGGCGCAGCGCCGCGATCTCGCCGAGCCCGAGATCGCCGAGTTCGAGGCGTTGTTCGCCGGTGAGACCGACCCGAACACCATCGCGAACGCCCATGCGGCGCGTACCTCGCTCGACCTCGCGGAGGGCCGATTCGACGCGGCCTTCGACGCGAGCATGCGCGACGCATCACTCGATCCGTTCACGGCGCCGACGGCCTTCCTGGTGGCGGTGGAAGCGGCCCTCTGGCTGCGCGACGCGGGTCGCGCGCGACGGGCGCTCGGCGGGTTCGAGGCGCTCGGGGTCCGGGGGCGCTTCCTCGACGCGCTCGTCGACGCCGCCCGCGCCGGGATCGCCGCACTCGAAGGTCGCCGTGACGTCGCGCTCGCTGGGTACCGGCAGGCCGGGGCCGCTCTGCACGACCTCGACGTCCCCTTCGAGGAGGCCCGGACGGCCGTGCTCGCGGCGTGGGTGCTGGGCGGCGACCCTGCCCTGCGAGAGTCGGTCGAGAGGGCCAGGACGACGCTCGAACGACTCCACGCCACCGTGCTGCTAGAGCGGCTCGACGCGATCGCGGAACAGCGCGGCGGCGGTGCCGGACCGGTCACGCGGGGATCGGCGACAGAGCGGTCGTCCGCGGAGGGGTCGGCGGCAGGTGAGACCCGCGAGGGAGTCGGCTAGCCCGCCGGCATCGGCGCGCTTCGCCGCCGGTCGCCGTTCGGGCGGCAGCGACGCGAGGCACCGCCCCGCGGTCGGCCTCGATCCACTTCCGGCGACGTTCCGGGGTGGCCGCGCGAGAGGGCGCAGGAGGAGCGCAGCGCGGGTCGATGGCGGTGCCGTGAGTCGATGGGACTGGCAGGCATCACTTCCGGGGTCGAGACGTCGCTCCAAGGCCCGCGGGTCCTCACGGCGACCGCCCGGATCGCGCGACGACCCCCGACCGACGTCTCGCTGAGGCTCCGGAGGCTCCGCGACGACGGCACCGTTTCGTCATCGAGGACTGCCGGTCGCGCCGGTGCTCTGCACATGGGCCCGCCGCCCGGCCGCCATGCCGCCGCCTGGCCGCCACGTCGCGCGCCCCCGGGTCCGCCATCCCGTTTGACCCTCGCCGACGGCTCGACGTACACTCCGGCAGCCCGTCGGGCGTCGCCGTAACGCCTCGCCCGACACCGTCGACCCGCCGGCCACGGGACCCGACGCGGCGCCGTACCCCTGGCCGGAGGAGGTGATCCCGGGATTGGCAGAGATCCGAGTCGGTGAGAACGAGACCTTCGAGAGCGCCCTGCGCCGCTTCAACAAGAAGATCCAGCAGAGCGGCATCCTCGCCGAGGCTCGCCGTCGCGAGCACTACGAGAAGCCGTCTGTGAAGCGCAAGCGCAAGGAAGCGAAGCGCAAGAAGGCCGCTCGCCAGAACGGCTGATCCGCCTCCCATCCCGGCCGGCGTCCTGCGGGGCGCGTCCCACGGCCGCTGGGACCCATCCCGGGCGGGGCGGGTGCCCCGCTCGGAAGGTCAGGTGACCGGTGACCCTCCGTGAGCGTCTCCACTCGGAGATGACCGACGCGATGCGCGCGCACGACGCGCTGCGTCGTGATGTCCTGCGCATGGCAGAGGCCGCCGTCTACTCCGTCGAGAAGAAGGAGCACCGCGAGCTCTCGGACGACGAGGTGGTCGCGGTGCTGGCGCGCGAGGTGAAGACGCGTCGCGAGTCCATCGAGGCCTTCCGGTCCGGCGGTCGCGACGACCTCGCGGAGAAGGAGGAGGCGGAGATCGCCATCCTCACACCCTTCCTCCCGCAGCAGCTGACCGACGACGAGGTCCGCGCGATCGTCGACGAGGCGATCGTCGCGACCGGCGCCGCGTCGGTGAAGGATCTCGGACGCGTCATGGGCGCCGTCTCGCCGAAGACCCGCGGGCGCGCGGACGGGAAGCGCGTGAGCGAGATCGTCGCCCAGTCCCTCGCCGCGCGTGAGCTCGCGGCGCACGACGCCGCGGGAGCCTGAGGCTCGCCCGGGTGCTCGCCTGGACCCACGGGGAGGCCGGCCGGTTCTCGCGTCGCGACGCGCTCCGGCTCACTCTCTTCGCGCTCGCGCTCATCGCCCTGCTCACGGCGATCCTCGGCGCCGACCTGCTCTCGCCCGGGCTCGACCTCGCCGCGGGCGACACGGCCCCGGTCACGGTGCGCGCCCCGCGGACGGTGACCTTCGCCAGCGACATCTCGACGGAGGCGAAGCGCGACGAGGCCGCGCGGGCCGTGGAGCCGGCGTACGACTACTCGGAGGCGAACGCCGCGGCGATCTCGGCCGCGCAGGTGGCCTCGTTCCGGCGAGAGGCGCGCGTCGTGGACGCGGCCTTCGCCATCGACGACGCGTTCACCCGGCGCACGGCGCTCGGAAGCGCCTTCCCCGACCTCTCGGCGGAGGCGCGCGCGACCCTCCTGTCGCTCGACGCCATCCGGTGGGCGACGATCCGCGACGAGGCCGCATCGGTCCTCGCGGGGCGTGAGCGGACCGAGATCCGCGACACCGAGGTCATCGAGGAGCGGGCGGGCCTGCCGATGCGGTTCCCCGTCGCCTGGACGCCCGGCGAGAAGCAGCTCGCGGCCGAGCTGGTCGCGCCGTTCATCGTCCCGACCTCCTCCTACTCCGAGGCGCTCACCGAGGCGAACCGGACGGACGCCCGGCAGGCGGTCGAGCCCGTGATGGTCACCATCGCGCAGAACGCCGCGATCGTGGACGCGGGCGCCGTGGTCACGCCCGAGGTCGTGGAGAAGCTCCGCGCGCTCCGCCTCGACTCCGGCGGGATCGACGTCCAGCGGGTCGCCGGGTGGTTCCTCCTCTCGGCGCTCC
>CAWJQZ010000058.1:0-47185 GCA_963844945.1 uncultured Chloroflexia bacterium
GGGGACGCGGACCGACTGATCGCCGAGGCAGAACGCTCGGACCGAGTGCTCACCGTCCACCAGAGCCGGCGCTGGGATCGCGACTTCATGGCGCTCGGGGGAGATCCTCTCAGGCGGCCGGATCGGCGAGGTCTTCAACATCGAGACGTTCGGCGGCGGCTTCGACCATCCCTGTCGCCTGTGGCACTCGGACGAGCTCGTCTCCGGCGGTGCGGTCTTCGACTGGGGGTCGCACCACATCGACTGGATCATGGCGCTCTACGGGTCACGTCCGACCCGGGTCCTCGCCTCCGCCCACAAGCGTGTCTGGCACGACGTCACGAACGCCGACCAGGTGACCATCTGGATGCAGTGGATAGACGGCCGCGAAGCCACGTTCCGCCAGAGCGACCTCCCGTGATCCGCCGGCCGAAGTTCTACGTCCAGGGGACGGCCGGCACGATCGAGGGCCGCTATCGGCCGCTGGTGGCCGAGACGGTGGAGCCGGGCCGCGGGTACGCCGAGCATCACGACCACCACGCCGAGGCGCCGGTCACGTTCACGTCGCCCGGCATCTCGGTCCCGGACGGCTCATCGAGGAAATCGTTCCGCCGGCCGCCGACGCCGGCTGGGCGTTCCACCGCAACCTGGCGGACCACCTGCTGCTGGGCGAGCCGCTCGCCGTGCCACCCTCGCGAGAGTCGCGACGTGGTGGCTGTCCTCGAGGCGGCCCACCGGTCGGCCGCGGCCGGCGGCATCCTCGTCGAACTCGGCTGAGCGATGCGTCCGGTCGGCTTCGGCGTCATCGGGGCGCGCTCGTACGTCGCGACCCGCGCGGTCATCCCGGCGATCCAGGCCTCCGGGTCGACGAGCCTGGTCGCCGTCGCGAGTCGCGGCGGCCCGTCCCGGCCGGTCTTGAGCGGTCGACGCCGGTTCGTACGAGGCGGTCCTCGCGCACCCCGACGTCGAGGCCGTGTACATCCCGCTCCCCAATGGGCTCCATCGCGAGTGGTCGGAACGGGCGGCAGAGCCGGGAAGCACGTGCTGTGCGAGAAGCCGCTGGCACCGATCGCGTCGGACGCGGAGGCGATGTTCCGGGCGGCGGGGAGCGCGGGCGTCCTGCTCGCCGAAGCCTGGATGACCCCCTTCCAGCCGCGCTGGCGACGAGCGCTGGCGATGGCCGGCTCGGGCCAGCTGGGAACGATCCGTCACGTCCGCGCCGAGTTCACGTTCACGATCGCGCCCAGCAGGGCGGGAACTACCGCTGGGATCCCGGCCAGGGCGGCGGTGCGCTGCTCGATGTCGGGATCTACTGTCTCGGGCCCGGTCATCGAGCTGTGGGCCCTGACCGAGCGTCTCGGCGAGCGCCACCTCGGGACCGACCGGCGTCGAACCACGACGGCCGCCTGGTGCGGCTGGGCGACGGCCGGACGGCCTCCGCGCTCGCCTCGTTCGAGCTGCCGGAGCGCCAGCTCCTCGATCACCGGCACGGCCGGCCGACTCATGATCGACGACCGGGCACATACCGGCGGCGCCGGCGCGACCGCGATCGAGCTGGTCCACGGGACGGCCGGCGCGAGACGCTCCGCCTGCCCGCCGACGATCCGTACGAGCGGATGGTGACGGCGTTCGCGGCGGCGGTCCGCGGCGCCGCTGTCTGGCCGCGCCCTGCGACCGCCGTCCTGGGATCGCTGCGGCTGCTCGAACGGATCCGCTCGAGCGCGGCCTGATGGGCCGCCGCATCGCGTGGCCCTTCGTCCCGAGCATGCCGAGCGGCGACCTCGGCCGACCGAAGCAGTCGATGGCCAAACTCGAAGGGGACGAGTCGGCCTAGCCTCCCCGCGCGCCCTCGCTCCGCGCGTCCGCGACGATCCCCGCCACCCCAGTGGGCCAGTCGCGGCCAGCTCGACGACCGGCAGCGGGAACCTCCCCGCCACACGTGAGCACAAGCGGTCGCACGGGGCGGACGGACCCAGACCCCGGAGGCGGCCTGAGTCCGAGCCGCCTAATTAGCGCTCGAAGAGGCGTGGTTCACCGATCTCCATACGGCCGGAGCATCTCGGCGAGTGGGATCTGCGCCGCTCGCTCGGCGTCCGCGACCAGGATCGGCTATCGCCCTGTCCGGACGCCCACGCCGCGGGTCGCTTCCGCGTCTGATGCCCTTGGGCGCCCTTCGGCACTGGCGGCGCCCCGACCCGGAGGTGACATTCCGTCGCAGCGGGCGGGACCCGCGGCACTTCGTCTCCGCCCGGGGAGAGCGCCAGGCCATCGGTGGGACCCAGCCGCTCGCAGCGTATCCGTGAGGGCATCATGAGGACGCTTCGGACCGTCGCGGTGGGACTCGTCGCGGCCGCACTTCTCGCGATCTCGCTCCCACCGGCCGTCACAGCTGCCGCGCCCATGCCCCCGATCACCGCGATCACTGCCGGGTCCTACCATGCCTGTGCGATCACGAGCGGCGGCGGGCTCATGTGCTGGGGAGCGAACTACTCCGGCCAGCTCGGTGACGGCACGACGACCGATCGGCTGACGGCGGTACCGGTCGTCGGTCTCGCGAGCGGGGTCGCAGCCCTCGCCGCGGGTGAGGGCCACACCTGTGCGGTCATGAGCAGCGGCGCGGTCAAGTGCTGGGGCGGCAACGAAGCCGGCCAGCTCGGCGACGGCTCGACGACGCAGAGCCTCACGCCGGTCGACGTCGTCGGCCTCCCGACCGGCGTTCGCGCGATCGCCGCCGGGTGGGGCGGCCACACGTGCGCGATCACGGCCGAGGGCGGTGTCAGATGCTGGGGCAACAACGGCGCAGGGCAACTCGGCGACGGCACCATGACCTCTAGCCTCACCCCTGTCGACGTCGTGGGCCTCTCGAGTGGGGTCCGTGCGATCGTCGCAGGCGGCTTCCAGACGTGCGCCCTCACGAGCGCTGGCGGCGTGAAGTGCTGGGGGTACGGTGGTGACGGTCAGCTCGGCAACGGCTCCCGGTCCCAGAGTACCGTTCCGGTCGACGTGGTGGGCCTCTCGAGCGGGGTCACGTCGATCGCCGCGGGTGACGGCTACACGTGCGCTATCACGGCGAGCGGCGGGGTCCTGTGCTGGGGCGCGAACAAGGGCGGCCTGCTCTGGGAAGACACCACGGAGAACAGCTTCATCCCGGTCGAGGTCGAGAGCCTCGAGCACCGGGTCGGCGCGATCGCCGCCGGGCAGTCCCACATCTGCGGCACCACGAGCAGCGGCGGGGTCGAGTGCTGGGGCTCGAACACGTGGGGCCAGCTCGGCGATGGAACGACGGTCGACAGCCCCTCCCCGGTCGCCGTCTCGGGCCTCACGAGCGGCGTCACGGCGATCGCGGTCAACGGCTTCTCGAACTACGCGTGCGCGATCTCGCGCGGCGGCAGAGTCAAGTGCTGGGGCTCGAACAAGGGCGGGCAACTCGGCAACGCCACGACGACGAGCAGCAGCGTCCCGGTGGACGTCAGCTTCGCCCGTCGCCAAGCGGCCTCCCCGACTGCGGGGGTCTCCTGCGCCGCGACGATCGCCGTGGCGGGCCTCTCGGGCCGCGCTGCCCTCGCGGTGCCGCCGACCGGATGGGCCACGTCGGCCTTCTCGCTGAGTCACCTCAAGACGGGTGTCTCCGTCGCGGCACGGATCGTCGCCGGAGCTGCCTGTGACGCGGCCGCCGCAACGATCCTCGTGATGCCCGCCTTCGTGACCACCACCGGCGGCACGTGGACCCAGCAGTGGACCTTCGACGGGTCGGCTCTCGTTCGCCTGCGTTCGGCGATCAAAGACGGCACCTCGCTGTGGTTCGAGGTGACCGCAGGTGGGACGCGTACGTGTGTGAGGCTCGCGCCCGCGCCGTGAGGGTTCTCGACGCAGCATGAAGCGGCGATCGTCCCGTCGGAGAATGGGCTGCCTGGCTGACGAGGACGACGCGGACCCTCGGCGCTACGGTCGGCGACGACGTACGGCCCTGTCACCGCTGTCAAACGCGCCCGACAGCGGACGTGACATCGCCCTCGTGCTCGACCTCGGCCACTACGGCGCGAGCGCCTACGGCGACCGGGACAAGATCCCGGGACCAGCCACGGCCAGTGGACGGGCCGCCCTTCCGGTCCCCGCGGCCCCGACGAGGCCGTAGCGGCCAGCTCGACGGCCTCTGACTGGTGCCACAGATCGGTAGCATGCGGGCCGGACCGGGACGGACTCGCTCCCCTGTCCGGCCGTGCTCAGCGCCCCGATCCGAGCACGAAACCCGGTACAGGCCGGACTCCGTCGGACCGTGTCGCCCCGACTCAAGATCGGCCGGCCGAAAGGTCATGTGGGTTCGAATCCCACCCTCGGTACCAGACAACGACGCGCGCGTCTGGGACCCCCGCCGTCACCTCGCGACGAGTCCGAGGCGGTAGGCCTTGCTCGCGGCCTCGGTCCGGCTCGCGACGTCGAGCTTGCCCAGGATCCGCGACACGTGGATCCCCGCGGTGTTGACGCTGATGAAGAGGGTGTCGGCGATCTGGCGGTTCGTCATCCCCCGCGCGACGAGCTCCAGGACTTCGCGCTCGCGTGGCGTCAGTCCCAGCTCGCTCGCCAACGCGGCGGCCGCGTCCACCTCCGCCGTGCCGCCGTCCGGTGCGGCCTCGCGGGGCCGGAGGGGATCCGCGCACGTCGCCCGAGTGCTTCGATCGCGTCGAGGAGCGGCCGGGCACCGAGGCCCGCGGCGATGACCGCCGCTTCGCCGAGCGCCGCGGCCGCCTCCGTTCGCTCGCCGCGGCCGACGCTCGCCTCGGCCTCGCGGTAGCGAGCGTAGGCACGGTGGTATGGGCGCCCACGGATCAGCCAGCGTGCGGCCGCCTCGCGCCAGGCGAGGGGGTCGCTCGCGCCGTGGAGGCGCGTCTCCTCCGCGGCGACCGTCGCCTCCTCGGCCGCGAGCTCGTGGGCGAGACCACCGTCCATCCCGGAGATCGCGGCGATCGCGGAGACGGAGCGCGTGCGCAGCGCCGCCGCGAGGCCGAGCGCCTCGGCGAGGGCCGTCGGGTCTCGACGATCGCGAGCCGCCTCGGCGAGGTCGGCGGCGGCACGGGTCCCGAGGCGGAGCAGCCGCATCCGGTAGCGGATGTCGTCGGTCTGCTCGAGGCGCGGGAGGGCGTCCGCGATCGCGGCCGATGCCTCGCGGGGCCGTCCCTGCCAGAGCGCGAGCTCGGCACGAGCGCACGCATAGGGCCCGGTGTACTGGTACTCGGACTCGAACCCGTCGCGGAGTCGGTCGCCGACCCACTCCAGCCATCTCGTCGCTGCGACCGAGTCGCCCGTGCCGACGGCGAGGGCGACGTTCTTCGCGAGGGCCTCGACCCTGTTCGCCAGCGGGAGGACGTCATCATCCGACGCCGGCGCGTCGAGGCGCGCCTGGGCAAGGAGGCGGCCAGCCTCCGCCCATCGACCGCACTCGTACAACACCTCGGCGACATGGAACGCGATCTGCGCGGCGTCGACCTCACCGATGCCGAGCGCCGCCGAGCGCTCGATTCCCGCCCATGCGACCTCGAGCGCGCGCTCGTCGCGCCCGCAGATCCCGAGGATCTCCACCGCGTTGCTGTAGGCACGCTCGACGCTGTCGGGCTCGCCGAGCTCCAGCGCGATCTCGAGGGCCCGCTCCATGCTCTCGGCGCTCAGCTCACACCTGCCGAGACCGACCAGGGCGCACGCGAGCGTGTTGAGGGCATGGGTCTCGACCCGGCGGTCGCCGAGCTCGCGGGCGATGTCGACGGCGGCCTCGGCGAAGTCCTGCGAGTCGCGATCGCTCCCGTCGAGCATGAGGTTCTGCGCGAGGCGGGCGAGGATCCACGCTCGCTCGACGGTCGGGGGATCCGGCGGCACGAGCTCGAGCGCCTCGCGGAGCAGCGCGTGCGCCTCCGCGGGATGACCGTTGACCCAGAGCGCGTGGCTCAACCGCCCGCGCAGCAGCGCGGAGCGCGCTGGGTCGCCCCGACGGTCCGCCTCCGCGATCGCCTCGCGGAGCAGCGGGATGGCGGCCCCCCGGAGGAAGTCGCCCGGCGAGGCGGCCGTCGCGGCTCGGTTGAGGAGCTCGACGCGGTCGAACCCCGCGATCCCCTCCGGGTCGGGCACGAGCTCCCAACCCGCCAGGGCGCGACGGTACTGTGCGAGGGCCGCGGCCCACGCGAACGACTGTTCGGCCTCGTCGGCCGCGTGGAGGGCGGCATCGAACGCGCGAACCTCGTCCCGGGCGGCATCCCAGTGCCCGGCAAGCTCCGCCCAGTGACCCGGCTCCGGCGGGCCCGGCGACGCGGTCCGGGCGGCGAGGATCTCGGCGATCGCCCGATGGAGGCGGATCCGCTCGTTCGGAAGGATGCCGTCGTACACGACCTCGGCGATGAGTGCATGTCGGAAGGCGAGGCGGTCTCGGCTCTCGCCATGATCGACGACGAGCAACCCCCGCTCGATGCAGTCCTTCAGTCCGGCGTCGAGCGCCTCCGGCGCCAGCGTGCTCACCTGCGCCAGGAGCGCCGCATCCACCTTCCGTCCGGCCACGGCTGCGATGCCGAGGATCGTCTGCGCCTCGTCTGACACGCTCCCGACCCGCGAGAGGAGGATGTCGCGAAGGTCCGGCGAGAGAGTCGATCGATCAGCTCGCACATCATCCCGAGCCAGGAGCTCCTCGATGAGGAACGGGTTGCCGTCGGAGCGGCGCTGGATGCGGTCGACGAGCTCGCGCGGTGGGAGATCGCCGCGGATCGCCGCGATCAGCTCGGCCGTCTCGACCGGCTCGAGCGGCCCGAGCTCGAGTCGTCGGACGGTCCCCAGTCGTTCGACCTCGCCGAGCCACGGGCGGAGGGGATGGCGCCGGTGCAGCTCGTCGGAGCGGAACGTGAGGAGGAGCCCGATCCGCTCATCACGGAGTGAGCGGATCAGGAACGCGAGCGTGTCGAGCGACGCGGAGTCGGCCCAGTGGAGATCCTCCACGACGAAGAGGACCGGAGAATCCCGGGAGAGGCGGGCGAGTGACCCGAGGAGCGCCTCCATCAGGTGCGCACGCGCGGAGTCCGCCGATCCTGCCGCCCGCGATCGAGCATCGCGCTGCCCGATCGTGGGCGTGATCCGGGAGAGGACGGCGCCATCGTCGGCGACGACGGCCGCGAGTGCTCCCGGGTCAAGGCGTCGAGCAAGCCCGCGCAGGGCCTCGCCGATCGGCGCGTAGGGCAGCTCGCCGGACTCGAGGTGGACGCAGCCGCCGCGAAGGACGACGAGACCCGCCGTACATCGCGAGCTCGCTGACCGTCTCGGCGAACCTCGTCTTGCCGATCCCCGCCTCGCCGGCGACAAGGAGGTGGGCGGGGCGAGCGTCCTCGATCCGCCTCAGCGTCTCCTGGGCGGCCGCCAGCGCCTCCCTGCGTCCGACGAAGGTCGGACTCACGAGCCTGCCGCTCATCGGGCGAGGATACGCTCGCCCGCAATCTACGGGCGATGTCCGCGGGCGACGAGTCGTGCCGGGCCGAAGCGGAGGAGCAGGGCGGACACGCGACGCTGCACCGGGAGCGCGAGGTCGGCCTCGGACGCCTCGGTCGCCGCCTCTCCGGACCGGGCGCGTCGGGCCTCCGCGGCGAGCTCGTCGCGCGCGATCTCGCGCATGAAGTCCGCCTGCCGCTCGTGCGCTAGGCGCCCGGCGAAGTAGTCGTTCATGGTTCGGTGCCCCTTCTCAGGTCGGAGCCGGTCATCCGTCCGGCGGGCCAATGGTGGTCGCGGACCCGACCCCCGCCGTCTCGAGAGCTCGCTATTCCGGGCGGTGCGGGTTCGCTATCTCCCGGCAGCGGGCTCCCGCCGGACCCATCGGTGGCGCAGCCGGGTGGGGCCGAGGCTTCCCTCACCCGAGTCGTGCCCGGCGCGGATTCCGCGGGCAATGTTCGTCCAGGCATGGGAAGCGGTCGGGCGCGCCGTCCGCGAAACCCATGCCTTTGTGGTCGACGTCGTGCCTGAGTTCACGCTGCGCTCGCTCGCTCGCCTCCTCGCGGGCGATGCAGTGCGGGCACCGGGAGCACCCTCGGCCGTCCGGGATCGCCCAGAGCACACAGGCGGCTCCGACAAGGGCGACGATCGCGACCGTCGCGGCGTCCGGCGTGACCACCATCTCCCGACCCTGCCCCTCTCCGCTTCTCGCCGGTGCTGATCCGGCGACGTCCTAGCGTGGGAGCCGAGACGGACCGCGACGTCTCGAATGCTCGCTATTCCGTTGGTCCCGGCGTTCGCTATCGCGCCCCGACCAAGCCGGTCGGGCGGTCATGATCGCTCCGCGCCGGCATCCGGCTGCGGAAGCCGTCGGCGATCACCCGCGCCTCGTTGTGCTCCGTGTCGCGCGCCCCGTAGACGAGCGTGAGCCGACCGCCGCGTGCTCGATCGGCGAGGGCGTCGAGCGTCTTGCGTCCGCTCGGGGTCGGCGAGCTCCGCGCGGTAGCGCCTCTGGAACTCCTCCCAGCGTGCCGGGTCGTGGCCGAACCACGTGCGCAGCTGCGTGCTCGGCCCAAGGTCGCGCGCCCAGTCATCGAGTCGGAGCTGCTGCCTGGTCCGCCCACGCGGCCAGAGACGATCCACCAGCACGCGGTAGCCGTCGTCCGGGGTCGGATCGTCGTAGGCGCGCTTCAGCCGGACGCTGCCGCGCGAGGCAGCGTCGACATCGAGGACGGGGTCGCCGGTCATCGGGGCCACGCCGTCGCACCGTCAGCATCGCTCGGCACGGGACGGGGCGCCTCCCCGCATCGGGTCACGGGGTCGCCTGCATGTGCACCGTGAGCAGGACCTGGCTCGGCACGCTCGCGTGCAGGTCATGCGCCACCCCCGGGGACAGCACGAGGAGGCTCCCCGCCGGGAGGTCGCGGACGGCCTCCGATGTCCGCACCGCGACGTGGCCTGCCAGGGTGTGGATCGTGACCAGACCGTCGGCCACGTGGTCCGTGAGCCGGCCATCGGCCTCGAAGTCGAAGAGGACGAGCGCCACCGGACCGTGGTGGACGATCGTCATCTGCCGATGGCCGTCGGTGGCCGGATGCGGCTCCGCCCGCAGCTGCGCGGCGACCTCGGCGAGATCGTAGACGTGCTCCGAGCCGGCGAACCGCTCCGTGGGCGCGGGTCGCAGGCGCGTCTGCTCCTGTCTCCATGTCGTGTCTCCTGTCGGCACCGTGCATGCGGTCGGGCACTCCCGGTCAGCCGTCCCGCAGCACGAGCCAGTGGGCGGTGCGTCGCATCGCCTCGTCGATGTCCCGGGCATCCACCACGCGAGCGTGGGCGTAGCCGCGCGTGCGGAGCAGTCGCTGGGCGAGGACGGACCCGCCGCCGTTGCCGAACTCGATCTCCGGCGACATCCGGACCTCCTGGAGGATCTCGCGCACCGCGGTCGCGAAGGCGACATCCGTCCACGGCGTGATCGTGATGCGGGCGCGGATGTCGAGCCGCGGCGTGGTGCCCGTGTCGCCGGTCGGGCTGCCCTCACGCGCGTCGCCGACCGAGCCTGCGGCGGCCGGCCGGCTCTCCGGCTGGACCTGAAGGGGATGCGTGCTGTCCATACCGTCTCTACCCGTACGTGGCGAGTGCCTCGCCGATCTCCTCGAGGGCTCCCGCGAGATCCGGCGGGAGCGGGCCTCGAGCCACCAGTGACTGACGGATGAGGTCGCGCCGGCGCTCGACGACCGCCAGGCGATGCGCCTCCCCCAGCGTGGTGAGCCGGACGAGCGTCGCCCGCCGGTCCGCCTCGTCGCGCTCGACCTCGACGAGTCCGCGGCGTTCCAGCCGACCGACGAGGCGGCTCGCCGTCGGGACCGAGGAGCCGATGCGCGCGGCGATCTCGCCGACCCTGATCCCGGAGGCCCGCCCGCCGACCACGACGAGGGCTCGCCATTGCGGCAGGGTGACGTCGACGCCCGGGATCGCCTGGCCCAGGGCGACGGTCGTGATCCCGACGGCCTCGACGACCAACCGCTCGACCGCCTCGACCAGACGCTCATCCACGTGTTTTGTTGTCCTCCGACATCAGTTGTCATATGGTACACGATACGCGCGACGAACGAGGCTCGCGTGAACGATGGGCGGGCGCGGATCGCGGCACGTCACATCGAGAGGCCGGATCCGGATAGAGACCCTGGACCTGGCGACGGACGCTGGAGCAGGCGTGATGGATGACTCCGACGAGACGATCCTGCGGTCGCTCACCGACCGCCTCGAGCAGATGTACGGCCAGCAGCTCGTCGAGCGGACTCGGTGCGACCTCGGCGTCGACCTGATCGGCGCGACGGATCCCGTCGACCTCCCGTCCGAGTGCCGCGCGTGGGTGGACGCCGTCCTCGAGGAAGTGGCCCGCGACGCCGCGCGCGCCTCCCTGAGGCGATGCTGCCCGCCCTCGCGCACCGGCTCGCGGAGGCCCCCGACGACCTGGCAGTGTGCGCGCTGATGCAGCAGGTGGCACGCGCGCAGGCGATCCACGTGACGGAGGTGCGCTGAGGCGTCGTCGACCCGCGATGCGACGGGTGGGCCGGCAGCTGACCGATCGCGTCGCGCAGACCCGTCCCTCCGGGAGCGCATCGCCGGGCGCCGAGGCGTTCGACGGTCCGGCCGGAGGGGCGAACACTGCACCGCAGCGAGCCCGCCGAAGGAGCGGCTCGAGGAAGGACCATCGCATGCGTCCCACCAGCGCGCGGTCCGTGACCCTCGCGGCCATGGGCCTCGTCCTCCTCCTCGCCGGCTGCACCGCAGCGGCCGCGCCCGACTGGACGTTCGTGCCGGCGCCATCGGCACCACCCGCAGCGGCCGCGTCGCCACCCGCGTCCACCGGCGCGGCCACGAGCGGCGTGGTGGCGACGACCGGGGCCGCCGGCGCATCACCGGCCGCATCGCCACCTGCGTCCACGGGCGCTGCGTCGCCGAGCGGGACCGCCGCACCGCCGACCGCCACGACGGGCGCCCCTGCGCCGTCGGGCGCCGTCGCAGGCATCACCGCGACGCGTCGCGCCGTGCGGCGCCGCACGTGGCGGCACGCCGCCACCCGACCCGAACGCTCCCGCGTACGTCGTCGCGCCGATCGACGCGCCGCCGGTCATGCAGGGCACCGTCCACGACGTGGACCTCCCGATCGAGGAGAAGGCGATGACCGTCGCCACGGGCTACGTCGTCCACGTGTGGACCTTCGGCGGGACCGTCCCCGGTCCCACGATCAGGGTCCACCTCGGCGACACGGTGCGCGTCCACCTCGTGAACCGCACGTCGATGGCGCATTCGATCGACTTCCACGCGAGCCAGACGGCGATGGACCACCAGATGGTCGAGATCGCCCCGGGCGCCTCGTGGACGTACACGTTCCGCGCCGCGTACGCGGGCGTCTGGATGTACCACTGCGGGACCGCGCCGGCGCTCCTGCACATCGCGGACGGCATGTTCGGGATGGTGATCGTCGAGCCGCGGGGCGGGCTGCCGCACGTCGATCGCGAGCTGGCGATCGTCCAGTCGGAGTGGTACCTCGGGGGCCAGGGCCAGCCGGCGAGCTACGCGAAGGCGAACGCGACCGACCCCGCGCCGGATTTCGTCGTCTTCAACGGCGTCGCCGATCAGTACCGCGACCATCCGGTCGCCGTGAAGGCGAAGGACCGGGTCCGGATCTTCGTGCTCGACGCGGGCCCGAACGAGTGGAGCTCCTTCCACGTCATCGGGACGGTCTTCGACACGGTCATCAAGGAGGGCGTCTCGCTGCTGCCGGGCAACGCCGGCGGCTGGGGCAGCCAGGCGGTGGACCTGGCACCGGCACAGGGCGCCATCGTCGAGCTCACGATCCCCGAGAAGGGCATGTACTCGTTCGTGACGCACGCGTTCGACATGGTCGGCCACGGCGCGATCGGCATCCTGGAGGCCTCGTGAGCCCAGCGATCGGGGCGGGGACGCTCCCGGTGATCTGGAGGGCCTGGCGGCCGGCGAGGTGCTGTAGACCGTCGTCGAGTTCTGGCAGGTGACCGAGGACTAAGTCGATCGCGGCACCTTGATCGAACGCGCGGTCAAGACCGGGCTACTCCGGCGCTTCCACCTCCTCATCCGGGTGCGGATCGCTGGCCAGGCGACGACGGATCGCCTGCGAGCGCCGGCCCGGAGTCGACTCACCTGCCCGGCGTGTCGCACGTCACGCCGGGCGACCGGACCGAGGACCATGCGGTCCCGCGGCGCGGCGAGCGGCCCCGGGGGGCTGGTATCGTCGCGCTGCCGGCCGCGCCGTGGGGCGTGACCCGGCACCGTCTCGCGTCTCACGAAGGAGCGGAGGAAGACCCCATGCCCATGAGCAAGCGGCTCGGCGCCGAGTTCTTCGGGACGTTCTGGCTGGTGTTCGGCGGCTGCGGCGCCGCGGTGCTGGCCGCCGGGATCCCCGATGTCGGCATCGGCTACCTCGGGGTCGCGATCGCGTTCGGCCTCACCGTGCTGACGATGGTCTACGCGGTCGGCCACATCTCGGGCGGCCACTTCAACCCGGCGGTCTCGCTCGGCCTCCTGGCCGGGGGACGGTTCGACCTGCGCGACCTCCTTCCCTACATCGTCGTGCAGGTGATCGCCGCCATCGCGGCCGGCGGCGTGCTGTACGTCGTCGCCAGCGGGGCGCCCGGCTTCGATGCGAGCGCGGGCTTCGCATCGAACGGCTTCGGTGAGCACTCGCCGGGTGGCTACTCGCTGCTGTCGGCGGCGATCGTCGAGGTCCTGCTGACCGCGTTCTTCGTGCTCGTCATCATGGGCGCGACGGACCGCCGCGTGCCGGCCGGGTTCGCCCCGATCGCGATCGGCCTCACGCTCACCCTGATCCACCTGATCAGCATCCCGGTCACCAACACGTCGGTGAACCCGGCGCGCAGCACCGGCGTCGCCCTCTTCCAGGGCAGCTGGGCGATCGAGCAGCTCTGGCTGTTCTGGGTCGCGCCGCTCGTCGGCGGCCTCATCGGTGGGCTCGTCTACCGCTTCCTCTTCGCGCCGCAGGAGACGCTCCAGCCGCTCGACGCGTGAAGTCGCCCGGCGCGAACGGCGACGTCCCGCGCATGGCGCTGCGGATCACCGCGGTGGACTGGGATGGGACGTCGACGATCGGCATCGTGACCGGCATCACGCCCGACGGGCGCGAGGTCCGCGCGGCGATCGGCACGGGAACGCTCCCGGTGATCGTGGAGGGCCTGGCGGCCGGCGAGGTGGTGGAGATCGTCGTGGAGTCGTGGCAGGTGATCGAGGACTGAGGCGACGCGGGCGCCGACGGCGCGCGGATGTCAGTCTCCGGCGACCGCCCCTGCCGTCCGTGCCGGACGGCCGACGAGGTCCCACTCGGTCCCCGCGGGCGTGTCGCGGACCTCGATCCCCGCCGCGACGAGCCGGTCGCGGATCGCGTCGGAGGTCGCCCAGTCGCTTCGCCTCGCGCGCCCGGAGCCGCACGTCGAGGAGCGCGTCCACGAACGGCGCGACCGCCTCGCGCGGGTCGCGGGCGCCCTCCTGCGCGAGGTCGCCCAGGCGGACGACGAGCGACCGGAGCACCGAGCGGGCGTGGTCGTAGTCGGCGCTGTCGCCGGTGTCGCGCGACCAGGCGACGATCGTCGTCCTCGAGCGCGAGGATGGCGCCGACCGCGCCCCTGACGTCCCGTGCGGCGATCGCGTCGTCGAACGTGCGCTCGTGGGCCGTGACGGCCGCAGCGAGCGTCGCGCTCACGTCGGCGCGCTCCGCTGCCGGAGCGCCGTCGGATCCGCCGGCATCCTCGCCGCCGATCGCTGCACCGCCGGGGCGCTCCGGCGCCCGCGGGCGTCCGGCCTCCTCCGTCCCCCGCGCCGTCCCCGATCCGCAGGCGTTCGGCTGCCGCCCGGATCTCCTCGGTCGGGACCGTCGTCCCCGACAGGGATCACGATGCTCCGCCCGTCCACGCGGACCGTCACCCCGCCGGCTCCCGCGACCGTCGCCGTGCCCGCGTCGAGGTCGAGGACGAGGGCCGTGTGGCTGTCCACGCCCAGGATGAACGCGCCCGTCGGAAGCGCCGCCTCGAGGATGCGCAGGCGCCGCTCCCCCATGTAGCAGAAGCGGGTGTCGTGCGTCCCGCCCTCGTTGTTGTCGTAGTGCGGCACACAGCGCGACGTACAGCCCGGCGGCCGCCGACAGGAGGTCCAGGCCGGGGAGCCAGGCCGGGTCCTCGCCCACCTTGTAGACCTCGTAGACGGGGATCGTCACGACGCCCGCCGTGAGCGCTGCCGCGCTCGCGAGGACCACCGCACCGCCGGCCGCGAGCTTGTCGGCGAGCAGGCGCGGGACCTCCGTCGCGGACCACTGCCGAAGGGCGTAGCTGGGGCTCCCGGGTCCGGCGAAGACGTACCGTGCCTCGCGGATGCGCGCCACGGCCGTCGCGCGGGCGACCGGGTCGTCGTCCGCCGTCCGCAGCGTGGCCACGCCGATCGGGGTCGCCGACGGTCTCGCGGAAGTAGTCCATCGTGCGGCCGGAGATGTCGTCGGCGTTCTCCTGGAAGCCGTACGGGGTGTCGAGCAGGACGGCGGGGACGGGCGGCGGGCCCAGCCGCTCGAGGAGCGACCTGTGGACGCGCGCCATGGTGGGCGCCGTCTCGCCGGAGCCCATGATCGCGAAGAGGCGCGGGAGGCCGGCGGTCACGCGAGGGATCCGTCGAGCGTCGCATCGTGCAGCACACCCGCCAGTTCGGCCGGGTGCTGCAGATGGATGTCGTGGTCGGATGGGGAGAACCAGCGGACGGCGACGCCCGGACGCGACGCGACGGCGCGCTCGCAGGCGGCGCGCTTGCCCGCGGTCCACGCCGGCGTCGCCCGTGTCGGCCGGGCAGAGGAGGACGGGCGCCGCCGCCGACCCGAGCGCCGCCCACGGGCTGTGCTCCCACATCGCGCGGAGGATCAGCATGTGGCGCTCGCGGGTGAGCCGCGGGGAGACGGTCCCGTCGGGCCGGACCTCGAAGTTGGCCATGGTGGCGCCGATGGCCACGTCCGACCAGTCGGGGTGGCCGGAGCGGATCCGCGCCTCCAGCTCGACCGCGGGCATCCCGTCCAGGCGGGGCGGCGCGAGGGCCTCCGCGCAGGTCTCCCAGTCCGGGAAGGCCCGCGAGAGCTCGATGAGGCCGCCGTCCACGCACGCGACGCCGCGGACCGCCGCCGGGTGGCGCGCGGCGAGCTCGAGCACCACGTCCCCGCCCCAGGACTGGCCGGCGACGACGGGCCGGTCGAGCCCCAGCGCGTCGATCGCGGCGGCGAGGTCGCGCGGTCACGGTCGCGTAGTCGTAGCCGTCGTCCGGCTTGTCCGAGAGGCCGTGGCCGCGCTGGTCGATCGCGACGACGGGGTGGCCCTCCGCCGCGAGCCGCGCCGCGACGCCATCCCACGTGCGCGCGTTCGACGCGAGGCCGTGGACGAGGAGGAACGGGGCCGGGCCGGGGCCCGGGCTCGCGTGGAGGTCCGGACTGCCGGCGTCGCCGCCGCTCCCCTCTCCGCCCGCGGCGAGCCGCGCCCCCGACGGGTCCCACCGCCGCACGGCCAGCGCGACGCCCGGCGCGACCTCGACCCGACCTTCGAGCATCCGACCCTCCCACGGCGCCCACGGTAGACGCGCGGGTCGCAGGGTGGACTCTAGCCCCCCTCCGTCGAGCACGTCGGCGGCGCCGGTGTACCCTGTGCGGGCTCGACCGCCGGGAGGCGGCGCGCAGCCACCCCGTCCATCCCTCGTCCCGCCCTCGTCCGGCCCCGCCGGCCCCACTGGAGTCACGAATGTCCTGGCGCCACTACCTCGGCATGCAGGAGAAGGACATCGTCGAGCGCCCGGCCCCCCTCGATGCGAGCGGCCAGCCGGTCGTCGACGCCGAGGCCGAGGCCGAGGTGATCCGCCGGATCTCCGCGCAGCTCGACGCGATGCCCGAGGAGCGCGCCCGCTACCTCGCCGGCTTCGCCTACGTCCTGAGCCGGGCCGCGCTCGCCGACATGGACGTCTCCGACGCCGAGACGGCGACGATGGAGGGGATCGTCATCGAGGTCGGGGGCATCCCCGAGGCGGAGGCGGTGCTCGTCGTCGAGATGGCGAAGACGCAGTCGCGGCTCTACGGCGCCACCGAGGACTACATCATCACGCGCGACTGGGCCTCGCGGGCGACGACCGACGAGAAGCTGCAGATC
This sequence comes from uncultured Chloroflexia bacterium, assembly GCA_963844945.1. Classification (GTDB taxonomy): domain Bacteria; phylum Chloroflexota; class Limnocylindria; order Limnocylindrales; family CSP1-4; genus CAIYQJ01. Next base: position 16,152 of record CAWJQZ010000058.1, read on the forward strand.
CTCCGCGCCTGCTATCGCGTCGGCGCAACCGACCTCATCTCCGCGGAGGAGAACGCGACGCTCGGCCAGATCGCCAAGGAGCTCGGGCTCGACGCCGACCAGGAGAAGTCGGTCCGGTCCGAGTTCTACGAGCAGCTCTCCGTCGTCCAGGCGCTGCGCGCCCAGCAGGCCGAGTCCTCCGAGGGCACCGCCGCCGACTGAGGCGCGGCCCGCCGGGCCGCCGACCCGCGGCGACGTTCGGCACTCGCGCGGATCGCTCGCCCGCAGCATCGTCGTCCCGAGCCCGCCCCGCAGCGGCCGCGGTGGCGCCGTGGGCGCCCCACCGCTCGGCCCGCTTGCGCGGGGGCGTGGCGCCGTGGACCGGCGCCGGGGGGTGTGCATGCGCCGCCACCGCGTCCTCGTCGGCATCCTGCTCGCCGTCGTCCTCGTCGTGGTCCTCGCGGGCGCCGCCCTCGCCGCCGGCGGGACGTACGCGTACGTCCAGACGATGACCGTCGCATCGGGGTGCGGCGGCCGCTTCGCGGACCACGACCCCGCGCGGTTCGACCCGGAGGGGATCTCCACCGAGTTCACCTCGACCCTCGACCTCGCGCCGTACGCGATGCCCTCCTTCGAGGACGTCACGTTCCCCAGCCGCGATCCGCGCGGCTTCGCGCTCCGCGCATGGTGGGTCCCCGCGGCGTCGGCCGACGCGCCCGCGGTCATCCTCGTCCACGGGATGGGCGCGTGCCGGCGCGACCCGGTCGTCCTCCTGCCGGCCGGCATGCTCCACCGGAACGGCTTCTCGGTGCTCCTCGTGGACCTGCGCGACCACGGCGACTCCGCGGTCGAGGACGGGCTGTACGCCGGCGGCACGGAGGAGTACCTCGACGTCCTCGGCGCCTGGGACTGGCTCGTGGAGGACGCGCGGGATCCCGCCCGAGCGCATCGGCGCTGTACGGCGAGTCGCATGGGCGCGCCCGTGACGATCACGGCGGCGGCCGAGGAGCCGCGGGTGGCCGCGCTCTGGGCGGGGAGCAGCTACGCGGACTTCCGCTCGATGGGCAACGAGGAGCTCGACCGCCAGGGGCTCCCCCGCTTCCTCTTCGACGCCGCGATCCTCATGGGTCCGATCGTCTCGGGCGACCACGTCACCGCCATGAGCCCGGACACGGAGATCGCGAAGCTCGGTGGCCGGCCGCTCGCGCTCGTCGCCGGGGAGAGGACAGCCGCGTCCGGATCCACCACGTCGGGGAGCTCGCGGCGGCGGCGACCGCGGGCGGCACCCCGGTCGAGCCGTGGATCGTGCCCGGAGCGCACCACTCGGAGGCCGCATTCCTCGTCCCGGCGGAGTACGAGCAGCGGCTCGTCGCGTTCTTCACGAGCGCGCTCGGGTCGCCTGTCGGGGCCGGGGCGGCTCGGCCGGCCCCGAGTGCAGCCGCGCCGCCGATACCGTGACGGGGCCGGCCGGCGCGAGCCGGCCGGGGCTGCCTCGGGTGGTGCCACCGTGAGGGGCGCCGCGCCCCCTACGCCAGGCTCAGCTCCACGGCGGAGTCGCCCAGACGGCGTGCGACCTCGGCGCGCAGCTCGGCGTCGTACGCCACGCCGCTCCGGAGCTCCATCGGGAGCGGCGGCTTGCCGCCCCCCTGCGGGACGTGGACCACGACGCGGGTCCCGCCGGGCCGCGAGCGGAGCACCTCGCGCACCCCCTCCATCGCCCGCACGACCGCGTCCGGCGCGGCGCCGCCGGCGAACCGGACGTGCAGCGTCGTGCCGGGCCCGGCCTCGGTCGGCGCCGTGGCCGCCGCGGCGGCCGCCGAGGTGCGGGCGCGGGCCTCGTCCGGCAGCGGCGGCTCGTCGTCCTCGCGCCCGGCCACGGCCGCGCCGGGCGGCTCGGCGTACGTCGGGATGGGGTCGCCGGGGGCGATCGCGGACGGGATCGCGGCCGCGACGGTCGCCTCCCCGGCCGGCGGGACCGCGCCACGGAGCGGTGAGACCGCGACGGGCCCATCGCTCGCGCTCGCGGGCTCGCGGGGCGGGCGCTGCCCGGGGCCCCCGGAGGCTCCGCCGTTCCCGTACCCGCTCCCGTTGCCGTTGCCGCCGCCGTTCCCTCGGCCGCGCCATCGGTCGCCCCCGCCCCGGCCGCGCCCCCGGTCCCCGGCCGCCACCTCGGCCGCGAACGCCTCCTCGCCGGCCTCCACGACCGCGTCCCACGGGCGCACGAGGTCGGCGAGCAGCTGGACCTCCTCGCCGCGATGGTCGATCTTGCCGGCGACGACGACGATCGAACCGTCCACCCAGGCCTCGCGCGTCTCCTCGTAGGTGCGCGGGAAGACGAGGACCTCGACCGACCCCTGCAGGTCCTCGACGGTCGCCACGGCCATCGTGGCCTTCGCCTTCGTGATGAGCGTGCGGACGCCGGTGATGACGCCGCCGATGACGACCCGCTGGCCGTCGAGCTGCTCGTCGCGGAGGTCGCCGCTGTACGCGGTGACGACCCGGCTCATGCGATCCGACACCTCCCCGAGCGGGTGGTCGGAGAGGTAGAGCCCGAGGAGCTCCTTCTCCCAGCGGAGGCGCTCGCGGCTGGGAGCCTCGGTCGCGTCGGGCAGGGGCCGCTCGAGGATGGACGGCTCCGCGGCGAGGTCGAAGAGGCTCGTCTGGCCGCTCGCTCGGTCGCGCTGCGTCGCCTGCGCGGCGGCGATCGCGTCGTCGAGGCCGAGGAGCAGCTGGGCGGGATGCCCGAGGTCGCCGAGCGCCCCCACCTTGATGAGCGACTCGAGGACGCGCTTGTTCGCGAGCCGGAGGTCGATCCGCGCGCACATGTCCGTGAGCGAGCTGAAGGGGCCGCCCTGCTCGCGGGCCGCGACGATCGACTCGATGGCGCCCTCGCCGACGTTCTTCACCGCGAGGAGCCCGAATCGGATGGCGTCGCCCTCCACCGTGAACTCGAGGTGCGACCGGTGGACGTCGGGCGGGAGCACGTCGATGCCCAGCCGGCGGCACTCCGCGACCGCGGCGGCGACCTTCTCCTCGCGGTCCCGGAAGGCCGTGAGGACGCTCGTCATGTACTCGACGGTGAAGTTGGCCTTCAGGTAGGCGGTCTGGTACGCGACGAGCCCGTAGCACGTCGCGTGCGCCTTGTTGAACCCGTACCGCTCGAACGGCTCGAAGGCCTTGAAGACCGCGTCGATGGTCGCCGCCGGCACGCCGCGCTCCGCGGCCTGGCCGACGAACTTCTCCCGCATCGAGCGGAGGACCGAGCTCTTCTTCTTCCGGATCGCGTACCCGAGCGTGTCCGCCTCGGGGCCGGTGAAGCCCGCGAGCGCGATCGCGGAGGACATGATGTCCTCCTGGTACACGAAGATCCCGTACGTCCGCTCCAGGTAGGGCTCGAGCAGCGGGTGGAGGTACTCGACCTTCTCGTGGCCGTGCTTCCGCGCGATGTACTTCGGGATGTTGTCCATCGGGCCGGGGCGGTACAGGGCCACCATCGCCGCGAGGTCGAAGACGGTGGTCGGGCGCAGCTCGCGGATGTACCGGCGCATGCCCGCGGACTCGAGCTGGAAGATGCCCGTCGTCTCGCCCGACGCGAGGAGCTCGTACGTCTTCGGGTCGTCGAGGGGGATCCGATCGAGGTCGATCTCGACCGACCGCTCGGCCCGGATCATGTCCACCGCGTGGCGGAGGATCGTCAGGTTGGACAGCCCGAGGAAGTCGAACTTGAGGAGCCCCAGCGCCTCGACCCCGTGCATCTCGTACTGGGTCATGAGCGCGTCGGAGTTCGTCGCCCGCTGGAGGGGCATGAGGTCGGTGAGCGGCTCGCGGCTGATGACGACGCCCGCCGCGTGCGTCGAGGCGTTGCGCGCCACGCCCTCGAGCTGCTTCGCGAAGTCGACGATCCGGGTGACGGCCGGGTCGCCCTCGTACATCTCCCGGAGCTGGGGCGAGAGGACGATCGCCTCGTCGAGCTTGATGCCGAGCTGGTTCGGGACCGCCTTCGCGATCCTGTCCACCTCGCCGTAGCTGTGGCCCAGGACGCGGCCGACGTCGCGGATCGCCGCGCGCGCGAGCATCGTCCCGAAGGTGATGATCTGGGCGACGTGGTCCTGTCCGTACTTGCGCGTGACGTACGCGATGACCTCGTCCCGGCGGCCGTCCTCGAAGTCGACGTCGATGTCCGGCATCGTCACGCGGTCCGGGTTGAGGAACCGCTCGAACGGGAGCCCGTACTCGATGGGGTCCACCGGCGTGATCCCCAGGGTGTACGTGACGATCGACCCCGGCGCGCTCCCCCGGCACGTCGTCTGGATCCCCTGCTCGCGGGCGAACCGGACGAAGTCGGCCACGATGAGGAAGTAGCCGGCGTAGCCCATGTGGATGATCACGCCGAGCTCGTAGTCGAGGCGGTCGCGCATCGCCTGCGTCACGTCGCCGTAGCGCGCCTCGAGGCCGCGCTCGCACTCCTTCCGGAGCCACGACTCGACCGTCTCGCCCGCCGGGACGGGGAACGACGGGATCCGCGTCTCGCCGATCGGGAGGCGGAGGTCGATCATCTCCGCGATCCGCCGGGTGGTCCGGACGGCGTCGAGCTGGTCGGGGAAGAGCGCTGCCATCTCCTCCGCGGACTTGAGGTAGAACTCGGCCGACTCGAAGCGCATCCGCCCGGGCGTGTCGATCTGGTTGCCCGTGCCCACGCAGAGGAGCACGTCGTGCGCCTCCGACTGCGCCCGGTGGACGTAGTGGAGGTCGTTCGTCACGACGAGCGGGAGCCCGGTCGCCGACGACAGCTCGAGCAGCTGGCCGTTGAGGCGCCGCTGTTCCGGGAGCCCGTGGTCCTGGAGCTCGAGGTAGAAGCGGTCCTTCCCGAGGATCTCGCCGTACTCCCCGGCGACGCGGATCGCCAGCTCGCGGTCGTCCACCTCGAGCGCCTTCGCGACCTCGCCGCCGAGGCACGCGGAGAGCCCGATGAGCCCCTCCGAGTGGCGCGCGAGGTGCTCGCGGTCGATGCGCGGCTTGTAGTAGTAGCCGTCGACGTGCGCGTCGGTGATGAGCCGGCAGAGGTTGCGGTAGCCGACGTCGTTCTCCGCGAGGAGGATGAGGTGGAAGGGCTGCGCGTCGGCCTTCCCCTCACGGTCGGCCATCGACCGCCGGGCGACATACGTCTCCACGCCGACGATCGGCGAGATCCCGCGGGCGAGGGCCGCCTGGTGGAAGGCGACGGCGCCGTAGAGCGCGCCGTGGTCCGTCACGGCGAGGTGCGAGAACCCGAGGCGCTCCGCCTCGTCCACGAGGTCGGTGATCCGCCCCAGCCCGTCGAGGAGGGAGAACTCCGTGTGCGTATGCAGGTGGACGAAGTCGTTGGGCGCGATCCTCACGGGCCTGATGGTAGCCCGTCGGGGCGGGACGACGGGCGGCCGAGGACGGCCCCGGAGCGCAGCGGCGCGGGCGCCCGTGGACCCCCTCGCCTACTCCCTCTTGAACGGCTTCCCGTCCGCCGCGGGGGCGCGGACGCGGCCCACGAGGCCCGCGACGACGATGATCGTCACGATGTACGGGAGCATGAGGAGGACCTCGGAGGGGATCCCGGCGTTGAGGATCGAGAGCCGGTTCTGGAGGGCGTCCGCGAAGCCGAAGACGAGGCTCGCGAGGAACGCGCCGATCGGCGTCCAGCCGCCGAAGATCATCGCGGCGAGGCCGATGAAGCCCTTGCCGGCGGTCATGTTCTCGTCGAACGACCCGGTGGAGCCGAGCGTGAAGTAGGCGCCGCCGAATCCCGCGATCATCCCGCCGAGCACGACGTTGATGTAGCGGGTCCGGATGACGTTGATGCCGACCGTCTCGGCCGCGACCGGGTGCTCGCCCACCGCCCGCACGCGGAGGCCGTAGCGCGTGTGGAACAGGGCCATGTGGATGACGAGGATGAGCACGAACATCGCGAACACGAAGAAGCTGTTCGTGAAGACGATCGGGCCGACGATCGGGATGTCCCCGAGGACCGGGATCTTGTCCGGCTGGAACCGGGGCGGGTTGTTGAGGTCCGGCATCTCCATGAGGACGCGCGCGGACAGGAACGCCGTGATGCCGGCCGCGAAGATGTTGATGACGGTGCCCGCGATGATCTGGTCGACGAGGTAGCGGATCGCGAGGACCCCGAGGAGCAGCCCGAGGAGGCCGCCCACGGCCACCGCGGCGGCGAGGCCGATCCAGACGTTCTGGGCGACGCTCCCCACGACCGCGCCCGTGAAGGCGCCGGTGAGGAGCATCCCCTCGATGCCGATGTTCACCACGCCGGAGCGCTCGCACATGAGGCCGGACAGGGCGCCGAACGTGATGGGGACCGAGCGCTGGAGCGTCTGGCTGAAGAGCCCCACGAGGCTCATCGACTTGCCGGCCGCCGCCCAGGTGATGAACGCGGTGATGAAGACGACCGCGACGAGCCCGAGGATGACCGCCCACCAGCGGGTCCCGGAGCGCACGAGCTGGATGACGCCGAGGAAGGCGCAGACGCCCGCCATGAGCCAGACCGTGGCCTGGGACGGGACGATGATGTCCGGGAGCGGGATGGCGGGCTTGGGGCCCGAGTTCAGGCCGAACTTCGTCTCCTCGCCGGCGATCCCGTTGAAGACGACGAGGATGATCACGGCGAGCGCCAGGTAGGCGATCCCCAGGACCCGTCCCCGGGTGAGCCAGCGCGTCCTCGCGGCGCCGACGGCCGCGGTCGCCGCGGTCATGACCCCCACCCCTTCGAGAAGACCTCGGTGCCCGTCGCCCGGACCGACTTGATCCGCCAGATCGCGCGGACGAGAGCCGGCGCGGCGACGAACATGATGACGAGGGCCTGGATGACGACGACGAGGTCGATCGGCGTGCCGGTGGCCGCCTGCATCGGCGTGGCGCCGGCGCGCAGGGCGCCGAAGAGGAGCGCCGCCGCGACGACGCCGGACGGCCGCGATCCGCCGATGAGGGCGATCGCGATGGCGTCGAACCCGTACCCGGGCGAGAAGCCCGGGGTGAGCTTGCCGCTGGTGCCGAGCATCTCCACGGTCCCGGCGAGGCCGGCGAGCGCGCCGCTGACGACCATCGCGAGGATGATCGTCCGGCTGATGTTGATGCCGGCGTACTTCGCGGCCCCGGGGTTGAGGCCGACGGCGCGGAACTCGAACCCCTTCGTGGACCGGAACAGGAGCCAGCTGACCGCCGCGGCCGCGATGAGGGCGAGGATGAAGCCCCAGTGGACCCGGAGGCCCTCGATGAGCGGCGGGAGCGTCGCCGAGGGGAGGACGTTCTGGCTGATCGGGTCGTCGCGGCCGGGGCGCTGGAAGCCCTCCGTCTTCAGGACGAGCATGACGACCTGGTACGAGATGTAGTTCATCATGATCGTCACGATCACTTCGTGGGCCCCGGTCTTCGCCTTGAGGAAGCCCGGCACCCAGCCCCAGATCGCCCCGCCGAGCATCCCCGCGAGGATCGCGAGCGGCAGGTGGATGATCATCGGCAGGCCCTGGAACGAGAAGCCCGACCCAGACGGCGAAGATCGCGCCGATGTACAGCTGGCCCTCGGCGCCGATGTTGAAGAGGCCGGCGCGGAAGCCGACCGCCACCGCGAGGCCGGTGAAGATGAGCGGCGTCGCGGAGAGGAGCGTCTCGGAGATCGGCTGGAGCGCCGTCTGGATCTCCTTCGTGTCGCCGGAGGCGATCGCCGAGAGGATCTCCGTCGGGCTGCCGATCGAGCCCGTGAGGAGCGCCTGGTAGGAGGCGAAGACCGCCTCGAGCCCGTCGACGATCGCGCCGACCGGGTCCGTCGGGAGGGGCTTCCAGAACTCCGGGTCCGACAGGACGATGACGAAGCCGCCGATGATGAGGGCGGTGATGACCGAGAGGACGGGGACGACGAGGCTGCGCGCGACGCCGCGGACGTCCACCCGGAGCCAGCCACGGCCGCGGCTCTCCGGCGCGCTCGGCTTCTCGATGCGCTCGTCGCCGACGGCGGCCTCGCGCGCGACGGTCGTGTCCGGGCCCGTCCAGGACCCCTTGGGCGGCTGGCCGCTCATCGGACGTCTCCAGCGGTCGCGCCGCCGTCGCCGGCGGGCGCGGACGGCGGCGGCGCGATCCCCGCTGCCGCTGCCTGTGCGCTGCGCGTCGACCGGGGGCTCATCCCCGTCGAGCCGGGCGCCGCCCATGAGCAGGCCGAGCTTCTCGGGCGTGGCCTCCTCGGGGTCGAGGATGTCGACGATCCGGCCCTGGTACATGACCGCGATCCGGTCGGCGAGCGCGAGGACCTCGTCGAGCTCGGTGCTCACGATGAGCACCGCGGCGCCCTCGTCCCGCTTCTCGACGATCCGGCGATGGATGTACTCGATCGAGCCGACGTCGAGGCCTCGCGTGGGCTGCGCGGCCACGAGGAGCTTGATCGGCCGCGAGAACTCGCGCGCGACGATCACCTTCTGCTGGTTCCCGCCCGACAGGTTCCCCACGTCGTTGAAGATCGTGGGCGTCCGGATGTCGTACTGGCCCACGAGCTCGGTGGCGGTCGCGATGATCGCGTCGCGCTGGACGTTCATGCCCTTCGCGTACGGCGGCAGGTAGTAGGTGTTGAGGATGAGGTTCTCCGCGACCGTGAACCCGGGGACGAGGCCCTCCTCGAGGCGGTCCTCCGGCACGTGAGCCACGCCGGCCTCGAAGACCTTGCGCGGCTGCGGATGCACCTCCTGGCCCGACGATCCGGATGGTCCCGCGAGAGAGACCGCCGCATCCCGGTGACGGCCTCGACGAGCTCCGTCTGTCCGTTGCCCTGGACGCCGGCGACCGCCACGATCTCGCCCGCGCGGACCGTCAGGTCCAGCCCGTCCACCGCCCGGTGGCCGCGGTCGTCGAGGACGCTCAGGCCGGTCACCTCGAGGACATCGGCCGCGGGTGACGCAGGTCCCTTGTCCACCGATGAGGTTCACGTTCCGCCCGACCATCATCGCCGCGAGCTCGTTGAGGTTCGTCTCCGCGGGCTTCGCCGCGCCGACGACCTTCCCGCGCCGCAGGACCGTGATGGTGTCCGCGACCTCGAGGACCTCGTTGAGCTTGTGCGTGATGAAGATGATCGAGGTCCCCGCCTTGGCGAGGGACCGCATGATCTCGAAGAGCTCCTCGTCCTCCTGCGGCGTGAGCACCGCGGTGGGCTCGTCGAGGATGAGGATGTCCGCCCGCCGGTAGAGCGTCTTGATGATCTCCACCCGCTGGCGCACGCCGACGGGGAGGTCCTCGATGACCGCGTCCGGGTCCACGTGGAGGCCGTGCTTCTCCGAGACCTCGGCGATCTTCGTCCGTGCCGACCCGTAGTCGAGGAACCCGGTGCGGCCGCGGGTGGACTCGACGCCGAGCATGACGTTCTCGGTCACGGTGAAGACGGGGACGAGCATGAAGTGCTGGTGGACCATCCCGATCCCGGCGGCGATCGCGTCGCCCGGGTCCTTGAAGACCACCGGCTTCCCGTCGATGAGGATCTCGCCCTCGTCCGGCCGGTAGAGGCCGTAGAGGACGTTCATGAGGGTGGACTTCCCCGCGCCGTTCTCGCCGAGCAGCGCGTGGATCTCGCCCGGCTCCACGACCAGGTCGACGGCCTCGTTCGCGAGGACGCCCGGGAAGCGCTTCGTGATGCCGTGGAGCTCGAGCCTCACCCGATCCCCCTGAGATCCGCTGCCTCCGGATGCGCGACGGGCGGCATCCCCGTGGAGACGCCGCCCGTCGAGTCCGCTATGCGATGGGTGCTACTTCGCGCTGAGGTAGTCGCTGACCTTCACCTCGCCCGAGATGATCTTCGCCTTGAGGGCGTCGATCGCGGATGTGAGGTCGGCCGGGACCTTCGACTCGAAGTCGTGGTACGGCGCGAGCCCGACGCCCTCGTTCGCGAGGGTGTTGTTCGCGACGCCACCCTGGAAGGTGTTGTCGTAGGACGCCTTGACGGCGTTCTTCACGGCGTTGTCGATCCGCTTGAGGATCGACGAGAGCGTCACGTCGCCGTACTCGGGCGCGCTCACGAACTGGTCCGTGTCCACGCCGATGAGCATGACGCCGTTGTCCTTGTTCTCCTGGACGGCGGCGGCGGCGCCGAGGCCCACCGGGCCGGCGACCGGGACGATGACGTCCGCGCCTTCCTGGATGAACGAGAGGGTGACCTGCTTGCCCTTGTCCTTGTCGGAGAAGTCGCCGGTGAAGGTGCCGTCGCCCTTGCCGTCGGCGGCGGTGGGATCCCAGCCGAGGAGCTCGACCTTGGTCCCGTTCTCCTGGTTGTAGTAGTTGATGCCGGCGGCGAGGCCGTTCATGAAGATGGTGACCGGCGGGATGTTGATGCCGCCGAACGTCCCGATCTTGCCGCTCTTGCTCATCCCGGCCGCGAGATAGCCCGCGAGCATCGCGGCCTCGTCGGTCTGGAAGACCAGGCCGGAGACGTTCTGGATGGACGGGTCGTACGCGAAGTCGACGATCGCGAACTCGGTGAGCGGGTTCGCCTCGGCGAACTTCTTCGTGGCGTCACCGAGGAGGAAGCCGACCGTGACGATCATGTCGCACTTCTCGTCGATGAACTGCTGCAGGTTGCGCTCGTAGTCGGTCTCGGCCTTGGACTCGAGGAACTTGACCTCGATGCCGAGCTCGGTGGCGGCGTCCTGCATGCCCTTCCAGGCGTTCGCGTTGAAGCCCTTGTCGTCGATGCCGCCGGTGTCACTGACCTGGCAGGCCTTGAACGCCTTCGGCGCCACGGTCGGCGACGGCGCCTCGGTGGGGGCCGCGGTCGGCGCCTCGGTGGGGGCCGCGGTGGCCGGCGCCGCGGTCGCGGGCGCCGCGGTGGGGGCCGCGGTGGGCGCCGGGGTCGCGCTGCTCGAGCAGGCCGCGACCAGCATCGCGACGCTGGCGATGCCGACGATGAACTTGGGGATGCGCAACGTGGTCTCCTCTTTGCTCCGACCCCTCCGGCCGAGGGCCGCCTCCCGGGGCGGGGGACGGCTGGACGGGGACGCGTCGGTCGCCGATCGACCTCCGGTTCCTCCAGCGCCCGTCGAGCGGCGGGCGCGTCCGTCGGCGCGGCGACCATTCCCTGTTGCCGTCCCGAGTATGCACAGGCCGCAAGGGCGCTGCAACGCGCCGGGGCACCCGCTCACCCGGTCCGTCCGGTGCCGCCTCAGGGGGCCGAACGGACCTTCCACAACGGTCGCGAGCGGCTGCCGGGGTGCCGCGCCGAGGGGAGCCCGGCAGCCGCCGGTCGCCGCCCGGTACGATGTGGTGGGCCGTGCGCCGCCGACGGGCGCTGGCCCGGCCGCACAGGAGTCGGCAGGGAGGGCTCATGGACTGGATCCAGTTCGCCGTTCAGTGGCTTCACGTGATCTTCGCGATCTTCTGGTTCGGCGGCTCCCTCTACCTCGACTTCGTCCTCATGCCGGTGCTCCAGAAGATCCCGCCGTCGTCGGCGCGCGACGTCGGCCGGGCCGTCGTCCCGCGGATGGCGATGCTCATGCGCATCGCGGGGGTGCTGGTGATCGTGCTCGGGCTGCTCCGCGGCACCGTGTGGGGGCCCCTCCCGCCCGGTGACGGCAGCCTCTCCTTCGGCTCGACCTACGGCATGACGTGGAGCATCTCGATCCTCCTCGCGATCGCCATCTTCGCCGTGGGGGACGGGGTCGTGGGGCGGACCGCGCGGAAGCTCTACGGTGACGACTCGCTCTGGTCGTTCGCGTCGGCCGGCGGCCCGCCTCCGGCCGGGTTCACCGCGCTGGCCGGTCGCCTGCGGATCGGGTCGCTCGTCCAGCTCGTCCTCTTCGTCGCGGTCTTCACCTGCATGATCCTCATGCGGTTCGGCTTCTGATCGGGGTGGCCCGGCGATGACGGAGGAGGAGCGCCGGCGGGCGCGGGAGGTCCTGGACCTCCAGGAGGGGCGTGGACCGGTCCCGCTCCTCGACGACGCGGGGATCGAGGCGATCCTCCGGTCGAGCACGCGGATCGCGATCGTCGGGGCGTCGGCGAACCCGGCCCGGCCCTCGCACGACGTCCTCGTCGCGCTCGCACGCCGGGGCTGGGATGTCGTCCCGATCACGCCGACGGCGACGGAGATCGCCGGCCTCCCGGCCTGGCCCACCCTCGCGGAAGCGGTCGCGGCCACGGGACCCGTCGACATCGTCGACGTCTTCCGCCGGCCTGAGGAGGCCCCGCCTCATGCCCGCGAGGCGGTCGAGGCGGGGGCGCGCTGCCTGTGGCTCCAGCTCGGCGTCATCAGCTGGGAGGCCGCGCGCATCGCGCACGATGCCGGCCTCGCGGTCGTCATGGACCGCTGCACCCTCATCGAGGACGGCCGGGTCTTCCGGCCGGGCGAGCCCCGCGGGACCGGCGCGGGCGCGTAGCGGGCGTCAGCGCAGCAGGAACCCGAGGAAGACGAGGACGAAGCCGCCGGCCGCGACGGCGGCCCAGATGCGCGCCCGGCGGCGGAGCACCTCCATGGCGACCGAGGCGCCGGTCCGGTCGTCCGACCGCGCGCCGCCGCGCCACTGCTCGTAGCGCCGGACGTTGTCGTCCTGCGCGGTCAGCGCGCGGTATCGCCGCCACGCGGGCGTGGCCCGCGTGTACCCGAGGACGATGAGCACGATCCCCGCGCCCAGCAGCGCGAGGTTCAGGACGCTCACCTCGCGGCCCCCTTCCCGTCTCACGGCTCGCCCGCCCCGGCGGCCGGATCGAGGCGCGCCTCGAGCGCCGCGCGCACGGCGGCGGCGTCGGCGCGTCCGCCGGTCCGCTTCATGACCTGGCCCACGAGGAACCCGGCGGCCTGGGCCTTGCCCGCGCGGTAGTCGGCGACGGCCGCGGGGTTCGCCGCGAGCACCGCGTCGACCTCGGCGGCCAGGGCCGCCGTGTCCGCGATCCGGCCGAGGCCGCGGGCCTCGACCACGGCGACCGGCCGCTCCCCCGTCTCGAAGGCGGCCGCGAGCGCCTCCTTCGCGTTGGTCCCCGAGACGCCACCGGCCTCGACGAGCGCGACGAGCGCCGCGAGGTCGGCCGGCGCGACGCCGCAGGTCGCGATGTGCCCCTGCGCCGTCCCGGCGGCCGCGTTCAGGAGGCGCGACAGCTCGCCCGAGACCCAGTTCGCGACCGCCTTGGCGCTCGTGCCCGGGCGCCGCGGCGACGGCCGCCTCGAAGTAGTCGGCCATCTCCCGCGTGGCGGTGAGCACGCCCGCGTCGTACGGGGAGAGGCCCATCTCGCGCACGTAGCGGGCGCGCCGGCTCCCGGGCAGCTCCGGCAGCCCTGCCCGGATCGCGTCGAGCCACGCCGGGTCCGTGCGCAGCGGCGGGAGGTCGGGCTCCGGGAAGTAGCGGTAGTCCTCGGAGTCCTCCTTGTCGCGCATGACGTACGTGACGCCGCGCCCGTCGTCCCACCCGCGCGTCTGCTGGCGGAGGGTCTCGCCGGCGTCGAGGGCGGCCGCCTGGCGCTCGATCTCGTACGCGATCGCCCGCTCCACGGAGCGGAACGAGTTCATGTTCTTCACCTCGACGCGCGTCCCGAACGGCTCCGTCCCGCGCGGGCGGAGGCTCACGTTCGCCTCGACGCGCATCTGGCCGCGCTCCATCTCCGCGTCGGACGCCCCGACGTACCGGAGGACCCGCTGGAGCTCCTCCGCGTAGCGCCGGGCCTCCTCCGGCGTCCGCACGTCCGGCTCCGTGACGATCTCCATGAGGGGCATCCCGGACCGGTCGAAGTCCACGAGGCTCACCTTCCGGCCGTCGGCGAGCGTCGCGTGGATGAGGCGGGCCGTGTCCTCCTCGAGGTGCGCGCGGCGGATCCGGATCGTCCGCTCGCCCTCGCTCGTGTCGAAGGTCAGGGTCCCGTTCGAGGCGAGCGGGAGGTCGTACTGGCTGATCTGGTAGCCCTTCGGGAGGTCCGGGTAGAAGTAGTTCTTGCGGTCCCACCGCGTGGCGGGCGGGACCGTCGCGCCGATCGCGAGCCCGGTCGCGATGACGTGCTCCACGGCGCGGCGGTTGATGACGGGCAGCGCGCCCGGCAGCCCGAGGCAGACCGGGCACGTGCGCGTGTTGGGCGTCGTGTCGTCGCCCGCCGCCGCGCATCCGCAGAACATCTTCGACGCGGTGCGGAGCTGGCTGTGGACCTCGATGCCGATGACCGCCTCGTATCGCTCGAGGGCGGCCGCGAGGCCGTCGGGCGCGGCCACGGTCAGTCCGCGCCCCCGATGTCGTACCCGTCGAGCGTCTCGAGGTTCCGCTCCTCGCGGATCCCCGATGACGAAGCGGCCGATCCGGCGGATCGCCTCGCGGAGGTTCTCCTCGGACGTCGCGTAGCAGGCCCGCACGTGGCCCTCGCCGGACGGCCCGAACGCGTTGCCCGGGACGACCGCCACCTTCTCCTCCTCGAGGAGCCGCATCGCGAACGTCTCGCTGTCGAGGCCCGTCGAGGTGATCCGCGGGAACGCGTAGAAGGCTCCGCGCGGCTCGAACGTCGTGAGGTCCATCGCGTTGAACCCGTCCACGATGATCCGGCGCCGGCGGTCGTACTCGGCGTGCATCCGGACGACGTCGTCCTCGCCGTGCTTGAGGGCGTGGACCGCGGCGTCCTGCGCCGTGGTGGGCGCCGACATGATCGCGTACTGGTGGACCTTGACGATCCCCTCGATCATCGCCGCCGGGGCGCAGAGCCAGCCCACGCGCCAGCCGGTCATCGCGTAGGCCTTGCTGAACCCGCCCATGAGGATCGTCCGCTCGCGCATCCCCGGGAGGCGCGCTCATCGCGCGGTGGACGTGGCCGCCGTACACGAGCCGGTCGTAGATCTCGTCCGAGTACACGAGCAGGTCGTGGCGGACGGCGATCTCCGCGATCCGGTCCTGGACGTCGTCGGGGAGGACCGCGCCGGTCGGGTTGCACGGGTACCCGAGGAAGATCGCCTTCGTCTTCGGGCCGATCGCCGCCTCGACCGCGTCCGGGTCGAGGGCGAAGTCCTCCTCGATCCGCGTCGGCACGAACCGCGGTGTCCCGCCCGCGAAGAGGATCGCCGGCGTGTACGCGACGTACGAGGGCTCGTGGAGGACGACCTCGTCGCCCGGGTCCACCGTCGCGCGGACGGCGATGTCCACGGCCTCCGACGCGCCGATCGTGATGATGATCTCGCGGTCGGGGTCGTAGCGGACGCCGTAGAGCTTCGCGAGATGGTCGGAGAGGTGCTGGCGCAGCTCCCGCGTGCCGTAGTTGCTGGAGTAGTGCGTCCGGCCGGCGCGGAGGCTCGCGATCCCGGCCTCGACGATCCCCGGCGGGGTGTCGAAGTCGGGCTCGCCGATGCCGAGGCTGATGACGTCGTGCATCGACGCGGCGATGTCGAAGAAGCGGCGGATCCCCGACGGCGGGACCTCCTTGACGCGGCGAGCGAGCGCGCGGTCCGCGAAGGTGGCGTCCGAGCCGGGCGTGGAGGAGGCGGTCATCCGGGGTCCCTTCTCTCTTCCGTGTCAGCGGTCCGCGGCGCCGAGCGCCGCCGCTCGATCCATCGGCGTGGGCTGGCCGCCCGCGCGGAGCGCGGCGAGGCCCGGTGGGCTCGACCGACCGCCAGGCCGCGCCGGCGGTCGCCCCCTCGTGGCCGCGCGCGATGCGGAGGAGCTCGAGCTCGCTCCACGGGCGACCGATGAGCTGCAGCCCGACCGGGAGCCCATCGGCGAGCCCGGCCGGGATGGAGACGCCGGGCAGGCCGGCGAGGTTGACGGGGACGGTGCAGACGTCGGCGAGGTACATCGCGACGGGGTCGTCGAGCTTCGCGCCGAACGGCCAGGCGACCACGGGGCTCACCGGCGCGACGATCGCGTCGACGCCCGACGCCCAGACGGCGTCGAAGTCGGCCTTGAGGAGCGTCCGCACCTTCTGGGCCTTGCCGTAGACGGCGTCGTAGTAGCCGGCGGAGAGCGCATACGTCCCGAGCATGATCCGCCGCTTCACCTCCGGGCCGAAGCCACGGCCGCGGGTCGCGAGGTAGTTCGCGAGGACGTCGCCCCTCGCGCACGGAGAGCCCGAACCGGATGCCGTCGTACCGCGCGAGGTTGGCGCTCGCCTCCGCCGGGGCGACGATGTAGTACGTCGCGATGCCGTAGTCGGTGTGCGGGAGGGAGACCTCCTCGAGGATCGCCCCGGCCGCCTCCAGCGCGGCCACGGCCTCGCGGACGCGGGCCTCCACGCCGGGCTCCATCCCCGGCGACGAAGTACTCGCGCGGGAGCCCCAGCCGGACGCCGCGCAGGCCGGACGCCGCCTCGTCGTCCGAGGCGGGCAGCCCCAGGAGGCCGTCGGGCACCGCGACGGGGGCGGACGTCGAGTCGCGGGCGTCGCGGCCGGCGACCGCGTGGAGCAGCGCCGCGGCGTCGCGCACGTCGCGCCCGAACGGCCCGATCTGGTCGAGCGACGACGCGAACGCCACGATCCCGTAGCGCGAGACGCGTCCGTACGTGGGCTTCATCCCGACGACCCCGCAGAGCGCGGCGGGCTGGCGGATCGACCCGCCCGTGTCCGAGCCGAGCGCGAGCGGCGCCTGGAAGGAGGCCACGGCGGCGGCCGACCCGCCCGAGGAGCCGCCGGGCACGCGGTCGAGGTCCCAGGGGTTGGACGTGGGGCCGTAGGCGGAGTGCTCGCAGGACGAGCCCATCGCGAACTCGTCCATGTTCGTCTTGCCGAGGACGACCGCGCCGGCCGCGCGGAGCCGCTCGGTGACGTGGGCGTCGTACGGCGCCCGATACCCCTCGAGGATCCGGGAGCCGGCGGTGCGTCGGGCCGCCGCGCACGGAGATGAGGTCCTTCAGCGCGACCGGGACGCCGTGGAGCGGGTGCAGCGCCGCGAGCGCCGCCGGACCGTCCGCCCGTGCCCGGGCGAGCGCCGCGTCGGCGTCCCGCGCGGCCGCGAGCGCCCCGTCGCCGGTCCACCGCCAGCCACGCGTGCAGGCCGGCGTCCTGCGCCTCGATCCGCGCGAGGTGCGCGGACGCGAGGTCGTCGGCCGACGTCTCGCCGGCGCGCAGGGCATCGGCCATCGCGTGCGCGGTGAGGCGCGTGAGGTCCGTCCGCCACGCTCAGTCGCCTCCGAGGATCGCCGGGACGACGATCCGCCCCTCGTGGACCTCGGGCGCGTTCGCGAGCGCCTCGTCGCGGGTGAACGACGGGCGCGGCTCGTCCTCGCGGAGGATCGTCTCGAGCTCGATCGTCTGCGCCGTCGGCGCGATCGCCTCGGTGTCGAGCGCGGCGAGCGTCGCGTACTGGTCGAGGATGTGGTTCAGCTGGCCCTGGAGGCGCTCGACCTCGTCGGCGGAGAGCCCGAGACGCGCCAGGTGCGCGACGTGCTCGACGTCCGCGCGGGAGAGGGATGCCATGGCGGGATGATACCGGCGGCGGTCCGGCCGCCGTGGGACGCGGGCCGGGAGGTGCCGTCAGGCGCCTTGCGCGGCCCGCCCCCGCCTCGGCCGCTGGACCGAGGCGTGGCGCGCACCGCGCATGCAGCGCGGGGCGCCTTCGCGTGGCGGCCCGGCGCGATCTGGGGCCAGCTGAGCTTCGCGATCGGCTGAGCGCGCCGGCGGCCACGCGCGATCGCGCGCTCCCCTACTCGCTCCGGGCGCCTCCCCCGCCAGCAGCCGGCGGAACCCGTCCTCGTCGAGGACCGGGACCCCGAGCTCGGCCGCCTTCTGGAGCTTGGAGCCGGCGCCCGGGCCTGCGACGAGGTAGTCGGTCTTCTTCGACACCGACCCGGACGCCTTGCCCGCCGGCCGCGCGGATCGCCTCCTCGGCCTCCTCCCGGCTGAAGCCCTCCATGGTCCCGGTGACCACGACGGTCTTCCCGGCAAGGGGTCCCGCCGTCCGGCCGCGACGCCGGGTGCCGGCTGCGGCGCGGGACGCTCGGGCTCCACGCCGGCGCGCACGAGGTCGTCGAGGACGTCCGCGGTCGCCTCGTCGGAGAGATACCGGCCGATGCTCGCGGCCACGGTCGGCCCGATCCCCGGGCACCTCGGCGAAACGCTCCGGGTCCGCGGCCCGCAGCTCGCGGGAGACGCGGGCGAGCCAGCCGTCCTCGCCGGCCATCGGCTCGTCCTCCGCCGGGCGGCCAGGTCGCCGCGACCCACCGCGCGAGGTCGATCGCCGTCTGCTCGCCCGACCTGGGGGATCCCGAGGGCGTTGAGGATCCGCGCGAGCGGACGCCTCCGCGCCCGGTCGATCGAGGCCGCGAGGTTCTCGGCGCTCTTCCGCGCGAAGCGGTCGAGCCCCTCGAGGTCCTCGACGGTGAGCCGGAAGAAGTCACCGCGCGTCTTCACGAGCCCCGTCTCGAGCAGCTGCGTGATGACCGCGTAGCCCGGCGCCCTCGATGTCCATCCCGCCCCGGCCGGCGAAGTGCGCGAGCTCCTCGAAGATGCGCGCGGGGCAGCGGACGTTCGGGCAGCGGTGGCGGACCTCGCCCTCCGGGCGGACGACCTCCGTCCCGCAGACCGGGCAGTGCGTGGGCATCTCGAACTCGCGCTCGGCGCCCGTCCGCCTCTCCGGGATCGACCGGACGACCTCGGGGATGACGTCGCCCGCCTTCTGGAGGATGACGGTGTCGCCGATCCGGACGTCCTTCCGGCGGACCTCGTCGAGGTTGTGGAGGGTCGCACGCGCGACGGTGGAGCCGGCGACCTTCACGGGCCGCAGGTGCGCGACCGGCGTGAGGGACCCGGTCCGGCCGACATACGCGACGATGTCCTCGACGACGGTCTCCACCTGCTCCGGCGGGAACTTGTACGCGATCGCCCAGCGCGGCGCCCGGGCGACCATCCCGAGGCGGCGCTGGAAGTCGAACCGGTCGACCTTGACCACGACGCCGTCGGTCTCGTACGGCAGCTCGTGGCGCGCGTCGTGCCAGCGGTCGAGGAACGCGATGACGCCGTCGATGTCGAGGCCGGCCTCGCGGTCGGGGTTCACGCGGAACCCGAGCGACGCGAGGCGCGCGAGGGCTTCCGACTGGCTCGCGACGGCCACGGGAGCGCCCTCGGGCGGGGCGTGGCGGCCGAGGGCGGTCCGTCCCACAGCGACGCCTGGGTCGGCCGCGTCGTCCGGGCCGCCCTCGAGCAGCTGGTAGATCCACGTGGCGAGGCGGCGGCTGGCGGTCACCGCGGGGTCCTGCTGGCGCAGGGACCCCGCGCCGCTGTTCCGCGGGTTCTGGTACAGGGGGAGCCCGGCCTCCTCGCGCTCCGCGTTGATCCGCGCGAACTCGGCCTTCGGCATGTAGACCTCGCCGCGCGCCTCGAGCGTGACGGGCTCCGACAGCCGCTCCGGGACCGACTCGATCGTCCGGAGGTTGGCCGTCACGTCCTCGCCGGTCGTCCCGTCGCCCCGCGTGGCCCCCAGGACGAAGCGGCCGTTGCGGTAGCGGAGGCTGACCGCGAGGCCGTCGATCTTCAGCTCGGCCACGTAGGTGAGCTCGGGTGCGGGCTCGGGCGCGGGCGGCAGGTCGAGGCCCTTCCGGACCCGCGCGTCGAACGCGCGCAGCTCCTCGTGGCTGAACGCGTTCGCGAGGCTGAGCATCGGGCCGCTCGTGGCGGACCTCGGAGAACGTGCTGCCCGTCGGGGCCCCGCCGACCCGCTGGGTCGGCGAGTCGGGCGAGACGAGGGACGGGAACGCCGCCTCGAGCGCGACGAGCTCCCGGAAGAGCGCGTCGTACTCGGCGTCGGTCAGCTCCGGCGCATCCTCGACGTAGTAGAGGCGGTTCGCGCGGTCGATCGCCGCGACGAGGTCCGCGTGGCGCGCCGCGCCGGCGTCCGCGCCGCCCGACCGGGCCGCCTCGACGAGCGCGGGGTCCACGGGCAGGTCGCGCGGGCCGAGTGCCCGCGCGTCGTCGCTCATCCCACGTCCTCCAGGTTCGCCATGCTCGCGAGCATCGTCCGCACGCCGCCCTCGCGGAAGGCGACCGTGACCTCCTCGTCGTCGCGCGTGAGCTTCGACGTGACGACGATGCCGTCGCCGAACCGGGCGTGGCGGACCTTGTCGCCGTCGCGGTACGTCCGCTCGCCGGGGACGCGCACGCGCGCGGACCGCGACGGGGCGGTGCCGGAGCCCGCGCCCGGCGGCCGTGCCGCCGGGCCGCGACGGGGCGACCTCCTGCGATCCCTCCTCGTCGGTCCACGCGACGTCGTACCCGCCGTCGGCGTCCTGCTCGACCCGGAGCATCCCGGAGCGGGCGCCCGCGGCGAACGAGGCGCGCTTCGCGTCGAGGTCGCGGGTGGGGCGGAACGGCTCGCCGCCCCGGGGCGCGCCGGGACGCCCGCTCCCCTGCCGGAACGCGGCGCCGGACGGACGCGCGCCGGTCGGCGCGGGAGCGACCAGCGCCGGTCGTTGAGCATGTCGAGGTCGCCGCGGATCCCGTCCGCGTCCCCGCCGCCCCCGAAGCGCGGCCCCTCGACGAGCTCGTCGGGGATCTCCATGAGGAAGCGCGACGGGCGCCGCGGGCATCCCCGGGCCCCACGTGGAACGGCGCATCGCGTGGGAGAGGAAGAGGCGGTCCTTCGCCCGTGTCATCCCCACGTACGCGAGCCGGCGCTCCTCGGCGAGCTGGCGCTCGTCGTCGAGGGAGCGCGCGTGCGGGAAGACCCCCTCCTCCATCCCCGCGATGAAGACGCGGGGAACTCGAGGCCCTTCGCCGCGTGGAGGGTGATGAGGGTCACCTCGTCGCGCTCGCCCTCGTAGGCGTCCTGGTCGGCGACGAGCGCCGTCTCCTCGAGGAAGCGGTCGAGGGCGTCCTCGGGCTCCAGGTCGCCGTAGCGGGTCGTGACCGCGCGGAGCTCGAGGAGGTTCTCCCAGCGCTCCTCGCCGTCCGCGGAACCGTCCATGAGCATCGCGCGGTACCCGGAGTCCTCGAGGACCGCGTCGAGGAGCTCGGGGAGGTCGAGGACGCCGACGCGGGCACGCAGGCGGAGGATCAGGTCGACGAACCCGGCGAGGGCGTTGCGCGCCTTGGGGGTCACCCCGTCGACGCGGCCCTCGCCGGCGGCCCGGAAGGCGTCCCAGGTCGAGGCGCCCGTGGCCGCCTCGTGGCCCCGGACGATCTCGATGGTCCGGTCCCCGATCGACCGCGCCGGGATGTTCACGATCCGCTCGAAGCTCACCACGTCGGCGTCGCTGCGCAGGACCCGGAGGTACGCCAGCGCGTCCTTGACCTCGCGCCGCTGGTAGAAGCGCGTCCCGCCGATGACCTGGTACGGGAGGCCGTGGCGGAGCATCGCCTCCTCGATCGCGCGGGACTGGGCGTTCGTCCGGTAGAGGATCGGCGACGTCCCGCCGGCGGGTCGGCTCCGCGTCCGCCCGCCGGGAGAGGACCCCGGACCCTGCCCCGGTGAGCTCCTCGACGCGCCGGGCGACCCACTCGGCCTCCTCCTCCTCGTCGTACGCCTCGAAGACGGAGATCCGCGCGCCGCCGGTCCGCTCCGTCCACAGGCGCTTCTCCGTCCGGGAGGCGTTCCGGCTGACGACCGCGTGGGCCGCGTCGAGGATCAGCTGGGTGCTCCGGTAGTTGCGCTCGAGCTTCACGACCGCGGCGTCCGGCCAGTCGCGCTCGAAGTCGAGGATGTTCGTCACGTCCGCGCCGCGCCAGGCGTAGATGCTCTGGTCGTCGTCCCCGACGACGCAGAGGTTGCGGTGCCCCTCCGCGAGGTGCTTCACCCACAGGTACTGCGGACGGTTCGTGTCCTGGTACTCGTCCACGTGGACGTACAGCCACCGGCGCTGGTAGCGCTCGAGGGCGTCGGGCGCCTTCTCGAACAGCTCCGACCGCCTTGAGCAGGAGGTCGTCGAAGTCGAGCGCCCCCGCCTCCGCGAGAGCCTTCTCGTACCGGCGGGCGAGCTTGGCGACCTGGCGCTCGTGGTAGCTCGTGGCCTCGTCGGAGAGGAAGGTCGCGTCGAGCATCGCGTTCTTCGCGCGGCTGATCGCCCCGAGGACCGCGGCCGGGCGGAACTCCCCGGTGACCGGCAGGTCCTCCTCCTTGAGCAGGCGCTTCATGAGCGACTGCTGGTCGTCCGTGTCGTAGATGACGAAGCGGCGCGGGACGCCGATCGACTCCCCGTCCTTGCGGAGGATCCGCGCGCAGAGCGCGTGGAACGTCCCCATCGCGACGTCGCGGCCGGCCTCCGGCCCCACGAGGCCCACGATCCGCTCGCGCATCTCGGCGGCGGCCTTGTTCGTGAACGTGACCGCGAGGATCCGCCACGGCGCGACGCCCTTCACCCCGACGAGGTACGCGACCCGGTGCGCGAGCACGCGGGTCTTGCCGCTCCCGGCGCCGGCGAGGATGAGGACCGGCCCGTCCGTCGTCTCGACGGCCCGACGCTGCTCGGGGTTGAGCCGGCCGACGATCTCCGCGGCTCGCTCCGCGCGGCGGCGGGCGATCTCCGCCTCCTCCTCCGCGGCGTCCGCCGGGCGCCCGAGCGCCTCCGCCGCCGCGGCGGCCGCGGCCAGCTCGTCCTCGTCGGACCAGCCGGCCCCGGGGCCGACGACGTGGGTGCCGACCGAGACGAAGTCGTCGTCAGGCGCGAGCTCCCACGGCGGCGGCTCGTCCACGGGCTCGGGAGCGGACGGCTCGTCCGGCTCGAAGGCGTCGCCGAGGCCGAAGGACGGCTGGTGGTGCGAAGGACGTCGGCTCACCGGCCGATTCTAGGGGTCGGGCGCCGGGGCGGTGTGCAGCACGGACCCGAGCCGGCGGCCGGGATGGACGGGGATGACACCCCGGCCGGACGGCGACGCCCCCGGCGGGCCGGGGGCGTCGATCGCGGGATGGGAGGCCGGGCTACGGCGCGAGGCTCGGGATCTCGAAGCTCGGCATCTCGAACTGCGGCTGGTCGGTCACCTGGTCGGCGGGCGGCGGCGAGACCGTCACGGCCTCGTCCCACTTGTCCATCGCCACGGTGATCGTGATGGTCTGGCCCTGCGCCGTGGTCCCCAGGACGATCTTCGCCGGCCGCAGGTCGCTCTTGGCCGCCCACCAGTCGATCGTCACGTCGCCCTCGATGAGCGGCGAGGCGCCGGGCTCCGGCGAGGTGAGGCTCCCGACGATGTCGCCGCCGAGGCCGCCCCCGAGGTCCCCGCCGACCCCTGAGAGCAGACCGCTCGCATCCTGCTGGAGCGCGCTGGCCGGCGCGGTGATCCGGACGTGATAGCAGTCGGCGTCGCCGCACTTCTCGTCGGCGAGCTTCTCGGTCTTGACGCCGGGCTGCGAGAGTGCCTTCTTGACGTCGGCCACCATGGACGCCACGTCCTGGCTGGGCGACGGCGATGCGTTCGGGTCGGGCGAGGCGACGCTCTTCTGCCACGTGGGCCCGAGCAGGCTGACCTTCGTGTACGACGTGTCGCCGTCCATGATCACGTCGGCCTTCAGGCCGAGGAGGACGGGAACCGCGACGGTGATCGTCCCCTTCTTCCCGTTGATGTCGACGGTGGCCTCGAGGTACGTGCCGGCGAGGTCCATCGACGGGGCCGACGCGGCGGGCGCGCCTCCGGTCCCGCCGCCCATGAGCGAGCTCAGGTCGAACGGGATGGCCCCGGTGACGTCGGCGCGGGCGTGGACGGTCTTGGCCTTCGAGAGCGCGTCGAGGCTCTGGGCGACGATCTCCGACGGGTCTGCGATCGGCGTCGCCGAGGGCGCGCCGGTGCAGGCGGCGACCGCGACGACCGCGACGACCGCCGTCGCGGCGAGCGCGACGAGGCGACGGTGCATGGATGACCTCCAGGGTCCGGGAACGGCGCGGGTCCCCTCGCCCGCGCTCGGTACGAGGGTCCCCGGGATCCCCCGGGGTGTCAAGCGTGGCCCGCCGTCAGTCGGCGTCGATGACCAGGCGGTCGATGCCCGGGCTCGACAGCACGCGTCCGTCGGGCGTGATCCCCACGGCCTCGCAGCCGGTCCTGCTGGCCGCCCACGCGACGCCCCGTTCCCCCATCGCGAATGCGGTCGTGGCGTACGCATCGGCGAAGGTGAGCGACGGGCCCACGACCGTCATCGAGACGAGTCCTCCGGCCGGGAGCCGGGTGCGCGGGTCCACGATGTGCGCGCCGCGCTCGTAGGCGCCGGACGTCGCGACGGACAGGCCGCGAAGCCCCAGGACCAGCGCGACCCGGTCGGGTCGCTCGGGGTGCCGGACCCCCACGCGCCAGGGCGTGCCGGGCTCCGGCTCGCCGCGCGTCACGACGTCCCCGCCGGCGGCAACCACGAACGCGCGGACTCGGGCCTCGTCGAGGATCCGAGCGGCCTCCTCGGCCGCCCAGCCCTTCACGAGCCCCGTCGGGTCGGGGCGACCGTCCGGCCGATGGCCGCGGATGTCGAAGGCACCGTCGCTCGTGCGCCGGAGGTCCTCGGCGAGCGCGAGCAGGTGCCGCAGGTCGTCGGCGCATGCCGTCTCGTCGATCTCGCCCCGTATGAGGCGGCCGACCTCCGACTCGGGCCGGTACGGGGAGAAGCGCAGGTCCACGGCGTGGAGGAACTCCATGGCGGCGTCGACCGCCGCGGGATCGGCGTCCGGGTCCCGGACGTCGATCGTCACGACGGTCCCCATGACGCGGTCGATCCGCATCGGGCCGCTCGGGCGGTGGGGCCGCGCGTCGAGGACGGACGGCTCCACCAGCCGGCTCGTGTCGATCCAGCCGGCCGGCACCGCCGCTGCGGTGTCGGCAGCGCTCACGCCGTCGGTCACCCGGCGAGGTTCGCCTGGTCGAGCGCGGACTGGAGCGACGCGTGCGTAGGCCTGGCTGGTGAACGTCGCGCCGGAGACGTAGTCGATCGACGAGCTCTGCGCCTGGAGCGCCGACTGCCGGAGGTACGGCTCGGCGTACGAGTTGATCGAGTACGACCGCGGGTCGTTCATCGGCAGCTGGAGCGTGGTGACGTCCGTGATCCGGCCGTCCGCGACGGTGACCTGGACCTGGACGTAGCCCCAGCGGATCCGGATCGCATCGCCCGTGACGGTCCCGCCCTGCCCCGCGGCCGGAGCCTGCGTGGCGGCGGGCGCCTCCGTGGCGGCCGGGGCGTCCGTGGCCTGCGGCGCCGGCGACGCGGCCAGGGCGCCGTTCGCGCTCGCCCCGGAGCCGTTCGCCGCGTCGGGCGCGAACGTGCTCGCCGGCGGCATGGAAGCGGCCCCGTCGGGGACGGTCGCGAGCCCGAGCGCGGGGGTTGTCGCCGGCGTCGCCGCGGCGGGGACGACCGCGGGGTCGCCCTGGCGGGCGACGACCGGCGCGTCGGGCGTCTTGAAGCTGAGGAGGAGGACGAGTGCACCGACGGTGAGGACGCCGGCGATGATCCCGCGTTTCGGCATGAGTGGCTCCGTGTTCGTGCGCGTGTCAGTACGCGAAGTTCTCGAGGTGGATCCGGTCGTGGGGGACACCGAGAGACCGGAGGCTGGCGCGTGCCTCCTCCATGAGGGAGGCGGGGCCGCAGAGGTAGGCATCCCGATCGGCGGCGTCGGGGACGATCGCCGCGAGCGTCGCCGGGCCGAGAGGCTCGGCCGGGACGCCGGGCTCACCACGCCGGCCGATGAGGTAGTGGACGGACGCCCCGCGCGCG
Organism: uncultured Chloroflexia bacterium; assembly: GCA_963844945.1. Taxonomy (GTDB): domain Bacteria; phylum Chloroflexota; class Limnocylindria; order Limnocylindrales; family CSP1-4; genus CAIYQJ01. The sequence goes on from CAWJQZ010000058.1 coordinate 41,700, forward strand.
CGGGCGAGGTGATCGAGCTCGGAGGCGAAGACGATCTCGTCGACGCGCCGGGCGCGGTAGACGACGGCCATGTCGCCCGGATCGGCCGGGAAGGCCTCGAGCATCGAGCGGAGCGGGGCGATCCCCACGCCACCGCCCACGAGGAGGACCTTCCGCCGCGTCCGCCGGGCGCCGGTGAGGACCCCATACGGGCCCTCGATGAAGACCCGCGTGCCGACCGACACGGTCTGCAGCCTGTGGGTCCAGTCGCCCAGGTCCTTCACGGTGATGCGGAGGTAGCGGCCGTTCGGGGCGGCGCTGAGCGAGAAGGGGTGCGCGCGATACCAGCCCTCCACGGTGAGGAAGCGGAAGAGGAAGTACTGGCCGGCGCGGACGGGCAGCCGGTCCAGGTCGCGACCCGTGAGGTAGATCGAGACGACACCGGGTGCCTCGGGGACGACGTTCGCGACGACAAGCCGGTGGCGGGCGGAGGTGACGATGGGTGCGACGACGCGGAATGCGACGAGGAGTCCGAGCGCGACGACGTAGAGCCCGATCCAGTACCCGCGCGCGACGGTGTCGTTCGCGAAGTCCGAGCCGACGACGACCTGGTGCGCGAACGCGAGCGCGACGGCGAGGTAGACGTACAGGTGCGTGGTGAACCAGGTCTCGTACGCCATCCGGCGGCGCGACGCACGGATCGAGCTGAGCGCGACGACCACGAACAGCACGAACGCCGCCAGCGCGAGGAGGATGAACGGGTACGTGGTGACGAGCGTGGCCGCCTCGTCGAGGAAGCCCGACCCGGTCACCGAGCGGCGAACCCTGCGACCGTGAGGGCCGACGTGGCCGGCGATGAGCCAGACGGTCGCGAAGCCGAGCCACTTGTGGGCCCAGGCGAGCCGGTCCATCCCGAAGGCCTGGTCGAGGAACGGCGCGCGCGACATGAGGACGATCTCGAGCAGCGCCGCATAGGTGCCCAGCAGGGCGGTCAGCTGGCCGGCGGCCGCGAGGGCCCCACCGGCGGTACCGAGCTCGACGAGCCCGCCGTGGCGGAGCCACATGGCGACGATGAGGAGTGCGTTGGCCCCGGCGAGCGCGTACAGGTCCGTCGCACGGACGCGGCCACGTCCGGGGGACGGGCAGCGGCCCCGTGCGGGTCGCGGGCGGGCCTGGCGCTGGAGGTCGTGGCGGTCATCGGCATCCTCTGGGGCGGCGGGCATGCCCCGCCGCGTCACTGTCCGGAGGGTGCGCCGACCGCGCTGAAACCGGTCTGAAAGGACGATGGGCCGTTCGGACCGTTCGGACCGCGGAGGCTGCGTCGGACGCACGGCCGCACGGCCGGCACGCAGCTCGGCCGCTCATCGCACTCGACGAACGGCCCTGTACAGGTCGCCCGGAGCGCGCGAGGTTCATCGTGGCCGCCCGCGGTCGTCGGGTGGCCGGCCGGCGTCCCGGAAGGAGGCCCTCGATGGTCGCGGTGCAGCGGCATGCCCGCGCTCTGGCAACCGCCGTCGCTGGAACCGCCCTGGTGGTCGTCGCTGCCGGCGGGACACTCGCCGCGTCGAACCCGCCGACGCTCTACGCCTGCTATGACGCATACGGCAACGTCCGGATGGGCGATACGCCGCAGTGCAGGCTACCGGGCGGCCGCCTCGTCTCCTGGAGCACCGCCGCGGTCCCCGGCCCGCCCGGGCCGAAGGGTGCGACGGGGCCGACCGGCCCGACCGGGCCGGTCGGCATCAGCGGCTACGAGGTCGTCCACGCCACGCCGTCGAAGCCCGGAGACGGCTTCAGCGACGTCCTGTACGTCCACGCCGCGTGCCCGTCCGGCAAGCTCGCCCTCGGCGGTGGCGGGTTCGCGGTGTCCCTCCCGGCGGTCGGGCCACTGCAGGACCTCGTGCTCGCGGCGAGCTTCACCGGTTCGGGCTCGGAGTGGGATCTGGGGTTCAAGAAGAGCGACGGCTCCATCTTCGTCGCGACGGACATGATGGACGCCGACGTATGGGTGGTCTGCGCGACCGTCGACTGACCGGGTCCGCAGCTCGACCGCCCACGAGGTCGCCGAATCATCGAGGCCCGGGTCCCTCGCGGGACCCGGGCGGTCGATCCGCGGATCGGATCGCCGCCGCCTGGCCTCGCGTCGCGCCCCGGCAACGCGGGCCGGCTCGACGATCCCGCCCTCTGCGGGGGCACGTTGGCAAGGCCAGCCTCGCGGGGAAGCGTCAGCGGCGCGCTACAGGCCGCCGAGCGCCCACAAGGGAGACCGACCGCCAGCACGCATGACGGCGGCGACCTGCAGGGCGAGAACGATGAGCGCTCGAGAACGCTCGCTCTTGGAAGCACACCGGAACGCGAAGTAGGCGATGAGCCGGGACCTGACCGGCGACGCAGAGAGCTGCCACACGATGCGCTCTGGGCGCCCTCGTCGGGCTGGCGCACGACGCCGTGTACCGCTACGAACCAGACGACCATCGCGAGCGCGCCAACGGACATCGCCATGGGCAGGTATCCCGTCGGTTGTCGCAGCAGCGCCCGGACGGTCATCGGACGCATCCGACGATCGTGCCGCGAAGCCGATCATTGCACTGGAGAGCGTAGCAGGCAGCGTTCACGAGTTCTTCTTGGCGCCGTTCGTCGCTTCTGACGGCTCCGCGGCCCGCTCGCCGATCCCGCCCTCTGGGGGCATGGCGGCCAGCCTCGCGGGAAGCGTCCGGGGTGTTGCCTCCGGTAGCAGTCTTGCAGCATGAGAGCCGGCCCCCCGCGGACGGAGGACCGGCTCTCACCGTGTTCTGAGCACGAATCCGGCTGGCGCGGACGCCAGCGGACGCTATCGGACCCTCTAGAAGTCCATCCCGCCGCCGTGGCTCGTGGCCGCCGCCACCGGCGCCGTTGTCCTTCTTCTCCGGGATGTCCGTCACGAGCGTCTCCGTCGTGAGGACCATCGCGGCGATGGAGGCGGCGTTCTGGAGGGCGGACCGGGTCACCTTGGCGGCGTCCACGATGCCCTTGGCGAACATGTCGCCGTACTCGCCCTTGAGGGCGTCGTAGCCGTTGCCCTTCTTGAGCTTCTTGACGGCCTCGACGATGACCTCGCCGGGCTGGCCGGCGTTGTCCGCGATCTGGCGGGCAGGAGCCTCGAGCGCCTTGCGGACGATCTCGACGCCGACCTGCTCGTCGCCCTGCGAGCTTCACCTTGTCGAGGGCCGGGATCGCCTGGAGGAGCGTGGTGCCGCCGCCGGCGACGATGCCCTCCTCGACGGCCGCGCGGGTCGTCGAGAGCGCATCCTCGATGCGGTGCTTCTTCTCCTTGAGCTCGACCTCGGTCGCCGCGCCCACCTTGATGACGGCGACGCCGCCGGCGAGCTTGGCGAGGCGCTCCTGGAGCTTCTCGCGGTCGTAGTCCGAGGTGGTGTCCTCGATCTGCGCCTTGATCTGCGTCATGCGCGCCTTGATGTCGGCCGGCTTGCCGGCGCCATCGACGAGCGTCGTGTCGTCCTTCGTCGCGACGACGCGGCGGGCCTGGCCGAGGTCCTCGAGCACGACGGAGTCGAGCTTGCGGCCGATCTCCTCGCTGATGACCGTGCCGCCGGTGAGGATCGCGATGTCGCGGAGCATCTCCTTGCGGCGATCGCCGAAGCCCGGGGCCTTGACGGCGAGGACGGAGACGGTGCCGCGGAGCTTGTTCACCACGAGGGTCGCGAGGGCCTCGCCGTCGACGTCCTCGGCGATGATGAGGACCGGCTTGCCGATCTGGACGGCCTTCTCGAGCGCCGGGAGGAGGTCCTGGACGCTGGAGATCTTCTTGTCGGTGATGAGGATGCGGACGTCCTCGAGGACGGCCTCCATCCGGTCGGGGTTCGTGACGAAGTACGCGGAGATGTAGCCGCGGTCGAACTGCATGCCCTCGGTGTATTCCTTGTCGAGGCCGAGCGACTGCCCCTCCTCGACGGTGATGACACCGTCCTTGCCGACCTTGTCCATCACCTCGGCGATGAGCTCGCCGACCTCGGGGTCGGCGGCGCTGATCGCGGCGACGGCGGCGATCTGCTCGCGGTCCTTCACCGGGCGGGACTGCTTCTTGATCTCCTCGACCACCGCCTCGACGGCCTTCTCGATCCCGAGCTTGATGACCATCGGGTTCGCGCCGGCGGTGACGTTGCGGAGGCCCTCGGCGACGATCGCCTGGCCGAGGACGACCGCGGTGGTCGTGCCGTCGCCGGCGACGTCGTCGGTCTTGGTCGCGACCTCCTTGAGGAGCTGCGCGCCCATGTTCTCGAGCGGGTCGGAGAGCTCGATGTCGCGCGCGATGGTCACGCCATCGTTCGTGATCGTCGGAGCGCCGAACTTCTTGTCGAGCACGACGTTGCGGCCCTTGGGGCCGAGGGTGACGCGGACCGCGTCCGCGAGCTGGTCGATGCCGCGCTTGAGAGAGCGGCGGGCGGCGTCGTCAAAGACGACCTGCTTGGCCAAGTGGGTATCCCTCCGATGTGGTGGACGCGCGCCGTCAGGCCGCGCGGGTTGATGACGGGGAAGAAGGTCAGCCCTCGACGACCGCGAGGATGTCCTTCTGGCTGAGGATCAGGAGCTCTTCGCCGTCCACCTTGAACTCGGTGCCGGCGTACTTCGCGTAGAGGACCTTGTCCTTCACCGCGACGTCCATCTTCTCCCGCTTGCCGTCGTCGAGGATCCGGCCGGGACCGACGGCGAGGATGACGCCCTCCTGGGGCTTCTCCTTGGCGGTGTCCGGGAGCACGATCCCGCTCTTCGTCATCTCCTCGCGGGGCGTGGGCTTGATGACGACACGGTCGCCGAGCGGGCGGAGCTTCGTGGAGCTCGCAGAGGCGGTGGCCAACGCGTTATCCCTCCTGAGTGACGCTGCTCGGTCGCACCTGCGACCGGCCGCATGGCATGGATGCCGCGGATCGGGCGGGTGGGCCCGACCCTCGGCGGGTTCGGCTCGCTGAGCGCCGTCCCCGGTCGCGCGCCGCTTCCCTGGGCTTCGCCCCTCGTGCGCTGCGGACCGGTGATTAGCACTCTCCAGTCGAGAGTGCTAGAAGACTAGCGGGGCGGACGCCCTCGTGTCAAGCGCCCGCGACCGGATCCGGCGCCGGGCGCCCGTGCCGCGGGAAGGTCCGGTCGTAGGCGGCCACGAGGTGGTCGCCGAGCCGTGCCGGGTCGTCGCCGCGCCGTTCCGCGACCCAGGCGGCGGTGATCGCCACCCACTCCGGCGCGTTCCGGCGGCGGGGCGCTCCGGGCGGCGCGAGGTACGGGCTGTCGGTCTCCACGAGGATCGCATCGGCGGGGACGAGCGCGACGGCGTCGGCGGTCTGCTCCTCGCCCCTTGCGGAAGGCGAGCCCCGAGACGGAGACCGCGATCCCCATCCCGACGGCGGCGCGGACGTAGTCGACGGGGCCGGAGACCGAATGGAGGACGGCCGGCGGCCGGTCGCCGAAGACGGACCGGGCGGCGGCGCCATCGAACCCGGCCGCGCCCAGCTCCCGCA
>CAWJQZ010000059.1:0-443742 GCA_963844945.1 uncultured Chloroflexia bacterium
TCGGCCTTCGGGGCCTCCGCCGGCTTCGTCCGGCCGCGGCCCCTGCCGCGACCCCGGCCGGAGCCCTCGCTCTCCTTCTCCGGGACGGTCGTCATCGACAGGTCGGCCTCGCCGGCCTCGCGCTCGCGCAGGCCGGACCGGTCCGACGCCGCGACCTTGGTGATGTCGGTGAAGACGTCCGCGACCTCGATGAGGTCCGAGCTGGTGTTGCCGCGGAAGCTGATGACCTCGACGCGGACGCCGGTCTCCTGGACCGCGCGGATCGCGGGGGCGAAGTCGCCGTCGCCGCTCACGACGATCGCGATGTCCAGGTTCCTCGCCGTCTTCATCATGTCGACGACGAGCTCGATGTCGAGGTTCGCCTTGACCTTGCCGTCGCCGTACTTGCGGATGTCCTTGCTCACGACCTTGTAGCCGTGGCGGGCGAGGAACGAGTGGAAGTTCCGCTGGTTCTCGTTGTCCGGGTCGAGCCCCGTGTACGCGTAGGCGCGCACCAGGTCGCGGCCGGCGCTCGCGTGCTTGAGGAGGTCGACGTAGTCGACGTCCACGCCGGCGGCCTTGGCCGCGTAGAAGATGTTCGCCACGTCCACGAAGACGGCGACGTTCTTGCCCAACGATGGCTCCTTGCTTTCCCGGCTCAGGGCCGGGGGTCCGGCCGGGCGCGGACGGTGTCCGCAGGCCCGGTGATCCCGGTGACTCTCAGGCTTTGGTGATGCGGCAGGTGATCTGCGGTCCGGCGTCCGTGAACCCGTGACGGGTCCACAGCGGGCGGACCCGGGGGTCGCTCGGAGGGGCTGCCTCGACGGTGCGACACCCCTTGTTGCGGGCGGATCGGAGGAGCTCGGCGAGGAGCACGTCGCCCACGCCGACGGGGTCCGATCCCTCGTCGACGCCGAGCGCGTCGATCACGCCCACGTTGGCCCCGGCCGCTGCCGACGGTCGGAGCGAGAGGATCCCGGCGCCGATGACGCGCCGGTGCGATTCGACGACGAGCACGCTCGCCTGGGGGAGCGAGACGAGCTGGCGGAGCTGGTCCGCGGCAGCCCCGGGACCGCCGGCGAGCACGCCGGAAGCGTCGAGGATCGCGACCATGCGATCCACGTCCGTGATCCGCGCACTGCGCACCTGGTAGTCCACGAGACCGCCCGATCCTCCGCGAGACCGACCCGTCGCCCCTCACCGCGCCGACCGGCGGCCCGAAGGCCGTCCCGGCCGCTGCTGGTGCGGTCGGTTGATCGATCGCACCAGCGTCATGACGACGTCCGTGCGACCCGTCCTGCTTCATGCGCGCCTCCGGCCGCGATCGGCCGGATGTGACTCTGGCGCCGATCGTGCGGGACGAAGGGGACGGACCGCCGGGCGCCGGGCTGCTTGCATCGAGACAGGCTGCGGGTAATATACGGCATCGCTTCGACGGTCGAGCGTGCGCCATTCGGCGTCCCGTTCGTTGGGGATATCCCCGGAACCGGTCGTGTGCCACGTCCCCTGGCGCCAGCCGAGGATCCGGTGGCCTCTCCCCTGCGCACGGGAAAGGCGCCAGCCGCCCGTCGGGTATGCCATCGCGCGAGGCCGCGCGAGGCCAGGAGGAGGAGTACATGAAGCTCTGGAAGCTGGGCGCCCTCGTGGCGACCGCAGCGATCCTCGTCACCGCCTGCTCGAGCAGCGGCTCTACCACGGCCCCGGCGTCGCAGGCGCCGGCCGAGAGCCAGGCTGCCGGTGGCGGCGGTGCGAGCAAGGGCACCGTGAAGATCGGCATCTCGCTCCCGCTCTCGGGCAGCGACCTCGCCGCGGCGGGCCCGGCGCGCGACGGCGCGCTGCTCGCGATCAAGAACGCCGGCGCCATCGACGGCTGGACGATCGAGACCACGGTCCTCGACCACGCGGTCAACGGCGTCCACGACCCGCAGCAGGGCGCGAAGGACATGCAGACGCTCGCCTCCGACTCGGCGGTCGTCGGCGTCGTCGGCCCGTTCAACTCGTCCGTCGCGAAGGCGCAGATCCCGGTCTCCAACGAGGCCGGCCTCCTGCAGTGCAGCCCGGCGAACACGAACCCGGACCTCACCAAGGGTGATGCGGGCAAGCAGCTCCGCCAGGCCAACCCGGACAAGATCAACTACATCCGCGTCGCCGCCACGGACGACATCCAGGGCCCGGCCGTCGCGCAGTTCGGCATCCAGAACCTGGGCCTGAAGAAGGTCTTCATCATCGACGACACCGAGACCTACGGTAAGGGCCTCGCCGACAACTTCGCCAAGCCGAGTGGGACGAAGGAAGGCGGCACGGTCGTCGGGCGCGAGGGCGCGCCGAAGGGCACGACCGACTACCTCCCGATCCTCACCAAGGCCGCGTCGCTGAGCCCCGACTCCGTCTTCTACGGCGGCGTGACCTCCACCGGCGGCGGCCTCGTGCGCAAGCAGATGCCGCAGGCCGGCCTCGGCGCGCTCCCGTACATGGGCGGCGACGGCATCCAGGACGGCCCCGGCTCCACCGACGGCTCGTTCATCAACATCGCCGGCGCCAGCGCTGCGAACAGCTACAGCTCGGTCGCCGCGATCCACGACATCCCGAACGAGGACCAGTTCGTCCGCCGACTACAAGGCCGCCTACGGCGTCGAGCCCGGCGCCTACGCCGCCTCCGGCTACGCCTGCGCCCAGGTCATCCTCGACGCGATCAAGCGCGCCGCGGCCGCCGGCACCGTGGACCGCGAGGCGGTCCGCGCCGCCGCGGTCGATCCCGCCGCCAAGTACGACACGGTCCTCGGGCCGATCTCGTTCGACAGCGTCGGCGACACCAGCCAGCACGTCATCTCCCTCTACAAGGTCGACATGGCCGGCGCCGACGGCAAGGGCGACTGGGTCTTCGAGAAGCAGATCGACTTCAAGTAGTCGACGCGCGGTCCAGGGGGCCGGGGCGCATCGCGCCCCGGCCCCCGCGCCGCATCCACCCAGCCCAGCGCTAGCAGGGACGCCGTATGACAGCCCAGTCAGCAACGGTCCCCGCGGCGAGCCCGGCGCGGCGTATCTGCCGAGGCGGGCCGCCACTACGGGCTGTTCCTCGTCCTCGCGGTCCTGCTCGTGGTCGCGTACGCGGTCATGGGTCCCGCCCAGTGGGCCAACGCGCTGGACGCTCGGGGCGATCTACGCCCTCATCGCGCTCGGCTACACGATGGTCTACGGGATCATCGAGCTCATCAACTTCGCCCACGGCGACGTCTTCATGGTCGGGTCGTTCGTCTCGATGTGGTTCCTGACGACCGTCCTGGGCGTCGAGGGCGCCGATCTACGACGTCCCGCGGCTGATCGTCACCCTCATCGCGGTCTTCCTCTTCGCGATGGTCGTGATGGGGATCGTCGGCGTCGTGATCGACCGGTTCGCCTATCGGCCGCTGCGCAGCGCGCCGCGCCTGGCGCCGCTCATCACCGCGATCGGCGTCTCGTTCATCCTCCAGAACATCGTCCAGTACATCTGGGGCCCGTCGCAGCTCCCGTCGCCGCAGGTCTTCCCGGTGGACTGGACCTTCAACTTCTTCGGGGCGCAGGTCGGCTACCTGAACGTCTTCATCGTCGCGCGTCGCCCTCGGCCTCATGATCGCCCTCCAGCTCTTCGTCGGGCGGACGCGGCTCGGCCGCGCGATGCGCTCCACCGCGCAGGACCGCGAGGCCGCCGCGCTCATGGGCGTGGACATCAACCGGACGATCGCCATCACGTTCTTCATCGGGTCGGCGCTCGCGGGCGCCGCCGGCGTCGTCCAGGGCCTCTACTACGGCGCGACGAACTTCCAGATCGGCTTCTACGCCGGCCTCAAGGCGTTCACGGCCGCGGTCCTCGGCGGCATCGGCAACACGATGGGCGCCGCGCTCGGCGGCTTCATCATCGGCTTCATCGAGGTCGGCGCCGCCGCCCTCGGCTACGGCCGCTGGGGCCCCGCCGATCGTGTTCGGGGTCCTCGTCGCCGTCCTCGTCTTCCGCCCGGCCGGCCTTCTCGGCCAGCAGATCGGAGAGCGGGCATGAGCGCCGCGGCCGACGTCCAGAGCGCCCCAGGGGCGCGGGCGGGCGCGGCTTCCGTGCGCGCCTCGGCGGCTTCGCGGGCCGGCATCGGTCGATCTCGATCATCGTCGGGATGGCGATCGTCACCGCCTTCCTGCCGATCATCGTCTCGCTCCCGCCGCTCAACGCCTTCCAGACGACCGAGCTCGTGGGTCAACGGCTTCACGAACGCGGGGGTCTTCGTCCTCCTCGCGATCGGCCTGAACATCGTCGTCGGCCTCGCCGGCCTGCTCGACCTCGGCTACGCGGCGTTCTTCGCGATCGGCGCGTACACGTACGCGTACGCGGCCTCGCCGTTCACCGGGCTCCAGATCCCGTTCTGGCCGATGCTCGTCATCGGCGCGCTCGTCGCGGCGATCTTCGGCATCCTGCTCGGCGCCCCGACCCTCCGCCTCCGCGGCGACTACCTCGCGATCGTGACCCTCGGCTTCGGCGAGATCGTCCCGATCGTCTTCCTCAACGCGGACCAGTTCACCAACGGCACGAACGGGATCGGCGGCATCTTCCAGCCGTCGCCTCGGGCCCGATCAAGTTCACCCTCACGAACCCGTGGCCGTACTACATCGTGATGGCGATCCTCGTGACGCTCGTCATGATCCTCTGCTACCGCCTCCTGGACTCGCGCGTCGGGACGCGCGTGGGAGGCGATCCGCGAGGACGAGCTGGCCGCCGCGAGCAACGGCGTGAACACGGTCACCACCAAGCTCCTCGCGTTCGCGCTCGGCGCCTCCACCGCGGGCCTCGCCGGCGTCTTCAACGCCGCGAAGCTCACGATCGTGAGCCCGGACCAGTTCTACTTCGTCGTCTCGTTCACCGTCCTCGCGATGGTCGTCCTCGGCGGCATGGGGAACGTCTGGGGCGTCGCGATCGGCGCGTTCGTCATCTACACGATCCAGAGCGTGGTGCTCAAATCGCTGAACCAGTTCTTCGACAGCACCGGGATCCCGATCCTCAAGGACATCGACTTCATCCAGTTCCAGTTCGTCCTCTACGGCATCGCGCTCGTCCTCATGATGCTGCTCAGACCGGAGGGCCTCTTCCCATCAGGACGGCGGCGGCGTGAGCTGCACGACCGACCGGACGAGTTCGTGGGCGAAGCGCCGGACGAGTCCGGCGAGATCGCGGAGCAGATCCCGTGAGCGCAGCGACCACCACGCGGCCAAGGGCATCTCCTCCGACAACGTGCGGATCGTCGACACGTCCCGCGACACGACCCCGGTCGGCGAGCCGATCCTCGTCGCGAAGGGCGTGACGCGGCGGTTCGGCGGGCTCGTGGCCGTCAACGCGATGGACTTCACGATCCCGAAGGGCTCGATCGTCAGCCTCATCGGCCCGAACGGCGCCGGGCAAGACCACGTTCTTCAACGTCCTCGCCGGCGTCATCCCCACCTCCGACGGGACGATCGAGCCTCCTCGGGCGGACGATGATCGCCCCGCAGCGGCGGACCTGGCTCGAGTCGGTGGTCTGGTTCGTGCCGTCGGCGATCGTCGGCGCTCCTCGGCGCCCTCGTCTACGGCGCCGGGATCCTGACGAGCACCGTCTTCATCTCGCTCACGGCCATGGTCGGCGATCGGCGCGCTCATCGCGATGCTCCTGCTCGCGATCTCGCGGCCCGGTCTGGTACCAGGTGGCGCTCACGCGGCTCGGGATCCTCCGGAGCGCGCGCCCGAACGACATGGTCGTCGCCGGGATCGGGCGGACGTTCCAGAACATCCGCCTCTTCGGGAACATGACGGCCATCGAGAACGTGCTCATCGGGATGCACACGCGGCTGCACTCGAACATCGTCGACGCGTTCCTCTCGACGCCGCGGAAGCGGCGCGAGGAGGTCGAGGCGACGAAGCGCGCCCAGGACCTCCTCCGGCTCGTCGGCCTGAAGGGCAAGGAGAACGAGGTCGCGCGCAACCTGCCGTACGGCGACCAGCGCCTGCTGGAGGTCGCCCGCGCGCTCGCGTCCGACCCGGTCCTGCTCCTCCTCGACGAGCCGGCCGCCGGGATGAACCCGCGCGAGACCAACGACATGATCGCCCTCATCTCGCGCCTCCGGCGGGAGTACGGGATGACCGTCCTCCTCATCGAGCACGACATGAAGGTGGTCATGGGCATCAGCGACCGCGTCACCGTCCTCGACCACGGCGAGAAGATCTCCGAGGGGACGCCGGACGAGGTCCGCGCCGATCCCAAGGTCATCGAGGCGTACCTGGGGGCACCGGCGGCATGAGCGTCCAGACGACCACCCCGGCGCCCTCGACCGGCGCGCTCGAGCGCGATGCTCATCCTCGACGAGGTCCACACCTACTACGGCAACATCCACGCCCTCCGGGGCATCAGCCTCGACGTGAACCAGGGCGAGATCGTCACGCTCATCGGCGCGAACGGCGCCGGCAAGACGACGACCCTCAAGACCATCAGCGGCCTCCTCCATCCCCGCCAGGGGACCGTGGTCTTCGAGGGGAAGGACATCTCGCGCGTCGCCGGCCCACAGGCTCGTCCCGAGCGGGATCGGGCAGGCGCCGGAGGGCCGCCGGATCTTCTCCCGCCTCACCGTGATGGAGAACCTCCAGATGGGGGGCTTCACGCGGAAGTCGGCGGAGATCAAGGAGGACACCGAGCGCGTCTTCGAGCTCTTCCCGCGCCTGAAGGAGCGGTCGAGCCAGAAGGGCGGGACGCTCTCGGGCGGCGAGCAGCAGATGCTCGCGATCGGCCGGGCGATGATGGCGCGGCCGCGGGTCCTCCTTCTCGACGAGCCCTCGCTCGGCCTCGCGCCGATCCTCGTCCAGCAGATCTTCGCGATCATCAAGGAGATCAACGCCCAGGGGACCACGATCCTCCTCGTGGAGCAGAACGCCCTCCAGGCGCTCTCGATCGCGAACCGCGGCTACGTCCTCCAGACGGGCCACGTCGTCCTCTCGGGCCCGGCCCAGGAGCTCATCGTCGAACGAGATGGTCCGCAAGGCGTATCTCGGCGAGGACTGACCCGGGGACGGACCCGGGGCACACCGGAGCACAGGCACGACCCTCGCGTCCCCGCCCGGGGGGAGTCCGGGCGATCCCGGTCGGTCCGGCGACGGGCCGGACCTCGAGCGTGTCGGCGGCGGGCGCCGCCCGCCCGTCGCCGTCGTGCTCGTCCTCCTCGTCGTCGGGGCCGTCGTCCTCGCGATCCTGAAGCCGTGGGCGCCGCCGGAGACGCCGGCGCCCACGCTCCCGCCCGCCACCGCCGCGCCGCGCGCCCACGGCCCTCCCGACGCTCGGCGTCCGTCCCGTCGACCGCGCCGGGGCCGTCGCCCTCGCCGACCCTCTGGCCGTGGGACGACCCGCAGCTCTTCCACTGCGTGGGCGTCCGGAGCTGGCTCCTCGTGACCGACGAGGTCCAGCGGCAGGGGCCCATCCGCGCGTGGATCCGCATCGACCCGGTCATCGGTGCGACCGGCCCGGACGACCCGACGATCCCGTGGTACCGGGTCGCCGCCGCGTCGGTGCCGGGGATCGGCGTCTGCCTCCCGAACGCCCCCGCCTTCCCCGGCGCCTCGCCGTTCGGCGACGCCGCGGGGACGACGATCGTGGTGCGCCGCCCCCGCGACGCGTCCGGGCCGATCCAGGGCCCGTGGGAGGAGGTGCACGTCGCGCCGCACGCTGGGGACGTCGCGTTCGCAGGAGGCGCGATGGTCGCGCCGGACCGGACCACCGGTGACGGGACGTGGGCGCCCGGCGACTACCTCGTCGAGGTGAAGCCGGGGTACGTGGGGCCGTCCGCCTGGTTCGGGCTCCACGTCGGGGCGATCGCCGGTCCCGGCGCCGTCGCCGAGCCCGGCCGCGTCGCCCGCGCCCCGGGGCGTGAGCGGGATCGCCGCCTAGCGGGACCCGTGCCGGGAGGTGGCGAGGTCGAAGGCGGCCCAGGCGAGCGCGATGAGCGCGACCCCGGCCAGCCAGAGGCCCGGCGCGCGGTCCGGCGTGAGCGACGCGGGGCCGGCCGGGCTCGTCACGAGCTGGACGAGGCGGACGACGTAGGCGACGACGCCCGCGATCGCGAGGACCGCGTAGCTCTGCCACCGGTCGATCGCGACCGGCGCGTCGCCGGCGGCGTACGGGAGCGCGATGAGCGCGAGCGTCGCGAGCGCGACGAGGAAGACGATGATCCCCGGCCCCTCGAAGGCGTTCCCGCTGATCGCCGGGATGCCGGTGCCGCCGCCCGCCGTGTACCACGGCAGGACGCACGCGACGACGAGGAGGATCGACGCGATCCCCGCGACCCAGCGCGCGCGCCCGAGCGACCGGCGGTGCATCGAGGCCGTCACGTCGAGTAGACCTCCGGCCTGAGCACGCCGACGTACCGGAGGTTGCGGTAGTGGTCGGCGTAGTCGAGCCCGTACCCGACGACGAACTGGTCCGGGATGGTGAAGCCCACGTAGTCCACCGGGATCTCCACCAGCCGGCGCGCCGGCTTGTCGAGCAGCGTGCAGATCCGGAGGGATGCGGGGTTCTTCCCGCGCAGGTACCGGAGCAGGTAGTTGAGCGTGAGGCCGGTGTCGATGATGTCCTCGACCAGGAGGACCTCGCGGCTGTCGATGCTCGCGGAGAGGTCCTTGATGATCCGGACCAGGCCCGACGTCTCGGTCGCCGCGCCGCCGTACGAGGAGACCTCCATGAGGTCGATCGTCAGCGGGAGCTCGATCGAGCGCATGAGGTCCGCCATGAAGGGGAGCGAGCCCTTCAGGACGCTGACCAGGGTCAGCTCGCGGCCCGCGTAGTCCGCGGAGATCCGCTCGCCCAGCTCCACGACCTTCTCGCGGATCCGCTCCTCGGAGAGCAGGACCTCGGCGACGTCGGCATGGAGGTCGGTCGGCGTGCGTCCCATCGGTTCGGCTCCCGGCTCAGCGGATCACGGGCGGGGCGGTCCGGGCGCCCGGGCCCGCGCCCGCGGGCGGCGCCGTGCGGACGGCCGCGCCGCCGGTCCGGCCCCCGCGTCCTCGGCCTCGCCGGCTCGGTGATCCCTCCGGCGGCGTCCTGCCCGCCGGCGCCCGGCGTCGTGGCCCGCCTCCGCGGACGCTCCGTCGGCGGGGTCCGCATGCGCCCGCGGCGGAGTGGTCTGGCCGACGGTGCCCGAGAGCGCGTCGGCGAGCCCGATCCGCCCGAACTTGAGCAGGAGCGCGCGGAAGTCCTTCCCGTAGAGGAGCTTCACGCGGACGTCGGGATACAGCTCGCGCAGCCTGCGGAGCTTGCGGTTCTTCTTCCGGACGAGCTTCTGGCGGAGCGTCGTCAGCTCCACGTACAGGTCCATGTCCGGCAGGAAGAAGTCGGGCGCGAAGCTCTCGACCACCTCGCCGCGCAGGTTCCACATGAGCGGGAAGGTGCGCGGCTCGTACTCCCACGCGACCCCGTAGAAGTCGAGGATGCGCGCGAGCTCGGCCTCGCTCGCGTGGGCGAAAGGGGTGGTGGATGCGGCCGCGTCCGGGCGCACGGCAGCCGGCCCCGGTGTCGTCGGGTGGAGGCGCGGCTGCGGATCCATCCACGGAAGTCTAGCGGGTCGGGAGGTCCGGCGGCAGGGGCGGGCCACGCGGCGGGTATCATCACGTCGATGGCGGACCGGACGGGGACGAGCGGCACGGGTCGCGGGGGCACCACCTCCGTGCGTGCGGTCGCGCCCGCCGCGCCCGCCGCCTCCCCGGCCGGGCCCGCGGCGGGCGGCGATCCCGCCGGCCACGCCGACCACGGCGCCGACGACGCGCACTTCCGCCACGCGTACTCGAAGGACCGCTCGGTCCTCCTCCGCCGCCTGAGCCGCATCGAGGGGCAGGTGCGCGGCATCGCGCGGATGATCGAGCGCGAGGACTACTGCGTGGACATCCTCCAGCAGACCGCCGCGCTGCGTGCCGCCGTGGACGCGCTCTCGATCCTCGTCCTGGAGGATCACGTCCAGGGCTGCATCCGGACGGCCGCCGAGCGTGGCGAGGCCGACGCGTACGTGGACGAGGTCCTCGACGTCGTCCGCCGGACCCTCGGCCGGCCCATCCGCGGCGGCACGAAGGGCTGATCCGCGCGTGACCACGCTCGATGCCATCGACCGCCGGTACCGCCGGACGGGGCCGTTCGCGAAGCGCGGCGACCGCCGCATCACGTACCGGCGCTTCGAGGACCACGCGGCGCACGCCGCCCTCGGCTTCAGCGCGCGCGCCTGCGCCCTGGTCACGGCCGAGGGCGCGCCGGACGCGGCGCTCGCCGGCCTCCTCACGCTGATCGCCCGGTTCGCGGGCGCCCGCCGCGCCGCCGTCATCCTCCCCGGCGAGCCGCGGGTCGCGGCCGTCGCGGTCGGCCCGTCCGAGGACCCGGCGCAGGCGATGCGAGCTCGCGGCGTGGCTCGACAGCGCGACGGAGCGCCCGCGGTCGGAGCGCGCGACGGCGCCGGCCGCCCGCGTGGTCATGGTCCGCCTGGCGGCCGGCACCGACCGGGACGCCGGGAAGCCTCCCGCCGCGGCCCGTGCGCGTCGCGATCCCGCTCGGCGAGCACGACGCTCCCGTCGTGGGCCTCGACCTTCGCAGCTCGCGCGCGGCCGCGCGGGCGGGCGAGCGCCTTCCGCAGATCCTCCGCGAGCAGGCGGCCGCCTTCCTCTTCCTCGCCGCGCGCGTCGCCGACGGGACGCGCGAACGCGCCCGCGACGCGGCGGCGGACGTGGAGCGGCAGCGCTTCGCGTCGACCGTCGCGCACGAGCTGCGCACGCCCCTCACGGGCCTCGGCGGCTACCTCGACCTCCTGCTCGCCGACCCGGACGGCGACCCTGCGATCCGCGGGGAGTTCCTGGAGCGCAGCCGCCGGATCGTCGAGTCGATGACCGAGCTCGTGCACGACCTCCTGGAGGTCTCGCGCATCGAGGCCGGCTCCATCGAGATCGCGGACGGCCCGGTCCCGCTCGCGGACGTCCTCGGCGACGTCCGCGACCAGCTGGAGCCCGTCGCCGCGTCGCGCGGCGTGGATCTCGCGATCGTCATGCCGTCGCGCCTCCGCTCCGCGCTCGGCGACCGGCGCGCGGTCGAGCGGATCCTCGTGAACCTCGTCGGCAACGCCCTGAAGTACACCGAGCCGGGCGGCCGCGTGGGCGTCGAGGCGGCGCTGGACGGGGCGGTCGTGGTCGATCGCCGTCCGCGACACCGGCGCCGGGATCGCCGCCGAGGACCTCGAGCGCGTCTTCGACCGGTTCTCGCGCCTCGAGCGGCACCGGGCGCTCCCCGGCACGGGCCTCGGCCTGCCGATCGCCCGCGACCTCGCGCATCTCATGGGCGGCGAGATCGGCGTCGCCTCGGTCCCGGGCCGCGGCTCGGCCTTCCTCCTCGCCCTCCCGGGTCCGACGCGCCCGGACGCGTCGGCCGTGGAGGCGGCCCTGGGGCGCGCCGTGGTCGCCGAGCGGGAGCGGCTCGATGCGGCGAGGGCCTGAGCGCGGACCCTGCCGCCCGCCCATTTGTCCACACCCGCCGGGCCCCGTCCGCGGGGGTTATCCACCATCGACGGCGCCGGTCGCGAAAGGTGGATAACCGCATTGATTCCGTCCCCGCCGAGGGCTACCGTCCGGTCTCCGCACGGGTGATCGGGCCGGCGGCGGAGGACGGCGCTCACGAGGGGCCAGGGGAGACCCGGCCATGAACCGGACGAGCGACGCCGCGACCCGCCGACCACCGGGCGAAAGGAACAGCGTCGGGAGCGGCCGGCGCGGGGCGGGTGACCGCGGCGCCTCTGGGCGCCCCACCGAAGACCCCCGCGTCCCGCTCCCTTCGCGTCTCTCCGAGGTCCCGCCCCTCCCCGACGCCGCGCGCGACATCGTCCGCGACGGCCTCGCCGCGCTCGCCCTCGACGACCCCGACGGCACCCTGCTCGCGGCGCTCGAGGGCCAGCTGCGCCTCATGCTCGCGTGGACCGAGGCGATCAACCTCACGGCGATCCGGGACCCCGGGGATGCCGCCCGCCTCCATGTCCTCGACAGCCTCGCGGCCGTCCCGGTCCTGCGCGAGCGCGGGGTCGACGCCTTCGTCGACATCGGCACGGGCGCGGGCTATCCGGGGCTCCCCCTCGCGCTCGCGCTGCCGGCGCGGCGGGCGCTGCTCGTCGACTCGGTGGCGAAGAAGGTCCGGTTCGTCGCGACGGCGATCGCGGCGCTCGACGCCGGCGACCGCGTCGAGGCGTGGACGGGCCGGGCCGAGGACCTCGCGCGCGACCCGGCCCACCGCGGCCGCTGGCCCGGCGTCGTCGTCCGCGCCGTCTCCGACCTCGCCGACGTCGCCGAGGTGGCCCTCCCGCTCCTCGACGTCGGCGGCGTCCTCGTCGCCTGGAAGCGCGAGCCGGTCGGCGCGGAGGTCTCCGCCGCGCGAGCCCGGATCGGCGACGCCGGGGGCGGGCGCGCCCACGTGGAGCGCGTCGACCTCCCCGGCCTGGACGGGCACCGCCTCGTCGTCGTCACGAAGGTCCGGCCGACCCCGGCCCGCTTCCCGCGCGATCCCGCCGCCCGCGCACGCGAGCGAAGGGCGGGTACGACGAGCCCGCCGCGGCGCTAACCTGAGGGCTCGATGCGCATCGCCGTGGTCTCCGACGTCCATTCCAACCTCCCCGCCCTCGAGGCCGTCATCGAGGCGGCGGGCGAGGTCGACGCATGGTGGCACTGCGGCGACATCGTGGGCTACGGACCCCACCCCAACGAGGTCGTGGAGCGCCTCCGCGGGCTGGGCGCGCGGGGCGTCCTGGGCAACCACGACGCGGCGGCGCTCGGGTCGGACATCGTCGAGTGGTTCAACCCGTGGGCGCAGGAGGCGGCGGCATGGACCGCGCGCCGGCTCTCCCCGGAGGCGCGGGCGTGGCTCGAGGCGCTGCCCGACCGGCTCGTCCTCGACGGCTGGACCCTCGTCCACGGGAGCGCCCGCGACCCGATGGAGGAGTACGTCACATCGGAGGCCATCGCGGCCGCGACGCTCGCGATCGTCGAGACCGTGCGCTCGCTCCACGGCCACACGCACGTCCCGGTGGCGTACCGCGAGACCGCAGCGAGCGCCGAGAAGCGGCGCCCCGTCTACGGCGAGGCGCTCGCGTTCGGCACGGACCGCTGGCTCCTCAACCCGGGGAGCGTGGGCCAGCCGCGCGACCGGGACCCGCGCGCGTCCGCCCTCGTGCTCGACACGTCCGCCGGCACCGCGACGTGGCTCCGCGTGGAGTACCCGATCGCGAAGACCCAGGCCGACATCCGCCGCGCGGGCCTGCCGGCCATCCTCGCGGACAGGCTGGCCGAGGGGCGCTGACGGTGCGGGTCGCGGGACGCGTGCGCCGCCAGGGCGCGCGCCGGGGGTGCCGCGGGCGATGATCGGGGGCCGGCGGCCGCTCCAGGGGAGGAAGCTCGGCGACAGGCGCGTCCGCCTCGAGCGGCCCGCACAGCGCCTACTTCCGCTGGACGGGTCCCGGGACGCTGACGGCGAAGCCCGCCGCGTCCGTGCCGGAGACGCGCGTGGGGCGCGCCTGGGCGAACGCCAAGGCCGTCATGATCGGGAAGCCGCTCGCGAACGAGGCGGACATCACCGAGCGGCTCCCCAAGACCAAGGCCCTCGCCGTCTTCTCGTCGGACGCGATCAGCTCGTCCACGTACGCATCGGAGGAGATCGTCCTCGTCCTCATGACGGCGGGCGCGGCCGGGCTCGTGTTCTCCGTGCCGATCTCGATCGCGATCGCCCTGCTCCTCCTCATCGTCGCGACCTCGTACCGGCAGATCGCCTACGCGTATCCGTCCGGCGGCGGCGCGTACGCCGTGGCGAAGGCGAACATCAACCAGATCTCGGCGCTCTTCGCGGCGGCGGCCCTGATCTTCGACTACATGATGACCGTGGCGGTCTCCGTGGCGGCCGGCATCGCCGCCGTCACCTCGGTCATGCCGGAGCTGCTCCCCTGGCGGGTGGAGCTGGCGCTCGTCGCGCTGACGCTCCTCACGGTCGCGAACCTCCGCGGCCTGCGCGAGTCGGGGAACATCTTCGCCGTGCCCACGTACATGTACGTCGTGGGCGCCATCGCGCTCATCGGCCTGGGGGTCGCGCGGATCGCGAGCGGGCGACCCCGCCGCGACCTTCGCCCCGCCGAGCATGACGCCCCCCGCGGAAGGGTTCGCCGCCGTCTCGGCGATCCTCATCCTCCGGGCCTTCGCGTTCGGCTCCGTCGCCCTCACCGGCACGGAGGCGATCAGCAACGGCGTCCCCGCGTTCAAGCCACCCGAGGCGAAGAACGCCGCCACGACGCTCACCGTCATGGCCCTCCTCCTCGGCGTGATCTTCGTCGGGATCAGCTTCCTCGCGCAGGCGTACGGCATCGTCGTGAACGAGAAGCAGACCCTGATCTCGCAGGTGGCGCAGGCGGTCTTCGGCGACGGCGCCCTCTACATCTACTTCCAGGTCTCCACCGCGCTCATCCTCGTCCTCGCGGCGAACACCGGGTTCAACGGCGCGCCCCGGCTCGCGCAGATCCTCGCGATCGACGGCTTCCTGCCGCGCCAGTTCTCGTTCCGCGGGGACCGCCTCGCGTACAGCTGGGGGATCGTGATCCTCGCGGCCGTGGCGGGCGTCTTCATCTGGATCTTCGACGGGTCGGTCGTCGCGCTCATCCCGATGTACTCGATCGGGATCTTCTTCTCGTTCACGCTCTCGCAGGGCGGGATGGTGCTCCACTGGCTCCGCGACCGCGTGGCGGGATGGCGCCTGCGCCTCGGGTTCAACCTGCTGGGGGCGACGGTCACCGGGGTCGTCGCCGTCATCATCACGGCGGCCAAGTTCGAGCGCGGGGCGTGGATCGTCATGATCGCGGTCCCGCTGTTCACGATCCTGATGGTCCTCATCCGCCGCCAGTACACCGCGCAGGCGGCCGAGCTCACGGTCGACCAGGCGGTGGTCATCGCGCCGCCGCACAAGGCGCGGCGGATCGTCGTGCCCGTCAACGGGGTGAACCGGGCGGTCGTCCACGCCCTCAACCTGGGGCGCGTCCTCGGCGACGACATCCGCGCGGTCTACGTCACGGACGACGAGCACGAGGGCGAGCTCATGCGCGGCCGGTGGGAGCGCCAGGTCCCCGGCGTCCCGCTCGTCATCGTGGAGTCGCCGTACCGCGCGCTGGTGGGGCCGCTGCTCGCATACCTCGACGTCCTCGACCAGGCGTGGCCGCCGGACACCGAGGTCCCGATCACGATCGTCGTCCTGCCGGAGTACGTGGCGCGTCGCTGGTGGGATCGGATCCTGTACAACCAGCAGGCACATCGCCTGCGCACCGCCCTGGTGGGCCGTGACCACACGGTGGTCGCGGACGTCCCGTACCGCCGCCGCCACTGAGGGCCTGCGCGCGCGCAGTCGGGCATTTGGTCCGTACCAAAGGCACCATCCGATCGCCCGAAAGGTGTATAACGCTCTGATCGCGCAGCGCACGGCGCCCGACCACACCGCCCGTCCCGTGGCGGACCGGGCCCGACCGTGCGGGGGAGTGCGGGAGTGGAGGAGAGTTGATCGGTGGTAGGCGGCCCGTCAAGGGCCGCAAGCCCGGCGACCGGCGCGTCCGCGTGGAGCGTCCGCACTCCGCGTACTTCCGCTACACCGGCCCCGGGCAGCTCACCGCGAAGGTCGCCGCCAGCGAGCCCACGACCCGGCCTGGGGCGCGCCTGGGCGCGCGTCCGGCGCGTCCTGTTCGGGCGCCAGCTCTCGAACGAGGAGGACGCCTTCGAGCGCCTGCCGAAGAAGCTCGCGCTCCCGATCTTCAGCTCCGACGCGATCTCGTCCTCCGCGTACGCCACGGAGGAGATCCTCCGCGTCCTCGTGGTGGGCGGCGCCTCCGCGATCATCTTCTCGATCCCGGTCGCCATCGCCATCGTGGTGATGCTCGCGATCGTCTCCACCTCGTACCGCCAGGTCTGCCGCGCATACCCGTCCGGCGGCGGCGCCTACGTCGTGGCGCGGGAGAACATCTCGCAGCTCGCCGGCCTCGTGGCGGCGGCCGCGCTGCTCATCGACTACGTGATGACCGTCTCGGTCTCCACGGCGTCCGCGGTGGCGCAGGTCTACTCGGTGATCCCGCAGGTCTACGACTACCGGATCGAGATCGCGATCGTCGCCATCGCCCTCATCACGGTCGGGAACCTCCGCGGCCTGCGCGAGGCGGGCCTCGCCTTCGCGAGCCCCACGTACGTGTTCCTCGGCCTCGCGCTTCCTGCATGATCGGCCTGGGGTTCCTCCGGATCGTCACGGGGACCGCGCCGGACGTCCCGCCGCCGCCGGACGCGGTCCCGTTCGGGCCGCCCGGTCGACCGGGATCCTCCTGATCGTCCTGTTCCTCCGGTCCTTCGCCGGCGGCTCCGTCGCCCTCACGGGCGTGGAGGCGATCGCGAACGGCGTCCCCGCGTTCAAGCCGCCGGAGGCGAAGAACGCCGCGAACACGATGACGACGATGGCGATCCTCCTCGGGGTCCTCTTCATCGGGATCACCGTCATCGCGGACGTCTTCCACGTCCTGCCCACGGAGGAGGGGGGGCCGACCGTCGTGGCGCAGGTCGCCGGCAGCGGTCTTCGGCGACGGGTCGGTCCTCTTCATCCTCTTCCAGGCCGCCACCGCGCTCATCCTCTTCCTCGCGGTGAACACCAGCTTCAACGCGTTCCCGCGCCTCGCCGCGATCCTCGCGAAGGACGGCTTCATGCCGCGCCAGTTCAGCTTCCGCGGCGACCGCCTCGCGTTCAGCTGGGGGATCATCCTCCTCGCGACCGTCGCGGGCGGGCTCCTCGTCATCTTCGGCGGCGACGTCCACGCCCTCATCCCGCTCTACTCGGTGGGCGTCTTCGTCTGCTTCACGCTCTCCCAGGCCGGGATGGTCCGCCACTGGCTCCACGACCACGAGGCCGGCTGGTGGTGGCGCGCGAGCGTGAACGCGGTGGGCGGCGTCCTGACGCTCGTCGTCCTCTGCGTCGTCGTGAGCATGAAGTTCGTCGACGGGGCCTGGCTCGTCGTGGTCCTCGTCCCGACCCTCGTCGTGATGATGCTGTTCATCCACCGCCAGTACGCCGCGAGCACGCGACAGCTCGCGCATCCGCCCGGACCAGGCGATCCCGCGAGCCGCACCGCGAGGAGCGCGTCGTCGTCCCGATCGCCGGCCTCAACCGCGCGGTCGTCCAGGCCGTGAACGTGGGCCGGTCGATCAGCAGCGACGTGCGGGCCGTCCTCGTCTCCGACGAGGCCGACGTCGCCGCGCAGGTCCGCGCGGAGTGGGAGCACCGCATGCCGGGCGTCCCGCTCGTCGTGGTCGAGTCGCCGTACCGGGCGCTCACCGGCCCGCTCATCGCCTACCTGGACGTCCTCGACCAGGCGTGGCCGCCCGACAGGGAGGCGCCGGTGACCTTCGTCGTCATCCCGGAGTACGTCGCGCGCCACTGGTGGGAGCGGATCCTCTACAACCAGTCCTCGTCCGAGCTTCCAGCGCGCGCTCATCGGCCGCCCGAACACCGTCGTGACCCAGGTCCCGTACCGGCGCGAGGAGCCCGAGGCCTTCGATCGCCACCCGGAGGCGACCGACGCGTGACGGGCCTCCCGCGCGCGGCCCGTGGGGCGTCCCTCGCCGGCATCGGCCGGTGGTATCGTGACCCCGCTGGCCGTCGTTGCGCACGCCCATACCCCTGCCCGACGCGCCGAGGAGGCATCCCGCCCGCCCCGTGAACGAACCGCATCACCCCGCCCCCCGGACCGTCGTCATGGCCCTCAACGGCGCCACGACGGACCGGCTCGTCATCGAGTACGCCGCCTCGATCGCGAAGCCCGCGAAGGCGTCGCTCATCGCCCTCCACGTCGTGGAGATCGACTGGACGCTCCCGCTCGACGGGAGCGTCTGCGGGCTCTCGGAGGAGGCCCAGCGCGTCCTCGACGTCGCGGAGGCGGGGGCCGAGCGCCTCGGCATGCGCGTCGAGCCCGTCCTCCTCAAGGCGCGGAACGTCGGCGCCGCGATCGTGGACGAGGCCGCGGCCCAGGAGGCCGACATCCTCGTGCTCGGGCTGCCGTACCGGAAGCGGTTCGGCGGCGACTTCGTCATCGGCACCACGGTGCCCTACGTCTTCAGGAATGCGCCGTGCACCGTCTGGGTGGTGCGCGAGCCCATGCCCCAGGAGGGAGCATGAGAGCCGTCATCGTCGGGTGTGGTCGCGTGGGGGCGACGCTCGCGGCGTCGCTCGACGCGGCAGGTCACCGCGTCCTGATCCTCGACGTGTCCACCGCCGCCTTCGACCGGCTGCCGACCACCTTCAGCGGCGAGGCCGTGCGGGGTGACGGGACCGACGAGGACACGCTCGAGCGCGCCGGCGCGTCCGGCGCCGACTACTTCTTCGCGCTCACCGAGGGCGACAACCGCAACATCATGGCGGCGCAGGTCGCCCGCGAGGCGCTCGGGATCCGCAGCACGCTCGCGAAGATCAACGACCCGGTGCGGGCGCGGGCGTACGCGGACCTCGGGGTCGCCACGATGTGCCGGACGACGCTCATGACCGACTCGCTCCTCGGGTTCATGGGGCTCGCGGGCTCGGGCGCGCCGGCGATCCACGCCGCGAGCGAGCACGAGCATCCGGACGACGCCGGCACGACCGGCGTGACGTCGCCCGGGCAGCCGGTCGCCGGTGCGATCCGGATCGTCGGGGAGGCCTGAGCCGTGTTCGTCATCGTGGTCGGGGGCGGCAAGGTCGGCTACTACCTCACGCGGGAGCTCATCGAGGCGGGCCACGAGGTCGTGCTCCTCGAGAAGACGCGCGTCCGCGCCATCCAGATCTCCGACGAGATCGGCTCCGTCGTCCTCGCGCGGGACGGGTCGGAGGGGTCCGCGCTGGCCGAGGCGGGCGCGAACCGGGCGGACATCGTCGCGGCGGTCACCGGCGACGACGAGGACAACCTCGTCATCTGCCAGATGGCGAAGCACCACTTCTCGGTGAAGCGGACGATCGCCCGGGTGAACAACCCGAAGAACGAGACCCTCTTCCGCCATCTCGGCGTGGACGAGATCATCAGCCCCACGCGCACCATCCTCGCGGCCATCGAGCAGGACATCCCCGTCCACGAGCTTCTCCATCTCGCGGACCTCGGCGGCGGCGACCTCGAGCTCATCGAGGCGCTCCTCACGGACGGATCGCCGGCGATCGGCCGCATGTCGGCCGACCTCCCGATGCCGGAGGGCTGCACGCTCTTCGCGTACATCCGCGAGGGGAAGGCGCAGACGGTCCGCCCCGAGACCCAGTTCCGCGGCGGCGACAAGGTCATCGTGATCGGCCGCCGCGACTGCGAGGACGCGCTCCGCGGGACGCTCATCGGCGCGACGACGACCAGGCCTCCGCCTGACGCGCGTCACGGCGGGCCGGCACCTCCCGGTCGCTCCACACGAGCTTCGCGAGCGCCGGCTCGCCACGGCCGTCCGGGGCGCGCTCGCGGAGGGCGCGCTCCGAGGCGGTGCCTTGCCCGCGCGTCACCGGAGTGAAGAGAGCCGTCCTGTCATAACTCTTGACAGTGATATTGTCAGGGTTCTAGCATACGGGACGACCGGGTGCGATCGGGGATGCACCCGATCCCCGGGCCTCGCCCGGGCCCCAGATCCCCATGCAGGAGGACCCGCTGATGACCGTCATCCGTCGGCCCTCGCCGTTCCGCGAGATGGCTGCGATGCGTGACACCATCGACCGTCTCTTCGACGAGAGCCCCCTTCCGCGCCCGATGTTCGCCACGACCAGCGAGCTCGGGATGCCGTTCGACATCCGCGTGACACCCGCCACCGTCGAGGTGGAGGCCGCGCTCCCCGGCGCGAAGCCGGAGGACGTGGAGATCACCGTCACCGGCAGCACCCTCACCATCACCGCGACCACCACGCGGGAGTCCGATGGCGCGGACGACCGGTACCTGGTCCGGGAGATCCGTCGCGGCAGCTTCACCCGGACGATCGCGCTCCCGCAGGGCCTCGAGCCCGATCGCGCGACCGCCCGGTTCGAGAACGGGCTGCTCACGCTGTCCATCCCGAAGGCCGAGGTCGTGAAGCCGCGCCAGATCCGCATCGAGGCGGTCGCCGAAGATCGAGCCGACGATGCGGGCACCGGGACCGCCGGAGCCTGACGGCGTGCACGAAGGCCGGCCGCATCGCGACCCCACCCGTCCCGTCTACGTGATCAGCGTGGCGGCGGGGATCGTCCACGTGCATCCGCGCACACTGCGGATCTACGAGGACGAGGGGCTCATCTGTCCGGCCCGCACGCCGACGAACATCCGCCTCTACAGCGAGAACGACATCCGCCGGGTCCTCTGGATCCGGCACCTCACCCAGGAGCGAGGCGTGAACCTCGCCGGAGTCCGGATCCTGTTCGAGCTCGAAGAGAGACTCGGGACCCGGATCCTCGAGGTGCTCTACAACGAGTCCCTCGAGCCGGACCCCGAGCCGGTCTGACCACACACACCGAGATCGAGCGGTCGGCGGGGGCAGGAACCCCCGGCCCCGCCGGACCGATACAGGAGGACCCGAATGGCGAAGTCTCCGCCCGAGCCTGACGAGACGACCACGACACCGAAGAAGGAGCGCTCGTCCGCGCGCGGCGCCCGCACGCTGCCGCTCGTCGCCCTGCGCGAGACGGTCATCTTCCCGGAGATGATCGTGCCGCTCCAGGTGGGCCGCGAGAAGAGCGTGAACGCGCTCAACGCCGCGGTCGCAGCGGACAGCATGATCGCGCTCGTCACGCAGCGAGAGGCGGAGCGCGAGGACATCACCGACGCGGCCGAGCTCTACGAGATCGGCACCCTCGCGAAGATCGCCCAGGTCGTGCAGCTCCAGGACGGGACGGTCCGCGCGATCGTCCAGGGCCAGGGCCGCATCCGCCTCCGGGGCTTCGCCGCCATCGACCCGTATCTCCTCGCGGAGATCGAGGACGTGGCCGAGGTCCCGGCGGCCGGCGTCGAGGTCCAGGCCCTCATGCGCTCCATCCAGTCGCAGATGGAGCAGTACATCGCCAACGGCGCCCCGATCCCGCCCGAGGCGGCCGTCGCGGCGCGCAACATCTCCGAGCCGGGCCTCCTCGCCGACATGGTCGCGTACAGCCCGGACATGGACACCGAGCAGCGGATGGAGCTCCTCGCGACGGTGGACGTCGTGGAGCGCCTGAAGCTCGTCTCCACGTTCCTCGCACGCCAGGTGGAGATCCTCGAGCTCAAGGGGAAGATCCAGAGCGAGGTCAAGTCCGAGATGGACAAGACCCAGCGGGAGTACATCCTCCGCGAGCAGCTCAAGGCGATCCAGCGCGAGCTCGGCGAGGACGATCCCCAGCAGGCCGAGATCAACGAGCTTCGCGAGAAGGTCGAGGCCGCCGGGATGCCGGAAGAGGTGAAGGCCCGGGCGGTCAAGGAGATCGACCGGATGAGCCGGATCCCGTCTGCCTCCCCCGAGGTCGGCGTCATCCGCACCTACGTCGACTGGCTCGTGGGCCTCCCGTGGAACGTCGCGACGGACGACCGGCTCGACCTCAAGGAGGCGGCGAAGATCCTCGACGAGGACCATCACGGCCTCGAGAAGGTGAAGGACCGGATCCTCGAGTACCTCGCCGTCCGCGCCCTCGCCTCGTCGATCCGCAGCCCCATCCTCTGCTTCGTGGGCCCGCCCGGCGTGGGCAAGACCTCGCTGGGCAAGAGCGTGGCCCGGGCGATGGGCCGGAAGTTCGTCCGGATGAGCCTCGGCGGCGTGCACGACGAGGCGGAGATCCGCGGCCATCGCCGCACGTACATCGGCGCCCTCCCCGGGCGCGTCATCCAGAGCATCAAGACCGGCGGGTCCAACAACCCCGTCTTCATGCTCGACGAGGTGGACAAGCTCGGGATGGACTTCCGCGGCGATCCGTCGTCGGCGCTGCTCGAGGTCCTCGACCCGGAGCAGAACTTCAGCTTCCAGGACAACTACCTCGAGGTCCCCTTCGACCTCAGCAAGGTCCTGTTCATCGCCACCGCGAACCTGCTCGACCCGATCCCGGCGCCGCTGCGCGACCGGATGGAGATCATCTACCTCCCCGGCTACACGCAGGCCGAGAAGATCCAGATCGCCCGGCGCTTCCTCATCCCCAAGCAGATGACGAACCACGGGCTCACCGAGAAGAACATCGAGATCTCCGACGAGGCGCTCACCGAGCTGGTCCAGGCGTACACGCACGAGGCCGGCGTCCGGAACCTGGAGCGCGAGATCGCCAACGTCATGCGCAAGGTCGCCCGCGGCGTCGCCGAGGGGAAGAAGCGCAAGGTCGTCGTCGAGAAGAAGAAGCTCCTCGAGTTCCTCGGCCCGCCGCGCTTCGAGTACGGCGAGCTCGAGTCGGAGGACCAGGTCGGCGCGGCCACGGGCCTCGTCGTCACCGAGGTCGGCGGGGACGTCGTCTCCGTCGAGGTGACGAAGATGGAGGGCAAGGAGGACTTCATCCTCACCGGCCAGCTGGGCGACGTCATGCGCGAGTCGGCACGCGCCGCCCTCTCCTGGATCCGCGCGAACGCGTCGGACCTCGGCATCGAGCGCGAGATCTTCGAGAAGAACACCCTGCACATCCACGTCCCGGCCGGCGCCACGCCGAAGGACGGGCCCTCGGCGGGCATCACCCTCGCGACCGCGATGGTGAGCGCGCTCACCGGGATCCCGGTCCGGAAGGACGTCGCGATGACGGGCGAGATCACGCTCCGCGGGCGGGTCCTCCCGATCGGCGGGCTCAAGAGCAAGATCCTCGCCGCGCACATGTCGGGCGCCGCGATGGTCATCCTCCCGAAGAAGAACGAGAAGGATCTCCGCGACGTCCCGGAGGAGATCCGCAAGCAGATGAAGCTCGTGCTGGTGGAGAACATGGACCAGGTCCTGGAGCACGCGCTCCGGCGCCGGCCGCGTCCCCTGCCCACGGGCCCGACGGGCCCGGCCCGCAAGGCCGAGACGCCCAAGCCCGCGGGGGCGGCCGCTCCCGCGCGCGGCGGCTTCCCGCCGGCCGACCAGCCGCCCGCCATCGTGAGCGGCCACTGAACGCGACACCGGTGACCTCCGGCGCCCGGGACCTCCTCCCCGGGCGCCGGACGATCCGCCGTCGCCCCGAGGACGAGTGAGCGTGGAGTTCCGGGACTACTACGAGACCCTCGGCGTTCCGAGGACCGCCAGCCAGGCCGAGATCAAGAAGGCCTTCCGCAAGCTCGCCCGCCAGAACCACCCCGACGTCAAGCCCGGCGACAAGGAGGCGGAGGCCCGCTTCAAGGCGATCAACGAGGCGAACGAGGTCCTCTCCGACGCCGAGAAGCGGAAGCGCTACGACGAGCTCGGCGAGCACTGGGACCGGTACGCGGGCAGCGGTGGTCCGGGCGGCGCCGCGGGGGCCGATCCGTTCGGGCCCGGCGGGCCCTTCGCGGGCTATGCAGGGGGCACCGGGCGCAGCCGCGGGTCCGCGGCGGGCCCGGGCGGGGTCCGCTACGAGTTCCACACGATGGACGGCGAGGAGGCCGGCTTCAGCGACTTCTTCCGCATGTTCTTCGGCGGCGGGATGGGCGGCGGCCTGAGCGACCTCGACGCGATGGGCGGGTACGGCGGGGCCGGCGGCGCCGGCTCGCGCGCGGGCGCGCGCGCGAGCGGCGGCCGCCGCGGCGGCACGGGCGCCGGCGCTGGCCGCGCGCACGCCCCGAAGCTCGCGCCGGTCGAGGCCGAGGTGGAGGTCTCCCTCGAGGAGGCCGCCTCCGGGACCACCCGGCTCGTCGAGGTGGACGGCAAGCGGCTCGAGGTGACGATCCCGCGCGGCGTGGACACGGGGAGCCGCGTCCGGCTGAAGGGCAAGGGCGGCGACGGCCGCGACCTCGTCCTCGTGGTCCGCGTCCCGGCGCACCGCGTGTTCGCGCGGAGCGGCGCCGACCTCACCCGGGACCTCCCGGTCTCGCTCGGCGAGGCGCTCCTCGGCGCCGAGGTCCCCGTCTCCACTCTCGACGGCCGCGTCCTCCTCAAGGTCCCTGCCGGCACGCAGAACGGCCGCACGATCCGCCTCAAGGGGAAGGGGATGCCCGTCCTCCGGAAGGACGAGCGCGGCGACCTCCTCGCGAAGGTCCGCGTCGTCCTGCCCACCGACCTGTCCGACGAGGCGAAGTCCGCCGCAGAGCGGTTCCTCGACCTCGCCCACCAGCCCGACCCGCGCGCCGGCTGACGCCGGCGCGCCCTCGCCCGTCCCGGCCGCCGCGCCGGGACCCGAAAGGAACACCGCCCGACCGATGAACCTCGATCGCTACACCCAGAAGGCCCAGGAGGCGATCCTCGGCGCGCAGCGCCTCGCCACCGAGCTGCAGAGCCCCGTCCTCGACGCGGAGCACATCCTCGCGTCGCTCCTCACGGACCCGGACGGGGTCCCCGCGCGCACCCTCCAGCGGATCGGCGTGGACCTCCCCGCCCTCCGCGACGCGGCTGGCGGGCGTGCTCGCCCGTCGCGCGAAGGTCGCCGGCGGCTCGCTGCAGCTCGACCCGCGCGCCCAGCGCGTCCTCGAGAAGGCCGCCGACGAGGCCCGCCGCCTCCAGGACGAGTACGTGAGCACGGAGCACCTCCTCCTCGGCTGCGTGGAGTCGGGCGGCGACGCGCAGTCGCTCCTCGAGCGCGCCGGCGCCGGGCGGGAGGCGATCCTCACGTCGCTCGCGAGCGTCCGCGGCGGCCAGCGGGTGACGAGCCAGACGCCGGAGGGGACGTACGAGGCGCTCGAGAAGTACGGACGCGACCTCACCCAGGAGGCGCGCGCCGGGAAGCTCGACCCGGTCATCGGCCGGGACGAGGAGATCCGTCGCGTCATCCAGGTCCTGAGCCGGCGGACGAAGAACAACCCGGTCCTCATCGGCGAGCCGGGCGTGGGCAAGACCGCGATCGTCGAGGGCCTCGCCCAGCGGATCGTCCGCGGCGACGTCCCGGAGACGCTGAAGGACAAGAAGGTCGTCGCGCTCGACCTCGGCGCGATGATCGCCGGCGCCAAGTACCGCGGCGAGTTCGAGGAGCGCCTCAAGGCCGTCCTCAAGGAGATCAAGGACGCCGAGGGGCGGATCATCCTCTTCATCGACGAGCTCCACACCGTGGTCGGCGCGGGGGCGGCCGAGGGCGCGATGGACGCGTCCAACCTCCTCAAGCCGATGCTCGCGCGCGGCGAGCTCCACACGATCGGCGCCACGACGCTCGACGAGTACCGCAAGCACATCGAGAAGGACGCGGCCCTCGAGCGGCGCTTCCAGCCGGTGGTCGTGGACCAGCCCACGGTGGAGGAGACGATCAGCATCCTCCGCGGCCTTCGCGAGAAGTACGAGCTCCATCACGGCGTCCGCATCACGGACTCCGCGCTCGTCGCGGCCGCGACCCTCTCGAACCGCTACATCACCGAGCGCTTCCTCCCGGACAAGGCGATCGACCTCGTGGACGAGGCGGCCAGCCGCCTGCGGATGGAGATCGACTCGATGCCGGTCGAGCTCGACGAGCTCGAGCGCCGGCGGATCCAGCTCGAGATCGAGCGGGAGGCGCTGAAGAAGGAGAAGGACGACGCCTCGAAGGCCCGCCTCGAGGTCCTCGAGCGCGAGCTCGCCGAGATCTCCGAGGAGGCCGGCGCGATGAAGCAGCGCTGGGAGACGGAGAAGGAGGCGATCGCCGCGCTCCGGGCGACGAAGGAGGAGATCGAGGCCGTCGCGCACCGGATCGAGATCGCCGAGCGCGAGGCCGACTTCGGGACCGCCGCCCAGCTCAAGTACGGCACCCTGCCCGCGCTCCAGGAGAAGCTCCATGCGCAGGAGGCCGCGATGGCGGTCGCCGAGGGCGCGGGCAACCTCCTGAAGGAGGAGGTGGGCGCCGACGACATCGCCCGCATCGTCTCCTCGTGGACCGGCGTCCCCGTCACGCGCCTCATGGAGGGCGAGATGGCCAAGCTCGTCCGGATGGAGGAGCGGCTCCACGAGCGCGTCGTGGGGCAGGACGAGGCGATCGAGGCCGTCTCGGACGCCGTGCGCCGCGCGCGCGCCGGGCTGAAGGACCCTCGCCGGCCCATCGGCTCGTTCCTCTTCCTCGGGCCCACCGGGGTCGGGAAGACCGAGCTCGCGCGGGCCCTCGCCGGGTTCCTCTTCGACGACGAGAGCGCGATGGTGCGCATCGACATGAGCGAGTACATGGAGAAGTTCTCCGTCTCGCGCCTCGTCGGGGCGCCGCCCGGCTACGTCGGCTACGAGGAGGGCGGCCAGCTCACGGAGGCCGTCCGCCGCCGGCCGTACCAGGTCGTCCTTCTCGACGAGATCGAGAAGGCGCACCCGGACGTCTTCAACATCCTCCTCCAGGTGCTCGACGACGGCCGCCTCACCGATGGCCAGGGCCGGACGGTCGACTTCAAGAACACCGTCCTGATCATGACGAGCAACGTCGGGAGCCAGTTCATCGCGGCCTTCACCGGGCGCGGCGAGGGCGAGGACGCCGACGCCTACGACCTGATGAAGGCGCAGGTGATCGAGTCGCTGCGGGCCCAGTTCCGGCCGGAGTTCCTCAACCGCGTGGACGAGATCATCGTCTTCCACGCGCTCTCGGAGGCCGACCTCGCCGCGATCGTGGACCTCCTGGTGGCGGACCTCCAGCGCCGGCTCGCCGACCGCGAGCTGTCGCTCGAGCTCACCCCGGCGGCCCGCGCGCTCATCGCGCGGGAGGGCCACGACCCCGCCTACGGGGCCCGGCCGCTGAAGCGGACGATCCAGCGCGTCGTGGAGAACCCGCTCGCGCGTGCGCTCCTGGAAGGCCGCTTCGCGCCCGGCGACGCGATCGTCGGGGACGCGGACACGCTCGGCGGGACGATCGTCTTCCGCTCGGGTGACGAGACGGTCATCCACGACGCGGGGACCAGCCGCGACGCCCGGCGCGCGGGACGCGAGAAGGCGGGAGCGGGCGTGGGCGGCCGCGGCCAGCTCGAGCTCCCGGACCTCGAGGAGCGCCCGAAGCGCGACCTGCAGAACTAGGCGCCGGAGGCACACGGGGGGCGTTCCGGGTGGCGAAGGGGGCGCCCGGTCGTCCGGCCGCGGTCCGTGCGACGGCGCCGCCAGCGCGATTCGCCGTCTTGGGTGAAACTGCGCCTGAGCGTTCCCCCGGACGCCCGCCCTCAAACGGCAAGGTAACCGGGTGACCTCAGCGGGCCCGTGCAGCCCGTGCGACCCCGGCGCCGTCCCGACGTCCGGGGTCGCCTCGCGTCCGGGGCCGGTCCCGCCCGGCCGCGACGGCCCGCCGGCCCGCCGGCGCCGGCCCGCGGGAGTACCCTCCGCCCATGCGTCTCGACGTCGTCCGTGCCCGCCTCGCCGGCCTGCCGCGCGAGCTGCCCCCGCCGGGCTCGCTCCCGCCTCCGCCCCCGGGCATCACCGCGATCCGGATCGACGACGTCCCCCTGATCGAGCCCGAGCTGGCCCGCGCGCGGCTCTCGGACGACCGCCCCTTCCGTGCCGCCGCCGCGCTCGTCCTGCTGTACCCGGATGCGGCCGGCGACGCGCGCCTGGTCCTCATGGAGCGCACCGACGACGGCGGCCCGCACGCCCGCCAGATCTCCTGTCCGGGCGGCAGCGTGGAGCCGGACGACGCCGACGAGGCGGCGGCCGCGCTGCGCGAGGCGGAGGAGGAGGTGGGGCTGGACCCCGACGCCGCGGGCGTGGAGGTCGTGGGCAGGCTCGAGAGGATCGTCGTCTCCGCATCCGGGTTCGTGCTCGACCCGTTCGTCGCGATCGCCGCGCGCGCACCCGTCCTGGAGCCGAACCCGGTCGAGGTCGGGGCGATCCTCACGCCGCCGCTCGACGCGTTCCTCGCCGGCGCGCCCATCGTCACGCGCGAGGAGACGGTCCGCGGCGTCGCGGTGCGCTACGGCGGCTACCCGATCGACGGCGGCCACGTCGTCTGGGGCGCGACCGCTCGGATCCTCGGGCAGCTGGGGGCGGTGATCGGCGCGGAGTGATGGGCCGGCGGCGGGTCGGGCTCGGGATATGCCGGGCGTACGATGAGGCAGACGGACCGGTCGTCTCGAACCTGGCGGGGTCCGGCCCGCCACCCCCTGCACCGGAAGGCGAGCCGGGCCGAGGAGCGGACAGATGTCTGGCAGGCGCTCGGTACGCGAGCCGCGCTTCGACGGCGTGCTCTCCCCGATCGGGGGTGTCGGCATCCCGGCCGTGCGGACACTGTGCGACGAGTACCGCGATGTCCCGGAACCCGAAGACTCGGATCGCGTCCCGCCGCCGAAGTCGCCCGGGATCGTCGAGCGCACGATCCGACGATTGAGGTTCCGTCGTCGGTAGGCGGGTCACGCGACCGACGCTCCGTCTCCGTGCCGCCGTTCGCGCATCCGGGGCACGCCCCGTCTCCCCAGCGCCGCGCCTAGACCGGCTCGCCCTCCGACGGGTCGTACGCGGGGGCCTTCTCGACGACGAGCGAGCCGTCGGCCTTCGCCGCCGGGTCGGGCGCCGCACCGGCCGGGCTCGCCGCCCCGCTCCCGAGGAGCGCGGCGACCACGCTCGGGTCCGCGGTGCCGATGTCCACGACGATCGCCCGCATCTCCGAGTACTCGGTCCAGACGGCGTGGAGCTCGCCCGGCTCGAAGAGGATCGCCTCGCCGGCCGCGACGCGGGCCTGGGCATCGCCGGAGCGCACGAACCCGCCGCCCTTCGATGATCAGCATCCAGGTGGCGTTCCGGTTCGCATGCGGCTTCACGGACCCGCCGCGGACGAACGCCAGCTCCGCGATCGTCGCGCCCGGTCCCGATTCGATGATCGCGCTGCTCACGCCGGTGCTGCCCGGCGGGCCCTCCGGCCTGCGGTGGCCGATCCCGAAGCGACGGATCTCCATCGGTCGTGCCCCCTGGGCTCCCGCCGGCCCCGCGGGGCCGGCCATCGAGATCGCCCGGCCCGGCTCCGGCGCCGGGCGCGGGCTCCGTTCCCGGGCTAGCGGCGGCGCTTCTTGCCCGCGGACTTGCCGGGCGACTTCTTCGTCTGGCGGATCGTCGCGTCCGGGTGCGAGTAGCGGAAGCGGCTCATGTACCGCTGCTTCGCGAGCTGCGCGTCGTACGCGGCAAGGAGCGGCGGGAAGTGGAAGAACCGCGACCACACGAGGACGCCGAGGCCGATCGGGATCGTGGCCAGCACGATGATGAAGTCGAAGGCGAAGACCGCGTACACGAGGATGAGCGTGTACACGATCACGCCCGTCCAGAGGATCCACTCGTACACGTCGAGGTACGGCTGGTGGCGCTTGAGCTGCCGCGTCCTGACGACGTAGAGGATGACGGTGGCGACGAGCAGGACCAGCGCGGCGACCCACGTCTGATAGAAGAGATCCGGGAAGTTCCTCGGGTTGAACGGGAGGAACAGGTACTCCCAGGGCGGACGGGTCACCGGATGGGCCTCCAAAAGATGCGCTCGGACCGTGCCGGAGTATGCCACGACCGGACGGTATACTCGCGGCCGATGGTCGCCCGGGAACGCGCCCGCCCGCGGCGGCCCCCGTACCCGAGGGAGGTTCGGGAGTGCGCGCCCTCCTTTCCGTGGCCGATCGCGAAGGCATCGTGGAGCTCGCCCGGGACCTCTCGGCGCTCGGCGTGGAGCTCGTCGCGACCGAGGGGACCCGCGATCACCTCCGCGCCGCGGGCGTCGAGTCCGCGTCCCTGACGGACGTCACCGGCACCCCGTCGCTCGCGGGCGGCCAGGTCCGCACGCTGCACCCCGCGATCCACGCGGGGATCCTCGCCCGCCGCGACAGGCCGGAGGAGCTCGAGGAGCTCGCGGCCGCCGGCATCGGCCTCATCGACATCGTCGTCGTGAACATGCGCCCGTTCTCCGCCCAGGTGGGATCGCGGATCGTCCCGATGGAGGAGGCGGTCGGGATGATGGACACCGCGGGCCCGGCGCTCCTCGCGGCGGCCGCCCGCAGCCACTACGCGGTCGCCGCGGTCGCCCACCCGCGCCACTACGCGACCATCGTCGAGGAGGTCCGCGACCGCGGCGTCGTCTCCGCCGAGACGCGCCGCCGGCTCGCCGCCGACGCGTTCGCCGTCGTCGCGGCGTACCACGCCGAGATCGCCGCGTACCTCAACCGCGTCTCGGGCGAGACGTTCCCGTCGCACATGTCGATCGTCCTCGAGAAGGTGGGCGACCTCCAGTACGGCGAGAACCCGCACCAGTCCGGAGCGGTCTACCGCGAGACCACGCATCGCAACGGGACGCTCGCGGACGCGCGCCGGCTCGGCGGCCGTCTCCCGACCTTCAACGACATGCTCGACCTCGACGCCGCGTACCGGATCGCGTCCGACTTCACCGCGCCGACCGCCGTCATCGTCCGGCACACGGACCCGGTGGGGATCGCGTCGGCGGACGACCTGGTCGAGGCCTACCGGAACGCGCTCCAGGTCGACCCGGTCTCGTCGTTCGGGAGCATCGTGGGCCTGAACCGCGAGGTGGACGGGCCCACGGCGCGCGAGATCGTGCTCAACCACTTCGAGGCCGTCGTGGCGCCCGGGTACGCCGACGCCGCGCTCGCGATCCTCGCGCAGACGCCGGAGCTCGAGATCCTCGCGATCCCGCCGAACCCGCTCGACGGCCCGTCCGACTACGGGATCGCCGCCCTCGACCTGAAGCGGATCTCCGGCGGAGCGCTCCTCGAGACGCGCGACGACGACTCGGGCCTCGACCGCAGCGAGCTGCGCGTCGTCACCCGGCGCCGGCCCACGCTGGAGGAGCTGACGGACCTCCTGTTCGCCTGGCGCGCGGTCCGCAACGTCCGGTCCAACGCCATCGTGATCGCCCGCGACCGCGTGACGGTCGGCATCGGCGCCGCCCAGGTCAGCCGCCTCGCGGCGGTGGAGATCGCCGTCCACCGGGCGGGGGAGCGGACGCGCAACGCCGTCCTCGCGAGCGACGCGTACTTCCCGTTCCCCGACGCCATCGCGCTCGCCGCGCAGGCGGGGATCACGGCCGTCATCCAGCCGGGCGGCTCGATCCGCGACGAGACCGCGATCGAGGTCGCCGACCGCAACCACCTCGCGATGGTCTTCACCGGCCGGCGTCACTTCCGCCACTGAGCATCCGTCCCTCAAGGGGGGCCCGCACGACGAGCACCGGCCGTGACGGCGCCCCACCCGACCGGAGGAGCCCACCCCATGGAGCACGTGCTGGCGCTCGAGATGATCCGCGTGACGGAGGCGGCTGCCATCGAGGCCGCGCGCCTCATGGGCCGCGGAGACAAGGACGAGGCCGATCGCGCGGCCGTCGAGGCGATGCGCGCGACGATGGACGAGCTGGAGATCGACGGCTCGATCGTCATCGGCGAGGGCGAGCGCGACGAGGCGCCGATGCTCTTCATCGGCGAGTCCGTGGGCAAGGGGCGTGTCGTCGGGCGGAAGTCGTACCCCGAGGTGGACATCGCGGTCGACCCTCTCGAGGGGACCAACCTCGTCGCCTACGGGCAGGGCGGGGCGATCACCGTCCTCGCGGCGTCCGACCGCGGCGGGCTGCTCCACGCCCCGGACACCTACCTCGAGAAGCTGTGCGTGGGCCCGGCGGCCGTGGGGAAGGTCGACATCCGCTGGTCCCCGCAGGAGAACCTCGACGCCATCGCGCGGTCGCTCGGGCGGCGCGTGCGCGACCTCACCGTCGTCGTCCTCGAGCGGCCCCGCCACGAGGAGCTCATCGAGACGATCCGCGAGACCGGCGCGCGCATCAAGCTCATCGGCGACGGCGACCTCTCCGCGGGGATCAGCTGCGCCGTCTCCGGCACCGGCATCCACGCGGTCATGGGGATCGGCGGCGCGCCCGAGGGCGTCCTCGCGGCGGCCGCCCTCCGCTGTCTGGGCGGGGAGATCCAGGCGCGCCTGCGCTTCCGCAGCGATGAGGAGCGTGCCCGCGGCACGGCGATGGGCCACGGCGACGAGGACCGCGTCTACCGGACCGAGGACCTCGCCTCCGGCGAGAACATCGTCTTCGCGGCGACGGGCGTGACCGACGGCGACCTCCTCCACGGGGTCCGGTTCTTCGGCGGCGGCGCCCGGACGCACACGCTGCAGATGGCCTACCGGACGAAGAACGTCCGCTTCGTGGACACGGTCCACATGTTCGACCGGGACCGGCCGCCGGCGGTCCGCCTGTAGGGCGGCGCGACCGCACCACGAGGGGAGTGGAGATGCGCGCCGCCCTCACCGCCCGTCGCGGCCTCGCCGCTCGCCGGGCCTCCGCCGGCCGCCCGGCCTTCGCGGCCCGCGTGGCGTCCCTCGCCGCGGTCGCCGTCCTGCTCGTCTCCGCGTGCGGGTCCACGGCGTCGCCGGCGCCCACCGTGCACCCCGAGTCGTCGGTCGCCCCGCCTGCGACCTCCGGGCCCGCCGGGAGCGCCGCCCCCGGCCGGCCGTCCGCCGCGTCCCCGGCGCCCTCGCCGGTCCTCCCGCTCCCGCCGGCCGACGCGGGCGACCCGTCGGCGTCGGCGATCCTCCTCCAGAACCAGGACGGCCGCTACGACGCGTACCGCGGCATCGGCCGCTTCGACGGGCCGTCCACCTGCACGGCCACCCTCCTCGAGACCGCGACGGGGGACGCGGCGCGGGCCGCACCCGCCTACGTCCTCACGAACGGCCACTGCGTCGGCCTCTGGGACACGAACGAGGTCGTGGTCGCGCAGGACCCGCCGGCCTCCACGATCACCATGCGGTTCGACTACTTCGCGCACACGGCGGACGGACCGGTCGCCGAGGCGAGCGCCGTCAGCTGGGCCACGATGAAGGGGACCGACCTCGCGATCGTCCGGCTCGACACCACGCTCGGCGCCCTCGCGGACATGGGCGTGCATCCGTTCCCGATCGCCACGTCCCTCCCCGCGCCGGGCACGCCGATCGTCAACGTGGCCGCGCCCGTCGGGGCCCCGGTGGTGGACCTGCCCGACGACCAGCGATTCCTCCGCCTGGGGACCTGCACGGTGGAGGGCGACCCGGTCGGCCTCGTCGAGCGCCAGTGGCGGTGGTGGACGGCGATCCGGAACGACTGCCCGGACGTCTGGCCCGGAAGCTCGGGGTCGCCGATCCTCGACCTCGCGACCGGCGAGCTCGTCGGGGCGATCAACACGACGACGATCGGGAGCGCCGGCGGCACCGACTGCTGGCTGGGCCGCCCGTGCGAGGTGACCCTCACGGGGACCGAGGTGAAGGAGGACACCAGCTACGCGATGCCCGTCGTCGGGCTCCGCGACTGCTTCGCCGCGGACGGGTCGCTCGAGGCCGCGGGGGCGTGCCCGCTCGACCCGGGCATCGAGCCGGCGATCTACGGGTTCGTCGGGGCGGTCAACCCCACTCTCCCGGTCACGATCGACCGGCCCGCGCGGTGGCGGTGGGACGTCGAGGTCGTGAGCGAGACGCTCCCGTACTACCGCTACAAGACCGGGCCCGTGGGCACGACCGACTGTCGCGACGAGGCCGGCTACGGCATGCCCGTGGCGATCGCCGACAGGGCGACGATCGCGGACCCGCTCCCCACGGCCGAGGGGGTCTACATCGCGTGCGTGCTCGGCGGGCCGGCCGCGACCGTCGGCGACGGGTGGCAGGAGCCGCGCTTCGCCTCCATCGCGCTCGCCTTCGTGGACCTGACGCCGCCGGCCACGAAGGTCGAGTGGTCGATCCGCGGGGATGCGTCCTCCGGCTGGGACGTCGAGCCGATCTTCAAGGCGCCCGAGCTCTCGGACTACGACCTCAAGGCGGGACCCCGCGCGACGACCGACTGCGCCGACGCCGACGGGTACGCGCCCTACCGCCGGGTCCCGATCCGGGTGGCGCCGGACGAGGCGCCGGCGACCGTCTGCGCGATCGGCTACGACGACGCGGGGAACGCGACGACGCCGGCCGAGCTCAAGCTGCCGGAGGACCAGCCGGCGCCCTGACGAGGGACGGGCGTCGGAGCCGGCGACCTCCCGACCGAGGACAGCGGACGGCCGGTGATGGGCGGCCGGGCGGCTGACGCCTCCTCCGCGGCGGGGGCGCTCAGCCGCGGGCGCGCTGCCAGACGAGCGAGCCGAAGAACGCGATGGCGGTCGGGACGAGGATCAGCACGTAGCCCATCCCGTCCCGCCCGTTGCGATCTCCCAGACGTACGCGCCGAGGGCGACGACGATCGCCACCGACCCGGCCGTCGCGGTCGCCTGCAGGGTGAAGGCCGCGAGGCGCTCGTCGACGGGGCGACCTCCGAGGATCGAGACGATGTCGCTCCGCGCCCCGAAGACGACGAGGACCAGGGCATAGACGACCATCACGACGAGCGAGGTCACGCCGACGAGCGGCTGCCCGCCGACGAGGCCCGCGACGAGGAACACCACGCCCAGCGCGACGCAGAAGACGGGCAGGGCGAAGCGCCCGGTCCTCCCGTCAGTGGTCTTCCGGCTCGACATGGAACACCTCCTCCACCTGCCTGCCGAAGAACCGGCAGAGCTCGATGGCGAGCGGCAGCGATGGCAGGTACCGCCCGGTCTCGATCGCGTTGATCGTCTGGCGCGAGACGCGCATGGCCTCTGCGAGGTCCGCCTGGGTGAGGCCCCGCTCCGTCCTGAGCCGGCGGATGTCGTTGGTCACGATGTCAAGTTAGCTTTACTCAGGCGGCGTGTCAAGTGTCCTTTACACCGTCGGCGCGCCGGCGATCGGCGGCCACCGCCGGGGACCGTCAGGGGCGCGTCGTCGCCAGCGGCCCCCAGGAGCGCGTCTCCGCGTCCCACGCTCCGACCGGGCGGACCGCGCCGGGGGCCTCGTCGGCGGCCACGCGGTCGCGCGCCGTCGCGACTGTCTCGTCCCACCCGGGCGGCACCGCCTCCGGTGCGACGTCGGCGAGCGGTGCGAGCACGAAGAGCCGTACCCGCGCCAGCGCGTGCGGGACCTCCAGGAGACGCGGCGCCTTCTCGGGGTCCACGGACCGCCCGGCCTCCGGCCGCTCCACGCGGATCCTCGCCGTCACCGAACAGCAGGAGGTCCAGGTCGATCTCCCGCGGCCCCCACCGGCCGCGGTCGCGGCGCCCGAACGCCCGCTCGATCCCCTTGAGCGCGACGAGCAGCGCGACCGCCCCGGTCTCCGGGTCGGGCCCGGCGGGGACGTCGAGGAGGACGACCGCGTTGCGGAACTCGGCCTGGTCCGCCACGCCCACCGGGGCCGTCGCGTACAGCCGAGAGACGGCCTCCACGCGCACGTCCGGGAG
Source organism: uncultured Chloroflexia bacterium (assembly GCA_963844945.1). GTDB lineage: Bacteria > Chloroflexota > Limnocylindria > Limnocylindrales > CSP1-4 > CAIYQJ01. The sequence goes on from CAWJQZ010000059.1 coordinate 35,269, forward strand.
TGCCGCGAGCGCCGCGACCGCGGCCGTCAGCGCGGCCTCCGGGTCGCCCACGTTGGATCCCAGCCCGATCGCGGCGGTGACGCGCGCTCCCATCCGACCCCTAGACTCCCTTCGTGCGACCCGTCGTCGTGCTCATCTTCCACGCCCCGTCGCCCGGCGCCGGCCGCCTCACCGCGGCCTTCGCCGACGCGCGGCTCGCGCTCGCCGGCCGCCATGCCGCCGGCTTCCGCGCCGCGGGCGCGGCGGACGTGCGCATCATCGCCGACGCCGACGAGCGCCCGTTCGGGGCTCGGCTGCGCGAGGCCGCGCTGCTCCCTGCCCGCCGGGGCCGGGCTCGTCGTCCTCGGGTCCGGGTCCCTCCCGCTCGCCACGGCGGCCGACCTTCGAGCGTTCGTGACGGCCGCGGCGGACGCGGAGGGTCCCGCGCTCGCGAACAACCGCTACTCGGGGGACGCGGTGGCGGTCCCGGACGCCGCGCGCCTCCTCGCCGGCCTCCCCGACCTGCCGGGGGACAACGCGCTCCCGCGATGGCTCGACGAGCGCGCGGGCCGCCCGGTCGCGGACCTCCGTCGCCGCGTCCACCTCCAGGCGGATCTCGACGGCGTCGCCGACCTCGCGCTCCTCGTGCGCTCGCGGCGATGCCCGGCCGTCCTCCGCGACGCGGCGGACGCGGCGCGCGACGACCTCGCGGACCTCCGCGGGCGCCTCGACGCGATCGCGCGGGTCGGCGCCGACCGCCGGGCGGAGGTCGTCGTCGCCGGGCGGATCTCCGCGGCGGGCCTCGCGCACCTGGAGCGCGCGACGGCCGCCCGTGTCCGCGCGCTCGTCGAGGAGCGCGGGCTCCGCGCGTCGGATCCGCGCGCGCTCGGTGACGCGCCCGGGCCGCCGCGCGCGCAGCGGCCGCCCGCCTCGACGCTCGGCATGCTCCTCGACCGCGACGGCCCGGAGGCCCTCGGCCCGATCCTCGCCCGCCTCGGCGACGCCGCGCTCGTCGACTCGCGCGTGCTCCTCGCCCACCGCCTCGGCGCGGACGAGCGAGGGTGGCCGTCGCTCGAGGACCGCCTCGCCTCGGACCTCGGGGCCGCGGGCGTCGTCGCGGACCCATGGCTGCGGGCCCTCACCGCGAGCGCCGCCGACGCGGGGATCCCGGTCGCGCTCGGCGGCCACAGCCTGGTCGGGCCCGGGCTGCGGCTCCTCTTCCCGGCGGCGGCCCGGCGGCCGCCGCCGGGCACGGCCCCCACGGCCCGCCGGACGCCGGCGGACGACCGCCGTGCGCGCCCGGACCAGGGACGTCGCCCGATGAGCGACATCCTGGCGGCCCGGCTCCGTGACGAGATCCGCGCCGGCGGCCCGATCACGTTCGCGCGGTTCATGGAGGTCGCGCTCGCGGACCCGGCGGACGGCTACTACACGCGGCCGGAGCCCCGTCCGACCCGCGAGGGCGACTTCCTCACGGCTCCCGAGATGGACCCGGTCTGGGGCCACGCCCTCGCCCGTCAGGTGGACGAGTGCTGGCGCCTGCTCGGCCGCCCGGAGACGTTCACGCTGCGCGAGCACGGCGCCGGATCGGGAGCGCTCGCGGCCTCCGTCGTCACCGGGCTCCGCACGGACGGATCGGGGCTCCTCGCGCCCGGCCCGGACGGGCGCGTCCCCCTGCGCATCGAGCCGGTCGAGATCAACCCGTACCGGCGTCGCGAGCTCGCCGACCGGCTGGCGGCGCTCGCGCCCGAGGTCGTCGTGGCCGACCCCGCCCCCGGCGCGCCCATGACCGGGCTCGTCGTCGCGAACGAGCTCGTCGACGCCCTCCCGGTGCACCGCGTCGTCGGCGGGACGGACGGCATCGCGGAGGTGCTCGTCGGCTGGCGGGACGAGCCGGTCGCGCCGCTCGGCGGCCGGTTCGTGGACGTCCTGGCGGACCCGACGACCCCGGCGCTGGCCGCGCGACTGGACGCCGAGGGGATCGTGCTCGCGGACGGGCAGGCGGCCGAGGTCCGCCTCGCCGACGAGCCGTGGGTCGATGCCGTCGCGCGCGACCTCCGCCGCGGCCACGTCCTCGTCATCGACTACGGCGCCACGGCGCGGGACCTGTACGACCCGGCCCTCCGGCCCGCCGGCACGCTCCTCGCGTACCTGGGTCATCGCGCCATCGACGACGTCTACACGGACCCCGGCGGCCGCGACATCACCGCGCACGTGGACGTCACCGCGCTGGAGCGCCGAGCCGTCGCCCGAGGCCTGGCCGTCATCGGCCGCACGACGCAGGCGGGGTTCCTCGCCGGCTGCGGCCTGGAGGACCTTCTCGAGGCGATCCGGTCCGACCCGGCGACCACGTTCGACCGGTACCTCGTCCTGCGCTCGTCGATCCGCCGGCTCCTCGACCCGCGGCTGCTCGGGGGGTTCTTCGTGCTCGCGCTGGGGCGCGACCTGCCCCCCGGCGCGGACCGCCTGCGCGGCCTCGGAACGCCCCGGGAGGCCTGAACCGACGGTCCGAACGGACCACTCGGGAACGCGTCGTGGCCCCTCCGTGCGACGCCTCCCCTGCTAGAGTACGAGGGCGCGTCGGACGGCCTGCGGGTCGTTCATGGCGCTCGTCGGACCACAGGTGTAGGTGCCGCCCGAGCGGCCGCACGAGGATCGATGACTCAGCTCTGGTACGTCGTCGGGTTCGCCATCGTCGGTGTGGGGTTCGTCTTCCTCGTCATGGGGCTGGCGTGGGCCCTCTCCCATCGGACCCGCGGTGACGAGCACAAGGGCCGGCCGTACGAGTCCGGGATCGACACCTACGGCGACACGTGGGGCCGGTTCGGCATCTCGTACTACATCTACGCCCTGCTGTTCGTCGCGTTCGACATCGAGGTGATCTTCATCTACCTCTGGGCGCTGGTCTTCCGGGACCTCCTGCTCGGCGGCTTCGTCGCGATGCTCATCTTCGTCGTGATCCTCCTCGTCGGCCTCGGCTACGCATGGCGGAAGGGCGTGCTGACGTGGAAGTGACCGGCGACGCGCTCGACCCGGTCGGCGGCTCGGGCGCCCCGGACGACCTCGTCGTCCCCGGAGGCTCCACGTCGTCCGAGGTCGCAGTGCCGATCGTCGTGCCGAACACCCTCTGGACGCCGGCGGACCCCATCGCGTACCGGCCCGGCGCCAAGGGGATCAACGAGGACATCGAGCACCTTCGCGAGCTCGAGGAGTCCGGGATCATGCGGCGCGACGACGGCCGGTGGGCCGCGGCGCTCGAGGTGGTCCCCACGAAGGCCGACTACATCGTCGACCTCATCCGCGCGAACAGCCTCTGGCCGCTGCTCTCGGGCCTCGCCTGCTGCGCGATCGAGATGATGTCCACGGCCACCAGCCGGAACGACATGGACCGCTGGGGCCAGTTCCCGTTCCGCGCCAGCCCCCGCCAGGCGGACGTGCTCATCGTCGCCGGGACGCTCACGACCAAGATGGCCGAGCCGCTCGTCCGCCTCTGGGAGGAGATGCCGGAGCCCAAGTGGGTCGTCGCGATGGGCGACTGCACCTGCTCCGGCGGCCGCTACAAGCGGAGCTACTCGACGGTCCAGGGGATCGACCGCGTCCTTCCGGTGGACGTCTACATCCCCGGCTGCCCGCCGCGGCCGGAAGGGCTCATGTACGGGATGATGAAGCTCGGGAAGCTCGTCATCGACCGTCGCGGCCACTGGCCGGACCGGAAGATCGGCCCGTCCGTCCCGGAGGGCGTGTAGCGTGGACCGAGCGCTCCGCTCCCGCCTCGAGCGCCGCTTCGGCGTCCAGCTGGCCGGCCCCGTCCACCAGCTCGGGGACCAGACCGAGATCCGCGTCTCCGCCGCGGACGTCGCCGACGTGCTGCGCGCCCTCCACGACGAGCCCGACCTCCACTTCGTGGTCCTCGCCGACCTCGCGGGCGTGGACACGGGCGAGGTCATGCAGGTCGTCTACCACCTCTGGAGCGAGAAGACGCCCGACTGGCTCCGCGTGATCGCGGACGGCCTCGACCGGGAGTCGCCGCGCTGCCCCTCGGCCACCTTCCTGTGGAAGGGCGCCGAGTGGATGGAGCGCGAGGCGTACGACATGTTCGGGATCGTCTTCGAGGGGAACCGCGACGTGCGCCGGATCTACATGCCGGCGGAGTACACGAGCCATCCGCTCCGGAAGGACTTCCACCTCCCGGACGACGCGTCGCGATCGCCCGGGCGGGGCGTCCGGCCGATGGAGGAGGCCGGCGCGCCGCGCGATGCGACCCACGCGACCAACATCCGCCGCGCGGTGGCGGGGTAGGCGATGACCAGCCAGACGCACGGCCCGCACCCCTCCCTCGACGATCCGTCGATCTCGGTCGAGGACGTCCTCCGCGAATCGATCGTCGAGGCGGTCCCCGTCCCGCGGACGGAGCGCGAGGCCGAGTTCTACACGCTCCGCGACGGCGAGATGCTCCTGAACATGGGGCCGCAGCACCCGTCCACGCACGGCGTGCTCCGCGTCGTCCTCAAGCTCGACGGCGAGCGTGTCGTGGACCTCGACCCGGTCCTCGGCTACCTCCACCGCGGCGTCGAGAAGCTCTGCGAGAACGCCGACTACCACCAGGCCATCTGCTACACGGACCCGCTGGAGTACGTCGCGTCGCTCTTCTGCGAGTGGGCCCCGGTGATGGCGTTCGAGAAGCTGATGGACGTCACGGTCCCGCGCCGGGCCGAGTACATCCGCGTGCTCACCGGCGAGCTCCTCCGGATCGCCAGCCACACGCTGTACATGGGCTGGTTCGCGCTGGACCTCGGCGGGATCACGCCGATCCTGTACGGCTTCATCGAGCGCGACGAGATCGTGGACATGCTCGCCTCGATCACCGGCCAGAAGCTGCTCTTCAACTACTTCCGTATCGGCGGCGTGAACGGCGACATCAACCACGAGTTCATGAGTCGCCTCGGCGACTGGATGAGCCGGGCCGGCCGCGAGGTGGAGGCGTCCACCACCCTGCTGAACGAGAACGAGCTGCTCGTGCGGCGTGCGCGCGGGATGGGCGTCCTCGATCGCGAGACCGCCCTCCGGATGGCCGTGACCGGCGCGAACATCCGCGCCTCCGGCGTCCCGTTCGACGTCCGGCGCGCCCACCCGTACTCGGTCTACCCGGAGCTCGACTTCGACATCCCCACGCGGCAGGAGGGCGACAGCCTCGCGCGGTATCTCCTCCGGGTGGACGAGATCAAGCAGTCGCTCCGCATCATCGACCAGTGCCTCCACCAGATGCCGGACGGCCCGGTCATGGCCCGGCTCCCGCGCCTCGTCCGCCCGAAGCCGGGCCGGGCGTGGGCGGCTGTCGAGGGTCCGCGCGGGATGTACGGGACCTACGCGATCTCCGACGGGACGGACCAGCCGTTCCGGATGCGGATCCACGACCCGAGCTTCGTCCACCTCCAGCTCGTCGGGCTCCTGACCCCGGGCAACCTGATCGCCGACACGATGGCGATCATGGCCAGCCTGGATCCGGTCATGGGCGGCGTGGACAAGTAGGGCCGTCGGATGAGCATGGCCACCGTCACCTGGCAGCGCCTCAACATCGTCGGGCGGATCCTCGCGATCGCCGTCCCGATCCTCATCGTGCTCGGCCTCTTCACCGTCGGCGCGGTGATCATCGCGGGCCCGTACGTGGTCGGCTTCGGGGCGGACAACATGCCGCTCCTGCGCTTCATCCTCGCGATCGTCGCGATCCTGCTCCTCACCGTCCCGACCGCGTTCATCCTCATCTACCTCGAGCTCAAGCTCATCGCGCGCATGAACCTCCGCGTGGGGCCGGATCGCGTGGGCCCGTTCGGGGCGGCGCAGTCCGTGATCCACGGCCTGAAGGTGCTCACGAAGGAGGACTTCGCGCCGACGGGCGTGGACCTGATGGTCTACACGCTCGCGCCGGTCGTGACGTTCGTGGGCTCGGTCATGACGCTCCTCGTCGTGCCGTTCGCCCCGGGGCTCTTCGGGCTGGACCTCAACGTGGGCCTGCTCTACCTCTTCGCGATGAGCGGCCTCGCCGTCCTCGGCCTCCTCATGGCCGGCTGGTCCAGCTTCAACAAGTACTCGCTCCTCGGCGGCATGCGCTCGGCCGCCCAGCTCGTCAGCTACGAGATCCCGCTCACGCTCTCCCTCGTGGGCGTCGTCCTGCTCGCCGGGACGATGAGCCTGAACCAGCTCGTGCTCGCGCAGTCGGGCTCGTTCCTCGACTGGTTCATCTGGAAGCAGCCGCTCGCGTTCATGATCTTCGTGGTCGCGGGGATCGCGGAGGCCAACCGCCCGCCGTTCGACATGACGGAGGCCGACCAGGAGCTCGTCGGCGGCTTCGCGACCGAGTACTCGGGGATGCGGTTCGGGTTCTTCTTCTTCGCCGAGTACGTGAACATGTTCATCATGTCGGCGCTCATCGCCACCTTCTTCCTGGGTGGCTGGACGGCGCCGTTCGACTGGCCGTTCCCGATCGCGATCGCGCTCGACCCGCTCCAGTACGGCGTCGGGTCGCTGATCGGCCTCGCGCTCATCCCGGTGGTCGGGACCCTGATCCTCGCGGCGCCGTTCTGGCTGAGCTCGAAGATCACGACCCTCCAGGCCCTCGTCATCGGCTTCATCCTCTTCAACGTCCTCGCCGTCGGGTTCCTCCTCGGCTGGGCGTTCGTGAGCCTGGACTGGGTCACGGGCCTGGTCTGGTTCTTCGCGAAGACCTACGCCTTCGTCTTCTTCTTCATCTGGATGCGCGCCACCTTCCCGCGCATCCGGATCGACCAGCTGATGGGCTTCGCCTGGAAGTGGCTTCTCCCCGTCGCGCTCCTGAACATCTTCGTGACGGCGGCGGCGATCGTGATCGTGACGAAGTGAGGACCGCCCGATGAGCCGCGTTCCGGGCCTGGGCATGGCGCACGGGCTCATGTTCACCCTGCGGCGCTTCTTCAAGCCGGCCGTGACGCTGCGCTACCCCGAGGAGACGCCGCAGATCCCGCCGAAGAACCGCGGGCGCCTCCAGCTCCTCTACGACGAGAACGGCTCGCTCAAGTGCGAGACGTGCTTCCAGTGCGCCCAGGCCTGCCCCATCGAGTGCATCGACATGGGCGGCGTGGACACCCGCGGCCGCTTCCACGTCCACTGGGGGCCGTCCGAGACCTACGGCGAGCGCCGGGAGGAGGCCGCCCTGCGGCGCTCCGGCCGCCCGGTCCCGGACGCGGCGTACGCGCGCTTCGAGCCGATCGACCTCGACCCGCTCGACGTCATCCTCGCCGCCCACGACCACGACCCCGCCGAGATGCTCGCGATCCTCGAGGAGACGCAGGAGGCGTACGGCTACCTCCCGGTCGCGGCGCTCAAGCACATCAGCTTCCGCACCGGCGCCTGGTACGCGATGGTCTACGGGACCGCCACGTACTACCGCCAGTTCCGCTTCGCGCCCGAGGCGGGCGCGGCCGCGGGGCGCCGCTCCACCGAGGCCGGCTTCCTCGCCGCCCTCGACGCCTCGCTCGGGACCGGCCCGCGCGGGACGGGGATGGGCGCCGCATGACGGCGCTGCTCGCGACCCCGGCGGCCTGGCCGCGCGTCCTGACCGCCGGCTTCGGCGCCGCGGATCCCACGGACCTCGACGCCGCGACCGCGGCGGGGGCGTTCGCCGGCCTCGCGAAGGCGATCCGCACCCACGGCCAGACCGGGACGATCGCCCAGCTCCGCTCCTCCGGCCTCCGGGGGCGTGCGGGCGGCTACCCCACCGCGGACAAGTGGGACGCGTGCGCGACCGCGACCGGCGACGTCCGGTACGTCGTCGCGAACGGGTACGAGTCCGATCCGGCGACGCACATCGCCCGCGCGATCATGGAAGAGCGCCCGTACGCCGTGATCGAGGGCGTCGCGATCGCGGCCTACGCCGTCGGCGCGGCCGAGGCGTTCATCGCGGTCCGCGCCGAGTACGGCGAGGCGATCCGCCGGCTGGAGGCCGCGCTGGAGCGCGCCGAGGCCGCGGGACACCTCGGCGCGAACGTCTACGGCTCCGGCCGCGACATCTTCATCTCGGTCCGCCCCGTCCGCGGCGCGTACATGCTCGGCGAGGAGACGGTCCTCCTCAAGGCCCTCGAGGGCAAGCGCGGCCAGCCCGAGCAGCGGCCGCCGTACCCGACCGAGCGCGGGCTCTGGGACCGCCCCACCGTCGTGAACGACGTGGTCACGCTCTCCGCCGTCGGGTGGATCCTCGCGAACGGCGCCGACGCGTACGCCGCGATCGGCGACCCGGCAGCGCCGGGCACCACGCTCGTCCAGGTCGCCGGCGCGGTCGAGAACCCCGGCGTCGCCGAGGTCCCCACCGGGACGCGCATCCGCGACATCATCGACCTCGCCGGCCTGATGGCCTCCGGGCACCGCCTCAAGGCGGTCGTCGTGGGCGGCCCCACGGGCGGGATCCTGCCGCCGCGCGAGCTCGACACCCCGTACGCGCACGCAGCCCTCCGCGATGTCGGGGCGCACGTGGGCTCCGGCTCCATCCTCGTGGCCGACGAGCGCGCGTGCGTCGTGGACCTCGCCACGCTCCTCACCCGCTTCTGCGCGGACGAGGCGTGCGGCAAGACGATCCCGTGCCGCATCGGCCTGCGCCGGCTCACCGAGATCGGCGAGCGCGCGGTCTCCGGCCATGCCCGCCCCACCGACCCGACCCTCCTCGAGGACCTCTCGACGGACATCGTCAAGAGCGCGCTCTGCGGGCACGAGCGCCAGGCCACGAGCCCGCTGACCAGCGTCCTCCGCTACTTCCGACCCGAGCTCGATGAGCACCTGCTCCGCAGCGCCTGCCCCGCCGGTGTCTGCCATCCCATCGGGGTGGCCTCCGCCGGGCGGGCCACCTGAGGGCGTCCCCATGACCGACCTGATCGTCAAGCCGACCGACGCCGACGCTCTCGCCGAGCGCCTGCTGACCACGCAGTCCCCGCAGCGGCCGCAATCGGCCGCGGCGATCCGCCTCGAGGTGGACGGCCGCGTGCTCGAGGGCCGCGAGGGCCAGACCCTCCTGGAGGTCTGCCGCGACAACGGGATCGAGATCCCCACGCTCTGCTACGAGCCCAAGCTCCCGGGCTTCGGCGCGTGCCGGATGTGCGTGTGCGACGTCGAGGGCGAGGAGACCCCGGCGATCTCCTGCTCGCGCGCCGCCGAGGAGGGGATGAAGGTCCAGACGCAGACCGAGGAGCTCCGCCGCATCCGCGCGACGAACCTCGAGCTGATCTTCAGCGACCACAACGCGTACTGCCTCCCGCCGTGCCAGAACAAGTGCCCGAGCCACATCGACATCCCCGGCTTCCTCAAGACGAACGCCGAGGGGGAGTGGCGCGAGTCGGCGCGGATCTTCAAGCGGACGATCCCGTTCCCCAGCATCCTCGGGCGCGTCTGCCCGGCGCCGTGCGAGACGCACTGCCGGCGCGACGAGGTGGACGAGGCGATCGCGATCCGCGACAGCCACCGCTACGCCGGCGACCAGGTCCTCAAGGCGATGGACGACGGGATCGACCCGCCCGTCCCGTTCGAGATCCAGCCGAAGACGGGCAAGCGCGTCGCGGTGATCGGCTCCGGCCCGGCCGGCGCGTCCGCGGCCTACTACCTGCTCATCAACGGCCACGACGTCACGATCTACGACAAGGACGAGAAGCCCGGCGGGATGCTCCGCTACGGGATCCCGGAGTACCGCCTCCCGAAGGACTCGGTCCTCGAGCGCGAGTACGAGTCCATCACGCGCCTCGGCGGGCGCTTCGAATGCGGCAAGGCGCTCGGGGTGGACTTCAGCCTCGACGACCTGCAGAACCAGGGCTACGACGCGGTCGTCGTCGCGATCGGCTGCTACGACACGAACAAGCTCGGGATCCCGAACGAGGACGCCGACGGCGTCATCGACGGCCTCGAGTACCTGAAGATCGCCACGCTCGGCCTCGAGTACCCCGGCCATCGCGGGTCGCGCGTCGTCGTCGTCGGCGGCGGCTTCTCCGCGATGGACTGCTCACGGACCTCCGTCCGCCAGGGCTGCGCCGAGACGACCCTCGTCTACCGCCGCGACATGAAGGACATGCCCGCGGCGTCCGAGGTCCACGAGGCGATCGAGGAAGGCGTCACCACGATCTTCCAGGCCGGCCCCACGCGCGTCGTGACGGACGACCAGAACAAGGTCACCGGCGTCGAGTTCATCCGGATGCAGCTGGGGGCGCCGGACGCCTCCGGCCGCCGCCGGCCGGAGCCGGCGCCCGGGACCGAGTTCGTCATCCCGTGCGACCGCGTCCTCCTCGCGATCGGCCAGGGCCCGCAGCTCGACTGGATCGGCCCGGGCAACGAGGGCACCTCCGCCACGAAGCAGAACCGCCTCCGCGTGGACGCGGTGACCTTCGAGACCGGCCGCCCCGGCGTCTTCGGCACCGGCGACGTCCGGACGGGCGCCGCCACGGTCGTCCAGGCCATCGCCGAGGGCCGCCGCGCCTCGTACGCGGTGGACGCGTACCTGCGCGGGATGGACCTCTCCGAGCTCCGGACGCGCCAGACCCTCGCCGAGCCGCAGCCCGAGTTCCTCAGCATCGTGCCGTTCACGAGCGAGGTGAAGGAGCCGCGGATCCGGATGCGCGGCCTCCCGGCCGAGGAGCGCAACTCGAGCTACGTCGAGTACGAGATCCCGTACACCGTCGCCGAGGCCGTCGCGGAGAGCACCCGGTGCCTCCAGTGCACGTGCGAGGCGATCGGGTTCTGCGACCTCCGCCGCCTGGGCATCGAGTACGGCACCACGCTCCGCACGCTCGAGCCGCAGCACAACCGCGGCGCGGGCTTCCGGAGCGTGACGGAGAACCGCTTCACCGGGATCAACCACGACTACGTCCGCGACGACAGCCACGCGTTCATCCTCCGCGAGCCGGCCCGCTGCATCGACTGCGGCCGGTGCGCGAACGTCTGCGCCGAGGTGGTCGGCGCGGCCTGCTACGACTTCATGCGCATCGGGTTCGACACGCTCGTGACGACCCCGCTGGACATGAGCCTCAACGACACGCCGTGCGTGAGCTGCGGCCGCTGCGCCGAGACGTGCCCCACGGGCGCGCTCATGCCCAAGCCGCGGATCCTCCAGAAGTACGACGTCGACGAGAGCCGCTGCATCCTGTGCGGCATCTGCGTGGACGCCTGCCCGTACGACGCGCTGCGCTGCGGGCCGGACTTCGAGCTCGCCCACACGAGCCGCGCGGAGCCGATGATCGACCTCATGGCGATCGCCGCGCTCGACCGCGAGACCGAGATGACATACGTGCGCCGCGAGCGCGACTGGGCCGAGCGCGCCCTCGCAGAGGGACGCCCGGTGCGGCCCGACCGGCTCCTGCCGGTCCTGCCGGCCGGCCTCGCGAGCGCGGGTGGGAACGGCCACAATGGCCAGAGGGATGGAGGAGCCCCCGGAGGGGGCGGGCCCGCCGCGCACGGCTAGGGCCCGGGGACGGCGCGCCACCGGCGCGCGGGAGTAGGAGAGAGAAGGTCCGTGTCGATACCGGAGACGATCCCGATCATCGGGGCCTCGTGGGACGACGTGCTGTTCGTCCTGTTCGCGGCCATGATGCTCGGCTCGGCTTTGCTCGTCGTCACGCTCCGGGACATCATCCGGTCCGGGCTCGCGATGATCCTGTGCTTCGGCGCGCTGGCGGGCCTCTACGTGCTCCTCGGGTCGCCGATCCTCGCCGCCGCGCAGGTCCTCGTCTACATCGGCGCGATCAGCGTCCTGATCCTCTTCGCGATCATGCTCACGCAGACGAAGGCCGGACCCACGCGGCTCGTCTTCCAGACGCAGTGGTGGGCGGCGGCCCTCGCCGCGGTCGCCATCGTCCTCATCCTCGCCGCGGTCCTGGCGGCCACCACCTGGGACGCGAGCGCCGTCCGCGCCGAGAGCGCGACGGACGCCGTGGCGCGGCTCCTCTTCAGCGACTACACGCTGCCGTTCGAGGCCGTGAGCGTCCTGCTCCTCGCCGCCGTCATCGGCGGCGTCTTCCTCGCGAAGCGCGACCCCAAGCGCGACGAGGCGGACCGCTGATGGCGAACAACCTCGACGCCTACCTCATCCTCTCGGGCCTGCTCTTCGCGATCGGCACGTTCGGCTTCCTCGCCCGCCGGAACGCGATCAGCATGCTCATGTCGATCGAGCTGATGATCAACGCGGTGAACCTCGCGATCCTCGCGTTCGGGGCCTTCATCCCGGCGCTCCGGGACCACGCCTCGGTCATCGCCCTCATCGTCATCACCGTCGCCGCCGCGGAGGCCACCGTCGGTCTCGCGATCGTCATCGCGATCTACCGGAACCGGCGGACCCCGCTCGTCGACGAGTACGACGCGATGCGGCAGTAGGCGCGAGATGGTCGTCAGCGAGCAGCTCATCCCGCTCATCGCAGCGCTCCCGATCTTCGGCTTCGCGTTCACCGCGCTCCTCGGCCGGCGGATCGGGCGCTTCTCGTTCCTCGTCCCGCTCCTGCTCATCGTCGCGACGTGGGTCATCGCGATGGGCGTGGTCTACACCCAGCTCACGGGCGGGTACGGCGAGGAGGGCGTCACGGTCTTCCTCTGGCAGTGGATCCCGGCCGGGACCTTCCAGGTGGACGTCGCGTTCCACGTCGACAACCTGACGGCCTGCCTCCTCATCGTCGTGACGACGATCGGCATGCTCGTCCACCTCTACAGCGTCGGGTACATGTCGCACGACCCGGCGCGGTGGCGCTTCTTCGCCTACCTGAACCTGTTCATGTTCTCCATGCTCCTGCTCGTGCTGGCGGACAACTTCCTCGTCATGTTCGCCGCGTGGGAGCTCGTGGGCCTGTCGTCGTACAGCCTCATCGGCTTCTGGTATCCCAAGCGGTCGGCGGCCCTGGCCGCGAAGAAGGCGTTCATCGTCAACCGCGTCGGCGACGTCGGGTTCGCGCTCGGGATCATGACGATCTGGGTCGCCCTCGGGACGCTCAACATCGCCGAGGTCAACGACAAGATCGGGACGCTCGCGCCGTTCACGATCGCGCTCATCGCGTTCCTCGTCTTCTGCGGCGCGGCCGGGAAGAGCGCGCAGTTCCCGCTCCACGTCTGGCTCCCGGACGCGATGGAGGGCCCCACCCCGGTCAGCGCCCTCATCCATGCCGCGACGATGGTGAACGCGGGCGTCTACCTCGTCGCGCGGACCGCGAACATCTACGCCCACGCGCCCGAGGTGATGGTCATCGTCGCCGCGATCGGGACGTTCACGGCGATCCTCGCCGCGTCGATCGCGTTCACCCAGACGGACATCAAGCGGGTCCTCGCGTACTCCACGCTCTCGCAGCTGGGGCTCATGTTCGCCGCCCTCGGCGTTGGGGCGTACGTGGCCGCGATCTTCCACCTGATGACGCACGGCTTCTTCAAGGGCCTGCTGTTCCTCGGGTCGGGCTCGGTCATCCACGCCGTCCACGACGAGCAGGACATGAACAAGATGGGCGGGCTGTGGCGGAAGACGCCGATCACGCACTGGACGATGCTCATCGGGACGCTCGCGCTCGCCGGGATCCCACCACTCGCCGGGTTCTTCTCGAAGGACGAGATCCTGGGCGAGTCCTTCAAGTTCGGCTTCTCGTGGGTGTTCGCGATCGGCCTGATCGTCGCCGTCATGACCGCCTTCTACATGTTCCGGCTCATGGGCAAGACGTTCTACGGGTCGCCCTCCGCCTACGCGCAGTCGATCTGGGACAAGATCCACGAAGGCCCGTGGACGATGCTCGTGCCCCTCATCCTCCTGGCGATCCCGTCGCTCTTCATCGGCGACTACCTGGGCCTCCCGCTCGGCGCATCCCGGATCACCGCAGTGGCTCGAGCCCGTCTTCGCACAGGCGGAGGAGACCCTCGCCCGCACGGTCCCCGAGTACCAGATCTTCGGGATCGACGGCGGCCTGATCCTCGTGAGCACCGCCGCGGCGACCCTCGGCGCGATCGTGAGCATGTGGCTGTTCGGCATCTTCAAGACCCGGACGCGCCCGGCCACCGTCGAGCGGATCACCGCGGCGAACGGCGTGACGCGCTTCCTGTACCGCGCGTCGCTGAACAAGTGGTGGTTCGACGACCTGTACGACCTGCTCTTCATCCGGATCGGCGGCCGCGTCGCCGACGGCTTCGTCTGGTTCGACGTCCGCGTGATCGACGGCACCGTCAACGGCGCCGGGCTCGGTCACCTCGGGCGCCGGCCGCGTCCTCCGGCGGGTCCAGACCGGCCGGGTCCAGAACTACGCCCTCGGTATCGCCTTCGGCCTCGTCGTCATGGCCGGCGCGTACCTCTACATGACGACACGGTAGGGGAGGCCGAGATGCACATCGACCTCACCGGCATCCCGATCCTGTCGCTGATCGTCTTCCTGCCCCTCCTCGGCGCGATCGTCATCGGGCTCGTGCCGCGCCGGTTCGAGGGCCTCGCCAAGGCCGTGGCGCTCGGGACGGCCCTCCTCGTCTGGGTCCTCTCGCTCGTGATGCTCGCCGCGTACTCCACGTCGGCCGGCGGGTTCCAGTTCGGCGAGACGGCGCAGTGGATCCCCATGTTCGGGATCCAGTACAAGGTCGGCGTGGACGGCCTCTCGGTCGCGCTCGTCGTCCTCACCACGACCCTCACGTGGATCAGCATCCTCGCGAGCTTCTCCCCGATCAAGACGCGGATGAAGGAGTACCTGATCTCCTTCCTCATCCTCGAGGTCGGGATGCTCGGGGTCTTCGTCGCCCTCGACCTCTTCCTCTTCTACGTCTTCTGGGAGGTCGTCCTCGTCCCGATGTACCTGATCATCGGGATCTGGGGCGGCGCGAACCGCATCTACGCGACGATGAAGTTCGTCCTGTACACGCTCGTCGGGTCGCTGCTGATGCTGGTCGCCATCCTCGCGACCGCGTACACCTACCAGGCCGCGACCGGGACCTGGAACGGCGCGTTCGACTTCTTCACGCTGCGGGAGGCCGGCTTCGACCCGACGCTCCAGGCGTTCGCGTTCCTCGCCTTCTCCCTGGCGTTCGCGATCAAGGTCCCGATGTTCCCGTTCCACACGTGGCTCCCCGACGCGCACGTGGAGGCCCCGACCGCCGGCTCCGTCATCCTCGCCGGCGTCCTCCTCAAGCTCGGCGGGTACGGGTTCATCCGGTTCGCGATCCCGCTCTACCCCGATGCGGCCCAGC
Source organism: uncultured Chloroflexia bacterium (assembly GCA_963844945.1). Classification (GTDB taxonomy): domain Bacteria; phylum Chloroflexota; class Limnocylindria; order Limnocylindrales; family CSP1-4; genus CAIYQJ01. The sequence continues at coordinate 50,440 of CAWJQZ010000059.1, forward strand.
GGTTCGCGATCCTCTTCATCGTCCTCTCCGTCATCGCGATCATCTACGGCGCGATCGTGGCGCTGCGCCAGACGGACCTCAAGAAGCTCGTCGCGTACTCGTCGGTGAGCCACATGGGGTTCGTCACGCTCGGGATCTTCGTCAGCGTCCTCATCCCGATCGGCGTCGCCGGCCGGGAGCAGGGGATGCAGGGCGCGATCCTCCAGATGGTCAACCACGGCCTCATCACGGGCGCCCTCTTCCTCCTCGTCGGCGTCATCTACGAGCGGACGCACGACCGGACGATCGCGAAGATGGGCGGCCTCGGCGCCCCCACGCCGGTCTACGCGGCGCTCTTCGGGTTCTTCGTCTTCGCCTCCGTGGGCCTGCCGGGCCTCTCCGGGTTCGTCGGCGAGTTCCTCGTGTTCATCGGGGCGTACGCGTACAACCCGTGGGTCGCGGCCGCGTCGGCGTTCGTCATGATCTTCGCCGCCGCGTACCTGCTCTGGATGATGCAGCGCGTCCTCTTCGGCTCGCTCTCCGAGTTCCTCTCCGGCCTCGGCCACCACCTCACCGACATCCGGCCCGTCGAGATCCTCACCCTCGCGCCGCTCGGCGCCCTCGTCGTCGTCCTCGGGCTCGTCCCGGGGCTCATCCTCGGCCTCATCGACGGCTCCGTGACGGACGTCCTCGCGTCCGTCCACGGCGCCATCGTGGCCGGCATCATCCGGTAGCGGGAGCCCAGCACTCCACCCATGACCTGGTCGGACATCACCCTCGTCGCGCCGCTCATCGCCGCGGTGCTCGTCGCGTTCGCGATCATCGTCGTGGACGCGATCGCGCCCGGCCGTGACCGCTTCGCGGTGGCCGTCTCGCTCATCGGGCTGGGTATCGTCGCCGCGCTCACGGTCTACACGGGCCAGACGCCGGGCGAGGCGTTCGGCGGGGCGTACACGGTCGCCACGCTCACGACCTACCTGGACCTGATCTTCATCGCGATCGTCGCGCTCACGGTCCTCGTGGGACCCGACTACCTCGGACCGCGCGACCTCCCGGTCGCCGAGTTCGCCGCGACGCTCGTCTTCGCGATGACCGGCGCGATGCTCATCGCGGGCTCCGCCGACCTGCTCGTCCTGTTCGTGGGGCTCGAGCTCATGGTCCTGCCGGGCTATCTGCTCGCCGGGTACGCGAAGCACGACGCCCTCTCGACCGAGGGCGCGATCAAGTACTTCCTCCTCGGGTCGTTCTCCAGCGCGATCTTCCTGTTCGGCCTCGCGTACGTCTGGGGGATCACGGGGACGACCCGGATCGCCGGCGTCGCGGACGCGCTCGCGGCTGCGCAGGGGCTCTCGCCGGCCCTCGCGTTCGGCGTCGCGTTCGTGACCACGGGCGTCGCCTTCAAGATCGCCGCGGTCCCGTTCCACTACTGGACGCCGGACGCGTACCAGGGCTCGCCCACGCCGGTCACGGGCTACCTCTCGGTCGGGCCCAAGGTCGGGGCCTTCGCCCTCATCATCCGCGTCTTCGTCGAGGCGCTCGGGCCGATCAGCGCCGACTGGCTGCCGATCATGGGCATCCTCGCCGTCCTCACGATGTCCCTGGGCAACCTCGTCGCGATCACGCAGACGAACGTCAAGCGCATGCTCGCGTACTCGTCCATCGCGCACACCGGGTACATCCTCGTCGGCCTCACGGCGTACGCCGCCGACCCGTCGTCGGGCGGGCTCACCGCCGTCCTCTTCTACCTCGCCGCGTACAGCTTCATGAACCTGGGGGCGTTCGCGGTCGTCGCGGCGCTCCAGAAGCGCCCCGGCGTCACCAGCCAGCTGGACACCTTCGCCGGCCTCGGCCGTCGCGAGCCGTTCCTCGGCCTCCTCATGACGCTCTTCCTGCTGTCGCTCACGGGCATCCCGCCCACCGCGGGCTTCTTCGGGAAGGCGCTCATCATCCTCTCCGCGGTCCAGGCCGGCGGCTGGGTCCAGTGGCTCGCCGTCATCACGGTCCTCAATGCGGTCGTGGCGGCGTTCTACTACCTGCGCGTCGTCGTCTACATGTACATGCGCGACCCGCAGACGGAGCCGGCCGAGGTCGACCACGGCCCGCTCCTCCGCCTGGGCGTCGCGGTCGCCGCGGTCGCCACGGTGGTCCTCGGCGTCCTGCCCGGCCCGCTCTACGACGCGGCCGTCAACGCGGCGGACGCCGTCGCGAAGACCGCCACCGCCATCATCGGCGGCTGACCCTCCCGAGCCGCGCCCCGGCACCGATCCGACGTCCGCCAGCGAGGGCTCGCGCGGCCACGACCCTCGACGTCCGCGGGAACCTCCCGGCCCGCCCCTAGGGTGCCGGCGTGGGCGTCGCCTCGTCCGACGGCGAGACGACCGGGAGCGGCGTCGCACCGCCCGAGGCCGAGGGCGCCGGCTTCGACGGTCCGGGCGTCGGCGTGGCGAACGCGGTCACCTCCACCCCCGGGAGGATCGACTGGAGCCCCTCGGCCATCGCGACCGGCCCCACGCCGCCGAGGGCGCCGGAGCGGACGATCCCGTCGGCGTCCACCCAGAAGTGCATCGGCAGCGCGATCGCGCGCCAGTCCCGCCCCGCGCTGCCGTCCGGGTCGAGGCCGACGGGGAAGGTGATCCCGAGCTCGTCGACGAGCGCCTGCACCGCCGCCGGGTCGTCCTTCTCGTGGACGGTGAGGACCACGAGACCCGTGTCGGCGTACCGGAGCGCGAACGACTCCATCGTCGCGTACTCATCGCGACAGGGCGGGCACCACGAGGCGGTGAAGGCGACCCAGACGGGCTTGCCCTTCAGGTCCGCCAGGTCGATCGTGCCGCCGCCGAGCCGGTCCACCGAGAGCGGCGGCGCCGGCTTGCCGACGCCGAACAGGCCGCCCGTCGGGTCGCTCGTCGACGGCGAGCCTGCGGGCGGCGCGGTCGGCGCGGGGGTGGGCTCGGCGGTCGGTGAGGCCGCTGCGGCCCCGGACGGGACGGCGGACGCGGCCGCGGGCAGCGAGGGGGCGCTGGCCGGCGGCAGGGTGACCGTCGCCGCGCCTCCACCGCCCGTCATCGCGACGACGATCGCCCCGGCGACGAGGGCGAGGACGAGGCCCGCCACGATGCCGGCGACGAGCGATGCGCGGGGTCCCATGCGCGGGAGCGTACCAGCGAGGTCGGGGTGCGCGCCCGCCGTGCCCCACGGGCCGCCCGCGACGGGGTCGCCGGCGCCCGTCATGCGGCCGGTCCGGCGGCGTGACCGGCGGGACCATCGTCCCAGGGCCCTTCCCCGTGACCCGTGCTACGGTCAGCCCGATGGGACGCGCGCTCCGCAGGCTGGTCGCACGCATCGTGCCCGCCGTGCTCGTCGCGGCGGGCGTCGCGCTCTTCGTCGGCGGGCTCCTCGCGTGGACCGACCCGGCGGTCGTCGGCTCCACGGCGACCCCGGCGCCGTCCGAGGCGGCCATCGTCACCGCGCCGCCCACCGTCGGGCCCGTACCCACGCTGGCGCCGATCCCGTCGATCGGCCCTGCCGGCGCGTCATCCGGCCCGCAGGTCTCGATCATGCCGTCGCCCACGCCCCGGACCGCCGTCGCGACGCGGGTCGTGGTCCCGGCCCTCGGGATCGACCTCCCGGTCATCCCGGGCCCCAAGGACGAGGTCTTCCCGTACTGCAACGTGGCGGAGTACTCGAACGCCTTCGAGCAGCCCGGCCAGGGCGGGCCGGTCTTCCTCTACGCCCACGCGCGCGACGGGATGTTCCTCCCGATCCTCGACGCCTCCAAGGTGAGCGACGGGAAGGCGATGATCGGGATGCTCGTGCAGGTCTACACGAGCGACGACATGGTGTTCCTGTACGAGATCACGGACGTCCTGCGCCACCAGGGGACGCTCGACCAGGTGTACGCCGCGGAGGGCGAGAACCTCTTCCTCCAGACGTCGGAGGGGCCGCGGGCGGGGAACCCGGGATACACCGGCCTCGTGGCGATCGTCCAGGCGAAGCCGATGGGGGCGGAGGCGGCCGACCCGAAGGACGCCCACCCCAAGCCGAAGCCCATCGTCTGCTCCTGAGCCCGACGCGGCGGACGTGCGGGCGGGCCGGGCCGAGGGGCGGGCCGGGCGCGCCGCGCGCCGGCGCGGCGGCCGGCGACCGTCAGATCCAGTCGATCCGATGCAGGATGAACGCGGTGATCGACGCCCCGATGACGACGAGCCCGGTGATGAGCCAGAAGCCGCGAGTGCTCGCCGCCGCTCAGCGCCGCGCTCGCCTCGCTCATCCCGAAGATCCCGCCCACGGCGCCGACCCCGGCGAGGATCACGGTGACGCCGGTCAGCCGCTTCATGATGAGCGAGAGGTTGTTGTTGATCGTCGAGAGGTAGACGTCGAGGATCCCCGACGCGACCTCCCGGTAGCTGTCGAGCTCGTCGTTCAGCCGGATCAGGTGGTCGTAGACGTCGCGGAAGTAGAGGATCGTCTCGGGCTGGACGATCGCGAGCTCGCGGTTCGTCAGCTGGTTGAAGACCTCGCGCATCGGCGACACGACGTGCCGGATCTCGACGAGCGACCGCTTGACCTCCAGGAGCCGGGAGAGGGACTGCCTTGTCCGCGGTGGCGAGGATCTCGTCCTCGAGCGTGTCGATCTCGCCGTCGATCCCGTCGAAGATCGGGTAGTAGGAGTCCACGAGGGAGTCGATCAGGGCCCACGCGAGGTAGTCGGGTCCGCGCGCGAGGAGCGGCACCGGCCCGAGGCGCAGGTGGTGCGTCTCCGTCGGGTCCCACTGCGGCTCGTGGGACGTGAGGATGTACTCCCTGCCGAGGACCATGTCGATCTCGCTCGTCGTGAGGTGGTCCCCGTACGCGAGCGCGTAGACGACGATGTGCGCGCCTTCGCCGGCCAGCTCCACCTTGGGCCGCTGCCCGCGCTCGACGATGTCCTCCGCGACGAGCGGATGGATGCCGAGCACGTGCGCCACCTCGGCGACGAGGGCGTACGTGGGATCCTTGAGGTCCACCCAGACGCGCGTCCCGGGCTCGGCGACGAGCTCGCGCAGCCGGGCGAGGTCGCGCGTCTCCTCGCCCTCGCCGTCCGGCCGCAGCGCCCAGACGCGCAGCCGCTCCGTGGCCTCGCGCTGGAACGTCTCGTCGGGGAGGTGCGGGCGCTCCACGCCGACGCCGGGGATGGGCTCGAGCCGTCGCGCCGGGTAGCCGGGCCGGTGGACGAGGACGCCGCCCGGGGTCGTGGCGTCCTCCTCCGTCGCCGCGGGCGCGGGGACCGAGTGGGACCCGATCCCGTGCGGCGCCTGCGACGCGGCATGCGAGGCGGGGGCGTCCGAGAGCGTTCGGCGTCGCGGAGGCCTCCGCGGCCGCCCCGGGGGCCGCCACGGGCTGCGCGTGCGGCCCACTTCGGCCTCCTGCGGTGCGCCGGCGTCCGCAGCCTCGCGCGGCCCCGGCGGCGCGTCAGAGGACGACCGGTGCGCCCTCTCCGTCGGCTCCATCGCCACCTCCGCCGCCGCTGCCCGCGCCGGCAGCCACCGCGCCGGCAGCCGCCTCTCCGGGCAGCATACGCGGCTTGCCGGCGAGCGCGAGGGCGGGCGGGATCGCCACGATGGTGACCACTCCCGCGACGAGGAACAGGACCGTCATCATCTCGGCCGCGCGATCGGCCGCCCACGCCTCGAGCGCGTCCACGACGAGCGGGTCCTGGAGCGGGCGCGCGGCGAGGTCGGGCGGGAGGACCTCCCTGTACCCGTCGGGGGTCCCGTAGATCTGCGCCGAGAGCCGGTCGATCTGCGTGGAGCCGTACGCGGTCAGGATCGCCAGCCCGGCCGCCATCCCGATCATGCGCGCGACCGTGACCGTCGCGGAGGCGACGCCGAACCGCGCGCGCCCCGCCGCCTCCACGGCCGCCGTGGAGCGCGGCGTCACGGTGAGGCCGAAGCCCAGCCCGTACAGGCCCATGAAGAGCGCGAGCTGCGTGAGGTCCGCCGCCGAGGTCCATCGCGACATGACGAGCAGGGCGACCGTGGACGCCGCGAGGCCCACGACGGTGACGATCCGGATCGAGACGAACCGGACGCCGAACCCGGACAGCAGGGCGCCGAGCGCGGTCGCCCCGGCGAGCGACCCGAGCGCCACGCGCTGGACGTCGGGCCCGCCGTAGAGGACGCGGTCCACGAAGATCGCGCCGCCCACGATCGCCGTCGCGAACGCGTAGCCGGTGAGCAGCGAGACGAGCGCGGCGGACGAGAAGACGCGGTCGCGGAAGAGCCGCGGATCGAGGAACGGCTCGGGCGCGGTGAGGCCGCGCCAGAGCGCGAGGGCGCCGGAGACGCCCGCGACGACGAAGAGGACCGCGCTCACGACGGCAGCGGGCGGCCCGTCCCCGGAGTCGCCGCTCCCGAGGATCGTCACGCCGACGAGCGCCGCGCCGATCGCCACGGTGAAGAGGACGGCGCCCACGATGTCGAGCCGATGGCCGTGGCGCGGCGTCTCCCAGCCGTAGCTCGCGGCCCACGCGACCGCGAACGCCGCGATCCCGATGGGCACGTTCACGTAGAAGACCCAGCGCCACGCCGGCGTGAGCAGCTGCGGGAGGAGCCCGTCCACGATCCCCAGGCGGATGAGCGGGGTCTCGAGGCGGGCGTAGTCGAGGACGAAGGCGCCGACGAACGGGCCCGCCGCCATCCCGAGGAACGTGAGCGCACCGATGATCCCGAGCGCGCGCGGCCGCGCCGGCCCGTCGAAGAGGTGCGACGCGGCGGCCGTCGCGACCGGCACGAGCGTCCCGCCGCCGATCGCCTGGACGATCCGGCCCAGCGATGAGCTGGTCGAGCGACTGGGACATCCCGCAGATGAGCGAGCCGACCGTGAAGAGCACGAGTGCGCCGAGGAAGAGCCGGCGCGCCCCCCACAGGTCGGCGAGGCGTCCTGCGAGCGGCATCGTCGCGACGTAGAAGAGCAGGTACGCGTTGACGATCCAGGACGCCTTGCGCAGCTGGGTCCAGTCAGCGATGTCCGCGATGATCCTCGGCAGCGCGACGGCCGTGATCATCAGCTCGAGCCCGGCGAGGAAGACGCCGATCCCGAGCACGGCGAGCAGGACGTAGGCGGTCTTGCGTTCCATCGCCGCGAGTGTACGGCCGGGGCTCGCGGGCGGCCGGGGACGGGCGTGCTACCCGGCTACCCGGCCACGCGGGTGCGGGCGAGCCGGGCCTCGGCCTCGGCCGCGGGCATCGGCTTCGCGAACAGGAAGCCCTGGCCGCGGTCGCACCCCAGGCGGACGACGGCCTCGAGCTCGTCCTGGCGCTCGATGCCCTCCGCCGTCACCTCCACCCCGAGACCGCGGGCGAGGGCGGTGACGGCGGCGATGATCGAGTGGTTCTTCGTCGAGTCGGCGAGGCCGGCGACGAAGCCACGGTCCACCTTGATGATGTCGAGCGGCAGCCGCGAGATGTGCGACGAGCGACGAGTAGGCCACCCCGAAGTCGTCGAGCGCGATGCGGCAGCCGAGGTCGTGGAGCGCGCGGAGGGTGAGCCCCGACGCCTGCGCGTCGCGCATCGCGTCCGTCTCGGTGATCTCGAGCTCGAGCGACGAGGCGGACAGGCCCGACGACGCGAGCGCCGCGAGGACCGAGTCCGCGAGGTCCGGGACGGGCGAGCTGGCGGGCGGAGAGGTTGACGGCGATCGCGAGGGGCGGCTCGCCGGGGAACGCGAGCTGCCAGGCCCGCGTCTGGCGGCACGCCTCGCTGAGGATCTGGTCGCCGAGCGGGATGATGAGACCGGTCGCCTCGGCGAGCGCGATGAACTCGTAGGGACCCAGGAGCCCGCGCGTCGGGTGCCGCCAGCGTGCGAGCGCCTCGTGCCCCACGACGCTGCCCCGTCTGCAGGTCCAGGAGCGGCTGGTACCAGACCTCCAGCTCGTCGCGGCCCAGTGCGCGCCGGAGGTCGGCCTCCAGCTCCAGGCGCTCGATCGAGATGTCGCTCATCGCGGGCGTGAAGAGGGCGATGCGGCCGTCCGGGTCCGCCTTCGCGCGGTCGAGGGCGATCGCCGCCTCGCGGAGCAGGCCCGCGGCCGTCGCGCCCTCCGTCGGCGAGGGCGATCCCGACGCTCACGCTCAGGTAGCTGTCGCGCCCCTCGGCGGGGAACGGCGTGGCCAGCGTCTCGAGGAGCCGCTCGGCGACGGCGCGCGCCGCGGACTCGGCGTCGCTGCCGGTCACGAGGACCGCGTACTCGTCGCCGCCGAGGCGTGCGAGCGTGTCGCCGGGGCGGATCACGTCCTCGAACCGCCGCCCGACCGCCGCGATGATCTGGTCGCCCACCGCGTGTCCGAAGCTCTCGTTGATCGCCTTGAACCGGTCGAGGTCCAGGACCAGGACCGCCACATGCGGCGCGCCGTCCTGGCGCTCCCACGCGAGCGCGTGGGACGCCCGGTCCAGGAAGAGCGACCGGTTGGGCAGGCCCGTGAGCGCGTCGTACAGCGACTGGCGGGTCAGGCGCTCCTCGATCGCACGCCGTTCGCGGATGTCCCGGATCGCCGTCGCCCGCGCGGCGCCCTCGTCGGCGTAGTCGATGGAGCGGCCGATGACCTCGACCTGCGCGACCGTCCCGTCGGCGAGGAGGACGGCGGTCTCCACGGGGAGCTCGGTGTCCACCTCGAGGTGTCGTCCGACCGCCTCGCGCTCCGCCTCGGGGAAGAGGCCGAGCACCGGCAGGCCGGCGACGGACGCCGGCGAACGGCCGAAGAGCTCGACGAACGCCCGGTTCACCTCGAGGATCCGGCCGTCCCGGTGGATGACGAGCGCCTCGAACGACGCATCGGCGAGGCGCCGCAGCCGCTCCGTGCCCGCGCGGAGCTCCTCCTCGGACCGCTCGCGCGCCGCGATCTCCGCCCGCGCCGCCGCGTGGAGGCGCGCGTTCTCGAGCGCCATCGACGCCAGCTGGGCGAAGCGGCCGATCGCCGCCGCGTCCTCCGGCCCGAACCGCCGTTCCTGCGTCGCCGCGGCCACGCCGATGACGCCCACGACCTCGCGGCCCGCCGTGAGCGGGACGCCGACGACCGAGCCGATCCCATGCCCCTCGAGGCGCGCGGCCCGGCCCGTCCATCGCGCGTAGTCGTCGATGACGATCGGCTCGCCGGTCTCCCAGACGCGGCCCGCCAGCCCCTCGCCGCGGGCGAGCTCGAAGCCGTCCCACCCGGCGAAGATCCCCGAGCCCCACCGCGACGCGGAGGACGTCGGCCGCCTGGTCCACGACGTAGAGGTAGCCGTCCGGCGACTCGACGAGCGCGGCGGCGCGGGCGACGATCGTCTCGAGGAGCTCGTTCGGGTCGCGTCGCGCGAGGAGCGCGTACGTGGACTCGTGGAGCGAGGCGAGGTACTCGGCGCCGTCGAGCTCGGCCGTCGTCCCGCCGAAGACGGGCCGCGACTGGCGCCGCGCCGCCTTCTCGAGGTAGAGCTCGGCGTCCGCGTTCATCACGAGCTCGTCGCGCGACCGGCCGTCCTCCGGGAAGGTCGCGACCCCGACGCTGATCGTCACCTGCGGCCCGGTGCGCCCGGCCCCGAGCGCCGCGACCTCCGTCTCCAGGCGGTCCGCGACGCTGCGGGCCTCCGCCCGGCCCAGGCCCGGGCAGCAGCGCGGCGAACTCGTCGCCGCCGTAGCGGTAGATCCGGTCGCCGGACTCCGAGCGGACCGCACCCGCGAGGGCGTCCGCCACGGCGACGAGGAACCGGTCGCCCGCGGGATGGCCCAGGCCGTCGTTGAAGACCTTGAACCCGTCGAGGTCGAGCATGAGGAGGGCGAACTGCTGCGGCAGGCCGGACGCGTCGTCCGGCTCCAGGAGCGCGGCGAGGTCGGTCTGGAACGCCCCGTGGTTCAGGGCGCCCGTGAGGGCATCGCGCTCCGCGCGCATCTCCGCGGCGTGCCGCGCCTCGACCGCCTGCACGGCGACCGACGCCTGGCCGGCGAAGAGGGAGATGAGCTCGATCTCGTCCGGCTCGTACGCCTGCGGGTCGTCGCCCCAGCGGCTCACGTTCAGCGTGCCGATGACCGTGCCCTGCGCGCGCAGCGGCACCACGACGAGCGCCTCCGGCTCGATCGGGGTCCCCGGCACCTGCGCCGCGCGCGGGTCGAGGTGCGCCTGGTTCGCGACCACGACCGTGCCGCTGGTCGATCGCCCAGCCCGTGAGGCCCACGTCGAGCGGCTGCTCGTCGGCCAGGATCTCCTTCGCCCAGCGGTCGCGCGCGAGGACCGCGACGCGCACGCCGCGCTCGCGGTCCAGGCGGTAGATGGTGATCGCGTCGTAGCGGACCACGGACATGAGGGCGTCCGCGATGCGCTCGAAGACGGCGGCGGGGTCCCGGGCCGCGAGCAGCGTCTCGTTCACGTCCAGGAGGAGGCGCTGGCTGGCGAGGCGTCGCTCCAGCTCCAGCCTGCTGGGCGCGGAGCCGGCCGATGTTCCGCGCGTTCACGAGCGCCTGGGCGGCGAAGCCGGCGAAGATCGAGAGCGTCGTCAGGTCGTCCGCCGAGTAGCGGTCGACGCCCTTCTTCAGACACGACCACGACGCCGAGCGACCGAGTCCCCGTAGGACATCGGGGCGAAGAGCATCGACTCCGGCTCGTCGGAGCCGACGATCGCGCCGCGCGCCGCTCGCGCGTCGTGTCGCCCACGCGGAGCGGGGTGTCGTGCTGCGCGACCCAGCCGGTGAGCCCGGTCCCGACGGGTACCCGCAGGAGGTCCGGGTCGGGTGGTCCGAGCCGACGAAGATGCCGCCGAACGCGAGCGGCTCGCACATCCGGGTCTCCCAGTCCACGCGTGTAGACGCGGGCGGAGTCGGAGTCGTACAGCTCGCGGACCTGGTCGACGATCGCGCGGCCGATCTCCTCGACGTCGTCGAGATGGTTGAGCTCCGCCGCGAGGTCCTTGATCGCGTCGAGTCGCGCGGCGAAGCCCTCGACGCTCGAGTGCAGGCGGGCGTTCTGGAGCGCGACCGCCGCCTGCGCGGCGAACGCCTCCACGAGGTCGATGTCCTCCCGGCGCCACGGGCGGCGCGTCCGGTGGTAGAGGACGAGGATCGCGAGCGGCTCGTCGAGGAAGACGATCGGCACGAAGCAGGTGGTCCGGATCCCCTCGGCCCGGTATGCGGCCCGGAGCTCGGCGCTGGTGCCGCGGCGGGTCGGGTCCTCGAGGACGATCGTCCGCCGCGTCTCGATCGCCCGGATCCCCGCCGGCGCGGCTCCCTCGGGTGATCCGCTCGACCGTCTCCATGAACGGCGCGGAGAGCCCGCGGTGGGCGGCCAGCCGGAACGGCCTCTCGCCGGGCTCCACCGTCCAGACGCCCACCAGGTCCGCGCCGAAGAGCGCGACCGACTGGTCGAGGATGTCCGCGAAGACGTGCGCGAGGTCGGCCTTCCCGCTCACCTCGGAGACGAGCTGGCGGAGCGCGGCGTGGCCGTCGTTGTCCGCGGTGCGCGCGGGCATGGCCACGCCGTCCGGCCGGCGATCGCGGGGAGCTGTCGCGGGCGCGTCCGCTTCGCGGAGCCCCGTCGGCGCCGCAGAGTTCGGAGGCCTGATGGCTCCGGCCACCCCCGTCGTCTCCCCCCTGGCCCGTCCGCAGCCTCGAGATACGGTCTCCCGACCGAGCGGACCGCATGACGATACATCGCCGGCCGGCCGGGTCACGATGGCCCAGCGGTACTACGGCGGCATCCGCCCGCCGACACGGGACGGATGTGCCGATGGCACGGTCGCGCCGGTGGGGCTGGCCGGCCCTCCGCTCGCTGGTGCGGCGGAACGCGCTAGGGGAGGAAGCCGAGGACCCGGCCTGTACCTGGGATCCCGGCTGTCGGGCTGTAGCCGCCGTTCGTGCGCAGGATCGCGATCCGCGTCGCCGAGCCGGAGGCGATGAGCGACCCGGTCTTCGTCACCCGGCTGGTGACGATCACCGCCATGTACGCGGGGACCGTCGACGGAGGGGTCGCACTGGTGCCGCCCGTGGTCGTCCAGGTGCAGCCGGTGGCCGGCGGCGTCGTCGAGATCGTTCTGGCGAAGCCCTTGAACGCGGCCGGGGCCGCCGGGGCCAGCGGGTTCGCCGACGCCCAGGCGGTGGACCAGAAGGTGACCGTCGCCCCGGTGACCGCCGACCTGCTTCCGACGACCATCGAGCCCCGGGACAGGTACGTGAACACGGTCGTCGTGCCGCTCGCGGTCGCCCCGAGCCGGCGATCCGTCTCCGCGAACGTCGCAGAGACCGGCGTCGGGCCGAGCGTCATCCCGACGGTCGCGACCGAGCACGTTGCGATCCCGAGCGCGTTCGTGATGGCGTTGCAGGATCGAGCGCCCGCACCGGTGCCGACCGCGAGGATCACCGTCTCGCCGGCGATGGGGGTCGCGGTCGCCTGGCCCTCCGCGGGATCGGCAGGATCGGTGAGCGTCGCCGCCAGCGTGACCGTCGCGCCGACCGCGGTGAACGGTGCCACGATCCCGAGCGCAAGCGCCGTCTCGTCGCGGACGACCGCGAACGCGGCGGACGTGGACGACGCGAGGAAGGCCCCGTTCCCGGCGAACGCGGCGGACACCGTGTACGCGCCGGCCGCCTCGAGGGGCGTGATCGCGCAGGAGGCCGTCCCCGCCGCGTCGGTCACGTCCGAGCACGTCTCGGCCCCATCGAGCGTGAAGGTCACGGCCTTCCCGACGACCGGAGCCCCGCCGATCTTCTCCGTGAGGACGGCCGCGACCGTCACCGGGTCGCTGAAGTCGCCCTGGGTCTCGCCCGTGTACGCGAGCGACGTCTCCTTGCCGTACGTGTACGTGGTGCTCGACTCGACCGTCCCGGCGGAGGCCGTGAGCGTGTCCGTGCCGCCCCCCGCCGGGAGCGTCGCAGGCGCGCGGTACGTCATCGAGACGGTGCCGGTGCGGCGGTCCGTCGTGCAGGTGCCCAGGTGGCAGGCGGTCGAGTCGAGGCTCCCGATGAGGGGTGCGGCGCTCGCCACGTGGATCGCCACCCCGGGCATCGGGTGGCCGTTCGTGTCGGTCGCGGTGACGGTCAGCGACACGGTCCCGCCGGCAGCCAGGGACCCGGTCGCGGCCACCGGGACGCGGCTCCAGACGAGGGAGTCGAGGGTGGCGAAGGTGTACGCGGTGCTCGCGGTGATCGCCCCCACGGTGGCCGTGACGGTCTCCGTCGACCCGACGATCGGGAGCGAGGACGGCGTGGCGTACGTCACCGCCACCTGCCCGGCGTCGTCCGTCGTGCAGGCACCGAGGTGGCAACCGGCATACCCGAACGCGCCGACCGTGGCGTCGTCCGCCAGGTGGACGATGACCCCCGGCAGGGGCGTCCCGCCGACGTCGAGCACGGTCGCGTGGAGCGTGGTCAGGCCTCCCGCTCCCAGCCCGCCCACCGACGCGATCGGCTGGTGGTCCCAGACGATCGAGCCCGGCGTCCCGTAGGTGTACGCGGTGCTCGCCGTCACGTCGCCGCTCGCCCGCGCGATCGACGCGGCGATCGTGTCGGTGAACGGCCCGCCGGTCGGCATGATCGTCGCCGCGCCGTAGGGAATGGACACCTTGCCGTACCTATCCGTGGTGCACGTCCCGAGGTGGCAGGCGCTCATGTCGAAGGTGCCGTAGGTGGGCCCGGGCCTCGTGGAGACGTGGACGGCCATCCCCGCCATACCGTGGCCGTGCCCGTCCAGCACCGTGAGCGAGAGCGCGATGCTGTCGCCCGGCGTCAGCTGCCCGGTCGGGGCGATCGGCACGTGGTTCCACTCGATGACGCTGACGGGCGCGTATGCGTAGGAGGTCGTCGCCTCCTCCGAGCCGGCTGAGGCCGTGATCGAATCGATGCCGCCATCCGCCGGGAGCGGGCTCGCCGAGTGATACCCGACCCAGATCTCGCCGTCCGCGTCCGTGACGCACGCGCCGAAGTGGCAGTCGAAGTCGAAGTGCCCGCCCGCCTCCTCGTCGGCCATGATGCTGACCGAGAAGTTCGCGAGCGGCTGGCCGTTCGACCCGTACGCGGTCACGTGCAGGCCGATCGAGGCGTTGGGACCGAGCGTCCCCGCCTCCGCGATGGGCGTCTTGTCCCACGAGAGGCTCGAGAGCGACGGGTAGCTGTACCACGTGCTCTCCTGCTCGCCGCCCGCCGACGCGGAGATCGTGTCCTGCCCGCCCGAGGCCGGGATCGCGATGGCCGCGCGGTACGTCCCTGAGACCTGCCCGTTCGCGTCGGTGATGCAGGTCCCCTGGGCGTCGCAGCCGGGCAGGTCGAACGTCCCGAAGCTCGTGTACGTTGACATCTGGATGGGCGTGCTCCGCATCGGGCGCCGTGAGCTGTCGGTGGCGGTCACGGTGAGCGGGACCGACGCGCCGGGGGCGAGCGCCCCCTCCAGCTCGATCGGCCGGTGGTTCCACTGCAGGCGGTTCACGTGGTCGTAGCGGTAGGTCGTCTCCGCCCCGGCGCCGTGCGCCGTCGCCGAGATGACGTCCTCCGCTCCGCCGGCGGGCAGGATGCTCGGGGCGTGGTAGACGATCGAGATCCGCCCGTTGCCGTCCGTGTAGCAGTAGCCGTCGCCGCAGTCCTGGTAGTCGATCCACCCGGCGTCGAGGTAGCCGTACACGTCGATCCAGACGTCGGCCATCGGCGTCCCGAACTCGTCGCGCGCCGTCACGTAGAGCGTCTTCGACGCCCCCGGGGCGAGCGTGCCTCGTTCGGCGATCGGCACGGCGCTCCACTCGAGGCTCGCGACCCAATAGTCCTCGCCGCGCGCGAGCGCCGGCGGGGCGAGCGGGAGCAGCGACACGAGGGCTGCGCAGGCGAAGGCCACGCCGATGCGGCGCACTGCTGACACGGGATCCCCCTCGGATGCCGGCAGGTCGGTCCCGCCAGTGGCTCGGCGCGGCCCCGGCGGCCTGTGTTCGGACTGCGCGTCCCAGCTCCCTGCAGGCTCACAGGGTCCGCGACGCGCGCCCGCTCCCGCCAGAGGCGGACGGCACGGGAACCACGGGACGGGCGGCAGGACACCGCCGCGCGGACATCGCGGCCGACCTCGGCGCTGCCGCCGACCGCCTCGCGCTCCTCGCCCGGTCGCTCTCCCACGCGAACCGCTATGAGGAAGGGGCGGGAGCCGCGGAGGAGGCCGTCGCCCTCGTCGCCGACGGACCGCGCACCGCGCACCGCCGCGCGGCGGAGCTCGGGAGCGTCCTGCTCCTGCGCGAGGCCGAGTCCCTCGCCCGCCGGGAGCGGCTCGACCTCGCGGAGCCGGACACCGCCCGCGGGGCTCCCGGCGGCGCGGTCGCCGGGTCGGAGGCCTCGCGCGAGGCAGCCCGCCTCGCCGCGACCATCGGGCCGGCCGCCGCTGCCGAGCGGCTCGCGGCCCTGGCGCGCTATCTCATCGAACAACGACCGCTACTCGGAGGCAGCGGCGGCGGCCGAACGCGCCGTCTCGCTCGCCTCGGCCGGCCCTCCCACGCGCGGACGGGCGGCGGCGCTCGCGACGCTCGCGCTCGTCCGGATGCGGCTCGGCCGCCACCTCGATGCGGTCGAGGTCGCGCGCGATGCCGTCACCTGCGCGGCGCGGGTGGGCGCAGCGGACCTCGAGTCCCGGTCGCGGACCGTGCTCGGCATGTCCCTCCGCTATCTGGGTCACGACGCGGAGGTCTCGCTCGTGGAGCTCGACCGTGCGGTGGACCTCGCCGAGCGTGCGGGCGACGGCCACGCCGTGATCGCCGCCCACTACGACCGGCTCCTCGTGCTGCTGGACGGGGTCGTGGACGCGGCCGCGATCGACGCGGCGATCGCGCGGTTCACGGCGACGGCGGAGCAGCTGGACGTCCTCGATGCCGCGCTCCCGTGGATCGGCATGTGCCGGGCGGGTGCCGCCTACCTCGCGGGCGACTGGGATGCGGTCGAGGATGTGCTGGGCCCGGACGAGCTCGTCCTCACCGCCCGCGCCACCGTCCGGATCGCGCGCGGCCGGCTCGCGGAAGGCGAGGCGGACCTCGCCGAGGCCGCGGGTGCCTGGGCGGAGGTCGGACCAGACACCCTCCTCCTCCTCCTCTGGCCGTTCGTCGAGGCCGCGCTCATCCGCTCCCGCCCCGACGAGGCGCTCGACCGCATCGAGGAGGTGGAGCGACCCATCGATGCGACCGACGCGGCGCTGTCCCGGGCCGAGGTGGCCGCGCTCGGCCTCCGCGTGGCCGCGGACCTGGCGGCGACGGGTCGCGCCGCGGGCGCCGCGGACCGCGTCGCTCGCGCGGAAGAGGCCGCGGGTCGTTTCCGTCGGACCCTGGAGGCGGCCGACGCGGGGACGCTCGTCCCGGGGATGGGGACCGGGGCGGAGATCTGCGTGCTCGTCGCCTGGGGTCGCGCGGAGGCGTCGCGCCTCTCCGGCCACAGCGACGCCGCCGCATGGGCGGCCGCCGCCGCACGCCTGGACCGCTGGCGCGAGCCGGCGCTCCCGCCGTACGCACGCTGTCGCGAAGCCGAGGCGCTGCTCGCGGCCGGCGAGAGATCGACGGCCATCGCCCTGCTGCGCGCCGCCCGCGACCGCGCGACGGCTCCGGGCGCGGTCCTGGTCCTCGGCGCGATCGCCTCGCTGGCGGAGGGGGAGGCGCTCGACCTGACCGGGTCGTGAGCCCCGCCCGCGAGGGTGCCCGACCGACCGCCGATCGGCGTTGACGCCACTTCCGAGCGGGTCTAGACTCAATCCCGACGTATCTACTCGGATTTCATCAGCGCTCGGCCGTCGAACGTCCCCCGGCGGCCGAGCGCACACCATCCGACGGCGGGTCCGGGCGCGAGAGCCCCGTCCCGCCGACCTCCTGGGGGCCATCCGCATCGTGACGGTGAAGACCTTCCACAGCAGCGGCGCCATCTCCTTCTCCTCGAAGGGCGAGTACGGCGTCCGCCTCATGGTCCGTCTCGCCGCCCGCCACGGATCCGGCCCGGTCTCCCTCGCCGAGGTCGCCGCGGAGGAGGACCTCCCGCGGGCGTACCTCGAGCAGCTCGCCATCCCCCTGCGCGAGGCCGGCCTCGTGACCAGCACCCGCGGGGCGCGCGGCGGCTACCAGATCGGGCGCGACCCCGCGACGATCCGGATGAGCGAGGTGCTCCGCGCCCTCGAGGGCCCCCTCGCGCCGATGATCTGCGCGAGCGAGGACCCCGACCACGCGCCCGGCTGCGGCAGGGCCGGCTCGTGTACCGTCAACCATCTCTGGGTGAAGGTGCGGGACGCGATCTCCGACGCGCTCGACTCCGTCACCCTCGCCGATCTCGTCCCGCCGCCGAACCTCATCGAGGTCCGGCCCGTCACCGCCCGGGAGGCCGAGGCGGCCGCCGTCTGACCGGGGCCCGGCCGGCCCGGGCGCCCGACACCCACAGGAGAGCACGAACCACCGTGACCGACAAGCTCCTCGTCATCCGCGACCTCCACGTCTCGCCCGTCGCGGCGCCCGACAAGGCGATCCTCCAGGGGATCGACCTCGCGGTCGACGCCGGCGAGGTCCACGCGATCATGGGCCCCAACGGGTCCGGCAAGACGACGCTCGCCTACGCGCTCATGGGGCACCCCGCGTACACCATCACCGCCGGCGAGGTCATCTTCAAGGGCGTGGACATCCTCGCCCTCTCCCCGGACAAGCGCGCGCGGATGGGGCTCTTCCTCGCGTTCCAGTACCCGACGGCGATCCCCGGCCTGTCGGTCGCGAGCTTCCTCCGGACGATGCTCAACGCGCGCCGCCAGGGCGTGGACAAGGATCCCGACATCGATCCGTCCGACCCCACGCGGGGCGGCATCTCCATGGGCGACTTCCGCCGGCTCGTGCGCGAGAAGATGCAGCTCCTGAAGATGGACGAGTCGTTCGCGTCCCGGTACGTCAACGAGGGCTTCTCCGGCGGCGAGAAGAAGCGCCTCGAGATGCTCCAGATGGCGATCCTGCAGCCGGAGATGGCGATCCTCGACGAGACGGACTCGGGCCTCGACATCGACGCCCTGCGCATCGTCGCCGAGGGCGTGAACGCGCAGCTCCGCCCGGAGATGGGCGTCCTCCTGATCACCCACTACCAGCGCCTCCTCAACTACATCAAGCCGGACGTCGTCCACGTCCTCGCGCGCGGCCGCATCATCGCGACCGGCGGCCGCGACCTCGCACTCCGCCTGGAGGACGAGGGCTACGCCGGCGTCCTGCAGGAGGCCGGCTACGAGGTCGACGCCACGGACTCCGCCCTCGACGCCCGCGCCCCCGAGCCGGTGGAGGCGGGCGCCTGATGGCCGGGGCGGTGGAGGCCCGGGGGACCGGCATCGAGGTGGCTCCGCTCGACCCGTACGCGGTGCGCGCGGACTTCCCGATCCTGTCCAGGACCACCCGGACCGGGAAGCCGCTCGTCTACCTCGACTCTGCCGCCACCAGCCAGAAGCCGCGCGTCGTCATCGACGCGATGGACACCTGGTACCGCGAGTACAACGCGAACGTCCATCGCGGCATCTACGAGATCAGCGAGCGCGCCACCGCCGCGTACGAGGGCGCCCGCGCGTCCGTCGCACGGTTCATCAACGCGCCGGACCCGCACGAGATCGTCTTCACGCGGAACGCGACCGAGGCGATCAACCTCGTCGCGTACAGCTGGGGCCGCCGGAACGTCGGACGCGGCGACGCGATCGTGCTCACGGAGATGGAGCACCACGCGAACCTCGTCCCATGGCAGATCCTCGTCCAGGACGTGGACGGCGATCTCGAGTTCATCCCGATCACGGATGACGGGATCCTCCGCCTCGACGTCTTCGAGGTCCTCCTCCGGCTGAAGCCGAAGCTCGTGGCGTTCACGCACGTCTCGAACACGCTCGGGACCATCACGCCCGGTCCGCGAGGATCGTCGAGATGGCGCACGCCGCCGGCGCGCTCGTCCTCGTCGACGGCGCGCAGGCCGTGCCGCACCTCCCCGTGGACGTCACGGAGCTCGGCTGCGACTTCTACGTCTTCTCCGGCCACAAGGTGCTCGGCCCGCTGGGCTCCGGCGCGCTCTGGGCCCGGCGGGAGATCCTCGAGGCGATGCCGCCGTTCCTCGCGGGCGGCGACATGATCCGCGAGGTCCACCTCCGGCGGAGCGAGTTCAACACGATCCCGTGGAAGTTCGAGGCCGGGACCCCGG
This sequence comes from uncultured Chloroflexia bacterium, assembly GCA_963844945.1. Taxonomy (GTDB): domain Bacteria; phylum Chloroflexota; class Limnocylindria; order Limnocylindrales; family CSP1-4; genus CAIYQJ01. Next base: position 69,561 of record CAWJQZ010000059.1, read on the forward strand.
ACGCGGCCGCGGCCGTCGGGCTCGGCGCCGCCGTCGAGTACCTCATGGGGATCGGGATGGACCGCGCCCAGGCCCACGAGGCGGACCTCACCCGCGTATGCCCTCGATCGCCTGGCGACCGTCCCGGGGATCACGCTGTACGGACCGCCCGCGGAGCTGCGGAGCGGGGTCGTCCCGTTCAACATCGACGGCGTCCACCCGCACGACGTCGCCCAGGTGCTCGACCGCTTCGGCGTCTGCGTCCGCGCCGGCCACCACTGCACGATGCCGCTCCACGAGCGGCTGGACCTCGCGGCGACGGCGCGCGCGAGCTTCAACGTGTACAGCACGCGCGAGGACATCGACGCGCTCGTGGACGGCCTCGGCGAGGTCGTCCGGATCTTCGGTCGCTGACGGCGCGCTAGACTCGGACCCGTGGACGACCTGTATCGCGACTACATCCTCGAGCACTACCGGCACCCGCACAACTTCGGCGTGATCGACGCCCCGGACCTCCGGTGGGAGGGCGCCAACCCCCTGTGCGGCGACCGGATCACCCTCATGCTCACGGTCCGCGACGGCCGCATCGCGGACGTGGCGTTCACGGGGCGCGGCTGCGCGATCAGCCAGGCTTCGGCGTCCCTGGTGACCGACGAGGTCCGGGGGAAGACGGTCGACGAGGCCGGCGCGATGACGCCGGACGACGTGCTCGACCTGCTCGGCATCGAGATCAGCCCTGCGCGCCTCAAGTGCGCCCTGCTCTCGCTCGACACGCTCCAGCACGCGCTCGCGGAGGGCGGATCGGCGACGGCCGAAGGGGCGGCGCATCCGTCGGGCCCGGCCGAGGAGACGCACGTGGGTCCGGGCGTCGAGGCCGCGGGCGGACGGGGAGGCCGTGCTGACGGCCCGGGAGATCGCTCCCGCACAGGCGGAGGCGCTCGTCGCGGGCGACGCGCGCGTGGTCCTGCTCGACGTCCGCGAGCCGCGCGAATGGGATGCGGGCCGCATCCCGGGCGCGGTGCACATCCCCCTCGGCGCGCTCCCCGGACGCGTGGAGGCGGAGCTGCCCGACCGCACGACGCCGGTCGTCGTCTACTGCGCCCACGGGATCCGCTCCCTCCAGGCGGTGCGGTACATGACCGCCGTCGGGTACGAGGATGCCGTGAGCCTCGCGGGCGGCACCGAGGCGTGGCGCGGCGCCGGCCTCGCCTGGGAGGCGCCCGCCGGCACGCGGCTGACCGACGAGCAGATGCGCCGGTACGGCCGGCACCTGCTCATGCCCGAGGTGGGGATCGAGGGGCAGGAGAGGCTGGTCGACTCCCGCGTCCTCCTCGTGGGCGCGGGCGGGCTCGGCTCGCCGGTCGCGCTCTACCTCGCGGCCGCCGGCGTCGGGACGATCGGGATCGTCGACTTCGACGTCGTGGACCTCTCGAACCTCCAGCGCCAGGTGCTCCACACCACGGACCGGGTCGGGAGGGCGAAGGTCGAGTCGGCGCGGGCGTCGATCGCGGCGCTCAACCCGTCCGTCCGCGTCGTCGGCGCACGAGGCGATGCTCGGGGCCGGGGAACGTGGACGAGCTCATCGCCGGGTACGAGGTCATCGTCGACGGCACGGACTCGTTCGAGACGCGCTACGCGCTCAACGACGCCGCCGTGCGGCCGGCATCCCCGTCGTCCACGCGAGCGTCTACCGGTTCGAGGGGCAGCTGACGGTCTTCGACCCGGCCGGCGGCCCCTGCTATCGGTGCCTCTACCCGAGCCCGCCGCCCCCCGAGCTCGCTCCGCCCTGCTCCGTGGCGGGCGTCCTCGGCGTGGTGCCGGGGATCATGGGGATGCTCCAGGCGAACGAGACGCTGAAGCTCCTCCTCGGGATCGGCGACCCGCTCGTCGGGCGGCTGCTGCTCTTCGACGCGCTCGAGACGACCTTCGAGGAGCTGGCGCTCCGGCGGGACCCGGCATGCCCGACGTGCGGCGACGGCGGGCGAGCGGAAGGCGCACGAGCGACGGCCGGGCGAGACGCGGCCACGACGGACGATCGCGGCTCCGCCGCCCCTCCGGCCGAGCCCTTCGTCCTCCCCCTGCCCGACCGGATCTAGCAGCCCGATGGCCGAGGCGACGGGTGGCGCCGGTGGCGGATCGGGGCCTCTCGGTGCGCCGGCACGGCTCCCCGTCGCGATCCGCGATGCCATCGTGGCGGCCGCGCGCGATGCGGCGCCGCTCGAGATGTGCGGCATCGTCGTCGGGGATGCGCCGGCCGCCGAAGGCGGTCGCCCGCTCCGCTGGGTCCCCACGCGCAACGCGGCGGCCTCGCCGTACCTGTACGAGGTGGACGCGGACGACCTGCTCAGCGTGAGCGTGGAGATCGACGCGCGCGACGAGGCGATCTGGGCGATCGTCCACAGCCATCCGGCATCGGAGGCGCGCCCGTCGCCGACGGACATCCGCGGCGCGTTCTACCCCGAGGCGCTCCACGTGCTCGTCTCGCTCGCGCCGGCCGAGGCGGACCCGGCGACGGGCGCGCCGTCGGTCCGGGCGTGGCTGATCGCGGACGGGCAGGCGACGGAGGTGGCGCTCGACGACGCGTGAGTGCGGCAGCACGGTGAGGTCCGGTGTGCCCTATTCGTGCGTGAATTGGCCCGCCTCAGGCGGTGATGCTGGCTACAGACGCCTGCTCTCGGATCGCGGCTGCGAGACCAGCGGGATCGTGGAGCGGCCCCACGTGGTCTGCCCCGGGGACGATGATGACCCGGGCCTGGGATGACAGCGGCGCCATCGGATCTGCATCCTGTTCACCCCAGATGCAGGTCATCGGGAGCGTCAGGTCCCTGATGCGGAACCCTGAGATGGCCGGTGCGAGGTCGTCCTCGCGGAAGAGGGCGGCCATGGCGAGGGGGTCGCAGTCGCGGAACATCGCGACCCACCCCATCCGGCCCTCGGCTGTCGCTGACTCGATCATCCCGGCCATGCCGTGTTCCTCGAGGTCCTCGGCCCAGCCCACCTCCGCGGGGCGGCGCGGCACATCGTCCAACCCCAGGTTCCAGGGCGGCAGGCCGATGGTGAGCAGGCTGCGGACCCGCGCGGGGTGCTCGGCGCCGAGGCGCACGGCGACGAGGGCTCCCTGCGAGAACCCGCAGACGTGGGCCGAGGCGATCCCGAGTTGGTCCAGGACGGCAACGACGTCAGCGATCTGCTCCGAGATGAGGTAGGCCGCCGCATCGTGCGGCTTGTCACTCTTGCCGTGGCCGCGCAAGTCGATCAGGACCAGGCGGAACTGAGCGGCCACCTCGGAGACGAGGCCCTCGAGGCGCCAGGTCTCGAGGCTGGCGAATGCGCCGTGGAGGGATGCCTCGTCTTCAGCCTGTCGGCAGTGATGACCGCAGTGCCGCGATCTCGGCCCGGAGGCTCGCGAGCTCGGCGGCGATCGTCGCCGAGCCGGGATCGGTGGCGGGCGTGGCCGCGGCCGTCACCACGGCGGCTCCCGGGACGGCGGTCGCGTTCGCGGTGACCGGCGACTCCGCCACCGCTGGCGAGTCATCCACCGCTACGTCGTCGGACGATGCAGGTGAGACGAGCAGGCTCGCGAGGATGCTCGCGAGGGCGCCGATGATCCCGATGCCCGTGAACATGACGAACACGGCGGTCAGGCGGCCGAGGAACGTGACCGGGTAGTAGTCGCCGTAGCCGACCGTCGTGATCGTCACGATCGCCCACCAGAGGGCTTCGCCGCCGGTCTTGATGTTCCCGTCGGGCGCCCCGACCTCGAACTGCAGGATGACGATGCTCGACACCGACAGGACCATCCCGGCCAGGAGGATCGTGATGAAGGCGGCGTACTGGCTGCGGTTGTGCAGGACGTCGAGGACGAGGTCCTTGCCGGCCTGACCCTGAAGGAGCTTGGTGATCCGCCCGAGGCGGCTGAGGCGGGCGAGGCGGAACAGCGCGGTGAACCGGATGAACCCGAAGCTCGGGATGGACCCCAGGAGGTCCAGCCAGCCGCGCTGGTGGATGAAGTACGCGCGCTTCGGGTGTGAGCCGTACGAAGGTTCATCCCGAAGTCGATGAGGAAGATGATGCAGATCGCGTTGTCCCACAGGTTCACGGCCGCGCGCGTCGCATCGTCGATCGGCAGGAGCAGGACGGCCATGAGGACGAGCGCGTAGATCGTGAGGACCAGGATGAAGATGTTGTAGGCGTTGCCGTGCTTCAGCATCACCGGTGCCTGGGCGGTCATAGCTCCAGGTTCCTCCTCATGTGCTCAGGTCGTCGGAGACTCAGAAGCGCGAGCGGCTGGACGACTCCAGAGGCGACAGACGCGCAGGTGGCCTCACCCCTCGGCACTCGTCGACACAGGTGGCGGTAGACGTTGCCGTTAGCGGTCTCAGAGCTCGAGGGCGGCGTCCGTCCACCACGAAGGAGGTGCCGCCATCGTTTCGACCTGTGGCTGGCTCCTCGACGGACCGTGGACGGGATGCGGGGCATCGTTGACCTGAGCCTGGCGGGCGACGACCGCGTCGGCGGTCACGTTGAACACGGTGAGGTCCTGGGTCGCGACGACCGGGCCGTCGTAGCGCTCGCCGATCTCGGCGAAGACGGCGTCGGCACCTGGACTCACGTCCATGTGCCAGAGCGCACCCATCCGCGGCTTCGCCATGTCGAGGATGCGTCCCATCTGCTCGGGGATGGTGTGTGCGGCCCTCAGCGCTTGCTGCACCGCCGGGAGCGGCAACCCTGAGGCAGCCGCGAAGACGGCCGGGGACTGGAAGCACTCGTGGATCAGCAGATCGGCCCCGGTCGCCGCCTCGACGACGAAGCGGCAGGGGCGGGTATCGCCGGAGAAGACCACCTTGCGCCCTGCGTACTCGAGCGAATAGCCGACGGCACCGCTGAGGCCATGGATCGCGGGGAAGCTCGAGATCGTGACCCCGGCGCGCTCGTAGATCGTCTCGGGCTGGTCGTACGGGAACTCATGTGCGACGGCCTGGAAACCGCTCATCGGACGAACGCCACGGACCGAGGCCGTATCCCAGGCCATCGCCTTGAGCATGTACCGAACGAACGCGCCGAGACCCAGCTCCGGGTCCTCGTTGCCGCCGCCCCAGATCTCGACCGGGTCCACTCGCCCGATCTTGGCAAAGCTGCCCAAGAGTCCGGGGATGTCGCCGACGTGATCCGCGTGCAAGTGCGAGAGGAAGACCTTCGTGGTGGATTCCAACGGCAGGAGCATCGACGAGAAGTTCGCCAGGGCACCCGAGCCCAGATCGAAGAAGAAGAAATCCTTCTCCGGGTTCCCGACCTCGATCAACAGCGAGCCGGAGGCCTGGCTCCGCTTGATGAAGGGATCACCGCTGCCGAGCACGGTCACTCGGATCTCGCCGTTCGCGAGCGCTTCGGCTCCGGGCACGTAGGCGTCCGGGTACGGAGTCGCGGGCGTGCCGACGATGGGCGCGGTCGTGAGCGCCTGCGTGCCACCGAGATGTGCGAGGGTGGGCAGACCGTTCGCGGACGTGGACATGGGTCTCCTGCCTGTCGTGGGCTGGCGTGAGGGCGCTCGTCGATGATAGATCGGGCAAGGCTGAGTCTCCGCGGGCGGCCCGTCGGGTCAAGTCCGTTTGGGCACACAAACCTCACCGTGCTGCCGCACTCGACGACGCGTGACGGCGACCGGCGACGGCGGCCGTCGACCACGTCCGCGCCGCGAATCCGCTCGGCGCCCGCCGCCGCGGCCCTGCCGCGCCCTACACTGCCGCCGTGGCCACGCTCGAGATCGGTCGGTACGCGGAGCGCCCCTTCGGCGTCCATGCCGCCGACCCGCGCGCGGCGGAGGTCGCCGCGGCGATCGCCGACCTCGTGGGCTCCGCCCTCCCGGACGCGCACGTCGAGCATGTCGGGAGCACCGCCGTGCCCGGCCTTCCGGGCTCCGGCGTCATCGACCTGATGCTCGTCGCGGCGCCGGGCGGCGTCGACCGTGCCGCCGACCGACTCGTCCGCCTCGGGTTCCAGCGGCGCGACGACCGCGACGCCCGGCTGGCCGGCCGGCCCGGCCTCGTGGGCATGGTCGCGTGGAGGGGCAGGCCGTACGCCGTCCGCCTCGACGTCCTGCCCGACGCCGACTCCGGCATCCGCCCGGCCCTCGCATCTCCGCGACCTGCTGCGCGCCGACCCGCGGCTCCGGCGCGACTACGCCGCCCTGAAGCGGCGCCTCGCGTCGGCCGACGGCGCCGACCCGGCGACGTACGCGGCGGGCACGTCGTCGTGGATCGAGGCCACGCTGGCGCGACGGGGCCCGGGACGGGCCGACTCCCGGTCGCCGGGGCCGCCGGGCAGCCCGCGCGCCCCCCGTCTTCCCGAGCCGCCCGGCAGCCCGCGCGCAGCGGGCCGGTCCGTGTCGATCCCGCCTCTCGGCCGCGCCTCCGCGGCGGAGCCCGAGCCGGCTCGCCCCGCCGGAGCCGCGCGAGCCCGATCCTCCCGCCGGCGACCATCGGGATCATCGGCGGCGGCCAGCTCGGCCGCATGATCGCGCTGGCCGCGCGGGCGATGGGCTATCGGATCGCCGTGCTCGACCCCGACCCCGCGTGCCCGTCCGCGCGCGGTCGCGGACCGCCTCGTCGAGGGCCGCTACGACGACCCGCGCGCGGCCGTCGAGCTCGCGGCGCGGATGCGCCGTCGTCACGTACGAGCTCGAGCACGTCGACGCCGCGCTCGTGGAGGCGGTCCTCGCCGCGGGCGTCCCGGTCCGGCCCGGCCTGCTCGCTCTCCGCGTCTCCCAGGACCGGCTCGCCGAGCGTCGGTGGGTGGAGGCGCAGGGCGCGCGGGTCGCGCGATGGCGCGAGGTCCGGAGCGCGCGCCGAGGTCCGGGTCGCGCTGCGCGAGATCGGCCTGCCCGCGCGCCTGAAGGCCCCGCTCGGCGGCTACGACGGGCGGAGCCAGGTCCGGATCGCGCGCGAGGCGGACGTCGCCGAGGCGTGGGAGGCGCTCGCGGGCCCGCCGTCCTCGCGCGACCCGCGGCTCCCCCGGTCGGCGCGACCGGCGATGCTCCTCGAGCAGGAGCTCGCGTTCGACCGACGAGCTGAGCGTCGTCGTCGCCCGCGGCCCGGACGGCGTCGCCCTCGCGTTCCCGGTGGCGCGCAACGTCCACGACGAGGGGATCCTCGTGGAGTCCGTCGCGCCCGCGCCGGTCGCACCCCTGGCGGTCGCGCTCGCGCGCGACCTCGGCGAGCGGCTCGCGACCGCGCTGGGCGTCGTGGGGACGCTCACCGTCGAGATGTTCCTCCTCGCGCGACGGGTCGCTCGTCGTGAACGAGCTCGCGCCGCGCGTGCACAACAGCGGGCACTGGACCATCGAGGGCGTGCCGGACCAGCCAGTTCGCGCAGCACGTCCGGGCGATCTGCGGCCTCCCGCTCGGGTCGATCGAGATGAACGGCAGCGCGGCGACCGTGAACCTCCTGGGCACGGGCCCGGACCGGCCGGCCGCGCTCCTCGGCATGGACCGCGCGCTCGCCGACCCCGACGTCGCCGTCCACCTGTACGACAAGCGTCGCGTCTTCGCGCGCCGGAAGATGGGCCACGTGACCGCGGTCGCCGGCTCGCCGGAGGAGGCGCTCGACCGGGCGCGGGCCGCCCGCGCGCTGCTGTCCTGGGAGGCCTGAACCGGCGGAACGCGCCGAAGGGCACTGGCGGCGCGTCGCTCCGGCCTCCTACGTTCCGGGGGCGATGGAAGCCGACACGGGACAGCGAGCTCCTCCACGAGGCGATCGAGCTCGCGCGCGAGCGGATGAAGTCGGGCGCGGGCGGGCCGTTCGGGGCGATCGTCGCGCGCGACGGCTGGCCGATCGCGCGCGGCTGGAACGGGGTGACGACGCGCCTCGACCCCACGGCGCACGCGGAGGTCGTGGCGATCCGGCGCGCGTGCAACCTCCTCGGGACCTTCCGCCTGGACGGGTGCACCCTCTACACGAGCTGCGAGCCGTGCCCCATGTGCCTCGCGGCCGCCTACTGGGCGCGGATCTCGCGCATCGTCTTCGGGGCGGGCCGCGCGGACGCCGCGGCGGCGGGGTTCGACGACGCGTTCATCTACGACGAGATCGGGCTGCCGTACGAGGCCCGCAGCGTGCGGATGACGCAGCTCCTCCGCGACGAGGCGACCGTCCCGTTCCGCGAGTGGCTCGAGAAGGACGACCGCGTCCCGTACTGACCCGGGGCAGGCTCGCGTTGGCGGCCCCGGCGGGCTCCGGCCCTTCCCGCTCCCGCGACCGCTCCCGATGGGGCAGAATCGTCGGACGCCCCGAGTCCGTCCATCGCCGCGTCCGCGCCGGACGCCCGCCCGACCGTCAAGGAGACCGCTCGATGCCTGGCCAGCCCCATCGGATCACCGTCATCCCCGGCGACGGAGTCGGCCCGGAGGTCGTGAGGTCCGCGGTCCGGATCATCGACGCCGCCGGCGTCCCGGTCGAGTGGGAGTGGGCCGAGGCCGGCGCCGAGGTCTTCAAGAAGCGGCGACACGTCCGGCGTCCCGGCCGAGACGCGCGCGTCCATCGAGCGCACCCGCGTCGTCCTCAAGGGCCCCCTCGAGACCCCGGTCGGGTTCGGCGAGAAGAGCGCGAACGTCACGCTCCGCAAGCTCTTCGAGACGTACGCGAACGTCCGCCCGGCCCGGGAGCTCCCCGGCGTCCCCACCCGCTACGCGGGCGAGGGCGTGGACATGATCATCGTCCGCGAGAACCTCGAGGACCTCTACGCCGGCATCGAGCACATGCAGACGCCGGACGTCGGCCAGACGCTGAAGATCATCAGCCGGAAGGGCTCCGAGAAGATCATCCGCTACGCGTTCGAGCTCGCGCGGCAGCAGGGCCGGCGGAAGGTCACGGCGGCCACCAAGGCGAACATCATGAAGCTCACCGAGGGGCTCTTCAAGCGCACCTTCGAGGAGATCGCGACCGAGTACCCGGACATCGAGTCCGAGCACCTCATCATCGACAACGTCGCCCACCAGATGGCGAAGAACCCGGCGCAGTTCGACGTCATCGTCACGACGAACCTCAACGGCGACATCATCAGCGACCTGGCGTCGGGCCTCGTCGGCGGCCTCGGGTTCGCCCCGTCGGGCAACTACGGCGACCGCGTCTCGATCTTCGAGGCCGTCCACGGCTCCGCGCCGAAGCACGCCGGCAAGGACGTCATCAACCCGACCGCCCTGATCCTCAGCTCGATCATGATGCTCCGCCACATCGGCGAGACCGACGCGGCGGACCGGATCGAGGACGCGATCCTCGTCACCCTCGAGGAGGGGAAGGCCGCCACCCAGGACCTCGTCCGGCAGACCGGCGGCGACGTCGAGCAGGCCGCCTCCACGACGGGCTTCACCGACACGGTCATCGCGAACCTCGGCAGGCGCCCGACCACGGTCCCGGCCCGCCAGGGGACGGAGCGGCCGTCCGGCTCGCCCACGCCGCGGCCGCGCTGGTCGTACGCGCCCGGAGACCTACGACGCGATCGAGCGGAAGACGATCGGGATCGACGTCTTCATCGAGGCGGACACCACCGCCGAGGCGCTCGGGCCCGAGATGGAGGCGCTCGCGGGCGACCGACCTCGTCCTCCAGATGGTCTCGAGCCGCGGCACGATGGTCTATCCGTCCACCGGGCTCGGCTCCGACGACGTGCGCCTCTGGCGCTGCCGCTTCGTCTCGCCGGTCGACGCGGACGTGGACGACGAGGTCTTCCTCGCGCTCCTCGGCCGCATCGCGCCGGAAGCACCCGCTCTGGACGCACATCGAGAAGCTCCACGTCTTCAACGGCGAGCCCGGCTTCACGAAGGCGCAGGGCCAGTAGGGATGGCGGCCCGCGGCGGCGCGAAGGCTGCGGGCGAGCGGGCCGCCGGAGGCGGCCCGCTCGTCGGGATCGTCGGCGGCAGCCGGTCGGACTTCCCGGTCCTCGAGGGGGCGGTCGCCGTCCTCGCCGAGCTCGGGATCGCGCACGAGCTGCGGGTCGTCTCCGCCCACCGGACGCCGGACTGGCTCTTCCGGTACGCGGAGACGGCGCCGGGACGGGGGATCCGCGTGATCGTCGCCGGCGCGGGCGGCGCGGCGCACCTCCCGGGGATGCTCGCGAGCAAGACGCTGCTCCCCGTCATCGGCGTCCCGATCCCCACGCAGCACCTCGGCGGGCTGGACTCGCTCCTCTCGATCGTCCAGATGCCGCGCGGGATCCCCGTGGCGACCGTCGCGATCGGGAACGCGGAGAACGCCGCGCTGCTCGCGGCGGAGATCCTCGCGGTCGCGGACGACGACGTGCGCGAACGGCTCGCCGCGTACCGCGCGGAGCGGACCGCCGCCGTGCTCGACGACGAGAGCAACGCCGACGGCCTCGCGCGGACGTGACGGTCGCCGCGGCCGGGACGGCCCCGGCGGGCGCCGCGAAGAAGGCGGCCCGCGCGAGCCGGAAACGGACATAGGGTGACCGACGCGGCGCTCGTCACCAAGCTCCAGATCCGGCCTGGAAGTCGGCTGCTCCTCCTCGGCGCGCCGGACGGGTACCGCGCGCGCGTGGATCCGCTGCCGGGTGACGGGACGATCGACGAGACGCCCGTCGCGGGCGTGACGTACGACGCCATCCACGCCTTCTGCCGCGACTCCGCTGCGCTGGCCGCCTTGGCGCCGACCGCGATCGGCGCCTACCGGACCGGCGGGGTCCTGCTCCTGAGCTACCCGAAGGGCGGGGCGAAGGCAGGCACGGACCTGAACCGCGACGCGGGCTGGTCGCCGCTCACTGCGGCGGGGTTCCGGCCCGTGCGCCAGGTGGCCATCGACGAGGCGTGGTCGGCGCTGCGCTGGCGCCGCGTGGAGGAGGTCGGCCGGGGGCGCTGACGTCCGGCGGTCGGCCCGGCCTCGGACGTTCCGCGAGGACGGCGTCGGGTCAGGCGACCGGGAGCGGCTCGAGCGGCGGCAGCGGCGCCGTCGCCTCTGCGAGAGTGGTCGGCCCATCCATCGGTACCATCCTGGCGCTGCCGCCGGCCTCGGCGGGCCCCGCACCCCCCGCGGCGTACACTCGGTCCGTGACCGACAGCACCGCCGCCACCCCCGGAGCGGCCACCGCGGCCCAGTGCGGCCATGGACGACGAGCGATGGGCGCCCGGCATGCCGGCCCTCGACCGCCAGCCGGTCCGCGAGGCGACCGTCGGTGCCGCCGGCCCGGCGGTCCCGCGTTCGGTCCCGGAGACGCGCCCCACGCGCCTCCCGCGCGACTGGTTCGTCTACCTCTCGGTCGTCGCGTTCCTCGCCGGCGCCGTCGCGATCACCGCGCTCGAGTTCGGCGTCCCGCTCGGCAGCCCGCTCGTGAAGGTCTGCGTCCTGGTCGGCGCGCCGCCGCTCGCGATCGCCCTCGCCGACGCGACCGTGCGCATCTGGCGCTCCGCGTGGGCGTGGATGCCGGTGGATCGCGTGAAGGGGGTCTTCCGGCTCGCGTGGCTGGCGGTTCCCGCGCTCGGGTTCGTCGGGATCGCCGTCGCCCTCGTCGTGGTCCTCGGGGCATGAGCGAGTCGCCCGACGCGCCGCGCCGCTTCGTCCACGGGATCTCGGACGTGCGCCCGCCGGTGCCGCACGAGGCGGCGAACGGGTTCGTGACGGAAGACGAGGCCATCGCACGGGAGCGCGGCATGGCGGCGACCGACGACACCCGCGGCGGCGTGCCCGCGTGGCTCGCTGCCACGCTGAACCACTGCACGCGCTGCGGGTCGCGGCTGGAGCTGGGCCCCGTCGAGGGCGAGGACCGCGACAGGCTCGCCTGCGTCACGTGCGGGTTCATCGCGTACGTCAACCCGCGGCTCGTCGTGACGACCCTCCCCGTGACGGACGACGGCCGCGTGCTCCTCCTCCGGCGCGGGATCGAGCCGCAGCGCGGCTACTGGGCCCAGCCGGGCGGGTTCCTGGAGATCGACGAGACGGTCCGCGAGGCGGCCGTGCGCGAGACGCTCGAGGAGATCGGCGTCGTCGTGGAGCCCGGCGAGATCGTCGGGCTGTACTCGCGGCCCGAGGCGGCGATCGTCGTCGTGGCGTTCGAGGCGCGGATCGTGGGCGGCGAGCCGCAGACGACTCCCGAGGCGCTCGAGGTGCGCGCGTTCGAGCCGGAGGCGATCCCGTGGCCCGAGATCGCGTTCCGGACGAGCGAGTGGGCGCTCCGCGACTGGCTGAAGCGGGCCCGGCCCGACCTGCACCCGCGCGCGGAGGACCGCGTCCGCTAGCGCGGCGCCCCCGGAGGCTGCGAGCGCTTCCCGCGCCACCGTTCCTCGCCCGAGTCTCGCCCTCGGCCGCTGGGACCTCCGCGACGTCCGCCGGGTCGGCGGTCCGTCGCGTCAGCTCGCCTTCCGGCCCAGCTGCGCCGGGGTGAGCGCCGTCCGCGACCCGCGGTTCCGGAGCGCCTTGCGCGAGGGCGACGTCGTGGTTCCGCGTCTCGATCGCGTCGTCGAGCGGCGCGAGGACGACCGGCGCCCCGGTCTTCCGACCGAGCGCGATCCGGACGAGCACGTCCGCCAGCCACGGGTTCTTCGGCAGGACCGGCCCGTGCAGGTACGTCGCGAACACGTTGTCGCGGCGCGCCCCCTCGTTCCCGTCGCGGCCGTTGTTCCCGGCGCCCGCGACGACCCGCCCGAACGGCTCGGCGCCCGGCCCCAGCTCCGTCACGCCGCTGTGGTTCTCGAACCCGACGACGGTCTCCGTCTCGCCGAGGAGCGTGACCTCGCACGCGGCGTGCTGCATGAAGCGCTGGCTGCCGCCCCGGGTCTCCAGGTCGAGGACGTGCGCGCCCTCGAGCGCCGGCCCCGCACTGGGGATGTAGGCGTGCCCGAACAGCTGGAGGCCGGCGCACACCGGGAGCATGACCACGCCCGCGTCCGCGGCGTCGCGGAGGGCCCCGGCGACGCGCGGCAGGTCCTCGGCGACGAGCGCCATCTCGACGTCCTGGCCGCCCTGGACGAAGACGATGTCGAAGGCGGTGAGGTCCGGGACCACGCCGCCGGCCTCGTAGCCGACCGTCTCCGTGGCGATCCCGCGCCAGCGGCTCCGTACCTCGACGGCCGTGACGTTCCCCCCGTCGCCGGCCACGTTGAGCAGGCTCGGCCAGAGGTGCGCGATCCGCAGGGGCGGGAGGTCGGCCGCGGGCGTCGGGTCGCGCGGCGCGCACGGTGGTCGCCGCCGGGGTCGCCGTCCGCCGCCTGGGTCCGGGCCTCGGGGCTGGTCGGGTCGGTCGTCATCCGTCGGGCCTCCCTACTGCTCCCAGAAGCGGCCGGTCCAGCCGCGTCGGTGCATCTCCTCGCGGAGCTCGATCGTCGGCGTGTACCCGGCGACGATGGTCAGGCGGTCCCCGGCGGGGACGTTGGCGAGTGCGGCGTCGAGCGCGGCGGGCCGGTCCTCGACGACCGTCATGCGGGCCGGGTCCACGCCCGCGTACTTCAGGCGCGTCGCGATCTCGTCCCCGCGCGTCCCGGAGACGACGACGTCGAGGATCCGCGGGGCGACCGACTCCACGTCCACGTCCCACAGCCAGGCGAAGTCCTCGCCGTCCACGAGCGTGTTGCTCAGCGCCACGAGGAGGTGCCGCGGCTCCCCCTCCGTCTCGAGCGCGCGGAACGTCGTGTTGAAGCGACGTGGGGTTCTTGCTGAACGCGACGACGACGGAGCGGCCGTCCGGGAGCGGGATCGTCTCGATCCGCCCGAATGCCGGCCGGATCCCGGCGAGCGCCGCCGCGGCGTGCGTCGTGGGGACGCCGAGGCCGACGATCGCGGCCACGGCGGCGGCCGCGTCGTACGCGACGTGGATCCCCGCCTGCGGGATGCGCAGGTCGATCGTGCGAGTCGTCGGGCAGCCGGATCGTGCAGCGGGTCTCGCTCAGGCCGGTGACCTCGACCGCCGTCACGGCGACGTCGAGCGGCGGGCGCGCGAAGCCACAGCCGGTGCACGACCAGTCGCCCATGTGCGAGAGGTGGACGGTCCGGTACGCGAGGTCCGCGCGACAGCGCGGGCAGCGGATCGTGTCGGCGGCGCGGGTGATCGTGTCGAGCGACCTGCCGACGTCGAAGCCGAAGGTCACCCGGTAGCCGTCCCGCTCCGGGAGCGAGCGACGCGACGAGCGGGTCGTCCGCGTTCACGATGAGGGCGCGGTCCGCCGGGAGGTGCTCCGCGACCGACTCCAGCGCGGCGCCGAGCGCGTGCAGCTCGCCGAACCGGTCGAGCTGGTCGCGGAAGAGGTCGACGATGACGAGCGCGCGCGGCCGCAGCTCCCCCTCCACCACGAGGAGCGCGCCCTCGTCGACCTCGGCGACCAGGGCGCCGTACCGGCAGCCCGCCGCGCAGGTCCGCGAAGCCGACCGCGAGGCTCGTGACGCCCTGGACGAGGTTCGATCCGCTGCTGTTGTGCGCCACCTCCACGCCCTCGCCGCGGAGGAGCGCCGCGACGAACCTCGCCGTCGTCGTCTTCCCGTTGCTCCCCGTGATCGCGACGACGGGGACGTCGCGGCCGGCGACGATCGTGGAGAGGACCGCCGGGTCCACGCGTCGCGCGACCATCCCCGGGAGCGAGGTGCCGCCGCCGCGGCCGAGGACGCGCGATGCGGTCTGCGCCGCGCGGGCGGCGACGATCGCCGCGAAGAGGCGGGGCGTGAGGCGCGGTGGCCGCCGCCGCGCGACGAGCTCGGCGGGGACGGTCTGGGGCGCGGACGGCATGTCCGCCGGGGACGCGGACGAGGTCTCGGTCATCGGCCGAAGTCTACCCGGCGGCGGTCAGGGAGGCCCGCGACGGCAGGTGCCGACCCCGCCGGCCGCGACGGCCTCGACGGCCGCCGGCCGGCGGCCGTGCCTACGACCGGAGGTCGACGAAGACGTTCTTCACCTCGGTGTAGAGGTCGAGCCCGTTCATCCCGAGCTCGCGGCCCACGCCGGAGAGCTTGTACCCGCCGAACGGCGCCTCCACGTGGACGCTGCTGTTCGAGTTGACCGAGAGGACGCCCGACTCGAGCCCCTTCGCGACGCGGATCGCCTTCCCGAGGTCGCGCGACCAGATGGAGCCCGAGAGCCCGTACGGCGAGTCGTTCGCGATCCGGAGCGCCTCCTCCTCGGTGTCGAACGGGATGATCGCCACGACGGGCCCGAAGATCTCCTCCTGGCTGATGCGCATCTTCGTGTCCACGCGGTCGAAGACGGTGAGCTCGACGTACGCGCCGTCCGCGTACGCGGGGTCGGCGGGCATGCCGCCGCCGCAGACGAGCGCCGCGCCCTCCTCGTTCCCGATCCGGATGTAGTCGAGGACCCGCTCGCGCTGGCGGAGGCTGACCATCGGGCCCACCTCCGTCGCCGGGTCGGCCGGGTCGCCCACGACCACCCGCTTCGTCGCCGCGACGAACCCCTCGACCACCCGCTCGTGGACCGAGCGCTCCACGATGATCCGGCTCCGCGCGCAGCAGTCCTGGCCGGTCTGGTCGAAGACCGCGTACGGGGACTCCGCGCAGAAGCGGTCGATGTCCGCGTCGGCGAAGACGATGTTCGGGCTCTTGCCGCCGAGCTCGAGGCTCACCTTCTTCACGTTCTCCGAGGCGAGCCGCATGATCTCCTGCCCGGTCGTGGTCTCGCCCGTGAACGCGACCTTCCCCACGCCGGGGTGGCGGGCGAGCGCGGCGCCGACGGTCCCGCCGGGCCCGGTGACGACGTTCACGACGCCCTCGGGGAAGCCGGCCTCGAGCGCGAGCTCGCCGAGGCGGATCGCCGTGAGCGGGCTCCAGGACGCCGGCTTGAGGACGCACGTGTTCCCGGCGGCGAGGGCCGGCCCGAGCTTCCAGGCGGCCATGACCATCGGGAAGTTCCACGGGACGATGAGCCCCACCACGCCGATCGGCTCGCGCAGCGTGAAGTCGAGCCCCGGCTTGGTGACGGGGATCGTCTCGCCGTGGAGCTTGTTCGCGGCGCCGCCGTAGAACTCGAACGTGTTCGCCACGCCCTGCGCCTCGCCGCGCGAGCCGGAGATCGGCTTGCCGACGTTGCGCGTCTCCAGCCAGGCGAGCTCCTCCGCGTGGTCGCGGACGACCTGCGCGAACGTCGCGAGCAGGCGCCCCCGGTGCGTCGCCGAGAACGTGCGCCACGGACCCTCGTACGCGGCGCGCGCCGCCGCGACGGCGGCGTCCACGTCCGCGGGCGACCCGAGCGGCGCGGTGGCGATGACGCGCCCGTGCGCCGGGTCCACCACGTCGAAGCGGGCGCCGTCGGCGGCGTCGACGCTCCTCCCGCCGATGACCATGCGGGCCTGGAGGATCTCGCCCGACGCGGTCGGGTCGGCGGACTGCTGTGTCGTCATGCTGTGACCTCGGGTGCCGGGACGCGGACGGGGGGCAGGTGGAGCTTGGCCGTTCGGGCCGCGAAGAGGGCCGCGCCGGCGATCCCGGCGTCGCCCTTCAGGGTCGCCACGATGACCGGGCGGACGGACGGTCAGGTAGGGGAGGAACCTCTCGGCGTTCTTGCTCACGCCGCCGCCGAGGATGATCAGGTCGGGCCAGAGGAGTCGGTCGAGCGCGTGGATGTGCTCGTCGAGGAGGGCGGCCCACGCCTGCCAGGTGAGCTGCTTCGTCGTCCGGTTCACCGCGGCGGACCGCTTCTCGGCGTCCTTCCCGCGGATCTCGACGTGGCCCAGCTCCGTGTTCGGGACGAGCCGGCCGTCGACGAAGAGCGCCGAGCCCGACGCCGGTCCCGAGGGTGAGCAGGAGGATCGCGCCGTGGTGGCCGCGGCCGGCGCCCCAGCGCATCTCCGCCATCCCGGCGGCGTCGCCGTCGTTCACGAGCGCGACCGGGAGGCCCACCGCGTTGGCGAGCGCCTTCGCGGCCGGGTAGCCGATCCAGGCCTCGTCCACGTTCGCGGCGGACATGGTGCAGCCGTCGATGATCGGCGCGGGGAACGTGACGCCCACGGGGAGGTCCGCGCGGCCGGCGTCGTGGCGGATGGTGTCGACGAGGTGCTGGACGACGGGGATCACGTTCAGCGGGCTCGACGGCTGCGGCGTCTTGACCCGGTGGCGCGGCGTCGCGAAGAGGCCGGTCCGCAGGTCCACGGCCGCGCCCTTGATCCCGCTCCCGCCGATGTCCACGCCGATCGCGAGGGCCGGATGCGCCGTGCGGCCGCGCGCGGGTCTCTCGGTCATCGTCGTCCTCCCTCCCGTCGCCTTCAGGCGTCCGATGCCGGCGGGACGCGGCCCGCCCGGATCTCACTCTCGATGTCCGCGGCCAGCCCCTGGACCTGGCCCGCGATGGCGTCGCGGAGCATCCCGAGGCCGAAGCTCGCGATGGCGCCCGTCGCGCTCGCCTCCACGGTATAGCCCACGCGGGTCCGTGGGGCGCGGGTCGCACCGGGGGCGCTCGGGCGCCGGTCGGTCCGGCGCCCGGCTCGTCGAAGGTCAGCGGGATCCGCACGTGGAACGTCCCGCCCACGCCGCGCGCCTTCCCGTCGAGGACCAGCAGCACGGACCGGGGCGCGACGGGATCGACGAGCACGGCCGTGGCGTCCGCGCGGACCGTCATGAACGGCGTGGGGTAGCGGAGCACAGCGACGTAGCGGCCGGGGCCCTCCGCGCGGAGCGACTCGGCTCCCGGGAGCACGCGCGCGAGGGCGTCGGCGTCCCAGAGGAACGCCCACACCTGCGCGGGCGTCCCGGCGATCTCGACGTGCCGCGGTCCCGCGTCGCTCACAGGCGTGCGCGATCCGGGCGGCGCGCCGATGCGCGCTTCATGGCGATGGTCTGCACGTCGTCGATGGTACGGCGGCCGGCGCGGCCGGTGGGACGGCGCGCGCTCCGAGGTCGCGTCGCCGAGTGCGGGGGCGCGCGGCCAGTGTCGCTGCCGGACCGCACGAAAGCGCGCCGCGCGAGGTGCCCCTCGGGATCGCGCGGCGCGCTCCGTCTGCCGTGCCCGGACCGCGATGACCGGGCTGGACGGGCCTCAGTGGGCTGCGTGGTGAGTCGGCACGTGCACGTGCGGGTGCGCGAGCGCGTGGAGAGTGTGTGCGACGACCGTCCAGGAATGGCGCCCGAGCGTGCGCCCGCTGCGAGGTGCTTCCGCCCGCTGCTCGGGGCTCCCGTCGCGCGTCGCCGCCGCCATCCGGTCGGCCGCGGAGAGCTGCCGGCGCTCGGCCTGATCGCGCTTCACCATCCAGAGCCTGTCTTCCGGGGAGATCCCGTACATCGCTGGTTCCCCTTTCCTTCGCTCGATCTCTGTGTGCTGTCATCGTCGGCGCGAGGGCGGTCCGCGGCAGCCACGCGCGCGACGGCGCGCGCGTCCAGGTCACGACTCCGACCGTGTCGCGCGCCGGACACCCGGGGCCGCCCTCCCGCCCGGCCCTCGGCTCCGCGCCCCCGTCCGCGCCATCCGGCCCTTGTGACGCCGTTCCGGCACGGCGGATGCTCCCGGCACGACACGGGGGCGCGCCGTCCGCGCGCCCTGCACGGGGGGCCGACGTGGCGACAGGCTCGGCGGGGACGAACGGCTTCCTCTTCTGCGACCTGCGCGGGTATGCCGCCTTCGTCGACGCGCACGGCGACCACGCCGCGGCGGAGCTGCTCGCGACGTACCGCGCGCTCGTCCGCGCCGCGGTCGCCGCGCCACGCGGGCGCCGAGATCCGCACCGAGGGCGACAGCGTCTACGTCGTCTTCCCCACCGCCTCGGCGGCGGTCGAGGCGGGGCTCGCGATCGTCGACGCCGCGGGGGCCGCGAGCACCGCCGAGCGCCCGATCCGCGTCGGGGTCGGGATCCACGCGGGCGAGACGCTCGCCACCGGGGAGGGCCCCGTCGGCGGCGCGGTGAACATCGCCGCCCGGGTGTGCGCCGAGCCCAGGCGGGCGAGGTCCTCGTCACCGACACCGTCCGCGCGATCACGCGGACGCTGCTCCCGTACGCGTTCGTGCCCCTCGGGACCCAGCAGCTCAAGGGGATCCGCGGCGGGGTCGCCCTCTACCGGGTGGAGGCCGTCCCTGCCGGCAGGCTGGCGCACCTCCGCCGCCGGCTCGCGGCCCGCCGCGGGCGGGCCGTCGCTCGCCGTCGCCGCCGCGGTCGTCCTCCTCGTCGCGGGGGCCGCCGCCTGGGCCGTCACCCGCCCCGTGGACTGCCTGACCCTCGGCCCGGACACGCGCGACGTCGTCGCGCGGATCGACCCCGCGCGCGGCTGCGTCGTCGCGACGTACCCGATCGGGCACGGCTCCGTCGCTCATCGTCTCCGCGGCCGGGCGGATGTGGGTCGCGAACGCCGGCGACCGGACCGTCACCGCGCTCGATGCCTCCACCGGTGCAGCGTTCGCCACCGTCGGCGTCGGCGGCGCGAGCTCCGAGCCGATCACCGCGATGTCCGCCGGATCGGACGCCCTCCACGTCCTCGACGGCGACGACGGCCTCCTCACGACCGTCGCGCTCGCCACCGCCGCCGTCACGGGATCCGACAAGCTCCCGGGCGAGGGCGAGGGGCTTCATCTCCGCCGACGACTTCGCGCGGCTCCAGGAGCTGTTCCCGGCGGCCGGCTGGTCGACTGGTTCACCGACGCGACGGGGGAGTACGCGGGCATCGCCGAGGACCAGGGCCACGTCTGGGCCTCGAACCGCCGCACGGGCCAGCTCGTCCGCGACCCGGTCCGTACCGGCGCCGTTTCGACGCGTCGGTCTTCCTCGTCGCGCCAGAAGGGGTCGGTCCTGCAGGTCGATCCGGCGGTCGACCTGGTCCGGAAGGTGTCGCCTAACTCCGGTGCTTCACCCGGCGGGACCGACTCGCCTGTCCTCTCGCTCGCTCCCGTCCGCCCACCCCTTCCCGGGGACCGGCCTCATCGCCATCGTCGGGCCGACGATCTGGGCGGCGCCACGTGGACTCGCCCGCACTGTCCGTCATCGACCGCGACAGCGGCATGACGAGCCACGTGACGCCGGCCGGCGCCTCCGGCCCGGCGACGGGCCTCGCGACGCTCGACGGCGACCTCTGGGTCGCCTATGCCGGTGGCCAGGTCGCGCGCGTGAGCGACCTGTCGGTGATGCCGGCAGCGGCGACGGTCGCCTCGGCGCTCACCGCCATCGCCGCGGACGCGAGCGGCGTGTACGTCGCGACCGGCGACGGCCACCAGGTGCTCGAGATCGACCCGTCGTCGCTCGCAGTGCGCCGGCGCCATCGACGTCGGCGGTCGGGCGGAAGGCGTCGCGGTGGCTCCCGACGGCTCGGTCTGGGTCACCGTCTCCGCGCTGGACGGGAAGCAGAGGGCCGACCAGCGGCTCGGAATGTCGGCTGGATGACATGGCCAACGTGACACAGGTGTCTTTACACGGACCGGGCGCGGAGTCAGGCTGCAGACACCCCGATGAGTCGCCTAGCGGAGGAAGGGATCCAGCGATGGACGAGTCGAAGATCGACGGCGCGGAACGCCCGGAGGCGATCCCGACGGCCGAGGACCAGGACGTGGAGGGCCATTACCTCATGCCGGACCCTGGCCTCAGCCGGGAGATGGCGCGGGCCAGGGAGGCCGAGATCGAGCGCCGGCTCAAGGCGCACGAGATCCAGGCCGAGGCGAAGCGGCAGAGCGATCCACACGAGAAGAAGTAGGGCGGGCACACGGCGCGACGGCGCGCGCCGCCCGAACGGCTGGAGCGGCGTACGCCGACGGGGTGTCGCGGATCGACCGGTGATGTCGCCCGGATGACAGCCCGGGTGTCGCGCCGGTTGTGGCCCGGGCTGATGTCGAGGTCCACGCTGTAGTCACTCGGGCCTCACCCGGAGTCCCGGAATCACGAAGGAGCATCGACATGGCGAAGGACGGAAGCACCGGAAGCGAGGGCCTCCACCGGCCGAAGGGCGGCGAGGCCATCCCGGACGAGGACGTCGAGGGCCACGGCCACAAGATGAAGGCCGTCGCGGACGAGGACGTCGAGGGCCACGGCCACAAGATGAAGGCCGTCGCGGACGACGAGGACGTCGAGGGCCACGGCCACAAGATGAAGGCCGTCGACGGACGACGAGGACGTCGAGGGCCACGGCCACAAGATGAAGGCCGTCGCGGACGACGAGGACGTCGAGGGCCACGGCCACAAGATGAAGGCCGTCGCGGACGACGAGGACGTCGAGGGCCACGGCCACAAGATGAAGGCCGTCGCGGACGACGAGGACGTCGAGGGCCACGGCCACAAGATGAAGTGATCACCGGCCGGGCCCGGCGCGACGAGCATCCGGGTCGTCGCGCCGACAACCGGACACGGCGGAAGCGAAGGCGGCACCCACCCGGTGCCGCCTTCGCTTCTCTCTGGTCCGCGCTCGACCCGCGCACTACCATGAGCCCGGTGCCACCAGGGACCGGAGGCGCGGTGGGGGTGCGATGAGCGGCGCGGAGTTCGCGGTCGAGGCGCTTCAACGGTGCGCGCTCTTCTCGAGCGTGGACGAGCAGACGCTCGCGCGATGCGCGGACGCGCTGCGGTCCCGCCGCTATCGCAGGAACGAGACCATCTTCCACCAGGGCGACCCGGGCGACTCGCTGTACATCCTCGAGTCGGGCTCCGTGAAGATCGTCCTCCCATCTCCAGGGGCCGCGGACGACGCGATCATCGCCACCCTCTCGCGCGGCGACTTCTTCGGCGAGCTCGCGCTGCTCGATGGCGCGCCACATTCGGCGACGGCCGTCGCCATGGAGCCCACCGAGGCGCTCGTGCTTCGACGGGACCGCTTCCAGGAGCTCGTCGAGACTGACCCCGTGCTGAGGCGCGCCCTGTTCGCGGGCCTGGTCGCGGAGCTGCGCCGCCTGACCGGCCACGTCGAGGAGTTGCACTTCCTGGACCTCCCCGGGCGGCTCGCCAGTCGCATCGCCCGACTCGCCCGCGAGGCCCACCCCGACCAGACGACGGACATCCGCCTCGACTGGCCGTACACGCAGACCGACCTCGCCTCGATGATCGGCGGGACGCGTCAGACGGTGAACCGGCTGCTCGCGGACATGACGGCGCAGGGGCTCGTACGCGTCGAGCGCGACACCCTCGTGATCCCGGACCTGGAGCGGCTGGAACGGGCAGCGGAGCGGTGATCGACGATGGATGAGCCGGGCCGGGATCCCCTGAGTCCACGTGCGGTCGAGCTTCTGCGCGCGATCGCCCTGCGCGCCGAGGCGGCACGACGCCTCGAGTCGGGCGGCGGGCGAGCCGTGCTTCGCTCGGTCGTGGAGGCCACCGTGGCGCTGTTCGAGGCCGAGGCGGCCTCGATCGCCCTCTATGACGCGGCCACCGACCGGCTCGTCTTCGAGGTGGCGGCGGGGGAGCAGGGCCAGGGCGTCATCGGCGTCTCGATCGCGACCGACCAGGGCATCGCCGGCTACGTCTTCACGACCGGCCAGGCGCTCGCCCTCTCCGACGTGGCGAGCGACCCCCGCTTCGGGAAGGCCGTCGCCGCCCAGACCGCCTACATGCCACGGTCGCTGGTCGCCGTGCCGCTCGTGGACGAGCACGGCACGATCGGCGTCCTGGAGGTCCTCGACAAGCACAGCCAGGCGGCCTTCTCGCTCCGCGACATCGAGCTCGCGGGCGTCTTCGCCCGGCAGGCGGCGGTCGCGATCAGCGCGAGCCGCGTCGAGCGCGACGTGGCGTCGCTCCTCCGCGCGACACTCACGGACCTGGCGCCCGCCGAGGCGGCGACGGCAGCCGCCGCGGTCGAGGACCTCGTCGCGGCGGCCACCGCCGCCCTCGACCGCGAGGACGATTCGCGCCTGTGGCGTCTCGTCGAGCAGATCGCACGCGTCCGTCGGGCCGACCCCGAGGCGCTGGATCTCGTGACCGACCTGCTCGACGCCCTGGCGCGCCACGCCGAGCGCGCGGGCCGGAACCGTCGCGGACGCGCCGGACCCGGCCGTGCCCGCGACCGGTGAGCGACCTCGACCTCCCCGCCTGGAGCGAGCCGTTCACGGGGGAGCGCGGCAGCCTCGAGAGGATCGCCCCGCTCCGCGGCATCGATCGCGCGTGGGCCTTCGGTGGAGTGGACGGCACCGGCGTGACGGTGGCCGTCATCGACTCCGGCGTGGAACGCGACCATCCGGCCGTGGGCGGTCGGCTCGTGGAGAGCGTCCGCGTCGAGCCCGGCGACGACGAGCCGGTCGTGATGGACGATCCCGAGGCCATCGACGTCGTCGGCCACGGCACGGCCTGCGCCGGCATCATCCACGGGCTGGCGCCCGGGGCCGACATCATCTCCGTGCGCGTGCTGGGCCCGGACAACCGCGGCAAGGGGGCGATCTTCGCGGCGGGCCTGGAGTGGGCGATCGCCCACGGGGCGGCGGTGGTCAACCTCAGCCTGTCGTCGAAGAGCGAGGCGATGTTCGCCACGTTCCACGACCTTGCGGACCGCGCGTACTTCGCGAACGTCCTGCTCGTCTGCGCCGCGAATAACGTGCCGGCTCCCAGCTACCCATCGCTGTTCGCGTCGGTCATCTCGGTGGCCGCGCACGACGTCGCCGATCCCTGGACCTGGTTCTACAACCCGCGCCCGCCCGTGGAGTTCGGGGCGTACGGGGTGGACGTCCCGGTGGCGTGGAAGGATGGCGCGCGCATGGTGGGGACGGGCAACAGCTTCGCCGCGCCGCACATCGCCGGCCTGGCTGCCCTGATCCGGGCGCGCCACCCTGCGGCGACCCCCTTCGAGGTCAAGGCCATCCTCGCGGCGACCGCGACCGGGATGCGACCCGAGGGCTGACCCTCGGCCTGCCGCCCGTCAGGGCTTCACCGCGAGCCGGTCGAGGGCGGGCTTGTTCGCGAACGCGTCGAAGGAGTAGGAGGCGAGGCGCGGCGAGGCCGAGGTTCGCGCACCGCAGCTCCGCGTAGGGCACCCAGGCGACGACGTTCTCCATGAGGTACTGGTCGAGGCCGGCCCAGCACTGGAACTGGGCGGCGCCCACGAGCGGCAGGCAGGCCTCCACCCGCGCATCGACGTTCGGGACCTCGGTCACCGCGTAGCCCCACTTCTTCAGCTGCTCGGGCGTCGCGCCGACCATCGAGAGTAGTTGTAGAAGTCCGGCGGCACGTCGATGGCCAGGGGGCTGTCGAACATCGCCATGACTGCGACGCCGAGATGAAGTAGCGCCCGAACCCCATGCCGACGAGGACCGCGACCTTGTCGGCAGGGGAGCGCTGCTGTCGGAAGAACGTCTCGCTGTCGAGGACCTCGACATCGAGGCCGATCCCAGATGGCGCTCAGCTCGGTGGCGACCTGTCGGGCGACGGCCGCGAACTCCGCGCGCGTGGTGGCCCGCAGGTGCGCGCAGGCCGGCACGTCGCAGCGGCCGTCGCCGTTGGTGTCGTACCGCGACAGCCGCATCTCGGCCCGGGCCTTCTCGAGGTCCCCGTGGCCCCCGGGCGTCGCGTACGGGTCGTAGTCCGCGAGGAGGTCATCCTCGAGGATGTCGGCGGCGAGATGCCCGAACACCCCCTGCGCGACGCCCCCGCCCGTGAGGTCGACGAGCTGCTGCTTGTCGATCGCCTAGTTGAGCGCCTTGCGCACGTGGAGGTCGTCGAACGGCGGCACGGCCACGTTGATGCATGACGTAGCGGACAGGCCCCCGTCGGGTCGAGGAAGGCCTGGCCGCGCGCGGGGTCGCCCCGGAAGGCGGCGAACACGTCGGCCGGGACGGTCGGAGACTGTATCGCCGCTCGGCCACAGGAAGTCGGCGGTGCCGGCGTCGAGGGCGGCGACCGCCTCGTCGACCGAATCGACGAGGGTGATCTCGATCCGATCCGCGTAGGCCGGGCCGCAGGGCGTCGGTCGCCGGGATCCCAGGACGGGTTCCGCACGAGCGTGATCCGCTCCGGCGCGAAGCCCGCGACCGGCGTCCGCTGCGCCGCCGGAACGGAGAAGTCGAGCGCCTCGGAGCCTTCGAACATGTACGGGCCGGACGAGACGAGGAAGCGGCCGTAGCCGGCCTCGGCCCCGCGGCGATCGCCGAAGGTCGCGTCGGGCTGGGCGGGGTTCGGTGGCAGCGGCCCGGCGAGGGCCTGCGCGAGACGGGCACCGAAGTCCCCGGCTGCCTCGGTGAGACGGAAGACGAGCGTGTGGTCGTCGGGGGCCTCGATCCCGGAGATCGACGCGGCGGTGCCGGCGTTGTACTCGGTCGCCCCTTCGATGACGAGATAGTCGAGGCGAAGCCACGAGGCGATCGACGGGCGCGAGGAGGCGGTGGAAGGCGCGGATGAAGTCGGCGGCCGTGATCTCGACGCCTGGAGCGGCGGCCCGTAGTGGAGCCCGGGCTTCAGGCGGAACGTCCACGTGAGCCCGTCGGCGGAGACCTCGGGCAGCGACGCCGCGAGGTCGGGCTGGAGCCGCGCACCGCCCTCGGCGGCCGGACGACCGTTGTGCGAGAGGAGGGTCCGGACGAGGCAGCATCGCCACAGCTCGTAGCGACATCGCGGGACGAGAGTCCAGCTGCGGGTCGAGGAGGTCGGGCGGCATGTCGCGGAAGACGCTGAGCGATCGTCGCTCGGGATGACGACCCGGAGCGTGCCGCCCCGGGGCGGTGGGGAGGACTCCGGCGACGGCGAGACCCCCGCCTGCGGCGCGGCCGTGCCTTCCGGCGTGGCCGCGTTCGGAGGCGTCACCGCACCGGTCGTCACTCCGCCCGGCAACGGCGACGGCGACGGCGCCGACGCGCATCCTGCGATGAGGAGGGCGGCGGCGCCGAGGGCCGCGAGCCGGGAGGCGGGCCTGATCGCGAGCCGGGTGGCGGGCCCCGCCCCGGGGTTGACGAGGAGACTGCGTCCGCTGGAAGGTGTCATGTCTGCACCGTCACCCTTGCGTCTCTGCCCCGGGCCCGACCGCGGCCGTCAGGGCTTCACCGCGATCCGGTCGAGTGCCGGGTTGTTCGTCATCGCATCGAACGCCCATGACGCGACGCGCGGCGAGGTCAGGTTCGCGAACCGCTGCTCCGCGTAGGGCACCCACGCGACCACGTTCTCCATGAGGTACTGGTCCAGACCGGCCCAGCACTGGAACTGGGCGGCGCCCACGAGCGGCAGGCAGGCCTCCACCCGCGCATCCACGTTGGGGACCTCGGTGACCGCGTAGCCCCAGCGCTTCAGCTGCTCGGGGGTCGCCCCGAGCATGGAGTTGTTGTACGTGTCCGGCGGCACGTCGACGGTGAGGCGGCCGTCGAACATCGACATGTACTGCGAGGCCGAGATGAAGGAGCGCCCGAACCCGATGCCGATGAGAAGGGGGACCTTGTCGGTCGGGTGAGAGCTGATGTCGAAGAACGTCGCGCTGTCGAGGACGTCCACCTCGAGTCCGATCCCCAGCTGAGCCAGCTCGTCCGCGATCTCCCGTGCGACCACGGCGTGCTCCTCGCGCGTCGTGGTCCGGATGTGCGCGCAGGCCGGGACGTCGCACCGGCCGTCGCCGTTCGTGTCGTAGCGGGACAGCCGCATCTCCGCCCGAGCCTTCTCGAGGTCCCCGTGGCCTCCGGGCGTCGCGTACGGGTCGTAGTCGGCGAGGAGGTCGTCCTCGAGGATGTTCCCGAGAAGGTGCCCGAGGACGCCCTGCGCGACACCGCCACCCTTCAGGTCGACGAGCTTCTGCTTGTCGATCGCCCAGGCGATCGCCTTGCGCACGTGGAGGTCGTCGAACGGCGGCACGGCCACGTTCATGATCATGTTCCGCACCAGGCCCGTCCCGTCGAGGTGAGCCTGGCCGCGTGCCGGGTCGTCCCGGAACGCGGTGAAGACGTCGGCCGGCACCGTCGGCGACCGCGCACCGCTCGCCCAGAGGAGGTCCGCCGCGCCGGCGTCGAGAGCGTCGACGCCCGCGTCGACCGAGTCGGCGAGCGTGATCTCGATCCGATCCGCGTAGGCCGGGCGCAGGTCGTCCGACGCCGGGTCCCAGGAGGGGTTCCGCACGAGGGTGATCCTCCCCGGGGCGAAGCCGGCGGCCGGCGTCCGCTGCGCCGCCGGGACGGAGAAGTCGAGCGCCTCGGAGCCCTCGAGCATGTACGGGCCGGAGGAGACGAGGAAGCGGCCATAGCCGGTGTCGGCGCCCGCGGCGATCCCCGTGGTCGCGTCGGGCCGGGCCGGATTAGGTGGCAGGGGGCCCGTCGCGGTCCCAGCAAGGCGGGCACCGAAGTCCCCGGCTGGCTCGGTGAGGCGGAAGACGAGCGTGTGGTCGTCGGGAGCCTCGATCCCGGAGATCGATGCGGCGGTGCCGTCGAAGTACTCGGCCGCACCTTCGATGACGAGGTAGTCGTAGGCGAAGTACGAGCCGATCGAGGGCGCCAGCAACCGATGGAAGTCCCGGACGAAGTCGCCGGCGGTGATCTCGACGTCCTCAAGCGGCGGCCCGTAATGGAGCCCGGGCTTCAGGCGGAACGTCCACGTCAGCCCGTCGGCAGAGACCTCGGGTAGCGAGGCGGCGAGATCTGGCTGCAGGCGCGCTCCGCCTTCGGCTGCCGACTGTCCGTTGTGCGAGAGCAGGGTCCGGACCAGGCAGCACCGCCACAGCTCGAGTGACTCGTAGAGGGTGAGGTCAAGCTGCGGGTCCAGGACGTCCGGCGTGGGGTCGCGCAGGCCCGGGATGTCACCTGCCAGGGCGACGCGGAGCGTCCCGCCCCGCGGCGGCGACGTGCCGTCCGGCGAGGCGCCCACCGGCGTAGACGGTGACGCCGCGCCGGCCGCTGGCGTCCCCATGCCCGTCGGCGTCGCCGCGCCGGGCGTGGCCGGCCCGTTCGGCGACGGTGACGACGCGCACCCTGAGACGAGGAGGGTGGCCGCGACGAGGGCCGCCACCCTGCAGCCGCGCAGCGCGCCGGAGTCGGACGACGAGAGACATCATTTCTGCACCGTCACCCACACGTCTGAGCCCTGGACCGCGACGCCCTCGCCGGGCCCGGGGAGGGCGATCGACCCGCCGGTCTTCAGCGAGTCGGGGTCGATCCGGATGAGCGCGTTCCGGCTGCCGGCGACCCAGACGGCGTCGGAGCCCGCCGCGATCCCCCTCGGCCCCTGGTCGAGCGGGATGGTCGCCACGCGGCCGTTGCCCGCGGCGTCGATGACGACCACCGAGCTGCCGACGTAGCTCGTCACCCACACGCGACCGAAACCCAGCGCGAGCGCGGTCGGAGCGTCCGTCAGGCTGATCTCGGCCGTCTTCGTCATCGTGGTCGCGTCGAGCCGCCAGATCGTCCTGTCCACCGCGTTGGCGACCCAGACAGAGCCGTCGCCGATCGCCAGGGAGACCGGCGCCTCGCCCACCGTCACGGCCGTGGTGGCCTGCGTGCCCGGGTCGATCCGCGTCAGGGTGTTGGCGACGTCGTTCGTCAGCCACACGTTCCGTCCGTCGAGGGCCACCGCGTTCGTCCCCGTCCCGACGGCGATCTGCTGCAGCGTCTGCCGCGTCGTCTCACTCACCTCGAGGAGCAGACCCCCGGACGCCCCCGTCGCGCCGTACCCGAACGTGATCCAGACCGAGCCGCTCCCGGCCGCGATGCCCGTCGGCTTGCCCGGCAGCCCCTTGGTGGAGGGGGCTCCGCCCGCGACCGGGATCCCGGTCAGTGTCGTGTCGCCGAGGCTGATGACCCACGCGCTGCCGCCGTCGATGGCGACGCCGGTCGGGTCGCTGCCGGCCGGCACGACGTCCACGATCTCGTCGGATCCCGCGGCGACGTGGATCGCGCTGTCGGGCACCGGGACGGGCGGAGATCCGCCGGCGCCGCTTCCGACCAGCGCCCACGCCGCCCCGGCGACGAGGACCGCGCCGAGCACGGCGGCCGCTGCGACCCCCCTCCATCCCGGCCGTCGGCGCGTCGCCTCGCCGCCGGCGCCGACCGGCCCCACCTTCGGCAGCTCACGCCGCTGCCACTCGACGGCGTAGAGCTCCCACGAGCCGGGGACGCCCTTGAACTCGTGGACTCCCCGGTCGCTGAACGTGACGTCCGCGCCCGCCGTGACCTCGCGCACCGTGCGCGTCACCAGGATCTCGCTCGGGCCGGCCTGAGCGAGGGCACGCGAGGCGACATGGACGGTCAGGCCGCCGACCTTGCCGCCCATGACCTCGACCTCGCCCATGTGGACCGCGGCGCGGATCCGCAGGTCGAGCGGGGCCAGGTCATCGATGATCGCGGCCGCACACTCGATCGCCTGGGCCGGAGGACCGAACGTCGCGAAGAACCCGTCGCCGGCCGTGTCGATCTCCCGGCCGTGGAATGCCTTCAGCTGTTGCCGGACGACCGCGTGGTGGCGGGCGAGCAGCGCCTTCCAGCCGCGGTCGCCCAGCTGGGCCGCGCGCTCGGTGGAGCCCACGATGTCCGTGAAGAGGACCGTCGCGAGCTGTCGCTCGGGGCTGCCGCCGCGGCTCAGCACGGTCCCACCACCCACCGGTCGGCGCCCGCGGGCCAGCCGGGTCCGCCATGACCTCCCGGGTCGGACTCGACCAGTCGCCCCATGACCAGCCCCCGGTCAGGATGGGCGATCCCTCCCGCGCGACGTGCGGTGCCGAGCGGCCCGATCCGCCCCTCCGCGAGGGCTCGTCGCCGCCGACCCGGGCGCACCCCGTTCCACGCGGCTGGACCGTCACGCTGCCTCGACCCTACAGCGCAGCGCGGCCGTGCCGGAAGGGCCGGTGGGCTCTGTCGACGCGGACCACTCCGGTCAGGAGATCCCGATCGCTCCCCCGCGGTGGAGCGCCAACAGGCGCGGCCCCAGCTCCGCGCCGGTCGTGACGAGCTCGAGGAAGTCCCGTCCCTCGAGCGCGAGGAGTCGCCCGTCCACCTCGGCCGTCACCGTCGCGGTGCGCGGGACGCCGGCCAGCAGGCCGATCTCGCCGAAGACCTCGTCGGCCCCCATCGTGCGGAGCCGGACCGGCGGCGCGTCCCGACCCGTCGACTGGTCCACCGTGAACCTCCCCTCGAGGATCACGTAGAAGCGGTCGGCTGCGTCGCCCTGGCGGATGACGACCGTCCCTGCCTGGACGACGGACCTCGGCCGCCCGCGAGAAGGCGGCGATGAGCGACGCCTCGGGGATCGCCGCCGAAGACCGGCAGCGCCGCCACGCGCGCAGCCACCGTGACGGCCTCTGGCGGCGCACCGCGATCGCCGGCGGGGCCGATGAGGAGGGCGGCGAGGGTCATCCCGACGAGGGCGACGATCCCGCACGCGACGAGGACCGCCTCGATCCCGAACGCGGCCGCCGCGATCGGGAGGACCAGTGAGCCGGCGGCGTTCGCAAGCGTGCCGACCGTGGCGATCATCCCCAGGACCCTGCCCTCTCACGGCGTCGGGGATGACGCGCTGGAGGATCGTCATGCTCGCGATCTCGATCAGCATGTTGCCCGCCTCGAAGACGGCGATGGCGACGAGTGCGAGGGCGAGCGATCCCGGTGAGGCCGAGCGCGATCGCTCCTGCGGCCGCCCGACGGCGCCGATGAGGAGAGGCACGCGCAGGCCCGGCCGGACGACGAAGGCGCCCGACCCGACCGCGCCGAGGACCCCGCCCACGCCGATCGCTGCGTTGAGGTACCCGGTCCCCGCCTCGCCGACGCCGAGGTGGTCGACGGCGATCATGACGGTCATGCACCGCGAGCCCGCCGAAGACGAACCCCGCCACGACGTCCACCAGCGTCAGCCCGGCGAGCGGGAGGGCGACGGGCCGCAGCTCGCCGAGGGTACCCGGCGCGCGCGCATCGGTCGGCGCCTCCACCGCGTGGTCTCCGCCCGGTGCGGCGGCGGCCGCCTCGCCCGGCGCGGGCTCCGGTCCGGCCGCCTGCGGCCGCGACGGCAGCTGCCACAGGACGACCGCGATGATCCCGAACGAGACGGCGTTGAGCAGGAAGGCCAGCGACAGCCCGCTCGCCGCGATGAGGAGCCCGGCGACGGCGGGGCCGATGACGAATGCCAGGTTGTCGAGCGTCGACCAGGCGCTGTTCGCCGGCCCGAGCTCGCGCTCGTCGCGGACGATCATCGGCAGGTACGAGCCGATCGCCGGTCCGAAGAAGCAGGAGAAGCAGGTGGCGGTCACCGCGAGGACGACGACGGCCCACAGCGGGCCATCGACGGCCACGAGCCAGGCCATGACCAGCATGATCAGTCCGCGCGCGACGTCGGTGACGAGCAGCACGAGCCGCCGGTCGAAGCGGTCAGCGACGATCCCGGCCGGGAACGAGAGGAGGACGTACGGCAGGACCCGCGCAGCGCCGACGATCCCCAGCAGCACCGCGTCGGCGCCGCTCCCCTCGTAGACGACGATGAGCAGGGCGACGAGGTAGAGCCAGTCGCCGATCGAGCTGACGAACTCGCCGCCGAGCAGGCGGACCAGCGGGCCGTTGGACAGGAGTCCGCGGAAGACGCGCAGGGTCGCCACTCATGCGAGTGTGACCGACGCCCGCGGCCGCCGCAAGACATCCCGGCCCGGCCGGTCCCTGTTCGTCCAGCTCGATGCCACCCGGCCCCGGCGGCCGAGGTCGCCGGGGCGGCCCCCGGCACGGGATCAGAAGTAGTTGACGCTGATCCCGCCGTCGATGACGAAGTTCGCGCCGTTCGTCCACCGCGACTCGTCCGACGCGAGGTAGATCGCCGCGTTGACGATCTCCTCCGGCTTGCCGAACCGGCCGGTGGGGTTGCGTGCGAGCCGGAGCTGCTTCGCCGCCTCGTCCGAGAGGAGCCACTCCATGAGGAGCGGCGTCTCGACCGGGCCGGGGCTGATCGCGTTGCTGCGGACGCCGCGGCCCGCGAACTGCACCGCGAGCGACCGCGTGAGCGCGGCGACCGCGCCCTTGCTCGCCGTGTAGGCGTCCTGCGGGACCGAGCAGCCGAGGATCGCGACGAAGCTCGAGACGTTGATGATCGAGCCCGAGCCCTGCTCCAGCATCTGCGGGATCGCGTACTTGCAGCCGAGGTAGACGCCGCGGACGTTCACGGCCATGACGCGGTCCCACGCGTCGACCGGCGTGTCGATGACCGAGTGGTCCTCCTCGGGCATGATCCCGGCGTTGTTGTAGAGCGTGTCGAGGCGGCCGTACGTCGCCACGGCGTGCTCCACCATCCGCTGCGCGTCGGCCTCGCTGGAGACGTCCGTCTTCACGAACGTCGCCTCGCCCCCGGCCTCGCGCACGAGCCGCACGGTCTCCTCGCCGGCCGCCTCGACGAAGTCGGCGACGACGACCCTCGCGCCCTCGGCGGCGAACATGAGCGACGCCGTGCGGCCCATGCCGCTCCCGCCGCCGGTGATGATCGAGACCTTGTCGGAGAGTCGCATCGTCGGTGTCCCCGTGAGCTGAGTGCAGTGGATCGGAAACGGTCGAGCGTGGGGTGATGGTACGCGCGCGCAGGGGGCGCGGGGAGGCCCGGGAGGCAGTCGACGGCCGGTCCGGACGGCCCCCGGGGGAGCTGGACCGCACTCTCGTCCCACCTCGGGCGCCACCGGCCATCCGGTGCCGTCGCTGGTACGATGGAGAAACCGACCGACCGGTCGGTCGGTGGAGACGGAAGCCCCTCCCGGGGCGTCCGGGCCGGAGCCGAGGACCCCCGGAGGATCGCCGCGCACATGACGGACGAGAAGACGCGCGAGCCGCAGGAGCGCGGGCGCGAGCGCCGCGAGCGGATCCTCGACGCGGCCTTCACGACCTTCGCCGAGCGCGGCTACCGGGAGTCCGCGATCGACGACATCGCGCATGCCTCGGAGACGTCGAAGGGCGGCGTCTACTTCCACTTCGCGACGAAGGACGCGATCTTCCGCGAGCTGATGCGGACGACCGCCGACCGGCTCGACGACAAGGTGGCACGGGCCGTCGCCGACGAGCCCGACCCGATCGCCGCCGCCGCGATCGCGGTCCGCACGGTCCTCGAGACGTTCGCCGGGCACCGGCGGATGGCGCGCCTCCTCTTCCTCGACGCGTTCGGCGCGGGCCGCGTCTTCACCGACGAGGTGGACCGGCTCCACGCGCGGTTCTCGGAGCGGATCTCCGGCTACCTCGACCGCGCCGTGGCGGACGGCGTGATCGCGCCGATCGACACGCGCGATCGCCGGCCAGGCGTGGTTCGGCGCGCTCGACGAGATCGTCGCGCGGTGGCTCATGGCGGAGAAGCCGGGGCGCCTGCTCGACGCCTACCCGACGCTGCTCGCGCTCCTGCTCCGGAGCGTCGGGATCGACGAAGCGACGGTCGCGATGCACCTCGAACGCCAGGCGGTCGGGCGATGACGGTGGTCGAGAAGCCGGCCCCGCAGCCGGCGGTCGGCGGACGCCGGGCCGCCGCGTCGCGGCCCGCCTCGGCGACCTGGCGCGCGCGGCCGACGTCGACCCGGCCGGGACCGCACCGAGCCTCGGCCCGGATGGCGCCGCGGCTCCTGTCGGCGACGGTCGCGGCGCCCGGGATGGATCCCGTCGCGCTCTTCGCCGCCGCGCGCGCCGCAGGCCTCGCCCCGGTCCTCTGGATCCAGCCGCGCGACGGGCTGGCGCTCGTCGGGATCGGCGAGGCCTGGGCGACCGAGCCTGCGGGCGCCGGCCGGTTCGCCGCGGCGGACGCGGCGTGGACGGACCTCGCGCGCGGCGCGCGCGTCTCCGACGACAGCGGTCCGGCGCGCGGGACGGGCCCGCTCCTGCGTGGGCGGGTTCGCGTTCGACCCGGCCGGCGGCGTCGACGCGGCGTGGGCCGGGTTCGGCCCGGGGCGGCTCGTGCTCCCGGCGCTCGTCGTGGACGCGCACGGCGGGCGGCACGTGGCTGACGGCGAACGTCGTCGCGACGCCCGGCGGCCTGGACGGAGAGGGCATCGCCCGGAGTGGGCCGCCGTGGCGGGCGCCGCAGACGGACCCGTGGAGGGCCGGCGCGGGACGCTGCGGGCCGAGGGCGGATCGCCGTCGGAGGACGAGTGGCGGGCGATCGTCGGCCGGTACGCGGGAGCCGTGGGGCGCGGGCGCGTGGACAAGGTCGTCCTCGCCCGGCGCGTGGACCTCGCCGGCGTCCGGGCCCGTGGACGTCGCCGGCGCGCTCGCCCGTCTCGTCAAGGTCGCCCCCGAGTCGACGGTCTTCGCCGTGACGCGCGGCGACGCCGTCTTCATGGGCGCCACCCCCGAGCGCCTCGTCCGCACCGAGGGCCGCGACGCCCGCACCGTCGCGATCGCCGGGACCGCGGGTCGCGGGGCGGACCCCGCCGAGGACGACGCGCTCGCCGCGGAGCTGCTCGCGAGCGAGAAGGAGCGCGAGGAGCACGCGGTCGTCGTCCGGATGCTGCGGGACAGCCTGGCGCCGCTGTGCGAGACGCTCGAGATCGCGCGGGAGCCGCGCGTCATCCGGCTGCGGACCGTCCAGCACCTCTGCACCGACGTCACCGCGCGCACGTCCGATCGGGCGGGGATCCTCTCCCTCGTCGGCGTCCTGCATCCCACGCCCGCGGTCGGCGGCCAGCCGCGCGCGGCCGCGCTGGACCTCATCCGGGAGCAGGAGCGGATCGACCGCGGCTGGTACGCGGCGCCGTTCGGCTGGGTGGACCGGGACGGCGACGGCGAGTTCGTCGTGGCGCTCCGGTCGGGCGTCGTCCGCGGCGCGACGCGTGAGCCTCTTCGCCGGCTGCGGGATCGTCGCCGACTCGGACCCCGCCCGCGAGTGGGAGGAGTCGCGGATCAAGCTCCGCGCGCTCGGCGGCGCGCTCGGCCAGGTGGCGCTGTGACCGGCGAGCCGCCCGGGCGAGCGCTCCGGGTGCCGCCGCCGGCGCCGGCCCGCCCGCGGCGACGCTCCGCGCACTCGTCGACGGCCTGGTCCGCGGCGGCGTCCGCGATGCCGTCGTCTGCCCCGGCTCGCGGTCCACGCCCCTCGCGCTCGCGCTCGCGGCCGACCCGCGCATCCGCCTCCTCACGCACGTGGACGAGCGCGCGGGATCGTTCCTCGCGCTCGGCCTCGCGAAGACCGCGCGCCGCCCGGTCGCGTTCGCGATGACCTCGGGGACCGCCGCCGTCAACGCGCATCCGGCGGTCGTCGAGGCGCGGTACGGCCGCGTCCCGCTCGTCGTGCTCACGGCCGACCGTCCGCCCGAGCTCCGCGGCCGCTCGGCGCCGCAGACGATCGACCAGGTCGGGCTGTACGGGAGCTCGGTGCGGCTCTTCGTGGAGATGCCCGTGCCGGAGGCCGGCGCCGCCGCGGAGGCCCACTGGCGGTCGGCCGCGACGCGCGCCGCGTCCGTCGCGGCGGGCGTCGCGGGGACGCCGCCGGGACCCGTCCACCTGAACCTCCCGTTCCGCGAGCCGCTCGTGCCGGATGGGCGACCTCGCGCCGCCCGAGGACGTGCGCCGAGGACGTGCCGGACGCCGCGGCGATGGACCGCAGGGCGGACGCGGCCGTGGACCGTCCGGCGCGCGCAGCGCTGCGGGCGGCCGACGCCGAGCTGGACGCGCTCGCCGCGGCCCTCGCCGTCGCGCGGCGGCCGCTCATCGTCTGCGGACCCCTGGACGTCCCCGGCAGCGCCGGTGCCGTCACCGCGCCTCGCGGACGCCCTGGACGCGCCCGTCCTCGCCGACCCGCTCTCCGGGCTGCGCCACGGCCCCCACGACCGGTCGCGCGTCCTCGACCGGGGCGACCTCCTCGTGCGCCCCGGGCGCTGGCTCGACGCCCATGCCCCCGACGTCGTCGTCCGCTTCGGCGGGGTGCCCACGTCGAAGCCCGTCGCCCTGATGCTCGACGCGCTCCGTCCGCGGCTCTTCGTGGTGGACGACGGCGACGAGTGGCCGGAGCCGGGCCCGTGCCCGGCGACGGTCGTCCGCGGGGATCCCTCCGTCACGGCCGCCGACCTGGCCGCGCGCGTCGCCGCGCTTCGGGCCGCAGCGACCCGCGCGGGCGCCACGCCGGCGGCGCCGCGAGCCCGGCTGGGCCGACGCATGGCGCGTCGCGGACGGCGCGGCGTCGGCCGCCGTCGGCGTCGCCCTCGCGGCGATCGACGAGCCGTACGAGGGCCGGGTCTTCGACGCGCTCGGCGAGGCGCTGCCGCCCGGCGCGCTCCTCTGGCTCGGCAGCTCCATGCCCGTCCGCGACGCGGACACGTACCTCGCGGGCGACGCCCGCCGCGCTCCGCATCCTCGCGAACCGCGGCGCGAACGGGATCGACGGAGTCGTGTCGTCGGCGATCGGGGCCGCGGCGGCGCACCCCGGCCCGGTCCTCGTCGTCCTCGGCGACCTGTCCTTCCTCCACGACCTCAACGCGCTCGTCGGCGCGCGCATCAACGGGCTCGGCCTCACCGTCCTCGTCGTGGACAACGACGGCGGCGGGATCTTCTCGTTCCTCCCCCAGGCGACGGCCGACGCCCCGGGCGCGGGCCTCCCCGAGCGGTTCGAGCGCCTCTTCGGCGTGCCGCACGGGACGGGCGCCGGGATCGGGAGGATCGCGGAGGCGCTCGGGGCCCGCTCCATCGACCTGGCCGGTGGACCGCGCGACGCGACCGCCGACCGCGACGCCCTCACCTCGACCCTGCGGGACGCGATGGCGTCCGGCGGGACCACCGTCATCCGCTACGCGACGGGCCGCGACCGCAACGTGGCGATCCACCGAGACATCGCCGCTTCCGTGCGGATCGCGCTCGATGCCCTCGCGGACTCAGAGGTCACTCGATGACAGCCCACCGCCTCGCCGTGCACGGCGCCACGTATGCGCTCCGGGACGCCGGTTCCGGGCCGGCCGTCCTGCTCCTCCACGGGTTCACCGGGACGGGGGCCTCGCTCGACGCCGCTCGCGCTCGGGATCCGCGAGGCCGGCTTCCGGACCCTCACCCCGGACCTCCTCGGCCACGGCGCCTCGGACGCCGTGCCGGACCCCGCCCGCCACGACGTGGCGCGCCAGGCCGCCGACCTCGCCGCGATCCTCCGGGCCCGCGACGCGATCCCCGCGGCGGTCGTGGGCTACTCCCTCGGTGGGCGCATCGCGCTGCGCCTCGCCCTCGACGCGCCCGGGATCATCGACGCCCTGGTCCTCATCGGCGCCGGCGCCGGCATCGCCGACCCGACCGAGCGCGCCCGCCGCCGGGCGGTGGACGAGGAGCTCGCCGTGATCCATCGAGCGCGATGGCGTCGCGGCGTTCGTCGACCGATGGGAGGCGCTCCCGCTCTTCGCGTCGGAGGAGTCGCTCCCCGCGGGCGTCCGCAAGCGTCGCCGGGAGGAGCGGCTCTCGCAGCGTCCGGCCGGCCTCGCCGCCAGCGCCCGGGGCGCGGGACAGGGGAGGCAGGAGCCGCTCCAGGACCGCCTCGCCGACCTCCGCGCCGCCCACCCTCCTCATCGCCGGCTCGATCGACACGCTCGCCGTCCGCCGCGCCCGCGCGATCGCCGATGCCGCTCGGCCCGGGCCGTACGTCGGTGCTCGTCATCGAGGGCGCCGGCCACGCCGCCCACCTCGCGGCACCGGACGTGGTCCGCGCCGCGATCGTCGCCCATCTCGTGGCCGCCATCCCGGCCGCCCACTCCGGCACGCCATCCCGCCCCGGCGCCGCACCACAGGGGAGGACCCGATGACCGACCCGACCGTCACGTGGACCCAGGTCAAGGACTACACGGACATCCGCTACGAGCACTCCGGGACCGGGATCGCACGCGTGACGATCGACCGGCCGGAGGTCCGCAACGCGTTCCGACCCGAGACGGTCGACGAGATGATCGACGCCTTCCGCGACATCCGCGACGACGACTCGATCGGCGTCGTCCTGCTCACCGGGTCGGGCGACAAGGCGTTCTGCTCGGGCGGCGACCAGCGCGTGAAGGTCCGCGGCGGCTACCGCCGCGAGACCGGGACGCACGCCCTCAACGTGCTCGAGCTGCAGAAGCTCATCCGCGGCCTCCCCATCCCGGTCATCGCGCTGGTGAACGGCTACGCGATCGGCGGCGGCCACGTCCTCCACGTCGTCTGCGACCTCTCGATCGCGAGCGAGAACGCGATCTTCGGCCAGACCGGCCCCAAGGTGGGGTCGTTCGACGCCGGCTACGGCGCGACGATGCTCGCGCGGACGGTGGGCCACAAGCGCGCCCGCGAGATCTGGTACCTCTGCCGCCAGTACGACGCGCAGCAGGCGCTCGACATGGGGCTCGTGAACGCCGTGGTCCCGCTCGCCGACCTCGAGGCCGAGGGGATCCGCTGGGCGAACGAGATCCTCGAGAAGAGCCCGACCGCGATCCGCTTCCTCAAGGCGGCCTTCATCGCCGACACGGACGGCCTCGCCGGGCTCCAGGAGCTCGCCGGGTACGCGACCGCGCTCTACTACACGACCGACGAGGCGCACGAGGGGAAGGACGCCTTCCTCGACAAGCGCAAGCCCGACTTCACCCGCTTCCCGAGGCGCCCGTGACCGTGACCGCGCCGGAGCCGCGGCCGTCGGCGGTGCGCGTCTGGTGGCTCGCGATCCGCCCGAACACGCTGCCCGCCGCGATCGCCCCCGTCCTCGTCGGGCTGGGGATCGCGCTCGCCGGCCGGACGTTCGCTCCCGGCCCGGCCGTCGCGTGCCTCGCGGTGGCGCTCCTGCTGCAGATCGCCGCGAACCTCGCGAACGACCTCGCGGACTTCCGCTCGGGCGCGGACACGCCGGAGCGCGTCGGCCCCGTCCGCGTCGCCGCCCGCGGCCTCGCGACGCCGCGCCAGCTCACGGTCGCGACCGCGCTCGTCATCGGCCTCGCCGGCCTCGCCGGCCTCTACCTCGTCTGGGTCGGCGGGGTCGTCATCCTCGTCCTCGGGGTCCTCGCCGTCGTCGCCGCCCTCGCGTACACGGGCGGCCCGTGGCCGTACGGGTACCACGGCCTCGGCGAGGTCTTCGTCTTCGTCTTCTTCGGGCTCGTCGCGGTCATGGGGACCGCCTACCTGCAGACCGGGACGTCGGCCCGCTCGCGTTCGTCGCGGCCGTGCCGATGGGCTGCCTCGCGACGGCGATCCTCGTCGTGAACAACCTCCGCGACATCGACGGCGACCGGCGCGCCGGGAAGCGCACGCTCGCGGCGACCTTCGGGCGCGGCTTCGCGCGGGCCGAGTACGTCGCGATGCTGGTGGTCGCCGCGGCGGCGGTCGTCGCGATCCCCGTCCTGCGGCCTCGCGTCGCCGCTCGCCCTCGTCGCGCTGCTCGCGGCGCCGCTCGCGATCCCGCTCCTGCGCACGGTCTTCGCGGACGGCGACCCGCGCCGGCTCAACCCCGTCCTCAAGGGGACCGGGCGCCTGGAGCTCGCCGTCGGGGTCCTGCTCGCGCTCGGCCTCGCGGTGGGCGGGCTGTGAGCGCCCCGGGACGCCCACGGGCGCGCCCGTGCCCGCGGCGGGCGAGCCGGCGCACCAGGCCGATCCGGCGGACGCCCTCATCGAGGTCGTCGACGCCCTCGCACGCGCGCCCGCTCGAGCGGATCCGCGTCGACCTCGTCGCCGTCCCGTTCCGGACGCCGGTCCGCACGGCCGCGGGGACGTGGACGACCCGGCGCTCCATCCTCGTCACGCTGACCGACGCGGACGGCGTGCAGGGGACCGGCGAGATGGCGCCGGCTCCCGGCGAGGAGGAGGCCGCCATCGCGGTCCTCGCCTCCCTCGCGCCGCGGCTCGACGGCCTCACGCCGGCGCAGGTCCTCGCGGCGATCGAGGAGGACCGCTCGGCCGACCGCTCGCTCGAGCTCGCGCTCGCGTCGACGATCGAGGCCGGGATCGAGACCGCGCTCCTGGACCTCGCCGGCCGTCGCGGCGGCCTGCCGGTCTCGGTGCTCCTCGCGGGCGCGTCCGGCCGCGGCGCACCGCGGCTCTGCGCGTCCCCGTGAGCGGGCTGGTCGCGCATCCGGTCGCGGGGATCGCGGCCGCCGAGGCGGCGGCCGTCGTCGCGACCGGCGTGCGCTGCGTGAAGCTGAAGGTCGGCGGCGAGCTCGACATCGCGGCGTTCGCGGCGCGCGTCGCGGCCGTCCGCGCGGCGGTGGGCCCCGACGTGGAGCTGCGCCTCGACGCGAACGGCGGATGGGGGGTGGACGAGGCCCTCGACCGGCTCCGCGCCGTCGCCGATCTCGGGATCGCCTATGTCGAGCAGCCCGCTGACCGCGCCCGAGGACCTCGCGGCGATCCGCGCCGCCCGCGTGGTCCCCGTCGCCGCGGACGAGTCCGTGCGCGGCGCCGAGGCCGCTCGACGCCTCGTGGAGGCCGGCGCCGCCGACGTCCTCGTCGTGAAGCCGGCCCGCGTCGGGGGCGCCGTCGAGACGCTGCGCATCGCGCGGGTCGCGGCGTCGTCGGGCATCCCCGTGGTCCTCAGCACGTTCTTCGAGACGGGCGTCGGCCTCGCCGCCGCCCTCCACGTCGCCGCCGCGCTCCCCGGTCCGGAGGTGGCCCACGGCATCGCGACGTCCGACCTCCTCGCGACGGACCTGCTCGGTCGCCGGCCGCTCCTGGACGCCGGCGTGCTCGTCGGTCCCGCAGGAGCCCGGCCTGGGGATCGACCTGAGCCACGAGCTGGTCGGCGAGTTCAGCGAGTTCGGGGGTGGCTTCCGATGAGCGGGCACGACTCCGCGCGGGGCGGCCGCGGATCCCGTGGCCGTGGGGGATCCCGTGGCCGTGGCGGCCGCCGCCGCGCCCCGGGGCCTCGCGGTCGGCGGACGGCGACCTCCGCCTTGGATGGGCCGAGCCTCGACGCCGCCGTCGCGGGCACGGCGGACCGGCTGGCCGCGGCGGGCCTCGCACCGGGCGAACGCGTCGCGGTCCTCGCCGCGCCCTCCGCCGCGTTCGTCGTCCTCGTCCACGCCGCCCGGCGGGCGGGCGTCGTGCTCGTCCCGCTCGCGCCGCGATCCACGGCGGCCGAGGTCGCGTGGTGCCTCGCGCACGCCCGCCCGCGCCTCCTCCTGCACGACGCCGCGCCGTGCGCCGCTCGCGGCCGAGGCGGTCGACGGCCGATGCTGCCGAGGTCCGCGGCGGCCGCAGGGCCCCGGCGCGCGTCCCTCGACGTCGTCGTCGCCTTCGAGGGGGAGCTCGAGCCCGTCGGCCCGCACGCCGGCGCCGGTGCCCTGCCCGCGTTCGACCCGACGTCGCTCGCGACGATCCTGTACACGTCGGGCACGACGGGTCGCCCGAAGGGCGCGGTCCTCACGTGGGCGAACCACCTCGCGAGCGCCCGGGCGTGGGCGAGCGCCCTCGACCCGCGTCCGTCGGACCGCTGGCTGCTCGCGCTTCCGGTCCACCACGTCGCGGGGATCGGGACGATCGTCCGCGCGGCCGTCGCCGGCTCCGCCGTCGTCTGCGCCGGGGAGGGGTTCGACGCCCAGCGCGTCCTCGACCTCGTCGACCGCGAGGGGATCACCCACCTCTCGGTCGTCGCGACGACGCTCGACCGGCTCCTCGACGCGCTCCCCGCCGGGCGCGGCCCCGGATCGCTCCGGGCGGTGCTCCTGGGCGGCGGGCCATGGTCCGCCGACGCCGTCCGGCGAGCGGTCGACGCCGGCCTCCCGATCGTCACGACGTACGGGATGACCGAGTCGGCGTCCGGGGTGGCGGCGCTCGCGGCGGACCTCGTCGCGTCCCACCCGCGCTCCTCCGGGCGGGCGCTCGCCGGCGCGACCGTGGCGGTCGAGGTCGAAGGCCGGCCGGCCGGCCCCGGCGAGGTCGGCGAGATCGTGGTCGCAGGGCCGATGGTCTTCGCCGGGTACCTCGACGACGCCGAGGCGACCGGCCGCGCGCTCGCCGGCGGGCGGCTGCACACGGGTGACCTCGGCTCGCTCGACGCCGACGGCCTCCTCACCGTCCTCGACCGCCGCGACGACCTCGTGATCTCCGGCGGCGAGAACGTCTACCCGGCCGAGGTCGAGTCGGTCCTCCGCGAGCACCCGGCCGTGCTCGACGCGGGCGTCGTCGGCGTCCCCGATCCGCGCTGGGGCGCCGATCCCGGTCGCGGTCGTCGCCCTCCGCGCGGGCGGCCGTCGACGGCGAGACGCTGCGGGTGTTCGCGCGCGAACGGCTGGCCGGCCACAAGGTCCCCGCGCGGGTCGTCGTCGCTGACGCGATCCCTCGGACCGCGTCCGGCAAGATCGTCCGCCGCGAGCTCCGCGACCTCGTCGAGTCGGCGGAGCGGACCCCGCCGGCGAGGTCGCGCCCGCAGGCCCTGCGACCCGACGGACCCTCGAGCGCGATGGCGCCGCGATCGCGTACGGCGTCTCCGGCGCCGGTCCCGGCGTCCTCCTCCTGCACGCGACGCTCTCGCGGGCCCGCGCGTGGCTCCCGATCGAGCGACGGCTGGCGACCCGCGCGACGGTCGTCTCCGTCGACCGCCGCGGGCACCGGGCGAGCCCGGACCCGGACCCGATGCGCCTCACGATGGCCGACCACGTCGCGGACGCCGCCGGCGATCGTGGAGCGGGAGAGGATCGCCCCCGCCCTCGTCGTCGGCCACTCCTTCGGCGGCTGCGTCGCGCTGGAGCTCGCGGCGCGCCGGCCGGACCTGGTCGCCGGCGTCGTCGTCTACGAGCCGCCGTACCTCGTCCTCGCGTCCGATCGCGTCCGGGCGGCGCTCGCGCGCGTCGAGTGCCGCGACGGGCGCCGCGCACGCCGCGGGCGACGGCGCGCTCGCCGCCGAGACCTTCCTCCGCGCCGTCCTCGGGGACGCCGGGTACGACGCGCTCCCCGCCGGCGTCCGTGCCGCCGTCCTCCGGGAGGGCGACGCGGCCGCGTCCGACGCCCGCCTCGCCGGCCTCGACGCCGCCGGCCTCGCGCGGATCCGCGTGCCCGTGACGGTCGCCGTGGGCTCGGAGAGCAGCGCCCTGTACCGCGAGGTGGCCGCCGCGCTCCTGGCGACGATCCCGCACGCGCGCGTCGTCACGGTCCCCGGCGCCGACCACATGGCGCCCGTCTCCCGACCCGAGTCGATCCTCCCCATCATCCTCGCGGCGCTCGACGACCTCGCAGCCCGCACCGACGCAGGCGCCGGCCCCGACACGGTCCTGTCCGCCGAGCCCGCCCGATGACCCCGACCCCCACCCGAGGAGCCCCCGCGATGCCCGAAGGGAACGCCGCGCCGCCCGCCGAGGTCCGCGCGATGTTCGACCGGATCAGCCCGGTCTACGACCTCATGAACCAGCTCATCAGCGGCTTCCAGGAGCCGCGCTGGCGGCGCCGCGCGGTGCGCGAGGCGCGCCTGCGGCCCGGGGACGCGGCGCTCGACGTCGCCTGCGGGACCGGCAAGGTCTCCACGGCGCTCCTCAAGGTCGTGGGGCCGGCCGGGCGCGTCACGGGCCTCGACTTCTCGCCGGGGATGATCGACCGCGCGCGCCGGGAGCGCCCGTCCGCGCCGAACCTCTCGTTCGTCGTGGGCGACGCGCTGGACATCCCGTTCGGCGACGCGTGAGTTCGACGCGTCGACGATCGCCTTCGGGATGCGGAACCTGCCCGACTACGCGCGAGGCTTCTCGGAGATGACGCGCGTCGTCCGGCCGGGCGGACGGGTCGTGTGCCTGGAGATCTCGCGGCCGCGGTCGGCGCTCGGGCGCGCCATCCAGCGCTGGTTCGACTGGGTCGTCCCGGTCATCGGGCGGGTCATGGGGCAGGGGAGCGCGTACGCGTACCTCGTCGCGAGCACGCGCGGCTATCCGGGCCCCGAGCGCATCGCCGGGATCATGCGCGAGGTGGGCCTCGAGGACGTGCGGTGGCGCCCGCTCTCCGGCGGGATCGTCACGCTCCACGCAGGGACGAAGCCGGCGG
This sequence comes from uncultured Chloroflexia bacterium, assembly GCA_963844945.1. Lineage (GTDB taxonomy): Bacteria > Chloroflexota > Limnocylindria > Limnocylindrales > CSP1-4 > CAIYQJ01. Next base: position 113,189 of record CAWJQZ010000059.1, read on the forward strand.
GCTGGACGCAGCGCTGACCCGGCCCGCCGCCGAAGGGCGGGCGGCCGCGGAGCCGGTCCCTACGCCCGTTCGAGGTAGCGCTCGCGCTCCCAGGCGGTGACCACCTGGTCGTACGCGCTCTGCTCGACGCGCGCCATGTTCAGGTAGTGGTCCACGACGTCCTGCCCGAAGATCTCGACGGCCGCCTCGGACCGCTCCAGCGCCTCGATCGCCTCGTAGAGCGAGCGCGGCATCCGGTCGCAGCCGGTGGCGACGTACCCGTTCCCCTTGTACTCGGGCGGGAGCTCCACCTGGTGGCGGATCCCCCAGAGCCCGGCGCCCACCGCGGCCGCGTACGTGAGGTACGCGTTCATGTCGGCTCCGGGGAAGCGGTCCTCGACATGGAGGCCGCTGCCGTGCCCCACGACGCGGAACCCGGTCGTCCGGTTGTCGCGGCCCCAGACCACGTTCACGGGGGCCCACGAGAGGGCGGCGAAGCGCTTGTAGCTGTTGATGTTCGGGGCGAGGAAGACGGCGAGCTCGCGGCTGAGCTTCATCATCCCGCCGACGAACCACTTCATCAGCTGCGACATCCCGTACGGCTCGCCCGCGGGGTCGTGGAAGAGCGCGGTCCGCCCGTCCGGCGACCAGAGGCTCATGTGCAGGTGGCCGGACGACCCGGTCCAGCGGTGGTCGGGCTTCGCCATGAACGTGAGGCCGTACCCGTTGAGGTACGCGATCTCCTTCGCGCCGTGCTTGAACAGGACGCTCCGGTCCGCCGACTCGAGGACCTCGTCGTACCGGATGTTCACCTCGTGCTGGCCCGGGGCCGCCTCGCCCTTGCTGAACTCGATCGGGATCCGCGCCTGGGACATGAGGTTCCGGAGCTTCCCGTGGTACGGCTCCGCCTTCGTCGCCTGGAGGAGGTGGTAGTCCTCGTTGTAGTAGCCGAACGTGGCCGGCACCGGCCAGCCCCGGCGGTGGAGGTCGTCCCACTGGTCCGTCAGCAGGTAGTACTCGAACTCGCTGCCCGCCTTCACGACGAACCCGAGCTCCTTCGACGCCTCGACCTGGCGCTTGAGGATCGATCGCGGTGCGATCGGGATCTCGGCCCGCGACTCCTCCTCCACCGCGTCGGCGAGGACGATGGCGGTCTTCTCGAGCCACGGGACCATGCGGAGGGTGGGCCAGACCGGGTCGGCGATCCAGTCGCCGTAGCCGGTCTCCCAGTTCATCAGGCGGTACCCGTCCGGCGTGTTCATCTCCATGTCCGTGCCGAGCAGGTACGTGCAGAAGTGGACGCCGTGGTCGATCACGCCGCCGAGGAACGCGCCGGCGGTCACGCGCTTGCCCATGAGGCGACCCTGCATGTCGGCGAACGCGACGATGAGGGTCTCCACCGAGCCCTCGCGGACCCAGCGGTCGAGCTCGACGAGCTGCGGGTCCTTGGGTGGGCGCCCCGAGCTGCCGTGGATGTCGTGCGCCGCGGTGGGCCTCTCGTGCGTCATGACGTGGCCTCTCTCGGTCGGTCGGGTCTCCCGCCGCCCGGCGTCTCCTCCCGGGCCGGCGCGATGGGTCGTGCGAGTGTAGCGAACGCGTCCCGCGCTGCGGAGCCCTACTTCGCCGTCATCCCGCCGTCGGCGAGGATCACCGCGCCGGTGACGAACGACGACTCGTCCGAGGCGAGGAAGAGCGCGACGTTCGCGATCTCGCGGGGCTCGCCGGGCCGGCCGATCGGCTGGAACGAGTCGATCGTGTCGTAGACCTCCTGGAGGCCGCCGAGCATCTCGGCGTGCGCGTAGTTGATCGGCGTGTCCACCCAGCCGGGGCAGAGCGCGTTGCAGCGGATCCCCTGCTTCGCGTAGTCGAGGGCGATCCCGCGCGAGAGCATCACGATGCCGCCCTTGGACGCGGCGTAGATCGTGAGGAACGGCTCGGCGACGACGCCGTTCACCGAGCTCGTGTTGATGATCGAGCCGCCGCCGCCGGCGAGCATGTGCGGGATCGCGTACCGCGACCCGTAGATGCAGCCCTTCAGGTTCACGTTGATGGTCCGGTCGACGATCTCGTCGGGGACCTCGTGGAAGACGCCGGGGATGTTCACGCCGGCGTTGTTGAAGACGACGTGGAGTCCGCCCCACCGCGCCGCGGTCTCGTCCGTGTACGCCTTCACCTGCGCCGCGTCGGCGACGTCGGCCGTCACCGCGACCACGACGGACGGGTCGCCCGCGAGCCGCGCGGTCTCCTCCACGGCGTCGCGCGAGATGTCGACGGCGGTGACGCGCGCGCCCTCCTCCGCGAAGCGGATGACCGTCGCGCGCCCGATGCCGGACCCCGCCCCGGTGACGATCGTGACCTTGCCCGCCAGCCGGTCGCCCATCGCCGCTCCCTCCCTCTCTCCACTCGGCCGGCCCGTCCGGCCGGCCCGTCCGGCCGGCTTCTCGAGCCGTTCGGACGGAGACAGGATAAATGCGTGTTGACAACCGACAGCGCTACCCCCGTAATCCGCGCATCGGTGGTTATCCGGAGGAGGGAGGGACCCGAAGGATGAGCTCAAGCCCGCCCGGCGGCGGCGGACCGTCGAAGGACGTCCAGAGACTCCACGAGCTCGGCTACGCGCAGGAGCTCCGGCGGGGGATGAAGACGTTCTCCAACTTCGCCGTCTCGTTCACGATCATCTCGATCCTGTCCGGCTGCCTGACGCTCTTCTACTTCGCGATGAACGTCGGCGGCCCGGCGGTGATGACCCTGGGCTGGCTCTTCGTCGGCTTCTTCGTGCTCATGGTCGCGCTCGGGATGGCCGAGGTCGCCTCGAGCTACCCGACGGCCGGCGGGCTCTACTACTGGGCGGCGAAGCTCGCGCCCGAATCCGGCGGCAACCCGGCCACGTGGAGCTGGTTCGTCGGGTGGTTCAACCTCGTCGGCCAGGTGGCGGTCACCGCCGGCATCGACTTCGGGCTCGCGTTCTTCATCAACGCGTTCCTGAACCTGACGATCGGGCTCCCCACGACACCCCCGTACACGATCGCGATCTACGGGATCGTCCTCGTCATCCACGCGCTGCTGAACACGTTCGGCATCCGGATCGTCACGATCCTCAACGACGTCTCCGTCTGGTGGCACATCGTGGGCGTGGCCGCGATCGTCGTCGTCTGCGTGGTGCTCAACCAGCATCAGCGCACCGACCTCGGAACGGTCTTCTCGACGTTCGTCAACAACACGGGGAGCGGCGGGGAGAACCCGGAATGGCCGGGGCCGATCCTCCTGGGGATCCCGCTCTACGTGATGCTCATCGGCCTGCTCAACGCGCAGTACACGCTGACCGGCTTCGACGCCTCGGCCCACATGTCCGAGGAGACCCACGAGGCCGCGACCTCCGCGCCGAAGGGGATCATCTGGTCGGTGATCATCTCGGTGATCTTCGGCTTCATCCTCCTCGTGGCGATGAACGTCGGGATCACCCCGGAGACGATCTTCCCGGCGGCCGACGGCTCCGGCGCGATGGTCAACGGCTACCAGCACGCGCTCGACGCGGCGGCGACGCTCTCGAACGCAGGACCGCCCGTCCAGATCTGGATGGACGCGGTCGGCGAGACCGGCGGCCTGATCATCCTGTTCCTCGTCATCGGCGCGCAGTTCTACTGCGGCATGTCGTCGGTCACGGCGAACTCGCGGATGATCTACGCGTTCTCCCGCGACGGCGCGATCCCCGGCAGCAGCTTCTGGCACCGGATCAACCACCGGACGCGGACGCCCACGAACTCGATCTGGCTGGCGGCGGTCGGCGCCTTCATCCTCGGCCTGCCGTACCTGTACAGCGCGGTCGCCTACGCGGCCGTCACGTCCATCGCGGTCATCGGCCTGTACGTGGCGTACGTGGCGCCGGTCTTCCTGCGGCTCCGCGCGGGCAAGCGCTTCGAGCCCGGGCCGTGGACGCTCGGCCGGTGGAGCAAGCCGGTCGGCATCCTCGCCACCCTCTGGGTGATCTTCATCTTCGTCCTGTTCATGCTCCCGCAGTTCCAGCCGATCGACATCAACACGTTCAACTACACGCCGGTCGTCTTCGCCGTCGTCCTCGGCGGCGCGGCGATCTGGTACTTCGCCTCGGCGAGGAAGTGGTTCAAGGGCCCCAAGGTGCAGGGGACGCCGGAGGAGCTCGCGGCGATCGAGGCGGACCTCGAGATCATCTGACCCTCATCCGCTCCTGGAGCGAAGGGCCCGGCGGGCGACCGCCGGGTCCTTCTGCTGTCCGCGTCTGCGTGGCGTGCCGCCCGCACGGGCCGTTCTCGAGGCCGGCTCAGCTGAGCCCCGACGAGAGACGATGGAGGCGGCGACGAGGATCGCGACGATCGACATCGCGACCCGCCCCGGTGCGCGGCGCATCACGCGGCCCCCGCGGCTGCATCGCGCGTCGCCGTGCCCGCAGCCTCGTCGCCCGGACCGCTGCCTTCCCGAGACCGCTCGCGCCGGTCGGAGATCAGGGAGGCGCCCACGGCGACGCCGAGGATCGCCGCGATGGTCGCCAGCGACAGCCAGATCGGCATCTCCCAGACACCGCTGAGCAGGATCTTCACGCCGGCGAACACGAGCAGCGCGCTCAGCCCGACCTTGAGGTACACGAAGCGCCCGATCATCCCGGCGAGGAGGAAGTACAGCGATCGCAGGCCCAGGAGGGCGAACGCGTTCGAGCTGAACACGATGAAGGCGTCGTCGGTCACGGCGAAGACCGCCGGGATCGAGTCGATCGCGAACATGATGTCGGTGGTCTCGACGACCACGAGGACGGCGAAGAGCGGGGTGGCCAGCCAGCGCCCGGCGTCGCGCACCAGGAACGACTGGCCGCGGTACTCGGACGTCAGCGGCACGACGCGCCGCACGAGCCGCAGGATGCGGTTGTCCTCGAGTCGGAGCATGTGCTCGCCGCGGCTGCGCCACATCCGCCACCCGGTGATGAGCAGGAGGATGCCGAGGCCGTAGATGGCCCAGTGGAACGCGTCGAGCAGGGCCGCGCCGAGGGCGATGAAGACCGCGCGGAAGACGATGGCCCCGAGGACGCCCCAGAAGAGGAGCCGGTGCTGGTACTTCGCCGGGACCGCGAAGTACCCGAAGATCATCGCGAAGACGAAGACGTTGTCGATCGACAGCGACTTCTCGATGGCGTAGCCGGCCAGGTACTCGCCGCCCGCCTCCGAGCCGCGCAGGAGGAAGACGAGCGCGCCGAAGCCGAGGCCGAGGGCGATCCACACGCCGCTGAAGAGCGCAGCCTCCCGGACCGACACCTCGTGGGCGTCCCGGTGGAAGACGAAGAGGTCGAGGGCGAGCATCCCGGCGATGAGGATGCCGAGCGCGACCCAGAGGACGGTCTGGGGATCCACGTGATGGGGTGCCTCCGGCTGACGTCGATCAGCCGAAGGTCTCCCCCGACCGAGCGGTCGGCCGGTGTCGGCGGATCCGCGGCACGGGCCGGGATCGGGATGACGCCGTCACCTTGAGCAGGGGTACTCCCCTTCGGTGGAGGGAGACTACGGCACGAGCTGGATAGCTGTCAAGTGAATCATGTATTCTCAGTCGCATGTCGAAGAAGTCGAAGGCGAAGGCACGCGCGTCGCGGGCGGACGTGCCGGCCGGCATCGCGGTCGCAATGGGTCCCGCGCCGGCCGCACCGGCCCGGACGACGGCCGCGGAGGTCGTAGCCGGTCCGCATGCGTGGACGTTCCTCACGAACCACGCGCACGTCCTCGTCTGCCTCGCGACGGACCCCGGCCTCCGCGTGCGCGACATCGCCACGCGGGTCGGCATCACGGAGCGCGCCACGGTGCGGATCCTGGGTGATCTCGTCGGCGCGGGCTACCTGGTCCGCCGGCGCGTCGGGCGTCGCAACGCGTACGCGCTGCGGCTGGACCTCCCCATGCGCCACCCGGTCGAGGCGACGGCCCTGGTCGGCCTGCTCATCGAGGCCCTCGCCGCTCCCTGACCGACGATCCGGCCGCGCGGCAGGACCCGCCGGACCGGTGGCAGGGACGGGTGCCGGTCCTAGTAGACGCGCCGGGCGTCCGTCGGGACGGCGATCGCGAACGCCGCGTCCGGGATCTCGATGTCCGTTTCGATCGACGTCGCCTCCGAGCGCCGGACGACGCGGTCCCCGAGCCGCTCCTCGAGGAGCGAGATGACGCCGAGTGCCGTGTCCGCCGCCACGACCACGACGTGGTCCGGGCGGTCCGCCGCGACGCGCGCCGTCCTCGGGTGGAGGCACGCGAGCTCGATCGCCTCGCGGTCCGCGACACGGGTCCGCCCGCGGACCTCGATGGCGCCGGTGGAGAGGACGTTCTGGAGGAACGTGCCCGGGTGGACGGCGACGTCCACGACGGAGTCGGCGGGCAGGCGCGTGACGGGCACGTACACCTTCGACGTCGCCGGGAGCGAGGAGGACTCCAGGCCACGCAGATGCCGGCGGACGGGCCGGTCTGTGGTCACGCCGTGGATCGCGGACCAGGTACGCGTCCGGGTGTCGTCGCAGACCCAGGTCTCGTGATCGCGCGGCATCTCGCGATCCGCGTACCGGACCGTCACGCGTGACAGCCCGGGATGGCGGATGAGGATCTCGTGCGTCCGGAGCGACTCGCCCTCGGCGCCCCACGTCCGCTCCTCGATCCGCATCGCCAGCGTGCGGAAGCGCAGCTCGGCGTCGCGCATGAAGGTGAACAGTGTGGCGACGTCGGGCAGCGTGCCGCCCGGGAGGGTGGCGACCTCCGGTCGGCGCCCTGCGGTGGGCGACGCGACAGCGGCCTCGGACCAGCGGACGGGCAGCTCGGACATGGTTCGACAGTGTAGCGCAGCCCTCGCCGCCCGCGACCCCCTTCGGTGCCCGGGTGTGAGGACGGGGAGGCCCCACGCAGCGCTGGGACGGGATCCGGCGGTCGGCTATCCTCCGGCGATGGACGATCGCGCGCGGATCCCCGGCAGGATCGCCAGGGGCCATCCTGCGGAGAGGATCGACGGCGTCGCAGCCGACGAGCTCCGGCGCGCGCTCGGCAGCTTCGCGACGGGCGTCACGGTGGTCACGTGCATCGACGGCGACCGTCCGCGGGGCGTGACCGTCAGCGCGTTCATGTCCGTCTCGCTCGACCCACCCCTCGTCCTCGTCGCGCTGGACCAGGCTCGCACGCTCGGTCCGGTGATCCGTGCGACGGGCGCCTACGCGGTGAACATCCTCGGCGAGGACGATGCCGCGCTCTCCGACTGCTTCGCCGGGGCGGCCGTGGTGCCCGGCCGGGACGCCTTCTGCGGTGCGGCCTGGCATCCCGGACTGCTGGGGCTCCCCGTACTCGACGGGGCGATCGCGAGCCTCGCGTGCGTGCTGGAGGACGTCGTCCCGTTCGGGGACCACGACTTCCTCGTCGGGCGCGTCCTCGCGACCGACCCGGGGGATCCCGACGCGTTCCCGCTCCTCTACTTCCGGCGTCGTTACCTCCGGATCGAGCGCGCGACCACCACGCCCCTCGAGGGCCTCGCCGACCACTGAGGCTCCGCGGCAGGCACGCCGGCCGTCCGTCCGGCCAGGGCGGCCCCCCGCGCCGCCGTCCCGCGCCGCACCGACCGCCTCCCCGTGCGCGCGGGGCATCGACGCACCGGCCGTCGCGAGGCCGGGGATGACGCAGCGCTCCGCGCGGACGATACTTGGCGCGTCCGCGCGCCCTGCGCGGCCGGGGGGAGGAGCGAGTGACAGAGCCCGACCGCTCGTACGTCTCGATCGTGCTGCCGGCGACCCGCCCCGCCGTCGCAGGCGGTCAGGACGTGGACCAGCCCGCGCCCCTTGCGGTCGATGGCGTGGCCCTCGTCACGATCGATCGTCGGGAAGCGCTCAATGCACTCAGCGCTGCCGTCATCGACGGGATCGCGGAGGCGTGCGTCCGGCTCGACGCCGACCCCGCCTGTCGCGCCATCGTCTTCACCGGCGCCGGCACGCGCGCGTTCGCCGCCGGCGCGGACGTCGCCGAGATGGCCGGCGAGACGGCCGAGGGGATCGCCGCGAGCGGGCGGTTCGACGCATGGGATGCGATCGCGAACGTGCGGAAGCCCACGATCGCTGCGGTCCGCGGCTACGCCCTGGGCGGAGGCCTCGAGCTCGCGATGGCGTGCGACATGCTCGTCCTGGGAGACGACGCCCGGGTCGGCCAGCCGGAGATCAGGCTCGGCATCCTCCCCGGCGCCGGCGGGACGCAGCGGCTCACCCGCGCCATCGGGAAGCCGCGTGCGATGGAGCTCATCCTGACCGGCCGCATCATCGACGCCGCCGAGGCGGACCGCCTCGGGCTCGCGACGCGCGTCGTCCCGGCCGGGGAGACGGTCGCGGTCGCGCTCGACCTGGCCGCGTCGATCGCCGCGATGCCGCCACTCGCCGTGAGGACCGCGAAGGAGGCCGTCCGGATGGCCGACGAGCTGCCGCTGTCCGCCGGCCTGCGACACGAGCGGCGGCTCTTCCAGGTGCTGTTCGGGACCCAGGACAAGACCGAGGGGATGGCCGCGTTCCTCGAGAAGCGGTCCCCCGAATGGCGAGGACGCTGATGTCGATCGCTGGCTCTCCCGAGCAGGACTGGACCACCGCGACCGGCGTCGTGATGCCGGTGCCGGTCCCGGTGGGGACGCCGGGGCTCGCAGCCTCCGCGTACGAGCCGAACCACATCCGCCGCACGACGTCCGGGGGCGAGCCCATCCTCTGGCCGGGGCCCGCGGGGATCCCCGTGGCCGTCGCGATCCCGGCCTCGGGCTTCCACGTCCTCGTGAACACCGAGCACATCGCGCAGTGGATGGTCGAGCCGGCCGCGGTCATCTCCACGGCCCTCGCCAACCTCCTGGCCTGGAGCAACTCCACGCCGTGGGACGACGAGCGGGAAGGGGATCGCCGGCTCCTCGTCTCGGACTCCGGCGAGGGGTGGGACGCGGCCCGCCTCCTCCTCCCGGAGGTCCGGATGTTCCTCGAACGCGAGCTCGGATCGGGCGGGCGCGTCCTCGTCGCCGTCCCCTCGCGTCATCTCCTCGTCGCGGGGACCTCGTCCGCGGGCGACGCGGGGTTCCCGGGCGACCTGCAGGCGTTCGTCTGGACGCACCTCGCCGACGCCGACGAGCCCGTGGACCCGCGCGTCTTCATCCTCGCCGAGGGTGGCCTGACGGAGCTCGCGCCCGGGTCCTGATGCCGGGGCGGTGAGACCGGGGCACCCCCGTGGCCGCCGGTCCCCACGGCTGCTGGTCGCCACGGCCTCAGGCCGGGACGGTCGCATCCTCCGCCGGCAGCGTGAAGACGAAGCGGGCACCACCCCCGGGCGCCGCTTCGCACCGGATCGTCCCGCCCATCGCGACGACGAGTCCCCGCGCCACGTCGAGGCCCAGACCGGTCCCGTCCGTGTCCTCGGCCGTCGAACCGCGAGTGAACCGGGAGAAGATCCGCTCGCGCTCGGCGGGCGGGACGCCGGGCCCGGAGTCCTCCACAGCGACCGCGACCCGCGATCCGCCGTCCGGCGCCGCCGCCGACGGGTCTCCCTGCGAGCGATCGGGCGGCGCCGGCGAGATCCGGACGCGGATCGGCCCCTCGGGTGCGTACCGCGCGGCGTTGTCGAGGAGCATCCAGAGCACCTGCTCGACCGCCGCCTCGTCCGCGATCGGCACCAGCCCCGGCGCCTCGTCCACGACCGACACGTCCCGTCCCACGGCGGCGGGTGCGATGCGCCGGACGATCGGCGCGATCGCCATCGGCTCGGCAGCCACCGCGAGCGCCTGCGCCTCGAGGCGGGAGAGCGTGAGGAGCTGCGACACGAGGCGCGAGAGCCGCTCGCCCTCGGCCCGGATCACGCGCGTGTCCCGCGCCACGGACGCGTCGTCCGGGTGGGTGTCTCGCAGCTCGCTCGCGGCCACCTCGATCCGCGTGAGCGGCGTCTGCAGGTTGTGGCTGACGCCGCGGAGGAAGTCGCCCTGCATCCGGTTCACGCGCTCGAGCTCGGCTGCCCTCTCCGCCGCGTCCGCGTACAGCTGCGCGTCCCGGAGCGCGGCACCGAGTTGGCGCCCATAGAGGGCGAGGAGGGCGGCGTCGGCATCCGACCACTCCTGGCCGGGCGCGAGACGCGCGACGAGGCGCCACGCGTAGGGCGCCACCGGGACGTCGACGGCCTGGCTGGATGCCGCTCCGGGCATCACGTCCACCTCCGACGCGCCCGGGCCGTCCGTCCCGGGTGCGGGGTCGGGACCGTCCGTGGCGATGGCCGTCCCGTCGGCGTCCACCAGCCATGCCGATCGGAGCCCGAAGACGGCCACCGCGGCGCGCGTCCCGGCCGCAGCGAGATCGGCCGTCCCGCGGTCCGGCGTGAGGGCCGCGACCTCCCCGAGCGACCGGTTCAGCGCGGTGTCGCGCCGTGCGAGCGCCGCGGCGAGGCGGTTGTGCGATGCGAAGAGCCGGGCGATCCCGTCGTCACCCCCCGTCGGGAGCTGCACGCTCGTGTCGCCCTGCGATACCGCGACGATCCCGGCCGCGACCGCGTCGAGCCTTCGGCGCAGGCGTCGGGAGAGGAGGATCGCGAGGATAGCGGCCGAGAGGGCCGAGAGGCCGAGACCCAGCCACAGGATCGGCAGGAGCTCCTCGTCGATCGCGTTGAGGACGTTCAGGCGCGCGCTCGCGGCGACGATCCCGGCGACCCGGCCCGCCCTGTCGAGGACCGCGGCCGAGCCCGACGCGTAGCCGTCCACGTTACGGACGACGACCGCCCCCGGGTCCGTGGGGGACAAGCCGGGCGTCCCGACGGCCGCGGCCGCGTCGGCATCGCTCGTGACCGAGAGGACCCCGTCCGGGAGATGGACCGACACCGCGAATCCCGTCAGCTGGGCCGCGTCGATCGCGAACCCCCCGTCCAGGCGCCGTGCGGTCGCGATCGCGGCCCCGCCGTCCCGCGCGGCCTCTGCGCCGGGGCCCGTCCGGTCGCCGAGGTCGATCCGCCGCACCGACACCACGTTGACGCCCGACGGCAGTGTCGCGACGCCCGGGCCGATCTCGTCGGCGACACCGGGGTCGGCGGCGAGGGAGGCGCGCGCGATCGCGGCGAGCGCGGCGCCGTCCGGACCGGCGCCCGCCGCCGCGAGATCCGTCGAGCCCGTGAGGACGGCGACGCTGTCGGCCGTGCCGCGGTCCACGAGGAACCCCGCTACGTCGGTCTCGAGGCCCTGACCGTCCAGCCGGTCGACGAGGTCGGCGACGGTCTCCCAGGTCGCGTACGACGACGTCGTCGCCGACAGCCGCCCGTCGAGCTGGTCGATGAGAGTCCGGACGCTCGCGACGGCGTCCGCGGCCCCCTGAGCCGATTCAGCGCGCACGGACGACGAGAACCGCGGGAAGGCGACGAGGGCGAAGACGCCCAGGGGGACGAGTGCGACGAGAAGGAGCGAGAGAAGGAGCTGGCGGTCGAAGGTCAGCCGGAGCACGCGCGGGCGACGCCGGCGCCGCTCAGGAGGCCGGGACGAGACGGTATCCGCCGCCCCGCTCGGTCACCAGGTACTGCGGGTGGTCGGGATCCTGCTCGATCTTCCGGCGCAGGCGGCGGACGGTCACCCACACGTACGCAGGGTCGGCGCCGTCCGCGTCACCCCAGACGCGCGCGAGGAGCTGCTCCGTGCTGATCGGGTCGCCGGCTCGCGCCGCGAGCGTCGCCATGAACCGTGTCTCGGTGGCGGACAGCGAGACGACGTCCCCACCCACGATGGCTTCGCGTCGGCGGAGGATGAGGGTCAGGTCGGGTCCCAGCTCCAGCTCCTGGCTGGGGATCCGCTCGTTCAGCCGGCCGAGGACGCGCCGGATCCGCGCGAGCAGCTCCTCGTGGTGGAAAGGCTTCGTCAGGTAGTCCTCGGCGTATCGCGAGATCAGCTCGACCTTGGTGTCGGCGGAGGTGACCGCCGAGAGGACGATGATCGGGATGTCGGCCCGCTTCTTGATCCGCGCCGCGATCTCCTCGCCCCGCATCCGTGGGAGCATGAGGTCCAGGACCACGAGGTCCGGCCACGATGCGTCGAGCGCCGCGAGGGCCTCGGCCCCGGACTTCGCGGCCGTCACGTCGTACCCGTCCCGCGTGAGGCGCTCGGCGAGGTAGGTGAGCAGCTGGACGTCGTCGTCGACGAGCAGCAGGCGATAGCGGTCGGACATCAGCCTCGTTCCTAGGGCTTCGGTGTCGGATGCGGTGGTGTCGGATGCGGTGGCGTCGGATGCGGCGTCGGGTCGGGCTTCGGCGTCGGGTCGGGCTTCGGCGTCGGGTCGGGCTTCGGCGTCGGGTGCGGCTTCGGCGTCGGGTCCGGCTTCGGCGTCGGCTCCGGCCTGGGCGACCTCGTCGGGTGCGGCGTGGGATCCGGCTTCGGCGTGGGATCCGCCTTCGGCGTCGGCTTCGGCTGCGCGGTCGGGTGGTCGGTCGCGGTCGCCTCGCTCGGCTTCGGTCCCGCTCCTCCGGGGCTCGCGGTGGGCCTGGGACGGGGCGTCCGGGAAGGGCTCTCGGTGGGCTTCGCGCCGGACGAGCCGGGCGACGTCGTGGGACGGGGCGCCCTCGTCGCCGCCGGGAGGTCCGCTTCATCGGGATCCGGCGATGGCTCCGTGTCCGTGCCGCTCCCGCCGCCGCCCGCCGGTCCCGCCGCATCCGGCATCCCGTCGATCGCGATCGACGCGGCGGGCAGCCCGTCACCGGTGACCCACACGACACGGACGACGATCGACGTGGGCGGACCCTCGGACGCGATCCGCACCGCGAGGACCTCCGAGCCGTCCGTGAACAGTCGCCAGGCTCCGTCCGCACCGGTCTCGTTGAAGCCGGACGCGGCGAGCGTGTCGCGGTAGGAGGCGAGCGCCTCCTCGGGCGAGAGATCGGACGTGAAGCTGAAGATGGGCCGGCCGTCGTCGGCGGCCTGCCCGCCCGCGCCCACGACCACCGCGCCATCGGGGCGCGGGACGTTAGGGGTCGGGGACGGCTCGCCGAGGAGCACGGGGACCTGCCCGGAACACGCCGCGACGAGCATGGCGGCGACGAGCAGTGCCGCGATGCGGTCGCCCCCACTCCGACCTGTCCGCATGTGCGCCCCGATACGTTCCATCTCATCATGAGGACCGCCACCGCAAGGCGTGCAGCCACCCCGGGCGGAGCATACCTGCGCCCGCATTACGAAGGCCATGACAGGCCCGTGACTTCACGGGGGGGCCACGCACTTCGCGCGTGGCGGGTTCGGCGCGCGTCCGACACGCTCAGGAGGCGTCGGCGAAGCCGTCGGCCGGGCCGGCGCGCGATACCACGCGATACCATCGGGCCATGAACCGTGACCCGCACCGCCCCCTTCGGGAGGCCTGGATCGTCGACGCCGTCCGGACGCCCATCGGGCGGTACGGGGGCGCACTCGCGTCCGTCCGCCCGGACGACCTCGCAGCGATCGTGCTGCGTGCGATCGTGGAGCGGACGGGCATCGACCCGGCCCGCATCGAGGACGTGATCCTCGGCTGCGCGAACCAGGCCGGCGAGGACAACCGCAACGTCGCACGCATGGCAGTCCTGCTCGCCGGCCTCCCGGTCGAGGTCGGTGGGCTGACGGTGAACCGGCTGTGCGGCAGCGGCCTCCAGGCGATCAACTCCGCTGCGCACGCGATCGCGGTCGGAGACGGCGACGTCTTCGTCGCGGGGGGCGTGGAGTCGATGTCCCGCGCGCCCTACGTGATGCTCAAGCCCGAGTCCGCCTACGAGCGCGGCACGCACGAGCTCGTGGACACCACGCTCGGCTGGCGCTTCGTGAACCCGAAGATGCAGGCTGCATATCCGGCGATCTCGCTCGGCGAGACCGCCGAGGTCGTGGCGGAGCGGTGGGAGGTCTCGCGGGAGGACCAGGACGCCCTGGGGCTCGCGAGCCAGCGGCGGGCCGTCGCCGCGCAGGCGGAGGGCCGCTTCGACGCGCAGATCGTCCCCGTGTCGATCCCGCAGCGGAAGGGCGACCCGATCGTGGTCGCTCGCGACGAGCACCCGCGCGCGGACACGACGCCCGAGGCCCTCGCGAAGCTGCGCCCGGCGTTCCGCGAGGGCGGCAGCGTCACCGCGGGCAACAGCAGCGGGATCAACGACGGGGCCGCCGCGGTCCTCGTCGTCGAGGCGGCGGTCGCCCGGGAGATGGGGCTCACGCCCCTGGCCCGGGTCGTCTCGACCGCGGTCGCCGGCGTGGACCCTTCCGTCATGGGGATCGGGCCCGTCCCGGCCACGCGGAAGGCGCTCGCCCGGGCCGGCATCGAGGTCGCCGACCTCGACCGTGTCGAGATGAACGAGGCGTTCGCCAGCCAGTCCGTGGCGTGCGCACGCGAGCTGGGACTCGACCCGGCGACGCTGAACGTGGACGGGGGCGCGATCGCTCTCGGGCATCCCCTGGGGATGAGCGGCGCGCGCCTCGTGACGATGCTCGTCCACGGCCTCGCGCGCGATGGCGGGCGCTACGGCCTCGCGACGATGTGCATCGGGGTCGGGCAGGGCATCGCGACGGTCGTCGAGCGGATCGAGGGCTGAGGGCGGCCTGCAGCCGAGGCTCGACACCCGCCCCGGGGCGGCGGCCGGCCGCTCAGTCGCCGGCGCCGGGCATGAAGGCCGCGCGGCTGATCTCGACGACGTACACCTCGCGCGGGACGTCCCGGATCGCGTACGGGCGCCCGGTGTACCGCATGGCGAGCCGGTCGATCATCGTCGTGTCCGGATCGTCCCGGATCTCGACCACCCGGCCGCTGACGGAGAGATAGCGCTCCGGGTCGTGGCGGTCGTGGAAGAGGACCCCGACCTCCGGGTCGCGGCGCAGGTGCGCCGCCTTCCGCGACGCGCGGTCCGCGGACAGGACGACCCGTCCGTCCACGACCTCCGCCCAGAACGGCCAGGAGAGGATCCGGCCGGCGTCGTCGCGGTACGAGACGACGGCCGGCACGTCCGACTCGACGAGGTCGCGCGCCTCGGCCGGGATCGTCGCGCTCATCCGAACCTCCTGCAGCGGTCGCGGTGCCCTCTGCGAGGAGAGTACCCGTGCGGGTCACGGGCCGCCGCTCGGCCGTCGGGCGGGGGCGTCCCCGCGGCGCACGCGCCGCCCCGTCGCGCCGGCCTCTGCCGAGCCTCGCCCTTGTCGAAACCCGAGCGGGCGACTAGGATTTACAGGTCCTCAGGCCCGGACACCAACCGCCCAGGAGGCAGCCCGCATGATCGACGGCCAGCCCACCGTCCTCGCCCTGACCGATGCCGCAGCGACGAAGCTCCGCGAGCTCACCGCGGGCGAGGAGAACCCCGCCCTCGGCCTACGCGTCTACGTGTACAGCGGCGGCTGCTCGGGCTTCCGGTACGGGATGATGCTCGAGGACGCACCGACCGCCGAGGACAACGTCCTCGAGGCGAACGGCGTCAAGGTCTACGTGGACGGCAACAGCATCGACCTGCTGAAGGGCTCGTCGATCGACTACGTCGACACGCTCATGGGCGCCGGCTTCACGGTGAACAACCCGAACGCCGTCTCCGCGTGCGGCTGCGGATCCAGCTTCCGCACCACCGACTCGGCCGGGTCGCCCGCGGCCTGCAGCCACTGAACCCGGGCGGCGCACGCGCCGCTCCTCCACACGACGCGTCCCCAGCGAGGCCGCCGGCGCAGCCGGCGGCCTCGCCTATCCGCGGCGATTCGCGACCACCCCCGGCGATCGCCCCGGCGCCGTCCTCGTGGGCGCTCGAACGTCACGCGCGAAGACCCCACGGCTCGCCTGTTTGCGCAATCGCGCAAGTAGAGATACCATGCTCCATGCGCCCCCCGTTCCGCCTCATCGGCCCGCACGCCGGGCTTGACCCTGCTTGGAGAGCACCGTGTCCCACAAGACGGCTTCCGTGACACTCGACGGCGACGGCCTCCGGTTCGTCGGTGCCGTCGGGTCCGGCCACTCCATCGTCCTCGACGACGGGGACGGGGACATGGGCGCGCGACCGTCGGAGCTGGTCCCGCTCGCGCTCGCCGGCTGCACGGCGATGGACGTGATCTCGATCCTCCGCAAGAAGCGGATGCCCGTCACCCGGTACGAGGTGAAGGCCACGGGCACCCAGATGGAGGGGCACCCGCACGCCTTCACGAGGATTGACGTCGTCCACCACGTGGAGGGTGACGTGGATGTCGCCGCGGTCGAGCGCGCGATCGAGCTCTCCGCGACGAAGTACTGCAGCGTCGGCAGCACGCTCGGATCGGGCATCACCGAGGTCCGCCACTCCTACGTTCTGCGGACCCCCGATGGGGCGGAGGTCTCCGGCGAGGTCATCGTCCTGGGCCCGAACGCCGATCTCGGCGCGGCCCTTGCGGGCGCCGCCTCTTAGGAGCGGTCCGCCGGGGCCGTCAGTCCTTCGGCAGCGATCCTCAGCCGCCCTCGGGGGCCACCTGCGCGAGCGAGGGCAGTCCGGCGGCTGCGAACCCCTCCCCGCGGAGGAGGTCGTCCAGCCGGTCGACGAGGCGGTCCACCCTTCCGCCCAGCCCCGCGAGGTCGCTCATCGCCGTCCGGAGCAGGTCGTCGACGTCGTGCGCCATCTCCTCGGGGAGGCGTGCGCAGGTGCGCGTCGCCGCCTCGACGAGCCGCTTCTCGCCCGGATGCGTGACGCGGTTCACGGCGAAGACGATGTCGAAGTAGCTCGCGAGCAGGCCTGCCAGTCGGTGGTCCACGCTCACCAGGTCGCCGCGGACGGCGGCCTTCGCCAGCTGGTTCGCGTAGGAGGGGAGTGCCGCCCGGAGCACCGGGTGGTTGAGCTCCACGATCCGGGTGCGGAGCACCTCGGGGTAGGGGACGTCGGCGCGGGCCTTCAGGCCCGCGAGCCAGCCGCGCGGATCGGCCATCGTGACGCAGCCCCGGATCGTGTGCCAGAAGCACGTGGTGTAGCCGAGGCTCGCCTCGTGCCGGTCGAGCACTGCGGCGATCCGGTCCTCCATCCAGTCGGCGTCGAAGTAGACGCAGTCGACATGGATCCCGGTCCCGGGGTGGATCCACTCGTCGGCGGGCCCCCAGTAGCGGTGGTCCATCTCGGCGCGCACCGCGCCGCCCGTCGCCTCCACGATGGCGCGTCGCGCCTCGATGTGGACCTCGCCACGGGTGTAGACCTCGACGTCGAGGTCCGAGCCCTCCACGGCCCCGAGCCCGCCACCGCCGCGCGAGCCGCCGAGCGCGACGGCCTCCACCTGGGGCAGCTCCGCGAAGAGCGCCGCGACCGCGCGCGCGAGGTCCTCGCCCGCGGTCACGCCGCCGGACCGCCGCCGGTCGCTCGACCGTACGTCTCGAGCACGCGGTAGAGCCGGTCCGTCCCCCAGGCGGCCGCGTCCACGGGGATCCTCTCGTCGGCGCCGTGCGCCATCCGGGCGAAGTCGTAGCCGGCCGGCAGGCGCATCGGCGTATAGCCGTACGTCTGGATCCCGAGCTTGACCAGGTGGCGCGCGTCGGTGGTCGCCATCGTGACGAACGGGAAGGGCCGCGCCTCGGGATCGCCGTCCCGGAGCGCCGCGCCGAGCGTCCCGAGCAGCCCGGGGTCCACCGCGGCTGGGTACGGCTCGAACGGGCCGACGAGGATCTCCGCGTCCTGGCCCACGAGGGCGCGTATCTCCGCCACGAACGCATCGAGCGAGAGCCCGGGCAGGATCCGCCCGTCGAGCACCAGCTCCACCTCGCCGGGGATCACGTTGGGCTTCGTGCCGCCACGGACCATCGTGGGGCTCACGTTGTTGTGCAGCAGCGGGTCGAGGACGGAGCGTGAGGCGGTCGGGAGGGCGCCGAGGACGCGGTCGGTCAGTGCCGGCGTCAGCAGGCGGCGGAGGACGAGCCCCTGCCTCGCCGGCAGCGCGTCGGCCATCGACTCGAGCATGAGTCGGACCGGCGGGACGATATGGACCGGAAGGCGTCGTCGCTCGATCCGGTCGAGCGCCGCGCCCATCTTCGCCATCGCACCGCCGGTGTGGCGGAACGACCCATGGCCGCCGGCGCCGCGGAAGGTGACCGTGAGCTGGCACGCCTGCTTCTCCGCGACCTGGATCGGGTAGAGGCGGCGGCCGCTCATGTGGAACGTGAACGCCCCTGCCTCGCCGAGCGCGTAGCGGACGCCGGCGAAGAGGTCGGGGTGCTCGTCCACGAGGAAGCCGGTCCCGAACCGCCCGCCGACCTCCTCGTCGGGCACGACGACGACGATCACGTCGCCGGCGGGCACGAGCCCCCGCGCGCGGGCCCGGAGCGTGGCCGCGAGCATCATCGCCACGGAGCCCTTGTCGTCGAGCGTCCCGCGCCCCCAGACGAAGCCGTCCTTCTCGATCGCGTCGAAGGGCGGCACGGTCCACGCCTGCCCCTCGACGGGGACGACGTCCACGTGGCCGTGGAGGAGGAGCGGCGGCGCCTCGCCGCGTCCGAGGAGGCGGGCGACCAGGTTGGGTCGCTCGGGGTCGAGAGCGAACAGGCGCGTCTCGATCCCGGCGCCGTCGAGCAGGTCGCGCGCGTACAGCACGCAGTCGCCCTCGCCGCCGGGCGGGTTCACCGTCGGGAAGCGCACGAGGCGCTCGAGGATCGTCCGCGGATCGGCCTCGGGTCCCGGCGCTCCGCCGGCCGGGTGGGTCACCGCGGCGGAGACGGGCGCGGCGGACGGGACGCCCCCGCGATCGGCGACCGACACGTCACGCCACCTCCCAGATGCCCGCCGAGACCCCGGGCAGGCGCACGGTCCATCCGCCGTCCCGGGCGACGAGTCCGCCCGCCGGCCCGTACAGGGCGCGGACCGCGCCCGTTCCGGTGTCGCCAGCGACCTCTGCGATGGCCGGCGCGGCCCCCGGGTTCAGCGCGACGACGACACGCCCCGACCCGGGTGTCGCGGCCCGGCGCTCGTAGACGAACGGGAGATGGCCCGCCTCGGCGAGGAGCGCGGTGAACGACCCGCCGGCCTGGAGCGCCGCGTGGGAGCGCCGGAGCGCGACGAGCGCGCGGACCGTCGCGAGGAGCGACGCGGGATCCGCGTCCTGTGCCGCGACCGTCGGCCGGTCCGGATCGGGGTCGAGCGGGAGGTAGAGCGCCTCGGGCGGCGCGGCGGAGAAGCCCGCGTTCGGGAGGCTCGCATCCCACTGCATCGGCGTCCGCGCGCCGGTCCGGTCGTACGCGCCCTCCTTCGACGGGAGGCCCTCGACCGTCCGCATCCCGATCTCGTCGCCGTAGTAGACGAACGGGATGCCCGGCATCGTGAGGAGGAACGCCCAGACGACCGCGAGATCGGCCGCGTCGCGGCCATCGGCGAGCCGCTGGCCCATGTCGTGGTTCCCGCTCGGGATGCAGATGAGGCCGCGCCCGGACGTCGCGGCGAGGTCGCGCTCGTACCCGTCCAGGAAGGCGCGGATGTTCCCGTGGCCGGAGCGGTCGAAGAAGCTCCACGCGTACGGGACCAGGATCTCGGAGTGGCGGTTCCCGGCACGGAACAGCGAGGTGTATCCCGGCTCGTTGAAGTGGAGGAGGAAGTCCATGTGGAAGCCCGCGGGGATCGCCTCGGCGGGTCGTCCCCACTCGGAGATGAGGACGGCGTCGGGCCACTCCTCGTCCAGCCATGTGCGGATCTCGCGCCAGAACCGCGCGGTCTCGCGCCGGCCGGGGTCGTGCTTCACAAGCGACGCGGCCATGTCCACGCGGAACCCCGCGGCCCCGCGCTCCAGCCAGTACCGCATGATCTCGCGCATCTCGCGACGGACGGCCCGGGGGCCGGGCGCGTTGGTCGGCTGCTGCCACGGATGGCCGGGCTCCGGGTTCGCGAAGCCGTAGTTGAGGGCGGGCTGGCAGGCGAAGAAGTTCGCGATGTAGCTGCCGTCGCGCTCGGAGAGGCCGGTGATCGTGCGGAGCCCCTCGGGCGAGCGCCACACGCGGTCCGTCCAGACGAACCAGTCGGTGTGCTCGTTGCGCTCGTGGCGCATCGAGTCGCGGAACCACGGGTGCTCCCACGAGGTGTGGCCCGCGACGAGGTCGAGGAGGACCCGGATGCCGCGCTCGCGCGCCGCCGCGACGAACCGCTCCAGGTCCTCGTTCGTCCCGTAGCGCGGCGCGACGCGGTAGTAGTCGCGCACGTCGTACCCGGCATCGAGGAAGGGGCTGTCGAAGCACGGGTTGAGCCAGATCAGGGTGACGCCGAGGGACGCGAGATGGTCGAGCCGTCCGGTCGCGCCCGGCAGGTCGCCGATGCCGTCGCCGTTCGCGTCCGCGAACGACTGAGGGTAGATCTCGTATGCGACGGCGTCCTCCAGCCAGGCGGGGTACGGCCGGCCGGTGGGGTCCGCTCCGGGCATGTGGCGCCGCCGCTCGCGCGGCTACGACCGCGCCGGCGGGACCGCGTCCCCGGCCGGGGCGTCCGCCGACGCGCGGGACCGCCCGGGCAGGAGGGAGACCCAGCAGGGCTCGGTCTCGAAGACCGACGACGACGCCACGGGCGCGATCGGTCCGTAGGTGCCGGGGCCGCTGGGGCCCGCGACATCCGCCCCGGCGTCGTGGCCGGCGTGGTCGTGGCCCGCGTCGTCGTGGGTGTCCTCGGCGCCGGGCCCCGGCGCCGAGCGTGCACCCACCCGGAAGTAGAAGACGACGCCGACCACCGCAAGGACGACGAGGACGAGGCCGAGGACGACCTGGGAGCTGAGCCACTCGGTCGGGATGTCCATCCTTCCTCCTCAGCGCGCCACGCGGACGGTGCCGCCGGTCGCGACCGCGGCGTAGAGGGCTTCGATCGTCCGCGCCTGCCCCAGCGCGTCGGCCCGGCCCAGGAGCGTGGGCCGTCCGTCGAGGATCGCCCCGGCGAGATCGTCGAGCTCCAGGCCGTACGGGTCGGACCGCTCCAGCTCGATCGTCTCCCCGTCGGCGCAAGTGATGACGCTCGGCCGCCCGTGCCACGGGTCCACCATCGCGAGCGAGCCCCCCGTCCCGATCGCCTCGAGGCTCCGGTGGTCGGTCGTGAACCCCGACGCGATCTGCGCGAGGACGCCGGACGGGAACCGCAGCAGGCCCATGAGGCGCCGGTCCACCCCGGCGGCGTCGAGGTCCGCCATCGCCTCGACGGCCTCGGGCTCCTCGCCTGCGACGAGGCGGACCGCGCTCACCGTGTAGCAGCCCACGTCCATGAGCGAGCCGCCGTCGAGGCCGGCGTTCACGCGGATGTCCGCCTCGTCGGAGAGCGCGAACGAGAAGCTGGAACGGATGAGCTGGAGGCGGCCGATCGACGGGAGCTCCGCGATGAACCGGGCGACCATCGGTGTCTGCCGCCACATGAACGCCTCCGCGAGGACGAGGCCCCGGGAGGCGGCGAGGTCGAACGCCTCCTCGACCTCGCCGGGCCGGCGCGAGTACGGCTTCTCGCAGAGCACGTGCTTCCCCGCCCGCAGGGCGGCGAGCGTCCACGGGTGGTGAAGGGCGTTGGGCAGCGAGATGTAGACCGCGTCCACGTCCGGGTCGGCGAGCAGCGCGTCGTACGATCCGTGCGCGGTGGGGAGGCCCTTCTCGGCGGCGTACGCGGCCGCCCGGACGCCATCGCGACTCCCCACCGCCACGACCTCCGCGCGGGTCGCGTGCCGGGCGCCCTCCAGGATCGCGTCGTTGATCCGGGCGGTCCCGAGCAGTCCCCAGCGGACGCGGTCGGCGGTCGTCATCGGCTCTCCTCCTCCATCGTGGGTCGGCTGCCCGCACCGATCGTAGCGCCGTCACGAGATCGAAAGGTGGCGCGTTCCATCATCACGGCACCTCCTCTCCTCCCTCCTCCTCGGTGACAGGCCCGGACACACGGTCCGGGCCAGGTCACGTCCGGGGGTCAGGAGGGAGCGGCCTCACCCGGGTCCGCTCCGACGGGCGCTCCCAGACGACGCGGCCACCGCGCCACGTGGTGAGCACGGAGATCGCCGGCATCTGCGCGGGCCGCATCCCGTACGGGTCCGCGTCCACGAGGATCATGTCGGCGGGCATCCCGGGCTCCAGCGTCCCCCCGGTCACCCCCAGGGATCGCGCCGCCGCCGCGCCGTACGCGCCGAGCGCCGCGGGGAGGGCGATCGCCTCCTCCGGGAGGACGGGGGCTCCCGTCTGGTCGAGCCGCGCGACGGCGGCGGCCAGGGACGGCCACGGGGAGAGGTCGGTCGCCGGGTGGTCCGAGCTGAACGCCAACGGGACGCCCGCGGCGAGCATCGACCGGAACGGCATGAGCTTCAGGGGCTCCGGCATCCGCGTGATGTTCAGCTCGTGCCCGGACTCGCCGAGGAAGTTCGGCTGGGCGACCACCGTGAGGGACGCCTTCGCGAGGCGGCCGGAGAGGGCCGGGTCGAGCGTGATCGCATGCTCCACGCGCATCGGGACGGCCGCGGCGACCCCGGGATCCGCGTCGCGCGCGTCGAGCAGCGTCTCCACCGACCCGTTGCCCACCGCGTGGACGACCAGGCTCGAGCCCCTCTCGGCGGCGCGCCGGAGCAGGTCGCGCAGGTCCCCCTCGGTCGGGAACCGCACCCCCGAGTGCCACCGGCCGTCGGCCTCGCGGTGCGGCCAGCCGGCACGCTCGGCCACCGCCCGCGCGAGCCCCTTCTCGGGGCCCAGGTTGGCCCGGAACCCGCGCCGCAGGACCGTCGCGTACTGGCGCGTGCTCAGCCGCAGGTGGCAGTACTCGCCGCCGTCGAGGAGGACCTTCGCCGTGCCGCCCGGGACCAGCGCCGGCACGTCGATCCGGTCGCCGATGAGGAACGGATGGACCGTGCTGCCCATCTCCCCGAGCGTCCCCACGAGCGTGTCCGCGGCCGGGACGGGGACGGCGGCGTCGCCGATCCGGACGATCCCGGCCGCGAGGAGCCTCCGCCCGTGCTCGCGGAGCCGGTCGCGCCAGGTGCGCGGGTCGTGGGCATCCGGACGGCGCGACGCAGCCTCGGCTGCGAAGCTCGCGGCCTCGACGAGGACACCGGTCGGGGCCCCGCTCTTGTCGCGGACGATCCGGCCGCCGGGCGG
This sequence comes from uncultured Chloroflexia bacterium, assembly GCA_963844945.1. GTDB lineage: Bacteria > Chloroflexota > Limnocylindria > Limnocylindrales > CSP1-4 > CAIYQJ01. The sequence continues at coordinate 136,182 of CAWJQZ010000059.1, forward strand.
GTCGGGTGTCGTGCGACCGATCCCGAGCGCGTCGAGCCCCGCGGAGTTCACGGCAGACTCGTGGAAGGTGCGGCTGAGGACGTGGAGCGGACGGTCGCCCGCCGCGCGGTCGAGCTCCCCCGCGGTGGGGCTGCGGTGCTCCGCGAGCTTCATCGGCTCGTAGCCGTGGTAGCGCAGCCAGGGGGCGGGCGCGGCGGAAGCCCCACCGGCCATCGTCGTCGTGCCGTTTGACGCCTCCTCCGTGGCCACGAGGGCCGCGATCACGTCCACGAGCCCGGCCACGTCCGTCGCGCGCCGGTAGAGCACGTCCGTGCCCGGGTCCGCGGCGATGAGGAACGCGTGCTGGTGCGGGTCGATGAACGCCGGGAGGATGGCGCCCGCACCGATCCGGCGGGCCGTGGCCGTGGGCGGGACCCGCGCCCGCACCGCCGCGAGGTCGCCTGCCGCGGCGACGATCCCGTCCATGACGCCGATGGCCTCGACCGGCGGCAGGTCCGGCCGGACGTGGATGGGGATCCCGTGGAGGATGAAGGCGTCGATCATGGCCGGCCGAGGCTACCACCGCCGAGAGGGCTCGCACGCCGCGCCATCACCGAGCGCGTGCACGGCCCGCGTGGCACGGGGTCGCGGCGGGTCGGGCCTCAGGGCCGGCTCTTCCCCTCCCGGAGCAGTCCGACCGCCTTCTCCACCCGCGCCGTTCGCGTCTCCGCCTTCTTCGCGCTCTCGATCCACTCGACGTACGTCCGCTGGTTCGTGAACGAGAGGCCCGCGAAGAACGCCGCCGCCTCCGGGGCGCCCACGAACGCCGCGGCGAGATCGTCGGGCACGGACACCTCGCGCGGCGCGTCGTCGGGGACGACCTCCACGTCGATCTCCTCGCCGCCGACGAGGCCCGTGGCGGCGCGGTGCTCGGCGCTGAAGGGCATGACGATCACGCCCATGTACGGGGCGACCGAAGTCCGGTACGCGTAGCCGTTGACGGTCGCCACGACCTTGACCCGCTTGCCGCGGCCGAGCGCCGTGAGGACCTCCTCGGGGACCTCGATGCCGGTGTTGTTCCCGCCGAACTTCCGGAGCGTGGTGTGGAACTTCATCGGCGCAGTGTGACGGGCTCGTCCCGATGACGTCGACCCGCCGCCAGGACCTGTGCCGAGGGCTCCTGCGTCCGCGTCCCGCTACTCGGTCGGGTCGACGTCGACGGGGTCGAGCTCCGGGCCGGCCGCCGGGAGGAGCGGGAGGCCATCGTGCGGCGTCGTCCCCATGAGCCCGACCTGGTGGTAGACGCGGATCTTCTCGCGGGTGTCCGCGATGTCGAGGTTGCGCATGGTCAGCTGGCCGATCCGGTCGAGGGGCGTGAAGAAGACCTCCTGCCCCTTCTCCATCGTCAGGCGGTCGGGGTAGTAGGTGAGGCTGGACCCGGTCGTGTCGAGGATCGAGTAGTCGTTCCCGCGCCGCAGCTCGAGGGTGACCTCGCCGTTGATCGCCCGCGCGACCCATCGCTGGGCGGTCTCGCGGAGCATGAGCGCCTGCGGGTCGAACCAGCGGCCCTGGTAGAGCAGGCGACCCAGGCGGCGCCCGTTGCTCCGGTACTGGTCGATCGTGTCCTCGTTGTGGACGCCGGTCACGAGGCGCTCGTAGGCGATGTAGAGCAGCGCCATCCCCGGCGCCTCGTACACGCCCCGGCTCTTCACCTCGATGATCCGGTTCTCGATCTGGTCCGAGACGCCGACGCCGTGGCGGCCGCCGATCGCGTTCGCCTCGGTGAAGAGCGCCAGCGGGGTCTCGAAGGTCTTCCCGTTGAGGGCCACGGGCTCGCCGTCCTCGAATCGGACGCTGACCGTCTCGGGCTCCACGACGACGTCGGCGCGCCAGGAGGCGACGCCCATGATCGGGTTGACGATCGAGACGCCCCTGTCGAGGAACTCGAGGTCCTTGGCCTCGTGCGTGGCGCCGAGGATGTTCGAGTCCGTCGAGTACGCCTTGTCCGCGCTCATCTTGTACTCGAGCCCGGCGCCCTCGAGGTACGCGGACATCTCGGCGCGACCGCCCAGCTCGTCGATGAACTTCTGGTCGAGCCACGGCTTGTAGATGCGCAGCTGGGGGTTCACGAGCAGGCCGTAGCGGTAGAACCGCTCGATGTCGTTGCCCTTGTAGGTGCTCCCGTCGCCCCAGATGTCGACGCCGTCCTCCTTCATCGCGGAGACGAGCATCGTCCCCGTGACGGCGCGGCCGAGCGGCGTCGTGTTGAAGTACAGCTGTCCAGCGGTGGAGATGTGGAACGCGCCGGTCTGCAGCGCGGCGATCGCCTCGGCCACGAGCTGCGGGCGGCACTCGATCAGGCGGGCCTTCTCCGCGCCGTACGTCAGCGCCTTCCGCGGGATCGAGTCGTAGTCGTCCTCGTCCGGCTGCCCCAGGTGCGCGGTGTACGCGTACGGGATGGAGCCGTGCTCGCGCATCCAGTGGAGCGCGGCGCTCGTGTCGAGGCCGCCGGAGAACGCGATGCCGACCCGCTCCCCGACGGGGAGGGTCTGGAGGATGTTGGCCACGGGTCAGGTCCTTGCAGATGGGGTGGCGGTCGTCGCGCGGGCGGTCCCTCGACGGACGCGGCGCCACCCGGTGGACGGTCAGGCTACACCCGCCCGGACCCGGGGCGCGTGGCCCGCGAGCCCCGGATGCGCCCGCGTCGGCTATCGTCCGAGCGGTTCCTCCTCCACCTCATCCGGGAGCGCACAGCGTGGACTTCGCCGACTTCGACGCCCTGTCGTTCGACTGCTACGGGACCCTGATCGACTGGGAGGCCGGGATCGCCGCGGTCCTCCGGCGCTGGGCCCAGGCGTGCGGCTCGTCCCTGACGGACGAGGAGCTCCTCGCCGCCTACTCGGCCCACGAGGCCGAAACGGAGGCCGAGCACCCGACCGACCTCTACCCCGCGATCCTCGCCCGCTCGATGCGCGCCGTCGGCGCCCAGCTGGGGATCCCCGTGGGCGACGCGGAGGCGGAAGCGTTCGGACGCTCCGTGCCCGACTGGCCTGCGTTCCCGGATTCGCCCGACGCCCTCGCCCGGCTGGCGCGCCATTACCGGCTGATCATCCTCTCGAACGTGGACCGGAACTCGTTCGCGGCCTCGAACAAGCGACTGGGGGTCACCTTCACGAGCATCCTCACGGCGCAGGACATCGGGTCGTACAAGCCGTCGCCGCGCAACTTCGCGGCGCTCCTCGCCGAGACCGACCGGCTCGGGATCCCGAGGGGCCGGCTCCTTCACGTCGCCCAGAGCCTCTTCCACGACCACGTCCCGGCCAAGGCGGCCGGCCTCCCGACCGTCTGGATCGACCGGCGGCACGCGAAGGCGGGCTGGGGCGCCACGCCGGACCCCGGGGCGCCCGTCATGCCCGACTGGACGTTCGCCTCGATGGGCGCGTTCGCCGACGCGGTGGACGCCGAGCTGGGCTGACCGTCCGCGGCTCGCTGCAGGCGGCTCTGCTGCCTCGTCCGCTACTCGGAGAAGCGCTCCTCCCGCCAGGGGTCGCCGTCGTTGTGGTAGCCGTAGCGCTCCCAGAAGCCGGGCCGGTCGGCCGTCGCGAACTCGAGTCCGCGGAGCCACTTCGCGCTCTTCCAGAAGTAGCGCTTGGGGACGACGAGGCGGAGCGGCCCGCCGTGGTCGGGCTCCAGCGGCTCGCCCGCCGTACGTGTCGGCGAGGAGGACGTCGTCGTCGTCGAAGACGGACAGCGGGATGTTCGTCGTGTAGCCCTGCTCCGCATGCTCGATCACGTGCGTCACCGACGGGTGGACGCCGGCCGCCTCGAGGATCGTCCGGGCGGCGACGCCCTCCCATTCGGTGTCGAGCTTCGACCACCGGGTGACGCAGTGGATGTCCGTGACGATCCGCGTGCGCGGGAGCGTCCGGAACTGCTCCCAGGTGAGCGTGAACGGGGCGTCGACCTCGCCGAAGACGCGGAGGTCCCAGCGGGTCAGGTCCGTCCGCGGGACGCTGCCGTAATGGAGGACCGGGAACTTCTCCGTCAGGTATTGGCCCGGCGGCACCCGGCCGGCCGTCTCGGGGTCCATCCGTCGTCCTCCGAAGAGCTTCTCGAGCATCACATCCCTGCTGGTCGCCACCACGGCGGGTGGCATCTTCTCACCACCTTTCGTCCGCGACCACCCGTGCGGATGCGTCCGACGCGCGCCGGGCGGCTACCCTTCCCGCATGCACTCCGAGACCGTGCCCGGAGGGGATCCGCACGTCGTCGTCGTCATGCCCGCGTACAACGCGGCGCAGACGCTCGAGCGGACCTACGCGGACATCCCGCACGACGTGGTGGACCACGTGATCCTCGTGGACGACCTCTCGGCCGACGAGACGGTCGAGGTCGCCCGGCGCCTGGGGCTCCAGGTGGTCGCCCACCGCCAGAACCGCGGCTACGGCGGGAACCAGAAGACCTGCTACGACACCGCCCTCGCGGAGGGCGCGGACGTCGTCGTCATGCTTCATCCCGACTACCAGTACGACGCCACGCGGATACCCGCGCTCATCGCGCCGATCGTCGCGGGCGAGCGCGACCTCATGCTCGGCAGCCGGTTCCTCGGCGACCCGCTCGCGGGCGGGATGCCGCGATGGAAGCACGTGAGCAACCGCTTCCTCACGGAGGTGGAGAACCTCGCGTTCGGCCTGCACCTGTCCGAGTACCACACCGGCTTCCGGGCGTACTCCCGGCGCTTCCTCGAGACGATCCGGTACGAGCGCGACAGCGACGACTTCGTCTTCGACCAGCAGCTCGTCGCACAGGCGGTCGCCACCGGCTTCCGCGACCGGATCGGCGAGATCGCGGTCCCCACGCGGTACTTCGCCGAGGCGAGCTCCGTGAACTTCCGGCGGAGCGTCGTCTACGGCCTCTCCACGCTCATGGTCGTCGCGCGGTACCTCTTCGACCGCGCCGGCCTCGTGCGGTCCCCGCGCTGCGCCCGCGGAAGAGGAGGCCGTGACCGACGGCGCGCCGCCCCGGACCCGGCGAGCCGAACGGCGGCCGGCGGCCGTCGCGCCGGTCGCTCGTCCTGCGGACGGTCATCGGGACGGCGATCTCGCTCGTCGCCCTCTGGCTGGTCTTCCGGTCGGTCGACGTCGGGCAGGCGCTCGAGATCCTCGCCGGCGCGACGCCGGCCTGGATCGCCGTCATGCTCGTCGCGATGCTCGCGGACATGACCGTCCGCGCGCTCCGCTGGAAGGTGATCCTCGCGCCGGTCGCGGACGTGCCCTTCCTTCGGACGTTCCAGTACCTCACCACCGGGTACGCCGCGAACAACGTCCTGCCGGCACGGCTCGGGGAGCTGGTCCGTGCCCACTACATCGGGGATCGCGAGGGCGTGAGCCGGTCCACCGCCCTCGGGACGATCGTGGTGGAGCGGGTCATCGACTTCACCGTCCTCGTCGCGCTCGCCTCGGGGGCGCTCGTCCTCATCGGCGCCCGCTCCGACATGGCCGGCGCCGTGCTCGTCGGGCGTCGCCGTCTCCGTCGTCCTCGTCGTGGGCCTCGTCGTCCTCGTCGTCGGGCACAGGATCCCGGGGGCGGCGCGGCTCGAGGCGACCGCCGAGGCCAGGTTCCCCCGCGTCCACGCGCTCGCGTCCACGTTCCGCGCGGGGACCTCCGTCGCCGGCCGGCCGCGGACGCTGCTGCCCGCGATCGCGCTCAGCCTCCTCGCCTGGTCGTGCACGATCGTCTCGTTCGCCGCCGGCGGCCAGGCCCTCGGGATCGAGCTGACGCTGAGCCAGGCGGCGTTCCTCGCGGCCGGCGTGAACCTCGTCACGGCGATCCCGGCCGGGCCCGGGCTTCGTGGGGACGTGGGAGCTGGCGGCCGTCCGGATCCTCGCGTCGTACGGGATCGGCGGCGACACGGCCTTCGCGTTCGCGCTCCTCGTCCACGTCTCCACGCTGGCCCTCACGTCGATCGCGGGGGCGATCTCGTTCCTGCGCATCGGCTGGCTCCCGGCGCGCGCAGCGGGAGAGCGGTGGCTCCGGCGGTCAGCCCGCCGACGACGCCTCCACCATCGGCCTGACCTCGCCGATCAGCCGCTCCATCGTCTCGACGTCGTACGGCGCCGGCAGCTCGACGATGATCGTGGGGAACCCGGCATCGACGCGCTCGCGGATGGTCTCGGCGATCGTCGCGGGCGTCCCGAGCCAGAGCGTGTCGGGCCCGTCCCAGTCGGCCTCCGGGGTCCGGTTGTGGCGCATCTGCTCGGCCCAGACGCGGCGCGCCTCGGCCTCGGTGTCGCGGATGACGATCTTGCAGCCCGACGCTCCGCTCGATCTCCCGCTCGTCCCGGCCCACGTCCGCGCAGTGCGCACGGATGACGGCGTCCTTGCGGCGGAGCGTCTCGGGGTCGCCGAAGACGTTCGAGATGTCCGCATAGCGGGCGACGGTCCTCAGCGTCTTCTTCTCGCCGCCACCGCCGATCAGGATCGGGAGGTGCGGCTGGACGGGCCGCGGGAGCCCGACGAGCGCGTCGGCCCGGTAGAACCGGCCCTCGTGCGTCACCTCCTCGCCGTCGAGGACGCGGCGGATGATGCCGACCGCCTCGTCGAGCCGGTCGAGGCGCTCGCCGTCGCCCGAGCCGAAGTCGATCCCGTGCGCACGGTGCTCGAGCTCGAACCACGCGCCGCCCAGGCCGAGGATCGCGCGCCCGCCGCTCACGTGGTCGAGCGTGGTCGCGAGCTTCGCGACGAGGGTCGGGTTGCGGAACGTGTTGGCGCCCACGAGGAGCCCGAGGCGGACGCGCTCGGTCGCCTCGGCCCACGCGTTCAGCAGCGACCAGCCCTCCAGGATCGGCTGGTACGGGTCGCCGTAGATCGCGTACAGGTGGTCCCACGCCCAGAGGTGGTCGTAGCCGAGCGCGTCGACGCGCCGCGCCGCCTCGCGCATCTCCGCGTAGTCGGCCGCCTGGTTCCAGAGGAGGGCCCCGAGCGAGATCCGCGTCATCGTCCGTCTCCTCAGATCGCGGGGATGGTGGCGATGTCGGCCTCGATCGACCTCGCGGTCGTCCGTGTCGGCGATCGCCGCGCAGGCCTCGCGCGCCCGCGCCACCCAGACGCGTGTCGCACGGACGTCGCCGGCGACGGCCGACGCGCGCGCCATCGCCTCGTATGCCCCGGCGATGTCCCAGTCGCCGATCCCGTCGTCCTCGCAGATCTCGAGGCATCGCCGCGCGTGCCACATGGACGGTTCGCCGCGCCCGAGCACGGCGTAGACCCGCGAGCAGAGCCACTCGCCGCGTGCGAGGTTCTCGGCCGTGCCGATGGCGGCCCAGTGATGCCGCGATGCGTGGGCGGCATGGATCATCGCGTCGTTCCGGGCCGGCGTCTCGGCCGGCGTGCGGAGGAGCTCCCAGACCGGTTGTAGAGGCCGACGGCGAGCTGCGCGCTCGGTCGGCCGGGTCGAGCAGGGGGACGGACGCGGGCGGGGGCTCGGCCACGGGCGGCTCCTTCTTCGGGTGGCGGGCGAGGGGCGGCGCGTCACGCGCTGTCGAGCTCGCGGGAGATCGCGCGGAGGATGAAGCGTGCGGCCTCGGCGCTCTTCCCGCCCACCTTGCCGTCGTCGCCCGGCTCCAGCGCCGCGCGCAGGTCGGCGAGCATCGCGCCCAGGACCGGCGTCTCGACCAGCGACCCGTCGGCGAAGGCGGCCTCGAGGCCGTCGAGCGCCTCGCGCGCGTTCTCGACCGCATGGCCGGTCGCGTCCACGTGGGCACCGGAACGCGGCGCGTGCGGCCTCGGCGCGCGGGCCCGTGCTCGGCACCGTCAGGCCATCGCGGCCGACGCGGGGCCGCCGGCGCGCGAGCGGCGGCCGGCTCGGACGCGCCGTCCGCGCCCGCCGTCCCGCGCTCCAGCCCGCGCGCCCGCCGGAGCGCCCGCCACTCGTCCGCGAGGATCCCCATCTCGTGCTCGTCCCAGAACCGGCCGTCGCGCCAGATCGCCTCGCGGGCGGTCCCCTCGATGACGAAGCCCGACTTCCGGTACGACGCGACCGCTCGCTCGTTGAACGCGAAGACGGTGAGGCTCACGCGGTGGAGCCCGAGGCGCTCGAACGCGAGCTCGAGCATGAGGTCGGTCGCCTCCGTCCCGTAGCCCCTGTTCCAGGCGTCGCGCTCGCCGATCGTGATGTGGTACAGCGTGGAGCCGTTGTCGCCGTCCACCTGGCTGAACGCGCACGACCCGATGAGCCGGCCCGTCTCCCGGACGTGGATCGCGAGCGTCGAGCGTGTCGCTGCTCATCACGCGCGACGCGAAGAACCGCTCGATCTCGTCCCGGCGCATGGGGCCAGCCTGGTGGCGGTTGAGCCGCGCGATCTCCGGGTCCGCGTACCAGCGGTAGAAGGCGCTGAGGTTCGCGGGCACGTGCCGGAGCAGGACGACACGCTCGCCCTCGAGTCGCTCCGGAAGCCACGACCGCGGCTGCATGGGGGCACGGTATACCATCGCCGCCGTGGCGACCGACGCGATGCGAGCCTGGGTCGAGACCGCCGAACGGGTGGCCGCGACGACCCGCACGTCGGAGAAGCGGTCGATCATCGCGGCGTACCTGCGGACCCTGGCCACCGAGGACCTGGCGATCGCCGCGACCTTCCTCGACGGCCATCCGCTCGCGGGGACGGGGCGCGTGCCGCTCGGCGTCGGCTGGCGCGGGCTCCTCGATGCGGTGCAGGAGGCGACCGGCGCCGGCGAGGACGCGCTCCGGGCCGCGTACGACCGGACGTCCGATCCGGGCGACGCGGTGGCGCTCGTCATGGCCGAGGGCGCCGGGACGACGAGCGGCGCCGCCGGGCGGATCGCGCCGGATCCGGCGCTCACATCGCGCGACGTGGCCGAGGCGTTCCGCGTCGATCGCGGAGGCCGGCTCCGCACGCGAGCGGTCGGCCGCGCTCGCCGGCCTGCTCCGGCGCTGCGACCCGGCCACCGCCCGGATGGTCGTCCGGATCGCCACGGGGGAGCTGCGGATCGGGCTTCGCGGCGGCCTCCTGGAGGCGGCGATCGCCGACGCGTTCGGCCGGCCACAGGCGGCCGTCTCCCGGGCTCGGATGCTCACCGGCGACGTCGGGCGCACGGCCGTGCTCGCTCTCGAGGACCGGCTCGCCGACGCGACCCTCGACCCGCTGCGCCCCATCGGCTGCATGCTCGCCTCGCCCGCCGAGGACGCCGCCGAGATCGTCCGCCGCCTGGGGCCCACCGTGTGGGTGGAGGACAAGTACGACGGGGTCCGCGCGCAGCTCCACCGGCTCGGCGGCGAGGTCCGCCTCTTCAGCCGCGACCTCAACGACGTCACCGGCCAGTTCCCGGAGATCGCGGACGCGGCCGCGGCGCTCGACTGGGACGGGATCCTCGACGGCGAGGTGGTCGGGTTCGCGGACGGGTCCGTCCTCCCGTTCCTCCGCCTCCAGGCGCGACTCGGGCGGAAGGCGCCGTCGCCCGCGGTGCTCGCGTCGGTGCCGGTGGTCTACGTCGCGTTCGACGTCCTCGCCGCGGGGCCGCGCGGCGGCCGGATCGAGCCGCTCCTGGACCACCCGCTCGCCGAGCGCAGGGACAGGCTCGTGGCGCTCGGCCTGCCGGACGTCCGCGACGGCGGCCGGTTCGCGCTCTCGCGCCTCGTCTCGGTCGACTCGGTGGACGGCCTGGAGGCCGAGTTCGCCGCTGCGCGCGCCCGCCGGAACGAAGGGCTGATGGTGAAGGACCCCGCGAGCCCGTACTCACCCGGCCGGCGCGGCCTGGGCTGGCTGAAGATGAAGAAGGCGCTCGCGACCATCGACTGCGTGGTGGTGGGCGTGGAGGTGGGCCACGGCAAGCGCCACGGCGTCCTCTCCGACTGGACGTTCGCCGTCCGGGACGAGGCGAACGACCGGCTCGTGACGATCGGGAAGGCCTACACGGGCCTGACGGACGCCGAGCTCGCGGAGATGACCGCGTGGTTCGAGGCGCACACCATCTCGACGCACGGGCGGTACCGAGCCGTGGAGCCGACGATCGTCGTGGAGATCGCGTTCGACGTGATCCAGCGCTCGCCGCGGCACCGTTCCGGCTTCGCCCTCCGGTTCCCGCGCATCGCGCGGCTTCGTCGCGACAAGGCGGCGGCCGACGCCGACACGCTCGCGACCGTCGAGGCGCTCTTCTCCGGGCTGCAGGCGGGAGCGGAGCACCTCGTGGCCGGTGGGATGACGCCCACCGTCAGAGCCCGCCCCGGACGCGGCGCACCTGCGGCCCGAGCCACCGGCCGACCGCCGCTGACGACCACTGCGCCGGGTCGCGCGGCCGGCTCGGTATGCTGTCCCCATGTCGGGGACAGCTGGATGCTCGGCCACGCACAGGGGCCGTCCGAACCCATGCGTCTGACGCTCGTGACGGAGGCGTCGGTCATCCGCGGGACTGCCGTCACGTGGCGGCGCCGGATGACGGACCTCCTCAACGAGGGCGACCACCCCTTCATCCTCCTCGAGGACGTCGAGATGGAGGACATCGCCGGCTCGGGTCCCACCGTTCGGGCCTCGCACGCCCAGGTGAATCTCGATGCCGTCCTCTTCGTCCTCTCCCCGCACCCTACGCATCCCTCGCCCGACTTCCACGTCCACAAGTCGCCGGAGCGGGCGTACGTCTCCCTTCCGCCGTACGTCATCGTCGGTCAGGTCCACCTGCACATGGGTGAGGGCCTCCGCGATGGACTCGACATGCTGGTCGGGCGCTTCATCCCGGTCACCGATGCCGTCTACTGGTCGGATGCCCATCGGGTCGCCCGGACGTCCGTCGAGATGCTCGCGCTCAACCGCCTGCGTGCCCAGATCCTGCTGCCGTTCGAGGAGTCGCCGGCCGGCGATCCGGCGCCGGCGCCGGGACTGACTCCGACCCGACGCCCGCCGCCGTCTCTCAGGCGACGGGGAGGTCCGGCCGCTCCGCCCACTCCGCCCAGCCGCCGTCGAGCACGGTCACGTCGGCCCGGCCCATGACGGAGAGGACCCACGCGAGCCGCGCGGCACCGATGCCGGCCTCGTCGTAGACGACGAGCCGGTCGCCGGCCGGCAGCCCTCCGACGATCTTCGCGAGCGACGCGGCGTCGCGGAGCCGGCCGTACGGCGCCACGACCGTCCGCGCCACCGGGAGGTTCACCGCACCCGGGATCCTGCCGAGGCGCCGCGCCCTGCCCTGCTCACCGGCGAACTCGGCCGCGGGGCGCGCGTCCACGATGGTCAGGCGCGGCGCACCCAGGATGTCGCCGAGCTCGCTCGCCGTGAGGCGGAGCCGGAGCGCGGCCCGCGGGGTGAAGATCGCGGGCTCATGGAGGGACGGCCGCGAGGAGGTCGGCCGCTCCTCGGCCACCCACGCGCGCCACCCGCCGTCGAGGATCCGGACGGAATCGAACCCGTACGCCGCGAGCGTCCACCACGCGCGGCCCGCGTACAGCCCGGCCATGTCGTCGATGAGGACCACGGTGCACCCGTCGCCGACGCCGGCGGCGCCGAAGACGGACGCGACGCGGTCGGGCCCCGCGACGTGGAACGGCCCCGGTCGCCTCGTCGCGCTCGACGAGCTGGGCCTCCCAGTCCACGAACGTGGCGCCGGGGACGTGCGCCTCGGCGTGGAGCCGCGCCCCGGAGCCGTCCGGGCGCCAGCGGAGGTCCACGATGCGCACCTCGGGGCGGCCGAGGTTCTCCTCGAGCCACGCCGTCGTGGCGACCAGCTCGGGTCGGGGGAAGGGGGCCATGGCCGGTATCATACGAAGCGCAGATGAGCCTCCTCCAGACCGACCCCGAGAAGGTCCGCGCGCTCCGCGCCGAGCTGCCCGCGACCGCCGCCGGCATCTTCATGAACGCCGGCACGTGCGGCCCGGTCCCCGCGACGTCCGCGAAGGCCGCCGCGGAGGTCGCAGAGCGCGAGCTGTCCGTCGGGCGCGCCCACCGCGACGCCTACGACGAGCTCCTCGTGCGGATGGACGAGGCGCGCGCCGCCGCCGCGGCGGTCCTGGGGACCTCGCTCGACCGGGTCGCCCTCACCCACTCGACGACCGAGGGGATGTGCATCGCGTTCGACGCGATCGACTGGCGGCCGGGCGACCGCGTGATCACGACGGGCGACGAGCACCCGGGGCTCACCGCTCCGCTCGCCATGCTCCGCGACCGCGCCGGGGTCGTGGTGGACGTCGTGGACGTCGCCGGCGGGGGCGACGACGAGCGGATCGTGGCGGGCGTCACCGCGGCGCTCCGGCCGGACACGAAGCTGGTGGCGCTCTCGCACGTCCTCTGGTCCACCGGCGCGATCCTGCCCGTCGCGCGCATCGTCGAGGTCGCGCACGAGGCCGGCGTCCCCGTCGCGCTCGACGGCGCACAGGCCGCCGGCGCGATCCCGGTCGCGTTCGACGACTCGGGGGCCGACTTCTACGCGGCGCCCGGCCAGAAGTGGCTCCTGGGTCCGGAGGGGACCGGGGCGCTCGCCGTCTCCGGCGCGGCCCTCGAGTGGGCCGAGCCCCGCCACGCCGGCTACTTCAGCGCGGCGGCGCCGTACGGGACCGGCCGGGAGCACCTGTGGGCCGACGCGCGCCGGTTCGAGACCGCGGGGTATCACAAGCCGTCGATCGTGGCGCTCGGCCGGAGCATCGGCTGGCTCTCGATGTTCGTGGGGCTCCCCTGGGCGCACGCTCGCGCCGCCGCACTCGCGCGCGACGCCGCCGACCGCCTCGCGCGGATCCCCGGCGTGACGCTCGCCACGCCGGCGGGGAACGCCGGGACGCTCGTCACGTTCTCGATCGCCGGCTGGACCGGGCAGACCGTCGTGGAGGAGCTGGGCCGGAGGATCTTCCTCATCGCGCGCTTCATCCCCGGCGGCGAGCGCGTCCGGCTGTCGATCGGCTGGTGGAACACCGAGGACGAGGTGGGCCGGGTCCTCGACGCGGTCGCCGAGCTCGCGCGCCACACGCCGGACACGCTCCCGCGGCGCCCGACCATCGCGATCGTCGACGCGATCTCCGGCCTGGCCGACCGCTGACCGAGCCGCAGGGGCCGCCGTCCGGCGGCCCGGGCCCCGATGCCCCCGGGACGACGCCGGCTTCCGGGCCTGCGCCGTCGACGGCCCGACCCACCGGCGCACCCCCGGCTCTCACGTACCGCGAGCGCTCCGAGCTGGAGATCCGGTGGCGCGAGTTCCGCCGCGCACCGCGGCCCGTCGTGCGCGCGGTCCTCAGCTCGTCGGTCGTCGCGGTCGTGCTCGGTCTCGCGTACCTCGCGTACGACGTCGCCGTGACGAACGGCGCCGACCTTCCGGGCGGCGACGGGCGGACCCTCGCCGCCGTGGTCTACGCGGCGCGGTGGTCATCGTCACGGGGACGATCGTCACGTACCTCGTCGTGCCGCAGCCCACCGGCGCGGGCGGCCGGCCGAAGCGGAGCATCTGGAGCGCCGCGCTCGGGTTCTTCGCCGCCATCCCCATCGCGTACATCGGGCTCGTCGTGGAGTCGCAGGTCCTCAAGCCGCTCCTCGTCGGCTGAGCGCGGGCCCATGCGTGATGGCGACCGGTTCCCGATCGACGCATCGCTGCTCGCCCGTGCGCGCGACGTGCTCCGGCCGCGTCGGCGGACGTGGTTCGTCGTCGGGGGCGCCGGCACGGGCAAGACGACCGTCTGCGCGGAGGTGGGCCGCCGGGCGGGGATCCCGGTCCTCGACATGGACGCCCGCATCTACGGCAGCTGGCACGGGTCGTTCGACCCGCTGCGCCACCCCGCCTCCCACGCGTGGTCCACCGCCCCGGACCCCCTCGCGTGGCAGCTGGGGCTCGACCCGGAGGCCTTCGTCGCGTTCCACGCCGCCACGACCGTCGAGGCCCTGGACCTGCTCGCGGACGAGCTCGGCGACCTCGACCCCGACGCGCCGCTCCTCGTCGACGGCGGCTTCGGACGTCCCGCCGTCCTCGCGGAGGCCGTCCCGCCCGACGCGGATCGCATGCCTCGCGATCCCTGCGCGGCTCCGCCACGACGTGTGGACGGGATCGGCGGAGAGGCGCGGCTTCCTGGATGTGGTCGCGGCCGTCCCCACCGTGGCCGAGCCCGTCACCGCCTTCCTCGCGCTCGACGCGCGCCTCGACGACGCGATCGTCGGCGACGCCGCGCGCGCCGGGATCCCGATCCTCGAGCGGGACGAGGCGACGCCCATCGCGACGCTCGCCGCGCGGCTGATCGCGGCGCTGGGGATCGCGGGTCGCTGAGGTCAGCCGGCGGTCGGCGTCCGGCGTCAGCCCCGTCGCTCGCCCCGGCCGCCGCGGGTCGCCCCCGCCCGATCCGCGTCGAGCGCGTCGAGGAAGCGCATCGCGGCGTCCGCGTTGATCGACCGCCAGGCCGCGACGACCCGGTCCGGGCCATCGGCATCCGCCGCCTGCCGCGCGAGGGTCGCCGCGATGGGGGCGAGCCGTTCGCGCTGGAGCGCGACGAGCGGACCGGGGTCGACGCCGCGGCGCTCGAGGAGGAGCAGCTTCACGAGGAACGTCGTCCGCAGGTCCCGCACGTGGTCCACCGGCGACGCGAGCCACGCATCCACGGCCTCACGTCCCTCCGAGGTGACCTCGAAGGTCTCGCGATCCGGGCCGCGGCCCTCGGCTGGACCCGTCGACCGGACCAGCCCGTCCGCGGCGAGCCGTGCGACCGCGCGATAGACGAGTGGCCGCGAGCTCGACCAGGCCTCGCCCAGCGGGCCGCCCTTCCCGAGGAGCCGGGCGACCGCCCAGCCGTGCGTGGGTCCCTCGGCGGCGACCGCGAGCACGACCCACTCGGTGAGGTTCGGCTCCGACCTCGGCTTCCGCATCGGCTCCTCTTCGCATGACCTGCGCCGTCGGGCGGCTTCGGGGCGCGTCGCCCGTCGGTCGCGTGCGCTCTCGGCCCTCGAGTAGTCAATAATGGACTACCATCCGCGATGCCGGCCGGGAGCGGCCGGCACCGATCGCTCCGCACATCATCGCCCCGAGCCCCCGGCGCGCGAGGCTCTCCACGTGAAGAACCGCCTGCTCCCGATCGTCCTCGTCCTGGCAGCGGCGCTGGCCGCGTGCTCGAGCGCCGGCACGTCGCCGGCCGCGTCCGCGACGCCGCCGCCGCGCCGGCCAGCGCGGCTCCGCCGCCGCGCCGAGCGCGGCGTCCCGCGCGCCACGCCGCGGCCGACCTGACCGTCTACGCGGCCGCCTCCCTGAAGAAGCCGCTCGCGAAGCTCAAGGCCGCGTACGAGGCGGCGAACCCGGGCGCCACGCTGACGATCTCCACGGACTCGTCCACCGCGCTCGCGACGAAGATCGAGCAGGGTGCGCCGGCGGACGTCTTCCTCTCTGCCGACACGAAGAACCCGCAGTCGCTCGTGGACGAGGGCTTCGCGGTCGCGCCGGTCACGAAGTTCGCGACCAACCTCCTGACGGTCATCGTCCCCGCGTCGAACCCGGCGGGGATCGCGAGCCCGGCGGACCTCGCGAAGACGGGCGTGAAGATCATCGCGCGCGCGGACGACGTCCCGATCGCGAAGTACGCGGCGCAGCTCGTGGAGGACCTCGCGAAGGAGGCGGGCTACCCGGCCGACTTCGCCGCGAAGTACGCCGCGAACGTCGCCTCGAAGGAGGACAACGCCGCGGCCGTCGTCTCGAAGGTCGAGCTCGGCGAGGGCGACGCCGGCATCGTCTACGTCACCGACGCGAAGGGCTCGGACAAGGTGACGCGATCCCGGTCCCCGCCGCGGCGAACGTCGTCGCCACCTACGGCGGCGTCGTCGTCACCGCATCGCAGCAGCAGGCCGCGGCCGCCGCCTTCCTCGCCTGGCTCGCCGGTCCGGACGCGCAGGCGATCCTCGCCTCGCTCGGCTTCCTCCCGGCCCCGGCGTAAGGGCCCGGGCGAGGCGCGCGTCTACCATGGGCCTCATGGCATCCGCTGGCGCGCCCGGCGCCGTCCGCGCGCGCCGCGCGGCCTCCCCCGCGTGGGCCCGCCTGGCCATCGACGCCCTGGCCGCCGTCGCGGTCGTCTTCCTCGGGCTGCCCGTCGCGGCGCTCGTCGCCCGGACCGTCATCGACGGATCCCTCGCGACCGCCCTCACGGCGGCCGTCGTCCTGCAGGCGCTCGCGCTCAGCCTCGCCACGACCGCCGTGAGCCTGGTCCTCATCGTCGCCTTCGGGCTCCCGCTCGCCTACGTGCTCGCGCGACGGCGGTTCCGGGGCTCCTGGTTCGTCGAGGTCCTCGTGGACCTGCCGATCGTCCTCCCGCCGGCGGTGGCGGGCCTCGCGCTCCTCATCGCGCTCGGGCGCCGGGGGATGGTCGGCGCCAGCCTCAGCCTCGTCGGGATCGAGATCCCCTTCACCCCGTTCGCGGTCGTCCTCGCCCAGACGTTCGTCGCCGCCCCGTTCTTCATCCTCGCCGCGCGGACCGGGATCGCGGGCGTGGACCGCGACCTCGAGGATGCCGCGCGGGTGGACGGGGCTACCGAGGGCCAGGTCTTCCGGTCGATCACGCTTCCCGCTCGCCGGGACGGCGATCGCCGCGGGCCTCGTGATGACGTGGGCGCGCGCGCTCGGCGAGTTCGGCGCGACGATCATGTTCGCCGGCAACATCGAGGGCCGGACGCAGACCCTGCCGCTCGTCGTCTACTCGGAGTTCCAGGGCGGCGACCTCGACGCGTCGCTCGCCGCCGCCGCGATCCTCGTGCTCGCGGCGTTCGGCGTCCTGCTCGCAGTGCGGCTGCTCCACTGGCAGCGCGTCTTCGAGCTGCGCCCCCGCGGCCGGACGAGCCCGGTCCGCGGCTGACGGACGCGGTCAGGTCGGACGACCGGTCCCGCTGGGGCCGCTCAGACGGACGTGAGCGCGTCGATGCCCGCGAGGTATGCCTGCAGGTCCCGCGGCACCGGGCCCACGGTCCGCCAGGTCCCGCGGACCACGCCGTCGGCGTCGATGAGGAACGACCCGCGGTCGGCGTTGCCGTTCTCCTCGTTCCAGACCCCGTAGAGCTTCGCGACCGCACCCGTTGGCCATCGGTCAGACAGGAAGTCGTGCGCGTAGCCCTCCTGGCGACGCCAGGCGGCCAGCGCGTGGGTCGAGTCGACGCTGATGCCCAGGACCCGCACGCCGCGCTCCTCGAACGCGCCGAAGTCGTCGCGGATCGCGCACATCTCCCCGGTGCAGACGGAGCTGAACGCGAGCGGGTAGAAGACCAGGAGGACGGGCGTCCCGCGGAGCGCGGAGAGCGTGACGGGTCGCTTCTCCTGGTCGGGGAGCGTGAAGTCGGGGGCGAGCTCGCCGATCTCGGGCATGCGGACCTCCTCAGCCGATCTCGTGGTGGAGCCGGCAGCGCGCCTCGTAGCGCTCGTCGGACATCCCGCCGATGACGATGAGCGGGTCGTCGGGGGTGGCCGGTCGGCCGTCCACGAGGCGCTGCGTCTTCGTGGCCTCGTCGCCGCAGACGGTGCAGATCGCCGTGAGGATCGTCACCCGGTCGGCGATGGCCATGAGCCGGGGCATCGGCCCGAACGGCCGGCCGAGGAAGTCCTGGTTCAGGCCGTTCACGATGACCGCCACGTGCCGCCTCGCGAGCGTCTCCGCGGCCGCCACGACGCCCTCGTCGAGGAACTGCGCCTCCTCGATGGCGACGACATCGGCTCGCTCGGCGACCGCGAAGCGGACGATGTCGTCCGAGCTGCGGACCGCCCGCGCGCGATACGCGGCGCCCGACCTGCTCCGGACGACCTCGAGCTCGGTCCGGTCGTCGAGCGCCGGACGGAGGAGGAGGATCCGGCGCCGGGCGATCTCCATGCGCCGCAGCTCGCGGAGCGTGATCTCGCTCTTGCCGGAGAACATGCAGCCGGTGATGACGGTGATGGAGCCCTTCGGGGTGAACACCCCGACATCTTGCCCGGTATCGGCCCGCCGCGCGACCGTCGCGCAGGTCCCGGAGGTGCCCTGCGCGGCCGCGCGTGGCACGATAGCCTGCACCGGCGGGGGAGTAGCTCAGTTGGTGAGAGCAGCCGTCTTATACACGGCCGGTCGATGGTTCGAGTCCATCCTCCCCTACCAGGTCCCGCCCGATCCGAGCCGCCGCCGCCCGAGCGATGCACCCATCCATGTGGGTGGGGACATGCGCGCCCGGCTGGCGGAGACTCCGCGTGCCGGATGTCCCCGCCGGCGTGCCGCATCGGCGTGCCGCGGAGCCGGGCACGGCGAGCGGAGGTCACGCGTCCCATGCAGATGACCGACATCGAGCCGGGCACCGGCGGGCTCTCCGTCCGGGCCGTCGTCGTCAGCGCGGACGGGTTCGAGGACACGGAGCTCCTCATCCCGTACTTCCGCCTCCTCGAGGAGGGCGCGCTCGTGCGCATCGCCGCCCCGACGCGCGAGGAGATCGGCGGCGAGAACGGCTACAGCCTCCTGCCGGACCTCACCTTCGACGAGGTGGACCCCGACGCGTACGACCTCCTCGTCATCCCCGGCGGCTTCCCCGACGGCGCCCCTGCGACCGTACGTGACGACCCTCGCGCCCGGGCGATCGCACGGGCGTTCATGGCAGCGGACAAGCCTGTCGCGACGATCTGCCACGGTCCGTGGCTCCTCGCGGCGGCGGACGTCGTGCGAGGCCGCCATCTCACCTCCTACTGGCACGACGGGGTCCCGGAGGACGTCCGGGCCGCGGGCGGGGTCTGGGAGGACCTCCCCGTGGTCGTCGATCGGAACCTGGTGAGCTCCCGCTGGCCGCCCGACCTGCCGGCGTTCACCGCGGCGATGATGCGTCTCGTGCGCGAGCGGGCCCCGCGCTGAGCACGGCTCGCGGCCGCCTCCCCTAGGATGGCGGGACGCCGGCGACGCTCGTCTGACGATCCGGCCGCCCGTCGTCCCCGGAGGTCATCCATGTCGATCACCGTCGTCGCCATCCCCGTCACGCCGGACGGCGTGGTCGGTCCGAGCTGGGGCAGGGCGCCGCGTGTCGCCGTCGCGTCGGTCGACGACGGGGCGGTCGCCTCCTGGATCGAGCACGACGTCCGTTGGGATGTCCTCCACGACGAGGGGACCGAGGGCGGGCACCACGCCCGGGTCGCGCGCTTCCTCATCGACAACGAGGTGCAGGTCGTCGCCGCCGATCACATGGGGCCGCCCATGGTGCGGATGCTCGGCAGCATGGGGATCGGCGTCGTCCTCGGCGCAGGGGGAGATGCCCACGAGAACGTGGTCGCCGCCGTGGACGTCATCGCCTCCGCGCAGGCGAACCGGACCACCGACCAGGGCGCGGCGATCCAGGGGCAGGACGCCGGCTGAGACCCGGCGCGGGAGCCGGTCGCGGCAAGGCGCGCGGCGCGGCCTGCCACACGACATGCCGTTCGGCACCTTGACGCGGGTGAGTATTGGCTTTAAACATCTATCAGTCACAACCAGTATCCGGCCGCGCCCGTTCATGCGGCACGGCCGGCCCGAGGGAGACCGGACGATGTCGACGCTCGCGGACGTGTCCCAGGAGCAACGCACCAGGCTCGAGGCGCACGTCGCCTCGCTCCCGCAGCTCGCCGACGAGATCGAGCGCGCACCCGATGCGGAGGCCGCCGCCCGGCTCGCCGCGGAGCACGACTTCTTCGTGCGGGCCCTCATCCCCCACATGGCGACGGTGGAGTCGACGCTCTACCCGGAGCTCGACCGCCTCCTCTCGTGCCGGCTCGCGATGACCCCGATGGCGCGCGAGCACGAGACGATCCGCATCCTGGTGATCCGCCTCGGCGAGCTCCGGGGCGACGTCGTCGGCGGGTCGGGGGACAGCGCCGAGGTCGCCGCCACGATCCGCCGCCTCCACGCCGTGCTGGAGCCGCACCTGCGCGAGGAGGCGCACTACGTGCCGATCCTCGACCGGTATCTCGACGAGGGGCGGGCCGCTTCGCTCGCCGCCGCGGTCGACGCAGCGGATGCCCCTTCGCGCTCTGTGTAGCTCGCGGTCCACGAGGGATCCCCGGCGGGCGAGCGGCGCCGGCCGACGCGCGAACGGCTAGTCTCGTGCGTGGCATGGACCTTCCCAAGACCTCCCGTCCGTCGCCGCCCCCCGGTCGTGCCCCGGACCCGGCTCCGGGCCGTGATGGCCCGGGCGCGGCCGCCCCCGAGGCCTTCGCGTCCGGCGTGAGCGCGCCGGTGCCCGGGGAGGGCATCGCCCTGGAGGCCGACGAGGCGGGTCTCCCGATCCATCGCGGGTGGCCGCCGGCCGGCCCCCGGCGGCGGTGGATGGAGCCGTTCATCCTCGTCCTGCTCGCCGAGGGCCGGACGCACGGGTACGCGATCGTCAGCGAGCTCGGCGCGATGGGCGTCGCCCCGGGGGAGCTCGACTACGGGGCCGTCTACCGGACGCTCCGCGAGCTCGAGGCGACCGGGCACGTGACCTCGCACTGGTCGGCCGAGGCGTCCGGGCCGCAGCGTCGCGACTACGAGCTGACGGCCCGCGGGTACGCGATGCTCGACGAGTGGTCGGCGGTCATGCGCGAGCGCGGGCGCCTCATCGCGGAGTTCGACGCGCGATTCCTCGCGGCCGTCACGGTCCGGCGTCGCGCCGGTGCGCGGCCGGGCTGACGTCCGTCAGAGCGGTTCCGCGAGGGCGTGATCCATCGCCCGGGCGAGCACGTCGGCCTCCTCCGGGCTGAGGTTCGTCTGGAGGACCCCCACGAAGAGGTGCTCCTCGGCCAGGTGGACCTTCAGGAGCGCGTGGAGTCGGTAGAGCGCGCGCCGGAGGCCGGTCTGCTCGGCGGCGTCGAGCCCGCCGCAGGCGAGCGCCTCCCGGTATCCCCCGATCGTGCCGACGAGGCGGACGATCTCCTCGTGCTCCCGTCGCATCCCGGCCATCGAGTGGCAGCACGCGAGGATCCTCTCGAGCTCCGGGTACAGCGACGCCTCGACGGCCCCCACGTGGGGGAGCAGCTGGCCGGCGAGGAACGCGTGCTCCGCGTCGAGCCGGGCCCGGAGGTCCTCGATCGCCCCTTCCGCGAGGAGGTCCGCGATCGCGGGCAGCCGGTCCACGTGCGTGCGGAGTGCCGCGTCGTGCCGGCTCGTCGTCTCGGGGAGTGAGGACATCGCGGGACCTCGAGCGTCGCCGCCGGACCTCCGTCCGGCAGCCCAAGGATACCGGCACCGCCGCGCGGTGCGATCCGGGGGCCACGGATGCCTGTGGCGTCGCGCTATCCGGGCATCCCCGGATCCATCCGGCCGGACCGCGCGGGGCCCGGCGACCCTCTCAGACGCGGATGATCACCTCCGCCTCCACTTCGACCGGCAGGCCGAACGGCAGCGATGCCATCCCCACCGCCGACCGCGCGTGCGCGCCCGCGTCGCCGAACAGCTCGATGATCAGGTCGGAGAACCCGTTGATCACCGCAGGCTGTTGCGTGAACCCCGGCGCCGAGTTGACCATCCCGAAGACGCGGACCCACGCGACGATCCGGTCGAGGTCGCCCAGCTCCCGCGAGAGGCTGCCGAGGACCGAGACGGCGGTCATGCGCGCCGACAGGTAGGCCTCCTCGACGGTCACTTCGGCGCCGACCTTGCCGAACGGCCCGGCGCTGGACCCATCCGGGTTCTGCGGTCCGTGCCCGCTCACGATGGCGCGGTCACCGACCACGTACACGGGCCGGAACGGGAGCCGCACGCCGTCGGGTGGGACGACCGCGGGCGGGAGCTCCAGCCCGAGCTCGCGCAGCTTCCTCTCGATCTCCATCGACAGCTACTCCCTGCGTGCGCCGGCGCCGCGGCGGTTGGCCACGGCCGGCGTCCTCAGTCTGGCCCCGGCGGGCCGGCGCTGTCGCCCGCGGCTGCGGGGTCCAGGCGCTCGGCGAGGATCTCGGCGAGGTGGCGTGCCGGCCGCCCGTCCAGGAAGGCCACCTGGGTCCGGCAGCTGAAGCCGTCGGCGATCACTGCGGCCGCGGGCCCTGCCTCGCGCAGCGCCGGGAGCAGCGCGAGCTCGGCGACGTCCCGGGAGATGCGCTCGTGGCCGGCGGTCGCCCCGAAGCTCCCCGCGAGGCCGCAGCAGCCGGCCAGGGTCGTGTCCGCGACGATCCCCGCGCGCTCCATGACGCGACGGTCGGCGGCTGTGCCGAGGACGGCCTGCTGGTGGCAGTGCGGCTGCACCACGCATGGAGCGGCGCGCCGCCGGGCGGCGACCAGCCCGTCGCGTCCACGGCCTCCGCGAAGGTCACGACGCGCGCCGCGAGCGCCGCCGCGCGCCCGTCCCCGGGCAGCAGCCCCGGCAGGTCCTCGCGGAGCGTCGCGGCGCAGGACGGCTCGAGCACCACGACCGGCTCGTCGCCGGCGAGCTCCGGTGCGTCGAGGGTCCGGCGGAGGATCGCGCGCGCCGCGTCGAGCTGGCCGGTCGTGATGTACGTGAGGCCGCAGCAGACGGGCGCCCGCGGGACGGTCACCGCGTACCCGGCCGCGTCGAGGACGCGCACCGCCGCGTGCCCCGTCCCCGGGGAGAGGTGGTTCGTGAACGTGTCCGGCCAGAGGACGACCCGGGGCCGGGTGGGGTCGTCGGTCCTCGCCGCGGTGTCTGCCGGCCCGGCCGCCGATCCGGTCCGCGCCCCGCCGGTCCGCGCGGTCGCCTCGTCCACGAACGTGCGCGGTGCGATCGCCGGGATCCTCCGCTCGCCCGCGAGCCCCGCGACGGCCGCGAACGCCCGGCGCGTCGGCGCGTGGGCCATCGTCGCGTTCGCGATCCGCCTCCCGCCCGGGACCCGACGCACGAGCCGAAGCCAGGCCGGGAGGCGTCCCAGGGTGTAGTGGACGCGCGGCCGGAGACGGCCGCGGTAGTGGTGGTCGAGGAAGTCGGCCTTGTAGGTCGCCATGTCCACGCCCGTCGGGCAGTCGGAGGCGCAGGCGCGGCACTGGAGGCAGAGGTCGAGCGCGTCGAGCACCTCCTTCGACCGCCAGCCGGCCTCCGCCAGCGAGCCGGCCGCCATCTCCTGGAGGAGCCGTGACCGCCCGCGCGTCGAGTCCCGCTCGTCGCCCGTCGCGCGGTAGCTCGGGCACATGGCGGCCGAGCCCAGGCGGGAGACGCACTTCCCGACCCCGATGCAGCGTTCGGTCGCGGCCCGGAGGTCCCCGCCGTCGGCCGGGTAGGCGAACGCCGGGTCCAGCGCGATGAGCGTCGGTCGCGGGCGCCGCAGGTCCGCGTCGAGCGGGAGCGGGTCCACGATGATCCCCGGGTTGAGGATGTCGGTGGGGTCCCACGCGGCCTTCCACGCGCGGAAGGCGTCGAGGATCTCCGGCGTGTACTGCCGCGCGAGCAGCTCTCCCCGCGCCCGGCCGTCGCCGTGCTCGCCGGAGAGCGAGCCGCCGTGGGAGACCACGAGGTCGCCGGCCGCCTCCATGAAGCCGCGGAGGCGCTCCGTGCCGCCGGGCCGGTCCAGCCCGAACCCGACGCGGAGGTGGATGCAGCCCTCGCCGAAGTGGCCGTACGTGATCCCCTGCAGCCCCTGGTCGCGGAGGAGCGCGCGCAGCTCGGCGAGATAGGCGGCGAGGCGCTCGGGCGGGACCGCCGCGTCCTCGAAGCCGGGCCACGCCGGCGTCCCGTCGGGCAGCCGGCCCGACCGTCCCGCGCCGTCCTCCCGGACCTTCCAGAGGGTCGACTGTGCGACGCGGGTCCTCCAGCAGGACGGCGTCGGCGGAGCCCGGACGGGTGCCGAGGGCGCGCGCCAGCCGGTCGGCGTGGTCGCGCATCTCGACGACGTCCGCGCCGCCGGCCTCGATGAGGAGCCACGCGCCGCCGGGCGGCAGGAGGCCCGGGTCCTTCCAGCGCGTGAGCAGGTCGGCCGTGAGGCTCTCGCACGTGAACGGCCGGGCAGGGAGGAGCGGCGGGACGGCGGCCGCGGCGGCGATGTCGTCCGCGAACGCGACGACGAGCAGGCCCTTCACCTTCGGCGCCCGGACGAGGCGGAGCGTCGCGGCGGAGACGATCGCGCAGGTCCCCTCCGTGCCGACGAGCGCCCGAGCCATGTCGGCCCCGTTCTCGGGCAGCAGCCGGTCGAGCCCGTAGCCGGAGACGCGGCGTGGCCACGGCGGGAGCTCCCGCCGGATCGCGTCGCCGTGCCGGTCGAGAAGGGCCGCGATCGCGGCCCCGATGACCGGCCCCGGCCCGGCCGGTGCCGGCGCGAGGCGCCCACCCGGGTCGCGGAGGTCGCCGATCCGGTACCGCCCGCCGGCCGCGGTGACCACCTCGAGGCCGAGGGTGTTCTGCGCCGTGGTCCCCCAGCGGACGGAGTGGGAGCCGCACGCGTCGTTCCCGATCATCCCGCCGACCGTGCACCGGTCGTGCGTGGACGGGTCCGGTCCCACGCGCAGGCCGTGGCGCGCCGCGGCGACGTTCACGTCGTCGAGCACCGTGCCCGGGAGGACCGTGGCGGTCATCCCGACGGGGTCGAAGTCCAGGATCCCCGCCATGTGGCGCGAGACGTCGAGGACGAGACCCGTCCCGATCGCGTTGCCCGCGATGCTCGTCCCGGCCCCGCGCATCGTGACCGGGACGCCGGATTCAGCGGCGATCGCGAGGGCCGCCGCGATGTCGTCCGCGTCGACCGGCGCGACGACGGCGGTCGGGAGGACCCGGTAGTTGGACGCGTCGGACGAGTAGAGGGCGCGGACGGCCGCGTCGGACCGGACCTCGCCCCGGACGGCGCGGGTCAGGCGCGACAGCAGGACGGGCAGCTCCGTGGTGGTGCGCGGGCGGGGATCGACGGTCGCGGTCATCGGTCTCCGAAGTCTGCCCGAACGCGGTGGGTGCGTGAGGGCCGCGGGACGCGCGGGGGCCGATGGGGTCCCGTCGCCTGTCGCCCGACCCATGGACTACCATCGGGGCCCCGCACTCCGCGTGATTCCCGGGAGCAGCGCACGACCTCGCCCCAGACCCCGCCGGCACCCACCGCCTCCGGCACCGACGCCGCGTCGAAGGGCGCGAGCGCCGTCCACGGCCGGACGGCCGCCTACGCCCTCCTCGCGCTCGTCGCCGCCGTGTGGGGCGTGCACTGGGTCGTCGCGAAGATCGGCCTCGAGACGATCCCGCCGTTCACCTACGCGGTGCTCCGGGTGACGACCGGCCTGGCAGTCCTCCTCGGGATCCTCGGCGCGCGGCGCGACATCCGCAGGCCGCCCCGGGCAGACATCCCGATCGTCCTGTCCGTGGGCCTCGGGCCGATCGCCCTGAACATCGCGCTGATGAACCTCGCCCTCCAGGTGGTCCCCGCCGGGCGGTCGTCGATCCTCAACTACACGATGCCGCTCTGGGTGGCGATCTTCGGGGTCCTCTTCTTCCGGATGCGGCTGGCCCGTCCGGAGGTCGTGGGGCTGGCGCTCGGCCTCGCCGGGATCTTCGTCCTCCTCAACCCGGCCGTCATCGACTGGGGCGTGCCCGGCGCGCTCGCGGGGAGCGCGATGCTGCTCGCGAGCGCGATGGTCTGGGCACTCGCGACGATCCACATCCGCCGCCACACGTGGCACGCCTCGCCGCTCGAGCTGCAGCCGTGGCAGCTCCTCGTCGCTGTCGTGCCGCTCGGCATCCTGGCCCTCGTCTTCGACGCGGGGAAGCCGATCGCATGGTCGCCGGCCACGGTGCTCGCCGTCCTGTACAGCGGGCCGATCGCGACGGCCTTCGCGTACTGGGGGAGCCAGTCCGTGACGCGGTCGCTCGGGCCGCTCGCTGCGACGTCCGGGTTCCTCGCGGTCCCCGTCGTCGGCTACGTCGCGAGCTGGCTGATCCTCGGCGAGCCCCTGACCGCAGCCGACCTGGCCGGGTTCGCGCTGATCCTCGTCGGCGTCGCGGCGACCTCCATGGCGGGGCGCTCGTCGGACGAGGGCGCCCGTGCGGCTGCCGTCGCCGACGCGGAGAGCCCGGCCGGCGCCTGAGAGCCCGCGACCCGGTACCCTCGACGCCTGTCCGCCGTCGTCGGGAGACCCCGGGAGCGTCGGAACCCCGGGTACGCCGGTGACCGCAGGAGTCGACCATGGGGATCGCCAACGAGCCGTCGCGGCCGCCCATCGGGGTGAACATCGCATCGATCGGATCGGATCCCGCGTGGTGGCTGTCGGCCGCGCGGCGGCTGGATCGCGCCGGGTACCAGGGCATCTGGTGCTGGGATCACTTCATGGGGCGGCGGGGGCGCCCGTCCCCGTGGTCGAGGCGTGGACCGCCCTGAGCGTCGCCGCCGGAGCGACGGAGCGGGTCGAGCTCGGCACGTTCGTCCTCAACGTCACCAACCGCCATCCGGCGGTCGTCGCCGCGATGGCCGCCACGCTGCACCGGATGAGCGGTGGGCGCGTGGTGCTGGGGATCGGCATCGGCGGTGGCGTCGAGGAGCACGAAGCCCTGGGCATGCCGCTGCCGCCGGCCCCGGAGCGCGTCGAGCGCCTCCGTGACGCCGTCGCGATCATGCGGGCGCTGTGGTCGGGGGAGGTCGTGACACGCGGATCGCCGTTCCACCCGCTGCGCGACGCCTCCGGCCTTCGTCTCGACGCCCCGCCCCCGATCGTCGTCGGCGGCGAGAGCCGGACCGGCGCCCGGCTCGCAGCCGAGATCGGGGATGGGTGGACCGCCTTCACTGCCAACTTCCGGGAGAACCTCCCCGTCTACCTCGAGGCGCTCGACGCGGCGGGCAGGTCCCGCGCGCGGCAGCGCGTGCTCGTCTCCTTCCAGGGTGGCGTCTTCGCGGGGCCGGAGGACCGAGATATCCTGGTGCCGTGGTGCGAGAGCCCACGGGAGACCTGGGAGGAGTGGCGGGACGCGGGCGCGGACGGCGTGATCCTCACCGCCGCGACGGAGCAGGAGATCGACCGGCTCGTGTCGGCCGTGGATCGCTGGTGAGCCGTCGGAGCTCGCGGCCGCCGGGTCGGCGGGGCTGCTGAGGGTCAGACGACGAGCCGCTGCCGGACGAGGTTCGCGGGCATGCAGGCGTGCGCGGGGACGATGAACGCGAGGTCGCCGACGCGCAGCCCCTCGAGCACGGCCGGCGAGCAGCGCAGGACCCCGTGCTCCTGCGAGATGGAGCGGACGAAGGCGTCCTCGGCCGGGAGGAGGCGCCAGCCGTCGGCCTCCACGACGGCGAGACGGCCGAAGTTCGCGCCCTGGCCCGGGCCAGGGGCGACGTCGCGCGAGAGCTGGACGGAGCCTCCGTGGACGACGGCCTCGCCCCGCGCGGGATAGACCCCGACTATGGGGCAGGCGACCGCGAGGGCGAGGTCGTCCTCCGCGCAGCTCCCCAGCGCGAGCTGCTGCAGGTCGTAGAAGACGAAGTTGCCAGGGCGGACCTCGTCCACGCCGTCGAACCGCTGCATCACGCTGCAGCCGGGCGTGTCGCCGACCGAGACCTCCAGGCCGTCCATCCGGGTCGCGGCCTTGAGGACGTCCCGGGCCGCGGAGGCCGGGCGGCGGTCTGCGTCCAGATCGTCCGGATCCGGGTCGACGTCGGGCGCCCGATACGTCTCCCCGGCGTGCGTCAGCGCGCCCCGGAGCCGGGCTCGCGGGAGCCGGACGACGGCCGACCCGACCTCGGCCAGCCGCGCCGCGTCGTCCCACGGTGCGCCCGAGCGCCCGTAGCCGCAGTCGATGTCGATCCAGACATCGACGCGCGCGTCCGTCGCCGCGAGGGCGTCGACAGCCTCCGGGCTGTCGAGGAGGACGCCGAGCCGGATGCGCTCGCCGAGGTCCCGGATCGTGGGGAGCGCGCGCGTGACGAGCGGGAAGGCGACGGTGACGTCGTCCCAGCCGGCGTCGGCGAACAGGACCGCGTGCTCGACCGAGGAGACGGTGATCGCCGTGACCCCGGCGTCGCGGAACCATGCGCCCACCTCGACCGCGTTGTGCGTCTTGAAGTGCGGCCGGAACCGGACGCCGCTCGCCGCGGCCTTCCCCGCCATCCGCGCGATGTTCCGCTCCGCGCGGGCGCGGTCCACGACGAGCGTGGGGCGGTCGATCGCCGCGAACCGGTCGGGGCCGGCGGGCGGGTGATAGCCGGTGCGGGCGGTGGGCATCAGGGAGACGATATCGCCCGTCAGCGCTCGGTGAGGTCGCGGACGTTGTCCGGCAGCAGGATCCCCGGCATGAGGTCCGCGGCCGGGACCGGCTCGCCCAGGGTGAGCTTCGTGGGGATCGTCCCCGCCCAGACCGGCCACATCTCGTCGCCCGGGTCGTCCACGAGGCCGCCCGTTCGGACCTTCGCCGACGCCTCGGCCAGCGAGAGTCGGACGACCGCGGTCTGCTTGAGCTCCTTCTCGTTCATCGGCCGGACCTCCACGGAGCGCCCGGGGGCGAGCGCGTCGAGGAACGCGTCGAGGGCGGCGGCCTTCTCCTCGTCCGGGACGACCTCGGCGACGCCCACGACGACGACCGACCGGTAGTCCGCCGAGCTGTTGAAGCCCGAGCGCGCGAGGATGATCGAGTCCAGGTGGGCCACGGTCAGGCAGACGGGCGTGCCCGACGCGATCGTCCGGATCATCCGGCTCGCGGTGGAGCCGTGCCAGTAGACGTGGTCGCCGTCGCGCCAGTAGTTGGTGGGGATCACGTACGGCTGGCCGTCCACGACGTAGCCGACGTACGCGACGAACCCCTCATCGAGGATCCCCTCGATGGTCTCGCGCTCGTACCGGCCGCGGTCCGGCTTGCGGCGGACGCGGACGCGGTCGGACGGGGCGCCGGAGCGATGGGGGGCGGGCGAGTCGGTCATCTTGGTGTCCTCGGCGGTCGGGGCGGAAATCCTCTCATGCCGTGCGCCAGCCGCGACGCGGCGCCGGCTCGTCCGCGCGCCGGTCCCGGGCCATTGCGCCGGGTCGTATCGTGACGTCGGCGGTCGCCGCGGGGAGCGTGGCACGGACCGCGATGGGTG
Organism: uncultured Chloroflexia bacterium; assembly: GCA_963844945.1. Lineage (GTDB taxonomy): Bacteria > Chloroflexota > Limnocylindria > Limnocylindrales > CSP1-4 > CAIYQJ01. Next base: position 165,036 of record CAWJQZ010000059.1, read on the forward strand.
GAGGATCCGATGGGCAAGCGCGTCGACTTCAGCTTCGCGATGGGGATGATCCGGCACAATGCGGCGCTGCTCGCGTTCCCGATCCTCTCCACGATCGCCGTGGCGGTCGTGACCCTCGTGCTGCTGGGGCCCCTCGGCCTGCAGATGGCGGACCAGGCGGCGAAGGGCGCCGAACCCCAGGTGGGCCCGGTCGGGATCGTCCTCCTCGTCATCGCGTTCCTCGTCATCGCGTGCGTGGTCTCGTTCTTCAGCGGCGCGCTCACCTCGGAGGCGCTCGTCGTGGTGCACGGCGGGCACGCGAGCGTGGGTCACGGGCTCTCCGTCGCGTTCGGCCGCCTGGGGCCGCTGTTCGCGTGGGGCCTGGTGACGTCCACGGTCGGGCTCATCCTCCAGGCGATCCGCGAGCGGGCGGGCTTCGTCGGGTCCCTCATCTCGGTCATCGGGGGGCTCGCGTGGGGGATCGCGACCCTCTTCGTCCTTCCCGTGATCATCGTGGAGGGCCACTACCCGTGGCCGGCGATCCGCCGGTCGATCGCGATCCTCCGCTCGTTCTTCGGGCAGGACGCGGCCCTCGGCGGCCTACGGCGCGTCTGGGGCTACGGCCTCGGGTACCTCGTGCTCACCATCGGCGGCGTGCTCCTCGGCGTCGTCTTCGTCGTCGCGGGCGTCTTCGCGATCGTGAGCGACGCGATCGCGGTGGGGGTCCCGGCGATCATCGTCGGCGTCCTCGCTCTTCGGGCTTGTCGCGATCATCTCGTCGGCCCTCGGGGCGATGGTGAGCGCGGTCCTCTACGTGTACGCGACCGAGCGGATGACCCCGCCCGGCGTGGACGCCTCGCTGCTCGAGAAGGGGCTCGCCGCGCGCTGACGGCAGGGCCCGGGGGCCCGGGGGCCCGGGGCGGCTCTCCGACCGGCGGGCGGGCCGGGTGCGACGCCCCTGCCGGCCCGCGCCTCAGAGGACCGGGACGAGCCTCCGGACGAGCGCGGCCGCGGTGTGCGCGGCGTCCTCGAGGAAGACGGCGAAGTCCACTCCGCCCTCGCGGCCGGCGAGGTCGCTCACGGCGCGGACGACGAGCCACGCCGCGCCGTAGCGCTCAGCGACCTGGACCATCGCGCCCGACTCCATGTCGACCGCGAGCGCCGAGAAGCGGGACCGGAGCCGCTCCCGGACCGCGTCCGACTGGACGAAGACGTCGCCGGTGACGATCGTCCCGAAGTGGACGGCCGGGACGTGCGGCGCGTCGCCCTCGTGGGCACGGATCCCCGGCAGCGGCTCGCCCGCGAGCGCCGCGCGGACGTGGCCGAGGAGGTCGGCGCGGAGCGGCCATCCCACCATGTCGCTCGCGCCCGGGAACGGCATGCCGCCCGGCTGGTACGCGACGATCCCGTCGTCCCCCATCCGTCCGTAGTCGTGCTGCGCCACGCGCGTCCCCACGACCACGTCGCCGATCGACAGCGCCGGGTCCACCGCGCCGGCCACGCCGGACAGCAGGAGGCGGTCGCAGCCGTACCGCTCGAGGAGGATCGTGGCGGCGGAGGCGGCGTTGACCTTCCCGATGCCCGATTCGGCCAGGACTACGCGCCGGCCCGCGAGCGTCCCCCGGACCACGGGGACGCCGCCGTGCATCGACGACTCCGCCCGCTCCACCTCCTCCCGGTAGAGGCGCAGCTCCTCGGGGAGCGCGCAGAGGATGCCGATGGGCGCGGGCTCGTCGTGGCTGCTCATCGCCGGATGGTAGCGCCGCGACTTCACGCGGACCGCGTTCGGCGCGCGGATCGCCGGTGGGCGCTCGCGGTCAGCCGGCGACGACAGGCACCCGTTGCCACCCCGTGGAGCCGGAGGGCGACGGAGGCGTGACCTCCTCGACCTGGAGCGCGTCGGTCCCGTCCGTCGCGCGCACGACGAGCCACGTCCGGCCGGCAGCTGCGACGGTCACGTCCGCCCGGAACCGGACCCACGTCAGGGGCCCGAGCGGAGCCTGCGCGGCGTCCTCGAGGCGTGCGTCGACCCAGGTCTTCCCGTCGTCCGGGCTCACCTCCACGCGCGCCACCCCGCGGTCGCCCGCGAAGGCGATCCCGGTGACGGCGAACGGCACGCCGACCGGCACGACGTCGCCTCCCTGGGGGAGGTCGATGCGGGAGAGGATCTTCTCCTTCGCCTCGGCATCCCACCCACGCTGCTCCCAGTAGCCCTGGGCCTCGGTCGCGGAGAGGGTGATGGACTTCAGCCACTTGGGGGCCTTCATGCCGAACCGGTCGGCGATGAGGATCCGCGCGGGGAACCCGTGGTCCGCGGTGAGGGGCTTCCCGTCCATCGCGTGGACGATCCACGTCTCGGGGTCGCGGGCGACGTCGAGCGGCAGCGACTCGACGTAGCCGTCCTCCGCCTCCCAGAGGACGAAGTGCGCGTCCGGCTGCACGCCGGCCCGGTCGAGGAGGACGGAGACTGGGAGGCCGGCCCAGCGCTGGTTCCCGATGTAGTCGTCGCCGGCGACGATGTCGTCGCTGATGCACATGATCGTGCGGTAGGCCTCCTCCGACGGGAGGGCCACCAGCTCGTCGAGCGTCATCTCGAACGGCCGGTCCACGAGCCCGCCCACCGACAGGCGCCACGCGCGCCCGTCCACCGACGGCGAGCCGAGGTTCTTGCTCACGGTGTAGAACGTGCCGACGGGGGTGAGCGCCGGCGTCGGCCCGAACGGATCGTCCGGCGGGGTGGTGGGCGCCGGCGCCGACGCGGTCACCTTGGCGGCGGAGCCTGCGCGCCACGTGATCGCCCCCAGGCTCGCGAGCAGCGAGACGCCGCCGAAGGCGAGGAGGCCGCGACGGAGGAGGAGCCTGCGCGAGGGGTCGGCGGGCGCGCCGGGGGCCTCGTCGGCGGCCCCTGCGGCCGCGTCGGCAGCCCCGGCAGTCGCGGCCTCGGCAGCCGCGGGCGTGACGGCCCCCCCGGCAGCGTCGGCAGCCGCGGGCGTGACGGCCCCGACCGTCCGCGCCAGCCCGGCGAGCGTCAGACCGTAGGCCAGCGCCGCGAGGATCAGCGGGACCTGGAGCGCGAGGAGGTCGCTCGTCGTCCCCGCGCCGAAGAGGCCCTCGCCGAGGAGCGGCAGGACGAGGACCTCGACGACGAGCAGCGCGACCCCCGCGGTCCCCAGGCCCGCCGCGACGGCGGAGAGGTCGGCCGTCCACCGGAGCGCGAGCGGCGCGAGGAGCGCACCCGCGACGACGATGCCGAGGGCGACCCCGACCGAGAGGCCACCCTTCGCGGCGGGACCGAACGTCGCGATCCCCGCGTCGAAGACGGGGAGGGGGATGTAGCGCAGGACGCCGTCGGCGGCCGCTTCGAGCAGCCCGCTGGACCCGAGAGCGGCCCGGAACAGCACGAGGACGAGGAGTGCCGGGCCGCTCGCGAGCGCACCGAAGCCGAGCGCTGCGGGGATCGACGGGACACGGGGACGCATGGTGGACCTCTCGTGCTCAGGGGCTCGCGGCCGCGCGCGCGAGCGCGACCGCTTCGGACGGGGTCCCCTCGAACGGCTCGCCGTGCCCCGGAAGGACGATCCGCGCCGGCAGCCCGTCGAGGCGGGCGAGCGACGCGACCGCCATCGCGCGATCCGTGTAGAACGGGCTGACCCGCGGACCGGTATGGCCCTTGATGACGTCCACCGTGTTGAGCGAGTCGCCCGTCATCAGCGCGCGGCGCTCCTCGAAGAGGATCGCGCACGCGCCGGGGGTGTGGCCGGGCGCATGGACGATCCGCGGGGAGCCGGGGAGGTCGAGGACGTCGCCGTGGGCGAAGGAGCGTGCCTCGGCGACGGGGACCATCGTCGTCCCGCGCTTCCGCGCGCCGTAGAGCGCCATGTTCACGAGGCGGATGCTGAACCCACGATCCATGCCGCCCGGAGGCCGCTTCCCGGCGATCAGGTAGTCGTGGTCCTCCTCGTGGACGAAGGCCTCGCACGGTGCGCCGACGCGGATGCGCTCCGCGACGCCCACGTGGTCCGCGTGCGCATGCGTGAGCACCAGCCCGTCGACGTCGGCAAGGGTCCGGCCGATCCGAGCGAGGCCCTTCATGACGATGTCCCAGTTCCCGGGCATCCCGGCGTCGACGATCGTGACCCGCCCGTCCTCCTCCACGAGGTAGACGTTCGTGATGTTCTCGTTGACGCGCTCCACCCGGTCGGCGACCTGCATGGCGGCAGCATAGCCGCGGTCGTCGGAGGGGGCCCTCGGGCGACCCGGTGGCTCCGGACGCGTCCTACCGGACGATGAGGGCGAGTCCGGCGAGGATGGGCCGCCGACCCGCGCGGCGGTGCCCGGCAAGGATCCCGCCGACGACCGGCCGCGCGTCCGGCGGGTGGAGCCTCGCCGTCCGGCCGCTCCGCTCCGCGACGACACGCTGTGTCGGTGAGGCGGTCCGTGGCGGGATGACGATGGTGAGCCGCACGTCCGGCGTCGCCGTCCGGAGGTCTGCGCCCAAGGCCTCGGCCCACGCCCAGAGGGCGCCCTGCGGCGCCGAGAGGTCACCGAGGCCGGCGAGTCCGAGGCGGCCGTTCTGGCCCACCAGGACGCCGATCCTGCCGGACCCGCGCGCGCGCATCGCCGCCGCCACCGCGCCGATGAGCTCGGTCTTCGCGACGTAGTCGGCCGCGACCAGGGCGGCCGCGTCGCCCTCCGTCGAGAAGGCCGCGTCCACGAGCACGTCCGGCACGCCCTGCATGCCTGCCGGAGCGCGTCCGGCGAGGTCGCCGCCCGCCGGCGGCGACGCGAGGTCCCACGTGATCCACCCGCTCCGGCGCCCGCCGGCGGCCGCCTCCGCGGCGAGCCACTGCGGCTCCGCCCGTCCCAGGGCGACCACGTCGTACCCGCGACGGAGGAGCTCGCGGGCGATCGCACCGCCCCACGCGCCGGAGGCCCCCGTCACCCAGGCGACGCCCGTGGCGCCCCCAGGCCCGGTAGCCGCGCGACCATCCGCCGCGCGGCCCGACCCGATGCCGCTCATCGGACCCTGCGGAGCGTCGCCACGCCGAAGAGGCGCTCCTTCTCGCGCTCGACGACGACCGGCTCCCAGCCGAGCGGCCGCGCCTCCTCGATGACCTCCTCGGCCGACCGGGTCACCGCGACCCACGGTCCCATGTCCCAGTCCACCAGCACGTCGCGGAGGAGCAGGAGGTCCGGATGGTCCTCCATGACCGTGAGCACCCAGCGTGCGCCCGGACGCGTCCCCTCGGTCCCCGCCGCGAGGAGGCGTCGCACGTCCTCGATCTCCGGGAGGATGTCGAAGAACCCCGACGCCACGAGGATGTCGAACGACGGGCGCGGCCACGTCGACGGGTCGAACGCGTCGGAGGAGACGAAGCGGATGTCCTCGCGCCCCTCCCGCATCGCCCGTGCAGCCCCTCGGCCGACCTCCTCCGGGTCCCTGTCGCCGGCCCAGTACTCGCCCCCGCGCGGGAGGAGGAAGAGGTACGAGCCCGGGCCCGCCGCGACGTCGAAGAGCGCCGGGCCCGGCGCCTCGGCGATCGCCGCGCGGACCTGTCGCACGAGGAGGCGCCGCCGACCGCGCACTCCCCGCCAGACCGGGTGGTTGAGCATCACCCGGTCGATGAACGTCCCGAGCGGCGTGACGCCGTGCGGCTGGTTCCGGTAGACGTAGTCGACCATCACCCCGGCGTTGAATCCCTCCTGGTAGCCGAGGCGGATCCCGTCGGAGAGCTGTCCCCCGGTCCGCATCGCGAACCGCAGGCTGGCGTGATAAGGGTCCACGGCGATCCTCCGTCAGGCGCGGCCGAGCTCGCGCCAGGTCCGCCGGACGCGGAGCGCGAAGGTCGGCAGGGAGAGGACGACGATGAGCGCGGCGACGATCGACCAGTCGATCGGGACGACGATCGCGATGGCCGACGCCACGAGGACGATCGCGATCCGGTCGGGCTGGCCGGCCGGGCCGACCGGCTGCATGGAGCCGCCGGCGATCCCGGGCAGGACGCCCGCGACGTTCACGAGCCACGCCGATGCGAGGAGCAGGGCCACCCACACGGGAGCCGCCCACGGCAGGAACGCGACGAACAGCATCGCGTCCCCGATGTCCTGCGGGAGGCGGTTGACGTACGGCCCGATGCGGGTCCTCCGGTCGAACTCCTCGGCGATGAGCCCGTCCATGACGGTGAGCGCCATCCGGCCGAGGATCCCGACGATGACGAGCGGCCACGCACCGAACCACATCGCGAGTGCGGCGAGCGCCGAGGGCGCCAGCGACGCCACTGAGACGGCGTTGGGCCGGAGGCCCCGGACGCCCGGGATCCGCGCGAGCCAGCGGCGGAGCGCGTACTTGGTCGAGTAGAGGCCGAGATCCGGGCTCATGGGCGTCCCTCCGGCGGGTCGTCGAGGTGGCCGTGCGCCTCCCAGAACCCGGCCAGCACGTCGAGGAGGTCGCGCGTGCCGGCGTCCTCCACCGGTTCCCCGAACGTCACGCGGATCCGCCGGAACGGGCGCCACAGGGGCGCGCCCACCGGCCACGCCTCCGCGGTCCCCGCGAGTGCGACCGGCAGGACCGGCCACCCCGACCGGGCGAGCACGAGCGGCAGCCCGGCGTGGAGGGAGGTCGTCTTGCGGCTCCCCTGGGGGAAGACGAGGAACCAGCCCTCCGGCGTGTCCTGGAGGACCCGGGTCCAGCGCCGGAGCTCAGAGAGGCGGCTCCGGCGGTCGAACGCTACGGCACCCCAGAGGATCGAAGCGACGAGGGCGGGCGCCGGGCGCTCGAAGAAGTAGTCGCGCGCCGCGAGGACCGTCACGCGGCGGCGGAGGCGGGCCGGCAGGACGGAGAGGACGGCGAGCGCGTCGAGATGGCTCTGGTGGTTGGGCATGAGCGCGAGGCGCGGCACGTCGGGGACCCGGCCCACGACCTCGAACCGGAACTGCGTGCGGATGAAGCCGGCCGCGATCGGTCCGCCGACGGCCCTCGCGACGTCCGTCGCGATGTCCGGCTGGCGCGGGAACTGCCCGAGACGCGCGGGGAGCGGCATGTCGATGTCGGGGAACGGGTCGTACCGGAAGTCCGCCCCGGCCGCGCGACCGTCCACCACCCCTGCGTCCGACGGGGCGTCCGCCGGGCGGTCCGGTGCGGGAACCCCCGCCGCGTTCACGTGGGGAACCCCCCGAAGAGGTAGCCCATGAAGTGCGCGAAGGCCGGGGCCGTGATCATGAGCGAGTTCACCCGGTCGGTGAGGCCGCCGTGCCCGGGGAGGACGTGGCCGAAGTCCTTCACGCCCACGTTGCGCTTCACGTTCGCCATCGTGAGGTCGCCCACCTGCCCGCCGACCCCGACGATCAGGCCTGCCGCGAGCACCCCGATCGGCGGCACCCAGGGGAACGCGATCGGTGCCTGGAGGAACGTCAGGACGACCGTCGTGATCAGCGCGAGGATCGAGCCCTCGAGGGTCTTGTTCGGGCTGATCGGCGTCCAGCGGTGCCGGCCGAGCGTCTTCCCGTAGATGTAGCCGAGCGCGTCGTTGAGCTGGGTCATCAGCACGACGAACAGGACATAGCCCAAGCCTTCGGGCGACTGCGCCATGTACGAGAGGTGCGCGAGGAAGTAGCCGAAGAAGATGACGCCGACGATCGAGAGCGCGAACGCCTGGAGCATCCCCTCGGTGCGCCGCTCGACGATCGGGACGAGAGCGAGGATGAGGACGGCCCAGGTCGGGATCGCCATGAAGAAGTCGTAGCGCTGGAGGTACGCGGCGATCGCCTCCGCGATGATCGCGCCGTACACGATGACGACGAAGAGGCGTTCGCGATAGAGCCCGGTGACGCGGGCGAACTCCTTGAAGGCCATGATCGAGACGGCGGCGACGAGGATCGTCCAGACCGGCTGCCGGAAGAACAGCTCGTCGATCCAGAGGGCCCCCAGGACGATCGGCAGCATCACCAGCCACGTCCGGATCGGGACCCACACGCCCGGCAGGCGGACGATCGCCAGGAGGATCGAGACGCCGACGACGACGATCGCGGTCGCGACCGTGTAGAAGAGGAGCGGCTGCTCGGCGTAGAACGTGAGCGACACGTCCGCTGCCCCCGTCCGGGCCGGCGCGGTCCCCCGGCGAGTCGCGTCGCACCGGTCCCGCGCTCAACTGTCCGGGCGTCGCGCGTCGTCCGGTAGGGCCGGATGGCGCGCCCGACGGCGTGGTGGCGGCGCGGAGAGCGTCAGGCGCCCCGGTACCGCCAGCAGCCGGGGAGGTGGTCGTCCACGATGCCGACCGACTCCATGAACGCGTAGACGATCGTGGAGCCCACGAAGCGGAACCCCCGCCGCTTCAGGTCCTTCGCGAGCGCATCGGATTCGGCGGTCGTCGGCGTCAGGTCCGCGAAGAGCGTCCCCGGCGGGAGCACGCGCGGGACGCCCGGGTCGCGGCCGATCACGGACCCGATCGTACGCGGTGAACGACCCGTGCTCCCCGACGACCGCGAGGAACGCGGCGGCGTTGCCGATCGTCGCGTCCACCTTCGCGCGGTTCCGGACGATCGACGCGTCGGCGAGGAGGCGCGCGCGGTCCTCGTCGCCGAACGCGGCCACGCGCACGCGGCTCGAAACCCGCGAACGCGCGGCGGAACCCCTCGCGCTTGTTGAGGATCGTGGACCACGACAGGCCCGCCTGGAACCCCTCGAGCGAGAGCCGCTCGAACAGCGCGACGTCGTCCGAGACGGGGACGCCCCACTCCTCGTCGTGGTACGCGACCATGCGCGACTCGTTCGCGCCGGGATCGCCCGCCCACCAGCAGCGGGCCCGCCCGTCGGGCGCCGTCCGCGTCCCGTCGGTCACCGCAGGGCCTCCGACACGGTCTCGCGGAGGATGGCGTCCATCTCCGCCCACTCCGCGAGGAACGCGTCGTGCCCCTTCCGCGAGTGGAACTCGCGGTACGTGGCGTCGAGGCCGGCCTCGATCCCCGCGTCCACGAGCGCGTGCACCTGCGACGGGCCATAGAGGATGTCGCCGACGATCGCGATCCCGCGCAGGCGCGTCGGGCGTCCCGTCGCCCCCGGGCCGAGCGCGCGGAGCGCCGCCGCCACCCCGCCGCGGCCGCGGCCCGCGTCGTGCGCGTCCATCGCCGTGACGAGGGTGCGGTACGTGTCCGGGTCGAACCGGTCGACGAGCTTCTGGCCCTGGTGCGTCAGGTAGCTGACGATCGAGAGGCGCCCGTCCTCCTCGAGGTCCCGCCCGAAACGGTCGTCGAAGTCCTGCTCGCTCCGGTACGTCGTGAGCGCGAGGCGGCGGGCGAGGTCCATCCCCTCCTCGCCCAGTCGGTCGACGAGTGCGAGCTGGATGTGGTCCCAGGCGAGCGCCAGGGCGCCGGTGGCGGCCGGCGCGGCGATGACCATGAGCGTCCCGACGGCACCCGGGCGGGCGAGGGCGATCTCGAGCGCGACCATCCCGCCGAGCGATCCCCCGATGAGGAGCGGCACGTCGTGGATCCCGACCGCGTCGAGGAACGCCCACTGGGCAGCCGCCATGTCGCGCGGCGTGATCGGGGGGAAGGTCGGGCCGTACGGGCGACCGGTCGCCGGGTCGCGGGAGGTGGGTCCGGTCGTGCCGTAGCGGCCCCCGAGAAGGTTGGCGCAGATGACCCCGACACGGTCCGTGTCGAGCGCCTTCCCCGGGCCGATGACGGGCGCCCACCAGTCGCCGGCGGCATCCGCCGACCCGGTGAGCGCGTGCACGAGGACGACCTGCGGGGCCTCCTGGGGCCCCGGGCCGTCGTGTCGATAGGCGACGTGGGCGGCAGGGAGGGTCGCACCCGACTCGAGCGCGAGCGCCCCGATCTCCACCAATTCCACGCGTCCCGTGCCGAGGCGGGCGGCGCCGGACGCCGGCCCGCCGCCGTGCGGATGAGCAGCCGTCGGGACGGCGAGGGCCTCGCCGCCCCGACCGCCCGCGGTCACGCGGTCGCGCCCACCGGCTCCGCCCCTGCGCCCGCGGTCGCCGTCGCGAGCGCCTGGTCGAGGTCCGCGATGATGTCCTCGATCGCCTCGAGGCCCACGGAGATCCGGATCAGGTCGGGCGTGACGCCCGATGCGGCCTGCTCGTCGTCCGTGAGCTGCTGGTGCGTCGTGGACGCGGGATGGATGATCAGGCTCTTCGCGTCGCCCACGTTCGCGAGCAGGCTGAAGAGCTGCACGTTGTCGATGAGGGCACGGCCGGCCTCGCGTCCGCCCTTGACGCCGAATGTCACGACGCCACCATAGCCGCCGGAGAGGTACTTCTTCGCGGTCTCGTGCGTCCAGTGGCTCTCGAGGCCCGGGTAGGCGACCCACGTGACGTTCGGGTTCGACTCCAGCCAGCGCGCCACGGCGAGCGCGTTCTCGCTGTGCTTCCGGATCCGGAGCGGGAGCGTCTCGAGGCCCTGGATGAAGAGCCACGCGTTGAACGGCGAGAGCGCCGGCCCGAAGTCGCGGAGCCCCTGGACGCGCGCCTTGAGGATGTACGCGAGCGGCCCGAAGGCGGCGGTGTAGCTGACGCCGTGGTAGCTCGGGTCCGGCTCCACGAAGTCCTGCGCGAAGCGCGGCGACGCCGCCCAGTCGAACTTGCCGGAGTCGACGATCGCGCCGCCGATGCTCGTCCCGTGGCCGCCGATCCACTTCGTCAGGCTGTGGACGATGATGTCGACGCCGTGGTCGAACGGGCGGGCGAGGAGCGGCCCGAACGTGTTGTCGACGATGACGGGGACCCCTCGCTCGTGCGCGATCGCGGAGATCGCGTCGAAGTCCGGCACCTCGAGCTTCGGGTTCCCGATCGTCTCGAGGAAGATCGCCTTCGTCTTCTCGTCGATCGCCGGGATGAAGCTCGACGGGTCGGTGGAGTCCACGAAGCGGACCTCGATCCCGAGCTTCGGCAGGCTGTGTTTGAAGAGGTTCCACGTGCCGCCGTAGATGCTCGTGGCCGAGACGATGTTGTCGCCGGCGCGGGCGAGGTTGAAGATCGCGAGCGTCTCGGCCGCCTGGCCGGACGCGGTCGCGAGGGCCCCGACGCCGCCCTCGAGCGCCGCGAGGCGCTCCTCGAGGACGCCGGTCGTCGGGTTCATGATCCGCGTGTAGATGTTCCCGAACTCCTGCAGCGCGAAGAGCCGCGCCGCGTGGTCGGCGTCGTTGAAGTTGTAGCTCGTCGTCTGGTAGAGCGGGACGGCCCGGGCGTTCGTCGCCGGGTCCACCGTCTGGCCGGCGTGGAGGGCGAGCGTCTCGGGTCGGAAGTTCTTCGCGTCGGTCACTGGTCGTTCCTCTCGTCGTCCGTCGCGGCGATCCCGTCGCGACGCTGGGGGCGCGCTCTGCGCCCATCGGGTCCGCACCGGTGGTGGGTGCGGTCGTCGGGTCGGTCCCGGAGGCCCCGGTGGGGGCGTCACCCGACGGGGAGCGTCCGTGCTCGCCCGGAGGGCCGGTGGGGTTCGGCGGTCACCCGTCGCGCTGGGGGAGGAAACAACAAAGCCGCAGATCCGCTGCTCGGATCTGCGGCCCCGGGACCGGACCTGCGGCCCCGGCTCGACCTGCTCTGCTCAGGCCGAACGGCGCCTCAGGCCCCTTCCTCCACGCGGCGGGGCCGCCGGCGCATGCGCATCGACCAGGAGACGCAGGTGTGTGTCATCGGACGCGCAGTGTGCCCGATGGGGCGCGGATGCGCAAGCCGGGAGTCGCAGGCGCCGCGGGCACCGGGGAGCGGGCGTACCCTGCCCTGACGCAGGAGGGTGAGCGATGGGCACGTGGGAGACGATCGAGGCGGGTGGCCGGCCGACGCGCGCATGGGCCGCAGGCGACCCGGCCCCGGGGATGCCGGGCGTCATCGTCCTCCACGCCTGGTGGGGCCTGAACGCGGACGCCCTCGCGTACGCGGAACGGATCGCCGCCGAGGGGTTCGCGGTCCTCGCGCCCGACCTGTATCGCGGTCCCACGGCGGACACGATCGAGGGCGCGGAGGAGCTCGCCGGGAGGCTCGACGAGGCGGCGGCCGACGCGATCGCCCTCGCGGCGATCGACCGGCTCGCCGAGCGACTCGGGCTGGACGCGCCGATCGCGACCCTGGGCTTCAGCCTGGGGGCCGCGTGGTCCATCTGGAGCGCCGCGGAGCGCGACCGGGTCGCGGGCTCGGTCGTCTACTACGGGACCGTCCTCGGGCCGAGCCTCGCACGTGCGCACGTGCCGGTCCTCGGCCACTTCGCCGAGACCGACCCGTTCGAGCCCGACGAGCAGGTGATGGCGTTCGAGGAGGCGCTCCGCGCGGCAGGTCGCGAGGCGGAGATCCACCGCTACCCGGGGACGGGCCACTGGTTCGCCGAGCCGTCCCGCGACGCCTACCGGCCGGAGTCGGCTGAGCTCGCCTTCGAGCGGACGGTCGCGTTCATCCGCCGGGTCGGGGCGCGCGGCGTGTGACTGCCCTCCCGCGGATGATGGCGTCCGGCGAGTGACGTGGCGCGCGCGGCCTGCGCCGTAGGACCGGGCGGGCACACGGCGATCCCGGCGCACGAGCGCCGATCAGCGCAGGAGCGCGGCGAGCTCGTCGAGCCTGTCCTGGTCGATCGCGTACCACGCCCAGACGCCGCGGCGCTCGCGGGTCACCAGGCCGGCGTCGGTGAGGATCTTCAGGTGGTGGCTGACCGTCGGCTGCGTCAGCCCGAGCGGCTCCGTGAGGTCGCAGACGCACGCCGACCCGCCCTCGGCGCCTTGATGAGCGAGAGCAGCTGGAGGCGCGTGGGGTCGGCGACGGCCTTCAGCAGCCGCGACAGGCTCTCCGCCGTCTCCCGGGAGAGCGGCGCGCGGATCCCGTCCGGGCAGCAGGCGAGGGCGTCACCCGCGACCGGGAGCGGCGCCACGTCCGTCATCGACACACCCGTACCTCTCGATACATTGACACTCGTCTATGTCTGGTCTACCTTCCAGCATAGATGGACGTCTATATTACAGGACGACCGCACGCCGGGAGACGACGATGACCATCCAGGATGCCGAAGAGCTTCGCACCGCCGTGCGCGAGCGATACGGCAGGGCGGCGACGGAGGCCGGCTCCTGCTGCGGCCCGGCCACGGAGGCGGCGAGCTTCGGGTCGACGCTCTACGCGGGTGACCAGCTGGCGGTGCTCCCGGACGCGGCCGTCGCGGCATCGCTCGGGTGCGGCAACCCCACCGCGCTGGCCGAGCTGCGCCCCGGCGAGGACGTCCTCGACCTCGGCTCCGGCGGCGGGATCGACGTCCTGCTCTCCGCCCGCAGGGTCGCGCCCGGCGGCACGGCATACGGCCTCGACATGACGCCCGAGATGCACGAGCTCGCACGGCGCAACCAGGTGGAGGCGGGCGTCACGAACGCCGAGTTCCTCCTCGGGACCATCGAGGCCATCCCGCTCCCCGACGCGTCCGTGGACGTGATCATCAGCAACTGCGTCGTGAACCTCTCGGCGGACAAGCCGCAGGTGCTCCGCGAGGCGTACCGCGTGCTGCGCCCCGACGGCCGGCTCGCGATCAGCGACATCGTCCTCACCCGGGCGCTCCCGCCCGAGCTTGCGGGCCTGGTCGGCCTGTGGACCGGCTGCATCGCCGGCGCGCTGGTGCGGAGCGATCTCGAGACGCAGCTCGCCGACGCGGGCTTCTCCGACGTGTCCGTGGAGCCGGTCCGGGTGCTCGGCCGTGCCGAGCTCGCCGACCTCGCGCGCGGCCTCGACCCGGCGAGCGTCCGCGCCGACCTCGACGTCGAGGCGACGCTCACGGCCCTCGACGGCGTCATCACCAGCTCGTTCATCCGCGGTCGCAAGTGAGCGTCGCGATCGAGCGGGCGCGACCCGCGGACCTGCCGGCGGTGGAGGCGCTCGTCTCCGGCGCCGGCCTGCCCCTCGAGGGGCTCGAGACCGCGTTCCCCCGCTGCGTCGTCGCCCGCGACGGCGACGCGATCGTCGGCACGGCCGCGATCGAGCGCTACGGCTCGGCAGGGCTTCTCCGCTCGGTCGCGGTCGCCCCGGACCGGCGCGGGTCGGGTGTCGGGCGGGCGGTCGTGAGCGCCGCGGAGGGCCTCGGGCGCTCCGAGGGGATCACCGAGCTGTACCTGCTCACCGAGACGGCGGAGGACTGGTTCCCCCGCCTTGGCTACGCCGTGGTGTCCCGCGCGCAGGCGGGCGCCGCGGTCGGCGCGTCGATCGAGTTCACGACGGTCTGCCGGGACGCGGGCGTCCCCATGCACAAGCGGCTCGGCTGAGGAGGCGCCGATGACAGCCCCCACGCGCGTCCTCTTCCTCTGCACCGGGAACTCGGCCCGCAGCCGGATCGCCGAGGCGCTCTTGCGGCAGCGCGGCGGCGACGACTTCGTGGCGGCATCCGCCGGCACCGACCCGAAGGGCGTGAACCCCTACACGATCCGCGTGCTCGCGGAGCGCGGCATCGACTGTACCGGGGCCCGGAGCACGAACGTGCTCGAGGTCCTCGGGGAGCCGTGGGACGTCGTGATCACCGTCTGCGACCGCGCCCGCCAGGCATGTCCGGTCTTCCCGGGCGCCCACACGTCGCTCCACTGGGGGCTCGAGGATCCGGCAGAGGCCGAAGGGACCGACGCCGAGAGGCTCGCCGCCTTCGAGCGGACGGCGGCGGAGCTCGACGCCCTCCTGGGGCCGTTCATCGCGGAGGTGCGACGCGAGGCCGGGTCCGCCGGATGACGTCGCGCGCCGCGACCCCGGACGACGCCGCGGCGATCGCGCGCATCTACAACGACGGGATCGCCGACAGGATCGCGACGTTCGAGACGCGGCCGCGGACGGCGGCCGACGTCGCCGGCTGGTTCGACGGGATCCATCCGGTCGTGGCCGTCGAGCGCGAAGGCGAGGTCGTCGCATTCGCCGCGACCTCCGCGTACCGACCGCGGGAGGCGTATGCGGGAGTCGCCGAGTTCAGCGTGTACGTCGCACGCGATCACCGCGGCAGCGGCGCGGGTCGCGAGGCCGTGGAGGCGCTCGTCGCGGCAGCCGAGGCCGCGGGGTACTGGAAGCTCCTCTCCCGCGTCTTCGTCGAGAACGCGCCGAGCCGGGCGCTCCTCGCGTCGACGGGGTTCAGCGAGGTCGGTATCTACCGGCGCCACGCCCGGCTCGACGGGGAGTGGCGTGACTGCGTGATCGTGGAGCGTCTGCTGGGCGACGCCGCCGACTGAGGCGGGCGGGACGACCCGGGGCGCCCCCGACGCGCGACCGCCGCTGCGGGACCGTCGCACCGCAGGTCAGTCCGCGTCCGCCTCCCAGGCGACCCGAATCGGACCGCGGGCCCCCGGCAGCGGCAGGCTGCGCGCCTCCGCCTCGACCGCGGCGCGCTCCGCCGCCGTCAGGCGGCGCCATGGCCGGATGCGCACGGTCTCCTCCGCGCGCCGCCACGTGCCGGCCACCTCGCCGCCGACGAGGAGGGCGCCCGGCCACACCCGCGAGGTCCACAGCACCCCACGGCGGGCCGCGTCCGGCACCAGGAGCTCGCGGTCCGTACCCTGCAGCAGGAAGAGCGCGTCGCCGCTCGGGAGGAGCCGAGCCCGGGCCGGCGGGCCCGCCGGGACGCGGAAGGATGGCTCGTCGGCCGTGAGGATCCACGCGTCGCCGATCGGCGTGCGGACGGGCGTCAGCTCCGGGGCCAGCGTGTCGAACGCGGCGCGAGCCGCCGGCGGACGGATCCCCGCCCAGCCGCCGAAGGACGCCTGCGTCCCCGGGCCGAAGACGTGCAGGAACCGGCGCGCCAGCTCGACGCGCGCATCGAGAGGCTCGATCCCCGGCGGTGTCACCGTCCACACGGTCGGCCGCGCCGCGCCGTCCCAGCGGATGAGCACGCGGCCGGTGGAGGCCGCGTAGCGCAGGGCGTTGGGCTGGACGCCGATCGCACGCCCCGCATCGGCGTAGGACATCGACCGGCCGTCGAGGAACCGCTCGAGCCGGTCGGCGAGGTCCTGCGCGAACCGCCGTGCCCTCTCGTCGTCGGGGAGGCGCGCGAGCGCGAAGACCCCGCGGTCGCGCTCCGCGACCACGTATGCGCTGAAGCGCGGTCCCCACAGCTGGATGAGCGACGGGTCCTCCCAGGTGGAAGGCTCCGTCCCCTGGACGCGCGCATGGATGGACAGGAGCGCGGCACGCGGCATGCTGTCCTGGAGGCCAGCCCAGGCCGCGCGTCGAAGCGCGCCCGGCCCCGGCGAGAGTCGCTCGTCGAGCGCTCCCGCCGCCCGGCGGTGGGCGATGATCGCCGACCGCGTGAGCTCGAGCGGGCGGGTCGTCACGGGGCTCTCACCCCGACTCGTCTCCCTGGACGGCCGGCAGGCCGCGGGTCGCGCGCCCGAGCACCAGGAGCGCGGCAGCGCAGACGAGGAAGACCCCGGCTGCGCCCACCCACAGCGCCGGTCCCGGTGCCCTGTCCAGGACGATGCCGCCGATCGGCGGCCCCAGTGCCGTCCCCGCGCCGGTGGCCGCGAGGAGGAAGCCCTGGTAGCGGCCGCGCCGGTCCACCGGCGAGAGGTCCGACACGAACGACGCCTCCATCGGGAAGAAGAGCATCTCGCCGCACGTGATGAGGACGACGGCGCCACCGATGGCGATGGCCGCCCAGGACGGCTCCCCGGCGAGCGCGACGATCGTCATCGCGACGGCGTACAGGACCATCCCGCCCGCCATCACGGTCGTCCGGCTCCGTCTCTCCGCCGCGCTCGTGATGCGCAGCTGGAGGACCACGATGAGGATCCCGTTCAGGCTGAACAGGAGGCCCCACGTCCCCGTGGTGATCCCGAGGTCCGCGGAGGCGTGGACGGGGAGGAGGCTCACCCACAGGAAGATCGCCCCCTGCGCGGCGAGCGCGATGAACAGGAAGGCCGCGTAGGTCCGCCGTCGGAGCCGAGCGATCCCTGGGTCGTCCGACTCCGCGCCGGTGGATCGGAGGCCGCTCGACGCGTCCCGACCGGTACCGCCGCTGGTCCGCATGGGCTGGGGCTCCAGGCCGATGACGACGGGCGCCTCCTCGATGCGGCCGGCCGGATCCCCGATCGCGACGGCCCGCGCGACGCCCGCTTCCGCCGCGGCGCCGGCTTCGACCCCGCTTCCGCCGCGGCGCCGGCTTCGACCCCCGCTCGGGCCGGCTCCGGGCGAGCAGGCGACCTTCCCTTCGTCTCCGGGAGCCAGGCGATCGCGATGAGGGCGTAGGCACCGATCAGGACGCCGGAGATGAGGAAGAGCACGTCGTAGCCGAGCGACGCGAGGCCGGCGCCGATCGTAGGCCCTGCGATCCACCCCACGGCGTTCGCGACGCTCAGGAGGCTGAAGGCCCGGGGCCTCCGCTCCTCCGGCACCACGTCGGTCACCGCGGCGCGGGCGGCGGGCACGAAAGCCGGATCCACGATCCCCAGCACGACGGTGAGGAGCGCGATCGTCACGAGGTCCCCGGCGAAGCCCATGACGCCCACGACCACGCCGGTGAGGCCGACCGAGACGATCATGACCGGCCGCCGCCCCACGCGGTCGGCCAGCCAACCCCCGGCCGCTCCCGACACGATCGAGCAGATCGAGTAGAGCGCGAGGATCACGCCCGCCTCGGCGGCGCTCGCGCCGAGATGCTGCACGAGGTAGATCGTCAGGAACGGGAAGACCAGCGCGAACCCGAAGTTCGCGACGAGGTCCCCGGCCGCGAGCACGAGGACGAGACGGTCGAAGTCCCGCCGGATCTCGCGGTATGTCCTCACCGGCGGGAGCCGGTCCACGAACGACCCCACGCGACCAGTATGGCCGCCGGGGGCACGCCGCCGCCGGAGCCGCGCTCCGTCGGTCCCGCTGCGACGCGCCCACCGCTCGCGGCGCGGGACCGCGGCGTACGATTCCGGCCATGCCTGCCCGTCTCGTGAGCGAGCGCCTGGTGGGCCGCGAGCGCGAGCTCGCGGCGCTCGCGGACGCCCTCGAGGCTGCGGCGCGCGCAGAGCCCACGACCGTCCTCGTCGCAGGGACCGCGGGGATCGGCAAGTCTCGCCTCTTCGACGAGACCGCGCGCCGGCTCGACGCGGCCGGCGGCGGCATCATCGTCCTCACCGGCGCCGCGTATCCCACGCGCAGCGGCCTCCCCTTCGCTCCGGTCGCCGCAGCGCTCGCGCGGCACCTTCGGCCCCTGCCGGACGACGTCCTCCGGGCCCGCGTGGGTGGATGGGGGAGCGAGCTCGCCCGGATCGCTCCGGCGCTCCGTGGCCGCCTCGCCGCCCTCGACCTCCTCCCGGACAACCCGCCGATCGTCTCGCGGATCGGGCGCGAGGCGCGGATGCTCGAGGCGATCCTCGGGATCGTCTCGCGGATCGCCGAGGACGGCCCCACCCTCCTCGTCCTGGAGGACGTGCACGACGCCGACGCGGGGACGCGCAGCGCCCTCGCGTTCCTCTCGCGGGCGGTCCGCGACCGAAGCCTGTGCGTCGCCGCGACGTACGAGCCGGACCGGATGGCGCGTGACCACCCGCTGTACCGGACCCTGCGCTCTCTCGCGGACGGCCCGCGACCGGCGCGCCGGATCGACTCGGCCCGCTCGATCGGGACACGATCGTCGAGCTCGTCACGGCGATCGAGGGCGAGCGCCCGTCGGCGACCGCCCTCCTGCAGGTCACCCAGCGTTCCGAGGGCAATCCCCTCGCGATCGAAGAGGTCCTCGCGGCGCGCCGCGAGCTGCCCGCCGCCCGCCTCAACGCGTCGCTCGAGCAACTGTCGCTGTCGCGGATCGCCCTCCGCTCACGCGAGTGCCGGCGCGTCCTCCGGGCGCTCGCCCTCGCCGGCGCGCCGATCCGTCCATCGCGGCTCTCGGCGGCCCTCGCCGCGTTCGAGGAGGTGGCGCAGGTCCCGGGCAGCCGGCCCGCGGGGTACGGCCGCGCCTCGGCCGCGCGATCGCGCCGGCAGCCGGCCGCGCGGGTCGCCGGGCGTACCGGGCTCGTCCGCGCGGATGGGTTCCCGTTCGTCCCGGACCCGTCGATCGGGGACGGGCTCACGGAGGCGCTGATGGACGGCGCCATCGTCGTGCTCGACGCGTCCGCGGAGGAGACGCGCCCGGCCGGCCCCGCCGACGACCCGGTCGGGTTCCGCCACGCTCGCATCGGCGAGGCCGTCGCCTCGGACCTCCTCCCGACGCTCCGCCGCCGCTATCACACGGCGCTCGCGCTCGCCTTCTCCGACCAGCCGGCCGAGGCCGCGGCGCACTGGCTGGCGGCACGGATGGACGTCCGCGCCCGGGACGCGGCCCTGGCCGCCGCGGGGATGGCGGAGGAGCGCGACTCGGCCGCCGACGCCCTCGCGTCGCTCGAGCTCGCGCTCGACCTCGAGGAGACGCGGAGCGAGACTGCCGCCCCGGCTGCGGCGCCGGACCCCGTGGAGGCCCGCGCCCGAGCGGCGGACGCGGCGCATGCCGCCGGCCTTCCCATCCGCGCGGGCGCGTACGCTGAATCGGCGATCGCCCTCGCGGACCGCAACGCGGATCCCGCCCGGGTCGCGCTCCTGCTCGACGCGCTGGGCCGGTACCGGCGGGCAGCAGGCGACCACGAGGGCGGGCTCGACGCACATCGCGAGGCGGCCGCGATCGCGCCCGCGTCCGCGTCGCGCGTGCGCGCGACGGTCCTCGGGTCACTCGCTCAGGTACGGATGTTCGAGGGGTTCTTCTCGGACGCTCTCCAGTACGCCACCGACGCGATCGACGCCGCGAAGGCCGCGGGGAGCGCGGGCCGGGCCGAGCTCGTCGGGGCGACGATCACGCTCGGCGTCTGTCGCGCCTGGATGGACGACCCGGAGGGTGGGCTCTCGGTCCTCCGGGAGTCGCGCGACGCCGCGGAGCGGCTCGGGCTCCTCGACGAGCGGTTCCGGGCGGAGGCCAACCTCACGACCGTCCTCGACCTCCTCGGTCGCCGCGAGGAGGCGCTCGCGGTCGCGTTCGACGGGATCCGCGAGGCGGAGCGGGCCGGCCTCGCGGAGATCTACGGCAACTTCCTCCGGGGCAATGCCGCGGAGACCCTCTTCCTCCTCGGCCGCTGGGACGAGTCGCGGGCGCTCAGCCTCGACGCGCTCGCCCTCGCCGGCGCCTGGATCCGCTCCACCGGCCTCACCGCGGCCCTGGCGGCCTTCGAGTACTCGGTCCTGAACCTCGCGATCGTCGAGATCGAGTCGGATGCGGGCGAGGCCGCGGCGCACCTGCTCGGCCAGCTCCTCATCGACCTCGAGACGAGCCCGGACCTCGAGAGCTCGGTCCCCACGCTGCTCGCCGCCGCCTCGCTCGCGCGCTGGCGGGGCGACCTCGACGACGCCCGGCGCGCGATCGCGTCCGCGTGGGACCGGGTCGCGGGCACCGAGGACTGGGCGCTGCTGGCACGCGTCGCGGCGCTCGGGCTCGAGGTGGAGGCCGACGCGGCCGGGTCCGCCCGGTCGCGTCGCGACCTGGCGACGCTAGCGTCCGCGCGCGAGCGCGCGACCCTCATGCTCGCCGCGGCCGTCGACGCGGTCGCGCGCGCGTCCGCGGGGCCGGCGATCGGCTCGCGGAGGGAGGCCGAGGCGCTCGTCGCCACGGCGCGTGCCCACCGCGCGCGGATCGACCGCAGCGATACCCCCGAGGACTGGCACGCGATCGCCGCCGAGTGGGACGCGATCGGCGTCCCGTACCGCGCCGCCCGCGCCCGGTTCGACGAGGCGGCCGCCCGGCTGCGCGCCGGCGGCAGGGCGCTCGAGAGCCGGGCCGATGCCCGCGTCCCGCTCCTCCACGCCTACGCGACCGCGGTGGGGCTCGGCGCAGGCCCGCTCGCACGACTCATCGCGGATCTCGCGGAGCGCGCGCTGATCCAGCTCCCGGACATCGCTTCCGCCGCGCCCCGGGCGGGGGCGGCGCCGACGGGGGACGTGCGCCGGGGCGGGCCGCCGGCCGCTCACGGCGAGGACGCCACGCCCGCCGGGGCCGGGACCAGCGCCGCACGCGGCCGCACGTCGGGGGGCGGGATCGACCTCACCCGTGCTCTCGTCGGCGAGCCGCGCGCACCGCGCGGGGACGCGTTCGGGCTCAGCCGCCGCGAGCACGAGGTGCTCGCCCTGATCGCGGAGGGGCGGACCAACCGGGAGATCGCCGAGGCCCTCTTCATCAGCGAGCGCACGGTGCACGTGCACGTCGGGCGGGTCCTCTCGAAGCTCGGTGTCTCCGGACGGGTCGAGGCGGCGGCGGTCGCGATCAGGCTCGGGCTCACGGACGCGGCGCCGCCGCCCTCGCGGACGCGGCGCTGAGACGCATCGAGGCCCGGGTCCCCGAGACCCGGGCCTCGATCTCTCCGTTCCCGGACGGGGCGACGAGCGGGCGGTCGTCGGCTCCGGCGCACGGGAGCGGATCAGGAGCGCGCCGGTGCTGCGTTCCGGCGCGCCACGTGAGGATTCAGGACCAGCGGCGGCCGGCCTCCGCGACGAGTGCCAGTGCCGAAAGCGACCCCAGGGCGATGGCGATCCGCCATGCGCGCCACGTCATCTGCTGCTTCATGTCCGGTGATCCCTCCCCGCGCCACTCGGCGCTCGTGCGGCCCTCACACGCCACTCAAGGGCCGCGTTCGGCGTTCGGAGATCGCAACATACCTGCACGCGACGTAGCAGGCCATGGGCCACTGGTACCGGTGGGTACCAGTACCCTCGGAGGCAGTCCGTGCGCGGCCAGGGCGGCGAGGGAGGCGGCCGAGGACGTGGAGCGCGCCGGAGCCGTACACTTCGGTGTCCCCGCCCTCGCCGGGGATCCATCCGCCCATCCATCGAGGACCACGACGACCATGCGGATCCTGCGGATCCTCGCCGCCGCCGCGCTCGTCCTGAGCGTCGCCGCGTGCTCCAGCTCCACCTCGCCCGGCTGGACCTTCAGCCCGACCGTCCCGCCGACCCCGGCACCGGTGCAGCCCTCCGGCGCCCCGCCCACCGTCGTGCCCGGCGCGACGGACCCGGCGACGGGTGGTGGTGGCGGGCCCGAGACGGTCGGGACGAACGTGAACCTCATCGCGCTGAACATCGCGTTCGACCAGACGGAGATCACCGTCCCCGCGAACACGACCTTCACGATCACGTTCGACAACCAGGACTCGGGGATCCCGCACAACGTCGCGATCCACAAGGGCTCGGCGACGGGCGAGGCGGTGTTCACCGGGGAGATCATCACCGGGCCGGCCCAGAAGGTGTACACGATCGGCGGTCTCGACGCGGGCGAGTACGCGTTCGTCTGCTCGGTCCACCCGAACATGGTCGGGAAGCTCACGGTCGCGCCCTAGGCGATCCGCGGCCGCGCCGGGGATCCGGACGGCCGACCGAGCACGCGCGGCGCACCGGGATGGCCGCCCGGCGCCTGCTAGCATCGCCGTCGTGAGCGAGAACATCTGCTACGTCGACAGCTACCTGCGGACGGTCGCCGCCTCGGTCCGCGAGGTCCAGGCCGCGGATGAGGGGAAGGGCGCGCTCATCGTGCTCGACCGCACCGTCTTCTACCCCGGCGGCGGCGGCCAGCCCGCGGATCGTGGCGTCATCCGCGCCGCCGACGGCCGATCGTGGGTCGTCGTCGCGGCGCGAAAGGTCGGGGACGACATCGTCCACGAGCTCGAGCCAGGCGCGACCCCGCCGGAGGTGGGCGCCGCGGGCGTCTACGCGGTCGACCTCGACTGGGAGCGCCGCTACCGGCTCATGCGGACGCACACCGCGCTCCACACGCTCTGCGGCGTCGTCTGGCGCGACCACGGCGCGCTCGTGACCGGCGGGAACATGGAGCCCGGGTCCGGCCGGATGGATTTCGAGTTCGAGACGATGAGCGGCGACCTCGTGGCGGAGATCGAGGCGAAGGTGAACGCGGAGCTCGCGAGCGCGCGGCCCATCCGGGTCGACTTCCTCCCGCGCGACGAGGCCTTCGCGATCCCGGACCTCATCCGGACGAAGGTCAACCTCCTCCCGCCCGGGATCGACGTCATCCGGACCGTCGAGATCGTGGGGCTCGACCTGCAGGCGGACGGCGGCACGCACGTCGCGACCACCGCCGAGGTCGGGGCCATCCACGTGACCGGCTACGAGAGCAAGGGCCGGATCAACAAGCGGATCCGCATCGAGCTCGTCGACCCGGCCTGACGCTCCGCCCGCGGCCTATGCTCCCGGGATGACCACCGGCCTCGACCCTGCGGCCCTCGACCGGTTGCGCCGCCGCGCGATCTGGACGCTCGTCGCGGGCGTCGCGCTCGGCAGCACCGGCCACATCGCCGCGGTCACGGTCGCGACCCTCGCCGCGCAGGAGCTCTCCGGCTCGTCCGCCTGGGCGGGGCTACCCGGCGCCGTCCGTCGTCCTCGGCGCCGCGATCGGCGCGCCCACCCTGTCGTTCGTCATGACGCGCACCGGCCGCCGGACCGGGCTGGTGTCCGGGTACCTCGTCGGCATCGTCGGCGCCCTGCTCGCGGTCGCGGCGCTCGTCCTCCACGTCTTCCCGCTCCTGCTCCTCGGCACCGTCTTCATCGGATTCGCGAACAGCGCGAACACCCTCTCGCGCTACGTCGCCTCCGACCTCGTGCCGTTCGCCCGCCGCGCGTCGGCCCTCAGCCTCGTCGTCTGGGGGGCGACCGTCGGGGCGATCGTCGGGCCCCAACCTCGTCTCGGTCGCCGGCGACTTCGCCGTGACGATCGGCCTGCCGCGGCTCGCCGGCGCGTACCTCCTCCCGGCCTTCTTCGTCGCCGCCGCGGCCATCCTGTCGTTCGTCCTGCTGCGGCCCGACCCGTACGACCTCGCCGATCCGTCGGAGGTGCGCGTCGGAGGACCAGCACGCCGGCGACCCGATCCGCGCGCTGCTGCGCCGCCCGTCCGTCTGGGTCGCGCTCGTGGCCCTCATCACCGTCCAGGGCGTCATGGTCCTGGTCATGACGATGACGCCGCTCCACATGACCGCGCACGGGCACGACCTCGCCGCCATGGGCCTCGTCTCTCAGCGCGCACACCTTCGGGATGTACGCGCTCTCCCCGGTCTCGGGCCGCCTCACCGACCGCTTCGGCAGCGCGCCGATCCTCGTCGCGGGCCTCGCGATCACCGGGATCGCCGCGGCGCTCTCCGCCGTCGCCCCGCCGGACGGCGGCTACCTGCTGACGTTCGCGCTCTTCCTGCTGGGGTTCGGCTGGAGCCTTGGCTACGTCGCCGGGAGCGCGGCGGTCACGGGCGGGCTGACGCTGCCGGAGCGGACCCGTCTCCAGGGCTGGACCGACTCGCTCATCTGGAGCTCGGGCGCGGCCGCGAGCCTCGGCTCGGGGTTCATCGTCGCGTCCGCCGGGTTCGCGGCGCTGGGCCTGCTCGGCGCGGCGCTGGTGCTCGTGCCGATCTGGGTCGTCGTCGCCCGGCGCGGCCACCTCGTGGGCATCGGCGAGCCGGCACAGGCCGTCGTGCCCGTCGAGCCCTGACCGCGACGCTGCTCGCACACCCGGCGCGGAGACGAGGGCCGCGGCGGCCCTTGAGAGAGGGTCGGGTAGTACCTTCGACTCTCTTCCTCCGTCAGTATCTTGCTGCATCGTCCTACATGCGGCCGGAGGCCTCGGAGGCACGCCAGGGGGACGTAGCGAGGCGACGCTCGGGAGGCTCCAGATGGAAGTGCAGGGGACGCGGTGGATCCCGCTCGGACTGCGGAGGGTCACGGTGGTGATCGCCGCCGTGGCGATCCTCGGGCTCGGGGCGGGTGGCGCTCTCGCCGCGAGCAACCCCCCGACGCTCTACGCCTGCTTCGATGTGTACGGCAACGTCCGGATCACCGACATCAACACCTGCAAGCTGTCCACGGGCGGCCGTCTCGTGGCGATCAACACGGCGGGAGCGTCCGGCCCGACCGGCCCCGCAGGCCCGGCGGGTCTCGCCGGCGCCACGGGCCTGACAGGACCGACGGGCGCGACCGGGCCCGGCCTCAAGGCGTGGGCGTACGTCAGGGCCGATCGGACGATCCTCAACGGCTCCGGGATCGACGCCGTGACCTCGTTGGGCCCCGCCTACTGCCTGATCGTGCCCGGCTACGTCGCGAACGAGCCGGTCATCGTCTCGGCGGTGACCGCCATCGGCGCGCCGGCCAACCAGGTCGTCGTGCTCGACATGAACTGCTACACGTTCGGTCAGCCGGGACCGATGGTGCAGACATACGGCCCGGGCGGCGTGCTGGAGCCGCACGACTTCACGGTCATGATCCCCTGACGACGCTCGCCGGGGATCGTCGGGCGGTCGTGGTGACGATCACGCCGGAGGGAAGGCGGATCGCGGGCCTCGTCGCTGAAGGCCTCGCCGCGCGCATGGACGTCACGCGGGAGTTCGCGTCCGAGCTCGCCGACCTCCTCGGCCGGTAGTCGCCCCCGGCTTCCGCCGGGCGCCCGTCACTCCCCGAGGACGGGCCCGTACCCGAAGGAGCGACGGACGCCCTTCGTGAGGAAGTACCCGAGGATCACGACGCTGACGACGAGCCCGGGCAGGATCGCGAGGTCGATGCTCTTCACGTCGGTGAAGGCCATCGCCGCGAGCGCCTGGAGGACGCTGATCCCCTGGAGGATGACCGTGAGCCACCAGGCCCACTTCTTCAGCCGCCAGAGCGCCCACGCGACGAAGACCTGGGCGGGGCCGATGACCAGGTAGACGATCCCGACGCCCTCGACGAGCGCGACCTGGTCGGCCGCGATGCCCGCCTGGCCGTTCCCCGCGATCGCCAGGATGGCGAAGAGGGCGCCGAACAGCACGGACAGTCCGCCGAGCGCGGCGAGGACGACGGCGACGATCGTGATCCCGCGCGGTCTGTTCATCGAGTGCTCCCGGCCGCGTGAGGGCGGCGCTTCGGAGGTCGGAGGCCCGGCTGGTTCGAGCGCCGGGCCGCGGCATCGTGGATCGGCGACTCACGCCGGACGCTAGAGGGCCTTCACCGCCGCGGTGAGCTGGCTGAGGCCTTCCTTCGCGTCGGCGTAGAACATGCCCGTCTTCGGGTTCGTGTACAGCTCGTTGTCGATGCCGGCGTAGCCGCGGCCCGCGCCGCGCTTGATGACGACGATCGACTTGGCGTGGTCCACGTCGAGGATCGGCATCCCGGAGACCGGGTTGCCGGGCCGGCGTGCGGCCGGGTTCGTGACGTCGTTCGCGCCCACGACGAGGACGACGTCCGCCCGGTCGAACTCCGGGTTGATCTCCTCCATCTCCTTGAGGAGGGGGTACGGGACGTTCGCCTCGGCGAGGAGGACGTTCATGTGGCCCGGCATCCGCCCGGCGACCGGGTGGATCGCGTAGCTCACGTCCACGCCGCGCTCCTCGAGCAGCTCGCCGAGCTCGCGGCACTGGTGCTGCGCCTGGGCGACCGCGAGGCCGTAGCCGGGGACGATGATCACGCGCTCGGCGTACGCGAGCTGGATCGCCGCGTCGTCCGCGCCGATCTGCCGGACGCTGCCGCCGGTCGGGCCGCCACCGCCGCCGCGACGCGGCGGCGTCCGCGCCGCCGAACCCGCCGATCATGATGTTCAGGATCGACCGGTTCATCGCGTCGGCCATGAGCTTCGTCAGGATGCCGCCGGAGGCGCCGACGAGGGCGCCCGCGATGATGAGCACCGGGTTGTTGATCGCGAAGCCCGCCATCGCCGCCGCGGTGCCCGTGAAGGCGTTGAGGAGCGAGATGACGACGGGCATGTCCGCCCCGCCGATCGGCAGGACCATCGTGACGCCGAAGACGAGCGCCGCGCCGATGATCGCCAGGAGGACGAGGTTCTGCACCATCGGGTCCAGGTAGACCGTCCCGGTGGCGCTGAAGACCAGCCCCAGGGTCCCGAAGATCCAGATGAGCGCGAGGAGCACGGTCACGATCCGCGCGCCGGGGAAGATGATCGGCTTGCCGGGGATGAGCCCCTGCAGCTTCCCGGACGCGATGAGCGACCCGGTGAACGTGATCGAGCCGATGACGACGCCGAGGACGACGAAGAGCGTCATCGAGACCGAGGCGCCGCCCGCGGCGACGCCGTGGTCGAGGAAGTCCTGGATCGCGACGAGGGCCGCGGCGCCGCCGCCGACCGCGTTGAAGATGGAGACGAGCTGCGGCATGGCGGTCATCGGGACGGTGCGCGCCGTCACGAGCCCGGCCGCCCCGCCGATCGCGAAGCCCACGATGATGATCACCCAGGCGGTGATCGGGGCTCCCTCGAGGAGCAGGAGGACCGCGGTCGCGCCGACCGCGAGCGTCATGCCGGCCGCGGAGAGGCGGTTGCCGTTCCGGGCGGTGGCCGGGCTGTTCATGAAGTGGAGGCCGAGGACGAAGCAGGCCGCGCCCGCCAGCCAGGCGAGGTAGACGAGCGGGAACCAGAAGCCGGTCGCGGAGTCCATCGTCGGCTACCCCTCGACCTTCTCGGCGGAGGCCTTCGCGGTCGCCGGCTTCTTGCGGAACATCTGGAGCATGCGGTCCGTGACCACGTAGCCGCCGACCACGTTGGCCGCGCCGAAGACCATCGCGATGAACGCGATGAGGTACCCGAGCGGGTCGTTGGCGGTGGCGGCGATGAACATCGCGCCGACCAGCACGATCCCGTGGATCGAGTTCGCGCCCGACATCAGCGGCGTGTGGAGGGTCGCGGGGACCTTGGCGATGACCTCGAACCCGACGAGGATCGCCAGGACGAAGACCGTCAGCGGGAACAGCAGCGAGTTGAGCTCGCTCATGCGGCACCTCCGGCCGGCTGGGGCGCGAGGAGCTTCGCCGTCGCGGGCTGGACGACCTGGCCGCCGTACGTGATGACGACGCCGGCCGTGATCTCCTCGGTCAGCTCGATGTCGAGCGCCCCGTCCTTCAGCAGGTGGACGAGGAGCGCGGTGACGTTGCGCGCGTAGAACTGGCTCGCGCTGATCGGGACGGTCGCGGGCAGGTTGTCCGGCGCCATGATCGTGACGCCCCCGTCCGTCACGATCGTCCTGCCGGCCTCGCTCAGCTCGCAGTTGCCGCCGAGCGCGCTCGCGGCCATGTCCACGATGACCGACCCCGGCTTCATCCCGCGGACGGCCGCGGCGGTCACGAGGACCGGCGGCTTGCGCCCGGGGACCTGGGCGGTCGTGATGACGACGTCCATCGTGCCGATGACGCCGTTGAGCTCCGTCTGCTGTGCGGCCTGCTCTTCCGGCGTGAGCGCGCGGGCGTACCCGCCGGCGCCGGTCGCGTCGATCGCCGACTTGAGGACGACGAACTGGGCGCCGAGCGACTCGGCCTGCTCGCGCGTCTCCGGGCGGACGTCGTACGCCTTCACGACGGCGCCGAGGCGGCGCGCCGTGCCGATGGCCTGGAGGCCGGCGACGCCGATCCCGAGGATCAGGACGTTCGCGGGCTTCGCCGTGCCGGCGGCCGTGGTGAGGAGCGGGAAGTAGCGGCCGAACTCCTCCGCGGCGACGAGGACGGCCTTGTAGCCGGCGATGTTCGCCTGCGACGACAGGACGTCCATCGACTGCGCCCGCGACAGGGTGCGCGGGATCGCGTCGAGGCTGATCGCGGTCACGCCCTTCTCCGCGAGCTTCTTCATGAGCTGCGGATCGAGCAGCGGCGAGAGGAGGCCCACGAGCGTCTGGCCGGAGCGCAGCTGCGCGAGCTCGGCCTCCGTGGGCTTCTGGACCTTCAGCAGGACGTCGCAGTGCGCGTAGACGTCCGCCGTCGAGGCGATCGTCGCGCCCGCCTCGACGTACATGGCATCGGGAGCGGCGGAGCCGAGCCCGGCGCCGGACTCGACGACGACGTCGACCCCCGCGGACTTCAGCTTCCCGACGACGTCCGGTACGAGCGCGACGCGGCGCTCTCCCGGCAGCGTCTCCTTGAGGACACCGACCTTCATCTGATCTCCGACCGTGGGGAGGTGGGGGGCGCACGGACCCGGGGACGTGGATCGCGCGGGTCACAAGGATAAACGGGACGCGCCCAAAATGGAACGTACCAATTCCGACGGACGGCCCTTGACCTCTCCTGGGGGCAAGGTCAACCCTCCGGCGTCGCCTCCCCGGCCTGGCCCGACCGTCCATGCGTGCCCGCGTCCGCGGGCCGATCGAGGGCGGGACGACGGAGGCGCCGCAGGTGCAGTAGGCGCCGGCGGCACGCCGCGGCCCGCGAACGTTCCGGTGGCCGAGCTGCCCGCAGTCCGCCGCCCGATCGCCGGAGCGCCGGGCGGGATCAGGCCCCGCCGGCCGTGAGGTCGTCGTCGTCCCCCGTCTCGACCGCCATCCCGCTGAACGCGGCGATCGCCTCGATCCGCAGGAGCGGACCCTCGCCGTCCGGGCCGGAGGACTCGTCCTGGATCCCGCCGAAGATCGGGATGCCCCGTCACCTGGACCCGCCAGGTCGCCGGAACGAGCACCTGGAGGCCGCCGAACAGGCAGCGCACCTTCAGCGTCGCGCCCTCGGGGGCGAGGGTCGCGCCGCGGAGGTCGAGCCGCTGGCCGCCGTACCAGCAGACGGTCGTCCCGCCGCGGAACTCGGGCGACCGGTTGGCCAGGTCCTCGCCGTCGAAGATCGTGGCGAGCATGACCTCCGGCGCGTCCGGGTCGTCGACGATCTCCATGCGTCCCTTCGCGATCGCGGCGGCGATCGGCGGGATCACCAGCCCGCCCGCGACCGCCGCCAGCCCCAGCACCTTCACCGACCTGCGCATGGCGTCCCCTCCGCTGCGTGTCGCCCCGTGCGGCCGCGCGTCCCGTGAGCGTCCGCCGGACGGCCCGGATCGGGAACGGGCCGTTGGTCACTAGCCGCGGCATCGCCCGGCTCGCATCGTGTGTCCGTTCCGCTCGCCGCATCGGGAGGTCTTGTCGTGCGCGACGCGCGCGTCGGAGGGGTCGCGTTCGGCCGGCTCACGCCGGAGGAGTGCGCGCGCGTCCACGAGGCGGCGGTCGGCATCCTCGAGCGGACCGGCGCACGCCTCATGGAGCCGCGGGCCGTGGAGCTGCTCGCCGCCGCCGGGGCGCGGACGGAGGGCGACCACGTCTGGATCCAGCGCGACCTCGTGGATCGCGCGCTCGCGACCGCGCCGCGGTCGATCACCCTCTACGACCGACAGGGCGCGCCCGCGATCGAGCTCGCCGGGAACACGTTCTGGGCCGGCCCGGGCTCCGACTGCCTCCGCATCCTCGACCACCGGACCGGCCTGCGACGGACCCCGACGCTCGCGGACCTCCGCGAGGGGATCGCCCTCGTGGACGCGCTGCCGAACCTCGACTTCATCATGTCGCTCTTCATCCCGGGCGAGGTGGACGGGCGCATCGCCGACCGCTACCAGATGGAGGCGATGCTGGCCGGGACCACGAAGCCGATCGTCATGGTCAGCTACGAGCCGTCCGGGATGCGCGACGCCATCGAGATGGCGGAGATCGTCGCCGGCGGGCCGGACGCCCTCCGCGAACGACCGTTCGTCGCGACGTACATCAACGTGACCCGGGCGCTCCTCCAGGGCGAGAGCGAGCTGCGCAAGCTCCTCTGGCTCGCCGAGCGCGGGTACCCGTTCCTCTGGATCCCGGTCACGTCCGGCGGGACCACGGGCCCCGTCTCGGTCGGCGGGACGCTCGCGCTCAACCAGGCCGGCGTCCTCATCGGGATCGTCCTCAGCCAGCTCGTCCGCCCCGGCACCCCGATCGTCGTCCCGGGCTTCGGCGGGGACGGACTGGACCTGCGGACGATGGTGGACCCGTATGCCGCGCCCGACGCGCGCGGCCCGGCCGGCGCCCTCGCGCACTGGTACGGCCTCCCCATGTTCAGCCTCGCCGGCGGGAGCGACGGGAAGGTCGTGGACGAGCAGTCGGCGGCCGAGGCGGCGCTCACGCTCCTCGTGGACGCGGCCTCCGGCGGCCAGCTCACGCACGACTGCGGGTACCTCGAGTCGGGGCTCACCGGGTCGCTCGCGCAGATGGCGATCTGCGACGAGATCGTCGGCTGGATCCGGGCCGCGACCCGGCCCATCGACCTCTCCGACGCCGCCCTCGCGCTCGAGGACGTGGATCGCCTGGGGATCGACGGGTCCTTCCTCGAGACCGACGACACGCTCGACCGCTACCTCGACCGCTGGTACCCCGCGCTGTTCGACCGGGGCTCGCACGACGCCTGGGCCGCGGCCGGGTCCACGACCCTCGCCCAGCGCGCCGCACGCCGGGTCGACGACATCCTCGCCGCACGGCGGCCGGCGCAGCTCGAGCCGGACGTGGCTGCGGCGGTCCACGCCATCGTCGAACGCGCAGCGGAAGCCGCCGGACTGTGACGCGGCCCTCCGCACGGTGATCCCGGCGCGCCACGGCGCGCCGGACTGTCGCCCGCCGCGACGGCGGGCAGGGGGCTTCCAGGGAGGCGGAGATGCACGAGGATCTTCTGGCCGCGATGCGCCAGAGCATCGCGGACGGCGACCAGGACGCGGCGGCGGCGACCGCGCAGCAGGCGATCGACGAGGGGCTGGACCCGCTCGTCGCGATCGACGAGGGATACGTCCCGGGCCTCTCCTACGTGGGCTCGTGCTTCACGTCCGGCGAGATGTACCTGCCGGACATGATGCTCGCGGCGCGCGCGATGAAGTCCGCGATGGCCGTGCTCGAGCCGGTGCTCGCGGAGAGGGCGCAGGAGCGGCGCGTCCGCGGCAAGGTCGTCATCGGGACGGTGAAGGGCGACATCCACGAGATCGGGAAGAACCTCGTGGGGACGATGCTCTCCGCGAGCGGCTTCGAGGTCCACGACCTCGGCGTCGACGTCGCGCCCGAGAAGTTCGTCGAGGCGGCGCAGCAGTACGACGCGGACATCGTCGGCGTCTCGGCGCTGCTCACCACGACGATGACCGGCCAGCGCAAGGTGGTCGAGAGCCTCGCCGAGGCCGGCCTGCGGCCCGGCGTGAAGGTCATCGTCGGCGGCGCTCCGGTGACGAAGGCGTGGGCCGCCGAGATCGGCGCGGACGGATACAGCGAGGACGCGGTCGGCGCCGTGAACCTCGCCACGAAGCTCATGGAAGCCGGCTCGCAGGGCTGAGGGGACGATCGATGGCGAAGCGCATCGACCCGATCGTGAGCCCCAAGCTCACGCTCGAGGTCCTCACGCCGGACCAGGTCCGGCGCATCCACGAAGCGACGCTCGAGGTCATCGAGACCGTCGGCGTCCGCTTCCCGTCCACGAAGGCGCTCGACCTCTGGGAGGCGCACGGCGCGACGGTCGACCGCGAGAAGCAGGTCGCGAAGGTCCCGCGCGCGATCATCGAGGAGGCCCTCACGCACGCGCCCGCCGCGTACGTGCTCGGCGCGCGCGACCCCTCGCAGGACTGCCCGCTCGACGGCGAGCACGTCTTCGCCGCCACCGACGGCTGCGGGATCGAGGTCATCGACATCGAGACCGGCGAGCTCCGGCGGTCCCGGCTGCAGGACGTCGAGGAGATCGCCCGCGTCGCCGACGCGCTGCGACGAGGTCGGGTTCCACTGGGTCCCGGTCTCCGCGCAGGACAAGCCCGCGGAGAGCCGCGCCCTCCACGAGCTCGCGGCGATCTGGAAGAACAGCACCAAGCACGCCCAGACCGAGAGCATCGTCACGGAGCACGAGGCACGTGCGGCGATCGAGATGGCCGCGGCGATCATGGGCGGCCACGAGGCCCTCCGGGAGCGCCCCGTCCTCTCGATGATGCAGTGCACCACGAGCCCGCTCGGACAGGACGGCGGGAGCATCGACGCGGCGCTCGTCGCGGCCGAGTTCGGGATCCCCGTCGGGTTCATGACGATGTCGTCGTCGGCCTTCTCCGGGCCGGCGACGCTCGCCGGGACCCTGGTCGTCGGGAACGCCGAGGTCGTGAGCGCGATGGCGCTCATGGAGCTCGCCTACCCGGGCTGCCCGGTCTACTACGCCGCCGCCCAGACGGCGATGGACCTCCGGAGCGGCGCGTACACCGGCGGCGGCCCGGAGGACTTCCTCTTCGGCGCCGCGACGAACGCCCTCGCCGACTTCTACAACGTCCCGCTCTCCATGGGCGCGTTCGCCACCGGCGCGAAGGAGCCCGACTGGCAGGCGGGCGTCGAGAACGTGATGTCGTGCTTCATGGCGTCGGCCGTGACGAGCGACATGCTCCTCGGCGTGGGCCTCCTCAACGGGAGCCGGATCTTCTCGTACGAGCAGATGATGTTCGACTGCGAGATCTACTCGATCGTGCGGGCGATGCTCAAGGGCATCGACACGTCCGACGAGGGGCTCGCGCTCGACGCGATCCGCGAGGTGGGGCCGGCCCCGGCCGACTACCTCGCGATCAAGCACACCCGTGCGCACATGCGCGAGCTCTGGACCCCGCGGTACATGGAGCGCCGCCCGTACGGGATCTGGTCGGAGGCGACCGACCGGAACCGCGACTGGGCGCTCGAGCGCGCACGGACGATCCTCAAGACGCACGAGCCCGACCCGCTCGACCCGGCGGTCGCCGCCGAGCTCGACCGGATCATCGCGGGCGTCGAGGCCGACGTGGCGAGCGGCAAGCTCGTCGTCGCGGCGCACGGGTAGTCCCATGCGCCCCACCCTCACCATGCTCGACGCGGACCTCGAGGCCCGCGTCCTCGACGAGGCGTTCGCGCTCCTCATGGAGCCGGGCGTCAAGGTCCACGACGCCGAGGCGCAGGGTCTCCTCGTCTCGGCGGGCGCCGAGGTCCACGACGGCGTCGCCCGGATCCCCGAGGCGGTCGTCCGCTGGGCGCTCGCGACCGTCCCGCACGCCTTCTCGCTGCACGACCGCGCCGGGAACCCGGCCGTGCGCTACGGCGAGGGCGCAGGTCCAGTTCGACCCGGGCTCCTGCGGCGTCGCCGTCCTGGACCCGGACACGATGGAGCACCGGCCGTCCATGTCGGGCGACCTCGTCCGGCTCGTCCGGGTCGCCGAGGGGCTCGACGTCTACGCCGCCCAGTCGACCGCGATCGTCTGCGGGGACGTCCCGCCGACGATCGGGGACCTCTGGCGCCTCCTCCTCGTCCTGCTCAACTCGGACAAGCCGATCGTCACGGGCGGCTTCGGGGTCCGGACGACGCGCGTCATGCTCGACATGCTCGCGATCGACGCCGGCGGCCCCGAGGCGCTCGCTGCCCGCCCGCGGGCCGTCTTCGACGTCTGCCCGAGCCCGCCCCTCTCCTGGTCCGAGCTCGGCTGCCGGAACCTCATCGACCTCGCCCACGCGGGGGTCCCCGCGCAGATGGTCTCCATGCCCCTCGCGGGCGGCGCCGCGCCGGTCACGCTCATCGGGAGCGTCGTCCAGCACGCCGCCGAGTGCCTCTCGGGCATCGCGATCCACCAGCTCGCGATGCCCGGCGCGCCGATCGTCTGGGGCGGCGCCCCGGCGATCCTCGACATGCGGGCCGGCACCACGCCGATGGGCGCGGTGGAGACCGCGATGATCGACGCCGCGTACGCTCAGGTCGGGAGGGGGCTGGGGCTCCCCACCCACACGTACCTCGTCGGGAGCGACGCCAAGCTCGTCGACGCCCAGGCGGGGATGGAGAGCGCGTGGGGCGCGGTCATCGCCGCGCTCGCCGGCGTGGACCTCGTGTCCGGCGCCGGGATGCTGGACACCCTGCTCTGCCAGAGCCCGGAGAAGCTCGTCGTGGACGCCGAGGCGATCGCGTCGGCGCTCCGGCTCGTCCGCGGGATCGGCACCCCCACGGAGACGCTCGCCACGGCGAGCTTCGCCGCGGCCGGTCCCGAGGGCCGCTTCCTCGAGCTGCCGGAGACGCGGAAGCTCTTCCGCACCGAGCAGCACCTCCCGTCCTCCGTGATCGAGCGTCGCTCGTACCGCGCGTGGGCCGACGGGGGCGCGCACGACGCGTTCGCCCGGGCCCGCGAGCGCGCCGACGCGCTCGTCGCGGCATGGACGCCGCCGTCCATCGATCCGGCCGCGGCCGACGCGATCGTCGCGATCGCACGCCGCGAGGCGGAGGGGGCGGGGCTGACGGGGATGCCCGGGGTGGGGACGGAGGTCCGCCGCGGGCTGAGCCGACCACGCCACGAGGGCCCGGCCGCGCGGCGCGGCCGGGCCCTCGTGGCGTGGCTGACGTCCGTCCGGCCGGCGGGTCGGAACCGTCGCGCCGCGTGTGACGTCGGGGCATGACACGGCCGCAGGGCGGCGTATCGTCGCCCCTTCGGCCGCGCGTCCAAGCGGCCGCACAGGGGGAGAGGCCGTGCGTCCCAGCGCCATCTACCCGTCCAGCCGCGCGCCCGCGCGCATCGCCGTCCTGATCGCCACCACCGCGATCCTGGCCAGCGCCGTCGCCTCGGAGGTGGCCGCAGGCGCCACCTCCCTCGGCCGGTACGCCCGCGTCGTCGTGAGCAACGGCGCGGGCGCGACCGCCCACATCCTGCCAAGCAAGGACTCGATGGCCCAGGTGCGCGGCGTTCCCGCGTCCACGGTATCGCTCCCCGCCGCCCCGCCCATCCCGCTGGCCTACAACGGCGGCCCGGTCATGCGCGCCCCGGTCAACTACGTGATCTTCTGGCAGCCGACGGGACCACGGCGTTCGCCCCGAGCTACATCTCCGGGATCCAGCGCTACTTCCAGGACATCGGCGGCACGCCGTTCTACGACGTCGTCACGCAGTTCGGCGACACGAGCGGGACGCCGGTCCCGAACGCGGCGTCGTCGGCGGCATGTGGACGGACACGAATGGGTTCCCCGGCGGTCACACGGGCTCTGTCGCGAGTCCGGTGACGGACGGCGACCTCCAGCAGGCCATCACCGACGCCATCGCGGCGAACCCGACGTGGCAGGCCCCTGGCCTGAACACCATGTTTTTCGTCTACCTGCCGCAGGGCATCGAGCAGTGCTTCAGCTCGACGAGCTGCTTCGCGCTGACGTCCGACCCGGCCTACGTCCTCCAGAAGGACGACTACTGCGCGTACCACACGTACTTCAACGGGAACACGATCTACGCCTCGATGCCGTACACGGCATCGAGCACCATCTGCGGCGGCTTCGCGACGTACCCGAACGGCCGTGATCTCGACCTCGTACTCTCGCCCACCTCGCACGAGATGTTCGAGGCGAACTCCGACCCGCTCCTCAACGCCTGGTCTGACTCGACGGGGGCCGAGAACGGCGACAAGTGCGCCTACAACTACGGCTACGTCGCCCCGAACGGCGTGAACCTCACGCTCGTCGGCGATCCGTTCCAGATGCAGGACGAGTGGAGCAACATCCCGGTCCTCGGGTGCACCAAGCGCTACGGGCCGAACGCGACCGTCACGCTCAGCGGCTCCCTCGACTTCGGGACGGTCACCCCCGGCACCACCGCGACGCAGACGCTCACTCTCCAGAACGGTGGCTCGGGCGACCTCAAGGTCCTCGACATCCGGCTCTCGTCGGCCGACCCCGGTTTCACCCTCGTGAGCACGACGCCCCAGACGGCGACCCTGCCGCCCGGCGCGAGCCTCCCGATCAGCGTCCGGTACTCGCCGACGAACGCGAGCCCGCCCGCGACGAGCGCGACCCTCTACGTCGACACTGACGACCCGACGGAAGCCGGCAGCCCGCCGACGTACTCCGTCGCGGCGACGGCATCGGTCGGGATCCCGCGCGTCGCACTCTCCCCGGGCACGCTCGACCTGGGCCTCGTCTGTCGCGGCGCGACCGCCCAGGGATCCTTCTCCGCCACCGACACGGGGACCGCCCCGCTGACGATCTCGGCCGTCACCACGTCCGCCAGCGGCTTCTCGATCCTCACGCCGCCGAACCTGCCGGCGACGATCGCCGTCGGCGCGCACCTGGACTCGGCGTCCGTTATCAGGCACCCTCGAGCGGCCCCGGCGGCGCTGTCTCGAGCACCGTCTCGGTCGTGAGCAACGCGCCGACCTCGCCCGACTCGATCACCGCGAACGCGACGATCGGGGTCCCGTCGGTCTCCGTCGGGAGCGCGGCGGCCTCGTCGGCGGAGTGGCCGTGGATAACCGGACCTCGCCGTCGACCGTCGACCGGACGATCACGATCGGGGACTCCGGGCCCTGCGCCCTCACCGTATCCAGCGCGACCTTCTCCGGCCCGAACGCGTCCGACTTCACCCTCGTCGGCGCACCGAGCGGCTCGTTCACGGTCCCGGCGGGTGGCTCCGTCACCCTGACCGTCCGCTTCGACCCGTCCGCCCCCGGCGCGCGCAGCGCCACCCTCTCGATCGGCTCGAACGACCCGTCGAACCCGACGACGGCGGTGCCCCTCACGGGCACCGGCCTGATCCCCGGTGTCGGGATCGCCCCGGCGTCGCTCGTCTTCCCGCCCACCGTCATCATCCCGCAGGTCCCGGGCAACACCGGAACGACGAAGAGTGCGCACGTGACCAACGTCGGCCAGGCCGAGCTCATCGTGGACACGATGGGCGCCTCCCCGACGCCCCCGTTCTCGACACCGTCGGCATCCAGCCCACCGGCGCGCTACGCCGCGAACAACGGCTTCTCCGTCCCGGTGACGTTCGCGCCGATGGCCGTCGGGAACTTCACCGGCACGTTCTCGGTCGCCGACACCGCGCCGGAGGCGCCGGTGTCGGGCTCGATCCCGCTCTGCGGCGAAGGCGTCCAGCGTGGCATCCGCGTCCTCGTGGTCAACGGTCAGGGGACGCCCTACGCGAGCGTCGCCAAGCTCCACCTCCAGGGCAAGGGTGCCGCGTCCTCGATCAACATCAACCTGATGTCGCTGTCGCTCGTGCCTGTCACGACCTCGTGCATCGCCGGCGAGCAGCGCCAGTACGAGAATCAGTCGCTTCCCAGCACCGGAACCGTGGTCCCGAAGGGCTCCTACTACACGCTCACGGTGAGCGTGGGGGGCAAGAACGCCACCCTCACGTTCACGCTCGGCCCGACCGAGTTCAAGACCATCGTGATGACAGTGAAGTAGGCATCCCACCCTGGACCACGCGCGACGCTCCGTGCGTCCGATGCGCGGTCGGGGAGCCGGCAGGGCCGGCTCCCCGACCGCGCTGCACCTCGCACCCTGGTGTTCGCCGCCGGCGCGCTCCTGGGCGGCTGCAGCGCCTCCTCGCAGTCCCCGGCCGCGTCCGCAGTGACCGATGCCGGGCCCTCGTCCACCCCGCCGCCGGCCGCGTCGCCGCCGCCGGCCTCGCCGCCGCCGCCCTCCGCGCCCGCTACGGCCACGGCGGCCGCGCCGTCGCCATCCGCCTCGCCGGCTGCACCGGTCGCAACGCCGCCGTCCCCGACAGCCACGACACGGCCCACACCGCGCCCCACACCGCGCCCCGCGCCGTCACCCTCGCCGGCTCCGCCGGCGACGCCACGGCCCACGCGCACGCCACGCCCGTCCGTGGCACCCGGCGCGTCCGCCACGCCCACCCCGGCCGGTGCCGTCGTCACCGTCCGCGACGCGGACGCCGGCTCCACCGTCCGGCTCCGGCCCGGGGACGACCTCGTCGTCATCCTCGGGAGCACCTACTGGTCGGAGTCGTCGGCGCCCGACCGCGGCGTCCTCGTCCAGGTCGGCGACCCCGTGGTGGCGCCGTCCGGCGACTGCGTGCCGGGCGGAGGGTGCGGCACCGTCACGGTCCGCTACCGGGCGGTCGCGCGGGGCACCACGGACGTCGTGTTCGGCCGGACCGTCTGCGGCGAGGCCCTCGCGTGCCCGCCGGACCGGCGCGAGTTCCGGATCGCGGTGGTCGTCGCCGGCTGACGTGTCCCGGGCGGCGCGGTCGGTTCGGCCCGGCGGCCCGGGACGCTTCGGCACTTCGCGTCGTCGGCCCCCCGGGTACGCTCGTGCCCGCGGAGCGTCCCTGGAGTCCTCCGCTGCGTCGGCCCGACGGCGATCCGGGCCACCGTCACGGCCACGAGCCATCACGGCGTCGGCAGAGGCGGAGCGCGATGAGCAGTCAGTTCGTCATCGAGTTGGACAACAGGCCCGGTGAGCTGGCGCACATCGTCAAGGCGCTCCAGGCGCGCGACGTGGACATCCGCCACATCTCCACCGCCGGGGCCGGCGACTGCGCGTGCGCGTTCGTCAACACGACCGACCCGCGTGGGGATGCGCATCGTCCTCGACGGGCTCGGCCACAAGTACATCGAGGGGCGCCCGTGCTCGTCGAGGCCGACGACACGCCGGCTGCGTTCGCCGCTGCCGCCGGGCGCCTCGTCGAGGCCGGCGTGAAGATCTACGGGTCGCTCGTGGTCGGGCACAAGCCCGGCAAGGTCGAGATCACGTTCTCGGTCGACGACGAGGCCAAGGCCTGCGCGGCGCTCGGGATCACGGATCACGTCGGCGTGAACGACTGAGGACGCCCGGGGCGGCCGAGCGCCGCCCTGCCGGGCACCGCCCTGCCGGCGCACGCGGCGGCGTCCCGGGTCGAGGCCGCGACCGAGGCCACGCGGAGGTCCGAATAGGCCCCGCGACTCCGCCGTCCGGCCCCCCGAACGGGGGCCGGACGGGGACTGGTCGCGCACGCGCGCGTGGGATACGCTCGGCCAAGCGGCGCGTCCCCAGTCCGCACGATGCTTCGTGCCCGAGACGCGCCCGGCAGCCGGGCGCCTGGGACGACGTCCCCAACAGGAGGTGCACGTGTCCATCGAGGCCCCGACCGCGAACGCGGTCCTGCCCATCCTGTCCCACTACATCAACGGCACGGCCGTCGAGGTCCTGCCCGAGCAGACGGGGCCTGTCTACAACCCCGCGACCGGCCAGGTCATCGCGCGTGTGCCCGCGCGGCGGTCAGGCCCGAGGTCGACGCCGCCGTGGCTGCCGCCGCGGCCGCCTTCCCGGCGTGGCGCGACATGCCGCTCATCGCCCGGAGCAACATCTTCTTCCAGTTCCGGCAGCTCATGTTCGAGAACCGGGAGGAGCTGGCGCGCCTCATCACCCGCGACCACGGCAAGACGTTCCCCGACGCCCTCGCCGAGGTCCTCCGCGGCATCGAGACGATCGACTTCGCCTGCGGGCTCCCGGTCCACCTGTCGGGGATGATGACCCCGAACGTCTCCACCAAGGTGGACACGTTCACGCATGCGGGCCCCGCTCGGCGTCGTGGCGGCGATCACGCCGTTCAACTTCCCGGTGATGGTCCCCGCCTGGATCTACCCGATCGCCCTGATGGCCGGCAACACGGTCATCCTCAAGCCGTCGTCCCACACCCCGGGCGCCACCCAGCTCCAGGCCGAGCTCTGGTCGCAGGCCGGCGGCCCCGACGGCACGTTCAACATCGTCTACGGCGGCAAGGAGGCCGTGAAGGCGATCGTCGAGCACAAGGACATCAAGGCGATCCAGTTCGTCGGCTCCACGGCCGTCGGCAAGTACGTCTTCGAGGAGGGCACGAAGCGCGGCAAGCGCGTCGGGTCCTACACGTCGGCGAAGAACGCCATGCTCGTCCTGCCGGACGCGGACCTCGACCTCGTCGCGGACGCGGCGGTCGCGTCGGGCTACGGCTCCGCCGGCGAGCGCTGCATGGCGCAGACGCTCATGATCGCGGTCGGCGACACCGGCGAGAAGCTTCGCCCGATGATCCTCGAGCGGCTCGCCAAGCTCAAGATCACCGACGGGATGGAGCCGGGCGCCGACATGGGCCCGATCTACTCCACGGAGCATCGCGCGTCGGTCATCGAGTGGATCGGCGTCGGCGAGGCCGAGGGCGCCGAGCTCGTCGTCGACGGCCGGACGTTCCAGGGCCCCAACCCGGACGGGTTCTTCCTCGGCGTCACGCTCTTCGACAACGTCACGCCCGAGATGAGGATCTACCAGGAGGAGATCTTCGGCCCGGTCTTCGGCATCGTCCACGCCAAGACGTTCGACGAGGGCCTCAAGCTCATCAACGACCACAAGTACGCCAACGGCACCGCGGTGTTCACCACCGACGGCGGCGCGGCCCGGCGCTTCAAGCTCGAGGTCGAGGTCCCGATGATCGGCGTCAACGTGCCGATCCCGGTGCCCGCCGGCTTCATGAGCTTCTCCGGCTCCAAGGACTCCGCGATCGGCGACCTGCCGATGCGCGGCGAGGACGGCGTCCGCTTCTGGACCCAGCAGAAGATGGTCACCGAGCGCTGGCCCGAGCCGGGCAAGCAGGGCCCGCTCTCGCTGGTCTTCCCCGGCAACTCCTGACCCCCGGCCCCTCGGGGCCACGGACCGATCATCGACGGCCGCGCCGGCCTCGCCGGCGCGGCCGTCGCGTCTCCCCGGGGGCGCGGTCGGGCCGCTCGCGCCGGCGCGCGCGCGCTACCATCGGCCCGTGACGAACGCCGCCCCCGCACCCGCCGCCCCTGACCCTGCGCGACCGCTGGGCCGTCCTCCGGGCCCGCACGAGCCACGAGGCCGGCGCGGTCCTCGCGGAGCGCGACCAGTTCGGCTACGTCCTCGCTGCTCATCGTCGCCACGCTCGTCCTCCGCGCCTGGGCGGGCGACACCCGGCTCGGCCTCTTCCTCAGCGTCGTCCTCGGCGGCGTCACCCTCGCGTTCATCCTCCACACGTGCGGCGTGCATCGGCGGATCCTCCTCGCCGTCGAGGTCTTCGTCATCTTCGCGATCGTCACGAGCGGGATCTCGCTCATCGTCGGCTCGGAGAGCGACGGTCACCAGATGG
This sequence comes from uncultured Chloroflexia bacterium, assembly GCA_963844945.1. Taxonomy (GTDB): domain Bacteria; phylum Chloroflexota; class Limnocylindria; order Limnocylindrales; family CSP1-4; genus CAIYQJ01. The sequence goes on from CAWJQZ010000059.1 coordinate 206,553, forward strand.
CCGGGCTCTTCGGGCTGTCGATCGCGTTCCTCGCCCCGTTCGCGATCGTCCGGCGCGTCGCCAGGGCCCCGGTCATCACCTTCCGCATCGTCCTGGGCGCCCTCGCGATCTACCTCCTGTTCGGCCTCGCGTACTCGTACCTGTTCGGCTTCGTCGCGTTCCTCCAGGGGACGCCGTTCTTCAACCAGACCGCCGACCCCGAACTCCTCGATCTACCTGTACTTCAGCTACATCACCATGGCGACCGTCGGCTACGGCGACTTCACGCCGGCGACGGACCTCGGGCGGATGCTCGCCGTCTCACAGGCCCTGCTCGGCCAGCTCTACCTCGTCTCGGTCGTCGCGATCATCATCGGCAACCTCGGACGGGTCCGGCACCCGCACACGCCGGGAGGCGAAGAGAGCGTGATGCTGGATGACGAGGACCCGGCCGCAGCGATCGAGGATGCGCTCGCGAAGGCCCAGGCCACCGCATCCGTCGACGATCGCCGCGGCGCCGCCGGCGCCCGGTGACGGCGCCTCCGGCGGGCCGACCGGGGCCGGACCGGGCTGACGCCGGCCCGCATCGCGCTCGCTCCACCCCGTGAAAGGGGCCTCGCATGACCACCGAGATCGATCCCGCGACCGTCGAGGCGATCGACGCGCCGATGCCCGACGGCATCGTCCTCCGACGGGCGACGACGGGAGACCCTGCGGACCTTCCTGTCGCCTCTCGCCTCGGCGTTCGCCGAGCCGTGGTCCGACCAGGAGTGGCAGGACCGAGGCTGGAGCTACGAGGCCGACCGCGTGGTGACCGCCTGGGACGGCGAGGAGCCGGTCGCGTGCGCGGGGGCGGAGACGTTCCGCCTGACGGTCCCCGGCGGCGAGGTCGCGGCGGGCGGCATGACGCTCGTCGGGGTGAAGCCCACGCATCGGCGGCGGGGGATCCTCCGCGCGTTGATCCGCCAGCAGCACGCCGAGTACCGCGCTCGTGGCGAGGTGGTGTCGATCCTCTGGGCGTCGGAGGCGTCGATCTACCAGCGCTTCGGCTACGGGCTCGCCACCATCCAGGCGTCCTTCGACATCGAGCGCTCGCGCGTCGCCTTCCTCCGGCCGGACGCTGCCGACCGGACGGATGCGCATCGTCGGCGTCGACGAGGCCTACCGGCTCATCCCGCCGATCTGGGACGCCCACCGCGCCGTGACGCCCGGCGCCCTCACGCGGAGCGAGGCCGACGTGGAAGGCCGGCGTCCTGTTCGACGCCCCGTACCTCCAGGACCAGGGGCCCAAGTCCATCGCCGTCCACGAGACGGACGGGACGCCCGATGGGTACGTCATCTACCGCGTGAAGGCCGGGCTGGGACGCCCGCGGCCCGAAGAGCGAGGTGTACGTCCGCGAGGTGGTCGGCCTGACCCCCGAGGTCGAGTCGGCGATCTGGCGGTGGGTCCTCGACCTCGACCTGGTGTCGAAGGTCACCGGCGACAAGCTTCCCGTCCCACCCGCCCTGCTCCTCTCGCTGGTCGAGCCGCGACGCCTCGGCGTGACGCTGAGCGACGGGCTCTGGGTGCGGATCCTCGACCTGCCCGCCGCGCTCGAGGCGCGTCGCTACGCGTCGCCCGGGCGGCTGGTCCTGCGGGTCGCGGACCCGGACGAGCCCGACGTGGACGGGACGTGGGTCCTCGAGACGCACGGCGAGCCCGATGCCGGCGGGTGGCTCGCGGGGCGCGCCCGGCGGGTCGCCACGGCCGCCGGGGCCGCCGGGCAGCCACGGCCGCCGCGGCCGCGGTCGGGCATCCGGACCCGGCCGAGGCCGACCTGGAGATGACCGTCGCCGACCTCGGCGCGGCGTACCTCGGCGGGACCCGCTTCGAGGACCTGCGCCTGGCCGGCCGGGTGCGCGAGGTCCGGGCCGGCGCGGCCGTCCGCGCGGACCGGATGTTCGCCCCGGGCCGGACGCCGACCTGCTCGACGATGTTCTGAGGGGTCGCCGCCCTCGCGAGAGGCGGGTCGGGGGCACGGGCGGCCGGCCGTGGCGGCAGCCCGGCCGTGGAGGAGCCCGAGGCGGCGCCGGCCTCCCCGGCCGCGGCTACCCCGCGTCGAGGTCGAGAGCCAGCTGCGGGTCGTCCGGCGCCGCCGCGTCGGCGTCGCGCGCGGCCGCCGCAGGTCGCCGGCGCGTGCGCCTGTGTGCGGGGACCCCGTCGGCGCGGAGGGGCTCGCCGACGATCGCCGCGAGCCGCTCCGCGATCGGCCACCAGTCGAACGCGTCGGTCACCTCGCTCGCGGGGACCGTCACGAGCCGGTCGGCGCGCACGAGCTCGGGCAGGCGGGCGTCGAGGATCGCCTCGACCTCGTCGCGGAACGCGTCGTTCGTGCTCCGGACGCCGTCCGCGCGGAGCGCGATGTCCGGCGTCAGGCGGACCACGAGGTCGTACGTCGCCGACCACTCCCGGATGAGCGGCTCGATCGAGAACCGGTCCTCGCCGCCGCACGCGCGCAGGTAGTAGGCGAAGTTGTCCATCACGCCGCGGTCGGTGACGAGGACCTCCGCCTTCCGCGCGAGCTCCAGCTCCTGGCGGATCTGGCTCACGAGGACCCAGAGCTGCGCCTCGCCCGTGGCGCCCTCGTTGAACCCGAGCGGGTTGTCCCGCACCACCTCGCGCCCGTACTCCGCCGACCGGCCGGCGCGCTGGATCGTGTTCGCGAACGCGTGCGCGGCGGTCGTCTTGCGGATCCCGTGCGATCCGACGAACGCGATCTTCGCGTGCCGTTGCCACGTCATGCGTGAGGCTACGCCTCCCCGAGGGTGAGCGGGGGGCCGGCGGCCGGGCGGGTCCGGCCGGGCGACGGGACCGCCGGCCGGGTCGGGGCGGGGTCAGGCGATCCCGCGGAACCGGTCGGTCGCCTCCACGAGCAGGCTCCGGGTGCCGGCCTCGAGCGCCGCGTGCCCCGCGTCCGGGACGATGTGGAACTCGGCCTCCGGCCAGCGCCGGTGCAGGTCCCACGCGGTCGTCACCGGGCAGCACATGTCGTACCGGCCCTGGACGATGACGCCGGGGATGTGCCGGATCCGGTCCACGTCGTCGAGCAGCTGCTCCGGGTGCGTGAAGAAGCCGCCGTTCACGAAGTAGTGGTTCTCGATCCGCGCGAAGGCCTCGGCGAAATCGTCCTCGCCGAAGGCGTCCTGCGATGCCGTGTCCGGGATCAGCCAGCTCGTCGAGGCCTCCCAGACGCTCCACGCCCGCGCCGCGGGGATGCGCACGGCCGCGTCGTCGCTCGTGAGGCGCTCGCGGTACGCGGCCATGAGGTCGTCGCGCTCCGCCTCGGGGATCGGCGCGAGGAAGCCTTCCCACGCGTCCGGGAAGACGAAGCTCGCGCCCTCCTGGTAGTACCAGCGCAGCTCCTTGGGGCGGAGCATGAAGATCCCGCGGACGACGATCGCGCGCGTCCGATCCGGGTGCGCCTCTGCGTACGCGAGACCCAGCGTGCTTCCCCAGGACCCGCCGAAGACGACCCACCGCTCGATCCCGAGCATCTCGCGGAGCCGTTCCATGTCGGCGACGAGGTCCCAGGTCGTGTTCTCCTCGAGGCTCGCGTGGGGCGTGCTCTTCCCGCACCCGCGCTGGTCGAAGAGGACGATGCGATAGGCCGCGGGGTCGAAGAACCGCCGCTGCTCCGGCCCGGTGCCGCCGCCGGGCCCTCCGTGGACGAAGATCACGGGCGTCCCGTCGGGGTTCCCCGACTCCTCCCAGTAGACCTCGTGGATCGGCGAGACGCGGAGCATGCCCGAGCGGTACGGCTCGATCGGCGGATAGAGGTCGGTCACGTGGTCCCCCGGTGCGGTTCAGCGACCGGTCGAGCGTACCTCCCGCCGCGCCTTCCGGCAGATCCCCACGAACTCCCGCAGGTGGGCCACGGGCCGGATGTGGCTGGGCTCGCCCGCGTAGATCGTCCGGATCGGGACCCACGCGATGGGCCACCCCTCGCGGACGCAGAGGGTGATCATCTCGACCTCGAAGGCGAACCCGTGCTCGTCGCTGTCCTCGAGGGCCTCCATGAGCCGGCGGGAGACGAGTCGGTAGCCCGACTGGTTGTCGGGGATCCGCCGTCCGACCGACCAGGAGAACGCCCGGCCGCCGACCTCGTTGGACAGGCGACGGACCGGCGGCATGTGCCGGAAGTCCCGCTGGCCGACGACGAGGTCGGGGCGCGGATGGTCGCGCTCGGCGACGAACGCGCCGACGAACCGCGGGATCTCGGCGGGGTCGTGCTGGCCGTCGGCGTCCAGCGTGACGACCGCCTCGGCGCCGTCGGCGATCGCGCGCGCGAAGCCCGTGCGCAGCGCGGCACCCTTCCCGCGGTTCGGGCGCTGGACGATGACCGTCGCGCCGGCCGCCTCGGCCACGGCCGCGGTGTCGTCGGACGAGCCGTCATCCACCACGAGGACCGGCAGGTGCCGGGCCGCCTCCCGCACGACCGTGCCCACGCGCGGCCCCTCGTCGTGCGCGGGGATGAGGGCGACGATGCGCGGGGCGTCCATCCCCGGACGATACGACGACGCCGGGGGTCCGTGCGCCCCCGGCGTCGTCGCCGGTCGCGCCGGCCGCGGTCCGGCCGGCGCGGGATCGGTGGCGTCCGCCCCTTCCGTGCCGGACGCCCGTGGGTCAGGGAGCGGCGACGAACCAGACCCCGCCGATGCCCTGGCCCATCACGTCGCCCGCCTTCTTGTCGGCGGCGTAGTAGTAGAGCGGCACGCCGTTGTAGGTGACCTGCATCGCGCCGTCCGTCCGCTTCGTCGTCGCGAACGTCCCCGTCACCCCGTCCCCGGCCTTCACGGACTCGCTGCCCTCGAGGACGAACGGCGGCCAGTTGGCCGCGCACTGGTCGTAGCAGACGCTCGTGCTGCCGGTGTCCTTCTTGAAGATGTACAGCGTCTTCCCGTCCTCGCCGGTGAGGTACGGGCCGGCAGCTGCGTCCTTCGCGGCGGCGACGGTGTAGACCGTGCCCGCGGCCTGGGCGCTGGCCGCGGGGGCCTCGGTGGCCGCGGCCCTCCCGTAGTCTCCCGCGGCTGCCGCACGCGGCCGCAGCGGCCGTCGCCGCCGGCGCGCTCGTCGCTCCGGCGACCGCGCCGGATCCCGACGCGCTGCATGCCGCGAGCGCGAGGATCCCGATCGCGGCCAGCGCCGCGATCCGGGTCCCCGCCCGCATCCCCTTCATCGTGTTCGGCGCCATCTGTCTCGCTCCTCATGGGCCGGCCGTGCGTCCGGCCGCTGGCACCGATACGCGCGGCGGAGGACACCGGTTCTCGCCGCCTCGCGGGCCCGCACGGCCCGCGCCTATCCTGAGCGGGATGGCCCCCGCCCCCGCCGGCCGCGCCCACCGCCTGCGTGGCCTGCTCGTGGACCTCGAGCCGCTCCGTCGCGACCACGACTTCCGCCTGCTGTGGACCGGCCAGCTCGTGAGCGGGGTCGGCCGGGCGGTCACGTCGTCGCGCTGCCGTACGAGCTGTACGTCCTCACCGGCTCGCCGCTCGCGGTCGGGCTCCTCGCGATCGTGCAGCTCGTCCCGATCCTCGTCTTCGCGCTCGGCGGCGGAGTGGTCGTCGGACGCCGTGGACCGGCGGAAGGTCCTTCTCCTCACGCAGGCGGGCCTCACGCTGTGCAGCGCCGCGCTCGCGCTCCTCGCCTTCCTCCCGTCGCCGCCGGTGCTCGGCTTCTACGTCGTCGCCGTTCGTCGCCGCCGGCCTCGGCGCCGTGGACCACGCCCGCCCGCTCGTCGGCGATCCCGCGCCTCGTCCCGCCCGAGCGGCTCAACGCCGCGATCGCCCTCGGCCAGCTCAGCTTCAACGCCGTCGGGGTCATCGGGCCCGCGCTCGGCGGGATCCTCATCGCGATGGTCGGGGTCGCCTCGGCGTTCGCGTTCGACGCCGTGACGTTCCTCGCCGCGATCGTCGCGCTCCTCTTCATGCAGCCGATCCCGCCGCATCCGGGCGCGGCCCGCCCGAGCGTCGCCATGGTGAAGGAGGGGCTTCGGTTCGCCCGGTCGAAGCGGTCGTCCTCTCGACCTTCGTCATCGACCTCGACGCGATGATCTTCGGGATGCCGAGCTCGCTCTTCCCGGCGCTCGCGCTCGACGTCTTCGGGGTGGGGCCGCCGGCCTCGGCCTCCTCACCGCCGCCCCGGCGGCCGGCGCGCTGGTCGGCGCGGTCGCTCACCGGGCTGGTCGCGCGCGTGCGCCTGCCCGGCCGCGCGGTCGTGTGGGCCGTGGCGGGCTGGGGCCTCGCGATCACGGCGTTCGGCCTCGTCGACCTTCAGCTTCCCGCTCGCGCTCCTCTTCCTCGCGCTCGCCGGCGCGGCCGACGTGTTCAGCGCCGTCCTGCGGAGCGGGATCCTGCAGTTCGAGACGCCCGGACGAGCTCCGCGGCCGCCTCTCGTCGATCCACATCCTCGTCGTCACGAGCGGGCCGCGCCTCGGCGACGCGGAGGCCGCCCTCGTCGCGGCGCTCGCCGGGCCGCAGTTCTCCGTCGTCTCCGGCGGGCTGCTCTGCCTCGGCGGGCTCGGGCTCGTCGTCCGGAAGTTCCCCGAGCTCATGCGCTACCGGTATCCGGTGGGGCCGGCGGCGACAGCCCCGGCCATGGAGCGACCGGTCGCCGAGGCGGGGACGGTCCCGGAGATCGTCCGGCTGCCCTTCGAGATCGACTCGATGGAGACGGAGATCGACCCGCCCGACCCCGCGGAGGAGCCGGCGCCCCGGGACTGATCCCCCCGGGCGCGCAGCGGCCCCGCGGGTTACCCGCGGGGCCGCTGCGCCGGACCGCCCCCGGGGTCCGGCCGGAAGGGAGGGCGATGGGTCAGAGGCCGTTCGAGAACGTGATGAGGAGGGCCGCCTTCTCGGCCGTGAACGCCTTGCCGGACTGGGCCTTCACCCCGGCCCGGTACTCGGCGAGCTTGTTCGCCTCTGCGGTGTAGGCGCCGCGCTTCTCGGCCGCACGCGCGGACTCGAGGATGGCGACGAGGTCCTTCGCGACGGTCGCCTTCGAGGACCACGCCTTCGTGAGGTTCTCGACCGACGGGTACGTCGCGACCACGTCGAACGTCGCCGATGTCGTCGCGATGTTGCCCGCGGCGTCCGTCGCGGTGACAGTGAACGTGTACGTGCCGAGCGCGCCGAGGCTCCAGGCGTCGGCGGTGTATGCGCACGGGACCGGGGAGGCAGCGGTGGCTAGGGCCGGCAAGGGTGCACGCCATGACGGGCGCCGGGTCGACCAGGTCGGTCGCGGAGCCGGTGATGGAGATGCGCGGCATCCACGACATACGGGCTCGCGACGCCAGTGATCGTCGGGACGGGCGGGGTCGTGTCCGGGGTGAAAGCGAAGTCCACGTTCCGCACCCACCCGAACGCGAGCCAATCCGCGGCCTGCACGTAGTACGTCGCCCCCGAGCGCACGTCGAAGGTGAGAGGCCCGGGGTACTCGACGCAGCTGAGGTAGGTCAGCCCCCCGATGCCGGGCGTGTCGGACCGGTATGCCGCGAGAGTCGACATCGGGTAGATCGTGTCGCTTATGCCGACGCTGACCGTGCCATCCCCTGGAGCCGTGAGGCGGTACCAGACCGTCCGGAGCGGCGGGTACTGCCCGCACGGCGCGACTGGCTCTCCGTCCTCGGTCGTGGCGATGGCGACGTCCGCGCGCTTGCTCGTCGGGAAGCCGGAGATGACCGTCGCGTCGGCGAACGCGTCGTTCGGTACCGGCGCAGTCGACGCGAAGTGGATACGTAGCGTGCCGCCCCCGAGCCGCCGTCGGCGGCCTGGACGAAGTAGGTCCAGCCTGCACGCGCGCCAAACGTGAACGGTGCGCCGGACGAGCCACACCCGACGAACCAGTCGCGTCCTGGCCCATCCGTGTATACGTTGAGCGACCCATCGCTGAAGTCGGAGCCGACGCTGTCGATCGTCACGGCCCCCGTGGCGGGCGCCGTGTACCTGTACCACACCGTACGGGTGGAATTACCGCACGGGCTGTACTCGGGCCATGGCGCGGTCGCGCTGGTGATGTCGACCGAGTCGCTGAACGGGAGCGTCGGCACGTTGGTCGCGTACGACCGGTCGTCGTTCGGCGGCGGTAGCGGGGCGAACGTGAAGCTGAGCTTCAGCCTTCCGCCACCCGAATAGCGGTCCGCTGCCTGAACGAAGTACGTCGTCCCCGGGTACACCGTGAACCGCATCGGTCCGGTGAAGGGTGAGCAGGCAGTGAGGCTGAGCCCGTAGAATCCCCTGCCCCAGGCGTAATACGCGGTGAGGGCCGGGTCCGAGAAGGTCGAGCCCGCGGGGTCGACCGTCACGAAGCCGGCCATGTCCGGGGTGAACGCGTACCAGATCGTGTGGCTCCCGCCGCCACAGGGGTTTGGCTCGCCGAAGTTGGTCTGCATCGTTGCGCGCCTGATGTCGACGCTGTCGCTCCACGGCAGCGAGGAGACGGCGGTCGCGCTCTCGAAGTCGTCGTTAGCGGGTCGAACGGCCGCCCCGAAGACGAAGTCGACGGCGACTGATCCCCAGCCTGTGGATGCGTCGGACACCTGGACGTAGTAGGCCTGACCGGCGCGGACGGACACCGACGTCGCTGACGCGGTTCCGCACACGGGCGAGCCCAGCTGGGACAGCACCGGTCCGGATTCCATGTACACGGTGGGAGCGGGCGCGTCGTAGCCGTCCCCGCTCACGGTAATCGTCACGTCCCCATCCCCCGGGGCGATCAGCAGATACCAGATGGTCCGCTTGGCTGTGAAGGTCCCGAGCCCGCATGGGTTCTTCTCACCGACGGCGGTCTCGACGGTCGCCGCCCAAAGGTCGGCGGAGCCATGCCACGGGAGCGTCGTCACGGTCGTAGCGCTCCCGAACATGTCGTTCGCCGGGGGCGAGAAGAACCGGAACGTGAGGTTGACAGAGCCACCGCCCGAGCCGTTGTCGGAGACCTGTGTGTAGTACGTGACGCCGGCAGTGACCGGGACCGTCGAGGTGATGGGGACCGTGATGCTCGGGATTGCTCCCCGACAGCCGACGCGCGTGAGTCCGGCGAAGCCACCACCGACGGCGTCGTAGCTGTAGGTGACCATTCTGAGGTCCGTGAAGTAGTCGGATGCCCCCACGACGACCGCGCCCGTGCCGGGCGCGACGAACCGGTACCAGACCGACTTCGTGCGGGTCGGCGTTGCAGCCGCCCGTGGTCGTCTGCGGCTCGCCCGGATCGACGGACGCGGTGGAGATGTCGACCGTCTCGCCGTAGGGGAAGGGCGTGTCCCACGTGACGGCTGCGAATACGTCGTTCGGCGGGGGGTCCGCTACCGCCATCGCGCACGCCGCCGACGGCGCGAGCAGGACCAGGATGAAGGCGGCGCTCAGGCCGACCGCCCCGAGGCGGCGCATGGGACTCCTCCCTGGGACGCCGCGCGACGGGTGGGTCTCGCCAGTGGCTCGGCGCGGTCCCGGCGGCCGGGGCATGGACCGCGCGTCGTCGCCTCCCGTCGTGTGGGATGACTCTCGCCGACCGCGCGTTCCGCGAGCGTTCCGCGTCAGGCCCCGCGTGCGGCGACGGAATCGATGTACGCGCGCGCTCCCCGCGCCTCGATGCCGAGGCTCCGGAAGACCTCGTCTCCGATCGTCGTCTCCTCGAGGTCGCCCGCGAGCGCCATCCCCATGATCGACGCGAGCTCCGGCTTCACGGGCCGCATGACGGTCCGGCCGATCCGCATCGCGACCCGCGGCACGTGCTGCGCCTTCAGAGGCCGGCCCAGCGCGCGCGAGAACGCCTCGACGGCCTCGTCGGCGGACAGTGCATCCGGGCCGGCCAGCTCCACCTCGCGCGGCGGGTCGTCCGCGAGGGCCAGCCGGACGACGGCCTCCGCGACGTCGTCGATCGCCACGTGGCGATGACGTGCGCGCCCCTTGCCGTAGATCCTGACCTTCCCGGCCGCAAGATCGAAGCCGCCAGCGGGACCCAGCCACACCTCCTGGAACATGTCGGGCCGGACGATCACCTCGCGGACCGAGGAGGACCGGAGACGGCGCTCGGTCGCGAGCTTCGCGTCGGTGAAGGGCGTGTGCGCGCGGGCGAAGTCGCCGAGCATCGACACGTAGACGAACCGCTCGACGCCGGCCGACTCGACCGCGGCGATGAGGTTCGCGTTCCCGCGGTCGTCCACGTCGCGGATCGAGATGTCGCGTGCTCCGCCGAGCAACCTGCCGATGGCGTTCACGGTGCTGATGACCGTCCGGATCCCCTCGAGCGCCTGCGCCAGGCTCGCCGGGTCGCGGAGGTCGCCGCGGACGATCTCGGCGCCAAGGCCGTCGAGAGTGGACGCGTCGCTTCCCGGTCGGACGAGCGCGCGGTACGGCACGTCCCGAGCGTGCAGCGAGCGTGCGATGGCCCCGCCGAGGGCGCCCGTCGCGCCGCAGAGCAGGATGGTCGGCCGGTCCATCTGAGCACCTCCGCCTCACGCTGGTCGCGCCCCGTGGTGCGTCAACGGTGGCTGGCCATGCGTTCCCGCGGCGTTCCGAGGCAGGGCACCGCAGCCGGCCGTCGACGGAGCACCCCGGGAAGCGGATGCAAGGCGGGATGAAAGGCCGTTCGGCAGATGTCACGGCTTGCGGCGTTCCCTAGTTTCCGGCCATGTCCCGGGGGGAGGGAGGTGGGACGCCCACGACCGCCGCAGGCGACGGTCACGTATCCGCGCGCGTTCTCGGCGGCTTCGACGTGGCCGTCGGCGGCCGGCCGATCACTCGCGCGGATTGGCAGCGGCTCTCGGCCGAGCGCCTCGTCAAGCTCCTCCTCGTCACGCCCGGTCACCGCGTCTCGCGCGAGGCAGCGGCGGAGACCCTGTGGCCGGACGCGGCTCCCGGTGCCGGGCGGGCGAACCTGAGGAAGGCGCTGCACTTCGCCACGCATGCCCTGGACGGGAGCAGGCTCATCGTCGCCGACGACGAGACCATCGGAGTCGCGATCGACCGGCTCGACCTCGACCTCGACCTGCTCCGCGGGGCCCTCGACGACCTCGCCACCCGACATCGGCAGGACGCCGATCCCCTGGCCGGCGCGGTCGACACCGCCCTCGACCTGGGCGCACGTGAGCTCCTGCCGGACGACCTCTACGAGGACTGGCTCGTCGGACCGCGCGAACGCCTGCGCAGCAGCTGGCTGCGGCTCGCGCTCCCGGCAGCGCGGCGCGAGGCGGAGCAGGGGCGGATCGCGCGCGCGCACGAGCTCGTCGCACGCGTGCTGGAAGCCGACCCGACCGACGAGGCCGCCCATCGCCTTGCGATGGAGCTGTACGCACGGGAGGGCAGGCACCATGCCGTGCGGCGCCAGTACGCGATGTGCCGCAGCGCACTGCGGAGCGGGCTCGACGTGGAGCCCTCCCCGGAGACGGAGGAGGCCTTCGACAGTCTGGAGCGGTCGATCGTGCCGGCGGTCGAGACGACCCCGACCGCGCGCCTCATCGCGCGGCACGCCGAGCTCCAGCGGATCGAGCCGCTCCTGGATCTCGTGGGGTCGGGCCGGTCCACGAGCCTCGTGATCCGGGGATCGGCGGGCATCGGGAAGACGCGCCTCCTGCAGGAGGTCGTCGCCTACGTGCGGGCCGCCGGCTGGTCCGTGATCGAATGGCAGGCCGCCGAGTCGTCGCGCTCGCTCGCCTACGCACCGTTCCGTGTGGGCCTGGCCAGGCTGGTGGACCCCGACGAGGTCCACAGGTGGGAGGAACCCGCCAGGAGCGCGCTCACGACACTCGTGCCGGGCCTGGGCCGCGGTGCGCTGCGGTTCGCCGCGCGGCCGGCGCTGGTGACCGGTCTCGTCGCCGCCGTCGACCGGATCGCGCGATCCGGACCCCTGATGATCGCGATCGACGACATCCGCTGGCTCGACGATCCCTCGAGGGAGGTGCTCCGAGCGATCGCCTCGGGGCTGCCGGACCGCCCGATCCTCCTCGCCGTCACGTACCGGGACGACGAGCCATCCGGGGAGACGGCCGCTCGGAACGGCGACGACGTCCGGACTCCCGTGGGACTCGAGCTCGCCCTTGCGCCGCTCGCTCCCCGTGACGTGGAGCGCCTCATCCTCGAGCATCTCGGCGGCGAGAGCGTCGCCGCCGGGGTCGCGCACGCGGCGTACGAGCAGAGTGCCGGGAACCCGCTCTTCTGTCTCGAGCTCGTGCGGCTCTGGCAGGACGACGGTCGCGTCCAGCTCGACGCCGGCCGCTGGGTCGCCGCGGCGGAGCTCACGGTCGGCGTCGTGCCCGAGTCGGTCCGGCGCATCGTCGAGCGGCGGACCGCCGACCTGCCTCCAGGTGCGCGCAAGGTCCTCGAGACGGCCGCCGAGATGGGCACCGAGGTGCGTTTCACCGAGCTCGCGGCCGCGATGCCCGACCCGCCGGAGTCGCTCATCGACGCGATCGACACCGCCCTCGCGTCCGGCCTGCTCGTCGAGCGCGGCGTCGGCTATGCCTTCGCACATCCGCTGTATCGCCGCGCGGTCGAGGCGGCGGTGGGGCCGGCGCGGCGGGAGGGGATGCACCTGCGCATCGCGCGTGCGTTGGCGGGAGCCGAGCCCGACGCACCGCCGGGCGTACTGGTCCGTGCCGCCGCGGTCGTGGTCGATCCACGTCCCGCGGCGGAGCACGCTCTCGCCGCGGCGGAGCTCGGCGAGAGCGGGGCGGGCTCGCTCGCGGTCGCCTTCGGCCTCGCCGCCGGCGAGCGGGCCCGGATCCTCTTCGACCGTGCGAACGCCATCGCGCTGCTGGAGCGGTCGCTGGCCGTCTGGCGGCGGCTGCCGGACGACGTCGCGGCCGCGTACCCGGCCAGCGCGGCCTACGCCTCGCTTGTCGACCTGAACACCCATGTGACGGGCGTCGACGCGGCTGCAGAGCGGGCATTCAGGGATGCCGTGGCGTCGGCGCGGGATGCGGACGAGCTGGCCGCCGCCTACGGCGCCTACTTCTGGCTCCCGTACAGGCGCGGCGACTTCGCCCGCGCGATCGGCATCCTCGAGGCCGGCATGCGCAGCCTCCCGGACGATGCCGACGCCCCGCGCGCGAGGCTGCGGGCCCACGTCGGCTGGTGTCTCGTGAGGATGCGCCGCTTCGACGAGGCAAGGCCGGTGCTCGAGGAGGCCGTGCGCACCCTGGAGGCGTCCCCTGACCGGCGCGGCGCGATGCAGGCGCTCGACTTCCTCGGGGTCCTCTCCCGTCAGTCCATCCGGCCGGACGATGGCATCAGGTGCCTGGAGCGATCCCTCCGGCTCGCGTGGGAGCTCGGTGATGCCCGGGGCGAGATGCTCGCGGAGATCCACCTGACGTCCGCATTCACGAAGTCGGGCCGCGCGGCGCTCGCGCGCCTGCATGTCGACCGGGCCGTGGAGCTCGCGCGGCTGATCGGCGACCACTATGCGGAGGCGGTCGCGACGTGGGCGGCCGCCGACCTGGCGGACCTGGCGGGCGACCTGCCTGCGGCCGCGGCGCTTCGCCGCGAGGAGATCCGCCTCCTGGGGCTCATCGGCGGCAACCCCCACAACGAGGCCCTCGCGCACGCGCACCTGGCCAGCCTCGCGCGGCGCGCCGGCGACGAGGCCACCTTCCGGGCCGAGTCGGCCGTCGCCATGGAGCTCGCCGCCCGGTCGGACGACCCCGACTACCTGGGCCGGATCCGCATCGCCCTGGAAGCCACCGAGTGGTGGAGCCTGGAGACCTGACCGGGCCGGTGCGGCCGCGGAACGCCCGCGGAACGGCCGTGCCGCGGGACGATGGCGGCCATGGACGAGCCGTCGTACCGGTCGTACGTCATCCGCGCATGGCGGTCCGGGCACGGGGATGACGCCCGGGCGCGCATCCGGATCGAGCGCGTCGAGTCCGGCGAGCAGGTCGATCTCAGCGGCGATGCCGCCAGGCTTCTCGCCGCATCCGTCGAGTCGGCGATCGTGACGGCCTCGCACGCGCTCACCACGGAAGCGGCCGCGACCGCCGCGCCTGCCGGTGGCGCCGGGGAAGCCGACGGCGAGGAGGCAGGTTCGCGGGCCTGACCCGCGCCGGGTCCCCGTTCCGGCTCTTCAGGTCCGCTTCAGCGCATCGGCGCACCATGACGCCATGGCCGCACCCGCGTCCGCCCGCGCCCGTCTCCGCTCGGTCGTCCGCGGCGACCCCGCCGACCCTGCGTGGATCCGCCCCGCGCTCTGGGCGGTCGTCGCGCTCGCTGCGGCCCTCTACCTGTGGCAGCTGGACATCAGCGGGTACGCGAACCAGTACTACGCGTCGGCCGCCCAGGCCGGGTCGCAGAGCTGGAGCGCGTTCTTCTTCGGGGCGCTCGACTCATCCGGCTTCATCACGGTGGACAAGCCGCCCGCCGCCCTCTGGCTCATGGGGCTCTCCGTCCGCCTGCTCGGCCTGTCGTCGTGGAGCATCCTGCTGCCGCAGGCGATCTGCGGGGTCGCGACGGTCGTCGTCCTGTACCTCGCGGCCCGCCGGAGCTTCGGGCCGGCGGCAGGGGTGATCGCCGCGCTCGTCCTTGCGCTGACGCCGATCGCCGTCCTCATCTTCCGCTACGACAACCCCGACGCCCTCCTCGCGCTCCTCCTCGTGGGCGCCGCGTGGGCCACGGTCCGCGCGATCGACGACGGCCGCACCCGCTGGATCGTCCTCGCGGCCGTGCTCGTCGGCTTCGCGTTCCTCACGAAGTACCTCCAGGCCTACGTGGTCCTGCCGGCCCTGCTCCTCGCCTTCGTCGTCGCCGCTCCCGGCGGCTGGCGCCATCGCGCCGAGCAGCTGCTCGCGGCGGGCGTCGCGCTCGTGCTCGCGTCCGGCTGGTGGGTCGTGGCCGTGGAGGCGATCCCCGCCGGCATGCGGCCGCACATCGGCGGCACGTCCAGGGACTCGGTCCTCGACCTCCTCCTCGGGTACGACGGGCTCGGCCGGATCTTCGGCGCGACCGGGCCGGGCGGGGACCGGGCGGGGGAGGCCCCGGCGGCCCGGGTGGAGGCGGCGGGTTCGGCGGCGCGTCGGGGCCCCTCCGGATGTTCAACGACCAGTGGGGCGGCCAGATCGCCTGGCTCATCCCGGCGGCGGCGATCGCGGCGGTCGCCGGCATCGTGGAGAGGTGGCGCGCGCCCCGCACCGATCCCGCGCGTGCCGGCTTCATCCTCTGGGGGACGTGGCTGGTCATGCACGTGGCCACGTTCAGCCTCGCGTCCGGGATCGTCCACCCGTACTACTCCGTGGTCATCGCCCCGGCGCTCGGCGCGCTCGTGGGCGGCGGGCTCGCCACGTGG
The DNA here is from genome assembly GCA_963844945.1 of uncultured Chloroflexia bacterium. Classification (GTDB taxonomy): domain Bacteria; phylum Chloroflexota; class Limnocylindria; order Limnocylindrales; family CSP1-4; genus CAIYQJ01. Next base: position 221,836 of record CAWJQZ010000059.1, read on the forward strand.
TGGCGCGCCCGCGAGGCGCACCCGATCGCCGACGCGGTCCTCGCCGCGACGAGCCTGGTCACGGCCGCGGTCGCGTACGCGCTGCTCGGCCGCACGCCCGACTTCCTCCCGCTCCTCGCCCCGCTCGTGATCGTGGCCGCGGCCGTGGCTGCCGGGCTGGTGCTCGCCGCGTCGTGGCTCCCGCATGGCCGCCGGATCGCGCTCGCCGGTGCGGCCGTCGCGCTCGCGGCCGCCCTCGCGGCGCCCGCGGCGTACGCCCTGGAGACGACGACCAGCGGATACGCGGGAGGCGATCCGTCGGCGGGGCCGGCGACCGCCCGCCGCGACGGACCCGGCGGCTTCGGCGGTGGCGGTCCCGGCGCACCGCCCGGCGGCTTCGCACCGCCCGGCGGCTTCGCACCGCCCGGCGGCCTCGCGGCGGCCGGTGCGGCCGGGCTTCGGGGACCGTGGTCCGGGCGGCGATGCCACGGCGCTCGTCGCGTACCTCCTTGCCCACCGCGGGAGCGCGCGGTGGATCGTGGCCGCGGAATCGTCCGATGGCGCTGCGCCGATCCAGCTCGCGTCGGGCGCGCCTGTGATGGCGATGGGCGGCTTCAACGGCAGCGACCCGTTCCCGACCGCGGACGAGCTCTCGGCGCTCGTCGCGTCCGGGGAGCTCCGGTACGTCCTCCTCGGGGGTCCGGGCGGGCGCGGCGGCCCGGGCGGCTTCGGCGGATCGGACCGAGCCACGTGGGTGCAGGCGAGCTGCACGCCGGTGGACTATGGCGGGACGAGCGGGACCCTGTACGACTGCGCGCCGGCGGCGGCCCCCGGCGGCTGAGGTCCCGGCGGGTCGCCCTGGGTCAGACGGGAGCGACCGCCCCGAGAGCCCGCGCGCACGTGCACCGCGGCGCCGCGGACGCGGTCGCCTCGTGGGCGCGGACGAACGCCCGGAGCAGCCCGTCGATCGCGGCGTTGGCGCCCTCGAGGAGCTCCGTGGTCTCCGTCGCGTCGAGGTCGCGGGTCCGTGCCGTCTCGCACAGCTCGCGGAGGAAGACCGCGCGGAAGCCGAGGAACGCGTCGACCGCCGCACCCATCTGCAGGCCCCGGTCGGCGGCGATCCTGCCGTGCTCGGCCGCGAGACCCTCCGCGGCCAGGAGCGCGTCGGCGGCCGTCGATGGGTCGGTGGCCTCCAGGTGCTCGATCAGGGCGACGGCCGCGCGCCGGCCCAGGTCCCGGAACGGCTCCAGGTCCTCACCGGCCGCATCCGCGCCCCACTCCACGTTCTTCGCGACGCCGGCCGCCTTCCGGTGGTAGACCTCGCCGACGATGTGCTCCGGCGTCTCGCCGAGGCTCTGCAGGGTCGGCCGCGTGCGGCGGCTGGCGGGGACGAGCCCGAGGATCGCCGACCGCGAGAAGCGGCGGTGGCCCCCGGGCGTCGTGAACGCCTTCACGTCGCCCTGGTCGCACCAGCGGCGCAACGTCGCCGGCGAGACGCCGATGAGGGCGCTCGCCTCGTGGATCGTCATCCACGGGCTGGGCGTGCGCGTCCGTGCGGTGGTCGAGTCCATCGCGGCCATCAGGGCGCCCCGATCGAGGACGGGTTCAGCGGGACCGTGCCGACGTTCGGCTCCGGCGCCAACGCCACCCTGCGGCTTCGGCGTGGACAGGTCCTGCGGGTACGGGTTGGGCAGGACGTCGTCCGAGTGGCACTGCGCGCAGTACGCGGGCTGGTGGCAGAACGCGCATGTCTGGGCACCCGACCTCGCGCGCGATCGCGCCGTGGTTGAAGACCATGTCCGCGTGCGGGACCTTCACGGCCGACGTGTTGTGGCAGTTCTCGCAGTACGTCTTCGTGTGGCACGCGCCGCACTCGGTCTTCGACGCGTCCGTCGTGGTCACGACGTCCCGGTGGTTGAAGACCCAGAGCCGGTCGGTGTGCGACTCGGGCCGCTGGCCGATGAGGACGCCGGAGTTGATCGAGCCGATCTGCGGGAAGGTGTGGCAGGTCGCGCAGCCGGACGGGATGGTCTCGTCCGTCACCGCGCCGTCCACGACCTTGTAGTGCGCGCCGTCGTGGCAGCGGAAGCAGCCCGGCGCGGTCTGGTGGCCCAGGTTGCTCGGATACGTCGCCGCCGTCACGCGCATCTCGGGGGTCGCGACGAGGTCGTAGGTGACCTGGAGCCGCTGGATGGCGCGGTCCACGAGCTCGGCGTCGTTCTCGGCGACGAGCGGGTAGTTCGTCGCGTAGTAGTCGGTGAGCGTGTCCTTGATCGCCGTGTTCGCGTCCTCGACGCTCGCGTACTCCTGGTTGAGGAGCGCGCTCGCCTGGCTCTTGATCCACGGGAGCTTCTGGCTGATGGCGCCGGCCGTGATCCCGCTGTCGATCGTCTGGTCCACGCCGGGGATCTCGTGGCCCGCGCGGTTGTGGCACGAGATGCAGTCCATCCGGTGCTGGATCTGCGTCTCCTTGATGTGGTCGATGTCCGGCTGGACGTCCGTCGCGACCTCGACGGCCCGCCGGGCGATGAACTGCTCCGTGTCGGTGGTGCCCGTGCGCGGTGACCGGGTGGCGTCGTCGTCTGACCTCGACGAGGTCGATCTTCTGGGCCTGCGGGTCCTCGCTCCAGTACTCGACGTCCGAGATGATGTGCCAGTGGACGCCCTTGCGGGCCGTCGCATCGGTGGTGTCGCCGAAGCCGTTGGGGCGGACGACGAGCGCGACCGACGACGCGCGTGTTGGGCTCGTCCTTCGCGTAGCGCGTGTTGAGCACGAGGTTCACCGGGCCGCCGTTCGCGACGAGCGACGTGAGCGTGTGGCACTTGAGGCACGTGTCCTTCGTCGACGGAAGGTCCGCGTGGTCCGGCGCCGGGATCGGCTTCGGGAAGGTGCCCGTGATGATCTCGACGAGCTGCCGCGTGCCGTTGATCTTCGCCTTGACCCAGCCGGTCAGGCCGGGCTCCACGTGGCACTCGGCGCACGTGACGTCCCGGTGGACGGACATGTCGTACGCCTTGAGCTCCGGCGCCATCGTGTGGCAGCGGCCGCAGAAGTCCGCCGTCTCCGTCCACTGCACGGCGACGACGCCGCCGACCGTCATCGCGACGGCGAAGGCGCCGCCCGTGAAGGCGACGATGGCGAGGCCGCGCCGGCTGCGGAGCGGCGGGTGGGGGAGCCGGGAGAGGAAGCGGCCCATCGCGCCGCGGAGGCCGCGCTTCGGGCGGCTTCGCGGAGGCAGCGACCGTCGCGGCGGCGACGGCCTCCCCGGCGACGGCCGGCGTGACCTCGTCGCCCGCGGCGACGGCTTCCGGCGCCGCGGGAGCCTGCGCGTCGTCCGCGGGGGACGGCGCGGCCGGCTCCGGCTGGGGCGTGGGCGTTCCGGGGAGAAGGGGCTCCCCTGCGCCGCCCTGTGCGCCGGGCTCGGTCATCCGCCGATCTCCGCGAGCGCAGCCTTGATCTTCGCGGGGTCGAGGCTGCCGACCTTCATCGCCTGCATCGTGCCGTCCGCGGCGATGAAGAAGTGCGAGGGGATGCCCGAGGATCCGGTACTGCGTGGCGATGTCGGTGTTGGGGTCGGGGACCTTCAGCGTACGTGAGGCCCACGCGGTCGGCGTAGTCCTTCACCGCGGCGGCGTCCTCCTGGAGGAAGACCTGGACGATCTGGCCGCCCTTCGCCTTGAAGTCGGCGTACGCCGCCTCGATGTCCGGCGCCTCGGCGCGGCACGGCTGGCACCAGCTCGCGCCGAAGGTCAGCCAGACCGGGTGGCCCTTGAGCTCGCTCAGGGTGAACGTGGTGCCGTCGGCCGTGGCGGCGGTGAAGTCCGGTGCCGGCTTGCCGATCTCGGGCGCGGCCCCGCCGGCCGCGCCGGTGAGGCTCACCGAGGTGAGCCCCTCCGCCGCGGTCTTGCCGCTCGGCTGGTTCGCGAGGAACACGACGGCGATGATCACGACGGCCGTCACGCCCATGATCGCGAGCGTCGTGAGCCTGCTGCGGCGCGACCGCGCCGGTCGCTCGTCGGGGGACGCGGCGGCCGTGCTCCGCCGGCTCGGCGGCAGGCGGCCGCCGGCGCGACGGCGGGAGCCGTCGACGGTGCTTCCATCGTGGTCATGCCGGGATCACCTTCCGTGTGCCCACCGGCCTCCGTCACAGCGTTGCGACCTCGTGCTCGGTGCTAGTCGAGGCCGGAGTAGCTGTGGAGGCCGCCGAAGAAGAGGTTGCCGAAGTAGGTGAAGAGGGTGGCGCCGAAGCCGATGACGAGGAGCCAGGCCGCGCGATCGCCGCGCCAGCCGCGGACGACGCGGGCGTGGAGGTAGGCGCCGTAGATCAGCCACGTGACGAGCGACGCGGTCTCCTTGGGGTCCCAGCTCCAGTAGCTGCCCCAGGCGACGTTCGCCCAGACCGCGCCGAGCACGATGACGAGCGTCATGAACGGGAAGCCGATGACGACCGCGCGGTAGCCGATCTCGTCGAGGAGCTCGGCCTTCGGGAGGCGCTTCACGCCGTGCGACTGGAGGAGGTAGAGGACCGCGGCGGCGAAGCTGACCGAGAAGGTGCCGTAGGCGACGATCGCGACGGCGACGTGGACGGTGAGGAGCAGGTTGTTCTGGAGTGCCGGGACGAGCGGGTCGGCGGTGGCCGGGATCGTCGTCGCGTAGAGGAGCATGAGCAGCGCGATCGGCAGGGCGATGAGGCCGAGGATCCGCTGGTGGTACCGGCGCTCGAAGAACAGGTAGACGCCGATGACGCCGGTGGCGAACGCGATGGAGAACTCGTACATGTTCGCGAACGGGCCGTGGCCGGTGTAGATCGCCCGGAACGTCATGCTCGCGAGCAGGAAGATGAACGACAGCCACGCGACGAGCGTGCCGTACGTGGCGAACCCTGCCGGTCCGGCGACGACCGAGACGGTCGTGCCGGCATCCATCGTCGCCGTCGTCCCCGCCGTCGTGGCGACGGCCGTGCGGCGGCTCGCGATGCGGACCGACGCGAACGCGATCGCGTAGAAGGCGATCGAGAGGATGAGCGACAGGATCGCCGCGATGAACGAGTACTCCGACATCTTGAGCATTCGACGGCCCCTTCCGCTAGTTCCCGCGTCTTCCCGGTCAGGGAAGACTGCATCTCGCCGACGATCTTCTGGAAGTCGGGTCCGAACGTGGCATCGTGGCGAGAGGTGGCTCCCACGCGGACCTCGCTGCCGGCTGTGCCCGGGACGATCCGGGTCCAGATGCGGCGGCTGGGGAAGAAGAAGACGAGGAACAGCCCGAAGACGAGGAGCATGCGCCCCGCCGAAGACGAGCGGCGACGCCCGGGTCCTTGTCCGACCATGAGGCCGGTGTACTGGCTGCTCCCGGTCGAAGGTGACGATCAGGCCCGCCGATCTCGACCGGCTTGCCCTGCGTCGATGACCTGCGATGGCGACGGGCTGGGCGGCGTCGCCCGTCTTGTAGACCTCGACCTGGACCTGCCGGGCCTGATCGTGGGCTCGATCTCGCCCGGACGCCGGGCTGACGACGACGACCGTGAGGCCCTGCTCCGGCAGGAGGAACTGGCCGACGCGCTCGGTGCCGTCGTTCGGCCGTGAAGAGGAGCGGGACGCCCTGCGGGAAGAGGGTCGCTGCCCGCCGCGTCCTTCGACGGTCATGTCCGTCGCGGCGCCGAAGAACGACTGGTAGAAGCGTGACGTCGCCGTAGCGTCGAGCGGCTGGTTCACGCGGACCGTCTGCGCGCGCGACCTGCTGCCCGTCCTTGTAGACGACGAGGTCGGCGGCGTAGTCCGACGGCGCGCCGCTCTCGTAGTACGAGTCGTTGAACGAGGTGGCCTTCACCGAGAGGCCCGGTCCCGTTGCCCGACCGGGACGGTGGAGCCCGACCGGCACGGCGAACTCGTCGTTCTTGAAGCCCCACGTGCCGCCGACGAGGGCGCCGACGAGGATCATGACGAGGCTGATGTGCGCCATGAGCGTCCCGAACGGGGCCCAGCGGAACCGGTCGGCGTAGACGCTGATCTCGTCGCCCTCGCGCTCCACGACCGTCCGGAAGTGGTGCGCCTTGAACGTCTTCGTGACGTCCGCGACGGCGGCGTCGATGGCGACGGTCGACGTCGATCGTCTCGCTGTGCGGCGCCCGGTCGAAGAAGACCGGCGTCATCCGCGTCCGCGGGTGGACCGCCGTCTTCCAGAGGCCCTTGAAGCGGTTCACGGAGCACGCGAGGATGCTCGTGGTCAGCAGGACGATGACGCCCTTGAAGGACCAGACCGACGAGAAGATGCTGAAGAGCGCCGAGCATGTTCATCGGGCCCGTCCAGCCGCCGTACTTCGGCGTGATGGAGTCGAGCCAGGCCTGGTAGGCCTGCGGGTCGCCCGACATCCCGGCCGGCGCCTGGACGAGGAGCGTCCCGACGAGCGCGAGGACGGCGAGGATGAGCATGAGGATCAGCGCCGTCCGCATGGACGTGAAGATCCGCCAGAGGCGCTCGCCGATGTCGGAAGGGCTGATGGTGAGCCCTTCCCCCATGTCGCCGGCCGGCTCCGACGCGCCGCGGCGCTTGGCCGGGGCGGCGGAGGAGGGGACGGTCAGTTGGCTCATGGACGTGCTCCTCAGAGTCCGAAGGCGGGCAGGAGCCCGGACAGCTTGGCGAACGAGTTCGGTGATCATCAGGAAGCCCACCGCGACGAGCATCCCGCCCGCCACGAGGTCCACCGCGCGCTGGTGGCGCCGGAACCAGCCGAGGCGGTGGCTCACGGCCGTCGCACCGAGCGCGACGAGGATGAAGGGGACGGCGAGGCCGGCGGCGTAGGCGACGAGGAGGACCGTGCCCTCGGCGACGGTGGAGCTCACCATCGCCAGGCCCAGGATCCCGCCGAGCATCGGGCCGATGCAGGGCGTCCAGCCGGCGGCGAAGACGATCCCGAGGAGGGCCGACCGGCCCAGGCTGGGCGCGCGCGGCGGGCTGGCCGAACCCGAAGGAGGCGCCGCTCATCGGGCCGACCGGGAGGCGGGCCTCACGGTAGAAGGCCGAGAAGTTGATGATCCCGGCCATGTTGAGCCCGAAGAAGACGAGGATCGCCCCGCCCACGGTCCGGAGGAGCCCGATCTGGTCCTGGAGCACGTAGCCCACGACCCCGACGGATGCCCACAGGAGGATGAAGACGAGCGAGAAGCCGGCCACGAACGCCAGCGCCTGGTAGAGGGCGATGCGCCTCGGCGTCGCGCCGCCGTCCGGCGACGTCCCGACCATGTACCCGACGTAGGCCGGGACGAGCGGGAGGACGCAGGGCGACGCGAACGAGACGATCCCCGCCAGGAACGCGATGACGAGCCCGAGGCCGGCGATGCTCACGGGGCGGTGCTCGCGGACGGGGCGGCGGCCGCGCCGGCGTTCGAGGCGCCCGTGCTCGCGCCCGGCGCGAAGGACTCGAGGCTGCCGAGGTGCTGCTTGATCGTCTTCGCGATGTCGGAGTCGGGCGCGAGCTCGATGACCTTGTTCCACTCGGCCTTGACCTTGTCGAGGTCCGGCGACGCGGAGTCGAGGTACATGAAGCCGAGGTAGTAGTGCGCGTCGACGTTCTTCGGGTCGAGCGCGATGACCTGCTGCCAGTCCTTCTCCGCGAGTGTCGCGTCGCCGACGTTGTACGCGGTGGCGCCGCGGCCGAGGAGCGCGTTCACGTTCTTCGCGTCGATCGTGATGATCTTGTCGAAGAAGGTCCCGGCCGTCGCGAAGTCGCCGCCCTGGTAGTAGGTGTCGGCGAGCTGGCGAAGGACCTCGACGTCGTTCGGGCTCTTCTGGAGGGCCTGCATGAGGGTGGCGACCTGCGCCTGGTCCACGCCGGTCCCGGCGCCCGCGCTGGCGGTCGGCCCGGCGTCGACCGCGCCGTTGATGCCGGGGACGGACGAGCCGCCGCCGAAGTTGTAGACGGCGACGACGAGGACCGCCACGCCCACGAGGCCCGCGGCGACGAGGCCGAGCCGCATGAGGAGGCCCTTGCGGATGACGATGCCGTCGCTCGGTGCGGGGGCGGTCGTCGCGACCGCCGCCGCGATCGGAGCGGCCGCGGGGGCGCCCTTCCTGCGGACCGGCCGCGTGGGGACGGGCTCGTCGGCGAGGATCTCCTCCTCCTCGTCGTCCGCGGCGGCCGCGGCAGCGACCGGGGCCGCAGCGACGGCGGCGACGGCAGTCGACGCCTCGGGGACGGCAGGGGCCGTCGCGACGATCACCTGGTCGACGGGGATCTCCGCGGTGGGGTCGGACAGGAGTGCGTACGCCTCGTCCGCCGCGGCGATCTCGCGCTGTGCCCACGCGCGAAGATCGCCGGGGGCGGACTCGAGGAACTGCACGAGCTCGTCGTGGGCGCTCTCGATGTCCTGCGTGTTCGCGTCCCTCGTCAGGCCGAGCCGCGCGAGGAGCTCCTGCTCCATCGCGGCGCGGCTGGCGCGGGGATCGTTCCTGGGAGAGGTCATTCGGTGGATGTCCTTGCGCGGGACGCTGCGCGGACTGCGCCCGCGCGGGCGTTCGTGTGGTTGGGTTGATTGTCGATTTGAGCGATTTCGCGGACCATCCGCCGGGCGGTACGTTTCGGGTAGAGTCGGCGGCCCGGACCCTTCGGCGCGAGCGTGGAGGGTATAGATCGGCCTATATCCGACGGCCCTGTCCCCTCGGCGCCGGGCGTGGAAGCAGCGGCGGCTCGCCTGCGCCGGCGCTGCCGGAGGTCTCGCATCCGACCGCATGGGGCGCGTCGCGCGGTCGGTCCCGGTATCCTCCTGACGCGCACCGGGACCGCCGTCTGGGGCCCGGCCAGCCGTGAGGGACGTCAGGACGGCCATGGCGAAGAAGAGCCGCTCGACACGCGAGGCGGGATCGCGCCTCGCGGCGCCCGGGCTCCCGGCGTCCGCATCGGCGGGGGCACCCTCGACGCTCCCGGAGTCGCTCGCGTCCGCCCTCGCGGACCCCGGCGCGCTCCTGGCCCTGGCTGCCTTCGCTTTCTGGGTCCTCGCCCACCTGCCGCCCTTCGCGCCGATCGCGATGCCCGCGTGGATCGTCGCGGGCCTGCTCGTGGGGCTCTGGCGTCCGTGGTACGGGCTGCTCCTGACCGTCGTCGTCGTGCCGTTCACCGGCGCCGCGATCGACGTCCAGACCGGCGAGCCCCTGCGGGTCGTGCCGCTCTACGCGGCCGCCGTCCGCGTCCTCCTCGACCGCTTCGTCATCGCGCCGAGCTACGGCCGCCCGACCACCCGCGAGCCGGCGTGGTGGACGGTCGCCGCGGCCGTGATCGCCGCCGGCCTCTTTCTCCTCTCAGCCCTGACCGCGTACCTCGCGACCGATCGCGACGTGCGCGTCCTCACGGGCGGGCTCCTGTGGTCCGTCGCCGGTCCGGTCGCGCTGCTCGCCGCGTGGGCCGCGGCGGCGCACCTCGTCGCCGGGCGCGACCGGACCCTCACGCTGGTCGTCCTGGGCACCACGGTCGCGGCGTCGACCCTCGCGCTCGCCGCATGGGTCGGGATCCCCGGGGTGAGCCTCTTCACATTCGCCGCGGTCGTCGAGGGTGGGCGCCTGGGCGCGCTCGGCTACCCGACCCCCACCGCGATGGGCCTCGCGACCGTGCTGCCGCTCGCGGTCGCCGCGGCGTGGCGACTGCGGCCGTGGCTGGTGATTCCCGTCGCCGCCCTCGTCCTCGCCGCCCTCGTCCTCACCTGGTCCCGCGGTCCGCTCATCGCCCTGGCGATCGGGACCGTCATCGCCGCGCTCGCCAGCGGCCGCGTGGACCGGCGGCTCGCGCTGGGCGGCGCCGTCGCGGTCGGCGTCGCGCTCGTCGCGGTAGTCGCCATCCGCTACGGCACGTCACTCGATGCGATCCGCGCGACGATCGAGGCGAGCATGGGCGGCGACACCGACCGGATCCGCTCGTGGGGGGCGGCGATCTCCATCGCCATCGGCAGCCCGCTCCTCGGCGGGGGATGGGACGCGCTCATCCAGGTCGGGGACTTCGAGGCGCTCCGCATCGCGAACGCCCACAACATGCTTCTCGACGCGCTCGCCGTGGGTGGCTTCCCACTCGGGATCGCGAACGCGGTCGTCGTGCTCTGGTCGGCCTGGATGACATGGGTCCGCCGCCACACGATGGCCGTCTGGCTCATCGCCGCGGTCGTCACCTTCCTGATCTGCGGCCTCTGGGACATCCCGCAGATCCGCAGCTACGCCGCGGTCATGGGCGGCATGGTGCTCGGCATGGCCGCGGGCCCGCTCATCGGGCGCTCCGCGGAGGCGGGCAGGGAGGTGGCGTGACCGCGCGCGGGTCGTCGGTGCCCGACGCTCTCGCCCGGGCCGGGCGCGACCCGGGTCTCCTGCTCGCGGCCGGCGCGTTCGCCTGCTGGCTCCTCGGCCACGTCCCGGCCTTCGCGCCGCTGGCGATCCCGGCGTGGGTCGTCACGGGGCTCGCCCTGGGACTGTGGCGTCCCTGGTACGGGCTCCTGCTCACGGTCGTCGTGGTGCCGTTCCTCGGCGGCTCGATCGAGCAGATGACGGGCGAGCCCCTCCGGGTCCTGCCCGTCTACGGCGCCGCGATCCGCGTCCTCCTCGACCGCTTCGTCATCGCACCGAGCTACGGCCGCCAGACGTTGCGCGACCCGGCCTGGTGGGTCGTGGCAGCGGCGCTCGCGACGGTCGCGCTCTACGCCCTCACCGCCGTGACCGCCTCGATGCGCGAGGGACGCGACACGGTCCTCCTCTTCGGCTCGCTCCAGTGGATCCTCGGCGGCCCGATCGCGATGATGGCGGCCTGGGTGGCCGGCGCGCACCTCGTAGCCGGGCGCGACCGGACGTTCACGGCGGTCGTCCTCTGGACGACGGTCGTCGCGTCGGCGCTCGCGCTCGCGGCGTGGGCCGGGCTGCCGGGCGTTGACCTGGTCACGTTCCCGCGCCTGGTGGAGGGCGGTCGCCTCGGCGCGCTCGGCTACCCGACCCCGACTGCGATGGGCCTCGCGACCGTGCTGCCGCTCGCGGCGGCCGCCGCATGGCGGATCCGGCCCTGGGCGGTCATCCCGGTCGTCGCCCTGGTCCTCGTGACGATCGTCCTGACCTGGTCGCGCGGCCCGCTCATCGCGCTCGGCGTCGGCGCGGCCCTCGCTGCCCTCGCGAGCGGGCGGGTGGATCGGCGGCTCGCGATCGCCGGGCTGGTCGCGGGGGGAGTCGCCGCGATCGGGCTCGTCGCGATCCGCTACGGGACCGGGATCGACGCGATCCTCGCGACGATCCAGGCGAGCATGGGCAGCGACGGCACGCGCGTGAGCTCATGGGCCGCGGCGGTCACCATCGCCGTCGCGAACCCGCTCTTCGGCGGCGGCTGGCACCCGCTCTCCCACCTCGCCGAGTTCGCCTCGCGGAACGTCGTGTATTCGCACAGCGTGATCCTCGACGCGTTCGCCTCCGGCGGCCTCCCGCTCGGGATCGCGAACGCGATCGTCATCCTGTGGTCCGCGTGGATGACGTGGGTGCGGCGCCACACGATGGCCGTCTGGCTCATCGCCGCGGTCGTGACGTTCCTCGTCTGCGGGCTGTGGGACATCCCGCAGGTGCGGAGCTACGCCGCCGCCATGGGTGGGATCGTGCTCGGCATGGCCGCCGGCCCGCTTATCGGCCGGGAGGCCGCCGAGGCGACGGCAGCGGGCGCGGGGGCCGCGGGGGCCGGGCCGGCTGCGGGCGCGTCGCGCCCGAAGGCCCTCTCGAAGTCTGCCGCCGCCTGACCCGGATCACTCCGGGGCGAGCAGCCCGGGGTCCGCCCCATGACGAAGGAGCAGGTCCCGCATCCTGGACCGGAAGACCGCCGTCGAGAAGCCGGTCGCGTGCGCGCGCAGCGCCGCGGGGTCCACCCCGAGGGCGTCGACGCGCTCGATCGCGTCCGCCAGCGCCCCCGGCGTCGGCTCGTCGAAGAAGACGCCCGTGGCCCCCTCCACGACCGTCTCGGTCGCGCCGCCGCGCCGGAACGCGACGACGGGCTTGCCCGCCGCCATGGCTTCCACCGGCGCGATGCCGAAGTCCTCCACGCCCGGCACGACGTACGCGTGGCACCGGCCGAACAGGTCCACGAGCGTCGCGCGGTCCACCGTCCCGCGGAACGTGACCGACGGCCCGGCGGCCGCTCGCAGGCGTGTCGCCTCCGGTCCATCACCCACGACGACGAGCTCCCGGCGCAGCGCCGTCGCCGCCGCGACCGCGAGGTCGATCCGCCGGTAGGCGAGAAGGCGCGCCGCCACGAGGAGGAACCCGTCGTCGCGCGTCCCGAGCGGGATCCCGTCCACGTCCGCCGGGGGGTGGATCACCTCGGCATCGCGGCCCCAGAGCCTCCGGATGCGCTCCTGCACCGTCGCCGAGTTGGCGACGAGGACGTCGGGTCTCTGCGCCGCCCACCGGTCCCACCGGCGCAGCGCAGGGCGGATCGTCCGCGCCCCGACGCGCGCGACCGGGCCGGCACCCGAGCCTGCGAGGTACGTGTCGAGGTCCCACGCGTAACGCATGGGGGTGTGGACGTAGCTGACGTGGAGCGCGCCCGGCCGCGTGCGGACCGGGTTCGTGAATGCGACCGAGCTGCCGACGACGAGATCCGCGTCCCGCAGGTCCAGCCAGGAGAACCAGGCGGGATAGAGGGGGAGGAGGGAGCGGAACCGCCGGGTGGGGCCCAGGGCTCGCTGCAGCGGCCAGGTGCGCACGCGCCGCCGGTCGATCCGCGCGTCGTAGATGCGATGGTCGAAGAAGCTCGTGTAGACCGACGCCGACGGGAGGAGGCGCGCGAGCTCCACGGCGACCGCCTCCCCGCCGCTCTCGGCGATGAAGAAGTCGTGCACGACGGCGGAGCGGGCCGTCATCGCGATCGGGTCACCTCGCTGTGCCGGCGGAACGTTGACGGGGCGGTCCGGCAGCCGCCACAGTGACGTCCATGCTAGACGAGGGAGGCGGGCGTCCCGACGGCCCGACCGTCGCGCTCGACTGCCGCTGGCTCGGGATGGGCGGTGCCGGGCGCGTCACCGAGCTCCTCCTCGCCGGCCTCCGTGCAGCGCCCCCGGACGGCACGTGGCTGCTCTGGGGGGACCCGGCGCGCATCGGCGACCCGGGGATCCCCGGGTCGCGCGTGGTGGCGTGGCGCGGCGACCCGACCCGACTCATGGGCCAGGCGGACCTCGCACGCGTTCCCCGCGCTCAGGTCGTGGTCTACCTGCACCAGGTCCGCCCGCTCCGGCCGGGACGGTCGGTGACCGTCATCCACGACACGATCCCGCTCCGCCACGGTGCGGGCCGGCCGGTCCGCGCGCTCAAGCGGCTCTACCTCCGCGTCGCCGCCAGGCTGAGCGACCGGATCGTCACGGTCTCCGCCGCGTCGCGCGACGCGATCGTCCGCGACCTCGGCGTCCGACGATCGCGGATCGCCGTGACATCCCTTGGGGTGGACGAGGCGCGTGTCGCGCGGATCCGGTCCATGCGGGTCGCCGCCGCGGCATCGGCGGCTGCGCAGGCGGCATCCGCGACCGCACGGGCGGCTTCTTCGGCCGGCGGCCCGGGCGCGCCGTTCGTCCTGTACGTCGGCAGGTTCGCCGAACACAAGAACCTCCGGCGGGCCTGCCGCGCGTTCGCCCTCACCGCGTTCGCGGCCGCCGGCGGGCGTCTCGTGCTGGTGGGCGGGACGCCGGGCGAGGCGACGGACCTGGCGGCGTGGGCCCACGGGGAGGGGCTCGCCTGCGTCGACGTCCGGGCGGCGTGCCCGGAGGACGAGCTCGACCGACTCCTCGCGACCTGCCGCGCGCTCGTCGCACCGTCGCTCGAGGAAGGCTTCGGCCTCCCGGCGATCGAGGCCGCCGCGGCCGGCGTGCCGGTCGCCTCCTCGCCGACCGGCGCCGCGCCGACGATCCCCGCCGACCGCCTGGTCCTGCTCGATCCCGGCGACGAAGGGTCCATCGCATCCGCGATCGACACGGCGACGACGCTCCCGGACCCGGTCGTCGCATGGGCGCCGCGCGCGACGGTCGCCGCGGACGTGGTCGCGGCGGTGCGCGCCGTCCTCGGCTGAGGCTCGGGACCGGACCGAGTGCCGATCCCACGATCCCGGTCCGCACGATCGCCCGCGATCACGCGAAGGGCAGGTGGTCCCCCACGCGGACGACTGACACGCGGGACGACATCGAGGCGAGCTTCGCCTGCCAGCCGCGGTCGTTGGTCACGAGGTGGTGCACCTGCGTGGCCAGTCCCGTGCCGACGACGAGGGCATCGGGCGGACTGAACCGCCGCGCCGCGCGGAGATGCGCCGCCTCCTGTGCGATCTGCAGATCGACCGGCACGCAGTCCAGGTGGGGCTGTGACCGGAGGAACGCGAGGACCGTGAAGTGGGCCGGGGGCACCATGCGCATCGGGCGCACGAGGAGCTCCATCACCGTGATCATCGACACCACGGCCGGGTTGCGGCCCGTGCTCACGAGCTCGTCGATGACGTAACCGGCGACAGGATGTGCAGCCTCCGTATCGTCGAAGAACGCCGCGAGCACGCTCGTGTCCAGCAGCAGGCGATCGCCCTCGGCGATGGCATCCAGGAGCGACGTCCGGGACATGGGCTCGCCTAGTCGCCCCAGGCGGCGTGCTCTTCGCGCAGGAAGGCGAGCACCTCGTCCGTCGTCCCGTACACGTCCCGGAGGCTACCCGCGAACGTGCGGGGAAGGAGGCGGACGTGGACGACGCCGGGCTCACCGGGATCAGCCTCGAACACGAGGGTGTCGTCCACGGTCGCTTCGAGCGCACGCACGATCGGCTCCGGCACGGTCACCTGGTTCTTGGGACGGAGGCGAGCCTCGGCCTCGATGGGACGGTCGATCCGCAGCGTCATGGGTCAGCTCCTGCGTAGAATCGAAGGATACTTCATCCTACTCGAGCTGCATCGGTAGGAGGATGGACTGGTCCGTGCGACGCCGGCCCCGTCAGTCGACGAGCGCAGAGAGCACCGGCTCCCAGCCGGTCCCGGGCCCGAGCGCGATCGGCGTCCGCGCCGGCCGCCTTGCGATCACGTCGATCATGAGCTCGGCGAGCCGGGCCGGATCCGTGGGATCGAAGAGCCCGTAGGTCCCATCGGGCAGTCCGTCCCGCGGGATGGTCGACGACATGAGCGTCGGGATCCCCCGCACCACGCTCTCCCGGGCGGGCAGCCCGAACCCCTCCGCCCACGAGGCGTGCACGGTCGCGAGGCAGTCGCGGTAGAGCGCGTCCACCTGCGCATCGGTCACGTGGTCGAGGCGGACGATCCCCAACCGATCGCCGTCGCGGGCGATCTCGGCCTCGATGTCCTCGCTCCGCCAGCCGCGTCGCCCGGCGATGACGAGGCGCATCCCGGCGGCGCGCGGATCGGCGCGGACGATGCGCCACGCGGCGAGGATGGCGCCGACGTTCTTCCGGGGCTCCACCGTGCTGAGGGCGAGGATGAACGGGCCGTCGACGGGGGAGAGGACGGCCGATGCATCCGGCGCCGCGTGCGGGGCGTGGGCCGCCAGCGTGGGGACGGCGACCCGGAGCCGCCCTTCCACCCGCGGATACCGCTCCACCACCTGGTCGGCCACCTCGCGACAGAGCGTCACCACCCGGTCCGCGACGGGCATGAGCATGTCGAACGCGACGCCGAAGTCGCGATCCATGCCCGGCACGCACCACTCGGGGTGCGTCAGCGGGAAGAAGTCGTACACGACCACCCGTGGAGGCAGCCCCTCGTCCGCGAGGCGGCGGAGGCGCGCGGCCGTGTCCGGGCTGCCGACGTAGCCGGGCGCGAGGAGGATTTCCGGCCGGGCGGCGGCTCCGTCGTTCTCCACGATCCCGATCCCACCCACGGACAGCGCCAGGCGGACGTACGCCTGCTTCACCCGTCCTCGCACGCGTCCCGGGATGGGGAGGGCCGCGATCACCGCCCGCGATCTCCGCAGCCCGCGCAGGCTCCTGCTCGGGCCGCCCTGATGCGCCTCCCACCGGAGCGATCCGCGCGAGATCTCCGAGATGACCAGGCGCTCACCGGGCCGCAGGCCGCCGATCGTGACGGCCGGCCATGCGCGGAGGTCCGGCCGTGCGAGGGCCGTGTCCAGGATCTCGGAGACCACCCGCTGGATCCCGGTCGGCTGCAGGCCGGAGACGACCCACGTCGCGAGGTCGTCCACGAGGATCGCGACGGACGGTCGCGAGTCCGGGGGCATCGCACCACTCATCGGCCGGCGGCTTCGCTGAACACGTCCGCCAGCGACTTCTCCAGCGGGATCTCCAGTTTCCAGCCGGCCAGGGCCGCCAGCATCGACGCGTCGCCGGAGATCACCGGCGGGTCGTCCGGCCGCACGAGCTCAGGGTCCACGTCCAGAGGAGCGTCGCATCCCGCCAGACGCATGAGCTCCCCTGCGATCCACCGGATGGAGACGGGCCGCCCCGATGCGACGTTCACGACGACCCGGCGCCGTGGGAGCGTCCCGGCGGTCGCGGCCTCGAGGAGGAGTCGATAGGCGCGCACGACGTCGCGCACGTCGGTGAAGTCGCGCAGGACATCCGCGTTGCCGATCCGGACCGCCGCCGTCTCGCTCGCCCGCACCGCGAGCACCCGGCGGGCGAGCGCGGGGACCACGAACTCCGGCCGCTGGCCGGGCCCGATGTGGTTGAACGCGCGCGTGACGACGACCGACAGGTCGTGCGCGGCCGCCACCTCCATGGCCACCGCCTCCTGCGCGAGCTTCGAGAGCCCGTAGGGGGCGACGGGCAGGAGCGGCGCGTCCTCGCGCAGCGGGAGGTCCTCCGGCCGGGGCCGCCCGTACACCTCGCCCGACCCGGTGACGAGCACGACCGGCGACCTAGGCATCCGGCGCGCCGCGTCGAGCACCGCGGCGGTGCCGCCCACGTTCACGCGGAACGCCTCGGCCGGGTCGCTGCGGGCATCGCCGGCGAACGCCATCCCGGCGAGGTGGGCGACCGCGTCGGGGTCGGTCTCGTCCAGGAGTCGCCGGACCGCTGCTGCGTCCCCGATGTCGAGGACGTCCATGTCCGGCGCGGCGGCCACGTCGTGTCCGTGCGACTGCAGCTCTCGCGCCAGCCAGCGCCCGGCGAACCCCGTCGCGCCGGTGATCAGGACCCTCACGTAGGTCGGGCCGGGACCTCCGGCCGCGAGGAGGTGGCGATCTCGCGCTCCACCCTCACCATGTCCGCGTCCACCATCATCCCGACCAGGCCCTCGAACGTGACCGTCGGCTCCCAGCCGAGCTCGGCTCGCGCGCGGGTCGCATCGCCGCGCAGGTGGTCCACCTCGGCCGGCCGGTAGTAGATGGGGTCCGTGTCCACGTGATCCTCGTAGTCGAGGCCCACGTGGGCGAAGGCGACGCGACAGAGGTCGCGGACGCTGTGGGTGACGCCGGTCGCGACGACGTAGTCGGTGGGCTCGGGGCGCTGGAGCATCATCCACATCGCGCGGACGTAGTCGCCGGCGAACCCCCAGTCGCGGGCCGCGTCCAGGTTGCCCAGGAGGAGTCGGTCCGTGAGGCCCAGCTTCACGCGTGCGACGCCGTCCGTGACCTTGCGCGTGACGAACTCGAGGCCGCGCCGGGGGGACTCGTGGTTGAAGAGGATCCCCGAGACCGCGAACATCCCGTAGCTCTCGCGGTAGTTGACCGTGAGGAAGTGGCCGTACGCCTTCGCGACGCCGTACGGGCTGCGCGGGTGGAACGGGGTGAGCTCGTTCTGCGGCTCCTCCCGGACCTTCCCGAACATCTCGCTCGACGATGCCTGGTAGAAGCGGATCGACGGGTCCACCTGGCGGATCGCCTCGAGCATCCGGGTGACGCCGAGGCCGGTGAACTCGCCCGTGAGGACCGGCTGGTTCCAGCTCGTGGGGACGAAGCTCTGCGCCGCGAGGTTGTAGACCTCGTCCGGGCGGACGTCGACGAGGGCGGCCACGAGCGACGCCTGGTCCAGCAGGTCGCCCTGGACCAGCTCCAGCCGGCCGCGCAGGTGCGCGATCCGCTCGTTCGTCGCGGTGCTGGACCGGCGCGTCATCCCCACGACGCGATAGCCCTTGTCGAGCAGGAGCTCCGCCAGGTACGAGCCGTCCTGTCCCGTGATCCCCGTGATGAGCGCTGTCCGTCCCATGGGCCGGAGTATATCGACCGGCCCGTCGCGCCCCGCGCGGCTGCCGTGCTAGTGTCGCGATCGGCCCACACCCCCGGCGCCCGACATCGACTTCGCACGCAAGGTCCGATCCCGACGATGCAGGCCCCTGTCTTCTTCACCATCGCGTCGGCGAACTACACCGCGTACGCGCGGACGCTCATGGATTCCGTCCGCTGGCACCATCCGGACGCGTCCCGCTACCTCTTCCTGGCGGACGAGGACCCCGGCGACCTGGGGCTGGACCCCGACCTGCTCACCGTGGTCCCTGCGCGCGCCCTGCCGATCCCGCACTTCGACCACATGGCGCTCCGCTACTCGATCCTCGAGCTGAACACGGCGTTGAAGCCGTACGCATTCCAGTGGCTCTCGGAGCGGCATCCCGACGACCTGATCGTCTACCTCGACCCCGACATCCTCGTCCTGTCGCCGCTGACCGAGGTCGTGGAGGCGGCGGAGGCGGGTGCGCTTGCCGTCGTGACGCCGCACCTCACCGCGCCCCTCGAGGACGGAAGGAGGCCGGACGAGCTCGGCATCATGCGGGCCGGCGCCTACAACCTCGGGTTCATCGCGATGGGATCCCACCCGGCACGCGGCGACCTGGCCGCCTGGTGGGGCCGGAAGCTCGAGTTCGGCGCGCTCATCGACTTCGAGGGTGGGACGTTCACCGACCAGAAGTGGGTGGACCTCGTGCCCGGCATGTTCCCCGACGTCGTGATCCTGCGGCACCCGGGCTACAACCTGGCGTACTGGAACCTGGCGATCCGCACGGTCGCGCGCGACGTAGACGGACGACTGGTCGCCGACGGCCTCCCCGTCTCGTTCGTCCACTTCTCCGGCATCGACCCGAACAACCCCGCGCAGTTCTCCAAGTACCAGGACCGCTTCTCGATCGACGACCTCGGCGCCCTGCGGCCGTGGCATCTCCGCTACCTGGAGCTCCTCCGCGAGAACGGCCACGCGCGGTACGCGCGGATCCCGTACGCCTTCGGGCGCCTCCGGGACGGCACGATCCTCACGTCGGAGATGCGCGCGATCTTCCGCTACCGCTACGACGTGGGCCGGACGCATGAGTGCACCGACCCGTTCGGCCTCACGCGGCGCCCGCTCACCGGGGTGCACCTCCCGCCGGCGTGGGCGGCGCGGACGATCCCGCCGGGTCGGCTCCGCCGCCTTCGCGACCAGCCGGCTGTCGCGGCCGCCGAGGCGCGGCTCCTCCCGCCGGGCTCGCCGGCCCGCCGCGCGGTGAAGCGCGTGATTCCGGGCCGTGCAGCGCCCGACTTCACACCGCCGGCGCCCGACGATGCCGTCCAGGCCCGGATCCCGTTCCCCGTGACACGTCCGACCGGCCTCGAGTCGACGCCACGCGCGAACGTCGTCGGCTATGTCACCGGCGAGTTCGGCGTTGCCGAGGGCGCCCGCAACATCGTCAGGGCCGCCCGCGCGGGCGGGGTGGACGTTGCGCTCATCGGGGTCGGCGCCGTGGGGACGGCGCGTTCCGCGGACACACGTCTCGCGGACAGCGTGACGGACGTCGCCGTGCACCCTGTGACGATCCTCTGCGTGAACGCGGACCAGACGCCCACGGTGATGGAGCAGCTCGGCCCGGCGACCGTCGGCGGTCGCGTGAACGTCGGCTACTGGTTCTGGGAGCTGGCCCGTTTCCCGGAAGCGTGGCGCGGCTCCATCGACCGCCTCGACGAGATCTGGGTCGCCTCCCGCTTCGTCGAGGACGCGGTCCGTGCAGCCACGGAGAAGCCGGTCGTGAACGTCCGGATGGCCGTCGACGCCACGCCCTCGCGCGCGTACGCGCGCTCCGACTTCGGGCTCCCGGCCGACCGGTTCGTCTTCCTCTTCTCGTTCGACTTCCGCTCGTTCGTGGCCCGGAAGAACCCCGGGGCCGTCGTGGACGCCTTCCGCCGGGCCTTCCCGCGCGGCGACGAGCCAGCCGCGCTCCTCCTGAAGACGACGAATGGCGACGCGAAGCCGGCCGAGCTCGCCGCCCTGGTCGCCGCGGCCGCCGGCGACCCCCGCATCGAGGTGCGCGACGGGTTCCTCACGCGCGACGAGGTCTTCGGCCTGGAGAGCCTTGCCGACTGCTACGTCTCGCTGCACCGCTCAGAGGGCTACGGCCTGGGCCTCGCGGAATCGATGTCCTTGGGGAAGCCCGTGATCGGCACCGCGTACTCGGGGAACATGGAGTTCATGGACGCGGAGAACAGCTGCCTCGTGGGGTACCGACTCGTGGCGGTGGGGGCGGGGGAGTACCCGTTCGCCGAGGGCCAGGTCTGGGCGGATCCCGACGTGGACCAGGCCGCGTTCCACATGCGCCGCCTCGTGGGCGACCCGGCGTACGCGGCCGCGCTCGGGCAGCGCGCTCGGGCGCGCATGCAGCAGGACTTCTCCTTCGCGTCGGTGGGAGAGCGGATCGCCCGCCAGCTGACCTGCATCGAGGATGCGCTCCGGTGAGCGCCCTGCCCGAAACCCCGCTCACGACCGTCATCGAGGCCAGACACGCCTGGTGGCGCCTCGGCCTGGCAGACCTGTGGACGCACCGCGAGCTCCTCTACTTCCTCGTCTGGCGCGACCTGAAGATCCGCTACCGGCAGACCTTCTTCGGGGTCGCGTGGGCCGTCCTCCAGCCGGTCCTACTCATGGTCGTCTTCTCGCTCTCCCTCGGGCGGATCCCGGGCATCGAGACCGGCGGCGTCCCGTACCCGCTCTTCGTCTTCGCGGGCCTCGTCCCGTGGACGCTGTTCTCCCAGGGCCTGAGCGGCGCGGCGAACAGTCTTGTCGGCGGCGAGGCGATCATCACGAAGGTCTGGTTCCCGCGGCTGCTCATGCCGGTCTCGGCGGTCCTGTCCTTCGTGCCCGACCTGCTCATCGGGCTCGTCATCCTCGGCGCCCTCGTCCTCGGGTATGGCGTGGGCATCGGCGTCACCGTCGTCTGGCTCGTGCCGCTCGCGCTCCTCGCGATCTTCTTCACCGCGGCGGGCGGCACCCTCCTCGGGGCGGTGAACGTCCGCTACCGCGACGTGAAGCACATCGTCCCGTTCCTCGTCCAGGTCTGGTTCTTCGCGTCGCCGATCGCCTACGCGAGCACCGTCATCCCGGAGCAGTGGCGCTGGCTCTACGACCTCAACCCGCTCGTGGGCGTCGTCGAGGGGTTCCGCTGGGCGATCCTCGGCGGGACCGCGCCGATCCAGGCCGTCGTCGAGTCGGTCGTCGTCACCGCCGCCGTCCTCGTCGTCGCGCTCGTCTACTTCGGGCGGGCCGAGCGCAGCTTCGCGGACGTCATCTGATGGCCGGCGTCGCGATTCGCGCAGCGGGCCTCGGGAAGAAGTACCGGATCGGCGTCCGCCGGGACCCCTACGGCCGTCTCACCGAATCGCTGTGGTCCGCCATGTCGCGGCCGGCGCGCGCCTCCGACGCGAAGGGGAGCGCGGACTTCTGGGCCCTCCGCGACGTGGGCTTCGAGATTCCGCGTGGCTCCGCCGTCGGCATCATCGGGCGCAACGGGGCAGGAAAGTCCACCCTCCTGAAGATCCTCTCGCGGGTGACGACGCCGACCGAAGGGCGCGCGGAGCTACACGGTCGCGTGGGCTCGCTCCTCGAGGTCGGGACCGGTTTCCACCCTGAGCTCTCGGGCCGCGAGAACATCCAGCTCTCCGGGGCGATCCTCGGGATGCGCCGCGCCGAGATCGCTCGCCACTTCGACGCGATCGTGGACTTCGCGGACATCGGGCCGTTCCTTGACACGCCGGTGAAGCGGCACTCGAGCGGGATGAAGGTCCGCCTGGGGTTCGCCGTCGCTGCCTTCCTCGAGCCCGAGATCATGCTCGTGGATGAAGTGCTCGCCGTCGGCGACGCCGAGTTCCAGAAGAAGTGTCTCGGGAAGATGTCCGAGATCGGCGAGGGCGGCCGCACGGTGATCTTCGTCAGCCACAGCATGCCGGCGGTGACGCGGCTGTGCGGCCGAGGGATCCTGCTCGACCGCGGTCGGATCGTCACCGATGGGCCGATCGGCGAGGTCGTTCGCGCCTATCTCGAGTCGGACCTGGGACGGATGGCCGAGCGTCGCTGGGACGACGCTGCGCTGGCGCCCGGTGACGAGGTCGCACGCCTGCGTTCCGTGCGCGTGCTGACACCCGACGGCCTCGCGGGCGAGGAGGTGGACATCACCGACCCGGTCGCGATCGAGGTCGAGTACGTCTCGGCAGACCCGCGCGGACTTTGGCCGGTGGCGAGCCTCCACGTCTTCAATGACGACGGGATCTGCCTCTTCGCGACGAACGACTGGACCGGGTCCCATCCGACGGCGGAGCCGCCCGAGCCGGGCGTGTATCGGGCGGCGTGCCGCATCCCCGGCAACACGTTCGCGGAGGGGCGGATCGTCGTCACCGCATACGTCGCCAGCTATGAGCCGCACCGGATCCACGCGGCCGAACCGGACGCCGTCGCGTTCCAGGTCGTGGACCGGACGGGAGGCGAGGGCGTCCGCGGGCCGTTCCGCGGCGACTGGCCCGGTGTCGTCCGCCCGATGTTCGAGTGGCGCCTCGAGCGGGTCGACGGGGCGGCGGCGACGGGTCAGCGCGGGATCAGCAGCAGCTCCGTGCTCCCGTCCGGGCCCGCGTAGCGGTCGTACAGATCGATGGCCGCCCCGATGGGTCGCGGTGCGAGGGACGGATCGCGGAGGTCCACGAACCGCGCGAACCCGCTTGCGAGGAGGTCCGCCAACGCGGTCGGCCGCGTCCCGGCCCGCTCCAGCCCGTACGGCCAGAACTCGATCTCGAAGGGGATGCCCGCGGCGAGGAGGGCGGGCGCACCGTCCAGGACGTGGCCCTCGTACCCCTGGACGTCCATCCAGACGAGGCCGATCTCGGCGATCCCACCGGGCGCTTCACGGACGATGACGTCGTCGAGGCGCTCGACCGGAACCTCGACGGTCTGCCACCCCTCCTCGCCGAGCGCGCCGGCCTCCCTCGTCACGTCGATGCGGTGGTCGCCGGGGTTCGTCGGCGAGATCGCAAGGCGCGTGATGCCGGCTTCGTCACCCAGCGCGACGCGAAGGCATCGAACACGTCCCTCCAGGTCGTTCTGTCGGACGTTCCGCTGCAGGAGGTCGAAGTTGGCCGGCTCCGGCTCGAAGGAGATCGCACCGTCGAACACGCGGCGTCGGATCAGGTCCACCGTCGTGGTCCCGATGTTCGCACCGACGTCGACGAGCGTGCGCCGGGAACGGTCCGTGAGTCCGGCCTCCTGGAGGACACGCACCGTCCGCTGCATCAGATCGCGCTCCCACTCCCCCCGGAGGTAGAGGCTCGCGCCTATCACCGAGTCGTGCGAATCGAAGGTGATGAGGCCGTGCGCCGTGCGAACGGTCACGAGTCGAGGGGGGCCGCGGTGGATCCGCTCCCACTCCGCGATCCGGCGGTCTCGTCGAAGGTGGACGGCTCGTCCGATCACGGCGCCGGGATGACGGACGACCGTGCCGGCCCTGCGTGTCAGCAGGTCACGATCCATGCGGCGTCCTCGCCTGTGCCAGATCGCCGACCGTCAGCGTCGCAGCCGTCACCACGTCGACGAGCGGGAGGTCCGCCATGAGCCGCCGCTGGGCGTCGAGGCCGCCGAGGTACGTCAGCTCGCCGTGCTCGTCCCGCGCCTGCCGCACCGGCGTCTCGGCCCACGCCTCCGCCCCGGTGAGCGACGGCAGGTCGCCCGCGACGTCCTCGCGGACGAGGAAGGCGTTCACGCCCTGCGAGGTCCCGCCCACGAGCCGGTACCCGTGCGTCGCGCCCCAGTGCGCGAGCGCGGAGATCGAGGCGCCGAAGTAGAGCATCGAGTGATGCGCGGCCCCGCGGTCGAAGTCCGGGCGATAGGGGACGGACACCGTCGCCTCGGGCCCCCAGAGGCTGTTGTACTCGCAGACGACGATCCGGGGCCGTACGACCGTGATCGCCGAGAGGACCCAGTAGTCCACTCCGTCGATGTCGACCGAGAGCAGGCCCAGGTCCGCCGGCTGGTCCGCGAGGAGCGCGTCGATGTTCTCCGCCGTGACGAACGCCTGGCAAGCATCGATCGCGCTGCGCCACGCCAGCCCGTCGCGCCGGAGGCGCTCGATGTGCGCGGATCCACCATCGATGACGAGTCCGCGCCAGCCCCGACCCTCGAGCAGGAAGCGCGTGTTGGACTCGCGGTAGTCCTCGACGCCGAACTCGACGAAGCTCCGGTCCGCGATGGGCACGCGTGCGAGGAGCCACTGGATCGCGCCGTCCTCCCCGAACTGCGAGAACCCGCTGAACTCCGCATCGCGGAGGGTGGGGGCGTTCCGCGCTCCGTCCGCCTGGAGGAGCGCGATGCCCAGACGGATGCGGTCGAGCTCGCGGAGGGTCGCTTCATGGTCGGCTCGTGCCCGTTCCTCCAGCGGCCTCTGCCACGTCGCGCGCACGCGCCGGAGAGCGCGCCCGGCCGAGGTCCGACCAGGGCGGCTCACGGCGATCCCCCGGGCTCGGCGCGGCCCACCCGGGGGCCGACCGTGCTTCCCACGTCAGCGGCCACCCCGGGCGGCGTGCCGCGCCCTCATCCGTCCCATCATCTCGGACATCACCCTCCGCGCCGCCGCTCGAGCGGCAGTCTCCACCATAGCCCAGCGGCGCGCATCGCCCGGTCCGCCGCCGCGCCCGTCCTATGATCATGGGCGGGCCGTCGCACGGACGGCCGCGATCGTCGACGACGGAAGGGGCCCAGGTGGGGAAGAAGCCCGATCTCGTCCTGCCCGAGGGCTCGACCCCCGAGGGCCTGTTCGAGTTCCTCGCGGGACCCCGGCGCCCCGCGGATCCGCGCCTGACCGACGAGCGCCGCGGCTACCTCGGCAACGACTTCACGCGGTTCGTCCGGACGCTCGCCCTGGTCGACCCCGGGGCGGCCGACATCCTGGAGATCGGCGCGGACCCGTACTTCACCACGCTCCTGCTCCGTCGCTTCCGGCCGGGCGCGCGGCTGACGCTGACGAACGGGGTGGGGGAGCAGCTCCACGGGAACCGCGTCGAGCTGATCGACGGCGACGGGGATCGCCTGGAGCTCGAGTACACCCGGTTCAACATGGAGACGGACGCGCTGCCCTTCGCCCCCGGGTCGTTCGACACCGTGCTCTGCTGCGAGGTCCTCGAGCACATGACGGTGGACCCGCTCGCCGCGCTCGCCCGGATCAACGAGGCGCTGCGCCCGGGCGGCCGGCTCGTCCTCACCACACCCAACGCCGCGCGGTGGCAGAACGTCGTCCGGATGGCCGCCGGCAGGACGGTGGAGGACCAGTACTCGGCGTACGGCCCCTATGGGCGCCACAACCGCGAGTACACGGTCGACGAGGTGAGGCTCCTCCTGCGCCACGCCGGCTTCGCGGTCGAGCGGTGGTACACCGCGGACGTCGGCGGGCCGGCGGACCGGCGCACGGCCCCGAAGGCACTCGTGCGAGCCGCCGTGACCGCCGGCCTGCTCCCCGTCCCGGGCCGCACGCAGCGCCTCGGCTTCTACACGTTCGTCGCTGCGCGGAAGGTCGCCGACCCGAAGGCGACGAAGCCGGGATGGCTGTACAAGTCCTACGCCGCCGCCGACCTGGGGTGACGGCCCACGCGCCGGGGGGCGGGCCTACCGTCCCTCCAGGGCTGCCGGGATCGTCTTCACCATGATCTTCAGGTCGAGCCAGAGCGACCACCGGTCGATGTAGTCGAGGTCCAGGTTCGCGCGCCGCTCGAACGAGTCGTCCTGCCGCGCCGTCACCTGCCAGAGCCCCGTGATCCCCGGCTTCATCGACAGGCGCCGCCGGTGCCAGATGTCGTACCCCTCCACCTCGCGCGGCGGCGCCGGCCGCGGTCCCACGAGCGACATCTCCCCGCGGAGGACGTTCCACAGCTGCGGGAGCTCGTCGAGGCTGGTCCTCCGGAGGAAGCGGCCCGGCCGGGTGATCCGCGGGTCGTCCGTGAGCTTGAACGCGCGCGGGTCGGACAGCCCCACGACCTCGTCGTACCGGGCCTCGGCGTCCTTCACCATCGTCCGGAACTTGATCGCCGTGAACGGCCGGCCGTGCAGCCCCACGCGGACCTGCCGGAAGTAGACGGGCGGTCCGTCGTCGGAGCGGATCCACAGCGCGACCGCGAGCGCGACCGGCGACAGGACGAGCAGCGCGACCGCCGAGACGACGACGTCCACCAGCCGCTTCACCGCGAGGCCGATGAGCCGGTCGGGGCCCGAGACGAGCGAGAAGACCGGGACGCCGTCGAGGTCCTCCACGCGCCCGGACGCGAAGGCGCGGTCGAGCACGTCCATCGGCACGCGGACGATCTTGCCCTCCTCCATCGCGATCCCGGCGACGGCGTCCACCTTCTCCCACTGCGCGAACGGGAGGCAGACCGCGACCTCGTCGATCACCTGGTGGTGGAGGACCTCCTGGAGGTCCTCGAGGCGGCCGATGAGCGGCCACTCCGGCGGGAGGGGGTGGTGCGGGTCGTCGTCGAGGAACCCGGCCACCCGCAGCCCGAGCGCGGGGTTGGCGATCACCTGCTCCGCGAACCGTCGTCCGCGCGGCCCCGCGCCCACGACGAGGAGGTAGCGCACGTTCATCCCGCGCGCCCGGAGCACCTCGAAGACCCACCGGAGGATCGCCCGCACGGCGAGCGTGAGCGCCGCGAGGACGGGGAAGAGCGCGAGGAGGAAGAGCCGGCTGACGTCGGGGAGCTTGAAGAAGAAGAGGAACGAGAGCGAGACGAGGACCATCACGACCGTCGCACGGACGACCGCCCAGGCCTCCGACGCGATCGACCATCGCGCCCGGAGCCGGTAGAGGCCGTGGAACCAGAGGACGACCACCCAGGCGCCGGAGAACGTCGCGAGGAAGACGAGCGGCTCCGGGATGGTCTGGCGCCAGTAGAACGCCCAGTCGGCGCCGAACCGGAGATACGACAGGCCCACGAGGACGACCGCGGCGAGCGCCGCGTCCACCGCGACGAGGAGAGCCTGGAGGGCGCGGCCGTGGCGTCTGATCATGGCTGCCGGTCATCCTACCCGTCGGCCGCGGGACGGCGGACGCGTCCGCCGATCGGCGGCTGGCGCCCGAGGCCCGGGCGCGGGACGCCCGGCTCAGTACCGGTACGGCTCGTTCAGGTGCGAGAAGCCGTGGCACGTGAGCGTGCAGGTGCCGCCGCGCGCGGCGCCCGTCGTCAGACGCTGCCACCGGATCTGCCCGAGGGCGCCCGCCCCGATGACGTTCGGGCGAGAAGTTCACGAGCCGGTCCGCGGCGAACCCGCTCTGCGGCGCCTGGTAGTTGCCGTACTTGAACGCGTTGGAGTGCGTCCGGAAGTGGCACTCGGAGCAGATCGCGTGACCCGATCCCGCGCTCCGGCGTGTCGATGTCGCGGTCGAAGCTGTAGCCCGGACTCGATGAGCATCGACATGTGATAGCCATGGAACTCGAAGTTCGTGTCCGTCCGGTCGCCCGGCGTCCGCGGTGAACGGCTCGATCGAGTGGCACAGGTAGCACAGGGTGAAGTCGGTCGCCTGATACGGCTCGCCGATGTTGTTCAGCGATCCGGTCGCGGTAGTTCGCGCGGAGGACGCCGCGGTTCGGGCTGACGTGCGTGTCCAGCCGCACGCCGCTGCTGGCGTTCGGTCCCGTGGGGGTCTGCGCCGGCGTCCCGTGGCACTGCGAGCAGCGGACGACCGACGCGGTCGTCATCTGCCAGATCCGGTACGTCGTGTTCGCGCCGGGGAGCGGGGTGAGGCTGTTGCCCAGCTGCGTCGTCGTGTTCGTGCCCGGGCCCTCGATCGGGTGGACGCCCTTGTTCGCCGGGTTGAGCTCGATCCCCTTGTCGAGGGACCACCAGGACGGATGGGAGGAGATCGGCGCGCCGGTCGTCGCGATGAGCTTCGTGTACCCGGCATGGCACTTGAAGCAGAGCTGGTACTCGTACTGGATCTGGCCGACGGGCTGCGGGAAGATGTCGCCCGACTCGTCCTTCGGCGGCGTGCTGAGCCAGCCGTAGGACGGGGCCGTCGCCGCGGCGCCGTTCGTCACCTTGACGCCGGAGCCGTTCCGCGTGGCCCCGGAGACGAGCCAGCCCGCCCCGGTGCTCGCGGCGAGGAGCGTCGTCGCCGTCGGGTTGTGCGGGTTGTGGCAGTCGGAGCACTCGGCGTGACGGTTCAGCACGCCCGCGAACTCCGTGTCGAGCGCGTTCGTGTGGCCGCTGTTCGCCGCGGTGGACGGGTGCTGGTAGTACGACGCCGTGTTCGCGTCGTTCGCGGGCGCCGTCGCCCACTGTCCCTGCGTGTTCGAGTCGGCGCCCAGGCCGTTGTGGCAGACGAAGCACTGCTGGCTCTGCGGGAGCGGTGCGGTGGCGAGCCACTGGTTCTGGCCCGTGTGCGTCCGGTGGCAGGCGGCGCAGGAGTCGGTGGTCATCGACAGGTCGCCGTGCGGCGACTCGACCGCGGGCCGCCTGCACGCCGGCGCCCTGCACCGCGGCCGCCCGCATCCCCGTCGCATGGCCGGGCCGGGTCTCCGGGACGAGCTGGTACGTCGCGCCGACCGGCGCGAGCGGCGCCGTTGGCGCCGCCCGACTGGTCCGCCGAGCCGACGGTCCCGGCGTCCGGGTTCGACTCGATCGCCATGCTCGCGACGACGGACGGCTGGATCGCCGAGCCGTCGTCGGTGAGCCGCAGGTCGTAGGTCGTGTCGAAGTCGGCGAAGACCGTCGCCCGCACGCTGAACTCGACCTCCGTCCAGCCGTCGGCGGGGATCGTGATCGCCGGCGCGGGGTTGTCGCCCATCGAGTGGACGCCACGCGAGAACGACCGGCCGGCGGCAGCCTTGAGCCCACCGTCGATCGCCGCCCGGCCGCCCTGGGCGGGGGCGTCGGCGTCGTCGTCGCGAGTGCGCGTGTCGCCCTCGTCGATCTCCTTCGTCTCCTTCTTCCAGTCACGCGACTCGGTCGCGACGTAGAACTTCGCCCTGCCGTGCTCCACGCCGGAACCGGGGAGCGCCACCCAGGTCGTGGTCCGGGCGTGCCGGGCGTGCCGGGGGTGCCGGGGGTGCCGGGCAGGACGAACGGCGAGAACGAGACGGCGGGTGCCGGCTCGTCGGCCGATGCGACGTCCTCGTACTGGATGAGCGGCGTGATGGTCACCGGGACGGAGTCGGGGTTCTCGATGCGGTACCGGACGCGGAGCACGGTGAAGCGCTGCGCCTCCGGGAGGTCCGTGTCCTCGGACTCGTACGCGGCCGTCCGGGTCCGCCGATCGACCTTGCCGACGACCTTGTGCTGGACGACGAACTCGGGCGCGACGAGGACGGAGACGGGGTCGGCGCGGTAGACCCTGGAGCGCTTCTGCACGATCCGTGCGCTGAACGTCCCCGTGTACGCGTACTGGGCCGCCTCGACCGCCACGCCGGGCGTCTTGAAGGCGAGGCTGTACGTGAAGGACGTCCCGAGGCGCGCCCCATCCCACGTGACGGTGCTCGAGGCTCCGTCGTAGGTCCCGCCACCAGCGCTCGTGACCGTCCAGTCGCCGGGGACGTCCATCGTGATGGTGCCGGCCGTGATCCCCCAGTCGGCGGTCCCCGAGAGGGTGACCCGGACGGAGGAGCCCGGCTCGACGCGATGCCGGCCGGCATCGGGGGCGTCCGTGCTGATCTTCATGGACACGGGCGGGGCCGCGGACTCGCCGACGACGCCGTAGTCCCCGGTCGCCTGGATGATCGCCGTGAGCTCCTTGCCGGTCGCGGTGGTCGGGAGGACGTCCCACCGGTCCTTCCTCAGCTCGGCCACGCGGATCGAGGACGGCGCCAGGCCGTCGAGGTCGAGCTCGGCCGTGGCGAAACGGATCGGTGACCGGCAGGAAGAAGCCCTCGACGACCCGCTCGGTGTCCATCTCGGCCGCATCGATCGTGTACACGGCCACGGCCGGCAGGTCCTTGTAGTCGGGGCCGGCGGTGCGGGAGAGCAGGAACCGCGTGGGGCTGGCGACGGCTCCCGCCGGCACCTCGAGGGTGACGGGGCCGAGGTCGACCTTGCCGCCTTCGGGACCGACGACCCCGGCCGGCAGGCTGGGCGACGGCGTGGCCGTCGGCGCCGGGGAGCCGGTGGGCGCAGGGTCGGTCGGCGCCGGGTCCGTGGGCGCGGGATCCGTGGGCGCCGGGGTCCGGTGGGCGCGGGATCCGTGGGCGCCGGATCCGTGGGCGCGGGCGTCGGGGCCGGCGGCGGATCCGTGGGCGCAGGGTCGGTCGGCGCGGGCGGGGGATCGGTGGGGGTCGGCGGCGGATCGGTCGGCGCGGGGCTCTCGAGCAGCGGGCCGGGGGCCGCGGGGGCGGCGCCTGGTTCGGTGCGCGAGGTGTCGGACGCGCCGGCGACCGCGAGTCCGGAGAACGGGCTGCCGCCCATCGGCCCGAAGGCGATGGTGAGGGCGGCGACGAGGGTCGTGGCGAGTACGCCAGGCCGCGCGGTATGTCCCCCGGTGGATCCGCGTCGTGTCATCAGGAAGCCGTTCCGATCGTGATGGTGCGGTGGGACGCTCGGGTGAGGTGGCCGGTGGTGGCCGCCGAAGCGGCCACCACGGACCAACGGAGTGCTACGGGGCGTACGGGACCGGAGCCGGGGCGTTCGTCGGACGGACCGCGCCCGCACCGACCGTCCCCGTCGGATCGTGACAAGCCTGGCAGGTGCCGCGGTTGTCGATCTTCAGGAGGCGGCTGTCGGTGCTGGCCGTCGCCGAGAACGGGGCGTACGTGCCACCCGAGCCATCGGCGTTCGGATAGGCAGCGTGCGTGCTGTTCCAGCCGTTCATCGTGGCGTTGGAGCCGTGCGACACGTGGCAGGTCACGCAGTTGCGCGACGTGCTCTGGCTCGTGTGCCGGTACTTGAAGATGTTGTCGCCGGTGTTGACCGCCCAGCCCTCGCTCGCGTAGCGGGAGTGGCAGGTGATGCACCACGCGGCGATCTGCGGACCGAACGAGCTCGAGAGGCCGTTCGGTGCGTCGTTGATGGTGACGCCCGAAGCGGGCGGAGCTGGTGTAGGCGACCTGCGGATCCCACGGCACCGCACGGTGGAAGTAGTCGCCCGACTGGTTGGAGTAGGCGGACGCCTGCTGGGCCGTGAGGGATCGTTGGTGGTACCCGACTTGGCCTGGATGATGGTGTAGTTGCGGACGACGTTCGCGTTGGCCGAGTCGTCGAGGACGATCGCCTGGCCCGTCGTGGCCGTCAGCCCTGCCGGGTCCGGGGCCGGATTCAGGATCCGGTAGTTCCCGTTGCCGTGCGGGTTGTGGCACGTCGTGCACTCGATCGTGACCGAGGGCGCCGGGGCCGGAGTTGAGGGCACCGTTGCCCCACGCCGTACCCGTGCCCTCACCCGTCGCCCACTCGAGGTGGGAGGAGGTGGTGGCCTCGCCGGCGCCCGTCACGTTGAGGGCGGGGACCTTCGTGCGGAAGCTGTACTCAACCGTAGGCGCTGGTCTGCCGCACGATAGCCCACGCTGTAGGCGATGTCGGAGCCGATGTAGGCGGTCTCGAAGCCGCCGTTGCGGAGCGCGCCGAGAACGGTGCCAGTGCGTCCACCCGTGCTGAAGTTCGAGGGGACGTACTGGAGACCGGACTGGACGTCCGTGGTGGCGCCGAGGCCTCCGTCACCGTGGCACGTGGCGCACAGGAGCGACTCGTCCTGGATGAGCAGGTAGGTCGCCTGTGCGGTGTGCGCGCGATGGCAGCCCGCGCAGGAATCCGCGTTGATCCCCGTCGTGCCGCTGTTGAGACTGGCGATGTGCGGCCCACCGTCCGCGAAGACGGGGACTGCGGCAAGGAACAGCCAGACGGCGCCGCCTGCGAGCAGGAGCGTCAATCGCCTCACTGTCCTCACCTCCTTTCACGTTTGCGGAAATGGACAAATCGGCCGCATGGGCGGCGGCGGGATCGTCAGTCGTCCTGCGGCTTCCCCCCTCTCTCCCTTCCGATGGTCATGGTCTTCTCCTGGACGTCTCAGGCCGGCGGCACGTGCCGCCGGCGGGAAGTTCTACGGCGCCGGCGTCGGCGGCGAGTACACGAACCTCGTGGTGACGGTGCCCGAGGGGTCGTGACACATCTGGCACGTCCCGCGGGCATCGACCTTGAGGAGCCGGTTGTCCGTCCCCGCCGTCGCGGTGAACGGCTGGTACGTCCCGCCGCTGCCGTCGGCGTTCGGATAGGCGACGTGCTGGGTGTTCCAGCCAGTCGCCTGCGAGTTGGACCCGTGCGACACGTGGCACTGGGTGCACTGCGGGAAGGTCGTCGTCGTGTGCCTGTACGTGTACAGGGCGTCCGACGACGGGAACTCCGCCGAGCTCCCGGAGGCCAGGTATCGCGAGTGACAGGTGGTGCACCATGTGCTGATCTGCTGTGCGAAGGTCGTCGCGTTGAGGCCGTTCGGCCGCTCACCGCGCGTGCTGCCGGAACCGCACTGCCAGTTGGGCACGCAGTACCGCCAGTAGTCGCGCGGGTTGGCGTCCGACGCGAGCTGCGAGACGTACAACGCTGTGGGGTTGGTGTAGTTGCGAACCTCGCCGCTCGGGACCGGCGCGACGTCCGTGACGATCGCCGGCGCGGCCGCCGGAACGAACGATGAACCCGGCTCCACCTCCGGAACGGGGATCGGGTTCAGGATCCGGTACTGGTTGTTCCCGTGCGGGTTGTGGCACGTGGTGCACGTCATGCTGACTTCAGGGCCGGGGTAGACCGTCGCGACCTCGGGGCCGTTGCCCCACGCGACGCTCGGACCCCAGGCTGCACCGCTGGCATTCATGTGGGCGGACGTGACCGCCGATCCCGTCGACGCCACCGGGACGATCCCGGTGAAGCCTCGCCCGAAGGCGATGGGCGTGGAGTACGAGTACCGCGTCGCCGCGTTCGCGCCGATCCGCGCGAAGGAGAACCCTCCTCCGCGAAGAGCGCCCGCGACGGTCGCGCGCGCCGTGGTCGCGTACTGGATCCCATCCACGACATCGGTCGTCGCCCCCGTGCCGGTCGCGCCGTGGCACACCAGGCAGCTGGGAGACCCCTGGATAGTGAGGTACTCCAGCTGCGCGGTATGTGCGCGGTGGCATCCGGCACATGTGTCCGCGTTGAGCCCCGCCATGCCGCTGTTGATGTTCTGGATATGCGGCCCGTTGTCGGCGAAGGCGGGGATCGCGGCAAGGAACAGCCAGACGGCGCCGCCTGCGAGCAGGAGCGTCAATCGCCTCACTGTCCTTACCTCCCTTCGTGTACGAGTCTGATCGCTGAGGGGCCACCCGAAGGCCGCCCTCGGTGCGTTGATGTCGTCCGGACGGCCTCCTCTCTCCCTTCCGAAATCAGTAGCTCCACACCTGGACGCGGTTGTTGGCCATGTCCGTCACGTACACGCGGCCGCGTGCGTCGACGGAGATGCCGTTGGGGAACTCGAATGCGCCGTCCGTCGTCCCCTGGACGCCGAAGCGGCCGACGTAGGCGGGCTTGCGCTCGTCCGTCCCGAGGGTCTTGTAGACGTTCACGCCGTGCGCCGACGTGTCCACCACGAAGACCCGGTTCGAGTCGTCGATCGCGATCCCGCGGGGGAGGCCGAGGTCGCCCTCGCGCGCGCCGCGCGGGATGCCGCCGAGCTCGCGGCCGTCCGCCGCGAAGACGCGGAGCCGGCCGTTGTTGCTGTCGTCCACGTAGACGTTGTTGTTCGCGTCCGCCCAGACGCCGTTCGGGAAGTTGAACGGGTCCTTGGCGGGCGTGATGGTCTGCCGGTGCTTGCCGTCGGGCCCGAAGACCTCGACGGTGACCGGCGCGGCCAGGTTCGTCACGTACAGGGTCCCGTCCTTGCCGAAGCCGAGGCCGAGCGGGATCCAGCCGGCGTTGGTGACGTCCGTCCCGGGATCGAGGGTCCGACGGTAGACGCCGTCGGGCGAGTAGACGTAGACCTGGCCGGAGAGCCGGTCGCTCACGTAGACGTCGCCCGTCGCGGGGCTGATCGCGACGTAGACGGGGATGTGCCCCTGCTCCGTGCCGGCGGTGGCGTCGGCCGCCGCGGGCGGCCTGAGGGCGCCGATCTCCTGGCCCTTCGCGTCGAGGATCACGACGGTCCGCTCGCCGCCGCTCTGCGCGACGTAGATCTTGCTGCCGTCCGGCGTGACCGCGACCCCCGTGGGGGACTTGAGGTCGCCGACCTGGGCGCCGTACAGGCTGAGCGAGTACGACGGCGTGTCCGCCTGGGTGACCGGCGGGATGATCGGCAGCTCGGTGACCGGCTTCCGGGTGACGAAGTACCACCCGGCGAAGAGGGCGACGAGCCCGAGGAGGATCAGGAGGAGGATGAGGAGCGCGACGCGGCGCCGCCGGCGTCGCGGGGGCATCGGGGTGGCGGCGACCTCCGCGCCTGCCACGGCGGCCGCGGCGCCCGCACCGGCGCCGGCCATCGCGAGAGTCTCCGCCCCGGGGGTCGCAGCCGGCGCCGCGGACGGCGTCGGCTCGGGGGGAGTGAGGGGCTCGGTCATGTCAGGGGTTCGCTCCGGTGCTGGGGGACGCTGCCGGTGCCTCGCTGGCCGCCGGGACGGCTCCGTGCGGATCGCCGCTCGCCGCCCCGACGCGCTGCATCCCGAAGATCGCGTTGGAGTTCTGGGGGTCCTTCGCGAGGACCTTCGTGTACGCGTCGGTCGCTGCGGCGATGTCGCCCTGCGACTCGGCGATCTGGCCGAGGCCGAGCAGCGCCTGGATGGCGAGCGGGCCGCCGGTGAGCGGGCTCAGGCCGGCCTTCGCCGTCTCCATGTCACCGGTGCAGAACGCGACCATCGCGTTCCCGTACGCGGTGCCGTCCGCCTCGCCGAGCGCCGTGTATGCGCTCACGAGGGTCTGGTACGGGTCGCACCAGCCGGTGGGGACGAGGGCGATCGCCTTCTGGAGCACGGGGATCGCATCCTTCGCCTTCCCGGTGGCCACGAGCGCGGTGCCGAGGAGGTTCATGGCGTCCGCGTCGGTCCGGTTGATCCGGAGGGCGCTGGTGAAGAGCTCGATGGCCTTCTCGTTCTGCCCGCCGCGCATGGCGATGTCGCCGAGCCGGTAGTAGGCCTCCTCGAGCTGCGGGTCGGCGATCGCCTGCTCGCCGCCCTTCGCGACCGCCACGAGCCGCTCGAAGTTCTTCGTCGCGTTCGCGTCGTCCTTCAGGAGGAGGTACGCGTTGCCGAGGCCGAGGAGCGCGCCGTGGTGGTCCGGGACGGCCTTGAGGACCTCGTCGTACTGGGTGACCGCGTCCTGGTAGCGCTGGTCCGCCACGTAGCTCGTGGCGAGCGCCATCCGCGCGCTGACGTTGTTCGGTGCCTTCCGGACCGCCTCTTCCGCGGACGTGACGGCGCGGGCGGCCATGCTGGGCCCCGCGTCCACGCTCCGGTCGAAGAAGTAGATGATCCCGACGAGGGGGATGATGATCACCAGGGCGACGATCACCCCGACGATCAGCCGGTTGAGGGTCCGGTCGGACATCCCGCCTCGACGCTTCTGCGTGTCTGTCATCTGCATCGCGAGCCCTGTCCTCGCTCCGTTCTCGTCTCCGGGACGCTTGTGTGGCTGGCGTGTCTGTCGTGGGGTCGTGGCCCTTGCCCCGTCGGAAGGGGAACGAAGAGCGGAGCAAGGGCCACTTCCCCTGCTGGCGATGGTCGCGGATACGCACGCGCGTTCCCATCCGCCGGGGGGTAGATATCGGGTACAGGTGCCCGTGCGCGCCGATGCCGGGCGGCCCGTATCCGATGGCCCCGTCCATGTGCCATGAGCTCCGCGGCGAGGGGCCGAAGGCGCGCGCGCGAGAGCGCGCGCACGCGAGGGCGCGCGCGCGAAGGCGGGAGGGGGGGGGGGGGGGGGGGGGGGGGGGGGGGGGGGCGCGCGGGCTGGGCGCGAGGCGCGGGGCACGCGGGAGGGGGGGGGGGGGGGAGGGGGTGGTGGGGAGGCTGGGCGCGAGCGGCCGCGGGTGGGGCGGGGACGGAGGCGAGGGTGGCGCCGGGCGGGCGACGGCTGGGGCGTGGGGAGGGAGGTGTGAAAGGGGGGGTGAAGAGCGCGTGAAGCGATGGTGGGGTGGGTCTCGAGGATGCCGGCGGCCGGCGCGGGGCGCGCCGGGGCAGAGCGCGTGCAGAGCGTGAGGGAGTGTGGCGCGTGCGCGTGGGCGGGAAGCTGGGAGCTGCTGGGTACCGTCGCTGTACGCGGTCGCGTGGGGGTGGTCGCCGTACGGGGGCGAGGGTGCGCGCCCGGGCGGCGGCGGCACGTGCGTCCGCGACGCGAGGAATGGCCGGACGTGCCGGTGGCGGGGAACCGGTGTGGGGTAGTCGATCAGGGGGCTCTATCCGGTCGTCGCGGTGGGCAGCGTGCCGCGGCGTGATGCGGGCGACGGGGCGTCCGACCCTCGGGGGTGTCGCCGCGATGGCCGTGTATCTCTCGTCACTCGCTCGCGGTGTCCAAGCTGCCGTGGTACGTCGTCCCGCTCGTCCCCCTGGCCGGGCTCTCGTGCGGGCGCGCCGTCGAGGAGCGCGACGGCTGGTCGCGCGCATCGACGTGTGCCCCGCTGGGTGGCGATGGCCTGCTCGTCGTGGCGGCGATCGGTGCATCGTCCTGCTGTCGAGATCCGCCGCCCACGTCGTGGACGTGGTGGCCGATGCACGCCGACCGAGGAGCATGCTACGACGTGTTCCTCGGTCACCCGGGTTCCCGGGACCGACGACGCACTGGTGATCGTGCACCGGGTCCGCCGGCCGCCGTACTACGCGCCCGTCCGCTTCTACGCGCTCGGCCTGTACGGGCAGGAGGGACAGATAGTGCCGGCGATCCCTGCCTGCAGACGGTCCCTGCTCGTGGTGCGGTCCACGACGGCGGCCTCCAGGGAGGGGGTCTCCTCGCCCGATCCGGGAGGGAGTGCGGCAGTACGGGTACCGCGCGCGTGAGGGGGGGCTGACGGGGCGGGCGTCAGGCCCTCAGGCCTTCGTGTCCGCCCAGCCGATCTCGATCGTGTCCGCGCCGGTCTGGCGCGTCTCGAACCTCCAGAGGGGCCCCGGCGGCGGCCCGCTCACGACCGCTCCGTCGATCGAGAAGATCCCCGGGTGGCACGGGCAGACGAAGTGCGACTGGTCGGGCTTCCAGTCGTAGACGCAGGCGTTGTGCGTGCAGAACGGGACGAACGCCACGACCGTGCCGTCGTCCTGCTTCACGAGCCATGCGCCACCGCGCCCCGGGGGCATGGAGCCGAGCGGGGGTGACGCCTCCGGCACCGACGGGGCGGCCGGAGTCAGCTCGAACTCGACGAACGCCGGCACGCCGACCTGGAGGCCCGCCGTGCTGATCGAGACGAAGCGACTGGGCGACGGGTACGGCCCGTACGGGGTGGCGCATCCGGCCGTGGAGAGCGCCGAGAGGCCCGCGACGCCCGCGACGGCTGCCGTCCCGGCGAGGAACGCCCGGCGCGAGATCCCGGGGGCCGTGTCCGCGCCGGCAGCCGTGGAGACGACCGCGTCGGACGGCTCCACGTCGGCGGCGGCGGCGGCGGTGGTGGGCGTGCGCTGATCCATCCGGCTCATGGAGGGATGGTATCGCGGCGCGCGCGGCGTGGCCGCGTCAGCGGATGGTGGGGCCGACGGCGACGGCGGCGCCGAGGAGGAGGGCGGTGACGGGGGCGAGAGCGGCATGGCGCCGCATCCCGCGGATCGCATCGAGGATCCCGTCCGGCTGGGCGGGGATCTCCTCGCGGCGCGTGGAGAACACGTGGCCGTTGTCGATGCCGACGTCGATGATCAGCGCGTCCGGCGCGAACCGCAGCAGATCGGATGGCTGGATCGCGTCGTTGCGTTCGACGATCACGACGTCCGGGCCCGATGCGAGCGCGGCCTCGACGGCGGCCGCGTCATCGAAGGGGACGTGCGCCACGGCCAGCTCATCGGCGCAGCCGAGCGACTTCGCGAGTCCCTCTCCGAGCAGCGGATGCGTCGCGAGGATCACGACAGTGACCCTCTGCACGTCGTCCATCCCGTCCCCGAGCCCCCCGGCAGTCGCCCGCCGGCGCGGCTCCCCTTCCGTCCACGATGCTAGGGCGGTCCGGACGGTCCGCCATCCCCGTAGGGGTACAAAGTGAGCCACTGAGGGTATCTATCCGGGGGTATCGGTCGGGCGACAGGCACAGCCCCAGGCGTGCGCAGCCGGCAGGGTGCCGCGGGCACGGGCGGGCGCCGCGCGCGGCCGATGCGGGCGCGGCGGTCGCCGATCGCCGCCCGGCACGGGCATGTCGACGGAGCCCCGGCGGCGACTGCCGCCGGGGCTCCGTCACTCCTCCGTCGTCAGCCCTCGGCGGACCTCCTGCCTCGCTCGATCGACCTCTTCACGAGGAGGAGGGCGACGACGATCAGCAGGATGATCCCCACGACGATGACCATCGCCTCGCGCCGGAAGATGCTCTCGTCGAGCTTCGTCTGGGCGAGCGCCTCCGCCTTTGCCGCCTTCGCCTTCGCGTCGTCGGTCGACTCGGAGACGAGCGTCAGCTTGGTCGTGTGGACGGCGGCCTCGCCCTTGATGAGGCTCGTCTTGGCGTCCGCGAGCGTGACGTTCGCGTCGCTGACGATCATCCCCAGGCCGGCCGCCTCGTCGATCTTCGCCTGCGCGGAGTCGTAGGCCTCCTGCGCCGTCACGACGGCCTCGTCGATCGCCTTGACCTGGGCGTAGATGTCCGAGTCGGGGTGATGGCAGGTGTCGCAGTGGCGGTCGTCCGGGTTCTGGATGAACTGCGCGGTCGTGATCCGCAGCTGCTTCGTCTGCAGGTCGTGGCACGTGTCGCACTGGTAGTCCGGCGGCGTCTTGTGGAAGAAGATCGCCGCGGACGGCTGCTGGACGTCGTGCGTGCCGTGGCAGGTCCAGCACTTGGGCGCAGCGGCGCCGAGCTCGGCGTGCCGGCTCTGCTTGTACAGGTCCTCGGTGGCGGTGTGGCAGGAGCCGCAGACGTTCACGACGGTGTCGGAGGTCGGCGGCTTCGCGTCGTGCGAGCCGTGGCACGAGGCGCAGTTGGGGGCGCGGACGTCCGCGTCGCCGAGGAGCGCCTTGCCGTGGACGCTCTGCTTGTAGATCTCGTACTGGTCCGTCGGGATCCCGTACGGCTCCATCTTCGCCTTGTCCGCGTGGCAGCTCGCGCAGAGCTCGGGGACGTTGGTCGTGTAGACCTTCGCCGTCGGGTCGGTCGTCTTCTTGATGTCGTGCTTGCCGTGGCAGTCCGTGCAGATGGCGACCTGCGTGTCGTTCGCCTTCAGCAGCTGCTGGCCGTGGACGCTGGTCCAGTACTTGGAGAACTCGTCCGTCGGCAGCCCGTACTGCTTCATCACGCTCGGGTCGGAGTGGCAGGAGCCGCAGACCATGATCGTCTGCTGCCGGTCGGGCTTGCCGATGAACCCGTTGTCCTTCGACATCGCGATCCCCATCCGGTCGGAGGTGGGGTCGCCGCCGTGGCAGTCGGCGCAGCCGACGCCGTTCTTGCCGTGGATGCTCGCCTTCCAGTCCTCCACGACCGCCTGCTGCTCGGGCTCGAGGGACGTGTGGCAGGCCGCGCAGCTGTTCGCGTCCGGGTCCGACCCCTTCGGGTGGACGATGACGGGCATCGCCGTGGGGCCGGGGACGAGGGGCGCCGGCGTCGCGGTGGGCGGCACGAGCTGCAGGGGGAGGTTCACCGGGACCGGCGTCGCCGTCGCGTTCGGGTCGACGGAGGCGGCGGGGCTCGCGGACGCGTCGGCGCCGGGTGCGGCGGTCGGGTCCTCGGCCGCGACGACGCCGGCCACCGCCAGCGACGCGCCGAGGCAGCCCGCCACGAACCCGACCTTGAGCCAGGGGGCGATCCGCGCGCGTGTCATGCCGCGACCCCCGGGACCGGCGGGAAGATGCCGAGGCCGATGCCCGTCAGGTAGACCCCGACGACCAGGATGGCCGTCGCGGCGATGACGACCTTCTTCCTCCTGCGCATGAGCACCTGGGGGCTCCGCTCGAGGAAGGGCCAGATCGCGACGAACGCGAGCCCGACCATCGGCAGCATGATCCCGACGAGCCGCGGGACGAGCTTGAGGAACTCGTAGACCGCGAGGAAGTACCACTCCGGCTTCGTCCCCTCGGGGGTCTCGAGCGGGTTCGCCTTCGCCTCGATCCCGGCCGGGAAGAGGGAGGCGAGGACGACGAGGATCGCGAGGATCAGGTACCAGGCGATGAGCTCGTCGAGGATGTAGTCGGGGAAGAACGGCTTGGTGGGTCCCTTGGGCGGGCCGGGGATCGGGTCGATCTTCTTGGGGTTCGCCAGCCCGAGCTGGTGGACGAACGTGAGGTGGACCGCGAGCAGCGCCGCGATGGTGATCGGCAGCACCAGCACGTGGATCCCGAAGAAGCGGCTCAGCGTGGCGGCCGTGACGTCGGCTCCGCCCCGCAGGAGGAGCAGCAGCTGATCGCCGATGATCGGGACCGAGCCGGCGATGTCCGTCCCCACGACGGTCGCCCAGTACGCGCGCTGGTCCCACGGCAGCAGGTACCCCGTGAACCCGAACGCGAGCGTGATCGCCGAGCAGGCCCACGCCCACGAGCCACGTGAGCTCGCGCGGTCGCTTGAACGCAGCCTGGAAGAAGACGCGGAGCATGTGGAAGACGACGAACAGGATCATGAGGTTCGCCGCCCAGTGGTGGATGCTCCGGATGAGCCACCCGAAGTTGATGTCGCTCATGATCGAGATGACGCTGTCGTACGCCACCTCGGGGGAGGGCTTGTAGTACAGCGCGAGCAGGGTGCCCGTGGCGGCCTGGATGCAGAACAGGAAGAGCGCGACCCCGCCGAAGAAGAGGGTGTTCGCCTCGACGGGGATGCGGACGTGGAGGAGGGCGCGCCGCGAGCTC
The DNA here is from genome assembly GCA_963844945.1 of uncultured Chloroflexia bacterium. Classification (GTDB taxonomy): domain Bacteria; phylum Chloroflexota; class Limnocylindria; order Limnocylindrales; family CSP1-4; genus CAIYQJ01. Next base: position 262,886 of record CAWJQZ010000059.1, read on the forward strand.
GCGGATGCCCGTCCGCGTCTCGACCCAGTCGCCCGGGTCCTTCACGATCGAGGGGTCCTTGACGTCGACGGTCATCGCCCGGCCCTCACGACGTGGCCACGAGGTAGATGGTGTCGTTCTCGACGCTCGACCGAGACGGGGGCGAGCGGGGCGGGTGGCGGTCCGCCGACGACGGCGCCGGTCTGCGGGTTGAACTTCCCGCCGTGGCAGGGGCAGACGATCGTCCCGTTCTGGTCGTCGTAGGCGACGATGCAGCCGAGGTGCGTGCAGATCGCCGAGAAGGCCTTGGGGCCCTGGTCGGTGTTCACCACGATGACCGGCTTGCTCCCCATCGCGACGACCTTGCCCTTGCCCGGCGGGATGTCCGCGGTCGTCCCTGCGGCGACCTTCCCGCCGCCGCTCGCCGCGCTCTCCTTGGGCGGGACGAGGAACGAGACGACGGGAGCCGCGATGAGCGCGAGCGTCCCCACGACCGAGAAGCCGAGGAGCCACTTCACGAAGCGGCGACGCGACGCCACGGGGCCGCCCGGCGCGCCCCCGCCGGTCGCATCCGCCTCAGCGGGCGGCGCGACGCCGGGGGTCGGCGCCACGTCCGGCGCCGCGGCGGCCACGGCCGCCACCGCTTCCGGCGCCGGCACGACCCCCGCCGGGGCGCCCGCCGGGGGCGCTGCGTCACCGGCCGGCGCCGCAGGCGCCGACTCCGGGCCCTCTCCCATGCCCGCGACCGTCCCCTGGACGGCCTCGTCGCTGACACCCCCCGCGACAGGGACTCCCGTCTCCTGTTCCACGGCCCTCTCCTACGCGATCCGCCTCGCTCGGTGGGACGCTGAGGATGCCGGGAAGCGTGGGCGACCGGCCCGGACGGCGGTATAGGCCGGTTGACACAGACAGGGTACAGAGCCCGCCTACTCGGGGGGCACAGGCGGAGGGCGCCGGGTGGGGCCGCCCGTCACGCGGGCCGCAGGATCGGGGTCGGGGCGGGCCGCGTGGTGCTCCCGGCCGCAGTGGCGCCCTGGTCCGCCGGGCGGCGCTGGGCCCCGCGCCGCGCTCTCCCGCCGGCCCCGCCCTACGCGGAAGGCTCGGGCCGCCTCCCCATCCCCTGGCGCACGACGTACGCCGCGGCCTGGATCCGGTTCTCGAGGTGGAGCTTCTCGAGCGCGTTGTGGACGTGGTTCTTCACGGTCCCCTCGGTGATCGAGAGGCGCGCGCCGATCTCCTTGTTGGAGAGGCCGTCCGCCACGAGCTGGAGGATCTCGATCTCGCGCCGGGTGAGCTGCGGACCCTCCGGCGTCGCCGACGGCGCCGACCGGATCGGGCCGGTGGCGGTCCCACCGCTCGAGCTCCAGCCCCGGAGCGCGGTGAGGACCCGGCCGGCGATCGCGGGCGACAGCGGCGTCTCGTTCCGCATGACGGAGCGGAGCATGTCGTACAGCTGCTCGGGTCGGAGGTCCTTCAGCAGGTAGCCGTGCGCCCCGTACCGGATGGCGTCGAAGAGGTCGTCCTCGTCCTCGGAGACGGTGAGCATGACCACCTTCGTCGCCGGGACCTGCTCGCGGATGAGCTTGACCGCCTCCACGCCGCTCATGACCGGCATGTCCACGTCCATCACGACGAGGTCGGGCTGGAGCGCGTGCGCCTGCTCGACGCCGTCGAGGCCGTTCTCGGCCTCGCCGACGACCGTGAAGTCGGGCTGGTCGTCGATCAGCGACGCGATCGCCTTGCGGAAGAGCGGCTGGTCGTCGACGAGCAGGATCCGGATGGGATCGTCAGGCCCCGGCACCGGTCACCTCGAGCATGCTGGCGGGCGCGTACGGCGGGACCGGAACGCGCGTGATGATGCGCGTCCCCTTCCCGGGCGCGGAATTGATCGTCAGGGTACCGCCGATGAGCTCCATCCGCTCCCGCATGGAGTGCAGCCCGAACCCATCGCGGTCGAGCAGCGTGCCGCCGAGGTCGAAGCCGCGGCCGTCGTCCTCGATGACGACCGTGGTCGCCTCCGCGTCCACCGTCAGGCGGACGACGGCGGCCTTCGCGCCGGAGTGCTTGCGGACGTTCGTCAGCGCCTCCTGGATCACGCGGATCACCTGGACCTCGGCGCGCGGCGTGAGGGGCGGCTCGCTCACGAGGTCGGTCTCGAGCGATGCCGCGATCCCCGCCTGACGCGCGTACTTCTCCAGGTAGGCCCGGATGCTCTCCGCGAACCCGCGGTCCGCCCGGCTCGCCTCGCGGAGGCCGAGGAGCGCCTCGCGCACGTCCCGGTACGCCTCCTCCTGGATGTCGGCGAGCTCGACCAGCTCCGCGTCGAGGGCCGGGAGGGCGACCGCCTCCGGGCGCGCCGCCATCGCCCGCAGGCGCAGGTGGGTCGCGCCCAGCACCTGCGCCAGGCTGTCGTGCATCTCGCGCGCGATCCGCTCGCGCTCGGCGAGGATCGCGCCCTGGCGCTCGCTCTCCCGCTGGCGCTCGCCGGTGATGGCGATGGACGCGAGGCTCGAGAGGCTGAGCAGGAACCCGCGGTCACGCGTGGTGTACGGCTTGTCGTCGCGGCGGCCGACCATCAGGTCGCCGAGGGGCCCGTCCCCGCTCTCGAGGCGCACGTCGAGGGTCGACTGGAGGTCCGGCGACGTGCGCGCCGGGCAGGCGGGCGGGCGCTCGGGGAGCGAGTCGAAGTGCTCCGGCTGGGTGCACATGCACAGCGTCCCGTCCGCGAGGGGTCGGAGGAACGGGGCGGAGCTGTCGCCGGCGAGCCAGGCGGCCGCGGTCTGCGTGAGGGAGAGGGTGGACACGTCCGACTGCAGGAGCTCGCGCGCGTGCCGGACCACCGATCCCAGCACGTCGGCGATCGGGTGCTGGTTCGAGACCTGCAGGAGGATGTCGTAGAAGGCGTGGCCCTCCAGGCGGCGGCGCTGCAGGTCGCTGATGAGCGACGTCATCTGGATGCTGCACGCGAGCTGGTGGCCGATGTTCGCGAGCGTCGCGCTCTCCAGGATGTCCGGCTCCGGTGCGTCGGGCGGCATGTGCAGCCGCATCCGGCCCACGACCGCGGGGCCGACCGCGAGCGGGATGTCGATGAGGTGGGGCACCTCGGCGCCCGGCGCCGGCATGTTCGGGCCGTGGGCGCCCTTCACGATCCGCCGCTCGATCGTCCCCTCGCCCCGCGGCCCGTGCTCGCGCGGGAAGACCGTGACGGTCGCCTCGGTCGCGCCCGTCGACACGACCACGCTCTCGAGCGCCGCGTCGATCACCTCGTCCACGCCCAGCTCGCCCTGGACGGCGGTCGAGACCGCGTTGACGGCGGCGAGCTCGCGGTTCTGGCGGAGCACGGCCTTCTGGGCGCGCTCGATCAAGGTGAACATGACCGCCGCGAACGCGAGGACCGCGACGATGAGCACCACGGCGAGCGCGACGTGCTCCGCGCGGTGGGTCGCGTCGTTCTCGATGAAGAGGTAGCGGAAGGCCTCGCCGACGACGACGAAGGTGATCGGAACGACGACGCCGATGACCTTGAGGCGGCTGAGGTCGACCGACGCGCTCGCGTCGGGCCTCCGTCCCCATGCGGTCTTCTGTCGCTCCACGTTCCCTCTCGCGGGCCGTCGGCAGGCGAGCGGGACACATCGGACGGCAGGACGCCCCGGCATGGCCGGGCGCCGTCCGCGGAGTCCCCTTCCGACGGGTTCCGCCCAATGGTACAGCGAGCGAGGTGAGGTGCCGCCCGGCGCGCGGCCGCGCTCGGCCCCGGCGCTCGGCCCCGGCGCGCGGGCGCTCGGAAGAGATCAGCCCAGCTGGCGCAGGACCTCGCCGGCGAGGTGCACGGATTCGACCGTCGGCAGCTGCGTGTTGCCGAAGGTGAACCCCGTGAAGCCCATCTCGACGTAGCCGTGGAGGATCTCCGCGGCGCGGTCGGGCGTCGCCACGGACATCACGGCCCGCCGCTCCGGCGGGATCCGCTCGAGGATCGCTGCCCCCGCCTTCTCGTCCGGCACGATGACGACCGGCCCGGCGATCGTCTTCGTGATCGTCGCCGGATCGCGCCCGATCTCATCGCAGTAGCGCGCGAGGAGCTCGCTCTTCCGCGTGAGGGTCTCGGTGCCGAGCGGGAACCAGTGGCTCATGTCCGCGTGGCGCGCCACGAGCCGGAGCGTCCGCTGCTCCCCGCCGCCGCCGACGAGGATCCGCGGGCCGCCGGGCTGGACGGGGCGGGGGACGTTGAGCGCGGCCTCGATCCGGAAGTACCGCCCCTCGAAGCTGGGCCGCTCCTCCGTGAACATGAGCCGGCAGATCGTCAGGGCCTCGTCGAGGCGGTCCATCCGCTCGCCGATCGGCGGGAAGTCGAAGCCGTACCCGCGGTGCTCGTCCTCGTTCCAGGCGGCGCCGATCCCCAGGAGCGCGCGGCCCCGGGAGATCGCGTCGAGGGTGGTGACGGTCTTCGCGAGCAGCGCCGGGTTGCGGTAGGTCACGCCCGTCACGAGCGTCCCGAGCCGGATCCGCTCCGTCCGCGCCGCGAGGGCCGCGAGCATCGTGTACGCCTCGAGCATGGGGGCGTCCTCCGGCCCCACGCCCCCGATCTGGTAGAAGTGGTCCATGACCGTCACGAGCTCGAAGCCGGCCTCCTCGGCCGCGAGCGTGAGCTCGAGGGCGCGGTCGAAGATCGATTCGGCCGGCGTCCCGGGCGGCCCGAAGGTGGGCAGGTGGAGCCCGAAGAAGGGACGCATCGTCTGACCTCCGCGTGCGGGCGTGACGGGCGCCCGGGGCGACGCCGCGAGGCGAGGCTGGCCGGGCAGCCGCGATAGCGTGGCACGTCCCGCGCGGGTGCGCCGCGAGCGGGCGCCCTGTGCGAGCCCGACTAGAGGTCGGAGACCTCGATGACCCCGCGACGGATGGCGAACTTCAGGAGCTCGACCCGGTCGTGGAAGCCGAGCTTCTCCATGATGTTCGCCCGGTAGTTGTGGACCGTCTGCTCCGAGAGGTGGAGGGTCTTCGCGATCTCGCGGTTCGTGTGCCCCACCGCGGCGAGGAGGAGGACCTCGCGGTCACGGTCCGACAGCGAGTCGTATGCGTCCTCGACCGTCCCGTCCTGGTTGCGCAGGACGTACGTGTTCACCATCTTCGTGACGATCGACGGGCTCACGTACGTCTGCCCGCGCCCCACGCAGCGCAGCGCATTGACGACGTCCGCGGCCTGCTCGTTGCGGGTGAGGAACCCGTCGGCGCCGGCCTTGAGCGCGAGCGAGAACTGCTCGTGGCCGCAGCGGCAGTCGAGGGCGAGGACCTTCAGGCCGGGCTTCGTCGCCTTGATCCGCTCGATCGTCAGGAACGACGAGCACCCGTCGTTCCCGACGGGCATGCACTCCGCGATGACGACGTCCGCGGCCGACGTCTCCAGCTGCGACCACATCGCGTCGCGGCTCTCGATCTCGCCGACGACGCGCATGTCCATCTCGGCGTCGATCGCCGTCCGGTACCCGACGCTCAGCATCGGGAAGTCGAAGATGGCGAGCAGCACACTCAGGCCCATGCTTCGGCCCGGGGTCTGCCCGTTCGATCTCACCTCGCTCCACCTCGTCCGACAGGCGCGCCGTCACGGGGACGCGACGGTGCGCAACGGAACTATCGCGGAGCGGCCCACCCCTGCAGGCAGTGTCATCCGGCCCTTCCGCCTCGACCTGTCGATGGGCAGGACGGGTGTCGGTGGGTACAGAGGGGCATACCTCGACGGCGCCGCGCGAGCGCGGCGCCGTGTCCGCCCGGGGCCCGACCGGCGCCCTGCCCCGGCCGGGCCGTCAGGTCAGGGTGTCGTCGTCGCCGACGGCAGCGGGAGCGTCGCCCCCGGCGACTGGCGCGAGTTGGGGTCGTGGCAGAAGAGGCACTGGCCCTCGCGCGACGCGAGGTCGTGCGGCGCGATCGGCGCGGCGTTGGGATCGGCGAGGTGGCACGCGGTGCACGTGGAGTCCTCGCGGCTCGCATGGTTGGCGGGGAGCGCGCCGGTCTTGCCCGCGCTGTGGCACGACCGGCACGAGACGGTCAGCGAGAGCTGGTGCGGGACCTGCGGCGCGGGGTTGTCCGTGGCGCGGTGGCAGAGCCAGCACGTCGTGTCCTTCCACCCGGACATCGTGGACGGGAGGTGGGCCTTCGTCGTGCCGTGACAGCTCAGGCAGTCGAGCTGGAGCTCGGCCGGGTGGGGCCGGTTCGGCGCCGGCGGTGACGACTTCGTGTGGCAGACCGTGCACTTGTCCTTGTGGATCCCGGTGTGCCCGGGTGCGGTCTGGACGAGCTTGTCCGGCGCGTGGCAACCGGTGCAGTCGTTCCAGCCCTCCAGGGGATGGGCCAGGGCGGGGATCGCCTTGGTGCTCACGCCGCCCGTGCCGCCCTCGTGACAGGCGGCGCAGTCGGTGAGGCCGCCCATGTCCACCTGGTCGGCGATCGGCAGGGACGCCGCCGGGGCCGCCGACGGGGGCGCGGACGGGAGGGCGACGATGTCGTCCGTGTCCGTGCTCATCATCCCCAGCCCGATGCCCACGACGGCGCCGACGAGCACGACCGCGAGGACGAGGACGGCGAAGCCCGCGACGTAGGCCAGCGTCCGACCGTTCGACTTCATCGGTCAGTGCTCCGTGGCCACCGAGCCGTGCCCGTGGTGCGGCACGTGCGCGGCATCGGGGTGGGCCTCGTGCCGCCCCCAGCGCGAGAGGATCGGGAGGTGGTCGCCGGTGTGCTCGCTCATGTCGAGCCAGCGCTCGGCGCAGGTGTAGGCGAAGGCGAGGAAGCCGAACGCGCCGATGATGATCGCGATCTCGACGGCGCTCGGCGCGTACTCGTTGTACGGGAACGAGGCGACGCCCGACGACGACGTGGAGGAGACCACCTGGCCGGCGTTGACGAAGATCACGCGGTCGAAGAAGACGCCGACGAAGGTGAGGGCCGAGGCGATGAAGAGGCTCCCCGTCGTGTAGAACCGCGGCAGCGCCACGAGGACGAGCGGGATCAGCAGCCCCACGAGGATCTTCCCGATCCAGAAGGTGGGCGCGAGCGGTCCGAGGATGACGGCGAACATCGCGTCGGAGAGGCCGGGGACGCCGCCGTAGAGCGTCGTCAGCACCTGCCACCCGACGACGAGGATCGCGGTGACGAGCGCGATCGTGAGGAGGACGCGCAGGCCGGGGATCGCGAGCGCCTCGGCGCGCTGCCAGCCGGCGAGCCGGAACCGCACGACGCATGCGAACACGATGCCGAGGAGCGAGATCCCGGCGAGCAGGGCGGCCATGAGCAGCGACGGCGGCGTGAAGCTCCCGTGCCAGTACGGGCGCGAGGCCAGGACGCCGAAGACGGCGCCGAGCGTCGACGGGGCGAGGATCGCCATGAACGACGCGAGCAGGCAGCTGACGTTGTGGATCTTCTCGTGGCCCCGGAACATGCTCCAGACCTCGACGAGGAGGAGCGCGAGGTAACCGCCGTAGAGGACGCCCATCCACCACATCGGCGACATCGGCGAGGGCGACAGCATGGCCCCGAAGACGAGCCGGATCGGGTAGTGGAGGTCGAGGATGATCACGCCGAACGCCGTGATCAGCGAGAGGAGGGCGAGCACGGCGTGACGCTTCTCGAGGGGTCGGAACCGGTCGATCCCGAAGACGGTGCCGAGCGACGAGGCGAGGCAGAGCCCAGATGTCGTGATCGCGAAGAAGACGTATGCCGTGATGAGGAGGCCCCACTCGAACGACGGGCGCGTCCCGAAGACCTCGTCGCCCGCCGGCCACGCGAGCACGGCCCCGACGGCGCCGATCGCGAGCAGGACGAGGAGGAACGCGAACCACGCCTTGAGGGCGCGCGGCATGCTGCGGATGTCCGCGATGAAGGCCCGGAGGAAGGCCCGCGGGCTGAGGCTGAGCGTGCGACCCGCGGCCGGGGCGGCGGTCTCGGTCATCAGAGCACCTCCGCCTCGAGGCCGACGTAGTGGACGCGCGGCTTCGTTCCCAGCTCGGGCTTCATCACGACGGTGCGGTTCTCGCGGATGGCCATCGCGACCGGGTCCGTCGGGTCCTTCAGGTCGCCGATCTGGCGCGCCTGGACGGGACAGACCTCGACGCACGCCGGGCGCATCCCCTTCGTGATCCGGTGGTAGCAGAACGTGCACTTGTCCACGACGCCCGCGATGCCCATGGGGCTCTCCTCGCCGCTCGGGACGAGGTACCGGGCGCCGTACGGGCACGCGATGATGCAGAACCCGCAGCCGATGCACCGCTCCTGGTCCACGAGCACGACGCCGTCGGGCGTCGTGTACGTGGCGCTCACCGGGCAGACGGACGTGCACGGCGGGTTCTGGCACTGCATGCAGAGGCGCGGGACGAAGTACGCCTGCTGGATGGCCGCGACGTCCGACGCCCTCGGGGACCGGCGGGAACCCGTCGATCCCGCCGTCGGGCGAGGTGATGACGACGTGCCCGTCCTCCTCGAGCACGTGGAGCTCGACCCACGTCCGGTTGTACTCGGGGTCCTCGGGGACGTGGTTCTCCGTCTTGCACGCACCGACGCACTTGCCGCAGCCGATGCAGCGGGTGGTGTCGACGAGGAAGCCCCAGGAATGCGCGTACGGGTCGTACGGCGGGGCCTCCGACGCGGCGGGGGAGCCCGTCGGCGACGGCGAGGCGTCGGCCGCGGCGGCCGTGCCCACGCCGCCGGATGGTGCGAGCGAGGCGGCGAGCCCGGCTCCGGCGATCCCGGCGCAGGCGGCGAGGCCCGTCTCGAGGAAGCGTCGTCGCGAGAGGGTCATCGCCGGCCTCCTCGTCGTGCTTCGTGCGCGTGGATGCGGGTCATCGGATCACCGTCCTAGGGGTTCGTCGTGGGAAGGGGACGCGGGGTCGCGCCGGGCTCCGGCTTGTGGCAGCCGAGGCAGACCTTGTCCTCGGAGAGCTTGTGGCCGGCCGGCATCGCCTTGACGCCGTTGGTCGCGCTCGTCCCGTGGCATGTCGTGCACGGCGGGAGGTTCGTCATCGAGTGCCGGATCGTGGGCGGCGGGATCGCGACCGCCGTGTGCACGTCGTGGCACTGCAGGCAGTTCGTGTCGGGGTAGTGGATCGCGGGGTTCACCGTGGGGAAGCCCTGCGGAGCGCCCACCTTCGTCGCGTGGCAGACGGTGCAGAGCGAGTCGGTGGGCGGGATCGGCTTCGGGGCGCCCTCGAGCGGCAGGGGGGACGCCTCGCCCGACTCGGCCTGGTCGATCGCCTGCGCCGACTCCGGGACCGGCGCCGTCGCCGCGTGCTCCGCGAGGGCGCCGTGGCAGGTCTGGCAGCTCACGACCACGTGGCGGGAGACGGACCACTTGCCGTACTCGGTCTGGTGGCAGCTGGAGCAGACGTTGGAGTCCGCGGCGTACTGCGGCGTGAGCGATGCCCACTCGCGCGCGTTGCGCGCGAAGTGCGCGCCGAACTGGTCGTACGCGAGGGCGGCGCCGACGACGCTCACCGCGAGCACCCCGATGAGGACGATCGCGAGGACGAAGGCGACCAGGCCGTACCCCAGCCAGCCCTTCGCGCTCCTGGGCCGCCCGATGCGGACGCGGAGGCCGCGGCCCGGGGTGCTCTCGTCGTTCACAGGTCGGCCACCTCGATGACGCCCCGCTTGATCGCGTACTTGAGGAGCTCGACGCGATCGTGGAAGCCGAGCTTCTCCATGACGGAGGCCCGGTGGTTGTGGACGGTCTGCTCGCTGACGTGGAGCTCCCGCGCGATCTCGCGGTTCGTGCGCCCCACGGCGGCGAGCCGGAGCAGCTCGCGGTCCTGGTCGCTGAGCGAGTCCCAGACGTCCTCCACGTGGCCGTCCTGGCCACGGAGGACGTAGGTGTCGATCATCGCGGTGACGATCGCCGGGCTGACGTACGTCTGGCCCCGGCTGACGGAGCGGACGGCGCTCGTCACGTCCGTGGGCTGCGCGCTCCTGTTGAGGTACCCGTCGGCGCCGGAGCGGAGGGCGAGCGAGAACTGCTCGCTCACGCAGCGGCTCTCGAGCGCGAGGATGCGCACCGACGGCATCGCCGACTTGACCGCCTCGAGCATGCGATAGGAGACGATCCCGTCCAGCCCATAGGGCTGGCACTCGACGATCGCGACGTCGGCGGCGGTCCGCTCGATCGCGGCGCGCAGCTCCTCGCGGGCGCCGGCCTCGCCGACGACGCACATGTCGGACTCGGCATCGACGACCGCGCGGTAGCCGGTCGCGAGCATGGGGAAGTCGGCCATCGCGAGGAGGACGCCGACCTTCTCCCGACCCGGGTCCCCCCCGTTCGACCTCACGGCCGGCCTCCGCCCGCGCCCGACGCGGTGTTCTTCGTCACTGGACGACGGCGCGGTTCTTGTGGGCCCGGTGGCGGATGATGAAGGCCCAGACGATCGGAGTGAGGAAGACGGCGACGACGGTGAGGACCAGGCCGATGCCTGCGGCCACGTTGCCGAGGAAGAAGAACAGCAGGTTGTCGATGACGAACGCGGCGACGAGGACGAAGCCGATCGACAGGACGCTCAGGGCCGCCCACGTGCCGAAGAGCGCCGCGGCGCCTTCGACGTTGCCCTTGCGCAGCTCGTACACGAGCCACACCACCATGACGATGAACCCGACCAGCGCTGCCGCCAGCACCGCCAGGACCATGTCGTCTCGCATCCGGTCGTCCTCCGAGAGCGCAGGGCACAGGGGCCCGCGTGCGTCCACCACCATCCTCGGGAACGCGGATCGGCCGGCAAAGGTATGGACGTCGGTGCGCTCGGCGACGTCCGCCATCAATGCGACGACGGTCGTGTCTCCACCGACGACGGTCGTGAGTGAGGAGGCGACGGCCGTCGGAGAAACCATGCCGATGGGTACAGAGCCGACGTACGTCGGGGGCCGGAGGGACGTAGGCTTGGCCGGTCGGGCCGGCGCAGCGCGGAGGTGGGGTCCATGGGCGGGGAGGGTCGGACGGGCTTCCGCCTGACCGACGAGCAGGTCGAGCTTCGCGACGCGGTCCGCGAGCTCGCCCGCGCGAAGGTGGCGCCGCGCGCGGCGGAGATCGACCGCGCAGCGGAGTTCCCCGAGGACATCCGGCGGCTGCTCGCCGCGCAGGACATCCTCGCGCTCCCGTACCCGGAGGAGCACGGCGGCCTGGGGGCGGACCTGCTCACGGTCTGCCTCGCGATCGAGGAGCTGAGCGCCGCGTGCGCGAGCACCGGACTCATCCTCGCGGTCCACGCGCTCGGCGCGCTGCCGATCGTCTTCGCCGGGACGGAGGTCCAGCGCGCCCGCTGGCTGCCCGACCTCGCCGCCGGCCGGCGGCTCGTCGCCTTCGCCCTCACCGAGGCGGGCGCGGGGTCGGACGTGGCGGCGATCGCGACGCGCGCGCGGCGCGACGGCGACGGCTGGGTCATCGACGGGTCCAAGCGCTTCATCAGCCAGGGGAGCGTCGCCGACGTCATCGTCGTCTTCGCCGTGACGGACCCCGACGCGAAGGCGCAGCGGCGGCAGCTCTCGGCGTTCGTCGTCGAGCGCGGGACGCCCGGCCTCTCGGTCGGCAGGGTCGAGCACAAGATGGGGGTCCGCGGCTCGCCGACGGCCGAGCTGCACTTCGACGGCGTCCGGGTGCCGGCCGACCATCTCGTGGGGGCGGAGGGGGACGGCTTCTCGCTCGCGATGCGGACCTTCGAGCGCTCGCGGCCGGGCGTGGCGGCGCAGGCCGTGGGGATCGCGCAGGGCGCCCTCGACGTCGCGACGCGGTACGCGAACGAGCGGACGCAGTTCGGCGCGCCGATCGGCCGCCAGCAGATGGTCCAGGCGCTCCTCGCCGACATGGACGCGGCGACGGCCGCGGCGCGGGCGCTCCTGTACCAGGCCTGCACCGCGATCGACGCGGGCGACGGGGACCCGGGCCGGTGGGCCGCGCTCGCGAAGCTCGTCGCAGGCGACGCGGCGATGAAGGTCACCACGGACGCCGTCCAGGTCCTCGGCGGCTCGGGCTACCTCGCCGACCTCCCGGTCGAGCGGATGATGCGGGACGCGAAGGTCACGCAGATCTACGAGGGGACGCAGCAGATCCAGCGCCTGATCATCGCGCGCTCGATCCTCGCGGCCGCGCGCTGAGCCGGCCGACGCCGCTGATGGTCCTCCGACGCCTACCGCGTTCGCGGGAGCGGTCCCGTCACGACCGAGGGGGTGTTTGACCGAATCCGCGGGTGGGTCCATCCTCGCCTGACCCACCCCGAACACCTCGTTGGTCTCTTCCGTGTCCTTCCTTCCCTCCAGTCGTCGTCACTTCGCCGCCACGCGCGGCCGCCTCGTCGGCTCCCTCGCCCTCGCGGTCGTGCTGCTCGCCGCCGCCTCGCCTGCTCCGCCCGCAGCGGCGGCCGCCCGCGTCGCGCAGGCCGCGGACCCCGCCGCGCTCGTCACGGCCCTCGGGTCGCGCGGCGCCACCCGCGACGCGCCGGTCCCCGCGGACCTGCGGCCGACGCTCTCGGCTGCTGCGCGCGACTACCCGAAGCCCTACCGCGACCGATGCCACGTCGAGCAGGGGGGCGGGACGCCGCCATACGCGCACTGCCTGTACGGGGCCCGTTCGTCGAGCACGACGATCGTCCTCTTCGGCGACAGCCACGCTCTCTCGTGGTTCCCCGCGGTCGAGCGCGTCGCGATCGACCGCGGCTGGCGGCTGCTCTCGGTGACCATGTCCGCCTGTACGCCCGCGGACATCCCCGCGTACATCCCGCGCCTCGAGGCGCCGTCGCCCGCCTGCGCTGCCTGGCGCGAGGCCGCGCTCGCCCTCATCGCCCGCGTCCACCCGGCGGTCGTCCTGGCCGCGGGGACGCGCGGGTTCGCCACGACGGACGACTACGGGAACGTCATCGCGGGCGCCGAGCGCACGGCCGTCTGGGAGGCCGGCATCCGCCGGACGCTCGACCGGCTGAAGGCGGCCGCGGACAGCGTGATCTGGATGGCGGACACGCCGATCTCCCGACCCGACCGACCCGCCTGCCTCGCGAGCCACCCGCGGAGCACTCTCGCCTGCGCGACCCCCGTGAAGTCCGCGGTGAACACGACGTGGCTCAACGAGGAGTACTACGTGTCGCAGGTCGAGGAGGTCGGGTTCATCGACCCGTCGCTCTGGATCTGCCCCACGAGCCCGTGCCCGGCCGTGATCGGCCGCGTCCAGCTCTACCGTGACGCGGGCCACCTCACGGCCACGTTCATGGGGACGTTGAAGACGAAGCTCGGTCGCGCGATCGACGCGTACGTCGCTCCGCCCCCGTTCTGAGCCCACCCGCGCCGGAGGACGACCCGATGGACGTCGACCGGCCCGACGAGGGAGCCGCGCTCGCGGCGGCGGTCCTCGGGTTCCTCGCCGGAGACGGCAGGCGTCCTGACCCGTGACGTTCGGCCCGGCGGGGCGGACGTTCCGCACTGGCGCGGGCCGTCCTCCACGGGAGAGTCGGGCCGACGCCGCCCGAGCGCGGCGATGACCCGGAGGCCACGCGCGGATGGCGCACGCGACGACCCGCGGCGCATACGTGGAGCTCGCGGAGCGGCTGAACCGCTTCCCGCAGGGCGCGCCGCCGTCCGACCTCCTGTACCGGATCCTCGGCGTCCTCGTCAGCGAGCGCGAGGCACGCCTCCTCGCGCAGATCCCCATCCGGCCGTTCGACGCGCCGCAGGCCGCGCGCATCTGGGGGGTGCCGGTCGCCGAGGCGCGGAAGGTCCTCGACGGCCTCGCGTCGCGCGCGGTCCTCCTGGACATGGAGACGCCGGAGGGGCCCACCTACATCCTGCCGCCGCCGATGGCCGGCTTCTTCGAGTTCTCGATGATGCGGATCCGCGACGACGTGGACCAGAAGCTCCTCGGCGAGCTCTTCCACGAGTACATCACCGTCGAGGACGACTTCATCCTCGCGCTCTTCACCCATGGCGAGACGCAGCTCGGGCGGGTCTTCGTGAACGAGGAGGCGCTCGACGACGCGGGCCTGCCGATCGCCGGGCGGCCGAAGGCCGCCCCGGACCGCCGGGAGGCCGCCGAGGTGGGGAGGAGGGCGGGCCAGCCGGGCCCGCAAGGGTGGCTCACGGTCGGGAGGCCTCCCGGGCGACGGCGTCCTCCACGTCCTGGACCACGAGCGGGCGAGCGAGGTCGTGGAGACCGCGACGCCCATGGGCGTGGGCACGTGCTACTGCCGGCACAAGGCGGGGCACGTCGGGAAGGCGTGCGCCGCGCCGATGGAGATCTGCATGACGTTCGGCGGGGTCGCCGACTCGCTGATCCGCCACGGGTACGCCCGCAGCGTGGACCGCGCGGAGGGGATGGACCTGCTCGCCGAGGCGCACGGGAACGGCCTCGTGCAGTTCGGCGAGAACGTGCAGCAGGGCGTCGCCTTCATCTGCAACTGCTGCGGCTGCTGCTGCGAGGCGATGATCGCGCAGCGTCGGTTCGGCTCCCTGCATCCGATCCACACGACGAACTTCATCGCGGCGGTGGACGCGGCGACGTGCAACGGCTGTGCGAAGTGCGTGGACGCGTGCCCGGTGGGCGCGATGGCGATCGTCTCCGCGAACGATCCCGCGAAGCCTCGCAGGCGTCGCGCGGAGCTGGTGGACGGGATGTGCCTGGGCTGCGGCGTCTGCACCCGCGTCTGCGCGCACGACGCGCTCCGCCTCGAGCCGCGCCCGCAGCGGGTCGTCACGCCCGTGGACACGCTCCACCGGACCGTCCTCATGGCGATCGAGCGCGGGCGGCTGCAGGACTGCATCTTCGACAACCGCGCACTCCTGAGCCACCGCGCGATGGCGGCGATCCTCGGCGTCATCCTCCGCCTCCCGCCGACCAAGCAGGTCATGGCGTCCGAGCAGATGCGGTCGCGCTACCTCGTCTCGATCCTGAAGCGCGTGAGCGTCTGAGCGTCCTGACGGGCCCGCAGTGTCGCCCGGCGTCGCGCCCGGCGGTGGTCGCCCGACGCGAGGACGAACGCCTCTGGCCGCTACGCCTGCGCGCGCGCACGCTGCGCCACGCGCGGAGGTGCGGGATGAGCAGCGACTTCCTCGACATGCAGGCGGCGATCGGGATCTCGAAGCACACCGGCGGCCTGCCCGCGGCGCGCGCCCTCGAGCGGGCTCTGCCACGTCGCGGGGGCCGCCGAGGTCCTCGACGTCGGGTGCGGCATCGGCGTGGAGCCGGTGCGGATCGCGTCCACGACCTCGGCTCGCGTCGTGGGCCTGGACCTGTCCGACCGGATGCTCGTCTGGGCCGACCGCCGGGCCCGGGGGGCCGGCGTCCGCGATCGCGTCGAGCTCGTGCAGGGGGACGTTCTCGCGCTGCCCTTCGCCGACGACCGGTTCGACGCCGTCCTCTGCGAGTCCGTCCTCGCCTTCGTCGAGGACAAGGAGCGGGCGATCGCGGAGATGGTGCGCGTGACCCGGCCGGGAGGATGGGTCGGCCTGAACGAGGCGTTCCTTCGCTCGGAGACGCCGCCACCCAGGCTGGCACAGCTCGCGCGCTCGCTCGGGACGGACCTCGTCACCCTCGATCGGTGGCGGGCGCTGTGGGCCGGGTCCGGACTCGAGGAGACGGTCCATCCGCACGTACCGCACCGATCCGGGCCGCGAGGTGCGCGACCGGATCCGATGGATCGGGCTGCCGTGGATGCTCCGCGCCTGGGGACGGGTCGCCCGCGTGTACCTGACGGACCCCGCGATGCGCCCGGTGATGAAGGAGATGCTCGGGGCCACGGTCGACACGGTCGACGAGGAAGGCGGGGCGGCCGGCGGGGCGACCGAGGCGACGCCCGCCTGGATCGCGTTCGGATTCGGGCTCTCGTCGGGCGGTGGCGGAAGCCCGCCTGACGCCCGGGCCCTGCCGGCGCGCCCGCGGACGACGCGCCGGGTGGCGTCGCGCGACAGGGTCCGGTATCGCCGGGCATCACCCCGGGGACTGCGAGACGGGACGTCGCCGACCGCCGGCGTCCCGCCCACGCTCGGCGGCCGGCCCCACCGTCGCCTCGTCCGCCGCCACACGGTCCTCGCGGTGATACACGGCGATCAGACCGTCTTCCGCAGTCCCCGGGGTGATTCCCGGCGACGGCCGCGAGCGGCCGCCAGCGACCGCGGCCCCCGGATTCCGCCGCGGCCCCCATCGTCCCGCCACGCGACGCACACATCTCGCACACATCGGCGCGCGACGCTCTCTCCATCAGCAAGCGGCCCGGATGGTCCGGGCCCGGATCGGAGAGACATCCATCATGCGTCGTGGACTCATCGGGGTCCTTCTCGTCGGGGCGGTCGCGGTCGTCGCGGGGCTCGTCGGCTACCAGGCCGGCACGGCATCCGGTGCGGCGGCGGCAGGCGCCACCGTCGTCGTGGCCGGCGGCTTCCCGTGGGGCGGCTTCCTCTTCCTCACCTTCCTCCTCTTCTTCGTGGCGTTCCCGTTCTTCGCGTTCGCCGGGATGCGCCGGGCCGCCGGCCGCCACGGCCCGTGGGGCCACGGCGGATGGGTCGGCCCCGGCGCATCCAACGGACAGGGCGGCCCCGGCGCGCCGTGGATGCGGGCCGGTGGCCCGGGCGGCGCGGACGATCCGCGCCGACAGTGGGTCGCCGAGATGCACCGCCGCCTGCACGAGGCGGACGCGGCCGCGGGCACGCCGCCTCCCGCTGCGGGCGGCACCCCGCCGCCGG
The DNA here is from genome assembly GCA_963844945.1 of uncultured Chloroflexia bacterium. Classification (GTDB taxonomy): domain Bacteria; phylum Chloroflexota; class Limnocylindria; order Limnocylindrales; family CSP1-4; genus CAIYQJ01. Next base: position 279,548 of record CAWJQZ010000059.1, read on the forward strand.
CCGGTGGCGCCACGCCGGGCGCCGCGGGCGGACCGGCCGCCGGGACCGCAGCCGGCTGAACCACGCAGACGCGGTGCCCGGCCGACGGGGTACGGCCGCCGTCGGCACCGCCGGCGCCGGGGAGGGACGCCTCGCGGGTCCCTCCCCGGCGCCCCCTCCCTCCCTCTCGCGATGCCGGGCGGTATCCTCGCCCGGCATCGCCGCCGCACCGGAGTCCCATGCGCACCGTGCTCATCGTCGAGGACGAGCCGCGCATCGCGTCGCTCGTCCGCGAGTACCTCGAGGCCGCCGGGTTCGCCGCGCTCGTCGCCGGCGACGGCCGCGCCGGCCTGACCCTCGCGCGCGCCCGCCGGCCGGACGCGGTCGTCCTGGACCTCGGACTGCCCGGCCTCGACGGCCTGGACGTCATCCGCGAGCTCCGCCGCGACTCCGCGGTCCCGATCGTCGTGCTCACCGCACGGGGCGACGAGGCCGACCGGATCGCGGGGCTCGAGCTGGGCGCGGACGACTACGTGGTGAAGCCGTTCAGCCCCAAGGAGGTCGTCGCGCGGGTCCGCGCCGTCCTCCGCCGGTCGGAGGCCGCCGCACGCCCCGCCGACCGGCTCGTCGTGGGCGACCTGGACGTCGACCTGGGCAGGCACCGCGTCGCCGTCGCGGGCCGTCCCGTCCCGCTCACCCCGACCGAGTTCGCCGTCCTCGCCGCGCTGGCGCGCGAGCCGGGGCGGGTCTTCACGCGCGGGCAGCTGCTCGACGCCGTGCACGGCTTCAGCCTGGAGACGTACGAGCGGGCGATCGACGGCCACGTGAAGAACATCCGGCGGAAGATCGAGCCCGACCCGGGCGCGCCCCGCTACCTCCTCACCGTCCACGGGGTCGGGTACGTCCTCGCGGAGCCGGCCGCATGACCGGTCCGGCGTCCGATCCGCTCCACGAAGGTCGCGGCCGGCCCGGCGACCCCTGGCCCGACGACCGGCCGTGGTCCCGGAGCGGGGGCCGCCGCGGATGGGGGCGCGGGGGGCCGCGCCACATCGGCGGGTTCATCGGCTGCGCGCTGATCGGCACCGTCCTGTTCATCGCCCTCCTCACCATCCTCGCCTCCTGGGTCGCCGCGACCGTCCTCGGGGTCGTCGCGCCCGGGACCGGCGCGTCCGCGCCGACCGCCTTCGCCGTCGTGCTGGTCATCCTCGTCGCCATCGCCGTGGTCGCCATGACCCTGGGCCGTGCGGTGCGGCCGCTCGCGAGGATCGCCGCGGCGACGGAGCGTCTCGGCGACGGGGAGGCGGGCGTGCGCGTGGAGGTGGAGGGTCCCGGAGCGGTCCGGCGTCTCGCCGCCTCGTTCAACGCGATGGCCGAGCGGCTCGACCGCTCGCGGGAGGACCGGCAGGCCCTCCTCGCCGACGTGACCCACGAGCTGCGGACGCCGCTCCAGGTCATCGCCGGGAGCACCGAGGCGATGCTCGACGGCGTCCACCCGCGCGACGAGGCGCACCTCGCGCCGATCCTCGCCGAGACCGAGGTGATGAACCGCCTCCTCGACGACCTCCGGACCCTCTCGCTCGCCGAGGCGGGCGCGCTGCCGCTGCACCGGGAGGAGACGGACCTCCGGCGTCTCGCCGCGGACGTCGCGGCGAGCCACCGCGCCGCGGCGCTGAGCGCGGGGGTGGACCTCGCCGCCGACGACGGACCCTCGCTCCTCGCGGAGGTGGACCCGGTCCGCGTGCGCGAGGTCGTCGCGAACCTGGTGACCAACGCCCTCCGCCACACGCCCGCGGGAGGGAGCGTCCGCATCGCCGTCCGAGCGGACGGCGCGTGGGCCGAGATCGCGGTCACGGACACCGGCGAGGGGATCGACCCGGCCGCGCTGGACCGGGTCTTCGACCGGTTCGAGCGACGCGCCGACAGCGGCGGCAGCGGCCTCGGGCTGGCCATCGCCCGCGACCTGGTCGCGGCGCACGGCGGGACGATCGCCGCGGAGAGCGACGGCATCCCGGGCCACGGGACGACGTTCCGGGTCCGGCTTCCCCGGGGAGGGTGACCGGGGCGGCCCGGCGAGCCGCGCGTCAGGCCCCGGGGTAGGTCAGGCCTTCGACCATCCTGAGCACGCGCGGCCTCGAGAGCGGCCTTCTCGCCCGGGGCGCCGTAGGCGATGACGTCGGCGAAGGTCCCGTCGTTCTCCTTCACGGAGAGCGCGATGAGCTTCAAACCGGCGTTCGAGGCGTCCATGCGGGCCGCAGGCTTCCCGGCCACCGTGAGGGTCGTCGGCGCCCCGGCCGTCATGCCCGAGGCCCGCAGAGCAGGGTGGAGAGGTACTCCGGGCAGGTGCATCGCCGGGTCCGTCGTGCCGCCCGACGTGATCGTGTTGCTGGCTGAACTGCACGTACGCGTCACCAGGGGACAACGTCGACGTACTGACGAGCCGGCTCGCCGCGTCCTCGCTCGATCGCAACGTAGACGATCCCCATGATCCTCCTTCGTCCACCAGCCCGGCGGGAAGACGACGATCCGTCCGTCGGACGCGATCAGCCTCTCCGTGGGGGCCACGCCGGCGCCCGCGGAGGGCGAGAGCGCGGCGGGGGCCGCGGTCGCCGCGGCGGTCGCAGGCGCGTCGTCGGTGCAGGGGTCGACGAGGGCGTGGCGCTTCCGCCGCCGCACGCGGAGACCGCCAGTGCGGCGGCCAGCCCGAGTGCCGGCCCGATCGGCCGGCGGGAGCGTCCGTCCATCGCCGTTCCTCCGCGGGACGCGCGATAGGCGGCACTCTACCGGCGTCCCCTCGGTTCGGCCAGATGCCGGAGGTCATGTGGGATGGCCTCGCCGGGAGCACGTATCCTCGCGGGACGTCGCGGGGGTCGCGACCATGGAGGGACGGCATGCGCGCGGTCTACTACGAGGCGTTCGAGGGGCCGATCACCGTCCGCGACCTCCCCGACCCGGAGCCGCCCGCCGACGGCGCGGTGATCCGCGTGGAGGCGACCGGGCTGTGCCGCTCCGACTGGCACGGCTGGATGGGGCTCGACCCCGACATCCGCCTGCCGCACGTCCCCGGGCACGAGCTCGCCGGCACGATCGAGCGCGTGGGGTCGGAGGTCCGTGGGTGGCATCCGGGCGACCGCGTCGTCGTCCCGTTCGTGTGCGCCTGCGGGACGTGCGGGCCGTGCCTCGCCGGTGACGGGCAGGTCTGCGACGCGCAGTCGCAGCCGGGCTTCACCCGATGGGGATCGTTCGCCGACCGCGTGGCGATCGACCGCGCCGACGTGAACCTCGTCCGGCTCCCCGACGCGATGGGCTTCGCCACCGCCGCGGGCCTCGGCTGCCGGTTCGCGACCGCCTACCGCGCCGTGACGACCCAGGGTCGCGTCGGGGCGGGGGAGTGGGTCGCGGTGCACGGCTGCGGCGGCGTCGGCCTCTCCGCGGTGATGATCGCCGTGGCGGCGGGCGCACGGGTCGTCGCCGTGGACATCTCGCCGGACGCGCTCGGGGCCGCGCGGGACCTCGGCGCCGAGGTCGTCGTCGACGGACGCGGGATGGATGCCGCCGCGATCGCGGCGGAGGTCCGTGCGGCGACGGGCGGCGGCGCGCACCTCTCCCTCGACGCGCTCGGGAGCGTCGCGACGTGCCTCGCGTCGGTCGAGTCGCTCCGGAAGCGCGGGCGGCACGTGCAGGTGGGCATCATGGCCGGGGAGGCGGCGCGCCCGCCGATCCCGATGGACCGCGTCATCGCCCGCGAGCTCGAGATCCGCGGCAGCCACGGGATGGCCGCGCACGAGTACCCGGAGATGCTCGCGCGGATCGCGGACGGGGCGCTTCGGCCCGACGTCCTCGTCGGCCGGACGATCACGCTCGACGAGGCGCCCGATGCGCTCGTCGCGATGGGCGGGCCGGCGCGCGGCGCCGGGATGACGGTGATCCTGCCGAACGGCTGAGGCGGCTGAGGCGGCTGAGGCGGCTGAGGCGGCTGAGGCGGGCGACTGCACAGCGTGGCCGGGACCCTGCGACGGCCGGCCCCGGCCGGTCGTATCGTGGCGGCCTCAGTCGAGTCGGCACCATCCAGGGGGGAACCGATGTCCGAGATCCTCTCTCAGTCCCGCGCGCTGCTCGCCATCACGCCCGCCCGATGGCGCGCGCTCGTCGAGGCGGCCGATACCGAGCTGCTGCGCCGCGCGCCGGCCCCTGGCGAGTGGTCCGCGCTGGAGTGCCTCCAGCACCTCCTGGATACGGAGGAGCACGTCTTCCCGGTGCGCGTCCGCGCGTTCCTCGAGGGCGAGGACTTCCGCGGCTTCGACCCGGACGCCCACGGCACGCTCCTCGGCGAGGCGCAGGACGCGTCGGCGATGGCGGACCGCTTCGCCCGCGAGCGCACCGCGGCGCTCGAGCTGCTCGCGCACGTGACGGAGGCCGACCTCGACCGGACCGCGCTTCACGCCGAGCTCGGCCTCGTGACGCTCGACGAGATGCTCCACGAGTGGGTGGGGCACGACCTCGGGCACACCGTCCAGGGCGAGCGCGCGCTGATGCAGCCGTTCGTCGCGGCCTGCGGTCCGTGGCGCTTCTACTTCGCCGACCACGACGTGGAGGCGAGGGCGGGGTGATCGACGGGGGCGACACGCCCGGCCGGCGGCGTCGCGGCAGGGCGATCGCGTACCACCTGGTCCCGGCGGCGGCGTGGGACGCGGCGCACCCGGACGCTCCCTTCCGGCCGGCGTCGCTCACGTCCGAGGGGTTCGTCCACCTCACGCACCGGATGGACGATCTCCTCGATGTCGCGAACGCCTTCTACCGGGACGAGCCCGGCCCGCACGTGGTGCTGACCGTCGTCCTCGGACGGCTCGACGCGCCCTGGCGGTACGACGGCGACCGGCGGTTCCCGCACGTGTACGGCCCGCTGGACCGCGCAGCCATCATCGAGGTCCGCGCGATGGGGCGACGAGGCGTCGGACGACTTCGTCGCGCCCGGCCGGCGCAGCCAGGGGCCGCGCGTCGCCGGCGGCGCCACCGCCCTCTACGTCTCCTTCTCGAGCGCCGCGATGGACGGGTCGGTAGCGTCCATCCCGCGCATCCGCCGGAGTCGCTCGATCCGGGCGCCGAGCGACGGGTGCGTCGCGAAGATGCCGGGCCCGCGATCGGAGCCCTCCTTCACCGGGTTGCGGAACCAGAGGTGCTGGGTCCCGCGGTTCGCCGCGTCGAGGGTGTCATGGTCGTCGGCGATCGACGCGAGCGCACGTTCGAGCGCCACCGGGTTGCGCGTGAGCTCGACGGAGGTCGCGTCCGCGAGGTACTCCCGCTCGCGGCTCATGGCCGCCTGGACGAGCGCGGAGAAGAGGGGCGCGACCACGCGGAGCACGACGGCGACGATGAGCAGGAAGAGTCCCACGGCGATCCCCGACACGAACGCCGCGATCGCCTCCTTCGCGTCGTCCCCGCCGGTCCAGAAGAACGCCCCGTGCCTCCATCCCTCGAAGACCAGGCGGAGGAATCCGTCGGTCACCAACGCGACCAGGCCCACGAGGACGGCGACGTAGAGGGCGTACCGCGTGTCGTAGTTGCGGATGTGTCCCAGCTCGTGCCCCACGACCCCCTGGAGCTCCTCGCGATCCATCCGCGTGAGCAGCCCGCGTGTGACGACGAGGCTCGCGTGCGCGGGATCACGGCCGGTGGCGAACGCGTTCATGCTCGCGTCCTCCACGACCCAGACCTGCGGCTGCGGGATGCTCGCAGCGATCGAGACCTCCTCGACGACGTTCATGAGCGTCCGCTGCTCACGCGGGTCGGCCCGCTTCGCGCCGGTCGTCTCGAGGATCACGTCCGCGCCCCACCGGTCGGCGCCGAAGGCCGCGCCGAGCCCGATCGTCGTCGCGATCCCCGCCGCGACGAGGGCGTTCGTGGCGCTGAACGTGAGCGACGCGGTGATGATCTCGGCGACCGACGCCACGACGCCGACGAGGGCGACGAGGAGCAGGAGGCTGTTCCGCCGGTTCGCCGCCTGCTGGGCCCGGAAGTCCTTGCGTCCGGCCCGGCGCGTGTCGAGCGCCGCGATCGAGAACGCCACGACCGGTAGGACCAGGACCGCGACGGCCGCCCACCACGGCAGGCTCCGCGGGAGGCCGCCCGCCTGGAAGGCCTGCACCGCCCACGTGACGAGCGACGCGGCGGCGAGGATCGTGATGGCAGCGACGAGGATCGCGATCGCGAAGAGCACCGTCCAGGCGAGCCGGCCCAGGGGTCCCGGAAGGCGCTCGGTGGCCACGTCGTCGGTCGTCACGGCGAGGGCGAGGAGCGCGCCGCCGACGATCGACGCGAGGACGACCGCCCCGAAGAGGTACTCGTCGATCCGGCCCTGGCCCGCCCGGACGATCGCGACCGTGGCGAGGAAGAGGAGCCAGAGGAGCGCGCCGCCGGCGAGCGCGCGGCGCAGCGGGAGCGGGCGAGGGTCGATCGCGAGGGACGCGCCGACCAGCACGAGCACGAGCGCCGGGATCGCGAGGACGAGGCGCAGCTCCGGCGGTGTCTCGCGCGGTGTCGCGTCCACGAGCGGGGCGAGGATCCAGGCGACGAGCACGAGCCCGACGAGGGCGAGGATCGCGGGCGCCAGCCGTGTTCCCGGACCCACTGGGCGGGTGCTCGACCCCGACATGCCCACCTCCCCGCGTCGCGCCGTCGCCGACAGCCTACGCGGGCAGGGAAGTGGCCGGGAGCGGCGGAGCCCCGGCCGGTCGGCCGGGGCTCCGCATGGGCGCGTGTCGGGAAGGAGGACGGTCTAGAGTTCGCCCTCCGCCACGCTCAGGATCCAGTCGATGACCTCCTTGCGGTCCGTCCGGTAGTACCAGCCGTCGCCGCGGCAGCCGGCGTTCGACATCCCCCAGGACGTCACGGCGACCACCTGGTCGCCGTGACGTCCTGGACCGTCCGATCCGCCCGGGAGGGCTAGACTCGGCGTCGCCGCCGTCCACGGCCAAGGAGGGATCCCGATGTCGGAGCACGCCTCGTCCGTTCCCACGGGCGTCACCCCGGATGACCCCAACCTCGTCGTCCGCTACGCGATCTGGGCGGTGCATGCGCGCACCGGTCGGGCGATCGGCGACGCGTCGGCTGCGACCTCCGACCTCGCGGCGTGGGCCGCCAGCCTCCCCGACGGGGACGTCGTGCTCCGCGGCCTCTACGACGTCTCCGGGATGCGTGCCGGCGCCGACCTCATGGTCTGGATGCACGGTCCCAGCGCCGAGTCGATCCAGGCCGCCCTCCGCGGGTTCCGCCGGACCGTCGCCGGCGCCACCACGACGATCTCCTGGTCCGCGATGGGGACGCACCGGCCGGCGGAGTTCAGCCGCGACCACATCCCGTCCTTCATGCGCGATACGCGCCCGCTGGCCTGGCTCTGCGTCTATCCGTTCGTCCGTTCCTACGACTGGTACCTGCTCCCCGAGGATGAGCGGCGGGAGATGCTCCGCGAGCACGGGGTGGCCGGCCGCGCCTTCACCGGCGTGCAGGCGAACACCGTCGCCGCCTTCGCCCTCAACGACTACGAGTGGATCCTCGCGCTCGAGTCGGACGATCTCCACGAGCTCGTCGACCTCATGCGCGACCTCCGCGCGACCCAGGCGCGGCGGCACGTGCGGGAGGAGATCCCGTTCCACACCGGGCGCCTCGTGGATGTCGCCGGTGCGGTCGAGGTCCTCCGGTGACGGGCGCCTACGACGCGTTCCTCCTCGTCTCCTTCGGCGGGCCGGAGAAGCCCGACGACGTGATGCCGTTCCTCGAGAACGTCACGCGCGGCCGCGGGATCCCGCGGGAGCGCCTGGCGGAGGTCTCGCACCACTACCTCGCGCTCGACGGCGTGAGCCCGATCAACGCCCAGAACCGCGCGCTCCTCGACGCGCTGCGCGCCGAGCTGGCGTCGCGGGGGATCGGCCTGCAGGTCTACTGGGGCAACCGGAACTGGGACCCGTACCTGACGCCGGAGATCGCGCGCCTCCACGCCGACGGCCACCGGCGCGTGCTCGCGTTCGTGACCAGCGCGTACTCGTCGTACTCCGGGTGCCGCCAGTACCGCGAGGACCTCGCGCGGTCGCTCGCGGAGACGGGGCTCGAGGACGACCTGGAGATCCACCGGATCCGGCAGTACTTCGACCACCCGGGGTTCGTCGGGCCGTTCGCGGACGGCCTCGCGGCGGCGCTCGCCGAGCTCGCGGCCGAGGGCCGGCCGGCCTCCACGACCCGCGTCCTCTTCACCACGACTCGATCCCGCACGCGATGGCCGAGGCCTCCGGTCCGCCCGGCCGCTTCGACGCGCAGGGCGCGTACGTCGCGCAGCACATGGCCGCGATCGCGTGCGTCCTCGAGACGGTCCGTGCCCGCGGCGTGGAGGTCCCCGAGTGGTCGCTCGTCTACCAGTCGCGGAGCGGCGCGCCCCACGTCCTGTGGCTGGAGCCCGACATCAACGACGCGCTCCGAGGGGCGGCGGCGGCCGGCATGAGCGCCGCCGTGGTCGTCCCGATCGGGTTCGTCAGCGACCACGTGGAGGTCATCTGGGACCTCGACCACGAGGCGCGCGAGACGTGCGACGACCTCGGCGTCCGGATGATCCGCGTGGCGACGCCCGGGACCCACCCGGCATTCGTCGCGGCGATCGCGGACCTGATCGAGGAGCGGCTGTCCGGCGGGGCCATCGCCGCCCTCAGCCCCCTGGGGCCGTGGTCCGCGACCTGCGCGCCCGGCTGCTGCCGGAACCTCCGCGCCGAGCTGCCGGCGATCGGCTAGCGCCGCGGTCCGGATCCGCAGGCGATCGGCTAGAGCGCCGCGACCCGGATCCGCCGGCAGATCTCCGCCTGCTCGCGGGCGTCGTCGAGCGCTCCGTGCGTGTGCGGGAGCGTCACGGGGTAGCGGCGACGATGTCCGCGCTCCGCGTCTGCGCCCAGGCCTCCACCTCGTCGAGGTGGCGGCCCATGTACAGCGCCTTGAGGTCCACCGCGCTGATCCCGAACGGGTTCCGTCCGAGGTACCGCCAGCAGTAGTCCGCGACGAAGAGCCAGTCGAACGGCGCGTTGAGCGAGACGAGGACCGGCACGGAACCCTGGGGGACGCTCGCGTCGAGCCACGCGGCGAGGCGGCGCATCGCGTCGGCGGGCGCGAGGCCGTCGGCGGCGAGCCGCTCGCGGGAGAGGCGGTGGACGGCCTCGGCCTCCGCGCTCCACGTCATCCCCGGCACGGGTCGGACGAGGATCTCGATGCCGACCTCGGGGGCCTCCACGAGGCAGGCGCCGATCGAGACGAGGCTCGCGACGGACGGCGCGGGGCCGGATGTCTCCACGTCCACGCTGATCCAGGTCTCGTCGGTCACCCGTTCCCCTCCTGCTGCGGCTGCCGGATACTACGCCGCGTCGTCCGCATGCCGTGCGGGGGATGCTCGAGGGGACGGGAGGGGGAGCGTGACCGACAGGGTGGGCGACGGCGAGAGCGAAGCGACCGCGGCACGCTCCGATGAGCGCCAGGGCGCGATCCGCGGGGCGGTGGCGGCGTCCGGGGCGGACCGTCCCGCGCTGCTCGACGACGTGATCGAGTCGGCGCGCCGGTTCGGCGTGGAGCTGGACGCGGACGAGGCCGAGCGCTGGGTGGAGGCGATCCGCGTCGAGTCGGCGGGCGGCGACATCGTCGTCGACGTGGACAGCGGCATCTTCGGGCACCGCGTCGCGATGCTCGACTTCACAGAGAGGGACCTGGCGCGGTTCAGGCGGATCGGCCGCGTCGTGGGGATCGAGGACCGCCTCCCCGACGTCCGCACCGCCCTCGCCATCTCCGGCTCGGCCGCGCAGGGCCGCATCCAGGCGTTCCCGGGCGATTGCGACTTCTTCGAGCGCGTCCATATCGCCGCGCCGACGCGCGAGATCGCCTGCGCGATCCTCGCCGGCTGCATCCGGGACAAGGCGCTCACGATGGCCCTCGGCCCCACGTATCGGCTCTGGGAGGTGAAGTTCGGCAGCTACCCGTGGGACGCGGAGCGCGACGGCCGGTCCGTCCGCGCGGGCGGCCCGATCACGTGGACCCCGCAGGAGGTGGTCGCCGGCGAGATCGCGCTCCAGCGCGACGGGGTGCCCGTCAGGTTCACGTGGCGGGAGGCCGCCGCCGACCCGGCTGGTGCAAGCTCGACTGGATCGTCGCCGACCCCGAGCGTGGCGCGCTCGCGAACGCGAGCAACGTCCTCGACGTCACGTGGGGTGCGCCGGACGGCCCGATCGCCTCGCTCGACGGCGCCGTGGACCCGTACTTCCAGGAGGTCTACCTGGATCGGACTCGCTCCCGCCTTCACGCGCCTCGTGCACGAGCTGTCGGCCGACGCCGTCGGCGAGTACGTGGGACAGCTGGAGCACGAGGTCGTGAAGTACGTGGTGGACCACCCGAACTACGGGAAGGTCGCCCGCCGCCTCTACAACATCTTCCGGCTCACGGGCGATACGCCGAGGCCGCCTACCTGCGGGAGCTCTTCGACGAGCCGACCACCGCGCTGTACCAGGTCGCCGCCCTCATCCGGACGCTCGACGACGCCGACCCGCCCGGCGGCGACTTCGACCCGGAGATGCTCATCCGGCAGACGGACGCGCTGATCATGGCGGCGATCGCCGCGCTCGACGGGCCCGAGGAGGCGGAGATGGTGCGCCACCTGACGGCCTTCCGCGCGAACCTCGAGGCCCGGCGGGCGCCGCGGGCAGGACCGCGGAGGTCTCCGAGGTGGCCGAGGGCGCCCTGCGGAGCATCAACGACTACTTCGAGAAGCGGCTGCGTGCCGTCCCGGAGATCGCCGCGTACATCGACGAACTCGTCGCCAGGGCCTCCGGCGCGGCCGGCTGAGCCCGAGGTCGCGAAGGCCGGCGCGGCGCGGCGCAGCACTCCACGACGAACGTCGTCCGCTTTCGGGATAGATGGCCCTTGCACGACGCCTTATCGTTCCACTCTACGGGTGCGAGGTCCCCGCATCGCGGGCCGACCCGGGGGGAGGAAGCGTCCCATGCGTCATCGTCTTCGTGACCGCCGCGGCGTCCTCGTGCCGCTCGCGCTCCTCGTGGTCGTCGCCGTCGGCGCGCCCACGGCCGCGCTCGCGGGGCCGGGCCGGACGACATCGATCCAGCTGGTGAACGTCTCCGACTGGCACGGCCAGCTCGACCCGCTCCTCGTGGGCACGCCCGCTGTCGCGGTCGGCGGCGCGGCGACCCTGTCGGCGTACTTCAAGCAGGAGCGGGCGGCCAACCCGAACACGCTGACCCTCACGGCCGGCGACGCGGTCGGCGCGACCCCGCCGATCTCCTCGTTCTTCCAGGACACGCCCACGATCCAGGCGATGAACCTGATGGGCTTTCAGGTGGACACGTTCGGCAACCACAACTTCGATGCCGGCATCGGCCGGCTCCAGTCGCAGATCGACATGGCCGCTTTCCCCTACGTGGACGCGAACCTCGCGAACCGCGACGCCAACCTGACCGGGGTGAAGGACTTCGCGATCTTCGACCTCGGTGGCGTGAAGGTCGGCGTCATCGGGATCACGAACCCCGAGGCGCCCGAGCTCGTGTTCCCCGGCTCCTTCGGGACGATGTACCCCACGGACCCGGTGAAGGCCGCCCTCCGGGCCCGCGGCGCGGCGAAGGACGCCGGCGCTCAGGTGATCGTCGTCCTCGCACATGGGGGTGACGGGCTTCGACGCGGCGGGAGCCCCCTCCGGCCCGCTCGTCGACTTCGCGAAGGCGGTGAACGCGAACGCCGACCGGAAGGCCCCGAAGATCGACGTCATCGTCGGCGACCACACGGACGTCCAGTACAGCGGCGTCATCAACGGCGCCCTCGTCTACGAGAACCGGAGCAAGGGGGCCACGTACGCCCGGGCGACACTCTCGGTGGACGCCAACGGGAAGGTCGTCGACAAGGCGGTCCAGTTCGTGACGCCCACCGTCAGCGCCATCGCCCCGGACCCGGCGGTCGCGGCTCTCGTCGACTCGTACCGCACCCAGCTCGCCCCCATCCTCGGCACCGTCATCGGCTCCTCCACGCGCGTGATCCCCCGCGCCGACGCCTGCGGGAACGGCGCCGGCCGCACCTGCGAGTCGCTCATCGGCGACCTCACGACCGACGCGCTCCGCACCCGCTACGGGACGGACTTCGCGATCACGAACTCCGGCGGCCTGCGTGCGAACCTCACCTGCCCCGAGTCCGGCGGCGGCTCCGGCTTCTGCCCCGCCTACACGGCGCCGCCGTACCTCATCACGCGCGGCCAGGTCCTCTCGGTGCTCCCGTTCGGCAACGTCGCGGTGACGATGACGGTGAACGGCGCCGAGGTCAGGACGATGATCGAGAACGGCATCTCCCGGATGCCGGCCATCGACGGCCGGTTCCCGCAGGTCTCGGGGATCTGCTTCACGTACGACATCGAGGCGCCGGCCGGGAGCCGCGTCACCGCCGCGGTCCGGCAGGCCGCCGACGGGTCCTGCACGGGCGCCGTCGTCGACCTCACCGCGGCGTCGACGTACACGATCGCGGAGAACGACTTCATGGCGGCCGGCGGCGATGGCTATCCGAACCTCGTGTCGCGCCAGGTCACGCGCGAGATCCTCGACCAGGTCCTCGCGGACCACGTCGCTGCGGAGAGCCCCGTGTCGCCCGCCATCCAGGGCCGGATCGTCTGCTCGGACCCGAACCCGGGGAGCGGTGCGGCCTGCCCGGTGGTCGTCCCGTAGGCGTCCTCTTCGTGCATCCCGGCGTCGGGGGCGGAGCCGCTCGGCTCCGCCCCCGACCCTCGCCCTCGACCATCCGCACGATCGGCCTCCGGTCGGGCGGCGTGCTCGTGCTCGCGCTCGCGCTCGCGCTCGCCATCGTCCTCCTGTCCGCCGGGCGTCCGCTCCCGGCGCTGGGGCACGAGGCGGGGAAGCTCGTCGTCGAACCGCCGGTCGCGCTTCCCGGCGAGAAGGTCACCATCCACGCGGAGGCCCTCTGGACGGAGGTGCCGGTGACGATCACCCTCGTCGACGCTGCGGGGGCCGAGCGCGGCTTGACCTCGGGCGCGACGAACGATGCGGGCGCCCTGGAGATCGCGTCCCGGCTCCCCGACGACCTGTCGCCAGGGACGTGGGAGATCCTCGTGGAGAACGACGCGGGCGAGCACGTGGAAGGTCAGGTGGTGGTCCGCGCCCCGGACCCGCCGTTCCTGCCGATCGCGCTCGGGGTGGGCGTCGCGATCCTCCTGGTCGGCGCCCTCGGCGTCATCCTGCGCCGTGGACGGGGACGTCAGGCCGCGGCTTCGTCCACGAGCTGATCGAGCCGCCGGAGGTCCTCGACCTGGACCTGATGGGTCGCCACCGGGTGGTGCGGCGGGCCGGTCATCGCCAGGGGGGTCGCCTCCACGTCCTCGAGGGTCGACCAGCCATGGAGGGTGACCTCCGTCTCGTGCAGCGAGCACCAGACGATCGCGTCGGCCTTGTGGCGGATCGTCTCGATGTTCCCCGGCGTCACGCTCCGGCCCATCGCGGGCCAGGCCTCGCTGTGCCAGGTCTTCACCTCGACCCGGACCCCACCGATGACGATGTCCTCGCGGGCCTGGAGGGCGATGTCGCGGAAGGGGGCATCGACTTCGACGTCGAGCGACCGCGCCCACTTCTCCACGGCGATCTCGCCGAGCTTGCGCTTCCGCAGGCTGGGCCCGAGGTTGTTGTGGTAGCGGTGCGTCGCCTTGAACGCCGCGAACGCCTCGTCTGCGAGGCGGTTCGCTTCCGCGATCTCGGCGTCGGTGAGCGAGACGACGATGGGCAACGCGTCACTCCACGGTACCGGGCCGGAGTGGTCGACGGCCGGGTCCGCGCAGTCTAGGACAGGTCGCCAATTCGGTGCGCCGCCGGCGGTGCTACCGTCGCGCGGTGAACGCCCTCTGGCTCCTCACCCTCATCGCGACCGGCTTCGTGCTCGCCGCGATCACCCGGCTGATCCTGCCGGCCAGCAGGCGTCTCGCATGGAGCACGACGATCGTGGCGGCTCTGATGGGAGCGGCGGTCGCGCTCGTCCCGCTGGATGTCCTGAGACTCCTCGGGTCCGACCAGGACACTCTCCAGCGGATGGTGGTCGGGATGGTGGGCGCGGTCGTGGCGGTCGCCATCTCCACGACCGCCCTGCTCGCGTACAAGCGCCGGCGGTCGCGCGGGGTCGCGGACGCCTCGGTGCCCGACCTGATCGCCGCCGGCGAGGGCGACCGGGTGGAGTTCAAGTCGACCGCGCGCTGGAACATCCGGACGGTGGCGAAGGATCCGAAGATGGAGGAGGAGATCGCGATCACCGTGGCGGGGTTCATGAACGCCGCGGGCGGGACGCTCCTCATCGGCGTGGACGACAGCGGCGCCATCCACGGCCTCGACGACGACTACGCGGTCGTGCCTCGTGGCGACCGCGACGGGTACGAACTGTGGTTGCGCAACCTCCTCGCCGAGCGGCTCGGCAGGCCCGTGACGGTCGACGTCGGCGTCTCGTTCGTCGAGGTGGACGGGAAGGACGTCTGCCGCGTGGACGTGGCCCCGGCCGACCGCCCGGTGTTCGTGAGCGGGAGCGGCGGCAACCGTGCCGCGGACTTCCACCTGCGCGTGGGGAACTCCACGCGCAAGCTCCTCACCGACGAGGTCCTCGAGTACCGGACGAGCCGCTGGTCCTGAGGCGGCGCGCTGGCTGCGCGCTCCGGCCGGCCGGGCGGCGGGACCAGGCCCGGCCCTGCATGGCGGCCCCGCCTACAATCAGAACCTCCCGTGGGGGGAATGGGGGCACGGAGGGACGCGTCGTGTCCATCCACGAGCGGATGGAGCGCCTCAAGCGCGCACAGGCAGAGACGGAGACCGCGACCGAGGGCGGGGTGACCCCGCCGTCGGCGGCTGCCGTCGCGCCCGCCTCGCCCGCCGCGCCCGTGATACCCGCGGCGCCCGCGGGGGCCGCCTCGCCCGCCGCGCCCGTGACACCCGCAGCGCCCGCGGGGGCCGGTGCGCCCGCGGGGCCCGGTGAGGGCTCGACCACCGCGTCGAGCTCCGAGCCCGCGCCGATCGAGGCGAGCGCCGACGCGGTGGTCGGCGCGCCGGTCGCGCCCGGCCATGCCGAGGCCGGAGCGTCGGCCGTCGCGCTCGCAGCAGGCCCCGAGGCCGTTCCCCAACCTCCTGCGCCCGTCCGCGAGACCGCGGTCTCGCGGACGGGCGCTCCGCTCCCGCCGCGGACGGCCGTGCGCGACGACCGGCTCCGCGAGGTCCGCGTGGAGCTCGGGCCGAGGCCGCGAAGTCGTCCAACTCCCTCTCCCAGATCGGCGACTCGGACCTCCGCGAGCGCATCGAACCCATGGTCGACCGGGTCGTCGGCCAGTCGCGCTTCGCGGTCACGCGCGACGAGCGCGAGCGGCTCGTCGAGGACATGCTCGCCGAGATCCAGGGCCTCGGGCCGATCGAGCCGTACCTGAAGGACGACACGATCACCGAGGTGATGGTCAACGGCGCCGGCCACATCTACATCGAGCGGCGCGGCAAGATCGAGCGGACCGACGCCGTCTTCCTCAACGACGCGCACGTGATGCAGGTCATCGACCGGATCGTCACGCCGATCGGTCGCCGGATCGACCAGTCGAGCCCCCGGGTGGATGCCCGCTTGGCGGACGGCTCGCGCGTGAACGTGATCATCGAGCCGCTCTCGCTCATCGGCCCCGTGATCACGATCCGCAAGTTCTCCCGGCGGCCCTACACCGTCGCCGACCTCGTGGGCTTCGGCACGGCGTCCGCGGAGATGTTCGACTTCCTCCGCGCCTGCGTGGAAGGCCGCCTGAACGTCTTCGTCTCCGGCGGGACGGGCTCCGGCAAGACGACCACGCTCAACGTCCTCTCGTCCTTCATCCCGAACGACGAGCGGATCATCACGATCGAGGACGCGGCCGAGCTCCAGCTCAACCAGGCCCATGTCGTCACGCTCGAGGCGCGGCCGGTGAACCTCGAGGGGAAGGGCGAGATCACGATCCGGGACCTGCTCAGGAACGCCCTGCACATGCGTCCGGACCGCATCATCGTGGGCGAGTGCCGCGGCGGCGAGGCCCTCGACATGATCCAGGCGATGAGCATCGGGCACGAAGGCTCGCTCTCCACCGGCCACGCGAACAGCCCGGAGGACATGCTCCGGCGGATCGAGACGATGGTCCTCATGGCCGGCGTCGACCTGCCGCTCCGCACGATCCGCGAGCAGATCACGGCGGCCGTCGACATCATCGTGCACACCGCTCGCCTGAAGGATGGCACCCGGAAGGTCCTGAACATCACCGAGGTGTACGCGATCGAGGACGACGTCATCCTCACGCAGGACGTCTTCCGGTTCGAGCAGACCGGCATGCGTGACGGGCGCGTCCAGGGCGAGCTCCGGCCCACCGGGTACCGCCCCACGTTCATGTCGCGCTTCGCGTCGAGCGGCGTCGCCCTCCCGCCCGGCGAGTTCGGGATCCCGTCCGTGGCGAAGCGCCGCCGCACCTCTGCTCGGCTCGGGAAGGGCCGATGGGTGGTCCAGGAGGACGAGGTGCTCACCGGAGACGTGGAGCGCGCAGTGGGTGCCGGGCGCACGGTCCGGGCCGGCGGGATGGTCTACGTCTCCGGCGTCGGTCCGATCGACCGCACCACGGGCATCGTCATCCCCGGCGCGGTCCGCGAGCAGACGCGCCAGGGCCTCCGCAACCTCCAGGCCATCCTCGAGGCGGAGGGGACGGCGCTCGACAAGGTCGTCTGGGCGAACTGGTCGCTGCGCGAGACGAGCGACTACGACGACTTCATCGAAGAGTGGAACCGGTGGTTCCCCGACGGGTCGGCGATCGGGCAGGAGACGCTCATGCCGCCCGTCCAGCGGCGCGCGGCTTCCGGGTCTGCTTCGGGGTCATCGCCCAGGCGTAGGCGGCGTCCGCCCCTGCCACTGGAACCCCCTCTTCGTTTCCGGCCGCACTGGCCGCCGCCGTGCGCGATGCGGCCTCCTTGTCACACCGCGCACCTGCGCGCCGGAGACCGGAGGACGAGCGCATGGCCCCGGAGGACCTCGACCTCGGCCACGCGCCGATCGCGCGCCGCAGCCTGCTCAAGGCCGCTGGAGCTGCGGGGGCGGCGCTGGCCGTCGGAGCCGGACTGGACGGCCTCATCGCGGCCCGGGGCGCGCGTGCGGCCGGAGCTGCCGCGACGCCATCTCCATCGACGACGCCGTCGCCCTCGCCGCAGGCGACCCGTATGCCGCGCCGCTCATCGACACGTACACGACCGGGGACCTCGGGGTCTTCCCGATCGGCGCGCCGCTGCGGAAGGACGCGATGCGGATCACGTTCCTCGGGACGAGCTTCCTCCCGCGGATCGCGCAGGAGTGCAACAGCGTCTTCGTCGAGCTGGGGAACGGCGACTCCTTCGTCTTCGACCTCGGCTCGGGCGTCTCCGCCAAGTACAACGCGTACGGGGTCCCGCCCTCTCGCATGACCAGGGTCTTCCTCACGCACCTCCACGGCGACCACACGAGCGACCTCATCACGCTCTACTGCTTCGGCCCGGCCCAGGACCGCAAGACGCCGCTCTACCTGTACGGTCCCTCCGCCGACGACTCGATGGAGGGGACGCACGCGTTCGGCATCCTCCTCCGCCAGCTGATGAAGTGGCACGAGAACAGCTTCAGCTTCCTCTCGACGGGGACGAAGCTCGACGGCGACGGCTACGACATCATCACGACCGAGCTGCCGTACATGAAGAACCCGGGCGTCGCGTACGAGGACGACGGCGTCCGGATCACGCACTTCCCCGCGGTCCACGCGCGCGACGGCTCGATCAGCTACCGGCTCGAGTGGAACGGCCTCTCGATGGTCTTCTCGGGGGACACGCGTCCCAACGAGTACATGCTCCAGAACGCGAAGGGCGTCGACGTCCTCGTCCACGAGATGGTCCTGCCCCCGGAGACCTGGGCCGAGAAGAACACCGGGCTGCAGCCGGGCGACCTGGGGTGGGAGCGCGCGTACGACACGTCGCTCGAGGTGCAGCAGAGCTCGCACACCCCGCAGCTCGCGTTCGGCTACCTCGCGAGCCAGCTGAAGCCGCGACTCGCGATCGCGACCCACTTCCAGGTCAACCCGGACACGCTACCGCGCGCGGTCTCCGACATCCGGACCTGGTACGTCGGGGACTTCGCGATCGCGACCGACATGTTCGTCGTGGATGTCACGAAGAAGTCGATCCTCCAGCGCCAGGCCTTCCTCGACCGATACGCGTTCTACCCGAAGATGAAGTTCATCCCACAGGCCGAGCTCGCGGACCCGAAGTACGACGGACCGCTCGCGCAGCTCAACGACGACCTCGTGGCGAGCATCATCCCCACGACGACATACGACCCGGACGGCACCGAGACGTAGGGGCCGTGGCGCCGCACCGGCGGCGACCCGGGGGGCAGGCGCGCCTCGGCGGCCGCCTACGACGCGCGGTGAGCGATGGTGTGCGGGCGCCGCCGAATTCCCGTGGCACGAGCACGTGGCGCGCGGTGGGCGCGGACGTCGGTGCGCGGCGCCGCCGGATTCCCGTGCCATGTGCACGCTGTGCACGGCGTGGCGGACAGCTCCGTCGGATCTCACGCCACAGGCGCCGACCTGGGCGCCGGACGCCCGCCCGGTGTGAATCTGGCGGTCGGGCCGTCGGGAGTCAGCCGCCCGACGTCCATCCGGCGATCGGGCGCGAGCTGGCGGCCGTGCGCGCCCGACGGCGTGCCCCCGCCGCTCAGTCGATGCGCTCGAGCGCCACCATCGGGATCACGCGGTCCGTCTTTCCCTCGTACTCTGCGAAGCCCGGATGCTGCGCCACGTGGGCCGCCCACAGGCGGTCGCGCTCGGCGCCCTCCGTCACCACGGCCCGCGCCCGGAAGGTCTCGCCGCCCGCTTCCACGGTCACCATCGGGTCCGCGACGAGGTTCGCGTACCAGGCCGGATGCTCGGGGGCACCACTCTTGGACGCTGCGATCACGAGGCGGCCGCCGTCGCTGCTGTAGACGAGCGGCGCGATGCGCGGCTCGCCGGTCTTCGCGCCGACGGTGTGGAGCAGGAGGACCGGGCGGCCTGCGAAGGGCCCGCTGGTGATCTCGCCGCCGTGGGCACGGAGGTCGGCGATGAGGGCCTGGGTGAAGGCGGCGTACGCCGCGCGGGGATCGGTGTCGGTCATGTGCCCATCGTAGACGCGATCGCGCGTGGGCCCCATGGGACCGTCCAGCGGTCGTGCCGTATCGGTGGAAGGCGGCGGCATGGGCTCGGTCACGCGTCGGTTCGCGAACGGGTCGGTCGTGCTCGACCACGCGCGGGCCTGGCCGCCCCGGCCCGCCGCCCCCGCCGCCCTCGCCTCCCGGAGCCCGCGCACCCTGCCACCGCGGCACCTATGCGGATGGTCCATCCTTTGGCGCGACAGCCATCGGCGCGGAGGTGCATGCATGCAGCGGGCAGAGCGGGTCGTCGACATCCTCGGTGGCCGGACGCCGATCGGCGGGACGGTGACGGTCCACGGCTGGGTCCGCACCCGCCGCGACTCGAAGGCCGGCCTCTCGTTCATCGCGGTCAACGACGGGTCGAGCTTCGACTCGCTCCAGGTCGTCGCGCCGGACTCCCTCGCGAACTTCGCGGACGAGGTCCTCCACATCACGACCGGCTGCGCCGTCGAGGTCTCCGGGACCGTGCAGGCGTCGCAGGGCAAGGGCCAGTCCGTCGAGGTCCTCGCCGACCGCGTCGAAGTCCTCGGCTGGGTGGACGACCCCGAGACGTACCCGATCCAGGCGAAGCACCACAGCTTCGAGTATCTCCGCGAGGTCGCGCACCTCCGCCCGCGGACGAACACCTTCGGCGCGGTCACGCGCGTCCGGAACTGCCTCGCACAAGCCATCCACCGCTACTTCCACGAGACCGGTTTCGTCTGGATCCACACGCCGATCCTCACGGCGAGCGACGCCGAGGGGGCGGGGGAGCTCTTCCACGTCTCCACGCTCGACCTGGCGAACCTCCCGCGGACGCCCGAGGGCGGGGTCGACTACACCGCCGACTTCTTCGGCAAGCCGGCCTTCCTCACGGTCTCGGGCCAGCTGAACGTCGAGGCGTACTGCCTGGCGCTCACGCGGACCTACACCTTCGGGCCCACCTTCCGCGCCGAGAACTCGAACACGAGCCGCCACCTCTCCGAGTTCTGGATGGTCGAGCCGGAGGTCGCCTTCGCCGACATCCACGACAACGCGGACCTCGCCGAGGACCTGCTGAAGTACGCCTTCCGCGCTGTGCTCGACGAGCGCCCCGACGACATGGCGTTCTTCGTCGAGCGGATCGACCCCGACGCGGTGAAGCGGCTCGAGGCGCTCGTGACGTCCACCTTCGCGCGCATGTCGTACACGGAGGCGATCGAGGTGCTCGAGCGCTCCGGCCGCGACTGGGAGTTCCCGGTCCACTGGGGGGTCGCGCTCCAGGCCGAGCACGAGCGGTACCTGTCCGAGGAGTACGCGAAGCGCCCGGTCGTCGTCATCGACTACCCCAAGGAGATCAAGGCGTTCTACATGCGGGTCAACGACGACGAGCGGACGGTCGCGGCGATGGACGTCCTCGCGCCCGGCATCGGCGAGATCGTGGGCGGGAGCCAGCGCGAGGAGCGCCTGGACATCCTCGACGCACGGATCCGCGAGACCGGCCTGGACCCCGCCGTCTACTGGTGGTACCGCGACCTGCGCCGCTACGGCACGGTCCCGCACGCCGGCTTCGGGCTCGGGTTCGACCGCACGGTCGTGTACGCGACCGGCATGGCGAACGTCCGCGACGTCATCCCGTTCCCGCGGACCCCCCAGAGCGCCGACTTCTAGCGGGACACGCCGCCTCCGCGATCGCCGTGCCGGCGGTCAGTCGGCCGTTCGTGCCGGCGGTCAGTCGGCCGTTCGTGCCGTCGCAGCCCCCCAACCCGCGGCGGATCCGGCCGCGCCCGGAACCGCCTGGATGACCGCGGGCAGGCGCAGCGGCAGTGGGCCGGCAGGCGATCGGCCGCGCAGGCCGGCCTCCCGCGCGAAGATCGCACGGTACTCCCTGGCCACGGCGGGCCAGACCAGCGTCCGGCTCTCCTCGTACGCCCGCAGGCCGATCGCGGCGCGCCGCTCCGGATCCAGCAGGAGATCGATGAAGGCGCGTGCGAGCGCGCCGAGCGACCCCGCCTCCACCAGCACGCCGCGCCCGTGCGCCAGGCGCTCCCGCGCGTAGGCGAACGGCGTCGAGACCACCACCCTGCCGGCGGCCATGGCATAGGAGAGCGTCCCCGACACGATCTGGTCGAGGTTCGGGTAGGGGGTGACGAACAGATCGGCCGCGGTGAGCCAGGTCCCCAGCTCGGCCGGACCCACGAAGCGGTCCATGAACCGCACGTGGTCGGTCATGCCGAGGGCCGCAGCCGTCGCCTCGAGCTTCCGCCGGTACGCCTCCCCCTCGCGCCGGAGCAGGTCCGGGTGCGTCGCGCCGAGGATGACGTACAGCGCCGTGGGGACGGCCTGCACGACCGCGGGCATCGCTGCGATCGCCGCCTCGTACCCCTTGCCCGGGCCCAGCAGCCCGAAGCTCAGGATCACCTGGCGGCCGGACAGGCCCAGGAGCGGCTTGACGGCGTCCGACGCGACGAGAGCCAGATCGGGGACGCCGTGCGCGATGACGTCGATGCGTGCGGGATCCACTGCGTACGTGCGGGTCAGGATCGAGGCCGCCACGCGTGACATCACCACGGTCGCCGCCGACGCGTCGATCAGCTCGCCGAGGATCCGCCGCTGGGAGGCGGTGGGCCGCCGGAGGACCGTGTGCAGCGTCGTGACGGCGGGGATGCGCAGGGCGTCAACGAAGTCGAGCACGTACGCGCCGTCCGTGCCGCCCCAGATGCCGTACTCGTGCTGGAGGGAGACGACGTCCGCGCCGCGGTCCGCGAGGTCGCGTGCCGCCTCCGCGTAGTCGGCGCGCACGTCCCGGCGGATGCGTCGGCGCACCTCCGCCGGGTACGGTCCGATCACGCGGCCGGGGTCCAGCGCGACGACCCTTGCCACCCCGGCGTTCGCGACGAGGTCGCTCGCGAAGGAGGCGATGCCACAGCGGTCAGGCGGATACGTGGAGACGCACGCGGTCACGGGCATCGCTTCTCCCTTCAGGACATGGGCGCGACGCCGAGCGTCACCGTGAGCGCGAGGACGACGATGGCGATCGCCATCAGCAGGCCGACCAGCTCGACGTCATGCCGGTCGCCCGTGGCCGACCCGGCCCGACGGCTTGCGCCCTGCGCCGGGTCGGGACCGGTCCGGTGTGCGGCGACGTCGGCCGCCCAGCTCCTCGGGGCAAGACCGGCCATCGGTCACGTCCGCCGCGAGCTCAGGCCGTCACGCGAGCCCATGAGGAAGCTGGCGATGAGCCCGGCGACCGCGCCGAGAACGATCCAGGAGATGATCCCCATCTCGATCGGTCCTTCCCTGCAGGGTCGGCGACCGACCCGGAAGGCGGACGATGACCCGGTCCGCGCGGGCCGCGACGAGGCCGCGGTCGTGGTTCAGGCTGGCTGACGCCGGAAGATCCCGACCGCCCAGAGGATCACCAGCTCCAGGATCGTCCAGCCGACGAAGGCGACGATCGCGGCGACGTCGATGACCGAGCCGTTCGCGACGAGGGCGTCCGTGTCCAGGATCCCGTTAAACGGCGCGACGAAGACCTGGCTCACGTTGAGGATCGCCGACACGAGCGCGTTGGCCGCTCGTGCATCGAGCAGCACGAGCACGAACCGCAGGGCGATCACGAGCTGGATCAGGCCGAAGACGAGGATGATCACGCGCCGGACGAGCTGGCCTCCGCCGACCGGGCCGGTCGTCGTGCGATCGACGGTGATGGGGTCGGGCTCGCGGACCGCGGGGGCGACGACGGGGGACTCGGTGACGACGGCGGTCTCTGCTTGAACGGTCATGGCCTCCACCTCCCGGGGAGCGTGACCCCACGGTCCCATCGGCGCGGGATCGCGTCATGACATGCCGTCATGCCGTCCCGCGCCCGTCGGACCGCGGGGATCCGGGTGCCGGGGGCGTTCAGCCGCGGAGCCTTCCCCGACCGACGTAGCCGAGGACGAACAGCACGATGAGGACGATCACGACGACGGTGACGATCGTCTCGAGAGACATGGGAACACCACCTGGTCGATCCGCCGTCCGCATCACGACGGCCTGATCGGCCGGCGTGATGCGGACACTTCGACTGTGGGCCCGGGACGCCCATCGGTCATGACGGTCGGTCATCAGCCGCTCGGCGGATCCCGGCGCACGTCGCCGGGTCGGTCAGTCGGCGCCGCCGGCCTCCCAGAGCTCGATGGCCGCCTGCTCCTCCATGGTGCGGTCGGCCAGCGGCGCCGCCTCAAGGCGCGCGATCGGGATCGGGCGGCCGGACTCGACCGAGCGGCCGTAGGTGCCGGCGTCGATGCGCGCAGCGGCGCGGTCCGCCGCGATCAGCTGCCCGCGCAGGCTCGCGAGCAACGCCATATCGACGCCCTCCCGGGCGACATCGGTGCCGAGCTCCCACGTTTCGCCCGTCTGCTGGCCCTGCAGGGCCCCCTCGTCCTGAACGTCGGCCTCCAGCTCAGCGAGGGCGGACTCGATCCGAGCGCGCTCGGCTGCCACGAGCTCGCGGGCACGCGCCCCGGTCATGACGTTCTCCGGCGTCGCCATCGGGTGGCGCTCAGGCCGGCGTGGCGACGACGGGGGGCGCCACGTAGTGGTCCGCCTCGTCCGCGTCGGCCTCGGCCCTGGTCCGGTGGACGGTGCCCGGGGCATGCTGCGGCGGCGCATAGACGGTGAAGAGCCGGAGATCGCCCTGCCCCCGGTTGATCACGTTGTGGCGCGCCCGGGCGGGGACGTGGACCAGGTGGTGCGGCCCCACGAGGCTCGTCTCGCCGTCGAGGACGGCGACGCCCTCGCCTTCGACGAAGACGAGGATCTGGTCGAGCCCCGCGTGGACCTCCTCGCCGATCTCGCCGCCCGGCGGGATGCTCATCACGACCACCTGGGCGTGGGGCCCGGTGGAGAGGACGCGGCGGAAGTCGCTGTTCGCTCGTGCGGCCTCATCGATGTCGACGTTGAACGTCATGTTCGCCTCCGTGCCGCCTCCCGCTCGCGCGGTCGATGCGCGGCGCCGGCCTGGCGGGCCATTCGTCCGGCGGCGGGTCGCAGCGTCGTTCGCGTGTCGGGGGGCCTGGAGGGCGTCGTGGGGGGGACCAAGACACCCTCCAGGCCGAGGAAGATGCGAGACGGCGATCGCGATGTTCGCCCACGCGCACCGTCCCACGTGACCGCGGGCATGTCATGACGACGCGTCATCCGGCTCCGGCGGCGCGGGGAGTCGGAGACGCTACCTTGGGCAGCGACCTGCGGCCCCGCACGCGGACCGGGCGCCCGCCATCGGCTCGCGCCACGCCGTGTCAGCCGGGTGCGCGCTCCACCAGGGCCTTCTCGCCGTTCCATCCCGTGTTCGAGAACGTCGGGATGAAGCGGTACCCCTGCCCGGGGACCGTGGCGATGAAGCGCGGATGCCGGTAGTCGTTCTGCAGCTTGATGCGCAGGCTGCGGATGTGCCGGTCCACGATGTTGCTCTCGGCGACGAAGTCGGTCCCCCAGATGGCGTCGAGGATGTCGTCGCGCGAGACGACCTGCCCGGCCCGGCTCGCGAGCAGGTACAGCAGGCTCTGCTCGATGCCGCTGAGGTGGATGATCGAGCGGCCGGCACGGACCTCGCGGCTGAGGATGTCGATCTCGATCTCACCCAGGCGGATCGTGGGGACGATCGGACGGTCGTCGCCGGTGGCACGGCGCGTGATGACGATCGCGCGCGCGAGCAGCTCCTCCGGCGAGAACGGCAGCGTCAGGATGTCGTCCACGCCCAGATCGAACGCGCGGAGCTTGGTGGGAAGGTCGCCCCGGCGCGTGAGGCCCAGCGCCGGTGTCGTGCGACTGTGCAGTCGATCCCCCGTGCCGAGCCGCGCGAGCAGCGCCGTGCTGTCGTCGTGGTCCATGTCGATGACGGCCATGTCCGGGTGCCACTCGTCGAGGATGGCCCTGGCCGCATCGAGATCGGACGCGGACCGGACCACGAAGAGGCCGTGGTTGAGCGTCAACTCGATGAGGTCCACGACGAGCGGACGATCGTGGAGCACGAGGGCGCGCCGCGCGTCGGTCCGCGGCGGCGTCAGGGCTTCGGCCATCTGCCCGGTCCCCGTGCTGAGTCCGTCGCCCGGATTCTCTCACACGCGGGGACGTCCTCATAGCCCCGCGGGAACGGGCACCGACCTCTCGCGCACGCCGCTGGACGCGATGACGGCGGGCCCCGAGCCCGCCGTCATCGCGTGGTGATTCGAAGGATCCGCCGGTCGGCTTCTAGAGGGCGCGGACCAGCCACAGCACCGCGACCACCACGATGGTGGCGCGGATGATCCGTTTGCGCTCCGTCCTGATCTTCATCGTGACCTCCTCGTCACGGCCGGCATGGCCTCGTGGCCGCGCGACCGTCGGCCGGGTGTGCGGGTTCCTGCTCTCAGGCCGGCTTCGCGCGTGCTGCGCCCGGGTCGTCGGCGCGCGTGTCGGCGTCCTGTGTCGCCTTCCGCGCGTCGTCGCCCAGGTTCCCGAGGTCCGTGCGGACCTTGTCGCCGGCGTTCCCGACGCTGTCCTTGAGGTCCGTACCGTCGATGCCCCGGACCGCCTTCTCGGTCGTGTCCTTGACGTCGCGGTACGTGCTCTTGATCTCATCCATGGGTGACTCCTGTGGCTGTGCGTGCAGGGCCTGTGCCACGGATCCGGCCACGCCGGTCGGTCATCGGTTCGCACCGACGTTGTTGGAACGATTCCGGACGACATCGTCGGCCGGGTGGGCGGTGGACCGACCGCTTCTCGCGGTCGTGCCACCGCCCACCTACGTGACTACATCCGACAGGGCATGAGGGAGCGCGGCGAGATGAGGAGCGCGCAGCCCATGGCCGTGGGCGCGCCCGGGACGAACGGGGCGACCGTGCCGCGGACGATCGGGGTCGGAGCGAACGTGGCGGCGGTCGCGATCCCCGCGGAGCTGGCGATGAGCATGCCTGCCGCCGTGATGGCGACGATGTCCATCCGGAGACTCGTCCGGAGGTGGGTGATGAGCCGGGTCATGGGACTCCTTCCGGGCGCGTGATGCGTCCTCACGGAAACATCGGTCTCGCCAGGGGCCCGGGAAGACCCTCTGACGATCGGCACGTCTGCCGTGCCGGCGAGGCCGCAGCCCCGTACCTCACTCCCGCTGTCCCGACCTTGTGCCGGCTGCGTCCCGGCGTCATGACGGCCCGTCATGGGATGGACCGCGCGTGCTTCGCCCACGTGTGCTGCGGACGTTCGGGCCGCCTGTGTGGTGACGGGCCGTCATCACGCCATCGCGGCCGCGCCGCACGCTGGGTCCGGAGGTGTGCCCCCCGTGTTCCTCGGGATCCCCCGTCGTCTCATCGTCGCTGTGGCGATCATCCCTCCTCGACACGCGCGCCGGCGCGAGTGAACCCTGGGCCCCGCGGCCCACGTGCATGACGGGCCGTCATGACATCCGGGGAGCCCGGCCGCACAGTGGCGATCGAGCGACTACTCGCAGGTCGTGTCGTGGGTCACACGCAGGTTCGGCACCCGTCCCCGGTGGTTGAGCATGAGTCACCACCCATGACGCGGACGACAGGTGCCTGACACCTCTTGGGTCGCCGCAACACGCAAGGGAGCTGGCATGCCAGTCTCTGGGATCGCCTCGCGGCGTGCCGGCCGGATCGGCGGCGCGCTCGTAACCATGATCATGCTCGCGGCACTCCTGCCGGGCGTCGCGAGCGCCGCCACGGCCCCGACCATCACGAGCCCGTCGACCACGACCTTCACGGTCGGCGTCGCCGGTTCCTTCACGGTCACGACGGCCGGAGTCCCGACCCCCTCGATCGGTGAGTCCGGTGCGCTGCCGACCGGCGTGACGTACATGGACAACGGCAACGGCACGGGCACCCTCGCGGGCACGCCGGCCGCCGCCACGAACGGCGTGTACGGACTGACGTTCACCGCCTCGAACGGCAACCCGCCGAACGATGTCCAGAGCTTCACCCTGATCGTCAGCGCCGGCACGGCGCCGACCATCACGAGCACGGCATCCACGGCCTTCACGGTCGGTGTCGCGGGCTCGTTCACGGTCACGGCCACCGGGACCCCGACCCCTGCGATCGGTGAGTCCGGGGCTCTGCCGACCGGCGTGAGCTACGACGACAACGGCAACGGCACGGGCACGCTCGCGGGCACGCCTGCCGCCGCCACGAACGGCACCTACGCGCTGACGTTCACCGCCGCGAACGGCAACCCGCCGAACGCCGTCCAGAACTTCACCCTCTTCGTCACCGCGGCTCCTCGCCGACGATCACGAGCGCCCCGACCGCGACCTTCACGGTCGGCGTCGCCGGCTCGTTCACCGTCACGGCGACCGGATCGCCGCTCCCGTCGATCGTCCGCACCGGCTCGGCGCTGCCGGCCGGCGTCACGTACATCGACAACGGCAACGGCACGGGCACCCTCTCGGGCACGCCGGCCGCCGGGACCAACGGCAGCTACGCGATGACGTTCACAGCCGCGAACGGCAACCCGCCGCCCGCGGTGCAGGGCTTCACCCTGGTCGTGAACCCCGGCTCCGCGCCGACGATCACGAGCGCTGCGACCGTGACCTTCGCGGTCGGCGTCGCCGGCTCGTTCACCGTCACCACGGCCGGTTCTCCGGCCCCGTCGATCGTCCGCACCGGCTCCGCGCTGCCGGCGGGCGTGACGTTCATCGACAACGGCAACGGCACGGGCACCCTCTCGGGCACCCCGGCTGCCGGGACCAACGGCAGCTACGCGATCACCTTCACCGCCGCGAACGGCAACCCGCCCCCGGCGATCCAGAGCTTCACGCTGGTCGTGGGCTGCCGTGGGACCCTCGGTCACCATCAACCAGGCGACCGGCCAGATCGACCCGACCGCCTCCTCGCCGATCCTCTTCTCCGTGGTCTTCGGCACGGCGGTCACCGGCTTCGCGACCGGTGACGTCACCATCACCGGCACCGCCGGTGGGACCAGGGTCGCGACCGTCACGGCCATCGACGCCATGCGGTACACGGTGTCCGTGACCGGCATGACGACGTCCGGCACGGTCATCGCCACCATCCCGGCCGGCGTCGCCCAGACGGCGACGGGCGGGCTCCAACCTCGCCTCGACCAGCACGGACAACTCGGTCACCTGGGTGCCGGTCGGCACGACCCTCACGATCACCACGTCCGCCCCGACGCCGCCCGGCGCCCACGACCCGGTCATCACCTGGGGCCAGGGCATCACGCTCGGCGTCCGCTTCGCCGCCAACGGCGCGGGCAAGTCCGTCCAGATCCAGGCGATGCGCGACGGGACGACCTGGAGCTCCGTCACCACCCTGACGATGGACGCGTCCGGCAGCGCCTCGTACTACTACACCCCGGTCACGAACCTCTTCTACCGGGCCATCTTCGTCGGGACGCCCGACCTCGCCGCGACCGCGAGCAACCAGGTCCGGACGGTGGTGCGCCAGATCGCGCTCCTTCGCCCGACGCACCAAGGGCGTCGCATCGATCCCGCGCGGGAAGACCGTGACGTTCACCACGACCGTCCGGCCGTCGCGCCCGGAGCTGACGCCCGCGAGCGTCACCTACTGGGTCTACGTGAACTCGGGCGGCACGTGGCGGCTCTTCGCCACGCGCAACGTGAGCGCCGGCACGAGCGGCATCGCCACCTTCAGGTGGACGTTCAGCACCAGTGGCCTCTGGTACGTCCGCTCGATGGCGAACCCGACGCCCTACAACGCGAACAGCGTCCAGTCACCCATCGAGCAGTACCGCGTGAGCTGACGGGCCGGCGGTCGCAGGACCGCCGCACCTGACCGGAGACCCCCGGGCCGAGACCTCGGCCCGGGGGTCTCTTCGCGTGCGCGCGGGGCCGGCCGGGAGGCGCTGCGGGCCGGGGGCGCGCCGGGCGGCTTCCGACGGCCGTCAGGGTCGGATGTCGACGCGCGTCGACCGCGACCCGCCGTCCGACAGGGGGGACCCCTGCCGTCGGACTCACGATCGGCCCCCCGGGGCGGCACGCCGCGGCGCCCCGGAACGGCCCTATCGGTCCGGTCCATGTGGTACGTACCATCGAGACGATCGCCGTGCTCCATCGCGGGCCGGGACTCCGGACCGCCCGTCGGAGCGCGGCCTTCGTTTGGAGGGTGCGATGACCACTGGCGTGGCGATGGCGCCGACACGCGACGAGGACCGCGACCTGATCGACCGCGTGATCGGCGAGCAGGCCGGCAGGCCCGGCGCGCTGCTCGGCATCCTGGAGAAGCTGCAGGAGCAGAGCCGCCACAAGTACCTGCCGATGGAGACGCTCGAGTACGTGGCCGCACGCACGGGCGTCCCGCAGTCGCAGGTCTACGGCGTGGCGACGTTCTACGCGCTGTTCAACCTGGATCCGCAGGGGGTCAACACCGTGGCGATCTGCCGCGGCACGGCCTGCCACACGCGCGGGTCGCGCGCGCTCCTCGAGCGCGTGAAGCTGCAGCTCAACCTCCAGGAGCTCCCCGAGGGCACCGACAAGCTCACCCTCACCACGCCCGACCGGCGGTTCACGATCCGGACCGTCGCGTGCTTCGGCCAGTGCGCCCTCGCTCCCGTCGTCGAGGTCAACCACGCCATCCGTGGGCACGTCAAGGAGCAGGCGCTGATCCGCGAAGTCGAGAAGCTCCGCAAGGACGGCCTGCGATGAGGATCGGCGATATCGCTGCCTTCGCGACCGTCCGCGAAGCCGGCCTGTCGAAGCTCATCCCGAGCAGGCCCCGGATCGCCGTGGGGATGGGGACCTGCGGCTCCGGCAACGGCGCAGAGTCCGTCTTCCACGCGTTCGCCTCGGAGATCGACGCGCGTGGTCTCGCGGTCCATCTGGCGCCGGTCGGCTGCTTCGGCTACTGCGCCGAGGAGCCCCTCGTCAACGTCTCCGTCCCGGGCCGGCCCCTGCTCATCCTCCGGCAGGTCCAGCCCAACCACGTGGACGCGATCCTCTCCGCGGCGACCCACGGCGAGATGCCGCCGGCCGAGCTGATCCTCTGCAAGATCGAGGAGTGGGATCACCTCACCGGCCACATGAAGTACGGCTACGGGTATCCCGAGGTCCGTCACTGGCACGAGCTGCCGTTCTTCAGCGGCCAGGTGAAGACGGTCCTCCGCAACT
The DNA here is from genome assembly GCA_963844945.1 of uncultured Chloroflexia bacterium. GTDB lineage: Bacteria > Chloroflexota > Limnocylindria > Limnocylindrales > CSP1-4 > CAIYQJ01. The sequence goes on from CAWJQZ010000059.1 coordinate 309,852, forward strand.
GCGGCCTGATCAACCCCGACGACATCGAGGAGTACGTCGCGATCGGCGGGTACCAGGCCCTGTACAAGGTGCTCATCGACCAGAACCCGGCGGCCGTCATCGAGTCGATGAAGGCGGCGAAGCTCCGCGGCCGCGGCGGCGCCGGCTACCTGACCGGCAACAAGTGGGAGTTCCTCCTCAACGCGAAGGACCCGGTCAAGTACCTGATCTGCAACGCCGACGAGGGCGATCCCGGCGCGTACATGAACCGCAACGAGATCGAGTCGGACCCCCACGCGCTCCTCGAGGGGATGCTCATCGCCGGGTTCGTCACCGGCGCCACGAAGGGCATCATCTACGTCCGCGCCGAGTACCCGCTCGCGGTCATGCGCCTCGAGCGCGCGATCGAGCAGGCGCGGGCGTACGGCGTCCTCGGGACGGACATCCTCGGGCGCGGGTTCGCCTTCGACATCGAGACCGTGGAGGGCGCCGGAGCCTTCGTCTGTGGCGAGGAGACCGCGCTCATCGCGTCCCTGGAGGGCCGGTCCGGACGTCCGCGGACGCGCCCGCCGTTCCCGGCGAACAAGGGCCTCGACGGTCATCCCACGAACATCAACAACGTCGAGACCTGGTACAACGTCGCGCCGATCGTCAGCAAGGGCGCCGGCTGGTTCACCGAGACCGGCAGCGCCAAGAGCCCGGGCACGAAGGTCTTCTCGCTCGTCGGGAAGGTCCACAGCACCGGCCTGGTGGAGATGCCGCTCGGGACCCCGCTCGCGAAGTTCATCTACGACGTGGGCGAGGGCGGGACGAACGGGCGGGACATCAAGGCCGTGCAGACGGGCGGCCCGTCCGGCGGGTGCATCCCGTCCGACATGTTCGACACGCCCGTGGACTACGAGACGCTCGCGCAGCTCGGCTCGATCATGGGCTCGGGCGGCATGGTCGTCATGGACGCCGACAACTGCATGGTCGACGTCGCCCGCTACTTCATCGAGTTCACCCACTCCGAGAGCTGCGGCAAGTGCGTCCCGTGCCGCGTGGGGCTGGACAAGGCGCTCGACATCCTGGACCGCTGCACCCTCGGGAAGGCGACCCACAAGGACCTCGAGACCCTGGACGAGCTCTGCCGGATGATCCGCGACACCTCGCTCTGCGGCCTGGGCCAGAGCGCGCCGAACCCGGTCCTCACGACGATGCGGCACTTCCGCCACGAGTTCGAGGACCACATCGTCGCGAAGCGCTGCCGGGCCGGTGTGTGCGAGGACCTCGCGCTCTCGCCCTGCGAGAACTCGTGCCCGCTCCACATGAACATCCCGCGCTTCCTCCAGCTGTACCGCGAGGGCCGGCTCGAGGACGCGTTCCTCTCCGTCATCCTCGACAACCCGCTCCCGGCCTCCACCGGGCGCGTCTGCCAGCACCCATGCGACGATCGCTGCCGTCGGGCGGCGGTGGACGAGCCCGTGAACATGCGCGACGTCCACCGGCTCATCGCGGACGAGATCCTCCTCTCGGACCGCTTCGAGACGATGGTGGAACGGGTCCGCGAGCATCGGCTGGAGCCCACGGGGCGGGAGGTCGCGATCGTCGGCGCCGGCCCCACCGGCCTCGCGTGCGCCTTCTATCTCGCTTTGCTCGGCCACAGCGTGGTCGTGTACGACTCGCGGCCGGCCGCCGGCGGGATGCTCCGCTACGCCCTCCCCGAGTACCGGCTGCCGAAGGCCGTCCTCGACAGGGAGATCGAGCTCATCGAGCGGATGGGCGTCCGCTTCCAGTTCAACACGAACGTGGGCGAGGACCTCACGCTCAACGACATCGCCCACCAGTACGACGCGGTCTTCCTCGCGATCGGCACCTGGAAGGAGGCGTGGGTCTACCTCCCCGGCACAGAGCTGACCGGCGTCATCCCGGCGCTCCCGTTCCTCGAGGCGGTCTCCCGCGCCGAGGAGGTCCCGGTCGGGAAGAACGTCGTGGTCATCGGCGGCGGCAACGCGGCCATCGACTCGGCGCGGACCGCGCGCCGGCTCGGCGCGGAGGTGACCGTCGTCTACCGCCGCGAGCGGAAGGACATGCCGGCGATCCCCGAGGAAGTCGAGGCCGCCGAGCACGAGGGCGTGCGCGTCGCGTACCTCGCGGCCCCGCACCGGATCGTCGGCGACAAGAACGGCCAGGTCCGCGCGATCGAGGCCGTCCGGACCAAGCTCGGCGAGTTCGACACCTCGGGCCGGCGCCGCCCGATCCCCACCGACGAGGTGCTCCGGTTCGAGTGCGACACCGTGATCCTCGCCGTCGGCGAGAAGGTGGACCCGGACTTCCTCAAGGCGTCCGGCCTCAAGGCGAAGGAGGCCGGGACCATCGAGGTGGACCGCTACTCCCTCGAGTCGAGCCGCGAGCGCTTCTACGCGGGCGGCGACCTCATCACCGGCGCGTCGAACGTCTCCAACGCGATGGGCTACGGCAAGAAGGCCGCCCGGAACATCGACAAGAAGCTCATGGGGAAGAAGCGCTTCGCCACGCTCCTCCCGGAGTTCGTCTACGGGATGGAGCCACCGGAGACGCCCGCCGAGGTGGCGCGTCACGTGCCGGCCGAGCTGCCCGCCGCACAGCGGGTGCTGTCGGAGGCGGAGGTCTCCCTCGGGCTGACGCCCGTCGCGGCGCTCGAAGAGACGTCCCGCTGCCTGCGCTGCGACATCCGCAGCGCCGAGCGATAGGGGAGGCCCGGCCATGCCCGAGAAGGTGAAGGTCCGGATCGACGGCGAGGTCATCGCGGCCACCCCCGGCCAGACGATCCTCGAGGTCGCACGGGCGAACAACACGTACATCCCGGCGCTCTGCTACATGGAGGGCCTCACCGCCGTCGGCGCGTGCCGCCTGTGCATGGTGGAGATCGCCGGCGTCGGGAAGCTCCAGCCGGCGTGCACCATGCCCGTCGCGGAGGGGCTGTCGGTCGTCACGACGTCGCCGCAGCTCGAGTCCTACCGGAAGATGATCCTCGAGCTGCTCTTCGCGGAGCGCAACCACGTGTGCGCGGTCTGCGTCTCGTCCGGTCACTGTGAGCTGCAGACGCTCGCCCAGGACCACGGCGTGACGCACGTCCGGTACCCGTACAGCTACCCGCGCCTCACGGTCGACACGTCGCACCCGCGGTTCGTGCTCGACCACAACCGCTGCGTCCTCTGCTCCCGCTGCGTCCGGGCATGCGCGGAGATCGAAGGGGCGCACGTCTGGGATGTCGCCGGACGCGGCATCGGGTCCAACCTCGTGTCCGAGCTCAAGCGGCCGTGGGGCGATGCCACCACCTGCACGAGCTGCGGCAAGTGCGTCCAGGCCTGTCCCACCGGCGCGATGGCCGAGAAGGGCTGGGGCGTCGAGGAGATGACCAAGCAGAGGCAGGTCGTCAGCCGCCTCTCGGCGATGCGGGAGGGCGAATGATGGACCGGCCCACGATCGCTACATGCTGGCTCGACGGATGCTCCGGCTGCCACATGTCGCTGCTCGACATCGACGAGGGGATCGTGGCGGTCCTCCGGAAGGCGGACATCGTCTTCGGCCCGCTCGTGGACGCCCAGGAGTGGCCGGCGGGGGTGGACGTCGCGATCATCGAGGGCGCCATCAGCAGCACGGACGACCTCAAGCTCGCGCAGACCGCGCGCGCTCGCAGCCGCGTGGTCGTCGCGCTCGGTGACTGCGCGGTGACGGGCAACGTGCCCGCGATGCGGAACGGGATCCCGCGCCGGCAGCTCCTGGAGCGCGTCTACGTCGAGGGCGCCACGGCCGACCCGCAGGTCCCGACCGACAACGTCCCCGCCCTCCTCAAGCAGGCGCAGCCGCTCCACCAGTCGATCGCCGTCGACGTCCATGTCCCCGGCTGCCCGCCGAAGCCGAACGCGATCCTCCTCGTGCTCAGCGAGCTCCTCGAGGGCCGTGTCCCGGACGTCGGCAGCAAGCTCCGGTTCGGGTGAGGCGCGCGATGACGACGAACGACCAGACCCCCACGCGCGCGAGCCGCCCCGCGCGGGCCCGGAAGGGCGCGGCGCCGGCCGCCGACGCCCCCGTCGAGCCGGCGGCTGCCGGCGGGAGGCCAGCCATGTCCAGGATCACGATCGACCACGTCACCCGGATCGAGGGCCACGGCAAGATCACGATCGACCTCGACGACCAGGGCGACGTCGCCGACGCGCGATTCCACGTGACCCAGATCCGCGGCTTCGAGCGGTTCACCGTCGGCAGGCCGTACTACGAGATGCCGTCGATCACGTCGCGGATCTGCGGGATCTGCCCGGTGAGCCACCTCCTCGCCTCCGCCAAGGCCTGCGACGAGATCATGGCGGTGCGGATCCCGGAGACCGCGGGCAGGCTGCGCGAGCTGCTCCACTGCGCGCAGATCGTCCAGTCGCACGCGCTCTCGTTCTTCCACCTGTCGGCGCCGGACCTGCTCCTCGGGATGGACGCGGAGCCGGGTCGCCGCAACGTGGCCGGGCTCCTCGAGGAGCACCCGGACGCGTTGCGCGACGGGATCGCCCTGCGGAAGTTCGGCCAGCAGGCCATCGAGCGGCTCGCGCGTGAGCGAGTCCACCCGTCCTGGATCGTCCCGGGCGGCGTGAACGTCCCGCTCGACCCGCAGGCCCGGGAACGCATCCTCGCCGAGATCCCCGCCGCCCAGGCGATCGTGGCGCGGACCATCGAGCTGTGGAAGGGCGCCGTCGCCGGCTTCCCCGCGGAGATCGAGGCGTTCAGCAACTTCCCCACGATGTATCTCGGGCTCGTGGGTCCGGACGGGTCTCTCCGCCTCTACGACGGCAACCTCCGCTTCGTGGACGCGGACGGGACGGTCATCGCGGACCAGGTGCGCCCGCGCGACTACGCCGCGTACATCGGCGAGGCCACGATCCACGACTCGTACCTGAAGGCGCCCTACTACCTGCCCGTCGGCTATCCCGAGGGGATCTACCGGGTGGGCCCGCTCGCGCGGCTGAACGTGGCCGACCGCTGCGGCACGCCCGTCGCGGACGCCGAGCTCGCCGAGTACCGGGACCGGTTCGGGCGCATCGTCCAGAGCGGCTTCCACTACCACTACGCACGACTCATCGAGGCGACGTACGCGCTCGAGCGCATGCAGGAGCTCCTCGACGACCCGGCGATCCTCGGCACCAAGGTCCGCGCCCACGCGGGTGTGAACGAGACCGAGGGGACCGGGATCATCGAGGCGCCGCGCGGCACGCTCATCCACGACTACCGGGTGGACGAGAACGGCGCGATCACGTGGGCGAACCTCATCGTCGCGACCGGCCACAACAACCTGGCGATGAGCCGGGGGGTGTTGCAGGTCGCGAAGACGTTCGTGCACGGGAAGAAGATCCAGGAGGGCGCGCTCAACCGGGTCTCGGCGCTCGTGCGGGCATACGACCCTTGCCTCTCGTGCTCCACGCATGCGCTCGGCATGCCGGATCTCGTGATGGAGCTCCGCGGGCCGGACGGCGAGGTGCTCGACACCGTCGCGACCTCCTAGGGGCGGTCGAGGGACCGACGCCGCCGGCGGATCCCCGCCGACGGCGTCGCCGCGTCTGGGCCCATCTCATACCGGTCCACCCGGCGCTCCGCGACGAGACGATGGACATCCCGGCGCCGGAGCCCCTGTCTGCCTGACCGCGGGCCCGGACCGATCCGGGCGCAGCCCCGGCTCGCCCTGGCGAAGAGCGGGGGCACGGGCGCGTCCGCGCCCCCGCACACCCGGACGTCGATGCCGCCGGACCCCGCCGACCGCGACGAAGGCGTCAGGCTACGCCGGTCCGTGCGCCGTGGGTAGAGGTCGGATCGCGCCGCAGGTGGCGTCTTCCCGTGTCCGAGGAGCGGATGCATACTCGCCGTCCCCGCACCAGGTCGGCGTCCCAGCCGGTCCGGGGAACGCCAGGAGGCTCGCATGAAGCTCAACAGCATCCTCATCGGGTCCGAGGACCCGCAGCGGTTGACGGACTACTACACGAAGCTCTTCGGCGAGCCCGGCTGGCACGAGGGCGGGTACAACGGCTGGATGCTCGGGACCGGGTTCGTCACCGTCGGCCCGCACGATCAGGTCAAGGGCGTCAACGCGGAGCCGGGCCGCGTCATCTGGAACATCGAGAGCGACGACGTGGCGGCTGACTTCGCGCGGCTCAAGGACGCCGGCGCGATCGTGGTGGCCGAGCCGTACAACCCGGGTGAGATGCCCGACGCGTGGATCGCCACCTTCGCCGACCCGGACGGCAACTACTTCCAGCTGCTGAGCCCGATGGAGATGTAGGTCGGCCGGTCCGGCGAACCACCGCGGGGCGTTGGCACATCCGCGTCCCGCGGTCGACGACGACTGCCAGGACGGCCGATCGGCCGTCGGCACGGAAGGGGAGAGCGATGAACGCGTACATGATCTGGACGGCGGACAGCCCCGGCGTGGCCGCCTCCATCTTCGAGGCCGCGGCCGCTCGCGGCGTCAACATCTACCCGGCGTATGGGCTCGCGGACGGGACCGTCGGGCTCATCCTCGTCGGCTCGGACGACGAGGCCGGCCTGCGGTCCGCGCTCGCCGACGCGGGTGTCGTGGGCACGCCGATCGAGGTGGTGGTCGCCGAGATCGCCAACCGGCCGGGGACGGGCGCCGCCCTCTTCCGGCGGATCGCGGACGCCGGCGTGAGCCTCCGGTTCGCGGTCCCGATCGGGACGAGCGGTGACATCGTGCAGGTCGCTCTCGGGGCGGACGACGCGTCGGCCCTCAAGGCGGCCGCAGGAGTCTGAGGGCCGGACCGACGACTCAGCGAGGGCGAGCGAGCCTGATCGGCAACCGGTCGACCCGCTCGCCCGTCGCCATCGCGACCGCGTTCGCGATGGCAGGGGCGACGACCATGTTCGAGCACTCCGCGACGCCCTTCGCCCGCTGATCCGGCGGGGCATCGGGGTCGTCCACGAGGATCGTCGTCATCTCCGGGACGTCGCGCGTCCGCGGGATCCGGTACTCCTTGAAGCCGCGCGTCTCGCCGGGGACGAAGTCCTCGGTGAGGGCGAAGCCGATCCCCATCGCGATCCCGCCCTCGAGCTGGCCGACGAGCCCTTCGGGGAAGGCCGGCCGCCCGACGTCGTGCGCCGCGACCACGCGGAGGACGCGGACGGTGCCGGTGCGCGCGTCGACCTCGACCTCCGCCATCTGCGTCCCGGTCACGTACAGGAGATAGGGCTCGCCGAGGCCGCTCTTCGGGTCGAACGCCGGGAGGTCCGCGTCGAAGAAGCCGTCGAAGACGACCGCCCTCCCCGCCGCCGTCCGGGCGCGCGCGATCTCGGCGAGCGAGACGCCCTCACCGCCGCCCTCGCCACCACCAGCGACGACCACGCGATCCCCGTCGATGGCCAGCTCGGCCGCCGGCCGCGCGAGCATCGCCCCGGCGGTCCCGAGGATCGCCTCGCCGAGGTCGGCCGCCGCCTCGCGGACGGCGTTCCCGACGAAGACGGTGACCCGGCTCCCGACCGTGGGGCCCGCGTCGGGCGCCGCGCTGTCGCCGGTGACGACCCGGATGCGGTCGGGCGGCACCCCGAGCTCCTCCCCTGCGATGCGGGCCATCACCGTGGCGCTCCCCTGACCAAGGTCCACCGCGCCCGTCCGGACGACCACCGTGCCGTCGTCAGCGAGCTCGGCGCTCGCGCGCCCGGGCCCGCGTCCCACGGTCGCCGTCGGGTCCATCCCGGGGACGGGGCCACCGCCCCCGCCGCCGATCCCGTACCAGACGGACGCGACGCCCACGCCCCTGCGCACCGTGACGCCGCTTCCCTCCGCGGCAGCGTTCGCCTCCGCGCACCGAGCGAGCGCCTCCTCCCAGTAGGACCGGACCGCGGCGATCGTCGCGTCGAACCGCGTGTCGCGGTCGAGGATCTGGCCGGAGAGGAGGCGGTCGCCCTCCCGCAGGCGATTCCGCTCGCGCAGCGCGAGGGGGTCGATCCCCAGGCGCTCCGCGAGTCGGTCGAGCGTCGCCTCCAGCGCGAACGCGACCTGCGTGGTCCCGGGCCCGCGCATCGCCCCGCCGGTCGGGTTGTTCGTGTAGACGGTCCGGCCGTGCAGGTCCACGCCTCGCCAGCGGTACGGCCCGGCCGCCGACCCGAAGGACTTCACGACGATCCCCGGCCCGAACGACGCGTACGCGCCCGTGTCGGCCACGAAGTCCATCCGCAGGCCGGTGAGGTCGCCATCGCGCGTCGCGCCCGCCTCGACTCTGATGCGGAACGGGTGGCGCTTCGTCGTCGTGAGGAACGACTCCTCCCGCGAGTAGACGATGCGGACAGGTCTGCCCGTCTTCCACGTCGCGAGCGCCGCGAGGGCCTGGCAGGAGAGCTCCGTCTTGCCGCCGAAGCCGCCGCCGACGGCCGCCGTCGCGACGCGGACGCGATCGTTCGGGAGCCCGAGCGTCCGCGCGATCTCCGTCCGCTGGTAGTGCGGGTACTGCGTCGCGGTGCGGACGACGAGCACGTCGCCGTCCCATGCCGCCAGCGCGGCCTCCGGCTCGAGGTACGCGTGCTCGTTCCATGCGGTCCGGTACGTCGCCTCAACGACGAGGTCGGAGCGGCCCAGCTCGGCGGCCGCGTCGCCGGCGCGGACGGCGTTGTCCGCGCAGACGTTCCCGCCGGGGTGGATCTCCGGCGCGCCGTCGGCGAGGGCGGCCTCCGGGCCGAAGACGGCCGGGAGCGCCCGGTATGTGACCTCGACCGCGTCGAGTGCGGCCGCGGCTGCCTCGCGCGTCACCGCGACGACGAGCGCGACCGGGTCGCCGACGCGGCGCACGCGGTCCGCGTAGAGGACCTGCTCGTCCTTCACCTTGCGGCCGAAGCGGTTCTCGCCGGGGACGTCCGCGGCGGTCAGGACGGCCACCACGCCGGGCACCGAGCGGGCACGCGCGACGTCCACGCCGAGCACGTCCGCGTGCGCGTGCGGGCTGCGGACCGCGACCGCGTGGAGCATCCCCCCGGCGGTGAGGTCCGCGGCGTACAGGGCGCGGCCGGTCGCCTTGTCCATCGCGTCGCCGCGAGGTGCGGCCGCGCCGGCCGTGCCGCCGGCCGCGCCAGATCCGGCCGCATCGCCCGCCACGGCTCCTGTCCCCGCGCCGGCCGCCACGGCGGTCGGCGGCCACGCGCGCGGCGCGTCCACGCGGCCCTCGGCGGCCGCCTCGACCGCATCCACGATCCCCTGGTAGCCGGTGCAGCGGCAGAGGTTGCTCCCCAGCCAGCGGCGGATCCCGTCGCGGGTCGGGTGGGGATCGCGGTCGAGCAGCGCCGCCGCCGCCATGATCATCCCCGGCGTGCAGAAGCCGCACTGCACGGCGTCGGCCGCGACGAACGCACGCTGGAGCAGGTGCGGGGCCTTCGGGCTCCCGAGGCCCTCGATCGTCGTCACCTCGCAGCCGGCCGCCTCGCGCGCCGACGTCCGGCACGCGCGCGCCACCTTCCCGTCGACGAGTACGACGCACGCCCCGCAGGTCCCGTCGTCGCAACCCTCCTTCGTCCCGGTCAGGCCCAGGTCGTCTCGGAGGACGTCGATCAGGCGCCGGTCCCCCGGGACCTCGTCGGCGCGATGAGCATGGCCGTTGACGGTGAGGTCGATGGGGGCGCGCACGGTCGTCATGCCCGTCATTCTGCGGGGCGCGTCGCCTCGCGTCGCGCCCCGAGTCGCGTCCCCTACATGGGCCGGGGCAGGAAGATCAGCAGGTTCCAGCCGGCGATGCCGCCGACGAGGACGAGTCGCGCGACCCGAGGCCACCCCGTCCGCCAGATCCAGATGCCTGCCATCACCGGAAGGAAGAGGAGCCACACGATGGCCCGGACGACGAGGGGCAGCGCCCGGATCCGCTGCCACGCCGCGTCGATCCGCGCCGGCTCGCGCACCAGCGCGACGGCGACCGCCGCCCACAGGCCACCGAACACGAGCAGCAGGATGCCGCTGGACGCGAGGAATGGGAGCGGCGCCGTGACCGCACCGATGAGCGGGACGAGGACGCCGTCCACGAACGTGGTGATGATGGTCTCCACGACGAGCTCCTAGTTCGTGGCGGCGGGCGAGGTGGTCTCGCGCCGCGGCATGAAGATCAGCAGGTTCCAGCCCGCGATCCCGATGACGAGGAGGACGCGCACGAGCAGGGCCCAGTCCGTCGTCCAGACCCAGAGCGCGGCCATGAGGGGCAGGAACAGCAGCCAGACGACCGCCTGGGCGAGCAGGGGAAGGCCGTCGATCGCGCGCCGAGCGGACTCCAGCATCGCCGGGTCCGCGACGAGCGCGACGAAGAAGCCGACCCAGAGCGCTGCGAACAGCAGGAACAGCAGCCCGGTCCGGACGAGCATGGGGACGATCCCGGTGACCGGGAGGATCACCCACCTGACGAGGCGGTCCATGCCGCCTCCGATCGCGTCGCCGATCATCATCTCCGTGTCACCGTTCCTTCAGCTGTGGCTGGGGACGCGCCAGCCGGATGGCATCGAAGCCGCCGTGGCGGCATAACATATACGCCGTATGATAAACATACGATGTATAGTAACGCAAGAGGTTCGCGACAGGATCCGCACGAGGGGAGACCAGTGGCCGACGACCGCGCCGGGGACCGGGCACCGGAGGCGCCCCTGCCCACGCCGCCCTGGCGCATGACGGTGCAGCGCCGCGCGAGGCGGGCTGCCGGACCTCAGCTCGACCGGGAACGGATCGTGGCGGCGGCCCTCCGGATCGTCGATGCGGAAGGTGTCGCGGCCCTGTCCCTGCGCCGGCTCGCGGACGAGTTCGACGTCACGCCGATGTCCCTCTACTGGCACGTCGCCGACAAGGCCGAGCTGCTCGAGCTCGTCGGTCAGGCGGTCCTCGACGAGATCGTCATCCCGGATCGGGTCGGCGGGTGGAAGGAGCAGCTGCGCGACGTCCACCGGGCGATGTTCGCGAGCTTCCTCCGGCACCGGAACACGACGGAGGCGGTGGCCGGGCGGGCGCGGTTCGGCGCCGCCGGCCTGGCCACGTTCGAGCGGATCCTGGCGATCCTGCTCGACGCGGGCTTCACGCCCGAGGCCGCCTTCGACGCGTACCAGTCGCTGTACGTGTTCACGCTCGGCTTCATGTCGACGTCCAACCGGAGCCCGGAGTTCGTCGAGGCGCAGCGCCAGGGGGCGGAGTACATGGCCTCGCTGCCGACCGAGCGGTTCCCGTCGATCCGCGCGGTCGTCCCGGTGATCGGCCGGCGGTCGCTGGAGGAGCGCTTCGAGGTCGGCCTGGACGTGGTCATCGACGGCATCGGGGCACGTCTCGCCGGCACCGGGTCCGCGGACACGCCGAGGTCCTGACCGGCCGGTCTGACGGCGGAGCCCAGGACGCCGGGCCACGCCCGCCGGCGCGCGGTTCGGGTCGATGGGCTCTTGCCGCGAGGGGTGAGCCCCATGTGCCATAGGGGCTGAGCCCGCCGTTCCCCGTGCCGGCATCACATCCAGCCGAGGTCCCACCGTGCGCAGGCCCATCCTCGCCGTCGTCGCCGCGGCCACGATCCTCGGTGCATCGGTCGCCCCGGTCTCGGCCCAGGACGGGACGAACGCGACGCCCATCCCGATGACGCCCGGCTGGAAGAACGTCGCGTCGTTCATCGGCTCGCCGGCGACGGCGCACCCGGTGGAGACGCGCGCGATCCCCCAGAACCCGTACATGTCGCCGGGCGCGTGGGCGGGCCTCCACAACGACGCGTACGCGAGCGATACCTACCTCAACGCCGGGCCGCTCGGGAAGAAGCCGGTCGTCACCTCCGCATGGACCGGCTCCGAGGACTCGCCGATCGCCCTCGCCGCAGCGATGACGTTCGACCAGGCGGGGCGCATCGTCGCGGGCCCCGTGATGTTCGACCACCGGGCGGAGACCGCCTACGTCCAGCTGACCCTCATCGAGCCGGGCTCGCTCCGGACCCTCGCCACGCTCGACCTGCCCACCGAGGCCGCGAGCGGCGCCGACTTCCGGCCGTCCGGGACGTACTTCTACCAGGACGAGCAGTACCGCACCGTCATCGGCACCTCCGAGCGGTCCATCTGGGTCGCCTCCCACGACGCCTCCTCTTTCAGGATCGACGAGAAGATCGACCTCACGAGCGTCATCCCGGCCGGCGACAAGATCGAGGCGCTCCAGCCCGACTGGTCCGGGCGGGTCTGGTTCACGAGCGCGAAGGGCGCCGTGGGGACCGTGGACCTCGCGGCAGGGGCGATCCTCGGCTGGTACCACATGCCGGCCGGCGAGCGCGTCGTGAACGGCCACTCCGCCGACGAGACCGGCGGGGTGTTCATCGCCTCGAGTGCCGCCATGTACCGGTTCGACGCGGACGCGTCCGGCGCGCCGGCCGTCACCTGGCGCGAGGCGTACGACCCGGGCACGCGGAAGAAGCCCGGCCAGGTGGACATCGGGACCGGCACCACGCCGACCGTCATGGGCAGCGACTACGTGACCATCACGGACAACGCGGACCCGCAGATGCACGTCCTCGTCTACCGCCGCGCGAAGACGGTCGAGGGCTCGCGGCTCGCCTGCTCCGTGCCGGTCTTCGCGCCCTACCAGAGCGACACCGAGAACTCGCTCGTCGCGACGGACCGCTCGATCATCGTGGAGAACAACTACGGCTACGCGTCCCAGACCGTGACGGATCGCGGGCACACGATCACGCCGGGGATCACCCGGATCGACATGGACGCGGACGGCACCTGCCACACGGTCTGGACGAACGAGCGGGTGAACATCCCGTCGGTCGTCACGAAGATGTCGCTGGCGAACGGCCTCATCTACTCGTACACGAAGCCGTTCCAGGACGACGGCATCTCCCCCTGGTACTTCACCGCCATCGACTTCCGGACCGGCGAGGTGGCGTGGAGCCAGCTCGCGGGGACCGGGCAGCTCTACAACAACCACTACGCACCGGTCTACCTGGGGCCGGACGGCACGCTGTACTCCGGCGTGCTCGGTGGGATCGTCGCGATGAAGGACGGGAAGTAGGGAGGAGCGCCTGCAGCGCCGCCGCGGTCAGGAAGGCTCGGCGACCTCCGAGACCTCGATCGCGGCGGCCTCCGCGTCCGGCGTCTCCGGTCGTCGCGTCGCGAGCGTGGACCCGGCGATCGCGAGCGCGAAGCCGACGAGCATCGCCGGCGTGAGCGTCTCCCCGAGGATGAGCACGCCCAGGACCGCCGCCACGGCCGGGTTCACGTACGTGATGACCGTCGCGCGGACCGGTCCCACCTCGTGGATGAGCGCCGCGAACAGCATGAAGGCCGCGGCGGTGCACACCACGCCGAGGATCGCGATGGACGCGAGGGCGCCGGTCGAGGGCGTCGTCGCGGGCCACTGGATGGCGGCGACCGGGAGGTAGAGGAGGGCGGTCAGCGTGAGCGAGAGCGACATCACACCGATCGACGCGACCCCGGCGAGCCGTCGCGAGAGGATGAACGGGCCGACCGCGTAGCAGACGATCACGACCGCGACCTGCGCGAGCGCGGCTGCGCTCTCGGCCTCGTAGTCGCCCCCGGCGATCGCCGCGACCCCGGCGAAGCCGATGAGGAGGCCCACGAGCTGGCGACGCCCCACGCGGTCCGGGCCGCCGACGATCGCGGCGATGGTCGCGCCGACGAGCGGGACCCCGGCCACGAGGAGCCCGGCGAGCGAGCTCGAGATCTGCTGCTCGGCCGAGCTCAGGAGGACCCAGGGGATCGCGATCTCGATGAGCGCGAACGCGACGACCCATCGCCAGTGGCGGAGGACGTCGCGGACGTCGGCGCGCGCCAGGGCCACCGGCAGCAGGATCAGCGCGCCGAGCGCCGTGCGGGCGAAGACGAGCACCGGCGGCGTCACCTCGGCGACGGCCACGCGGATGAGGAGGTACGGGATCCCCCAGACGATCGACATCGCCGCGAAGAGCAGGAGGCCGCGACGGGTCACGAGCGGGGCCTCGGACCGAGTGTGGCGGCGACGGTGTGGCGCATCGACGGATGATGGCAGACGGACCATCTGCGGCGGTATCGGAGTGGCCCCCACCGGCCCGGCCGTCCCGCCGTCCCGGTGCTGGCCACCGGGCGCCGCATCGGCCAGACTGTGCTCATCCGGCATCCGGGCGGCCGCCATCTCTTCCCGCGTCCCTGCACTGAGGAGATCCCACGGTGACCCCTTCCACGTTCGTGATCGTCGGGGCCGGCCTGGCCGGCGCGCGCGCGGCCGAGGCGCTTCGCACGGAGGGGTTCGATGGCCGCATCGTCCTCCTCGGCGATGAGCCCGCGCCGCCGTACGAGCGTCCGCCCCTGACGAAGGACTTCCTCCGTGGTGAGACCGACCGGGCGGCGATCGCGGTGAAGCCCGACGCCTTCTACGCCGACAACGCGATCGACCTGCGACTGGGTCGCCCGGCCACGGCGATCGACCCGGCGGCCCGGGAGGTGGTGATCGGGGACGCCGAGCGGATCGGCTTCGACCGGCTCCTCCTCGCCACGGGCTCCCGGTCCCGCCCGCTGCCCGTGCCGGGGGGCGACCTGCCGGGCGTCCACCTCCTCCGCCAGGTCGACGACGCCGAGGCCCTCCGTGCCGCGCTGGGACCGGGGCGGCGGCTCGTCGTCATCGGCGGCGGCTGGATCGGCACGGAGGTGGCCGCCTCCGCGCGCCAGCTCGCGGCCGAGGTGACTGTCCTGATGACGGGCGGCCTCCCGCTCGAGAAGCCGCTCGGCACCGCGGCGGCGACCGTGTACCGCGACCTCCACGTGGAGCATGGCGTCACGTTCGTGACCGTCCCGGGGATCGCATCGGTCGATGGGACGGGCCGTGCCGAGGCGGTCGTCGGCACCGACGGCAGGCGGTTCGGCTGCGACGCCGTCGTGGCGGCGGTCGGCGCATCCCCACGGACGGAGCTCGCGTCCGACGCCGGGCTCGCGATCGAGGGTGGCGGCGTCTCCGTGAGCGAGCTGCTCGAGACCAGCGCGCCGGGGATCTTCGCGGCAGGCGACATCGCGGCGGTCCGCTACCCGGTCCTCGACGCGCGCGTCCGCCTCGAGCACTGGGCGGCGGCGAAGTTCCAGGGGCCGGCGGCCGCCCGGGCCATGCTCGGCAAGGGGACCCCGTACGACCGCCTGCCGTACTTCTACTCCGACCAGTACGACGTCTCGATGGAGTACCGCGGGTTCACCACCGCGTGGGACCGGGTGGTGGTCCGCGGGGACCTCGGTGCCCGCAGCTTCCTCATGTTCTACGTGGCCGGCGACCGCGTTGCCGCGGCCATGAACGTGAACGTCTCCGGCGCCGCGAAGCAGCTCGACGCGATCATCCGGTCCGGCCTGCCCGCCGACGACGCGAGGCTCGCGGACCCGGACGTCCCGCTCGCGGAGCTTGCCGCCGGCTGAGGCGGCCGCGCGGCGCCTCAGGGCGCTGGCGGGACGTTGTGGTTGATCCGGAACAGGTTCTCCGGGTCGTACCGCCGCTTGACCGACCGGAGCCGCGACCTCGCGCTCCACCCGATCGCCCGGTTCTGCGGGCCCGAGCACGCCGCCCGGAGCGCGAAGGTCTGCCTCCTCGCGGTGCACGAAGGCGGACAGCTCCCGTTCGCCGCGGACCGGGCGCGCGAGCTGCTGGAGGCCGGGAAGGACAGCATCGAAGACGTCGGGCACGCGGTGGGATACGAGGACCCGACGTTCTTCCGCCGGCTCTTCAAGCGGACGACGGGGCTCACGCCCGCGGCCTATCGGCGGAAGTACGTGCCGATCGTCGCGTCCGCCTGACGGACCAGCCGGCATTGCGCGCCGCATCGGCTCCGCGCCGCCCCCGACTCCTGGCGCGACCGGTGCCTCCCCGGCCCCCGGGGCCGCCCCGCTCGCATGCCGAACCTGCCGAACGACTATATCTGTGTGATATCATACCGATAGCGCGCTCATCCGCCGGCGCATCGCGGGGGGCGCGCGGAAGGAGCGGTCGTACTCCCATGTTCAAGGAGCGGGTCGCCCGGACGCTGCCCGGGATCCCCATGCTGATCGTCCTCATCGCCGCGATCATCGCGCTGTCCATCGCTGCGATCTGGTGGCTCGGGGGCGTCCTCATCCCGTCCGGCGAGAGCGCGGGCCTCACGGAGGTCGGCGGGTTCCTCCTCCTCATCCTCGGCATCGTCTTCGCCTGCGTCCTCCTCGCCGGGCTCACGCCGGTCAACCCCAATGAGGCCCGTGCGCTGGTCCTCTTCGGGCACTACGACGGCACGGTGCGCACGCAGGGACTGCAGTACGTGAACCCGCTCACCCAGCGCGTGCGGGTCTCCGTCAAGGTCCGCAACTTCGAGACGAGCAAGCTCAAGGTCAACGATCACGACGGGAACCCCGTCGAGATCGCCGCGATCGTGGTCTGGCGGGTCACGGACACGGCCGAGGCCCTCTTCGAGGTCAACGACTACGAGAACTTCGTCCAGGTCCAGGCGGAGTCGGCGCTGCGGAACCTCGCGACCGTCCATCCGTACGATGCGCACGAGGAGGGCCAGATCGCGCTCCGGTCCAACCCGGTCGAGATCGCGGACCAGCTCCGCGCCCAGATCCAGGACCGGCTCCAGAAGGCGGGCGTCGAGGTCATCGAGGCGCGGATCAGCCACCTCGCGTACGCCGCCGAGATCGCGAACGCGATGCTCCGTCGCCAGCAGGCGAACGCCGTCATCGCCGCCCGGACGCGGATCGTGGAGGGCGCGGTGGGGATGGTCCAGATGGCGCTCGAGCAGCTCTCCGAGAAGGGCGTCGTGGACCTCGACGAGGAGCGGAAGGCACAGATGGTGAGCAACCTCCTGGTCGTCCTCTGCTCCGAGCACGAGGCGCAGCCAGTGCTCAATGCCGGGACCCTCTACGCGTAGCCCGGTCGTGGCGCGAAGAGCCGGGCATCCGAGGAGGGGGGACGATGGCTGAGCGCCGGTCCTTCCTCCTCCGGCTCGATCCGGAGACGCTCTCCGCGCTGCAGGCCTGGGCCGCCGACGACCTGCGGTCGGTCAACGGCCAGATCGAGTTCCTCCTCCGCCGCGCGCTGCGCGACGCCGGGCGCGTACCCCGGCGTGCCGGGGCGAAGGGCGTGCCGGGGAAGCGCACGCAGGGCGCCTGAGGCGCCTGCCCGTCAGCCCGCCGCCCGGGTCCCCAGGATCCGCTCGAGGCCGTCGAGGAGCAGGTCCAGCCCGAAGGTGAAGTCGACCGCCACGGCGGTGGGTTCCGCCGCGGCGAGCGCCGCCATGGCCCGCAGGTTGGGATAGGCATCCTCGGGGAGGTTCTCCGCCATCGCCGCCGCGATCTCCTGCGACTGGCCCGGGTCGAACGCCCACGCCTGCTCCTGGAGCGCGAAGCCGTACGTGTGGCTGTCGAGGGCCATGAAGGCCTGCCCCACCGTCTGGTGGTCGAATCCCGCGCCGCGCAGGGTGCCGAGCATGGCCTCGAGGTACCGCAGGCGCGCCGGCCCGGGGTTCACGCGCGACTCGAGGACGCCGCCGGCCCACGGACGTCGGAGGATCGCGGCGTGGGCGGAGATCGCGCTCCGCCGCACCTCGGCGCGCCAGTCTCCGCCGGGCGTCGGGACCGCGAACTCGCTCGTGACCAGGTCGGCGAGCCCGTCGAGCACGTCCTCCTTGCCCTCCACGTATCGGTAGAGGGACATCGCCTCGACGTGGAGGACCTCCCCGAGCTTGCGCATGGAGACCGCCTCGATACCGCCCTCGTCCGCCAGGTTCAGGGCGGCGCGCAGGATCCGATCCCGCGTCAGCGGTGCGCGTCGTCCCGTGGGCTTCCTCTTCGCCGTCGGTTCGGTCATCGCGTTCTCCGCGTCATCGTCCCCAGGCCCTTGACAGACTTACGTCGTAAGTCTAACTTACACCGTAGGCTTACAGTGTAGTCACGAACGGTCCGGGAGGGAAGTCCACGTGAAGGCCATCGTCCAGCGCCGCTACGGTGCACCCGACGTCCTTGCGCTCGAGGAGGTCGAGCGACCGGTCCCCGGCGCCGGCGAGGTGGTCGTCCGCGTCCGCGCCTCGGCGATCTTCGCCGGCGACCTCCACGTGCTCCGCGGGCGTCCGCTCGTCATGCGCCTCGCGACGGGCCTGCGCCGGCCGAAGACGCCGATCCCGGGCCTGGATCTCGCGGGCGTCGTGGAGTCCGCGGGGCCGAACGTGACGCGGTTCCGGCCGGGCGACGAGGTCTTCGGCTGGACGGCGGGATCCCTCGCCGAGTACGCATGCGTCCCGGAGGACCACCTCGCGTCGAAGCCCGTGCGCCTCACCTTCGAGCAGGCCGCCGCCGTTCCCGAGGCCGGGATGACCGCGCTCCAGGGGTTGCGCGACCAGGGACGGGTCGGCCCCGGGTCGTCGGTCATGGTGATCGGCGCATCGGGCGGCGTGGGGACGTTCGCGATCCAGGTGGCGAAGGCCCTCGGCGCGACCGTCACAGCCGTGTGCAGCACGCGGAACGTGGAGCAGGCCCGCGCGCTGGGTGCCGACGCCGTGATCGACTACACGCGGGAGGACCCGCTCGCGACCGACCGCCGGTATGACGTGATCCTCCAGGTCGCCGGCACCGCGAAGCCGTGGCGGCTCCGTCGCCTGCTGACGCCCGGAGGGACGCTCGTCCTGTCCAGTGGCGACGGGCGCATGAACGGGATCGACCGGATCCTGCTCGGGAAGGCGGCGTTCCTGGGGTCAGGCAGGCGTCTCGGCGTCTTCGTGACGGCCGAGAACGCCGCCGACCTGGCGGCCCTGCGCGACCTCGTTGACGCCGGCCGCGTGACGCCCGTGGTGGAGCGCACGTACCCGCTCGACGCGGCCGCCGACGCGTTCCGCCACCTCGAGTCCGGCCACGCCCGCGGCAAGGTCGTCCTCGCCGCCTGAGCCCATCCACGCGAGCCCGTCACGGGCGGAGGGAGAGAGAGTCATGCTCGGCCAGGTCCTCGCCATCGTCGTCGTCGTCATCGGCGCGGTCGCCGCGCTGGCGGCCGGCTTCGTCATCGGGATGCGCACGAAGTCGCGGCTCGTCCAGGGCCCGATCGTCTGGATGACCAAGCGTTTCATCAACCCGCGCCAGGTCCGGACCGCAGGGCGCGCGGGCACCACCACCTCGATCGTGCGGAACGTGGGCCGGCGCTCGGGCACGGTCTACGAGACGCCGGTGGACGTGGTCGCGGCGGGCGACGGGTTCCTCATCGCGCTGCCGTACGGCACGAACGCCCAGTGGGTCCGCAACGTGCTCGCGAGCGGGTCGGCCACGATCCTGACGGACGGGCAGGCGCATGCGGTGGACCGGGCCGAGCTCGTGCCGATGGCGGCGGTCGTCGAGGCCTTCCCGGAGGGCGACCGACGGGGCTTTCGCCTGCTGAAGACCGACCAGTGCCTGCGCGTGCAGAGGGCCGGCATCTCGGCTGCCTGAGCCGCGCCGGCCGGCGCGGCTGCGAGTCCCCGGCTGCCGCTTCATGGCCGCAGTCTACGAAGGAGCGTGGCAGCGCGCCCGGGCAGGCCGCCGCAGCGCGTCGAGCGTGGGCCGCCGTGTCCGAGGTGCCATGCGGCACGTCCGCGGGCCGGGCTCCTGCTCATACGATCGCGAGGGATGCTCGGCGCCGACTCCTCCCCGACCTTCATCTCGCGGACGCTTCGAGCTCCGCGCTGCTCACCGAGACGTTCGACGCACGCGTGCGCGGGCAGCGCGTCGGTCGTCGTCGTCGGCGGCGAGGCGGGCGTCGGCAAGACGCGCCTGCTCGAGGAGTTCGCGTCGAGGGTCAGGGGTGATGCCCTCGTCCTGATCGGACGGTGCGTCCCGGTCTCGGGCCAGGCTCTCCCGTACGCGCCCTTCGCGGACCTGTTCCGCGACCTTCAGCGACAGCTCACCGCGTCGGATCTCGTGGCGATGCTGGGCCCGGCCCGCGCGGAGCTGCGCCTGCTCGTCCCGGAGCTGGATCCTCGCCGGTCGTGGTCGCCCCGCGCCGCCCGACCGGCGCGAGAGGAGGATCTCCGGGCGAAGGCGGTCGGACGGGCGCGCTTCTTCGAGCTCCTGCTCGGGATCGCCGAACGCCTCCAGGGGTCGCGACCGACCGTCGTCGCGATCGACGACCTCCAGTGGGCGGACACGGCGACGCTCGACGTGGTCCGGTTCCTCTCGCGGACGGTCCGAGAGGGGCGCCTGCTCCTCGTCCTCGCCGCGCGGACGGACGACCTGGCGACCGACCGCGCGCTCCTCGCCGCCCTCGGCCAGGTGGAACGCGCGGCATCCGTCCGTCGGATCGAGCTCCCGCGGTTCGGGCGCGCGGAGATCGAGAGCGCTGGTCGGCGCGATCCTCCGCGACGAACCCGACGCCGACCATGGTCGACGGCATCCTGGCCCGGAGCGACGGCAACCCGTTCTTCGCGGAGGAGCTGGTCGCCGCGATGCGCCGAGGGGCGACCGAGATCCCGCCGCTGCTGGACGATCTCCTCCGCGGCGCGTCTCGCCACGGTGTCCGCGTCGACGCGCGACGTCCTCCGCGCGGCATCGCTCGGCGGGATGGACGTGGACGACGAGACTCATCGAAGCCGCGGCGAGGGGATGGCCGTCGGCGCCGTGGCCCCTGCGCTCCACGAGGCGGTCGACCGGGGCCTGCTGGTCCGCGACGGCCGTGCGGACGGCCGGTTCGCGTTCCGGCACGCGCTGCTCCGCGAGTCCGTGGACCGCGAGCTCCTCCCCGGCGAACGCAGGCGCCTCCATGCTGCCTGGGCCGCGGCGCTCGAGCGGTCGCCGCACGCCGGGCAGGTCGCGGCCGAGACGGCACGACACTGGCTGCTGGCGGAGCGGCCGGAGCGTGCGCTGCCCGGCGCTGCTCGTCGGCGGCCTGGAGGTCGGAGAGCCACTTCGCGTACGCCGACGCACGGCGCGGCGTTCGAAGCGGCGCTCGAGCTGAGCGACTGCGTCGACGCTGCCCGGAGACGCCGGACGGACCTCGACGAGGCGGCGATCCTGCAGCACGCGGCCGACGACGCGGCGCTGACCGGGGAGCCCGCCGCAGCCGTCGTGCTGGCTCGCCGCGCACTCGCGGCGCTGCCGTCGCCCGTGCCCGCGACGCGCGAGGCCGGAGATCCACGAGCGGCTGCGGTGGTACCTCTGGGAGGCCGGCGATCACGCGGGCGCGGAGCGGGCGCTCGAGGAGGCGTACCGGCTGGTGCCGGCGGAGCCGCCCTCGGCGGCCCGCGCCCGGGTCATGGGCCAGGCGGCCGGGCCACCGGCTGAGGACCGGACGGTTCGCCGAGTCCCTCGCACTCGCGGACGAGGCGATCCGACGCGGCGCGCGACTGCGGCGCACATGCCCGAGTCGCGTTCGCGCTCGGCGTCCGGGGCTGGGTGCGGGCGGTGCTCGGGAGCGGGCGGAGCGGGATCGCCGATCTGCGCGAGGCGCCTCGAGATGGCGGAGGCGCTCGGCCGGCCGGAGGGTCGCGCGCTCGGCATCGCGAACCTCGTCGAGCCTCCTGCTCGAGGTCGGGAGGCTCGACGAGGCGCGAGGCGATCGCGATCGACGGGCTGGCGACCGTTCGCGCGCATCGGGCTCGAGCGGACATACGGAGGCTCGCTCGCGGCGACCGCCGCGGCCGCCGCGTTCCTCGCCGGGCCGATGGGATGAGGCTCGGGACCATGCGTGAACGTGCCCTCGCCGTGACGGCGCCCGGGCCGGAGGCGGTATGGGTGGGCGCGGTCGCGATGCGGGTCGCGGCCGGGGAGGGGGACCCGGACCTCCTGCGGGCCGGACGGGCCGCGGGCGAGCCGTTCCTGGGCGCGATCACCGACCGCATCCATGCGCAGTGGTACGCCATCGGGCTGGCGGAGGCCGCGCTCGCGGCCGGCCGCGCGGCCGAGGCGCGGATGATCGCGGCGGTCGCGATCGCACGGTCGCCCGCGGGGACGATCGACGAACCGGTGGCACGCTGTTCGCGCTCTGGCCTCCGCGCGGCCGCCGACATGGCGGGCGAGGCGGCGTTGACGCGCGACGCGCAGGGGGCGCCGCACGCGGCGGCGGCAGCGCGTCTGGTCGCGGCGTGGGAGGCGCGGCGTGCCTCGGCGGGCGGCCGTGCCATGGCCCGCCTGCGCGGGCGCCCCGAAGCGCTCGTCCGGGCCGAAGCGGCGCGCGCGTCGGAGCGGACGATCCGGCCGGGTGGGGCGAGGCGGCGGCCGAGTTCGCCTCGCTCGGGCTCATCCCGGCGGCCGCATACGCCGGTTCCGCAGGCGGGCGAGCGGCGGGAGCTTCCGTGGGCCGGCGCCACCGATGTGCGTTTACGTCGCGCGGCAGCCGCCGTCCCGCTCGGTCGGCGCGCGCGGATCGCGGAGCGACATCGGCTCGCTGCCGCTCGTCGACGGGGATCCGGCGCCTGGCCGAGCGGGCGCGCATGGACCTGCCGCAGCGCCCGTGCTCGAGGCCCAGGTCGTGGCCATGCCCTGCGGCTCCGAGACGCCACCCGTGAGGCCGGGAGGCCCCGGCGCCCCGCTCGCCTCCGCGACCGGTCGTGACGGGGCCCGCGTTCGGTCCTCCGATCGCCAGGGACCCCGCAGCCGCCTTCGTCGCGTCGCGCGGCCTGACGGCTCGCGAGATGGAGGTGCTCGCGCTCGTCGGTCGGGCTGGTCCAATGGCGAGATCGCCTCCGCCCTGTTCATCAGTCGCAAGACGGCGAGCGTCCACGTCTCGAACTCTGGGGAAGTCGGGGTCGCGGACCGGATCGAGGCGGCGTCGATCGCCCAGCGCGCCGGGATGCAGGGACCGCCGCGGCCGGGTCGGTGCTCGCCGACCTCGACCGGGAGGGCCGCGCGCCGGCCGCCCCTGAGCGCTGCCCGCCCGCCGCGCCGGACCCATCTGAGGTAGGCCCGGTCTGCGTTTCGGGCGCCGTGCCCCGATGGCATCGACGTCCCTCGCAGAGGCATGGTCGGAGTGCCCGGATGGAGGGCGAAGCGACTTCAGGAGGTGCCCCATGCGCTACGCCATCGCTCGGACTCGCGCTTCCCTGTCGCCCTCGCCCTCCCATGGCGGGACCCGGCCTCGTCGCCGCCACCCCCGGGGAGAGCGGCTCGCACGCCCCGTCTACTACCTCTCCTCGGCGATTCGCTCTCGGTGGGCGAGCAGCCGCTCGGGCCCGGCGGCGCGGGCGTCGCCACCGATCAGGGCTACGCGGACCAGCTGTTCGCCGAGGCTCGCGAGACCCGGACCCACGCTCACGGCTCGTCAAGCTGGGCTGCCGTGGCGAGACGACGCGACGATGATCGCCGGTGGCGTCTGCGCCTATGACCACGGCAGCCAGCTCGCCCAGGCGGTCTCCTTCCTTCACGCGCACGGGAAGTTCGTCGCGTTCGTCACGATCGACATCGGCGCCAACGACTTCCCCTGCCAGGACTCCACCGATTGCCTGGCCGCGGGCTTCTCGAGCATCGGCGAGCAACCTGCCGCGGATCCTCTCGGCGCTGCGCGAGGCGGCCGGCCCGACGACGCCGATCGTCGGCGCGACCATCTACGACGCCGTGCTCGGCGCGTGGCTGCTCGGACCCCGAGGGTCAGGCGCTCGCGGTCGCGTCGGTGCCGGCCTTCGCGACCGTCAACGGGTTCCTCACCTCGATCTACACCGCGCCGGCATGCCCGTCGCGGACGTCCAGGGCGCCTTCTCGACGTCGGACTTCACGCCCATGCCCGAGCTGGGTGGCCTGCCGTTGAACGTCGCGCGGATCTGCCAGTGGACATGGGTCTGCGCGCCCGGCGCCATACGGCCCGAACAACCACGCCAACGCGGACGGATACGCCGCGATCGCCGAGGCGTTCGCGGCAGCCCTGCCGCCCAGCTGAGATCGAAGTCCACGGGGTCGCGGCTGGGCGGTGGTCGGCGGACCGCCGCCCAGCCGCGACCGACCCGGCCGGGACCCCGGACCGCAGACGTCGGGCAGGAGGCAGGACGAGATGGCAGGCATCACGCGGGACGATGACCTGAGTCGCACGATCGACGCCCTGCGTGCGGACGGACCGATCGACCCGACCGACGACGCATCGGCCTGGCGGAGCACCCGGGTCGGGATCCACGCCGTCGCGACCCGGCTTGTCATCGCGGGTCTGGCGCTCTGGGCCGTGGCCCAGGCGCTGCCCGCGTACAGCCAGGCGTCGATCTTCGCCAGCGAGCCCGACAAGGTGGAGTGGGGATGGAGGGCGACGCTCTTCGCGTGGTCGCTGGGGCTCTTCGGCGGCACCGGGCTCATCCTCGTGGCTTGGACCGCGAACGTGTGGCTCCTGCTGGCGGCCCTCACCTTCCGGCGGGCGAACCCCTCGATGGCGACCGCCTTCGCGGGTGCCGCGGTCGTCTGTTCGGCGATCGGGATGTGGATCTTGCTCCGAGGCGGGTTCCCCGAGAACCCGTTCGCGATCATCACGGCGGTCGGGGTCGGGTCGTACCTGTGGTTCGCCGGGACGTGCGCGGTGCTACTCGGCACGCTCGCAGCATCCACCGACCGCACGTAGCGCCGGTGACGTGAGGTCCGCGGCGGGACCCGCGGAATCGTCGCGCCCGCGCTCCCGGGTGGCCTCATCGGCATCGGCCCCTGTGGCGTCGGAGCCCGCTCGCCGACAGTCCCCGAACCTCCCTCTTGCGGCGCCTCGTATCGTTGCCGGATGACGGACGAGGAACGCCTCGACGCCACCCCTGGGCGCGCACCCGAGCGCGCGCTCGGTGTCGTCTGGCGCCTCGCCGTCGGTGCCGTCGTCGCGGTCGGCATCGTCGCCTCGATCCCGAGCGGCCTCTCCCTGCTCTGGTTCATCCCGTACGCGGGCGTCGGTGCCCTGCTGGTGATCCGGCGGCCGCGCCAGTCGATCGGCTGGCTGCTGCTCGCGATCGGCTGGGCCTTCGCTTTCGTGACGCTGCCCGTGCCCGTGACGACCGAGCAGATCACCTCGGGCACGATCGAGCCGGTCATCGCCACGCTGGCGGTGCTGAGCGTCCTGCCGGCCCCGGTCTTCTTCCTGCTGTTCGCGACACTCGCGAGCGTCTTCCCCTCCGGCAGGCTGCCGAGCGGACGGTGGGGGACCGTGGCGCGAGTCGCGCTCGGGGTCGGCCTCGTCTCGGTCCTGCTCGCGGCGCTCACCCCGGACCTCCGGGTCGGCGTCTGGGGCTCCGACGTCCCGGTCGTCATCCGCAATCCGGCGGCGCTCCTGCCCAGCCTGCCGGTCTGGCGGATCGTCACGCCCGACACGGTGTATCTCCCCCTCGCGGTCCTCATGGTCGCCGCTGTGGGTTCCCTCTTCGTCCGCTATCGACGGGCCGCGGGGATCGAGCGCCAGCAGCTGCGGTGGATCACCGCGGCGGCGTCGTTCGTCGTCATCGCCGTCGTCGGCGGCTTCGTGCTGAGCGTCGTCGTCCCGCCGCTGGGCGAGAGCGGCCTCGTGTGGCTCGGGGCGATCGTGGCGTTCCCGTGCGTTCCGGTCGCGGTCGGGATCGCCGTCCTGCGGCACCGGTTGTACGAGATCGACACGATCATCAATCGCGCGATCGTCTACGGCCTGGTCACCGCCGTGCTTGCGGGTGCGTCGGCTGCCGTCATCGGGGTCACGAAGGAGCTGTTCGCGAGCCTCCTGGGCCCCAGCTCGGAGCTGTCGGTCATCATCTCGACTCTCGTCGTCGTCAGCGTCTTCGAACCCGTGAAGAGGGCCATCGGGTCGCTCGTCGACCGGCTCTTCCGAGAGGCACGCGACCCGGCCGTCGTGCTCGGCGATCTCGTCGCGGAGGTGCGGACGTCGCTCTACGTGCCCGATGCGGAACGCACCTTCCGGCGGTTCCTCGAGGTGGCGGTGGATGCCTACGACGCGACGAGCGGAACGCTGCGGTGGACCTCGGAGGACGGAGCCGGCGGGTCGATCACGGCGGCGGGGGCCGAGCGGACGGGAGGCCGAGGGCGGGCGGACGAGCCGGGCGCCGGCGCGCGAGCGACGCGACGCGGCGATCGGGGGACGGACCTGACGGCCAGCGCGGCCCACGGGCCGACCGCGGCGACGATCGACCTCACGGGCGTGCGCGACCCGGGCAGCGCAGCCGCGCTCGAGCCGGCGCTCGGCGCCGTCCTCGCCGAAATGGCCGGTCGAAGCGGTCAGGAGGGGGTCGTATCCAGGGCGACGACGCCGGGGCTCCACGCCTCCGGGGCGAGCTCCCCGGGCGGTCGCGATGCCAGCCGCGACCCGCGGTCGGGCGGCCACGACGGCGCAGGGTCGATCGACATCGCCGGCGCGGAGGCCTGACCCCGCGGGCCGATGCGACCGTCACCGGGTCGCGGTGGGACCACGTGTGCGATCGCGGTTCGGGATCGCCGTCGTGGAGGGCGGTGTCGGCGGCCTCGAGGGCCGGAAGCGTCTCCCGCAGGAAGTCATCGACCGCAGCCATGGCTCGACCTCCGGGTGAGGTCGGTCTCGCGATTGGCATCCGGCACGAGGCCGGCGACCGGGCGGTGGCGGAGCATCTCGCCTCCGCGCCCGGCGACTGGCCGGGGGCCCTGGACGCGTCCCGTCGGTCGGTCGCGGCGGGCTTCGGCGCCCTGCTCCAGCCACCGAGGGCGGACGACTGGTACGCCGCGCGGGAGGTGATCGATGCGGAAGCGCTCGTGCGCGACGACGTCCCGATCCTGACCCGGGAGCGCGTGGACGATGCTGACCTCGCGGCGGCTCACGTGGACCTCGAGTTCTCCTTCGGCACGCGGTGGAACGGCCTGTTCCGCGAGATCGCCACCCGTCTGGCCGAAGCCAGCGGCGGCTCGCCGACCGCGATCGACGGCGTCGGCCACCTGCTCTGCTTTCATCCCGACGCGGCGGCCGCGTACATCCGTACGGGCTGGCGGCGCGCCTGAGATACCCCCTGTCGCCCGTTCCCGGCTGCCGCATGGTGCGATGCCTGGAGAGGTGGCAGGGCGAGCACAGCCCGCCGGCACGGCGTCCCCACATCGGTCGTGCGCCTCGCGCAGCGCGAGCGCCTCGAGCAGCGCGGGGGCGTCGTCCGCGTGCTGCGCGGATCCGCGGCCCGGCCAGTCGTCCCGACGGCTCCGCAGGGTCCCGCGTCGGTCGTAGGTCACGGTCGTGCAGTCCGGCAGCCGCTCGGCGACCGGCCGCCAGACCTCGGCGTCCTCAGCGCCCGCGTGGATCAGCAGGATCGCCGGGCCGGAGCCGCGGACGGCCATCCTTCGACGAGGATCCGGCCGACCAGGAGCCGTCTGCCGGACGGCGTCAGCTTGGCCGTACGATGGAGCACGAGAGCCCTCCTTCGGTCTGGCGCTTCGACAACCCCGAACCGAGCACGAGGGCTCTCAGTCTGTCAACAACGTACGTGGGAACGACACCTAGTGCGCCACGGAGAACTCGCAGCTGCCCGGGATCGTGTCGAGCATCACGATCGCGGTCAGCGCGCCCAGCGAGCCGATCGCGGTGATCGTCGCCTGACCATTCGCGAGAAGGTCGAGCCCCCGATGGTCGAGGATGGTGTAGACGGTGCCGTTCGGCGCGTTGGAGGCGTGGATGTCGCCGCCGGTGAAGTTGCCGACCGTGACGCTGCCCGTCGGCGTGCCGCCGACGTCCCGGCAGTTCGCCTGCAGGGAGATCCCGTGTACGAACAGCATCTCCGCGGAGTAGGGCGTGGCGACGGCGGGCAATGTGGTCACCGTCACCGCGAGCGAGCCGGCGACCCCCTGCGGGCCGGTCGGGCCGGTGGCTCCGGTCGCACCGGTGGCTCCGGTGGGCCCGGTCGGGCCCGGCATCGGCTGGGTGCCCCAGCTGACGAGCCTCCCGCCACCGGGGAGCTTGCACTGGGCGGTGTCGCCCATCCGGACGTTGCCGTACACGTCGTAGCACGCGTAGAGCGTCGCCGGGTTGGACGCGGCGAAGGCGCTGCCCGCCGCGACCGCGGCCAGGGCGAAGACGGAGATGCCAACGACGGCTGCACGCAGCCGGGGACGCGGCGCGAGCATCGGATCCTCCCGCGATGCGGGCGTCCCGCGTCAGGGGCGGGACGCGATGGGTGGACACTGGACGTCCGACCGTCGGGTGTCAATGGATGCCCACGCGAGGGCTCATGCGTCGCGACTGGCGGCGCGGACAGCCGGGCCCGCTCTACCCCGCGCGCGAGTCGATGAACCGCAGCCAGTTGCGCAGCTCGACCTGGCGGATCCGCGGGTCGATGATGTCGTCGCCCACGTCGAGGTCGGCGCGCAGCTCGGCGGAGTCCGGGTCGGCCGCCAGGGCCTTCATCTTCGCCGCGTAGGTCGCGACCGCCTCGTCGTCGGGGAAGATCCCCTCGCGCACGAGCGGCTTGGCGCGTGCCGCGATCAGCCGGCCCATCTCGTGCAGGTTGTACTCGGGGTGGTACTGCGTTGCCCAGAAGGCGCCACCGTTCGACTCCACGATCGCCGCCTGGACGTGGCTGAAGTCGTTGGTCGCGAGCAGCGGCGTGCCGTCCGGGAGCCGCGTGACCTCGTCGAGATGCATGATGAAGGCGTCGAACTCCGCCGGCTTCCCGACGTGCATCGGCGCCGTGCGCGCGGCGTCCGTCAGGCGGATGTCGCGCGCGATCCCCCACTCGCGTCCGCGCGGGTTCGCGGCCACCTCGCCGCCGGCCACGAGCGACGCGAGCTGGATCCCCCAGCAGCTGCCCCAGCAGGCCGCCCCCGCCCCCATCAGCTCCTCCGCGAAGGTGATCTGCGCGGCGACCCGCGGGTCGTCCGTCTTATAGACGGTGAGGTCCGACCCCGTCCAGATGAACCCGGCGAAGTCGGCGATGGTCGTGCCGGCCGGCAGGGCGAAGTCCGGGTCGGCGATGTACACGATCTCGGTCGTCGCGTTGGGGGCCTCATGCCGGAGGAAGTCCCGGAACAGGTCGTGGGGGTGGCCCACGTCGGACCGGTCGAAGTTCTCGCGGCTCGCCGCCGGGTAGCAGTTGACGATGAGGAAGCGGTGCGGCGCCAGGGTGGTGGGAGAGGTCATGCGTGTGCTCCGCGCTGGGGGAAGTCGGTGATGATGCCGGCGATGCCCATCCGGGCGAGCCGATCGAGCTCTTCCTGCTCGTTCACGGTGTACGGGTTGAGTCGGGTCCCCCGGGCGATCTGCTCGGCGATCTCCTCGATCGTCATCCGCTCGA
Source organism: uncultured Chloroflexia bacterium (assembly GCA_963844945.1). GTDB lineage: Bacteria > Chloroflexota > Limnocylindria > Limnocylindrales > CSP1-4 > CAIYQJ01. Next base: position 338,960 of record CAWJQZ010000059.1, read on the forward strand.
TCCGCGGGTTGAACGCCTCGAAGAACGGGTCCGAGAAGTCGATGGGGTCCTTGGGGAAGAGGCCCAGGATCGCCTGAACCTCGAACTCGGGCCGGCGCAGCTTCACGGCCTTCAGCCAGTCGTGGCGGGCCGACGAGAACAGCAGGTGGTCGGGGCCGATCCCCACCTCGTCGACCAGCGCGAGCACCGCGCTCACCTCGTCGAACGCCTCGTTCGGCTTCGGCTGGGCCTTCAGCTCGAGGTTCATCCGGAAGTCGAGGTCGAGCGTCAGCTCGAACGCTTCGCGGAGGGTGGGGACCTTCTCGCCGGCGTAGGAGGCGAGCTCGGCGGGCGTCACGGCGCCCGCCGCGATCTGCCCGAAGGGGTCGTCGCGCTCGAAAGACGACCCGGCGTCCAGGCTCCGGATCTCCGCGAGGGTGTACGTCGAGAACGCCTCCGGGACCCGGTCGGGGAAGCGTTCCGCGACGTCGGTGGTCCGCATCATCGAGTCGTCGTGCATGAGGAAGAGCCCGCCGTCCGCGCTGACCGCGACGTCCGTCTCCCACAGGTCGGCGCCCACCGCGTGCGCCTTCCGCGCCGCGGCGAGCGTGTTCTCCGGTGCGAGGCTCCGTGCGCCCCGGTGGGCGATGATCGCGACCATGCGCTGTCTCCGACTCGGGTCCGGGATGCCGCCATTGTGCGCCGAGAGCGGGCCGGAGAGAGCGAAGGCCACGGTGTGTCGCCGCGCAGGGAGCCGGGATCGCGCCGGCGTCCGCGCCGTCGCGCACCGGGGCTTGACATGCATGCGGACCGAGGCGATATTACGCAGCACGATATATCGTGCATCGTAGTAAAAGCAGGAGTCCCATGCATCCCCGGATCCCCGATCTCGGCCGGTTCGCCGAACCCGCGCTCCTCATCCTCGTCAGCCTGAGCGACGGGCCGAAGCACGGCTACGCGATCATGACCGACGTCGAGGCCGGGACGGGCCGGCCGATGGGTCCGGGGACCCTGTACGCCGCCCTCGCTCGCCTCGAGGAGCGCGGCCTCATCGAGGCGCTGCCGCCGGTCGACCGGCGCCGCCCGTACCGCCTCACCGCCGTGGGCGCCGGGGTCCTGGCCGAGCAGCTCCGCGACCTCGCGGAGTTCGCGCAGCTCGGCCTCGAGCGCCTCGGCCGGTCGCCAGGCTGACCCGGGTCCGCGTCCCATGATCGCCCTCCTTCTCCGCCTCTATCCCGCCCGCTGGCGCGCCCGGTACGGCGACGAGTTCGCGCTGGTCCTCGCGGACCGGGCACTCGGCCCGTTCGACGTGGCGGACGTGCTGCTGGGCGCCCTCGATGCCCACCTCAACCTCCGCGGCCTCGGGGCCGCGTCAGCACACGGAAGGGGAGTCCCCATGACACTCCGCGTCGGGGGGTACGCCGCGATCCTCGGCGGCCTCCTGTGGTTGGCCGTGCTCGCCGGCAACGCCATCAATGACGGTGCCGAGACGGGCGCCACGTGGATCGGCATCGTCCTGGTGGTCGCCACCATCGCCACGCTCATCGCCCTGGTCGGGCTGAGCGCGTTCCAGGCGCGCCGGTATCCCGCTCTCACGTGGGCAGCGGTCGCGATCCCCGCCGTGGGAGGCGTGGTCGCGCTGCTCGGAGCAGTGGCGGTCACGCTCAACGGCGACAGCGACCGCGCGATCGTCGCGGGGCTCAGCGGCTGGGCCATCTCGACGCTCGGCCTGCTCGCGATGCTCGCCGGGTCCGGGCTCTTCGCCCTCGCCACGCTGCGGACCCGGACCCTGTCCCGGGGAGCTGCTGCGCTGCTCGCGGTGGGCGCCATCATCGTGGTGCCGGGACTCGCCGGGCTCTCAGGCGGCCTGGTGCCCTCGGCGCTGGAGCCGCTCGCCATCCTGATGTCCGTCCTGCTCTTCCCGGCCGGCTGGGTCGCCCTCGGCGTGAGCGCCGTGCGGACGGGGCGCGCCGGACCGGGATTCGAAGGAGCGATCCCGTAGGCGCGGTCGCTCGCACCTCGTCAGGCCCGAGCCGGGTGCTCGGGCTCGTCGGGGTCGTCGGCGGCGTGTCGATCCTGGTCGCGTTCATCCCGCAGGCTCCGTGGGTCTGGCAGGTCGTCGGCCTGAGGCTCGTCCTGTTCAACCTCGGCGCCATCGCGGTCGCGACCGCGATGGAGGTCGGTCACCGCCGGGCGGGCACGTCCAGCCGCGCGACGGCCGCGGCCGTCAGCGGCGGTGATCCTGGCGAACGCCTGGTACCTGGCGATGGTCGTGCTCTCGAACGGCCGTCCCCAGCCGCCGGTGGGCGATCCCGAGTTCAGGCTCGTCGGGTTCGTCGCCGGGGTCGCGATGTGGTGGGCGGACGCGGCGTTCGGCCTCGTGTCCCTGCGTCTCGAGGTCGCCGACCGCCTCCGCCTCGTGGCGCGCGGTGGCGCGCTCGCCCTCGCCATCGGATCCGTCCTGGCGTTCGCCGGCATGGACCGGCTGGGGCTGGTGCGCGGCGATCTCGCCTGGCTCTTCACGCCGGCGGCGATGCTCGGGATCGCCCTCAACGGCGATCGGCTGGATCCTCCTCGGGCTCGCCGTCGCCCGGTCGAGGTCGTCGACTGCTGCCGAGTCGGCCTGATCGTCTCCGCGCCCGCGGGGCCCCGTCGCCGCGTCCCAGACCCGTCCCTGCTCATGCGACGGTGACCACCACGTTGCCACGCTTGTGGTCCGTCTCGACGTATCGATGGGCCTCCGCGATCCGCTGCAGGGGGTATGTACGGTCGATCACCGCCCGGATCGCCCCTGACTCCACCAGCCCCGCGAGCGTGGCGAGCTCGTCGGCCGTGTAGCCGGGCGTCCCGTCGTCGACCGAGACGTACCGCCCGCCGGGAGCCACCGCGCGCCGACAAGCGTCCTTCAGGGGTGAGCCGCGCCGCTTCCCGACCGCGTCGAGGACGAGGTCGTAGGTCGCGCCGTCCGGCAGCGCTCCGATGGCCGTGTAGTCCAGCACGGTGCCGGCCCCCAACGACCGCGCCAGCTCCACGTTGCCGGGGCCGCAGACGGCGGTCACCTCGGCGCCGGCGTGCCGCGCGAGCTGGACGATGGCGGTCCCGGCCGCCCCGGAGGCCCCGTAGACCAGGACGCGCTGTCCGGCCTTGACGCCGCCGCGCCGCAGGTAGTGCAGCGCCATGAGGCCGCCGTAGGCGATCGCGGCGGCCTCCTCGTCGGTGACGCCGGCCGGGGCGAGCGCCACGCTGCTCTCCTCCTGGAGGCAGGCGTACTGCGCGTACGCCCCGAACCTGAACTTGGTGAAGGCCCAGACCCGGTCGCCTCGGCGGAACCTCGTGACCTTCCCGCCGGCCTCCACGACCTCGCCGGAGAGGATCAGGCCGATGATCCGCCTGCGCGGACGCCGGATGCCGACCATCAGCCGGAACGGGACCTGGACGCCGAGCGGCGCGGTCGAGAGGCCGCTGCGGACGTACCAGTCGCTCGAGTTGACGGTCGAGGCGTGGACCCGGACGAGGATCTCGCCGTGGGCCGGGACCGGCACCTCGACGTCCTCGACCCGCAGGACCTCCGGAGGGCCGTAGCGATCGCACACGGCCGCCTTCATGGTGGTCACCTCGCGGCCGCGAGCGTGCCGGCGGCCTGGCCGGCCGCGATGCTCGCCTCGGGCGCGGCCTCGGACGCGCTCTCGCGGGCGGGGCTGAACCCCCGGGCGATGAGCCAGACCGCCAGGACCATCTCCTGCAGGAAGATCGGGAACGCAAGAAGCGGGAAGCTCGTCACGGGGCGGTCGGCGACCAGCGCCAGCACGGCCATGGCCACGAGCAGGCCGATCGCCGCGATCCCCCAGCCCGACAGCCAGCGGGGGATGAGCCGCGCCCGGAAGAGGACGATGTAGTACAGGAACGCGCCCAGGGCGAAGGCGAACACGCCAACGAGGGCGGCGCGGTCGCGCAGGCTCACGAGCAGCGCGCCGATGGCGCCGAGCGCGCCCTGGTCGGCGCCGGGCGCGGTGACGGCCTGGCCCAGCGTCGCCAGGGAGAGCAGGCACACGATGGAGACCAGGTACAGGACCGCCTCCAGCGCCCGGAACACGACGGACCCAAGGGCCATGCCCATGTCCGTCCGCTTGAGGACCGGGTACATGGCGATGGCGATCCCGGCGCACGCGAACGCCGCGACGATCAGGAGCAGCGCACCGACCGCCACCCGCTCGGGCTCCGCCGACATCCTGCTCGAGATAGTCCGCGCCCGTCAGGCCCGGCCTGACCGCGGCCCCGATCAAGTCCGCCGCGGTCGCGATGATGAACAGCACGCCCGTGAGTCGCGCGGCCCGCAGGTCGCCCATCTCTTCCTCCTTCGATCCTGCGGATCCCGTGTCCGCATGCGTCATGCCGCCAGCCTGCGGCGCGGCGGTGCGGTGCGGCATCCACGGGTTTCGTGATTCGGTCATGAGCGTGCCGTCCACGGGGCGCCGATCGCCCGTAGTACCGTGCTGTCCACCATGGCCAGGCCCACCCGTCGCCGGGGCAACCTGCCGGCCGAGGTGACCAGCTTCGTCGGCCGCCGCCGCGAGCTCGCCGAGCTCCGGAAGAAGCTCGCCACGGTCCGCCTGGTCACCCTCACGGGCCCGGGCGGGGTGGGCAAGACCCGCCTCGCGATCCGGATCGGGACCGACCTCGCACGCGCCTTCCCCGACGGCGCATGGCTCGTGGAGCTCGCAGACGTCCGCGACCCCGGCCTGGTCGCCAACGCCGTCCTCGCGGCCCTGGACCTGCGCGACCAGGCTGCGACCGATCCCCGGGCGCTCCTCCTCTCCGACCTGCGGGATCGGAAGCTGCTGCTCCTCGTGGACAACTGTGAGCACCTGCTCGAGGCGTCCGCGCTGCTCGTGGCCGACGTCCTCGCAGCGGCGCCGGGCGTGCGGGTGCTCGCCACGAGCCGGGAGCCGCTGTCGATCGCGGGAGAGCACGTCATCCCGATCCCGCCGCTGGAGCTGCCGCGCGCGCAGGGCGACGAGCCCCTCGACCAGCTCCGCCTCAACGAGTCGGTCGAGCTCTTCACCCAGCGGGCGGCCGCGGCCTCCGGTCGGTTCGAGCTGACGGAGTCCAACCGCTCGGCGGTCGTGGACGCCTGCCGGCGGCTCGACGGCCTGCCGCTCGCGATCGAGCTGGCGGCGGTCCGGACACGGGTCCTGTCCGTCGAGCAGATCGACGACCGCCTGTCCGACCGGTTCGGCCTGCTCACGGGGGGAAGTCGAGCGGCCCTGCCGCGCCACCAGACGCTGCGGACCACGATCGAGTGGAGCCACGACCTGCTGGGGCCGGAGGAGCGGACGCTCTTCCGGCGCCTGTCCGCCTTCGCCGGTCGCTTCACCCTGGACGACGTCGGATCGGTGTGCGCGTTCGACGACGTGCCGCCGGCGACCGTCCTGGACGTGCTGTCTTCGCTGGTGGACAAGTCGCTCGTCCTCAAGGACGACGCACAGGGCATCGCGTGCTATCGACTGCACGAGTCGATGCGCGAGTTCGCCGGCCTCAAGACGCGGGAGGCCGGGGAGGAGGAGGCCGTCGAGCTCCGCTGCGTCGAGCACTACGTGGCGAGAGCTCGTGGGAATGCGGAGCAGGCCCGGTCCCGGCTCGTCGCATGGCTCGGATGGATGGACGTCGAGATCGACAACATCCGATGGGTCCTCCGGCGATGCGTCCTGCGCAGGGACGTCGCACGGGGCACCGATCTCGCCGTCGCCGTCGGCTGGTACTGGATCACCCGCGCGACCACGGAAGGCGTGCGGTGGCTGGACGAGCTCCTCGCGATGAGCGTTGGCGACCCGGATGCACGCGCCCCAGGCTTCATCTTCATGCGCGGGTTCCTCGCCGTCCTGCAGGCCGATCCGGCCACGGCTCGTCCGCTTCTCGAGCGAGCGGTCGAGGAGGAACGGGATGCCGGTCGCCCCGGCCCGCTGGTGAACGCGCTGTCGATGGCCTCGGCCGCGGCGAACATGACCGGCGATCGGCCGTCCGCACAGCGGCTGCTCGACGAGGCGCGAGATGCGGCGGCGGGCCTGGAGGACGTCGAGGCACACGGCGCGGTCCTGCAGGCACGGGCCATCGACGGGTTCATCGCCGGCGACCTGGCGGAAGTCGTGTCGGCATCCACCGAGGGCGCGCATCTCAGCCGTCGGGCGGGCGACCTGTACAGGCTCGACGTCTGGCTCATGAACCTGGGCATCGCGGCCCTGGCCGCTGGCCGGCCCGACGAGGCGAGGCCACTGGTCGCGGAGGCACTGCCGATCGCGCTCCGGATCGACGACCGCATGGCGCAGTCCCACCTGCTCGGCGCATCGGCCTGTCTGGCGGCCGGGTCCGGGCAGGCACGCCTCGCGGCGCAGCTCCTCGGGGCCGCCGCGGCCGTGGGCGCCGGCGCAGGCGCGCGCCTCATGCCCTTCGCGGCGCCACTGGTGGAGCAGGCCGAGACGACAGCGCTCGCAGCGCTTGGGCGACCCAGGTTCGACTCAGCCTTCCTTGCCGGGAGCCGCCTCGACCGGGACGCCGCCGTCCGCCTCGCGCTCGGCGGGTCGGGCGAGGCCGCTGAGGCCGCTGGGTCCGCCGATGCCGGCCTTCTCTCGAAGAGGGAGGAGGAGGTCGCGCGGCTCGTCGCCGAGGGGCTGACCAACAAGGAGATCGGCGCGCGCCTGTTCATCTCCGAGCACACGGTCGACAGCCACGTGCGCGCCATCCTGAACAAGCTGGGGGTCGACTCGCGCGCGCGGATCGCCGCCTGGATGGCGGCGAGCGAGTAGCGCCGATCCGGCCGCGGGACCGGGCGACTCGCTACCCGGTCACGAATTCCGTCGATAGCGTGGCTCCTCTGCCTCCCCCATGCTGCGAGCATGGTCGACGAGCCCCCGATCCATCGCGTCGAGACCCGCTTCGTGGGAACGCCTCCGGCCCGGCAGGTCGAGCGTGCGTCCGGGGTCAGCGACGTCTCTGTCGAGGGCTCGACCCTGCACTGCCTCGTCTGCGGCAGCTTCCAGCCGTTCCTGGAGGCGCTGCGCGGTCACGAGGTCGTCGGTCTCACGTCCGTCCCGGCCGCGCCGCCCGGCCCGGCGCAGGCCCTGTCGGCAGAAGCGGCATACCATCCTTCGTTGGCGTCGGACAGAGGTGGCGCACCGCGCCTCGACCGCCACGAAGGGGACACGATGACCGACAAGGCCGGCTCGCCGGCGCACGCGGATCCGAACTCCGGGCACGCCGGGCGCCCGCCCGCAACCCCCACGCTCACGTGCCCCAAGTGCCACGGCGTGATGCGGACGTACGCGCGCGGCGGACTCATCCTCGAGCTCTGCGAGGACTGCCGTGGCATCTTCCTCGACGCCGGCGAGCTCGAGCGCCTGATCGATGTGGAGGGTGGCGGCTGGTCGGGGATCGTGACCGCGGCGGTCGATCCCCGGCGCTGACCCCCGGCGCACGCCGCCGCTCGGGCCCGGCCCGGGCGCACGGCGCACGGCGTCGCCGCCGTCCCGGCGGCCGGTCCGGCGCTCAGGATGTCGGTGGAGCGCCTCCGGATCGGCGGACCGCCCGCTCCGCGAGGACCCGCACCGTCCCGCGGAAGATGAGCCCGTGGACCGGGTAGAGGGCGTACCAGTAGGCGAGCCCGGGGAGCCCCTTCGGCTCGAAGAAGGCCGTCTGGACCAGGCGGCAGCCGGTCGCGGTCGGCGTCACCTCGTACTGGAGCCATGCGCCGGCCCGGCACCTTCATCTCGGCCCGCAGGCGCAGGAGGGCCGGCCGGCGGACCTCCTCGACCCGCCAGAAGTCGAGCGCATCGCCGACGCGCAGGTGATCTGGGTCGCGGCGCCCGAGCCGCATCCCGACGCCGCCGACCATGCGATCCATCAGCCCCCGGACGCGCCACAGCAGGTTCGCGTACGGCCAGCCGGCGTCGCCGCCCACGCGCTCCACCTCCGCGAAGGCCTGCGCGGGCGTCACGGGGATGGCCCGCTGCCGGCGCTCGACGATCATCCCCTCGGTGGAGGTCAGCGACGAGAGGCTCACCTTGTCGGGTGCGGCGATGGCGTCGAACCAGGTCGACTCGACGTCGTGCCGGTCGGTGCGGTCGATGGCCCGCTGGAGCGCTTCGGCGTACGGCAGCGGATGGACGGCGAATCGCGGAGGCCGGCCCCGGATCGCGCACGACGACCTCGTTGCGGAGGCCCTCGATGAGCGGCCTGGCGATGGCCGCCGGCACCGGCGAGACGAGGTTCACCCAGTACGAGGAGAGGCGCGGCGTCAGGACGGGCACCGGGATCATCAGCCGACGGAGGCCGCGCAGGCGGGCGTACGTCCGCATCATGTCGCCGTAGGAGAGGACGTCCGGACCGCCGATCTCGACGATCCCCGGTCACCTCCGGATGCTCGAGCGCGCCCGCGAGGTAGTCGAGCACGTCGCGGATGCCGATCGGCTGGCAGCGGGTGCCCACCCAGCGGGGCGTGATCATGATCGGCAGGCGCTCCGTCAGGTGGCGCAGGATCTCGAACGACGCGCTGCCCGAGCCGATGATCACCGCCGCCCGGAACTCGGTGACCGGCACGCCGTGGGCCGCGAGCTCGGCGCCCGTCTCGTGGCGGCTCGCGAGGTGGTGCGACAGGTCGGCCGAATCGTCGCCGAGGCCGCCGAGGTAGACGATCCGGGAGACGCCGGCGCGCGCTGCCGCCTGGGCGAAGTTGCGTGCCGCCTGCCGGTCCCGCTCCGCGAACCCCCGCTCGCCGGCGCCCATCGAGTGGGCAAGGTAGTAGGCGACGTCGACCCCCTCGAGGCCGGGGGCAGCGTCGACGGCTCGAGGAGGTCGGCGGCGACGACCTGCGCCTCCGGGAATCGGGCGGCGAGCGGCCGGGCGTCGCGGCTCATGAGGACGAGGTCATGGCCACCGGCCTGGAGCAGGGGCACCAGGCGGCCGCCGATGTAGCCGCTGGCGCCGACGACGAGGATGCGCATGGCACGAGTATGCGCTGCGGGCCCGCGCAGGCGACCCGATCTCGTCGCGCCCGGGGGCGGGGGCCGCCCGGAGGGGCGTGGGCGCGCGCTGGGGGTGTCGCCACTACCGCGTGCCGATCGACACGCTCCCTCCCGCGACCGTCGTCCCGACGTCCGCCGCTCCCTCGAGCTGCATGACCGCCGGCTCCCACGTGAAGGTGCCCTCGTTGACGACCCGAGCCGCGTACCGGAGGGTCGCCTCACGGACCAGCTTGCCCGTCGCGTCCTCGCGGACGGGGTTCTCGACGCAGAACGTGACCCGCTGGCCGACGACGCTGTCGGGGCCGATCACGCCCTCCCCGGCGCCGATGTCCCACGACGCCAGAGGGGCGAGCCCGCTCGGGACCTCGTCGACGACCGCGTAGCACGGCGCGTCGGGGGCGGACGGGGCGAAGCCGACGTGCATCTCGATCGTCACGGGGTGGTCGACCGGCAGCGCGCTGGTCGGGAGCGTGCGGGTCAGGGTCAGCGCGGCGTCATGCGGAAGCGACGCCGGGTCCGTGGGTGCGCGCCAGGCGACGGCAAGGCCCGTCTTCCCGGCGACGGGCTCCAGGCGGAGCCCGGCCCGCTGCGCCGCGCTCAGCACCAGCGTCTCCGACTCGCCGGGCTCGAGGCGAACCTCGGTCCGCGCGCCCTCGAGCGTGTAGGCGAACGCCGCGGCCTCGGCCGGCGTGCGCGCGAGCGCGCCCTGCGCCGCGGTCACGAGCTCGAGCGCGAGGGACGTCTCGCCGGACGGTTGCGCGCGCACGTACTCCATCATCGACGCGGCGAGGGGGTCGCCCACGCGGGCGGCGAGGACGGCGAGGAGCGCGGTCGCCTCCGTGGTGGCGTCCGGGGTCCCGGCCTGGAGGCGGACCCAGGGACCCAGCTGCTCACCGTGGCGCGCGAGCAGGTCCCGCTCGATCGCGGTCGCGGTGGCGTCGTCGCCGGCCGCGGCGTAGCCGAGGCCGAGGTACAGCAGCTCGGTCACGCTCAGGTCGCCGAGCGCCCGGGCGGCCTCGAGCTCGTCGACGACCGGCTCCCCCAGCGCGGACAGGCCGGCCAGCGTGGCGATCCGCAGGTCGCGCCGGGTGGTGGCGTCGTCGCGGACGGTCTCGAGCGCCCGGCGCAGGGCGCCCACATCGAGCGCAGCGGGCGCCAGCACCGCCACGCGCGCGGCCAGCCATGGGTCGAGGCCTCCGTACGGGAGGAGGCCCGCCCCGGCCGTCCGCGTGCCGGCCTCGTCCTCGGAGGTGCCGACCGGGTACGCCGCCGGGTCGAAGGTGTCGGGAGGAAGCGACGCGGGATCACGGCCGAAGGTCGCGATGAGCTCGGCGCGCGCCTTCGAGGCGGCGATCGCCCGGTCGAGGCGCAGCCCGGATGGCTCGACGCACGCGTCGAGGTACGGCACGTACCGGGCGCGGCCGGCGTCGGTGAACGTGTACGTCGTCGCCTCGTCCCCCGCGACGGCAGGCAGCGGATCGCCCACCGTGACGAACGCGGTCCGGGCGGCGGTGAGCCGGGACGGCACGACGCGGAACGACCGGACGAGCCGGTCCGCGAGCGCGTTCCCGGCGGCGTCGAGGCGCGTCGGCGAGGTCACCGAGATATCGAGCGTCTGGCCGCCGAGCGTCAGCTTCGGCAGCGGCAGGTCCACGTCATGGAAGGCGGTGCCGGAGAGTCGCGTCTCGGGGAGCCCCAGGGTCGCGGAGGAGATCGTGAAGACGACCGGGTCGCCGGGCCGGAGCGCGTCCCCGAAGGCGCGCAGTCGGACGACCGGCCGGTCGCTCACCAGGTAGTCGTCGGCGACGGTGGCGTCGGCGAACAGCGGGAGTCCGACCGGGAGCAGCAGGTCGTCCACCCCGGTCTCCAGGTCCGCCGTCATCGCGGAGGCCGAGACATGCCAGGATGTGAGGTCGTCGGACAGGTGGATCGTCGTGGTCGCTCGCCCGGAGGCGTCCGTCGAGAGCGCCTGGAAGGCAACGGTGTCCCTGAAGTCGCTCCGCAGGTTCGCGGTGGTGCTGCCCCCCTCGCCCTCCGGTCCGGCGTCCACCGGGACCTGGTGGGTGGAGGTGAGGCGGACGATCCCGCTGTCCACCGGCGCGTAGAGGCGGCCGAGGGGATCGGGCACGGACGCGCGCCCCATCGCGAACAGCTTCTCGTCGACCGCCTGGAGGATGACGCTCGCCGCCACCGGCCGGCCGGCGGGATCCCGGGTCGTGACCGTCAGGGTCGCATCCTCGCCCGGCCGGTAGCGCGCCCGGTCGGCGATCACCGTGACGGCGAGCTCGCGCTCGGCCGTGTCGAAGTCAGCCCAGGCGGCCGCCTTGGGGGCATAGGTCGACCCGGTGAACCGGACGCCGACGACGAAGATGCGCGGTGCGTCGGCGGCGCCGAACGTGCGCGCGAAGACCGGCGACGTCGAGACGGCGGCCGACCGCAGCCCGCGCTGGGCGACGATGTAGAGGAAGCGGTCCGAGGCCGACGCCTTCACGGGGACGCCCCCGTCGGTCATCCGCCAGGCGACCTTCTCGCCGGTCCGGTACGGCTTCGCGCTCGCCTCGCCACCCCCGACCCGCTGGAACCGGACACCGGAATCGGCCGCCCAGGGGTCGAACCCGGCACCGACGTCGACCAGGCGTCTCGCCGGACGGCCCTGCGGGTCCGCCGTCTCGGCGGTGACCTCGTACTGATGGCCGGCCGCGGGAACGGCGACCTTCACGGTGAACCGGCCGTCCGATCCGGTCCGCACGGTGAGCGTCCGCACCGTCTTCCGCTGCGTGTCGTACTCGTAGCGCGGCACGACCGCCTTCTCGATGAAGTCGTAGTCGGTGCCCACCTGCCGGCGCACCGGGATGAGCTCCGTGACGACCACCGTGACCGACGCGCGTGGCACCGGCGCGCCGTCCGGGTCCTCCGACCCGGCAGCCGCGGTCCCCCAGGTCCCCGCTGCGATGGCCGCCTCCACCTTCGCGAGGTCCACCTCGTCGACCGAGCCCGTGACCCGGAGGGTCCGGCCCTCCAGGCGGCCGTCCAGATCCACGTCGTGCGAGGTCGGGAAGACGATCACGGCCTCGGAGACGTTGATGTCGCCCTCCTCCCCCACCGCCGGCCGGACACCCACCGATTCGCTTTGGCCGTCCGTGTCCCAGTGACACCAGTCGTCGGCGCAGTCGTCCACCGTCATCGGGACGGCCTGCACGACGCGACCGGCCACGTCCGTCGTCGCCTCCCGCTCCGCCCCGTCAGGGAGGAAGTACATGACCCGCAGGTCCGGCACGGCCGAGCCGTCGAAGAAGGTCGCGGTGGTCGTCCACTGCACGGTCGTGCCGCTGAACGCCGCTCGGTGATCGGGCGCCAGGGCGAGGTCGTATGCGGGCTTGCGGATGACGCCGATCTCCACGTAGGCGGAGGCCACCACCCTCCCGCCTGCCAGGGCCTGGAGCTGGTAGTAGCCGACGGGCAGGCCCGACACGGGGATCGACGCGCTGAACGTCCCGACCCCGTCCGGCGTCGCGTCCGTCCGCGCGTCCACCGGCGGGTCCGCGGAGGACGCCGAGTCGTTGGGGACCAGGCGCAGTGCGACCGTCGGCGGGACAGAGCCGTCGTCGCGGCCGCGCAGATATCCCCACACGTCGATCACGTCGGTCGAGCGGTACAGCTCGCGCTCGGTGAGGAGCATCGACCAGTACGTCGCGTCCGCGGACCCGGTCATCTCCCACCACTCGCCGCGGTAGATGCCGCCGTCCCAGGCCACCTCGAAGGGGACGAGGACCACGTCGCCGCCAGGCGCGTCGACCTGGAGGAGCGGAGGGCTGTCCGGGACCTCGCGGCCGCCGGCCTCGGCGGGCGGCACGAGCGCGTCGGGCGTCGGCCCGATCACCAGACCGTCTGCGCCGGACCGTCCGATCGCGGCCCCGTCGCGCACGCGTGCGGTCGCGGCCGCGATCGGTCCGCCGGTCGCGGTGTCGTTGACCCACAGGACCGTCCGGTCGCTCAGCACCGAGACCCACGCCGACACGGGCGTGACCTGGAGGAAGGCCTGGCTGGGGTGGTCTCCGGCGATCTCGACGATGTACCGGCCCTTCGGCAGCGGCTCCGGGAAGCGGATCGTCCCGCCGTTCCCGTCGGCGAGCGCTTCGACGGTCGCCGTGAAGGAGCTCACGACCGGCAGTCCCGCGGTCGGCATCACGGGCGTCGAGAAGGTCGTCCAGCGGGGTGCCGCGAGGAAGTCCGCGAGGATCGCGGCGGCCGCGTCGAGCGTCGGGATCCGGTAGACGCGGATCGGCGCCTTCGTGATGGCCGGCGGCTGCTCGCTCCCGGCCGTGTCGGGGGCGATCGTCTCGACCCCGGCGACGGTCGCCTCCGTCGGGCTCGTCTCGATGGCCTCGCGGGCGAACTGCAGCCACGGCGCGACCGCGCTCGTGCCGGCCGTCTCGAACCGGAAGGCCACGTCGGACGCGAGCGCGAGGTCCGTGCCGGACCTCGGCAGCCCCGCCTTCACCGTCACCGTGTAGAGGGTCCCGTCGGCGAGCCCGTCCGGCACGAAGACCTGGGTGCGGCCATGACGCTCGAAGTGCCCGGTCGCCGCCGGCTCGATCGTGAAGTGGTCGGCCATGTCGGCGACGCCGTCCTGGTCGAAGGTCACCTCGATGCCGGTCTGCGCCGGCACGGCAGTCGTCCGGTCGCCCGGGATCGTGCTCAGCACGTGGACCGGCGACCGGACGCGGAAGGCCCACGACGCGGCCAGCGACCCGTCGGGGGCGTCGAGGGCGAAGCGGTACTGGGTCCCGGGCACGAGACCGCCCGTCGGCATGATCGTCGCGGTCCGCGGGTCCGACCCGGCGGCCACGGCCAGGTCCGTCCCGGGGTCCGCGCGGAGGCGGGCTGCCATCGCCGCGGCGGGCTCGCCGGTAAGGCTCGTGAGCGCGAAGCGTGCATCCGGAGCCACCCCCGCATCGTCGACCGCACTCGCCTCGAACGTCGCGACCGGCGACAGCGGAGCCGGCACGACGCTCCGCCACGTCGTGTCGGGGGACTGCGCAGGGGAAGCGCCGAGGGTCGCAGCGGGCGAGGACTCCGCAGCGGGCGAGGACTCCGCAGCGGACGGTGAGGCGGCCGGCGTCGCGCCCGGCGGCGCCACCAGCAGCAAGGCGGCCGCCACGCCCACGACGGCGAGCGCGGCGGCGGCCGCGACCAGCATGCTGGGACGCCAGGATCGTTCGTTCCCGGCCATGTGGTGGTCTCCCTCGGACGAGGCCCGACGGTGGTCGGCGACCAAGCGTGCACGGCCGACCACCCTCTCCCGGACAGGACGATGCGACGCCCGTCAGCGGCGCGCCAGAGGCATCGGTCCCCTTTGCGTCCGGATGCCTAGCGGCCGACGCTGCCGCGCTGGGCCCTGCGGAACCCGTCGATCGCATCCCACGCGACCACGCCGATGATCACGACCGAGATGACCGCCGCGGTCGGCGCCAGCGCCGCCTCGGCGCCGATGCGCTCCATCTCGCCCTTCACCTGCGGGCTGAGGAGCTGGCCGGTCTGGAGCAGCCAGACCGCAGGGATCGCGAAGGCCGCACCCAGGACCGCGTTGACCACCGCGATCGGCCACGTCCATCGCCGGGCGGCATAGACGATGACCGTGAAGGCGATCTGGAGCACCGCCACGCCGATGAACCAGGCGGCCCACGCAGGGCCGAGCGCGGGATCGAAGAACGGGACCGTCCCGCCGTCGGCGTAGAAGGGCGGCTGCCAGATGACGACGCCGATCAGGAACACCGAGGCCACCACGGACACGACCGCCTCGCCGGCACCGAGTCGACTCGGCGAGGGCACGGACGGCAGGCGATCCGGCGTCCACGCCACGATCGGACTCGCCCGGCGCGCACCGCGGCGCTCCACGAGGGCGAAGACGAGCGTCACCCAGAAGGCGAGCTGGACGCCGACGCTGACGCCCACGGAGGCGGCGTCGATCGCGACCTCTGCGGCGCCCGTCCCGGCGATGAAGCCCGCCATGAGGGTGGCGAGCGTCACGATCGGCACGACGATCGTGAGGAGCAGCGTCAGCAGGCGCCGATACTCGAGGTAGTAGCCCGGCCCGATGAGGTACAGCGGACGGTCCGTGTACCGGGCCGCCAGGAGCTCCGGGTCGCCGAGCTCGGTCAGCGCGGCGCGCTCCGTGGCGGCGTCGTCGCCATGGGCCGAGGCGGCGCGCGCCTCCACGGCATCGGCGACGAGAGCCCGGATCTCGGGCTCCAGATCGGCGCGCTGTCGCTCGGGAACTGCACGCAGCACGCCCCAGACGTAGCGGTCCGTCAGGGTGGTCATCGGGGGCCTCCCACATCGAGTCGTCGGATCGAGGCGTCGATCCGCATCCACTCCTCGAGGAGCGCATGCGCGAGGCGCTCGCCCTCGGGGCTGGTCCGGTAGAACTTCCGGGGACGGCTCTCCTCCGTGTTCCACTCGCTGACGAGCATCCCCTGGCCCTCCAGGCGGCGAAGCAGCGGATAGAGCGTGTTCGCGTCGACGGTGAAGCCCAGCTGGGCGAGCTCCTCGATCAGGGCGTAGCCGTACCCCGGTCGACGGAGGAGCAGGAGACAGGCGGGCACGATCGTGCCGCGTCGCAGCTCCTGGGTGGCGCCGGAGAGGATGTCGTCGAAGTCCATGGCAGTGATAATAGTGTGTCTAATACACTATGTCAAGTGGCACATCATCGTGTCTGGAATGATGCGCCCTCACCCGGGCGGGTGATCTCGGCGACAGTCACGGCCACCTTCGGGGGCGGGCACATCGGCGCGGTGCCGCCGCGGATCGTCTCCGCCACCGCGACACCCCGAGCGTCGGAGCATCCCGTCGCGAGAGCAGCGCCCGAGGCGCGCTGGACGGTGGTCGCGGCCATCGCGAGCAACGCCGGATGGCGGCCACAGCGAGACCGTCGGAGCCTGCGCCTGTGGACCGGAGAACCGACGCTCGCCGCCCGACGTAGTACGGCCATCGTGCCGATACCGGGCACGGCCAGGGAGAGCTCGACATGAAGCACCGGTTCGCCGCTATCGCTGCGGCTGCGATCCTCGCCGCGCTCGCGGTGCCCGGCATCGCCGCCGCGGCGGACGTCCAGGTCGTCGTGGGGAAGGTGATCGCCGGCCAGGGGACGCTCCTGGTCGCCACGAAGAACGACATGACGCTGTACACGTTCGACAAGGACGTGGCCGGGAGCGGGATGAGCGCCTGCACGGGCGGGTGCCTCGACGCCTGGCCGGCGCTGACCGTGAACGCGGGCGACACCCCGACCGGCGCAGCCGGCGTCACGGGCACGTTGGGCACTATCACGCGCACGGACAACGGCGCGATCCAGGTGACGTACGACGGGAAGCCGCTGTACTTCTTCGCCCACGACACGGCGCCGGGGGACACGAAGGGCATCTACACGAACTGGCGGGCCATCGTCCTCACGGCGGCCACCGCCCCGCCCACGGCCGCCCCGCCCACCGCCCCGGTAGCCGCCCCGACCGCCGCGCCGGTCGCGGCCCCTGTCGCGGCTCCCACCACCGCACCGGAGGCCGCGCAGACCGCCTCGACCCCGCCTCCCACCGCGACCGTTCCCGACGCCGGCGCATCGACGCCGGCTCTCGGTCTCGCGCTGCTGCTCCTCGCAGGAGCCCTCGGCTTCGCCGGTGCGCTGCGTCGCCTCCACGCTGTGCGAACCTAGCCGTCACCCTGACTCGCGTCTCGTCGCGCCACCCGGGCGGGCGCAGGACATAGCGTCCGCGCCCGCTCTGCCGCACCCGCAGGTCGTCGGGCCGTTACAGCGAAGGAGGTCTCGATGGGGTTCGCCCGGCGCATCGTCTCGCTCGCCCTGCTCCTCGTCGGGATCGTGTGGATCGCGCAGGGGATCGGCCTGCTCGGAGGCAGCCCCATGAGCGGACAGTCGTTCTGGGCCGTCGTGGGCGTCGTGCTGGTCGTACTCGCGGGCGTGATCGCCTGGAGCGGGCGCCGAGTCGCTCGTGGGTGACCGACATCCCGGGCTTGATCGGCGTCTGTCGGCATACTGGTGCGACTGCGCCAGCAGTCACCGTGGAGGGGCATCCCATGGCCGTGCGCGTCGACCTGAACATCTCCCTGGACGGCTTCGCGACGACGACCGACCAGACGCCCGAGGACCCGTTCGGACCCGACTGGTCGCGCCTCGTCGAGGCCTACATCGCGACCCGGACGTTCCGGGCCCGCGTGCTGCACGACACGTCCGGCGAGGGGACGACCGGCGTCGACGATGAGTACGCGCAGGCGTACTTCGCCGAGGTCGGCGCGGAGATCATGGGGGCCGGCATGTTCGGGCTCCACGCCGGCGCGGACGATCCCGACTGGCGCGGCTGGTGGGGCGACGAGCCTCCGTTCCACTGCCCGGTGTTCGTGCTCACCCACAGCCGGCGCCCGGTGCTCGAGATGGCGGGCGGCACGACCTTCCATTTCCTGTCCGCCACGCCCCGCGAGGCGCTCGACCTCGCGTCAGACGCCGCGGGCGGCAAGGACGTGCGGATCGGCGGCGGCGCGACCGTGGTGCGCGAGTTCCTCAAGGTCGGACTCGTGGACCGGCTCCACGTCGCCATCGTCCCGATCCTGCTGGACCGCGGCATCCGGCTCTGGGACGACCTCCGCGGGTTCGAGGACGGCTACCGCGTGACGGTGGAAGCCGCCCCGAGTGGGATCACGCACCTGACCTTCTCGCGCTGACCGACCGTCGGGATGGCGCGCCAGTGGGCGCGAGCGACGCACATCCCCCGTCGACGCTGCCGCTCATGTAGTTCGGGAAGGGTCGGACGGCAGCGGGCGTGCGCCCGGCGATATGCTGGACGGGCGGTGCACGCTTCGGCGTCCCGGCGATGGCCACCGCTGGACCCGGAGGAAGCACGCATGCGATCGGCTCACGGAGTCGGCATCGTCGTCGCCGTCGTCGCCCTCGTCGCGGCTTGTGGCGGAGGGAGTCTTGACGCGGCGAAGGTCGGCGCGACGGTCAAGGCCGAGTTCGAATCCCAGACCCAGAACGTCCTGACCGAGATCACGTGCAACGGCGGCGCGGCCGTGAGTGTCGGTTCGTCGGTCCAGTGCCAGGGGACGGGAGCGAACGGTCACGGCTACGCGTTCGAGGTCAAGCTCAAGGACGCGAACGGTGCCGTCGCCTGGTCGTCCACCGACCTAAATCCCTGACGCCGACGCGGCGCGCGCCATAGTCCGGCGTCCTCGCGCCGCAGGCCCCCGCCACCGACCGCCGTCATAGGATCGGGGCATGCGCATCCTGCTGTGGCACGGCTACCTGCTGGGCGGCACCGGCTCCAACGTCTACACGCGCCAGCTCGCGCGCGCCTGGATGCGGGCGGGGCACGACGTCACGGTGTTCTGCCAGGATCCGCGGCCCGACCTTCACGACCTCGGCGGCGCACGCGTCGTCCGGCCCGACGTCGGTGGGCTGCTGCCGGTGTTCGTGCTCGATCGATACGCGGGGTACGAGGTCAAGCGCGTCCAGGATTGCAGCGCCGACGAGCTCGACCGCTGGGTGGACGCCAACGCGAAGGCCGTGATCGAGCACCTCCCCGCCGACGTCGTCCTGTGCAACCACATCCTGCTCGGGGGTCCGGTCGGGGTCGCGAGCGGCGCCCGTTTCGCCGTGAAGGCCCACGGGTCGGAGCTGGAGTACACGATGCGGGGCCACCCCGCCCTGGCAGCGTGGGGCCGGGACTGTCTGCAGCAGGCTGAGGCCACCTTCGTCGGCTCCGCGCACGTCGCCCGCGTCCTCGAGGACGTCTGCGGCCCAGTCGATCGGGTCTACCAGGTCCCCCCGGGGGTGGACATCGACGACTGGCGCCCGGAGGAGCAGACGACCGCGCTCGCCGCCCTCCTGACCGAGGCGCGGCGCGACCCGCCCAACCCCGCCAACGCCGACGAGCGCCTGCCCGACGAGGGGAACGCCGCGCGCCTCGCCAGGTTCCTCGCCGGCGACCGGCCGACGGTCGTGTACTTCGGGAAGCTCATCCGCAACAAGGGAGTGCACCTGCTCATCGAGGCGCTCGAGGGCATCGACGCGCGCGCCGTGGTCGTCGGGTTCGGGGATCACCGTGCGGATCTGGAGCGCCTCGCCTCCACGGATGTCCTCTTCACGGGACCGCTCGAGCATCGGCATCTCGCGCACCTGCTCGCCCTGGCGGACGCGTGCGTCGTCCCGTCGATCTTCCCCGAGGCGTTCGGGATGGTCGCCGCCGAGGCCGCCGCGACGGGATGCCCGCCCCTGGTGGCGCTCCACTCCGGACTCGCGGAGATCGCCGGCGGGCTCGCCGAGGAGTACCCGCGGCACCTGCGGCATCTCACCGGGTTCGCGTCCGGGGACGCCGGCGATCTCCGGGCGAAGCTCACCGAGCTTCTCGCCCTGGACGGGCCCGATCGGGCGGCCATCCGGGCGTCGGCTCGGCGGGCCTCGGTGGAGCGATGGAGCTGGACCAGCGTCGCGCAGAGGCTTCTCCAGGCGCTCGCGCGCTGACGCGCGCTTGCGCCGACGCGCGCTTGCGCCGACGGACGCCCAGCACGGCCGAAGGCTTCGCCCGGCGCCGAGGTCCATATCGGTCCACAGTATCGAGATACGTGCCGTCCCTGGCCGTCATCCCATCACGTGGCGCCTGCGCCGAACGGGAGGACCCCCCGGATGTCCCTGCTGGCAAGGATCAAACGCGCACTGTCGGGAGCCCCGGACCCTGCCGCTGCGGAGCCTGCCCCGCGCCACGAACGTCGCGAGGCGGGGCGGGAGCGGCATCACGAGACCGGCGAGCCCGCCTGGGAAGCGAGTGATCGGGTCGACGAGCCGGCGGGCGCAGGAAAGCGCGATGCCGACGCGGCACCCGAGATCCTCGGCGGGAGCTGACGCCCGGCGGATGGCCCGCCGGCGCAGGCGGCGGCGTACACCGGCCGTCGGGCAGGTGCGCTGCCGGGGTGAGGGACGCCAGCTCGGTGTGATCGTGCCGCGCCGCCGTGTCTGACTTCACGACCTTCCGCGAGGGCTCGCTCCATGCGGCGCTCAAGGCCCGCTACGCCGCGACCGTCGTCGACGCCCGGGTCGAGTCCGTCGTGGACGGCTTCGTCGTGGACGTGGCAGGCCCCGACGAGCTCGTGGAGATCCAGACCGGCAGCTTCGGCTCGGCCAGCCGCAAGCTCGAGCGGCTGGTCGCGTCGCACGCCGTCGTGCTGGTCTACCCCATCCCGATCGAGAAACGGCTCGTTCGCGTCGATGCGGACGGCGCGGTCGTCGGGCGCAGGCGTTCCCCGAAGCGCGGCATGGCCCTCGACCTGTTCGATGAGCTCGTCCACATCCCCGGGCTCGTCGCGCATCCCGGCTTCCGCATCGAGGTCCTTCTCACCTGCGAGGAAGAGATCCGCGGTCCGATCGCCGATGGCGCCAGGTACCGGTACCCGCGCACATGGCGACGCCTCGACCGACGCCTGCTCCGCGTCATCGAGACGCTGCGCATCGACACGCCCGACGATCTCCTGAGCCTGCTCCCGGCCGACCTGCCCGATCCGTTCACCACCGCCGACATCGTGGCGGCCACGGGGCGCTCCAGCCGGCTCGCCCGGCGCGCCGTCTACTGCCTGGAGCGGTCCGGGATGATCAGGCCACTGCCTCGCCGTGGTCGCTTCGTCGCCTATGGCCGCCACCCCGACGCGTAGACTCGCCGTCCCGCCACCGCGAAGGAGGATCGAGTGCCCCCGTTCGAGCTCGGGATCGTCATGCCGCTCATGCAGTTCGGGAAGGAGCGGACGACCGCTCGATGGACGGAGATCCGGGCGATGGCGCTGCGAGCCGAGGCGATCGGGTTCGCGACGATCTGGACTCCCGACGAGCTCCTCTGGCGCGCGGAGGACGCGGCGCCGCAGGGCGTGTGGGACGGCGTCGCGATGGCGGGCGCCGTGGCGGCGGCGACGTCGACCGCCAAGGTCGGGACGTGGGTCCTGTCCGCGCTGCATCGCAACCCCGGGATCATCGCGAAGACGGCGGAGACGCTCGACGAGATCAGCGGGGGGCGGTTCGTGTTCGGACTGGGCGCGGGACACGAGTGGCCCGGGCAGGCGCACGCGTTCGGGCTGCCGGAGGACCGCATCTTCGCGCGGTTCGAGGAGGCGCTGGAGATCATCGTCCCGCTCATCCACGGGGGCCATGCGGACTTCGAGGGGACGTTCCATGCGGCGCGCGACCTCCCGCAGGCTCCGCGAGGACCGCGGCCGGGCGGGATGCCTCTGCTCATCGGCGGCAATGGCCCGCGGGGTCAGCGGCACGCCGTCCGCCACGCCGACGTCTGGAGCGGCTACGTGGAGGAGCGCGCGGAGGTCGCGGAGGTCGCGCCGCGGATCGCATCCCTCGAGGCCATCTGCGCGGAGGAGGGTCGGGATCCGGCGTCGATCGGCCGATCGATCGGCGTGCTCGTGAACCCGTTCATGCCCGCCGGCGAGCGACCGAACGTCGTGTCCGGCACGCCGGAGGAGATCGCCCGCAGGCTCCGCGCGTTCCGCGACGCCGGTTACACCCAGGCGGAGCTCATGTTCGGCCCTGGGACGATCGAGGCGCTCGAGGCGCTCGCGCCCGTGGTCGGGCTCGTCGGCGCCGACTGACGGACCCGGACCGACGCGCGAAGGGGGACCCGGCGCGCCCGGAGGGCATCGGGCGCACAGGAACGACAGCGTCGGACCGCTGCGGACGAGCGCGGATCAGACCGAGGATGCAGCCCCCGCTCGCTCATCGGACTGCGGCGCGAGATGGACGCGGCCTTCAGGGAGCTCGATCTGCTGCTCGAGGCACCGGTCACGGCCGGGCCGCCGGAGACCTCCGCCCCGTAGCACGCTCACGTCCCCGGTCATCCCACCTTCCGCGCGATGACCCACAGGAAGGTGACCGGGCCTTCCGGCTCGTGCATCGTGACGGCCTCGTCGACCTCCAGCGTGAACCCGCTGGCGCGCAGCAGGTCCCGGTTGGCCTCGGCGTCATGGCTGCTGAAGAACATCGGCCCGCCGAGCCACTCACCGATCCAGTCCGGTGCGTCCGCAGCGCCGAGTGTCGCGAGGAAGATGCCGCCGGGGACCAGCCATCGGGCGATCCGGGCGAAGACCCGCGGGTGGTGCTCACGGGGGACGTGGGGGATCGAGTAGAAGGCGGTCACGCCGTCGAACGAGGCGTCCGGCACGTCGATCCGCATGAGGTCGTCCTCGATGAACTCCGCTTCCGGCACGTTCCTGCGGGCCAGCTCGATCTGCGCCGCGGAGACGTCGACGCCGACGACATCGAAGCGCTGAGCCAGCGCCCTGGTCGAGGGGATCCCGGGCCCGCATCCGAGGTCGAGGACGCGCCCTCCGGCGGGGACCCGCTGGGCGAACTCGGCCAGCATCCGGTCGCGCGGGTCGCCCTCGATGCGGGCGATCCACTCCAGGTACTGCCCGGAGAGCCGGTCGTACCCGTCGACGACGGTGCGCGTGCGCTCGTCCTGCATCGACGGTGATGGTACGTGAGGGTGCCCGGAGCGGGACGCGACGGACGGTCGAGACGGGCGGGGGGCACAGCGGTCGCGCGAACGAGCGGGGTGCGATCCGCGCAGCCGTCGAGGCCGGCGAAGGCCGCGGGCGGTACGAAGAGCCGGCCGCGCTCGCGGCGACGGTTCAGTCCGTTCGGGGTGCCGACGAGCGGAGGAGCTCACGACGGAGGCCAGCGCCGAGCCACGCCTCGTAGGCATCCGGGCTCCAGGCGGCGACCTCGGTCAGCTCCACGTAGATCTCCGGCAGGGTGAGCGCGTCGACGATCGCCGTGGCGTGGCCGACATCGATGCCATCGGCCAGCGACCCGGCGAGCGTCTTCGTGAGCCGGGCGATCCCGTCCCTGCGACGTGCGAGCACGTGCAGCACCTCCGCCCGGAGTGCCGGGTCGGATGCCGCCGCCTCCGCGTGGGTGCGGACGATGTCCGCGCCGGACTCCCATCGGACGCGGATCGACCGCGCGAAGAGGACCAGGGCGGCATCCGGGTCCGCCGCCCCGAGGGCGGCCTCATAGAGCTGCTCGGCCTCGGGCTGCCGGACGAGCGACTCGCGCAGCGCCCGGAGAATGCCTGCCTTGGACCCGTAGACGGCATACACGGTCTGGACGGCGACGCCGGCCTCGTCTGCCACCGCCTGGAGCGTCGTGGCGCCATACCCAGCGGACGAGAAGCGAAGGCGGGCAGCCGCGAGGATCCGACGACGGGTCACCGCCGCACGCTCCGCCCTCAGCGATGGTCGACCATAAGCGGCCTCGGGTCGCTTGACATCCCCGTCCACACCGATAGAGTAGCACTCTATTTAGATAGAGTCTCACTCTATCGACATGCCGGAGGGCCGACCGATGACACAAGACGAGATGCGTGCCTGCGCACGCAGGATCATCGAGGAGGGGTTCGGACGAGGTGACCTTGGGGTCCTCGACGCGTTCATGGCGGCCGATACCGTCGAGCATCAGCGGGGGAATGGGCCAGGGCTTGAGGGAGCCAAGGCCGTGGTCGAGACGCTCCATCGCTGGATGTCCGACTTCGCCCTGACCGTCGAGGATCTCGTTGTCTCGGACGACACCGTGTGGACGCGGAACCGCGCACGCGGTGTGAACACCGGCTCGGTGATGGGTCATCCACCGACGGGCAGGACCGTGGAGGTCGACGTCTTCGACGTTCTGCGCTTCGCGCACGGCAAGGTCGTCGAGCACTGGGGTGTCGCCGACCAGCTTGGGCTCATGATCCAGCTGGGGATCGTCCCAGACGGGCGACCGGCGGTGACTCCTGGTGCGTGATCGCCTCTGGCCTGCCCCGTCGGCCGTTAGCCATCCCGTCGCGTCGGCATGTGACCCCACGTGGATCCGGCTGCGTCCGTCCGGACGTCTCCCCCTCAGGTGTCGATCACCCGGCACGGGTCTGCCGTCATCCAGATCAGCCGGACCTGCCGGCACGTCCACGCGCTGATCCCCGCCTGCCTAGAACTCCCGGCTCTCCACGAGATCCACGAGCCGCGCTCGGGGGGTGCCGCCCAACGCCGACTGCGCCTGCGGCGAGCGCCACAGCGCCTCGAGGCCGATCTTGAACATCTCCGCCGCGCCATGCGTGTCGAAGGCCAGGTCCACCGCGACATAGGCGGGATCATCGACGGGACGGAAGATCGCGTAGCGCCGCACGCCGCCGGCTTCGCGGCCCGCCGGATCGCTGTCGAAGGCGGCCTTCCAGGTCGCGAAGTCGCGGACGCGGTGCTCGATCTGCAGGATCGGCATGTCGTGCTCCCTGTGGGACGCCGTCGATACAGTGACACTGCATCAATCAAGTGGTACTGTACACACGTGGGCGAGCGTGTCAACCCGGATCGCGCGGAGCGGTTCCCGCGCCGTGCCGCGAGGGCTCGCGCGACGCGGTCGCGAGTCCTCGACGCGGCGCTCGAGCTCTTCGTCGAGCGAGGCTATGTCGCCGCGACGGTGGATTCGATCGCCGACCGCGCCGACGTGTCGGCCGAGACCATCTACTCCACGTTCGGCAGCAAGCGCGCGCTTCTCTCGCAGCTCGTCGACGTGTCGATCGCCGGGGGCGTCGACGCACCTCCGCTTCTCGAGCAGGCCTGGGTCGAGGAGATGCGCGACGAGACGGACCCGCGCCTGCGACTCCGGATGCTGGCGTCTCGCGGTCGGGCGATCCTCGAGCGGCGTGCGGCCGTGGACGAGGTCGTGCGGGGAGCGGCGTCCGCCGATCCGGAGATCGCCGCGCTCCGCGACCGCGGGAACGAGGAGCGGTACGCAGGCCAGCGCGAGCTGCTGAGGATCGTCCTCGGCTCAGCGGATCTCCGCGGCGATCTCGACCTCGAGGCAGCCACGGACATCCTCTTCGCCATCGGTAGCCCGGACGTATACCGCCTCCTCGCCGTCGATCGCGGATGGGGCGGAGATCGGTTCGAGCGCTGGTACGGAGCCGCGCTCCAGGACCTGCTCCTCGCGCCGACGCGGCTCGAGTAGGTCGCTCGCGCCGGAGATCTGGCGCGCCCGGAGGGTCGCGAGAGCGCACGAACAACCGCCCCGGCACGCCGTCACTGACTCTGGCCGTACCCGTCAGCGACTTCCCTGGATGTCTGGGACGCCCCACCCTGCCGTGCCCCCTCGCCCTCCTCGGTGCCCTCGTTTCCGGACGAGCGGGCTTCCCTCTATGCATGCCCTGCACCCACGCGCATACTCCGCGTCCTGCACTGGGTCGGCGCCCCGCCATCAGGCACCCAGGCGCGCTCCTGGAGGAGACGGCATGCCGGAGATCATCGTCACCGCGGCAGTCAAGGATGTCGAGGCCTGGCTGAAGTTCAAGGCGGACATGACCGCCGCCCTGTCGGCGGTCGCGTCGGACGGGTCCAGCTACGTTGCGATGGATGGCAGCAGCCAGGTCGCGAGCACCTGGGATGTCCCCGACATGGAGGCCTTCCAGGCGGCGCAGCGTTCGTTCTCGCCCGAATTGGCGGCGATGGCGGAGCGAGCCGGGATGATCCCGCCGGTGATGATCTACATCAAGAAGTAGTGGACACCGGCCCGTAGGACGCCCCGACGCGCTGGTAGGCGCGACCCGCTCCGCCCCGTCGTGAGATGCGCCGCCTCTGCCGGATGAGCGTTGGCAGGTGGTCATACGCGATCACATGTCCCTGTCGGGCCGCACGGGGAGGGGAGGGGATGGCGCGGACGCGCCGGGTTCGGGTCCTGGCCACGTGGCTGGCGCTCGCCGCATCGCTGGGCGCCGGGATCCTGTTCCTCGTCGTGCGCGATCGGACGCCGTCCGACAACGCCCGGATCGCGTTCTACGGGGACGGATGGTCCGCGGTCGGCGTCCGGATCACCCCGATCGACGCGCCGGCCCCGGGGCTGCAAGACGGCGACCTGGTCACGGCCGTCGAAGGCCGCTCTCTCGAGGCCTGGCTCCGCGATTCGACCGACCCGTCCGTCGCGCGGCCCGGCAGCGAGCGACCGATCCCGTATCGCCTCATCCGTGACGGGTCGCCGCTGACGACCGATGTCACCTGGGCCGAGCCGTCGATCGGCCAGACGCTGCTCGATGGCTGGAGCGTGATCCTGTTCTCACTCGCGTTCGCCGGCGTCGCGGCGTTCGTGTTCGCCCGCCGCCCCCGAGAGCCCGCGGCGACCGCGCTCATGATCGCGGCGTGCGGCGCTGCAGGGAGCAGCGTCCCGTGGTTCCTGGGCATCACGGTCAGCGACGTCGTGCAGGGTGCCCCGTTCGTGCTCTACGCGATCGTGACCGGCCCGCTGTACATGCTCCTGTGGCCGGCGGGCCTCCACCTTGCCTTCGTGTTCCCCGCCTCGCTGCCGGTCGTCATGCGTCATCGCAGGCTCATTCCCGCGGTCTACGCGTTCGCGTTCGGCTTCTACGCGCTGGCGATGCTGGCCGGTCTGCTCGCGTCGTCGACGATGCTCGAGTGGGTGGGGACGTGGCCGCTGGCACAGGTGGCGGTGGTCGTCCCGCTGCTGGGCCTGTCGCTGGCGTTGCTCGTCCGGAGCTACGTCCGCACGGTCGACCTGGCGGCCCGGGCCCGGATCCGCTGGGCCACGCTCGGGATCGCCGTGAGCGCCGGGCTCGGGCTGGTCGGCTACATGCTCCCGGAGATGCTCCTCGGCCGGACGCTGCTGCCGGACTCCTGGATCGGGCTCGTGGCGCTGCCGCTCCCGCTCGGCCTCGCTGCCGGGATCCTGCGTGACCAGCTGTTCGACATCGACGTCGTCGTCAACCGGACGCTCGTCTACGGTGGCCTGACGCTCGGGATCGTCACGACCTATGTCGTCATCACGTCGGGGATCGGCGCGGTGGTCGGCAGCGAGCATGGGTTCGGCGTCTCGCTCCTTGCAACAGGCGTCGCCGCCCTCGTCGCGTTGCCGCTCCGCGACGCCGTCCAGCGCTCGGTGAACCGGCTGATGTACGGTCAGCGAGACCAGCCGTGGCGGGCGATGCGTCTGCTCGGCCAGCGCCTGGAGTGGGCAGCTGACCCCGATCGTGCGTTCCCCGCGATCGTCGCGACGGTGGCCGAGGCGCTGCGCCTGCCGTACGTCGCGCTGGAGGTCGCCAACGCGACGGGCGCGGTCGCGACCGCCGCGGAGCATGGATCGCGCCAGCAGGCCGTCACCATCCTGCCCCTTGCCCACGGGGCGGAGCCCGTGGGCCGGCTCGTCCTCGGGATCCGCTCCGGCGAACGGGGCTTCCGAGCCGATGAGACGGGACTCCTGGAGGACCTCGCGCGCCAGGCCGGTGCGGCGATCCACGCCCTGCTCCTGCGCGACGACCTCGCCCGATCGCACGAGCGCCTCGTGTTCGCGCGCGAGGAGGAGCGAAGGCGACTGCGACGAGACCTCCACGACGGACTGGGGCCCACCCTCGCCGCGATCGGCATGCGCGCCGAAGCTTCGGCGGAGACGCTCGATTCAGACCCGGCGACGGCGCGCCGCCTTCTCGACGAGCTGGGACAGGAAGTGCGCGCGGCGCTGGCCGACATCCGCCGCCTCGTCGAGGGGCTGCGACCCCCGGCGCTCGACGAGCTGGGGCTCCTCGGTGCGATCGAGCAGCAGGCCGGGCGCCTGGAGGCCGGAGCCGGACTCGCCCCGGGAACGCGGCTCGTCGTAGACGGCCCCGCCTCCCCGCTCCCCGAACTCCCTGCCGCCGTCGAAGTGGCGGCCTATCGCATCGCCGTCGAGGCGCTCACCAACGTGGTCCGCCATGCCGAGGCCGGGACATGCCATGTGCGGATCCGGGCCGACGGCGACCTGGTGGTCGAGATCGTCGACGACGGGCGCGGGCTCCCGCCCGATCAGCGTCCGGGAACCGGCATCGAATTCGATGCACGAACGCGCCGCCGAGCTCGGCGGAACGCTCACATTCGTCCGGGGTGGCAGCGGCGGCGTCCGGGTCGTCGCACGCCTGCCGATCGGGCCGACACCCGGCCTCGTGCGAACGACCCCGACGACCGGGGCGGGTACCGCGGCACGATGACCGACTCGGACGCCATGACGCGGGTCCTGATCGCGGATGACCACGCGACGTTCCGCTCCGGTCTGCGCGCTCTGCTCGGAACGGCCGGCGACCTGGCGGTCGTGGGCGAGGCCAGCACGGGCTTCGAGGCGATCGAACAGGCCATCTCGTTCCAGCCCGACGTCGTGCTCATGGACCTGAACATGCCGGGCATCGACGGGCTCGAGGCCACCCGCCGGATCGTCGATGGCGCGCCGCACGTCGCCGTGCTCGTCGTGACGATGTACGACGACGACGAATCCGTGTTCAACGCCGTCCGCGCTGGCGCCCGGGGATACGTCCTCAAGGGCGCGCAGCGCGCCGAGATCCTCCGCGCGGTGCGCGCCGTCGCCTCCGGCGAGGCGATCTTCGGGCCGGGCGTCGCACGGCGGCTCATGGCCTTCTTCGCGCGACCCCGCCCGGCCGTGGAGGTCGCCGCGTTCCCGGAGCTCACCGAACGCGAGCGCGAGATCCTCGATCTCGTGGCGCGCGGCCGGTCGAACGCGGAGATCACGGCCCAGCTCGTGCTCTCGCCGAAGACGGTGCGCAACCACGTGTCGAACATCTTCTCGAAGCTCCAGGCGCGCGACCGCGCCGAGGCCATCGTCCGGGCGCGCCAGGCGGGGATGGGCGGCGAGGACGGCCGGCGGGGCTGAACGGCTGCCCGCTGCCGCGGATCGGGACACCGGTCGGGACACCGGTCCCATGACCTCCGGTCGGGTGCGGCCGCAGGCTTGTCGACGGGGGCACGACGCCCCCCACGGCAGTCACGTCGGCCACCCGCGACGGCGGTGACCGATCCGCGCAGAGAGAGGTCCACACACGATGTCGGACATCCGTATCGAACCGTTCAGTCCGGACATGACGGCGGAAGTGTCACGTGCCCTGGCGCGAGCCTTCGTGACCAACCCGCTGCATGTCGCCGCATTCGGTCCCGACCGACTCTCCCGGAACGAGGCGTTCTTCCGGACCGGGCTCGCAGCCATGAAGGGACCCAAGCTCGTGGCACTCGAGGGCTCGCGGATCCTCGGCCTGATGCACTCGGTCCGTTCCCCAGACTGTCGGTTCTCCACGGCCGAGCAGCTCAGGATGACGCCCGCGATGATGACCGGCTTCGGCATCCGCTCCGCGTTGCGGGTGGGCACCTGGCTGTCCGCGTGGGCCAAGCACGATCCGAACGACCCTCACTCCCACCTCGGCCCGATCGGCGTCGACCCGGGTGCCCAGGGTCGACACATCGGCCAGCGACTGATGGAGCAGTACTGCGGAGAGCTCGATCGGACCGGAACAGCGAGCTACCTCGAGACGGACCGACCGGAGAACGTCCGGTTCTACGGCTACTTCGGGTTCGAGACCACGGCCGAGATCCCCGTGCTGGGGGTCACGAACTACCTCATGTGGCGCAGGGCGGGATCGTCCGCCGCCTGACCGACACTCGACATCCCCGCTGCCACACGCCGCGCCGGCACCCCCGGAGGACTCGACCCATGACCCGCACGTTCGTGCGAGCCGCCCACCCGATCGTCGCGGCGGCCTTCGTCGCCTGCGCCGTCGTCCAGGTGTTCCTGGCCGGGCTCGGCGTGTTCGACGACCCGAGGGCTTTCATCACTCATCGCGAGTTCGGCTACCTGTTCGGCTGGCTGACGCTGGTCGTCCTCGTCCTGGCGCTGGCGGGCCGGATGCCGCGCCGGATCACCGGCCTGAGCGTCCTGCTCCTGGTCCTGTTCGCGCTGCAGTCGGTGCTCGTCTCGATGCGCGCCGACCTGCCCGCGGCCGCCGCCCTGCACCCCCTGAACGGCTTCGCCATCCTGGGGATCGGGGTGGTGACGGCCCGAGCGTCGTGGCGACTGCGCCGCGAGGCCGCGGATGCGGCGACCGCGGCGCAGGCGGATCTCGGGGCGGCTCCGCTCCCCTCGCCGGCCGAGGGACTCTGATGGTCACGCTCGGCCAGCGTGCCAACGACCTGATGTACAGGTTCGGCGCGCCCCGGGACGGCGCCGACCGCGTGGAGCTCCGGGAACTGCATCGAACGATCGGAGTCGGCTGATGACTGACAGCATCACGGTGGCCGCCGCTCTCCTCGTGGCGGGGCCGGCCATCGCCACGGTCTGCTTGATGGACCCGCCCCTCTGGCGGGTCTGGACCGTGCCACGGGAGCAGCATCTCGCGCTCGTGGCCGCCCACCGCCTGGCCTGGACGATGGCCAACGTCGGGTTCACGAGCGCCACCGTCCTGACGGCCGCCGGACTCGTCATCCTCGCCGGCTCGCTGGACATCGCGAACGGACCGAAGGCGATCCTTCTCGCCGGATCGATCGCGTATGCCATCGCGGGCACTCTGTGGTGCGCCGGACAGGCGATCCGGACGCGGCTGACCCCGGCCCTCGCGGCGTTGGTGGCGGCTGGCACGCCGACCGAACCGGCCGAGACCCTCCTCGGTGCGGTGACCGGAGGCCTGTACTCGGCGTTCATGCTGACGACCGGTCTTGCGCTCGTCGCGATCGGGCTGACGCTCGTCGCGGGCGGTGGCATCGCGGCCCCCGCAGCCTGGACGGTCACGCTGCTCGCAGTCGGGGCCCTCGCCGGCTTCTTCGCGTTCCACGGCTTCCTGCCCGCGGCCATCTACGCACCAACGCTGCTCATCGGCCTCGCGCTGCTCCTGGGCTGGTCATGAACGGGAGGACACGGACATCGCAGGTGATCGATCGACGACGGCGACGGATATCGGGGCGTCCCTGCGACTGGGCAGGGCCGTTCTGGAAGAGCCGCCGCCTCGTTCCCCGGTCGGCACTTCCCGTGTACGGCCGGCTCGTCATCACCGCGGGGGGATAGCGCCATGTACGAACTGGTCAAGTACGTCCACATCCTGTGTGCGGTCGTCTGGGTGGGCGGCGCGTTCTACGCCCAGCTGCTGGCGATGCAGGTGGCGCGCTCGTCCGATCCGGCGGATCTCCCCAAGCTGGGTCGGCACATCGAGTTCCTGGGAACCCGCGTGTTCCTGCCGGCCTCCATCCTGCTGTTCATCGCCGGCGTGATCATGACCACGCAGCGCTGGGCCTTCCAGCAGACCTGGATCTCGATCGCCATCGTGCTCTGGCTGGTCTCGGCGCTCGTCGGCTCGCTCTACCTCGGGCCGAAGTCCAAGCGCGTCGCGCAGCTGTTCGACGCAGAAGGCCCGACGTCCGTGCCAGGCCGCGCACTGCTGGGCAGGCTCTTCGTCGTCTCACGCCTCGAGCTCGTGAGCTTCCTGGTGATCATCGCCCTGATGGTCGCCAAGCCGAGCATGGGAGCCGCCTGATGGGCGGGCGGGACCCGGGAGTGGTCGCCGCGCTCGATGGCGGGAGACCGACGCCCGCGTCGTGGGCGGATGCCCTGCCGCCGGACGTCGTCGACGCGTTCGGCCGCTACCTCCGCGCGCGCGGGCTGGCGAGCCCCCGGATCGACTGGGCCGAGATCGACGCCGCGAAGAAGGAAGGCGCTGCACTCTTCGATCAGGCAAGACGCGTCAGCGAGTAGGGTTCGCGCCTCGCGAGGCCTTGGCGCGCCCGGAGGGCTTCAGGCGCGCAGGAACAACACCCCGTCGGGCTCCCGACGAACTCGGACGAGCTCTTCGCGACCAGCGGGAAGCCGGTGCTGCCGGGTCCCCTTCCCCCGCCTGTCGGCCGACGATCGACGGGCGCTGTGGAGCCGGGTGCTGGCGTTCACCGGCGAGCCGGACCCGGATGGTCCGCCCGTGTCACTGCGGGCGGAGCGTGCCGGACCAGACCTGCCAGGCCAGGAGCGACTTCGCGACCAGGCTCAGCACCATGTACGTCTTCTCGCCCGTGAGGTAGTCCTTCCAGCGGCCGACCTTCCCGTACTGGAGGACCATGGTGACCGCGAAGATGTTGAAGGCGACGAACAGGCTGGCGATGATCACGTACACGAAGCCCGGGATCTGGGCCTCGGGCGGCAGGCCCTGCTGGGCGGAGTAGGCCCACACGATCGAGAAGATCGCGATCCAGGGGACGACCCCGGCGATGCAGCCGAAGATGAAGTGCTTCCAGTCGATGCGCTCGCCCTTCGTCAGCCGGCCCTCGTTGCCCGCCTCCATGCTCCATCCGAACAGGATCATCGCGACGTTGCAGCCGGCGATCGCGACGAGCGCCGGGAACTCGGTGATGAAGCTGAGGTAAGCGATCGCGACGATCATCACCGTCGAGGAGAACGAGTACTCCACCCACCGCAACGGGTTCATGCCCCGGGCGAGCCACGCCTCGTAGCGACCGCGCAGGAAGAAGCCGGCGGAGGCGTGGGCGAGGGCGCTCATCAGGAAGAAGCTGGCGATCAGGTAGACCAGCGGGAACGAGACGAGCATCACGCTCGATGGCTCGATCCCGGTGAACTCGCCGTTCACGATGACCGGGCGAGCCGTCGGCACCACGACCTCGAAGAGCACCGCGGTCCCGGAGACCAGGAGCATCAGGACGAACTGGCCCCCGTGGGCGAAGACCAGGAAGCGGTTCCAGCGGCGCAGGGAGCGGGCCCGCTCCGGGGCGATGGTCCCGGTGGCAGGCGGGGCCGCGGGCGCAGATGTGGCGGCGCTGGTCACTGACATGACTCGGGCTCCCCTCCTGGCGGCGAAGACATCCACTCGGCCTTCGCGTCGTCGCCGATGGCGTCGCCCTGTGCGTGCGACAGCTGGACTCTACGCCCTGCCCATGCGCGTCGTGGAGGCCGCAGCCTCGACTCGATCAGGTCGGGTCGTCCACGGCCGACGTGCCGCACGCGATCTACGACCCCGTCGTCAAGGGTCGGTCGATCGTCGTGGCACGCCTGGCGCCGGCGGCCTGTCCGGACTGCCTGGCGCTCGCTCCTTCCAGCCCATCGCGCCGGCCAGATCCTCCCCCTCCATGAGCACGACCGCGAACGTCCCCATGGGCGTCCGCTGGTGCCAGACGTCCTCGCGCGTGATCCCCTGGGCGCGCCGCGAGGCGACGCAGGCGTCGTGCTAACGTCGCCTCATGAGTGGCACCTCGCCGCCCCGCCGGTCGTCGCTTCCACGGACCATCGCACGGGTGGTCCTTGGGCTGTTCCTGCTGGTCGCCGGCATCGGCCATCTCACGTTCGGCCGCGAGGAGTTCGCCGCGCAGGTCCCGGACTGGCTGCCGGTGGCAGACGACCTCGTCGTCCTTGGGTCGGGCGTCGTCGAGCTGGCACTCGGCCTGTCCCTCATCGCTCTCCCGCGCCACCGGGTCGCCGTGGGCTGGCTCTCCGCAGCGTTCTTCGTCGCGATCTTCCCGGGAAACATCGCCCAGTACGTGAACCAGGTCGACGCCTTCGGGCTTACCAGCGACGGGGCGCGTGCCGGCCGCCTGCTCTTCCAGCCGCTCCTCGTGCTGTGGGCCCTGTGGTCGACGGGTGCATGGCGTGACCGGGGAACGCTCTGGAGCGTGGTTGGCGGGCGGCGATAGGCGGAGGATGCGTCGGCGTGGTGGCCAGCTTGGTGGTCAACCTGGCCGGGAAGAGCGTCTGCCGCATCGGGTGAGAGTTGGTCCGTGCGGGGAATGTGGCGCGCCCGGAGGGCTGGGAGCGCGCACGAACAACCGCGTTCAGGGTCGGCTCGCAGGCCCCGTCAGCTCCGCCACGAGCCCGGTCGCCGCCTCGGCGTCGAGTCGCGCGCTCAGGTGCTCGAAGGCAGCAAGGGCCGCCCGGGCTTCCCGTTCCGCACCGGTGCGGTCTCCGAGGGCCGCGGCCATCCGCGCGACCCGTAAGCGGCTCCGCGCGGTCTCATACGGGGCGCCGGCCGACCGCCACTGGATGGCTGCCGCACGGAGGTGGTCGAGGGCGGATACGGCGTCGTCCCGGGCCATCGCGACCGCGCCGGTGGCATCGAGCGCCGACGCCCCGAGGGCCGGACCCGGGAAGGCCGCGGCGATCGCGGCCAGCTCATCGCACATCACCTCCGCGCGGGCGACGTCGCCGGCGGCCACGCAGATCTCGATCGCCGCGGGGAGGTAGCGAGCGCGGGTGAGGCGGTCGGTGCCCGCCGAGCCGAGCGCCTCGGAGATCGCGAACCGAGCCGCTTCGACATCCCCGCTCGCGAGGAGCAGCAGCGCCGGACCCGGGCCCGGCGGCAGCCCCAGCTCGCCGGCCCGAGCGAACGCGTCGCGTGCCGCGGCCAGATCGCCCTGCCGCAGCCGGATCTCGCCCAGCGCCGTCAGCGCCTGTGCGGTGTGGCCGAGATCGTAGGCGCGCGACTCGACCGCGGCAGCCTCGGCTTCCGCGGCGCCGCGCTCCCAGTCGCCGCGCACCACGCAGACCGCGGCCCTGTGGGTACGGCAGTCGCCGGGGAAGCCGACCGTCCCGAGGTCGGGGGCGCGCCGGTCGATCGTCTCCGTCCATTCGATCGCCCGACGGTAGTCGAACATGTCCAGGCAGGCGCTGAGCGTCCGGCAGTAGACCATCCCCTGGGCTAGGGTCCCGAGCCGGCCGGCGGTCGCGTTCGCCATCGCCTCGTCCAGGAGGGCTCGACCATCGTCGAGACGTCCCTGGTGCACGAGCCCGTATCCCTCGAACACGAGCCCGAGCGCCTGGATGTCGCGGTCGCCGGTCCGGCGACCGACGTCGAACGCGGCGCGGGCGTGCTCGACGCCCAGGTCGACCTGCCCGGTCCCGAGCTCGCCGAGTGCCATCAGCGAGAGCATCAGGCCATGCTCGGGCCAGACGGGCGCCTCGCCTTCTCCGTCCTGGGACACCAGCAGCCGACCGGCGGATGCCATCCATCCGGCGACGACGGAGAAGCGGAGCGTGACCGCCGCGTTCCACCCGAGACCGAGCGCGACGCGTGCCGCCGATCGCCGGTCACCGCGAGCGAGGTACGCCGCATATGCCTGCTCGCGGGCCGTGGTCGAGGCGTCGAAGTCGCCCGACCAGGTGGCCGCGTCGCCGAGCAGCTCGAGGTCCTCGACCTGGAGAGGGGCCGCGCTGGCGGCCTCAGACAGGGCCGCGAATGCCTCGCTCCAGGCACGTCGCGCGGCGGCGTCACGCCCGGTGCGGAGCGCATCCGCGTCGCTCGGCTGCATCGCGCTCGCCGCCCGCGCGAAGCCGCGCAGCACCGCCTCCCGCGCAAGCGCGATGCGCCTGCTCTCCATGCCTTCTGGGATGTCGAACTTGTCGTAGAGGTTCAGGAGATGCTGCTTGACGGCCGCCTCCGTCACCACGAGCTCGGCGGCGATCTCGCGAACGGACGCAGGCAACGCGACAGGAACGTCCGACTCCAGCGGGCGGCACAGGGCGGCGAGCACCTCGCGCTCCCGGCGCGTGAGCTCCGGCATCGGCCTCGCTTCCGATCCCGGCCGTTCCACCGAGTCGTCCCTCATCGGCCGAACCTTACCCGAAGGCAAGGT
Source organism: uncultured Chloroflexia bacterium (assembly GCA_963844945.1). Taxonomy (GTDB): domain Bacteria; phylum Chloroflexota; class Limnocylindria; order Limnocylindrales; family CSP1-4; genus CAIYQJ01. The sequence continues at coordinate 374,410 of CAWJQZ010000059.1, forward strand.
GAATCTCACCCCCAGGGGCATTCCGGGAACGACGCGCTCGTTCGTACGGTGTCTCCAGACCCGCGACACACCAGCGGGCACCAGACAGGGAGCACCGACATGCAGCACGTGCGGATCGCCACCTACCACCAGACCGCCGGGACGTTCGAGGAGCTGTGCGACCTCCTCCAGGCGCCCGGTGGGCTCGCCGACGTCTTCCGGGCATCGCCCGGGTTCATCGCCTACACGTTCGCCCGGCTCGGTGACGGGGTCAACTGCTCGATCAGCATCTGGCGCACCGCCGAGGAGGCCGATGCGGCGATGGCGGCGGCCGCGACGTGGACGGCCGCGAACATCGCGGACAAGGGGTACCTCGTCGAGGACCGGACCGGCTGGCTCGGCTTCGTCGTCGGCGAGCTGGCGGCGGTCGCGGCCTGAGTCCAGATCCGCGCCAGGGTCCCTTGGACCCGGGGTGCCGAGCCTGATCCGCCCGGGCGGTCCAGGCTCGCACGTCGGGACCTTGGCGCGCCCGGAGGGCTTGGAGCACGCACGGACAACGGGACTGTCCGCGGGCTGGAGAGGTTCGGTGCATCCGGGTCATGGTGGCCGCAGCGCCGACCGCGGTCACCCATCGAAGGCCAGCTGAGTGACGTCCCGAAGGATGTAGACCAGCGTGGCCTCTACCTCCTAGCTGGAGCGGGACTCCAGGCCGACACCACGGCGGAGGTGGTCACCGAGCAGCGCGTATCGGCGGCCGGGCCGTACGCTTGTGTCGATGCCGGCGTGAGACCCGGACCCAGGCCCCACCCTCTCGTCCTCGGCGGCTTGGCGGGATGATGGTCCCTCGCCGGGGCGCGGGAGGAAGGGGCCGGGAGCGGTCGCATCGCCGAGGCCCGCGCATCGCCGACCCGGCGGGAGACCGGATAGGTGCGGTCACCCGGCCGGTGTGAACTCGGGCACGATCACCGCCTGTCCCCGCGTGGTGATTCTGTGGCGGCGCTCCTTCAGGAGCTGGTAGTCCGGGTCGCCGAGGAACGCCCAGGCAGATTCCGCGTCGGGGAACCGGATGACAGTGATGCTGTTCGGGGGCTCACCCTCTGCGGCCGCCGGCTCGGCGAGCGAGGACACAAGAACCGTCCCACCGTGCTTCTGCAGGAACGGCCTCACGCCGGGCACGTACTCGCTGCGATAGCGGTCCATGTCGACGACCTGCTGTGTGAGGACGAAGTACGCGGCCACCTCGGCTCCTTCCACGTCGGTCCGAGGGACGACGCCCTCTCGGATGGCGCCTACGACGGACCCGCACAGGTTGACATGAGGGGCGGATGGCGGGCGCGATCCGCGCCGCGGCCGCCCACGAGCGACCGGCGGACAGGAATCGAGCGCACCCGCCCGGGCGCCGGGGGGCTGGGTGCGTCTGGCGCGCCCGGAGGGCGTCGGGCGCGCAGGAACAACAACGCACCTGGCGAACGGACATCGCTCGCGGGCGGCATGATCGAACACCTTGCTCGGCTCTCGGCCGCCGATCGGGGAGTCGCCCGATCCCCTCACGGCGTCGGGCTTCACGCGAGGAGGTGACAGGATGGCAATCCGCGACGAACTGGATGCGATCAACGCCGGGTTCGGCGAGGCCTTCGCGATGCGGGATGCGGAGCGGCTGGCGACCTTCTATGCCGACGACGCTCGGCTCCTGTTCTCCGGCCAGCCGGCCATCCGTGGACGTGCGGCGGTCGACGCCGCTCTGCACGACATGGTCGCAGGCGGGCCAGCGAGCCTGCGGTTCGTGAGCGACGAGGTGATCGAGGAGGGTTCGCTGGTCGTGGACATCGGCCGGATCATCGGCCCCGGTGGCACGAGCAAGTACGTCGTCGTCTACCAGCGGCAGGCCGACGGGTCCCTCGAGATCATCGTCGACGCCGCCAGCAGCGACGGACCGACACAAGCCCCGGGCTGACCCCGACCTCGGCACTGTGCAACGGGTCCCCTCGCGACGCGGAGGTCTCATGCGATCCCTCGAGATCGGTCTTGTGCTCCCGATGGGGGAGTCCTTCGTCGACGGCTCGACGGCTCGGTGGACGGAGATCCGCGACCTCGCCGTCCGGGCCGAGGAGCTGGGCTTCGACGCCGTCTGGGTCGCGGACGAGCTGCTGTGGCGCCCGCCCGGCGGGCCTGCCCAAGGGTGGTGGGAGTGCGTCGCGATGGCCGGCGCCGTGGCGGCCGCGACGTCGCGGGTCAAGGTCGGCACCTGGGTGCTGTCTGCCCTGTACCGGAACGCCGGGATCACCGCCAAGGCTGTCGAGACCATCGACGAGATCAGCGGCGGCCGGTTCGTGTTCGGTCTCGGCTCGGGGCATGCCGGCCGCCAGGCCCACGCCTTCGGCCTACCGGAGGACCACGTGTTCGGCCGGTTCGAGGAGGCAGTCGAGATCATCGTCCCGCTCCTGCGGCATGGTCGCGCGGACTTCGAGGGGGCATTCCATGCGGCACGGGACCTCGAGCACCGGCCCCTCGGTCCCCGGCCCGGCCGGATCCCGATCATGATGGGCGCCAAGGGCCCGAAGATGCTCCAGCTGGCGGTGCGCCACGCCGACACCTGGAGCTGGTACGTCGAGGAGCGCAGCGACCTCACCGAGTTCGGGCCCCGACTCGCAACGATGGTCGCAGCGTGCGAGGCGGCCGGGCGGGATCCCGCCACGATCGGCCGGTCGGCGGGGATCGCCGTGGAGCCCACGGCGGTCACGGGTGCGGCCGAGGTGATCGGGGTGCCCGTCAGCGGCCCGGCCGAGGAGATCGCGGACGCCATCCGGTCGTTCGGCAGCGCTGGCTTCACGCAGGTGGAGGTGCTCCTGTGGCCGCCCACGCTCGCCGCGCTCGAGGCGATGGCGCCGGTCCTCAGGCTCCTGGACGGCGACTGAACCGAACTCGAACAGCCGCCGGGCCCGCGGTCCCGAGTCGGGGTCGCAGATCCGGGAAGTGGCGCGCCCGGAGGGTCCCCGGCGCGCGACGCCAGCGCAGGACGACGCTCTCGCGTGGTACGCCGGGGTAAGCGCCTGATAAGCCGTGGGTGAGCGGGCGGGGCTACGTTGCCTGGCAGGCCCCGCTCCGCGCGCCCGCTACGTCACCGGTGCTAGTCGGTCGGCGTCGGGGCCTTATCACCCCCGCTCCAGACCTCATCCGCCCCGACGGGCATGAGTTCATCGGGCAGGACGCTCTGCTCTCCCGCGGGTTCGGCCGACGCTGTTCGGGCGGCACGCCGATGCGTCACGTTGGCCCCCGTAGCAGGCGGATAGTCGATGCGCTTCCCGGCGAGCAACTCCGCGACTGTCACCAACTGCATCCGCGGGTGCTTGCCCCACGGGGACGTATAGAAGCCCATCGAGGCGGCTTCCTTGTACATGCCCGGGGTCGGCGTGCTGAAGGAGATGAGAACCCCGATTTCTGCCTTCTCGCGGTCGATGACGCCATGCAGGTCCCGGACCTCCGTCATCTTCAGGGTCTTGCCGCCCTTCACACTGAAGATGATCTGCCGAGTCTCGCCACCTACTGAGTCGTGGAAGTAGAGTCGTCCGTCGATGCCGTGGTCGCCGCCCTTCTTGTCGCTTCCCGCGACCCGCGCCCCGACGAGGCCCAGCGCCCACGCCTGAAACTGGAACTTGTCCTCATCGGCGAGCGCCGCTGCATCGTCTGCCGTCGTCGGCTCGCCGATGATCTTGTACGTAGTGACGATGCCCGCTCCGTAGCGGTCGGCGAGTCGGTTCTTGATGAGGCCGATGGCGAGGTGCGTGATGTCGATCCCAATCCACCGCCGGTCAAGCGCCTGTGCTGCGTCGATGGTGGTGCCGCATCCGCAGAACGGGTCGAGGACAGTGTCGCCCGGCTTGCTGGCGCACTTGATGACCCTTTCCAGGAGCGCCTGCGGCTTCTGGGTCGGGTAGCCGAGTCGTTCCGGCGACCACGTCTGGAGCGAGTTGATGTCCGTCCACCAATCGGGCATGTGCGCGCCGCGGTCGAGGTCGCGGACGCGACCGTCGATGGAGACGCCGCCCTTCGACTTCACAAGAGCCTGGCTCGCCTTGGAGTACGGAACGAACTGCGGGTCGAAGTACGCGGCGTCCGTCTTCGCGTAGAAGAGCAGGACGTCGTGCTTCCGGGCGAACGCATTCCGCGGGACGCCGCCACCTCGGTAGCACCAGGCAATCTCGTTCCGGAAGAGCGCCGGGGAGAAGATCGAGTCGAGCAGCAACTTCAGGTAGTGACTGGCCGTCGGGTCACAGTGGAGGAACAAGGACCCGGTTGGCTTCAGGACCCGGTGCAACTCGACCAGACGCGGGGCCATCATCGAGAGGTAGGCGAGCATGTCCGAGGTCCCGATGAGGGTTCGGAAGGCACGCAAGGCGTTCGCGACGTCGCCTCCGGCCTCGACCGTCTCCTCGTAGGTTCTGGCGGCCTCGGTGTTCCACTCCCACGTGTCCGTGAACGCCTGCACCTGCGCCGCGGCCTTCGCGCCGTGCTCTTCAAACAGGATGTTGTAGTCCGCGTTTGAGTTGAAGGGTGGATCGAGGTAGATAAGGTCCACGCTCTTCGCGTCGATGTGACGGCGCAGCACGTCGAGGTTGTCGCCGTAGTACAGAAGGTTGGGCTCGATGGGGGCCGTAGCAGCGGCTGCCCCGGCCGCGGGCTTCTTGACCATGTGCGGATGGTAGCGAGCGTGCGAAGGCATCATTAGCCCATGACGGACGAGCTCTCGCCTGCCGACGAGCTGGAGTTGCTGCGACGCCGTGCGGCCGACGACGAACAGCGTCGCAACGCACGCATGAATGACCTGCTCCGTGCGGACTATCGCCGGACGAAGGGCGAACAGGCCGGCGTTCTGAGGCCGACCCGCGACGAGGTCGAGGCCAAGCGAGCCGAGTTGATCGCGGCGGGCCTCCCTCACGGCCTCCGACCGCTGGCGAGGGCGCTCAACGTCTCGGTCGGCACGGTGCGCCGCCGGCTCGCGAAATAGGCACACGGCACATCTAGCGGCACACCCCCCGGCACACACGACCCTCTGGCCGGGAGCCGGCGCTCACGACGCCGGCCGCGAGCCGGAGGTCACCGTGACCACAACCATGAGTCCGGGCGGGACGGCCGCCCCCGAGAGGACGGGCGAAGCGCCCGGCCTCACCGTCCGGGAGTTCGTCGACTGGGTCAGGTCGGGGTTCGTCTCGACGGCACTTGTCACGGCCACCGCGCGGGACCAGTACGGCCAGGGCGTGACCGTCAAAGACCTCACGGACGCGCAGCGGGCGCTACTGAAGGCAGCCGTCCTGCGCCGGCTGGCAGACGGCTATTCCCCGCTCCCTGCTGTCCCGGTCGTTCAGCGCCCCGACCCGGAGTGGGACGGGTCCTGCGATTGGTGTGGCCGACGACCGGTGCGCTGCGCATGCGACAGGTACCCGCATCCGCGTTGCCATCGCTGCGACGGCTTCAGTTGGGAGTCGGACGCTCACGAACTCTGGCGCGCCAACATGCCGCACGACCCGGAGGCCCTGACGCGCTACTACGCCGGACGCGGGACGTGGTGCAAGTACGAGTCTCAGTACCTCAGCGCGGAGGCTCGCAAGGCTCGCACTCGCTGACCTGCCAGCCGGTATCTTGTGCGCGGAATAGCACGCGTGTTTCAATTCTCACAGCGGCGTAGCAGGTCCCCGGCACCGATCGGGGAAACCCCCCGCCGTCACGGCACCGAGTGGCGCAACGCGCACCGCAGCGCGAGGCGAAGAAGGGCCGGGTCACCGGGGCGCGAGCCCACGGCACCAAGGTTGAAAACCCAGCGGGGTCTTTCGACCTTGGGCTGAAACGTGAAAGCTCCCGCACCGGCCTCTCCACCGGCGACCCTCTCCCTTGCCTCTGATCCGGCGCTCTCGCCGGAGACCCGCGACCTCCTCCGCCGCGTCGCCACCGCCCTCGCTGACGCCGCCGCGTCCGCACCAAGTCCGCCGCTGGTCCACGACGGCGACTGCGGTGCCCGCGCGTACTGCCCGCGTTGCCCGGACCGTCCGACCTGCGGGCTGGAGTTGCTACCGAACGGCGACCTGCTCGTCCGCTGCTGCCTTCGGAAGACCCTCCGACCGGGCGACCGCGATTACGCCGAGTTCCGGCAGGCGTTCCCGTGAGCGGTCCGCTGACCGAGGGGGAGGTCTGGGCGCTCGCGTCCGACCCGGACGGCGCCGTCGCGGAGCCGCCGGGGACGACGGACTTCCGCCAACTCGGGTTCGGGACGTACGAGTTGGTGGTCCCCGGCAAGGGGGTTCGGATCGTCCTGGCCAACGTCACCCGGACCCGGGACGGGCTCCGGGCGGAGGTGTCGGCGTTCTCGTCGGCGCCCGGTGCCCGCACCGTCCCCTCGGTGCCGGGTCTGGTCCTGTACGAGCACCTCAACCTGCTCTCGGGCAGCACCCGCGCCAGCCTCGTGAAGCGCCTGTCGGAGCGCGCCGGCTCGGTAGATGTGGACTGGGCGGCGCTGGTGGACGAGTGTGTCCACGCGACCCTCCAGGCGCACAGCGCGGGGGCGCCCGTCGTGGCCCTGGCGGACCTCCCGCCCCGGCTGGACCCAGGGCCGCGCATCGATCCCATCCTCCCGGCGGAGACGGCCATCATCCTGTTCGGCGCCGGTGGGACGGGCAAGAGCACTCTGGCGGCGGCCGTCGGCGTGTCGGTCGCTTCTGGCGCCGTGGTGGTCCCCGGGTGGGTTCCCCGCAAGGCCCCCGTCCTCCTGCTCGATTGGGAGGAAGAGGACTACATCGCGAAGGAGCGCGCGGCGGCGATCGCGCGCGGCGCCTACCTCCCTGAGTTCCCGCGCGACCTCTTGTACCGCCGGATGGCGGGGCGTCTGGCGGACGAGGCCGAGGTAGTCGCCCGTCTGGTCGCCGAGCACGGCATCGGGCTCCTGGTCGTCGACTCGGTCGGCGCCGCCATGGGATCGGTCGGAGAGGGAGACCAGGCCGACTCGGCCAACCGCCTGTTCGACGCGGTACGCCACATCGGCACCTCGACGCTGCTGGTCGACCACGTCGCTGGCGAGAACATCAGCAAGCGCGACGTCCGCAAGCCGTACGGGTCGGTCTACAAGGAGAACCGGAGCCGGGGGACCTTCCACGTCGCCTGCACCTCCGTGGACGACGACGCGTCCCGCGTGCTGGTCGTGGCCAACGCAAAGCCACTGGCGTCCCGGGCGCAGTTGGCCCCGGTCGGGCTCCGTCTTTCGTACGGCGCCGACAGCATCGTCTTCTCCGAGGAGGTGGTGCCGGACGCGCCCGGAGGAGACCGGGGGCCGACGTTCGCGGAGCGGCTTGCCAACCTGCTGGCCCACCACGGGCCGTCCGAGGCAGCCTTCCTCGCCCGCGAGGCCGGGACGACACCCAACAACGTCCGGAACGTCCTCTCTCGACACAAGGACCTGTTCCTCCCGCGGCCGGCGCCGCCCGGAGCGCCCACGGTCTGGGCACTGCGCGACGTTCCCGAGGAGGACCTGCCGTGACAGATCGCACCAATCGCACCACCCAGGGCGCACCGGTGCGATTCCGGGCACTTGGAGGGGGGCGCACCACACCCACCGCACCAGGGGGGTCCTTTCCCCTGGTGCGTGGTGCGCCCTCCGTGCTGGTGCGCCGTCCGGGAAGAGGAGGAGAGGAGGAGCACCCGTGAGTCCCGAGTTCGTCGTCGCGTTCTTCGTGGGAGCGGCCGCGTGGCTCGCCGGGGAGGTCGTTCTCCGGGCAGGGTCCCGCGTCCGCCAGCAGAGCAAGGAGAAGACCAAGTGAGCCGCAACACGACGTTCAGTCAGACAAAGCCGCTGTTCGCCGGGCACGACGCCGGGCACTACGACCTGCCCGCGTCCCTGCTGGCCCACCGCTCCGGTCTGGGAGTCCTCCGCGACGCGCTCCGGAAGGCGCAGGAGGACGAGGCCCGCTTCAACCCGGCTGACATCAGGCAGCGCCTCGCGGACGAGTTGGGGGAGTCGGCCCGCGCTGGCGCCCTGCCGGCGGGCTGGGTCGAGCGCTGGTTCGCGGTCGCCGGCGAGCAGTCCCGGGCGGCGGCAGAGGCGTCCATCCTGTCCGACGCGATCGCGGAGGCCGAGAACGACCTCGTCAACGCGGTCCGCGAGACGGCAGACGTCGTCATCGTGACCTGCCTCCGCCCGGTGCTCGGCGGCGTCCTTGCCACGGTGCGGGATCGCGCGGCGAAGACGCCGAACGTCCCGTGGGACCAGCCGCGGCTGCTGGCCCGCGAGTCTCCGGCGGTCCGGGAGACCTTCCGGATGGTCGAGGACGCGAACGAGCGGTACGGCGCACTCCGTCACGCCCAGCACGCCCTCCGGCTCGTCACCGGGTCGCCCTCCGAGGAGGCGTGGGAACTCCACGAGCTCCGGAACATGCCCGAGGTCTGGCCCGGGCGCGTGTTCACGGGACCGAAGGTGCCGCCGTGGCCGGAGAACCCGCTCGCACGTCTGGTCTGGCTCGCGTCCCAGCCGGGTATCTGGCTCCCGACCGGACGTGAATGCAACGACGAGTACGCCGCGTGGCAGAGCGGTCGCGCCCGCCTGCAGAACCGGGACGCGCTGTTCGGGGTGTACCCGGGTCCCGCCTGATCACATCAGCCGGCGGCTTCCCGTGGTCGTCGGCGGGGGGAGGGGAGGCGCGTACGGCCGTCTCCTCTCCTCCGAATCACAAGGAGCAGCGATGACGAACCGCATCGAGTGTCACAACCGGGCCGGCGACGTGGTCGCCGTGGCCCTCGTGGACGACGCGGACTACGACCGGCTGTCCCGATACCGCTGGTCGCTGTCGGGCCGGGCACGACCGCGCCGAGCGGAGCGTCTGCCGGGCGGCCGTCAGCGGGCGATCTTCCTCTCCCGATCCGTCGTCGGCGTCCCTCCGGGCGATCCGCGGCAGGTCTGGCACGTCAACGGCGACTCGCTCGACTGCCGCCGGTCGAACCTCACGGTCGTCGACCCCGCGCTACTCCGCCGGCGCCCGTCACTCCTCACGCACGCACGCGCGACCACCCAGGAGGAAGCCCGATGAGCGACGTCACGAACGACAAGACGAAGGTGGTGTACCTGCTCGCCCTCTCCGCCGGGCACAGCAAGAAGGCCGCCGCCGGGAAGGCCGGCGTGACCTACCGGACGGTCTGCCGCTGGCAGGCGGAGCACGAGGGGTTCGCGGAGGCGGTCGAGGTCGCATCGGGGCAAGGGCGGGGCATCTACGAGGAACTGCTCCGACAGGCGGCCGAGAAGGACTGGCGGGCCGCGCTCGCGGCCTACGAGGTCATCTACCTGGGTGGCGTCCGCGCGAAGGGCTCCGCCGAGCAGGAGCCGGCGCCGGACGCGCCTGCCGTCGTCCCGTTCGCGGGAGTCACCCCCGAACAGGCGGCCGCTCGCGCAGACGAGGTCTTGGCGATCCTCCGCAAGGCGAAGGGCTCCGACGAGGCTGTCCGCGACACGCTGGCGCACAACCTCACGCAGCAGCGGAGCGGCCAGTAGGTGCGCCGTTTGCTCGTACAGGGCTCCAGAGTCCCGCGAGCCCCCAGCGCCGGCGCATGCTGCCTGGCAATGGTGCAGCAAGATTCGTGCGTGTTTCCCTCGTCCCGATGGGGCCGCGTGGCCCCGAAGGTGGAAGGAGCACGACGGTGACGACGCGCAAGACGACGCCGAAGCCCGAGCCGGCGGCGACCCGCCCGCCCTGCCTCTGCGGGTGCGGCGGCTTCCCGGCAGGCAAGAAGAGCCGGTTCATCCCCGGGCACGACGCCCGATACCACTCGGCGCTCCGCAAGGCGGCGCAGGGGTGACACGTCGTCCCGGTCCTCCGAGCCCTTCGGACGGCCGCGATCGGGCGGGGCGGTCCTCGGGGCGGCCTCCAGCCCCTCCGGCCAAGGGAAGTACCACGGAGACGCTTCCGGAACGCTTGGAGCGGGTGCTCGCTCGCGCGGAGATGCGGAGGGAGCGTCGCGCAGTCGGCTGCGTGTTTGGGCAGCCACCCCCGGGCGACCCCTGGTACCGCGCCCTGCACCTAGAGAACGAGGCCGGCGCGTTGGCAACGAGGCTCCGCCGGCTGCTGGATGACCCGCGGACGTGGCGGGAGGAGGAACCGGACAGGTGAGTGGCCACTACCTCATCTACATCCGTCGTTCGTACAAGGAGGCGTCGGCCGCCGACGTCTCCGACGAGACCCAAGAGGCCGTCGCCCGGTCCCTGCTGCCGAAGGACGCGACCTGCGAGGTCATCAGCGACTCCGGGGGCCACAACTCCGGGGCCACGGACGACCGCGAGGGCTACCGGCGTCTCATCGCTCGCGTCCGGGAGGGCGGGATCGCTGGCATCGCCGTCTACGACCTCTCGCGGCTAGCCCGGAACGTGCGGCTCATGGTCAACCTCAAGGACGAGTTGGAGCGCCAGCAGGTCGCCATCCTCGCCGGGAACCTGCCGACCACCAAGACCGACAGCGCGGTCGGGCGGTTCATGTTCAACATGCTCGTCTCGGCGGCCCAGTTCCAGCGCGACCTCACATCTGAACAGATGAAGACCCAGGCCGAGCGGACGTTCCTCCGGGGAGGCCACCGAGGCAACGACCCGCTCGGCTACCGGACCGCTCGGGACGCCGACGGCACGGTCTGCAAGCCCCGACGGCTCGTCGTGGTTCCCGAGGAGGCGGCGGTCGTCCGACGGGTGTTCCACCTGTTGCGGGACATGCCGTTCTCCGAGATCGCCGCTCTGCTCAACTCCGAGGGGGTCCGGCGCCGCTCGTCGTCACCGTGGACGGTCGACGCCGTGAAGGACATCTGGCGTCGGCGTGAGGTCTACCGGGGGAACGTGGTTACCAAGCGCGGGCTCGTGATTTGCACGCCGGCCGAGGCGGAGGTCGTCGCCTTCCATGAGCCCATCCTGTCGGAGCAGGAGGTCCGGGACGCGACCGCCGGCGTCGACGCCCGTGTTCGCCACCGGGCGCGCAAGCCACGCAACGCCAAGCGGTTGTACGCCCTCCGGGGGACGGTCTTCTGCGAGTGCGGCGCCCGCATGCGCGGGGACGCCCGCATGAACCGCGGCAAGACGTGGCGCTACTACGCGTGCCCGGCCGCGGAGGGGCGGTCGACGCTCCGGGACGCCGACGGCAACCTTGTGGCGTGTGATGCCCACCGGGTTGTGGCGCTCGACGCGGAGCGCGTCGTAGTCGACGCGATGCTGGAGGCCGTGCTGCCGGCGGAGGCGATCGACCGGGCCAACGAAGAACTGCGGCGTCGGCTCGCCGCGCCCGCGCCCGGGACGTCAGACAAGACCAGAGAGCGGCTACGCGGTCGGCTGGGGCGGCTCGCCGACCTGTACGCGTGGGGCGACCTGTCCGAGGCCGACTATCGCAAGCAGAAGGCCGAAGTGGAGGGCGCGCTCGCCGCCCTACCGGGTGAGAGCGACAAGGTCGTGCTGTTCGACCGCCACCGGCGGGTCGTGGGGTCCCTGGCAGACACGCTCGCGGACGCGACGCCGGAGGCCGTGCAGGAGTTCGTGGCGCTGCTCGTGGAGCGCGTCGAAATCAGGGACCGTCAGGTCGTGCGAGTCGAGTGGGCCGCGCCGGCGCGCCCGTTCTTCGCCTCCGAGGCTTGGGTGCGGGACTGCGCTGGTCTGGCGCGCCCGGAGGGATTCGAACCCCCGACCGTCTGATCCGAAGTCAGATGCTCTATCCACTGAGCTACGGGCGCGCGGCGCGGAATTGTACATGAGAGGCGCACCGCGGGCCGAGACCGTGGCAAGCGCCAGACCGCGGATGCGTCGACGCCCCGGGCCCCTCTCGGATCCGGGGCGTCGAGGGTGCGTCGTGGCCCGCGGCGGGCCGTGGATCAGGGCATCACGTAGAAGGTGTTGGCGCTCACGGTGCTGCCGAATGGCGAGGCTCACGCCGATCTTGCCCGTCCTCGCTCCCACCGGGACCGTCGCGACGATCCAGGATGGGCCGCGGACGCTGAAGGCGGCCGGGACACCGTTGAACGTGACGCGGTTCGCATAGCCGAAGTTGACGCCGAGGATCGTGACCGTCGCGCCGACGCGTCCGTTCATCGGGCTGAACGAGTTGACGATCGGCGCCCTCGCCGGGCTCGCCCGGTAGATCCCGAATTGGCCGGTGAAGACGTTCCCGCCGGAGGGATCGTTCGTCGCGAGGGTGATCTTCGCGATCGGGCTCGCGGAGGTCGAGTAGAAGCCGAAGTACTTCGCGGAGACGACCCCACGGTTCGGGCTCACCACGACCGGGCCGGACGTGGTCCCGTCCTGGGCCGTCGCGGTGATCGTCCACGTGCCACCGGCATACGTGTCGCTGTACAGGTAGAAGGCCTTCGTGTCGGCCGGGAGCGTCAGGACCTCAAGGCTCGTGTCGAATCCGGGGATGTCGTAGATGTGCCCGGTGTAGGTGGCCGGCCAGCCCCAGGTCACCGAGGAGTCGAGGATGAACTGCGGCATGTTGAACCCGAGGACTCCACCGCCCGGAGCCGGCACGGAGCCGATGGTGCTACCGGCGTTGTACCCGTCCGGCCCGAAGGGGGTCATCGGGTAGCCGCCCAGGGTGGGGGGCGGGTCGCCCGTCCCGGGGCTGCCGTCGAAGAAGATCCCGTTCGACGCGCCGGTCGGCGCTGGCAGCGCGGCGATGACGAGGGCGAGCGCGGCTGCGCCCACCGTGAGCCGACGGAAACGCGGTCGGATGGACATCGACCCCTCTCCACATCGGGACGCGGAGAATGGCGGCTGAGTCTCGATCGTAGGGCGGGGGCGGCCCGGGGTCAACGCCCGTCGCCGATCTGGACCGCGCCGTCAGCGAGCGGCTTGCCTGCTCCTGGTGCACTCCGCGCAGACGGTCCATCCGCGCTGGAACCTCGGCGCGCGGTCGTTCGGGGATAGAGGGCAGCCACGTGCATCCGCCTCCCGCAGTCGAGGCAGCGCACGAGGGTCGACGGCTGCGGCCAGTGCGTCGCGTGTCGATACGGATGGTGGCTCATCGGCGTCCCGCGTCCCCCTCGCTGCGCGCTCGTACCTTCCGCCGGGGTCCGTCTGCGGCGAGTCTAGCCGTGCCGCGTTCGTCGCGCCCGCCGGATGTGTCGGCTGTGTCGCCGGACGCGCCTCCGTCGTCGCGCGCGCGCCTGTCGGGATCGTCGTCGTCGTCGCGTCGCGCGCACGTTCGAGGCTGGAGCGCCCTCCGTGCGGCAGATCGCGCTCCGCCACTGGGCACCCTGAGGCCGTGGATGGCTGCCGGCGGTAGGCTGTCGGCACGGTGGCGCCGGAAGGCGCCACGGGTGCAGCGGGGGACGCGTCGGGCGTGGGATCGTTCGGGCTGTGGCGATCGGTGGTCCGTCGCGACCGCGCCGACCGGGCGGTCGCGCTCGCCGCCGCGCTCCTGCTCCTCGCCGCCACGACGCTCGTCGTCTCCGCCGTCATGTACGGGGAGACCGTCGCGTCGGGGAGCCTGCGTCGCTCGGTCGCCATCGCGCCGCCCGCGGCGCGCGCGGTCTCGGTCCGCACGACGGTCTCGCCCGCGGAGGCCGCGTCGGTCGAGGCGACCGTCGCCGGGGAGCTCGCCGCGGCCCTCGGGCCGGCGGGTGGCGAGATCTCGCGCGTCTCCCGCTCCGGGCCGCTCTCCGTCGTGGGGCAGCAGGCCGGAGGTCCCGACGACCTGACGATCGCCACCGCCTACGACGCGCTCGGGGCGCACGCGACGCTCGTGGACGGGCGATGGCCGCATGCGGGCGCGGACCCGATCGAGGCCACGTTGTCCGAGGCGGCCGCTCGCGCGCTGGGGCTGGCGGTGGGCGACCGCGTGACGCTCGCGAGCCGGTCCGACCCGTCCCGGTCGGCGGACGTGCACGTCACGGGCATCTGGCGCCCGGCCGCGGGCGACGCGTTCTGGATGGGCTCGGCGCTGGAGCTCGGGGGCGTCGTGTCGACGGGTTCCTTCACCACGCGGGGGCCGTTCGTCGTCGACGGGGCGGACCTGGCGCGCCTGCCCGGCCGAACCTCGACCGCGGACGTCGAGTGGCGTGCGCTGCCGGCGGTCGACGCGCTCGCGACCGGCGACCTCGACCGGATGGCGGACGACCTGGCCGGACTCCGCGAGCGCCTGCGGACCGTCGTGACGCCGACGCGGGAGGTCGCGGTGACGACCGACCTGCCGGCGCTCCTGCGTTCCGTGAGCCGGTCGGTCGCGGTCAGCCGGTCCGGCATCCTCCTGTTGACGCTCCAGTTCGGCGTCCTCGCCCTGTACGCCATCCTCCTGGTCGCCGGGATGGTCGTGGACCGGCGCCGCCTGGACATCGCGCTCCTCCGTTCGCGCGGCGCATCGTCCGCGCACCTCGCCGGGATGGCGCTGCTCGAGGCGGTCCTGCTGGCGCTCCCGGCCGTCGTCCTCGCGCCCGTCCTGGGGCTCGGCGTGGTGCGGCTCCTGGGCGCGATCGGCCCGCTCGCCGACGCGGGGATCGTCGCCGACGTGGCGATCACCCCCGCGGCGATCGCGGTCTCCGTGGGGGCGGCCGCCATCGCGGTCGCCGCGTTCGTGGTGCCGTCGGTGGTCTCCGCGGCGAACCCGGGCGGGGTGCGCGCCTCGTGGGGCCGGCAGATCGGCCGGACCCTCCCGCAGCGGCTGGGCCTGGACCTGGTCCTCGTCGCGGTGGCGGCCCTGGCGATCTGGCAGCTGAGCCTCTACGGCACTTCGCTCACCCGGGACGCGCGTGGCGCGCTCGGCGTGGACCCGCTCCTCATCCTCGCCCCCGCGATCGGGCTCGTCGCGGGCGGCGTCCTCGCGATCCGGTTCCTCCCGCGCGTCGCCGAGGTCGGCGAGCGACTCATCCGCCGGGGCCGCGGCGTCGTCGCGCCGCTGGGTGCGCGGCAGATCGCGCGCCGCCCGCTCCGCGCGACGCGCTCGACGCTCCTCGTCCTTCTCGCCGCGGCGCTGTTCGTCGTCGCGGCCTCGTATGCCGCGACGTGGACGCGGTCGCAGGGCGACCAGTCGGCGTACCGGGCGGCGGCCGACGTCCGCGCCGTCGTCTCGGAGTACGCGGCCACGCCCGCCTGGGCCGTCGGCGCGGCATACCGCGCGCTCCCGGGTGTGACCGCGGCGATGCCGGTGGAGGTGCGGACGCTCGACGCGGGGAAGTCCGTGCGCGGCGGGACGCTCCTCGCGCTCGACCCGGCCACGGCAGCGGCGATCGTCGCGCTTCCGGGCGGGCCCGCCGGCGATGCGGTGCGGACCTCGCTCGGCGAGCTGGCATCGGCGCGACGCACGGACGGCGCGGTGCCGATCCCCGGCCGGCCGACCGCGCTGGCACTGACCGTCGATGCGCACCTCGACGTCCAGGAGCCGGCGGAGCCCCTCGACCCATCGTGGCCCAACACCCCGCTCGTCGTCACCGCGGCCGCGGTCGTGGCCGACGCGGACGGGAACCTCCTCCGGGTGGAGGGCACGGTGCCGGACGCCGACGCCGACGGGCAGCGGGTGGTCCTGCCGCTCGTGGACGCGGTGGACGGTGAGACGGCGGTCCCAGCGTGGCCGCTGGAGCTCGTCGCGATCGAGCTGAAGGTGAGCTCGCCCTCCGCGGCGACGACCCGAGGGACGGTCGAGGCGACGGGGGTCGAGGCGACGGAGGCTGCGATCGGCACGGGCGGGGGGGCCGGCACGGGCGGGGGCGACGGCACAGACGCCACCGGGGGCACGGGCACGGGCACCGCCACGGACGTCGCCTGGATGCCCGTCCCGTTCGACCCGGCCGCGCCCGGCTGGGGCTGGATCCGCGCGGACGTGGACGGCCCGGTCACATACACCCCGCCGGCGTCGGCTCCGGGGCGCATCGTCCTCGGCGACGGTCCCGGGATGTCGCCGGCGATCGTCGGCGAGATCTTCTCGCCGGACCCGCCGCCGGTCTTCCGGCTCTCCCGGGCTCTCGCGGAGCCCGTCGCGATCCCGGCGCTCGCCGGCGCGTCGCTCCTCGCCGCGACGGGCGCGCGGGTCGGCGACACGCTCGCCGCGTCCGCCTCCGGCCTGCCGGTCACGCTCCGGATCGTCGGGAGCGCCGACGCGTTCCCGACCGTGGACCCGTCGGTCCCGTTCGCGGTCCTGGACGAGGCGACGCTCTCGCAGGTCCGCTTCGCGACGAACGGGACGACCGGGGCGCCGAAGGAGTGGTGGCTCGCGACGGAAGGCGGAGCGGGCGCAACGGTCGCGGCCGCGGTCGCCGCGCCGCCGATCTCGGCGGCCGCGGTGATCGATCGCGAGGCTCTCGCGCGCTCGCTGACGTCGGACCCGATCCCGCTGGGGATCATCGGTGCGTTCGGGCTCGGCTCCATCGCTGCCCTCCTCATCGCGGCGATCGGCTTCCTCGTGAGCGCGTCGGTCTCCACGAGCGAGCGGCTGGCCGAGTTCGCCCTCCTCCGCGCGCTGGGGCTCTCGTCACGCCAGCTCGCCGGCTGGGTCTCGGCCGAGAGCGCCTTCCTCCTCGCGTTCGGGTTCGTCGTCGGCGCCCTCCTCGGAGCCCTCCTCGCCTGGCTCGTCCTGCCGTTCTCCGCCCTGACGTCGACGGGCGAGCGGGCCGTCCCCACGCCGGCGGTCGTCGTCCCGCCCGAGGCGCTCGCGACCCTCCTCGCGGTCGCTGCCGCCCTCCTGGCCGTGACCGTCCTCGTCGTCCGTCGCCGCGTCCTCGACGCACCCGTCGCCGGCGTCCTCCGGTCGCGGGACCTCTGACGCGATGGCCTGGATCCTCCTCTCCCTGCGTCGCCTTCGGGACGGGATCGCCCCCGCGGTCGGGCTCGCGCTCATCGTCGCGGTCACCGCCGGCGCCTTCGCCGCCGTCCCGCGACTGCGCGACGCCATCGCGACGGGCCTCCTCCGCACCGAGGTCGAGGCCGCCCGCGGCGACCAGCGCGCGGTGACGCTGGTCCAGCAGGGCCGGCTCGCGGCGGGGCCATCGACCGACCCGCTCGCGACCGTGGTGAAGACCGGCGCTGACCTCGAGGCGCGGATCCCGCCAGAGGTCGCCCGACTCGCGACGGAGCGCGTGGACATCGCGGACAGCCAGCGCTGGACGGTGCTCCGGGACCCGTCGCCCGACATGACCGTCCGCTTCCGGATCCAGGGCGGCGTGGACGACCACGTCCGCCTGGTGGAAGGGCGGATGCCGACGGCGACGACCCGGACCGTCGCTCCCCGCGCCGACGCCCCGGGGGCGCTGCCGACCACCGCGTTCGAGGTCGCGATCTCCACGGCGACGGCCGAGGTCCTCGGGGTGGGCGTGGGCGACACGATCGACCTGGCGCCCGAGCCAGCCGACGTGCGCACGGCGCGTCCCGGCGTCCGCATCGCGGCCGACGTCGTGGGGCTCGTGGAGGTCACGGACCTCGACGCGCCGTACTGGTCCGCGGACACGACCGTGGACCATCCGTCGCCGCGCTCGCTGTCGGCCAACGTCGTCTTCCAGGATGCGACCGCGCTCATCGCGCCCGACGCGTACCCGGCGCTGCTGGCGGCGACGGCCGCGGCCGCGGGTGCCGGCGCCGGCACGGGCGGCGCGGCGGGCACTCCCCCGGGGCCGGGAGGGGCGGAGCGGCGGCACGCAGGCGGGCGCCGGGGTCCCGCTTCCGGTACACGTTCCGCCTGCCGGCCGACCCCGCCCGGATGGAGGCGTCGCGGCTGGACGCGCTCGTCGCGGACCTCCGTCGCCTCGACACCGTCTACCCGACGACGGACGTCGTCGCGACGAACGGCGGGACGACGAACCGGAGCGACCTCCTCGGGCTCGTCGACGCGTTCGCCGCGCGCTGGCGGTCGGCTGAGGTCGTCCTGTCGGTCGCGGTCCTCGGCGCCGCGGTCATCGCCCTGCTCGCGCTCGCGCTCGTCGCGATCCTCGCCGCGCGCCGACGCCGGCCGTCGCTCGACCTCGCGCGCGGCCGCGGCGCGTCCACGTCCCAGGCGCTCGCGTCGGTCGTCGCGGAGGGCGTGGTCCTCACCGTCCCCGCGGCGATCGTCGGGGCGGCCGTCGCGTTCGCTGCTCGTACCGGCGGGCACCTCCCGCTGCCCGCGGCGCTCGCGGCGGGGGTCGCGGCCCTCGCGATCGCGCTCCTCGTCGCCGTCCTCGTGCCGGCGCAGGCCGGGCCGCCGCCCGACCCGACGCGCGAGACGAGCGTGGTGCGCCGGTCCGGGGCGCGCCGCCTCGTCCTCGAGATCGTCATCGTCGTCGTCGCGCTCGCCGGCGCGTGGGCGCTCCGGTAGCGCGGGGTCGCGGGCACGGGGTCGGCGCCGCTCGGGACGGTCGGGCGGCGGGCGGGCCCGGTGGCGTGGACCCGTTCGTCGCGCTCGTCCCGGCGCTCGTCGCGGTCGCCGCCGGGATCGTCGTGGTCCGCATCTTCCCGCTGCCCGTCCGTGCGCTCGCGCGCGCCGCCGCGGCGCGCCGCGGCCTCGTGCCCGCGTACGCGCTCCGGCGCCTGGGCAGCGAGTCGGGGAGCGGGCTCATCCTCGCCGTGCTGATGGCCACCGCCACGATCGCGACGTTCTGCTCGGTGGTCCTCGTCGACCTGGACCGCGCCGCGGACGCGGCTGCCTGGCAGGACGTGGGGGCGCCGTTCCGCGTCACGGCCGTCGCGAGCGGCGCGACCGGGACGAAGGCGGGGATCCCGATCGCGCTGCCGGACGACTTCGACCCGGCCGCGCTGCCCGGCGTCGAGGCCGCCGCGGAGGGCTCGCTCGCGAGCGCGTCGTTCTTCCCGCGCGGCGCGCGGCTCGACCTCCTCGCGCTCGACGCGGCGGCGTACGCGGCCGTGACGGCAGGGACGCCCGTCGCGATCGCGCGGCTCCCCGCCGGATTGCTGGCGCGCGCGGCGAAGGGGACGAACGCCGACCCGGTCCCGGCGGTCGTCTCGCGCGGCGCTCGCCGAGGGCCCGGAGGCGCTCGTCCCCGGGAAGGTGTTCCAGCTCATCGTCGGCGGCGGGCCGCGGACGCTCCGCGTCGTCGCGGTCCGTCGACGACTTCCCGACGCTCCCGGACGGGGACCGGTTCGCGGTCGTGGACCTCGCCGAGCTGCGCGGCGCGACGTCCCCGGACGCGGCACGCACCACGGTCGCGTTCGTTCGCGCTCCGGACGACGCCGCGTCCGCCATCCGGTCCGCGGCCGCCGCGGTCTCGCCGGACATCGTGGTCGCGTCACGCGCAGAGGTGGCGGCGGAGACCCGCGCAACCCCGCTGATGGAGGCGGTGGTCCTGGGGCTGACGCTCGCGGCGCTCGTCGCCGCCCTCTACGCCGCGCTGGCCGTCTCCTGCGCGCTTGCGCTGTCCGCCTCCGCCCGCGCGGTCGAGGTCGCGCACCTTCGGACGCTTGGGCTCTCCCGCCGGCAGTCCGTCCTGCTCATCGTCGCCGAGCACGGGCCCACGGTGGCTGTAGCCTTCGTGGTGGGCGCGATGCTCGGGCGTCGGCCTCTTCGCCCTGCTCGGGTCCGCGCTCGGGATGGATGCGATCGTCGGGTCGGCCGTCGCGGTGCCGCTCGCCGTGGAGCCGCTCCACCTCGCGGGGATCCTCGTCGCCGTCGTGGCGATCGTCGCGATCGGGATGGCGATCGCCGCCGCCATCTCGCGGCGGGCGGTCCCGGCGCTCGCGGTGCGAAGGAGGATGGGATGACGGACAGGGTCGACGCGCCACGGCCGGCGCATCCGGCACGCACGGCGCGAGCCGGCCTGCCCGGCGCATCCGGCACGGCCGCCGCTCCGGGGGCCGCCCACCACCACCGCGCGCTCTGGGGCGAGGGCGCCGCGATCGTCTGCGACAACCTCGTCCGCATCTTCAAGGTGGCCGACCTCGAGGTCGTGGCGCTCCAGGGGCTGGACCTCCTCGTGGACCCCGGCGAGCTGGTCGCGATCGTGGGCGCGTCGGGGAGCGGGAAGTCCACGCTGCTCTCCATCCTCGGCGGGCTCGACGTCCCGTCGGCCGGCCGTGCCATCGTCGCGAACCACGACCTGGGCCAGCTGACGCGTAGCGGAGCGGACGCGCTACCGGCGCGAGGTCGTGGGGATCGTCTGGCAGCAGACGGCGCAGAACCTGCTCCCGTACCTGACCGCGGCGGAGAACGTGGAGCTGCCGATGGTCCTGGAGGGGCGCCGCGACCGCCGGGCGCGCGCGGCGGAGCTGCTGGACCTCGTGGGCCTCGGCGGACCGCGCCGACCACCGGCCGGAGCGGCTGTCGGGCGGCGAGCAGCAGCGCGTGGCGATCGCCGTGGCGCTCGCGAACCGATCCGCCGTCGTCCTCGCGGACGAGCCGACCGGCGAGCTGGACAGCGCGACGTCGGCCGAGATCTTCGCGCTCCTCCGGCGCGTGAACGCGGACCTCGGCACCACGATCGTGGTCGTGACCCACGACGCGGGGATCTCCGAGCAGGTCTCGCGCACGGTCCGGATCCGGGACGGGCGGACCAGCACGGAGACCGTGCGGCGGACCGAGGTGACCGACGAGGGCGCACACCGGGCGGTGAGCGAGGAGTTCGCGGTGCTCGACCGGGCCGGCCGCCTGCAGCTGCCGGCGGCCCACATCGAGGCGCTCGAGCTCTCGCGCCGGGTGCGGCTGCGCCTGGAGGAGGACCACGTGGGCATCTGGCCCGACCGGGAGCGGGCGCGGCAGCGACCCCGGCCGGCCCGGCTGCCCCGTCGGGCGAGGCGGATGACCGGGCCTGACGATCCCGCCGACGGAGGCGACGCGTGAGCGGGCCGGTGCGGACATCTCGGGCGGGCTGCGGCCACCGGGCCTCCGCCGACGTGCCGGCGGGCCTGCGCGGGACCGGGTCACCGCGGCACCCGGCGACGACGCCGGACGGCACAGGCGCCGGCCGCCGGCGAGGCCGGAGCGGCCCCGGGCGGACGCCCTGGGCGGGGGCGCGATGGTCCGGGCCGACCGGTCGTCCGCGAGTACCCGTCCGGCGACACGGTGGTCCATGCGCTCCGCGGGATCGACCTGGCCGTCGCGCGCGGCGAGCTCCTCGCGGTGCGCGGGCGGTCCGGCAGCGGCAAGACCACGCTCCTCTCGCATCCTCGGCGGCCTCGACCGGCCCACGCCGGCACGCGTGCTGGTGGACGACCGCGAGATCTCGGCGATTACGGAGGACGAGCTCGTGGACGTGCGGCGGCGGACCGTCGCGTTCGTCTACCAGGCCTTCGGGCTCGTGCCGTTCCTCTCCGCCGCGGAGAACGTCGAGGTGCCGCTGCGGCTCGTGGCACGCGGATCCCGCGGAGCGCGACGCGCGCGTGGCCGAGCTGCTGGAGCTGGTCGGGCCTGGAGGCCGCGGGCGCGGCACCGGCCGTACGAGCTGTCGGGCGGCGAGCAGCAGCGCGTCGCCATCGCGCGCGCGCTCGCGAACCGGCCGCGCCTGCTGCTCGCCGACGAGCCCACGGGCCAGCTCGACTCCGACACCGGGCACCGCGATCATGACGCTGCTCCGGGCGGTCGTCCGCGCCGACGGCGTCACGGCCATCGTCGCCACGCACGACCCCGTGATGCTCGACGTCGCCGACCGCGTGGTGGAGCTGCGTGACGGACGCCTCGTCTGACCCCGTCTCGCCATCGCCGGGGCCAGGGCGAACGTAAGGGCCGCGCTCCGCGGCTTGGCTTGACGCTAGTTGTTGCGGTTGCGCTTGGCCTCGATGAGTGCCGCGTCGGCCCGGGCGGTGAGGTCGTCGAGCGACTCGCCCTGGTTGAGCGATGCGAGGCCGGCGCTGATGCCGACGCCCGTCGCGCTCCGGAGCGACTGGTCGATGACGCCGATGCGGTGCTGGGCCTCCTCCGGGTCGATCGAGGAGATCCCGAGGATGAACTCGTCGCCCCCGAACCGGACGATCGGGTCATACGACCGGAGGTTGGCGCGCATCGTCGCGACCAGGGTCCGCAGGATCCGGTCGCCGGCGGCATGCCCTTCCCGATCGTTCACTCCCTTGAGCCCGTCCACGTCGATGAACGCGATGACGAAGTGCCCGTCCCCACGACGCGCGCGGTCGACCTCGTTGCGGAGAGCGAGTCGACCCATCTCACGCCGATACGCGCCGGTGAGGGCATCCAGGTGCGCGCGCTGGAGCTGCGCCTCGAGACGCGCCTTCTCGAGCTCGGCGTCGTTCGCCTCCGCCTCGGTCTCGGGGCTCTGGGCTGTCCGGCCGGGCCGCGGCGACTCGCGCTCGACCGCCGCCCGGTCCCGCGCGTTGGCGATCGTGTCTCGCTCGAGGGCCGCCTTGTCCCTCGCGTTGGCCAGGGATCCGCGCTCGGTGGCGTCTCGCTCCCGGGCCGCGATCGCCTCCGCGCGCGCCTGGAGGTCCCGCTCACGCGTCTCGGCGATCTCGCCGCGCCTCTGCGCAGCCTTCATGAGCATCTCGGCGATCTCGCTGCGCTCCTGGGCCTGCCGGATCAGCTCGTCGGCGATCTCGCCGCGCCTCTGCGCAGCCTTCATGAGCATCTCGGCGATCTCGCCTCGCTCGTCGGCGGCCCTGACGAGAGCCTCGTCCTCGTCGCTGTCCCGGGCGGCCGGCCGCGGCCCATCGGCGTCGCGCGGCTCGAGCGAGCCGCGATCCGGGGCCTCGGGCGTCACCTGCGGCGTCTCCACGGCCTCGGCGGGCGGAACTTCGGGCGTCACCTGCGGCGTCTCCACGGCCTCGGCGGGCGGAACTTCGGGCGTCACCTGCGGCGTCTCCACGGCCTCGAGAGCCGGGGTGGGTGAAACAGCGGCCGCGCCGGCATCCTCGCCCTCAGCGCCGGCGGCCTTGCGTCCCTTCTTCTTCCTGACCCTGCGCAGACCCACGCACCCCTCGCTCGACAGTCCCCCGCTTGGGTGCTTCGCCGATAGTACCGATCAGGCTGGCTCAGAGTACCCATTATCGCCCCCCGCGGACCCTCCGTGAGCGAATCCGGTGCCCTGGGGCGCCATTTCCTCGGGGCCCGCGCTCAACCGCCCGCGGGCCCCGTGTCGAGCGCGCGCGCCGGGTCGTAGACGGCTCCCGGGCAGGCGCCCCACAGCCCGAGCCGCGCCCGCCGCGCCGCGAGGGCCACGCGCTCGAGGCCGGCCGCGTACCGGCCGCGCTCTCCCCGGTAGAAGTACGGGGCCGCATCGCCGCGCGCGACCATGAGGACATTCACGTTCGTCGAGCCGCGGAAGACGTAGCGGAGCGCGCGACCGTACCTGTCCGACCGGTCGAGCGCGGGATCCGCGTAGAGCGTCACGGCGGTGCCGGGCGGCAGGAGCCGTGCGATCGCGGCACTCGCCTCGCGTCCCCAGCACTCGACGCCTGAGTGGACCTCCGGCGCGTCGATCTGCAGGAGCCGGACGCGAACGACCTTGCCGCCGACGCGAACGTCGATCGTGTCGCCGTCGACGATCGTCCGGACGAAGCCGGACTGCGCGGCGGCCGCGGGCGGCGGGCCGAGTCCCTCGCCGGGTCCCGGGCCGGCCGGCTCGCCGACGCTCGCCAGGCCCGTCATGCGCTCGCCCGGCAGCGCGAGGTCCGCGGCCCGCCCGCCCGCCCCGGCGACGCTCGCGAGGCCCATCACGTGCCCGCCCGGCAGCGCGAGAGCCGCCGCGAGCACCGCGGCGATGGCGATCGCGGCGAGAGTCGCGGACACGCCCGCGGCTCTGTGCCCGTGCCTGACCGATGACCGATCCATTCACGCCCCCCGCGAGTCCGCGCCGCGCCCACCCTTCGCGCGCACAGCCGGTCGTTCCCGCACCTCCAACCCTACGCCGGACGGATTGGCGCGGGATCCCTCACCGGTCATCGCGGCATCACCGGCGGCACGGCCGGCGGCTCCGGCGGAGGGGTGTGCCGTCGCCGGCGGGAAAGGGCCGGGCGCCAACGCGGCCGGTCGTGGGGTGTGCCACCGGGGGGAAGCGCCCGGGCGCCCACGCGGCCGCCGGGAGCCGGCAAGGACCGCACCGGCCCGAGGTCGACCCGACCGGCCGCCTACAGCGTCCGCGTCACCTTCGCCAGACCGGGCGGGGCGTCGGGGTCCCGGCCCCGTGCACGCGCGACCGCCTCGACGAGCACGAGTCCCGGGACGACGAGCGCGAGCGGGGTCAGGGGCTCCGGCAGCGGCGTCTCGAGGGCGAGCGACCGATGCGCCCCTCGCACCTCGAGCCCGCCGATCGTCCAGGGCGCCGCCCCGGTCCGGCCGGCGACGGCGAGCGCGCCGTCGATCGACGCGCCGATCGGCCCGTCCGGCCGGGCGACCAGCGTCGGGACCAGGGGTCCCGCGAGGGCGATCGGCCCGTGGAGCAGGTCGGCGCTCGAGTAGCCGTCGGCGAAGATCCGCCCCGTCTCCTTGAACTTGAGCGCGAGCTCGAGCGCGGTCGGGAGGTTGTGCCCGCGCGAGACGACGAGCGCCTCGTCCGCCGCGGCGAACTCCGCCACGGCCGCGGCGCCGTCGCCGGCGATCCACGCCTGGCCGCGTGCGACCGCCTCGTCGGCCGCCGCAGGCAGGTCATGCACCGCGGGGACCCACGGCGCGTCCGGGGCGAGCCGCGCGACGAGCGCGGCGAGGGCCGCGAGAGAGGCGACGTACGTCTTCGTCGCCGCGACCGCGAGCTCCGGGCCCGCGTGGAGGAGCAGCGTGCCGTCGGCGACGGTCGTCACCGGCGAGCCCGGCTCGTTCGTCAGGGCGACCGTGATCGCCCCGCCTCTCCGCGCCGCGTCGGTGACGCCGGCGACGTCGGGCCCGGCGCCCGACTGGGAGATCGCGAGCAGGAGGATGTCGCGCCAGTCGATGTGCGCCCGGTACAGGGTGGTGACGGACGATGCGACGAGGCCGACCGGGAGTCCCAGCGTCGTCTCGATGAGGTAGCGCGCGTAGATCCCGGCGTGGTCGGAGGTCCCGCGCGCGACGACGGTCGCGAAGCGCGGCCGGCGCTGCCGGATGAGGGCGGCGATCCGCTCCGTCTCGTCGGCGCCGTCCCGGAGGACCCGGCCGATGACCTCGGGGATCTCCGCGATCTCGGCGGCCATGTGCGTTCGGGCGCCGGCAGCGAACGTGCCGGCCGCGGTCACACCCGGCCGGGCCGGGCGATCGGTGATGTCCGTCATGGGGCCATCATCCGCCTCAGCGCGCGGTCCTGCCGTGCGGCCGCCGCCTCCGGGTCGGCGCCTCCGGCGATCGCGAGGACCAGGTCGACCACCGCGAGGGCGCCGTCGTCCCATCCCCCGTGCAGGACCGCCGTCGGGCGCGAGGTCCCGATCGCCTCGCGCATCGCCGCGACGAACCCCGGGTCGAATGCGGACGTGACCGCCGGGTCCACGTAGGCCGAGAGCCGCGGCGCGCCGGCCGTCGCCGCCCCTGTGCGGGCCGTCATCGACGGGCTCGTGGCCCATGCCACGAAGCACCACGCGGCCTCCTTCGCATCCGCCCGGGCGGGCAGGGCGAGGCCCTGCGCCGTGTGGCCCGAGAACGACGGGGCGCCGGCCGTCGACGGCGGCAGGACGGCGTAGCCGGTCCTCCCGGCGACCTTCGACGTCGCCGAGTCCTCGAACGAGGGCCCCACCGCGCTCGACTCGACGAGCAAGCCGGCGCGTCCTTGCGAGAAGAGCGTCCGCGCGTCCGGCCGATCGATCGCGGCGGCGTTCGGGGGCCCTGCATCGAGCAGGCCCGCGTAGTCGGTGAGCCCGGCGAGGATCCGCGGGTCGGAGAGCCGCGGCCGCGCCCACGCGCCGTCGAACCACAGCCCGTAGGGCAGCGGCGCGGGCTCCGCGCCCCACGCGTCGAAGGTCACGCTCGAGATGGGATCGATCGTCGTCGCGGAGCGGACGCCCCGCACGACGGCGCCGTAGATGCGGTCGCCCGCGCCCGCGGCGGAGATCGTCCGAGCGCCGGCGAGCAGCTCCGCCATCGTCGCGGGGACGCGGCCTCCCAGGTGCCTGTCCACGAGGTCGCGGTCGTAGTACAGGAGGGAGGTCTCGACGACGGTCGGGATCGCGTACGGGGCGGCATCGGCCGCGCCGGGGGGCGCCTCGCCGGCGGCGAGGATGCCGGCCGGGAAGTCTGCAAGATCCCAGGACGCGTCCGTCAGCCGCGGGTCGGCGAGGTACGGCCCCAGGGGCACGAGGTCGCCGTCCGCCGCCCAGGCAGCGGCCGCCGCGTCGAGCGGGAGCTCCACGACGTCGACGCCGCCGGCGCCGCCGCCCGCGAGCGCCTCCGCGTAGCGGTCGCGCGCGACGGTCCGTACCTCCACGGAGATCCCCGAGACCGCTTCGAGCCCGCTCTTCGCGGCGGCCATCGCGTCCGCCCACGGGCCGGCCGCGGCGAGGACGGTGACCCGCGAGCCGCGCAGGTCCGTCGCGCACGCCGGCGCGACCGTGCCCGGCGGCGGGGTGGCGCCGGCCGACGGGGCAGTGGAGGTCGTCCCCTGGGTCGCGGCCGGCGAGGTGGCGGCCGCCTGGGATTTTGATGCGGTCGCCGACGTCGATGGAGCGGGCGATCCGGTCGGGCCCCCGCAGCCGCCCACGACGAGGGCTGCCGCGACGGCCACGAGGACGAGCCGCCGCCTCGCGGTCGTGACCGTGCGCGGCGTGCGGAGGGGCCCGGCTGGTCGCATGACGTGGATGGTGGGCCGCCCGGCCGGTCAGGCGGTCTCCGCCTCCGTCCGCCGGCGGTACCGCCGGCCGATCAGCGCGAACGCCGGGAGGCGGGCGAGCGCCTCGCTCACCGGACGCGTCTCGTGCCCGTCCCGGCCCGCGACCGACAGGAGCGCGTCGGTCTCCGTCGCGTCCGCCGGCCGCGCGTCCACGATCGCGAGGTCGATCTCGACCGCGCCGGGGACCGGCTCCCCCAGCGACGCGACCAGGTCGGACGGGTACGCGTCGGGCTCGTACTCCGCACGCACCTCCATCTCCGTCCGCCACGTGGGCCGTCGCAGGAGGACGTTCCGCCAGAGCGCGCCCACCCGGGGTGTCACCGTCCCGTCGCCGGGCCGCGGGTCGGCGGAGAGCATCTCGCCCCGCGACCACAGCGCGGCCTGGTGGAGGAGCGCGTACTCGTCGAGGTCGGCATACGCCGAGAGCGACTCGGCGGGCGAGCCCTCGCCCACGAGGGCGCGGACGGACGGCCCGAAGACCTCCCGCAGGTCCAGGTCGATCGCCCGGACGGCGCGGTGGAAGTACACCTGCTGGTACATGAAGAGGCGGGCGGTGAGGAACATCTCGAGCGCGCCGAGCCCCGGCTCGTAGAGGGTGAGCCCGGACGGGCCGATGAACGCGTACCGCCGCAGCCGCTCCACGTCCACCGGCCCCGCCGAGACGCCGGTGAGGTACGCGTCGCGTCGCACGTAGTCGAGGTTGTCCACCGTGAAGACGCCCGACAGGAGCGGCTGGAGCCGCCGCACCCAGTGCGGCATCGCCGGGTCCACGAGGCGGGGCTTCGAGACGAGGAAGCTGATCCACCGCGGGTCGATCGACTCGTGGGGGTGGAGGGCCGAGCGCGCGGGGTCCTCCCCGGGCGCACGGCGTAGGCCGCGGATCACATCATCGAGCTGGCGCTCGATGATGAGCTGGCTCAGGTCCTCGTGGCTGAGCCGCTTGCCGGCCGGCCGGCGCGGGTCCGTGGGCGCGGGGAAGTCGGCGAGTACGTGCTCGTCGAAGAAGTGCGCGAACGGCCCGTGCCCCACGTCGTGGAGGAGGCCGGCGATCCGCAGGGTCTCCACGACGAGCCCCTCGGACGGGACCGGTCCGCCGGGGACGGCGCGCTCCACGTCCGCGCGGAGGCTCGGGTAGAGCCGCGTCGCCCAGAGCCCCGCCTCGTGCATCACGCCGAGGCCGTGGGTGAAGCGGCTGTGCTCGGCTGTGGGGAAGACCCATCGCGACGTCTGGAGCTGGCTGATCCGGCGGAGCCGCTGGACCCACGGCGTGTCGAGGACGTCCTCCTCGGCGGCCTCCTCCGCGTCGAAGCCGAGGGCGCGCGCCCTCGCGGGCGAGAGGCGCTTCGTCAGCTCGATGTAGCCGTGGATGGGGTCCGACAGGAGGTTCACCGCCGCGAACGGCGCGGTAGGGCCGGCGTCCGGGTCCGCGGGCGGCCGTCCGCGCTCGGACGGGCCCGCGTCGCTCACGGGGCGGAGGTCGTCGCTGTCTGAGCCCATGCGGACAGGTTACCCGCGCGGTCACGCACGCGGACGCGGACGTCGACCGCCGTCCCCGCGGCGAGCCGCGGCAGCCGTGCGGACCCGCGCGCGTTCGCGCGCTGGAGGACGTGCCACGGACCGCCGGCCACCCGGTACTGCACGGCCGCGTCGCGGACTCCGGCCGTGTGGCTCTGGAGGAGAGGATCGTCGGCCGTCCAGGCGACCACGAGCGCGGTCCCCTCGCGGGCCACGGAGACGTCGGCAACCACCGGCGGCGTCCGGTCGGCGGTCTCGGCCGTCACGAGGACCACGAAGGTCCGGCCCCCGAGGATCGTCACGCCGACGCCCGCGTAGCTCGAGAGGTCGGAGACGACGATCGCGTGGTGCGACGGGCTCGCCGCCCACATCGCGCGGATGGACGCGAGGGCGTCGGCCCCGGCGCGGCTCGACCAGCCGAGGTCCTCGCCGACGGCGTACGGAGCGATCCCCGCGGCCTCGACCGCGTCGAGGATGGGCAGGCCCGCCTGCGCGTGGCTGAAGACGCCCGACGCGGAGAGGCGCTCCACCCGGTCCTGCGCCAGGCGCTCGAGCGAAGGGTCGCGCACGAAGCGCACGAGACCGGCCGCCGCGCGGTCGGCGTTCACCCCGGCGAAGAGCTGGTCGCGCTCGGTGACGTAGGGGCGATCCGGGATCGGCGCGGTCGGCGCGATGGCCGGCACCGGGGTGGGGGAGGCGGCGGAGGACGCGGCACCCGCGGGCCCCACGGACGCCGCGACGCAGGCGGCCGCGCCGAGGGCGGCGACGGCCGCGCGGAAAGTGGTGCCAGAACGCATCGCCAGATTGTACGGGAGATCGCTCCCCCCGCGGTGTCAGCGCCCGGTCGCGTACCGTGCGGCCGCGTCCCGGAAGGTCCGCGCGACGTCCTCGCGCAGCGCCGGCGGCGAGAGGACCTCCGCGTCGGCGCCCCACTCCAGGATCCACAGCCGCACCTCGAGCATCCCCGAGACGGTCGCGGTCCAGACGATCGAGCCGTCGGACGACCGCTCGATCCGCTGGGTCGAGTGCCAGACGGTCTCGGCGACGCGGACGGCGACGGCGCGATCGAACCGGACGCTGACCTCCACCTCGCCCTGGTCGGCGATGATCCACCACGCCTGCTCGAGCGACTCCTCGGTCGCGCCGTCGGTCGGCGGCTCGAACTGCTCGACCGTCAGGCGCACGTCGCGGATCCGGTCGACCTTGAAGGTGCGGCGCGCCTCGCGTTCCTCGTCCCACCCGATGAGGTAGAGAGCGTGCGCGTGGGCCGACGGCTCGATGAGCCACGGATGGACCCGCACGGTCCGCGGCAGGCGCGCCGGGTCGTAGACGCCGGCGTCATACGTGACCTCCACGATGCGGCGCGACGCCCAGGCCTCCACGAGGATGCGGAAGCGCTTCGTGAACCCCGGGTCCGTGCGGCGACGCATGTAGATCGCCACGGTCCGCTCGACGTGGTCTCGGAGCGCGTCCGGCAGGATGTCGGCGAGCTTGAGGAAGGCGCCCGCGAGGTCAGGGTCGTACGTGTCCATCGACGCCGCCATCAGGCGCGCCGAGAGGAAGACCGCCATCGCCTCGTGGAGCGTGAGCGACAGGTTCGGGAGGAAGGCGCGGTCCTCGAGCCCCCACTTCCCGTCGTAGCTCCACACGGGGACGCCGACCTCGTCCTGGAGCGCCCGGAGGTCGCGGTACGCCGTCCGCTTCGACATGCCGATCGCCCTGGCGACCTGCTCGGCGGTCAGCCCGTCGCGGTGCGCCGAGAGGACGCGCACCACCTTCCAGAGTCGCGCGAACCGGTCGCGCTTGATGCCGGCGAGATCGCCGCCGTCCCCCGCCCCCATGCGCCGTCCTCCGTCGCATCGGCCCCCGCGCGGCCGGGCCCCGCGGCCGGCGTCAGGTCGGTGGGGACAGTGTGACGGGGATGTCGCGGTTCGTGGCGGTCATCCGGACGCGCACGGTCCCGAGGAACGCCCCCCGGCGCATCGGCCCGGCCGTTCCGTTCGCGAAGGCCTCGATGAGCCCGACCTGCCCGTCCGTGAAGACCCAGTAGTCGACCGCGCCGCGCCACCGCTCCACCGGCGTCCCATCGGGCACCAGCCACCGCGCCTGCGGGAATGCCGCCAGGAGGGTCGTCCCGTCGACCGCGACTCGGCAGTGGCGGGCTCGCGCGCCTTCGACGAACTCGAGCCCCACGTCCTCGGCGACCGTGCGGATCTCCGGCGGGAGCGCGACCGTCACGGCGTTCACGTCCACCGTCGCGGCGTCCAGCGTGGCGGGGGGCACGTCCGTCCAGGGCTCGCGCGGCCCGCGCGCCCATCCGCTCTCTCCGATGCGTGCTGCGCCGTACGTGCCCACGTCGCGGTCCCCGGCGACGCTCGCCGTCCACCGGAGGTCGGTGCCCGTGCGCGCCCCGGCCAGGTCCACGGCCCCGGTCGGACGGCCGTCCGCGTCCGCGTCGACGCGCAGCGTCAGGCGCGCGTCCGGCCCGGCCGTGATCGCGCCGTCGCACGCCGGCGGGTCTCCCTGCCCGGTCGGCCCGAACCGCGACCCGGCGACGGGGCGGCCCACGAGGGCCATCTCGTTGCCGACGGCCGCGGCGCCGAACGCGACGCCGGAGGCCGCGACGAGCGCGGCTGCTGCACCGGCCGCGACCATCGCGCGGCGCAGCCGCGACGCCTCGGGGCCCTGGGTGCGTCGCGCGATCCCGATCCCCGCGAGGCCCGCCGTGGCGCCCAGGGCCACGATCCAGGGGTAGATCGCGACCGCGGACGGCAGGAGCGTCTGCGTGCCGCCCTCCATGAGGCGGCTCGCGATGTCGGTGAGCGACGGGATCAGCACGAGGATCGCCGCGAGGCCGAGCCAGACGACCGCGGCGAACGCGCTCGGCCCACGGACCGCCGGCGGCCAGGCGACGGCGACGAGCGCGACGAGGAGAGGGGTCGCCGCGGCCAGCCCGACGACGAGGTCGAGCGGCCCCCCGGGGCGGTAGCCGGTGAGGACGAGCACGGCGGCGACGGCCCAGAGGGCCGCGATGGCCGCGCCGAGCAGTCGCAGCTGGAGGGTCCGGACGCGCACGGCGCGAGTCTACCGCCGGGCGGTGCGACGCCCATCGGCGCGCGCCCGTCCGATCGCCGGGGACCGGGCACGCCGTGGCCGATCGGCCGGGGTGGTCGCGGCCGGCCCGAACGCCGGCTCATGGGCGCCGGCGGGGTGGTCGCGGCGGACGCCGGGTGGTACGGTCGGTCGATGACCAGACCGATGCTCGACGACGCCCTCGCTCATCACGTGTGGGCGACCATCCGCACCATCGACGCCTGCCTGGCGCTCCCGCCCGACCAGCTGGACACGGCCGTCCCGGGGACGTACGGCTCGATCCTGGACACGCTCCGCCATCTCGTGGCGGCCGACGACTCGTACCTCTTCGTCCTCTCCGGCGGCCGCACCGTGCAGGCGGACGCGGAGGCGATGGACCTCGCGGGACTGCGGGCGCTGATGGTCGAGCACGGCCCCGCCTGGGCCGGAGTCCTCCGCCGCGACCTGGACCCCGACGAGATGCTCCTCAGGATCCGCGACGACGGCTCCCGGAGCCGCGCACCCGTCGGGGTCCGGCTCGCCCAGGTCGTCCACCACGGGACGGATCACCGGAGCCAGATCTGCACCGCCCTCACGGCGGTCGGCGTGGAGCCGCCGGCGATCGACGTCTGGGACTTCGCGGACGAGGACGGCCGCCTCGAGGAGATCCCCGCGCCTTCCTGATGCCCGAGGGTCGGAGGATCCCGGCGAGGTTCCGACCAAGGTTCGCGGCCCGCGTCACAACCGCCGCGCGTCGCCCGTCTGGAATAGTGTCGGTGGACGACGCCGACGTGAACCGCATAGATCCACGACTACGGGCTCGGTTCTTCCTCCTCCCCGTCCCCGCAGTCGACTGCCGAAACGGCGCCCGTACTCCTCCGGGCGTCGTTTCGGCGTCCAGGGGGTCGCAAGGGGTGCGGGTCGATCACCCCGCAGGTCGCCCGCCGCGCCGCATACCATGCGCGCATGGCCCGACCGTTCGTCTCGATCCTCACCGACTTCGGCGACCGCGACCCGTCCGCGGCGATCTGCGCCGGCGTCGTCGTCTCCATCTGCCCCGACGCCCACGTGCTCGAGCTCACGCGGACGATCCGCCCGTTCGCGATCCGCGACGGCGCCGTCTCGCTCGCTGCCGCCGTCCCGTACCTGCCGGTCGGCGTGCACGTCGCCGTCGTCGATCCCGGGGTGGGGACGGAGCGCCTGCCGATCGCGATCCGCACGCGGCGCGGCGACATCCTCGTGGGCCCGGACAACGGGCTGCTGTCGCTCGCGGCCACCCGGCTCGGCGGCGCGGTGGAAGCGCGCGCGATCACCGACCCCGCCTACCACCTCCCCGCCGTCACCTCGAGCTTCCATGGGCGCGACATCTTCGCGCCCGTGGCCGCGCACCTCGCGAGCGGGGTCGCCTTCGAGGCGCTGGGCCCGGCGATCTCCGTCGACGACCTGGTCCCGCTCCGGATCCCGGGCGTGGAGGTGCGTGCCGGCGAGCTCGCGACAGCCGTCGTCTACGTGGACGGGTTCGGCAACATCAAGCTCGCCGGCGGGCCGGCCGAGCTGGACGCGGCGCTCGGCGAGCTCGCGGACGGGACGACGCTCGAGGTCTCGTTCCCCGACGCTGCCGGTTCGCCCGTCACGGAGCGCGTCCCGTGGCAGGACACGTTCGGGCGCGTCCCGGTGGGCGCGCTCCTGCTGTACGAGGATTCGCTCGGCAGGCTCTGCATCGCCGAGAATCAGGGGAGCGCCGGGCGTCGCCTGGCGCTCACGGAGGACCGGCCGGTCGCGATCCGCCGGGCCTGACGGCGGGCGACGACCGTGGCCGCCCCGGCCCCCTTCCGCCGCGCCGCCGAACGCCTACACTCGCCCTGCGCCCCACGAGGAGGAGACCCCACGATGCGCATCGCAGCAAAGCCCCTGGCACTCGCGTTCGCGACGATCCTCGTCGCAGCCGCGTGCTCGTCCGCGGCCACGCCCGCGCCTACCGCGGCACCGGCCACCGCGGCGCCAGCCACCGCGGCACCGGCGACACCGGCCCCCACGGAGGCCCCGTCCGCGACGGCCGCCCCCACGCAAGCCGCGCCCACGGAGAGCCCGCTCGCGTGCTCGCCCGACACCCTCCAGACGCTCACGGCCGGAACCCTGACCGTCGGCACGGACAACCCGGCATACCCGCCCTACTTCGAGCCCAGCGACACGAACACCGCCCCGTGGGAGATCGGTGACCCGACGAACGGCAAGGGCTTCGAGAGCGCCGTCGCCTACGCCGTCGCGAACAAGCTCGGCTACGCGCCGGACAAGGTGACATGGGTGTACGTCCCGTTCACCAACGCCTATGCCCCCGGCGACAAGCCCTTCGACTTCGACATCAACCAGGTCTCGTGGAAGCCCGAGCGCGCCGCGACGGCCGACCTCTCCCGCGGCTACTACTTCGTCAGCCAGTCCGTGGTCGCCCTCAAGGACAGCCCGATCTCCAAGGTCACCACGATCTCCGGCCTCAAGCCGTTCCAGCTCGGCGCGATGGTGGGCACCACGAGCTACGACACGATCGGCAACGTCGTCGCCCCGGACAAGGAGGCGATGGTCTACGACACGAACGACGCCGCGATCGAGGCGCTGAAGAACAAGCAGATCGACGGCCTCGTCGTCGACCTCCCGACCGCCTTCTACATCACCGCGGCGCAGATGGACAACGGCGTCATCGTCGGCCAGTTCCCGCAGGCGACGGGCCAGGGCGAGTACTTCAGCCTCGTCCTCGGGAAGGGCAGCCCGCTCACGCCGTGCGTGGACCAGGCGGTCCTGTCCCTGCGCGCCGACGGCACGCTCGACCAGATCACGCAGACCTGGCTTGCCGACAAGGCGAACGCCCCGGTCTTCCAGCCCTAGGTACCGCCCCGACAGGCCGGCCCCGTGGCCGGAACGCGCGAGCCCAGCGGCCCGGCGGCGCCCCAGGCGCCGCCGGGCCGCTCCACGCCCCGCGTCATCGGCCCGCCGCGCCTGGGCGACGCCGCGGAGTCCACGATCCTCGCGATCGTCAGCACCGTCATCGTCTTCGGGCTGCTGATCCTCATCGTCGTGAACGCGCCCGGGTGGCCGTCCGTGAAGGAGTCGTTCTTCAACGGCGCGGTCTTCTGGTCGTCCCTCCCGGCGATCGTCCGGTCGTTCTGGGTCAACGTCCAGCTCTTCGTCGTCAGCGAGATCCTCATCCTCGGGTTCGGCCTGCTCATCGCGGTCTTGCGCAGCCTGCCCGGCCCGGTCTTCCTCCCCGTCCGGATCATCGGGACGGTCTACGTGGACGTCTTCCGGGCCCTCCCGGGCGTCCTGGTCATCTACATCCTCGGCTTCGGGATCCCGGGCCTCGACCTCCCGGGCGTCCCGACCAGCCCGTTCTTCTACGCGGTCCTCGCGCTCACGCTCATCTACTCCGCCTACGTCTCCGAGGTCTACCGGGCCGGGATCGACTCTGTCCATCCGAGCCAGGACGCGGCAGCCCGGTCCCTGGGCCTGTCGCGCTTCCAGGCGCTGCGGTTCGTCATCCTCCCGCAGGCCGTCCGGCGCGTGATCCCGCCGCTGCTCAACGACTTCATCGGGCTGCAGAAGGACACCGTCCTCGTCTCGTACATCGGCGTGGTGGAGATCTTCCGGCAGTCGCAGATCAAGCAGGCGGCGACCTTCAACTTCACGCCGTACATCGCGACCGCCCTCGTCTTCATCGTCGTGACGATCCCGCTCGCCCGCCTCACCGACTGGCTGGTGGCGCGGGACCGGAAGCGCCAGATGGCGAGCGCCCGATGACCGAAGCGCGCGCGCGCGACCTCGGGCGCGCCGAGGACGCCCCCGAGGTCCTCCGCCTCGAGGGGATCCGCAAGGCGTACGCGAAGCTCGAGGTGCTCCGCGGGATCGATCTCGTCGTGCGCCGCCACGAGGTGGTCTGCCTCATCGGGGCGTCCGGGTCGGGGAAGTCCACGCTCCTGCGCTGCGTCAACCTCATCGAGCCGGTCGACGCGGGGCGCGTCTTCATCGAGGGGACGGAGATCACCGCCCCGAACGTGAACGTGGACCGCGTTCGCCGGCGGATCGGGATCGTCTACCAGGCGTTCAACCTCTTCCCGCACATGTCGGTCCTCGACAACGTCTCCCTCGCTCCACGGAAGGTGCTGAAGGTGCCGCGGGCGAAGGCGGAGGCCGACGCACTCGCCCTCCTCGACCGGTTCGGCCTCGCGGAGAAGGCGAAGGAGTACCCCGACCGGCTCTCCGGCGGCCAGCAGCAGCGCGTCGCGATCGTCCGCGCCCTCGCGATGGACCCGGACCTCCTCCTCCTCGACGAGGTGACGAGCGCCCTCGACCCGGAGCTCGTGGCGGAGGTCCTCGGCGTGATCCGCGAGCTCGCGCGGGGCGGGATGACGATGGTCATCGCGACGCACGAGATGGGCTTCGCAAGGGACAGCGCCGACCGCGTGTGCTTCCTCGACGAGGGGCGGATCCTCGAGGAGGGGCCGCCCGACGCGATCTTCCGGCATCCGAAGGAGGAGCGGACCCGCAGGTTCCTCCAGCGGGTCATCGAGGCGGGCAGGCTCGCCGGAGGCCCGGCGATCGGTGCGGCGCTCGACCCTGACGGACCGCCCGAACGGGACCCGGAGGCCGACCGGGCCGCGGGCTGACCCGGCCGCACGCTCGCCCGCGCGACGCTACCGCCGGCAGGCCTCGACGAACGCCGCCCAGAGCCGCTCGAGCTCCTGTGGCGTGGACTCGGTGCGCTCGGGGTGGCACTGGACGCCGGCGACGAAGCGCGCGCCGTCGAGCTCGAACGCCTCGACGATCTCCCCCTCGGGGCTCTCCGCCCATCCGCACGCACGGAGTCCGGGCGCGAGGTCGGACTCCCGGACAGCCTGGTGGTGGTACGAGTTCACGACGAGCGACGGGTCGCCCTGCGGGCCGACCCCGGCCGCGGCGCCCGGGTCGTCGCCCGGCGGCTCCGCGCCGACGTCGGCATCGGCGCCCGGGGCTGCGTTCGCGAGTAGCCCGCCCACGCGTGAGGCCGGGTCGTAGCGCATCGGGTGCGTCGCGGCCGGTCCGTGACCCCAGCCCGGTCCCGCGTGGCCGTCGACGTGCTGGAGCAGCGTCCCGCCGGCGAAGACGTTGATCGCCTGGAAGCCGCGGCAGATGCCCAGGACGGGGATGCCGCGGATCGCGGCGGCCGCCCATGCCTCCGCCTCCAGCGCGTCCCGGTCGTGCTCGATGTCCCGCGATCCCGCGCCCGGGTGTCCGTAACGCGACGGGTGGATGTCCGTGCCGCCGGTCAGGAGCAGCCCGTCCATCGCGGCGAACGCGGCGTCGCGCTCCATCTGGTCGGCGGTCGCGTCGAGCAGGACGGGGATCGCCCCGTGGCGCCGCACACCGTCCGCGTACAGCTCGTGCTTGCGGGCGGCGATGTCGGGCTCGGCCTGCGCCGCGGCCACCGACACGGTGAGGACGATCCGGGGGGCCGGGATGGTGCGCACGCGGGGAGGATACCGCCCGCCGCCATCCGGTCCCGGCCTCGACGGGACGTCCGGCCTCGGCGGCCTCTGCGCGCCTCAGCCGGACGTGGTCGAGTAGATGAGCTCCTCCACGGTCGTCGTCTCGGACTCGACGCGTGTCGGTCCGGTCGGCTCGAACGCGTCGGCGATCGACGCGCTCTCCGAGGCCGTCGCGATGCGGTCGCCGCCGATGGCCTTGGCGTAGAAGGAGCCGCGGGAGGCGATGTCGACGAGCACGTCCGCTGTCGCGGCATCGGCCGGGAAGGCGGCCGTCCCGATGGACGCGGAGACCCGCGGGCGCGCGCCGCCCTGCGCGCGGGCCGGCGGCTCTACGGCCGCGACGGCCGCGCGCACCCGCTCGGCCACGTTGCGCGCGCCATCCGCGTCGGTGTGCGGCAGGAGGACGCAGAACTCGTCCCCGCCGAAGCGGAAGACATCGTCCGCCTCACGGGCCGCGGACCGGATGGCCGCCGCCACGCGACGCAGGACCAGGTTGCCTCCCTGGTACAGGTAGGCGGAGTTCACCGCCTTGAACCCGTCGAGGTCGATCACCAGGAGGCTGAAGCGGTCGCCGGCGCGCGCGAGCTCGACGAGCTTCTCGCGGAACGACGCGTAGTTGAGGAGGCCGGTCAGCCCGTCGGTCTCCGCGCGGACGCGGGCTGCGCGGTAGTGCTCGGCGTTGCGGAGGGCGACGGAGACCTGGCCGGCGAACAGGCGGACCAGCTCCAGGTCGTCCTCCCCGTACCGGCTCTCGGTGCCGAGGCGCTCCACGGTCAGGACGCCCACGACCCCCGACGGCCCCCGGAGCGGCGCGCAGATGATGCTCCCGTCGATGGGGCCCTGCTCCGGCGACTGCGCGACGCGCGGATCGCCACGCTCGTCGACCACGAGCTCCGGCTCCGCGTGATCGACCACCCAGGTCGCGAGGCCCTGCTCGCCCGGCTGCCAGGGAGCCAGGTAGTACTCGGCGTCCACCCCGCGAGCGACGATCGGGCGGAGCGTCCCCGTCCGCGGGTCGACGAGCTCGATCGCGAGGTTGTCGTACGAGACGAGCTCGCCGAGTCGCTCGGTGATCCCGTCGAGGATCGCCCGCGCGTCGAGCGTCGTGAGGAGCGACTCGTTGATCTGGAGCAGGGCGCGCTGGCTCAGGACCCGGCGCTCGAGCGCCTCCGTCTGCCGTCGGAGACGCTCGGTCGCCTCCGCCGTCGCGATCGCCTGCGCGGCGGCGTTGGAGAAGATGACGAGGAGGCGCAGGTCGCTCTCCGTGAACTGGTCGATGCCGAGCTTCGAGAGGACGATGACGCCCAGGACGTGGCCCTCGAAGACCATCGGCGCGAGGAGCATCGACTCCTCGATCTCCTCGGTGCCGGTGATCGTGATCGTCCGGGGGTCCGCCTCCGCGTCCGGCAGGTACTGCGGGATGCCGTGCTTCGCGACCCAGCCCGTGATCCCCTCGCCGACCTTGACGCGGAGCGCCTCCTCGCTCTCGTCGGTGTACTCGCCCACCTTCCCGCGGAGCGAGATCGGCGCGAGGTCCTGGTCGTGTTTCAGGTAGACGCGGACGTTGTGGAAGTCGATGAGTCGTTCGATCTCCGCGACGATCGCCGTCCCGATCTCGGACGCGGAGCTGAGGCGCCCCAGCTCGCCGCCGAGGTGCTGGATCGACTGCAGCTGCGCCGCCCACGACTCCGTCCGCCGGAAGTTCTCCGCGTTGCGGATCGAGACGGACGCCTGGGCCGCGAACGCCGCGAGCGTCTCGAGGTCCTCGTCCGACCACGGGTGGGCGATGTCGTGGTAGAGGTTCAGGACGCCGATCGGCTCCACGCCGTCGTGCAGCGGTGCGGAGCAGATCGTGTCGATCCCCTCGGCGAGCAGCTCGTCGCGCTGAAACTCGCCGCCCGGGTCGTCGAAGTAGCGGATCGCGTGGATGGGGTGCTGCTCGCGCATCGCCCGCGTCGGGACGGACCAGGCGTGGAAGACCGTGATCGTCCGGAGGAAGTCCGGTGAGAGACGCCGGGCGAGCGGGACCTGGAGCCGGCCCCCGGGGCGGCCCAGGAGGATCGCGGCGCGGTCGGCGCCGAACAGCGCCATGGCGTGGTCGAGGATCGACTCGAGGATCCGGTCGAAGTCGAGCTCGCTCGCGAGCTCGTTCGCGGCACGGCGGAGCGCCTCCGCGCGCTGGCGGCCGCGCGTCGCCTCGTCCACGACCCGAGCGGTGCGGACGGCTCCGCCCACGACCGACGCGATCGCCGGCAGCAGCGCAGGATGCGCATCGGACGTCGCGGTCCCCGCGACGTCCGCGAGGACGAGGACGCCCCAGGGCGAGGTCGTCCCGGGGACCGCGACCGCGGTGGCGACGCGCGCTCGACGATCCTCGCCGAGCCATGCCGCGCCGGCTCCCGTCGCCACCTCGGAGATCACCTCGCCATCGCGGTAGGCGCGTGCGGGCAGCGAGTCCCCGGAGATCAGGACGGGGAGAGGGGTCGGATCGCCGGCGGACGCCCGCACGACGAGCCGGTCGCCTTCCGGCGCCAGGATCGCGACGATCGCGTAGCCGTGCCGCGCGCGGAGGATGCGGACGATCCGTGCGAGCGTGCCGTCCAGGCCGGAGGGTGCGGCGTCCCGGCCGAGCAGCGCAGCCACGGTCTCGAGCTCGTCCTGGAGGAGCCTCTCCGCGGAGGCATCGGGCCCGGCGGCGACCGGCGCCGGCTTCTCGGGCACGGGCCGGTCGGGCCGTGACGACGCGGTCCCGGCGGCGCCCGGCCGGCTGGGGGCCTCGGCGGGGCCGGAGCCCTCGGCGGGGCCGGAGCCCTCGGGCTCCGCCGCGCGCGGCTCGATGGCGGGGATCCCGACAGCCGGCATCTCGGCGGCATCGAGGAACGCGTCGAGATCGGCGCGCCTGTAGCGGCGATCGCCACGACTGTTGATCCGATACGAGCGGATCCTCCCCGCGTCACTCCACGCGCGGAGCGTGTTCGGGTGGACGCCGAGCACGCGGGCTGCGTCAGTGACCGAGAGGGTCGCCTCCGGTCCGTTCATCTCGCCTGCCTGCACCGCCCCCCACGTGACTTGGTGTCGGTTCTCGACGACCGAGACTATCCAACACCTACCAGAACCTCACCATGGCCCATAAGTACCGGTCCCGCAGACGGCGCTTCGCGAGCAGGCAGGGTGGCTGTCGCCTATCGGGCCTTCGGGTCGGCGGTGCGCACGGAGGGCTCGGCGTCGAAGACGTCCAGCCGGCGGATCACGTGGGCGTACCCATACCTGATCTTGAACGGCGCGTGGAGCTCCAGGTGGAGGTGCGGCGGCGTCCCGGCCGCGTTCCCGGTCTTCCCGGTCTTCCCGACGAGGTCACCCCGCTCCACCGTATCGCCGATCTTCACCTTCGTCGTGGAGAGGTGCGCGAGGATGACCGTGTAGCCCGGGCTGGTGGGCTCGGTGCTCTCGATGACGACCACCTTCCCGTACCGCGCCGGGTCCCACGGCTTCCAGCGCTTCGCCGGGTCGACGACCTTCCCCGAGAACGGCGCGTAGACCGGTGTGCCGAGCTTCACCAGGAGATCCAGCCCGCCGTGTGCCCGCAGGTACGTCCCGTCCGGGGCGACCCCGCGGATCTGCTCGTACGGACGGGCGGGGCCGTCGCGCGGGACGCGCCACCCGGCGCCGTACGCGTACTTCGCGGTCGCCGGCAGGGGGAAGGCCATCGGCACGACCGTCCCGCGGACCTTGAACCCGGCAGCCGTCGTCGGCGCCGCTCCGTCGGGTGCGGTGGGCGCCGGTGAGGCCGCCGCGGTCGCTCCCGACGGCGAGGCCGTGCCGTCGGCCGCCGCCGCCCCGGCGGACGATGATGCGGCGGGGGTCGGCGTCGCTGCGGCCGCGCCGGCCGCCGTGGCCGTCGGAGCCGTGCAGATCCCCGTGGACGCGAGAGGAGCCGGCGTCGCGCACGAGGATGCCGACGGCCCGACGAGGCCCGTCAGCGCCCCAGCCGGCCACGCGGGCGAGGATGTCGCCGTCGTCGCCGCCGCGGCGCCGTCCGTTCGTCCGCCGCCGGGGCCCAGGAGGGCGATGCCGGCGAGCATCCCTGCCCCGAGGACGATGGCGACGACGGCGATCGCCGCGACCCGCCGTGTCCCGGGACCGGCTGCGCGGCGCGAGGCCGGCGCAGGACCCGGGGAGGGGGAGGGCTCCATCGGCCCGGTCATCGCGGCGCCGCCGAGCTGCTGGTGAGGCGGACGTACGCGAGCGTGGCGGCCGCGCTGGCTGCGCCGATCGCGAGGACGATGCCGACCGCGACGAGCGGCGCGCCGGCGAGGCCGGCGCCTTCGCCCGAGCTCCGGGTGTCACCCGCCTCCGGCGCGGCCGTGGCGGTCGTGGACGCCGCCGGCGACGCGCCCGCCGCGCGGGCGATGCCCGGCACGATCCCCGGCGCCGCCACGAACGGCGCGAGGGACGTCAGCGTGACGGCGAGGGCGAGCGCGGCAGCCGCGGGGCGGCCGGCCAGGGGGGAGAGAGGAGTGCGCACCGGGGGAGCCTAGACCAGGCCGCCGATGAGCGCCGCGAGGACGCCGATGACGATGGCGACCGGTCCGGCGACCAGGAGCGAGGTGGCGGCCGACGCCCGGCCGCGCCGGCCCTCGGCGAGGACGCGCATCGCCTCGTCGCGCTCGAGCGTCGAGAGGACGAGCGGCCGGCCGGTGCCCGGGACCATGCCCACGCCGCTCGCGACCGGTCGCGGGCACCCCAGCACCGTCGCGTGCTCCACGGACGAGACCTGCTCGATCCGGAGCCTGACGGTCGCGTCCGGCGGGGTGCCCGTCGGCAGGCGTCCGGGGATCTCGCTCGCCCGCCCGGTCGACTCGCGCGGCAGGACGACGAGCCCGAGGCCGAGGTGCGCCGGGTCGATCGCGAGAGAGGTGGCGCCCGCGTCGATGGAGAAGGGGACGCTCTCCACGGTCTCCTCGACGGTCCGCCACCGGCCCTCCGAACGGACCTGGAGCCGCCGGCGCCGGTAGACGAGCGGCCGGTCGTTCTCGTCGGTGAACTCCTCGACGGCATCGATCCGTCCCTCGACCCCCACGT
This sequence comes from uncultured Chloroflexia bacterium, assembly GCA_963844945.1. Lineage (GTDB taxonomy): Bacteria > Chloroflexota > Limnocylindria > Limnocylindrales > CSP1-4 > CAIYQJ01. The sequence continues at coordinate 416,208 of CAWJQZ010000059.1, forward strand.
AGCGCTCGTCGCTGGACGCGGCGATCGCGACGGCCTCGTCGAGGCCCACGCGCGGCGTGACGGAGAGGAGGCGGCCGACGCGCATGCCCGGACCGAACGAGCGGAGCACCAGGAGGCCGCCGACGGTCGCGACGAGGCCGAGGACGACGAGGACGAGGGCGAGCACGGGCCCGGATGGTACCGCGCCGGACATGAAGAGGCCCGGAGGAACCTCACCGCCGCGTCGGCGTTGATGTCATCGCCGCCCTCAGCAGCGCCCGGCCCCTCCGGACCTCCTTCCACGCTAGACCGGGCACCCGCGGCGGTCAACGCCACTTATCCACCATCGTCGCGCTTGACGTGCCGTGGAGACGCGTCCCGTCCACAGGGTTTCCACAACCCGGTGCGGGCGCGCACCGGGGGTAGCTCAGCGCGCGGCCCGGCCCGTGGCGGGGTCGAGGGCCGCGGCCTCTCCGCCGTAGCCCGTCAGCACGAGCGAGCCCCCGACGAGCGCCGCTGCCGTGACGACGTCCGAGTGGGCGACGCGCCAGGCGACCTCGCCGTCCGGGAGGACCGCGAAGGTCTCCACCTCCGACTGGACGATGACGTGCGGAAGACGCGGCGAGCCCAGCACCGCGACGACCGGCGATCCGCAACGATGCGTCCACCGCAGGGCCCCCGTCCGCGTGTCGAACGCGTACGCGAGGAACCCGTAGCCGATGACGAGTGCCCCGGCCGTGTCCCAGGCGAAGGCCAGCGGCGGGCCGCTCAGCCGCGAGGCGAGCCGGACGGTCCAGGCACCCGCCGGCGTCTCGACGCGCATCTCCGCGCGGCAGAGGGCGTCGGGGTCCGGTCCGGCGAGCTGCCCGAGGTCGGTCGTCGTGCCACCGACCTCCGAGAGCGCGAAGACCGCTGCGGCCTGCCCGCTCCCGGCCCAGACGGTGCGGACGCGGATCCCGCCGGGGTACGTGGCGATCGAGCGCTCGGGCTCGGCCATCAGCGGGACCTCGTCACGGGTGGGAGCCGATCACGCCGGACCGGCGGCCTCGTCCGGCCGGTCCTCCACGATCGGCGCGACCGTCGCGTTCGCGAGCGCGCGGAGCGTGGCCGGGGGGACGGGGAAGACGACATTCGGGAGCCCGGCGGCGGCCCACACCTCCCGGTGACGGTCGAGTGCGGGGTCCATCACGACCTTCACGTGGTGCTCGTGGCCGAGCGGCGGGATCCCGCCGATGACGAACCCCGTCAGGTCGCGGGCCTCGCGCGCCGTCGCGCGCCGGATCTCCCGCTCGCCGACGACCGCGGCGAGGCGGGCTACGTCCACCCGGTCCGGGCCGGCGACGAGGCACACCCACGTCCGCGTCCCGCCCTCGTCGTCGGCCGCCACGAAGACGAGCGACTTCACGATGACGTCGACCGACGCCCCGACGGCCGCGGCGGCCTCGGCGGCGGTGTGCGTGGACTCGGCGAACGTGTGGATGTCGAGGGTCACGCCCTTGCGGGCAGCCGCATCGACGACACGGGCGACGGCGGGATGGAGGGGGGTCTCGGGCACGTCGGCGAGTCTAGCAAGGCGCCGGTGCGTCGCGGGCTCAAGCGCTGCCGGCCGCCCGACCCGGCGCCGTGGGCCGTGGCCGCGCATCACGGCCGGGTGTAGATTCGCCGTGCCGGCCGTGCAGGACCATCCGCACGGATCCGGCGTCACCATGCGAGTGGTGGGACAGGGGAGCGCCTCGGGCGCTGAGAGTGCGGGCGACCGCAGACCCTCGGAACCTGATCCGGGTCATGCCGGCGAAGGGAGTCCAGACGACCTCCGTCCCCCGATGGGAGGTCGGCACGTCCCCGATGCACGCGATCATCGTCGCCGGCGGCGACCCGCCGGACCGCGCCGCCCTCGACGCGACGTGGCCCGGCTGGGACGACGCATGCGGCCTCGTCGTCGCCGCCGACCGCGGCGCTCTGACGGCACTCGCGCTCGGGTTCAGGCCCGACCTTGTCGTGGGCGACGTGGACTCGCTCGACCCGGCGGATGCGCGGCGGATCGAAGCTGCCGGGATCCCCATGGAGACGGTCCAGGCCGCGAAGGACGAGACGGACACCGAGCTCGCGATCCGCGCTGCGCTCGCCCGCGGTGCGACGCGTATCACGATCCTCGGCGCGCTCGGCGGCCCGCGGCTCGACCACGCGCTCGCGAACGTCGCCCTGCTCGGGATGGACGCGCTCGCCGGTCCACCCGCCGCGATCCTCGACGGGCGGACGCGCGTCCGGCTGCTCGCCGCCAACGGCGACCAGGTCGCGGAGCTTCCGCTCCCGGGGAGGATCGGCGACCTCGTCTCGCTCATCCCGCTCGGCATCGCCGCGACCGGCGTCACCACGTCCGGCCTCGCGTGGCCGCTGGACGATGCGGACCTGCCCGCCGGGCCCGCGCGCGGCGTCTCGAACGTCCGGACCGCTGCCGACGCGCGCGTCCGGCTCCGCAGTGGTCGTCTCCTCGTCGTCGAGGTCGCGGACGACCGGCCCCACGCCACCCCACAGCACCACGGAGGTCCCCGATGAACGCGTCCCCCTCGCCCGCGGTCACCCCGGCCGCACGCACGCCGTCGCTCGCGCGCTGGCGCACGCTCGACATCGTCGTGGTCGCCGTCGTCGCGGTCGCCTTCGGCGTCGTCTTCTGGGCGTGGAACTACGTCTGGGCGGCGCTCGACCCGCTCTTCACCGCATTCAAGCCCGCGGAGTACGTCATCAGCGGCGTCTGGCTCATGCCCGCCGTCATCGCGCCGCTCATCGTCCGCCGGCCGGGCGCGGCGATCTTCGCCGAGGTCGTCGCGGCGTCGGTCTCCGCCATGCTCGGGAGCATCTGGGGGCTCGACGTCCTCCTCTCCGGCATCGCCCAGGGGCTCGGCGCCGAGATCGTCTTCGCGATCCTCCTCTATCGCGGCTGGAGCCTCCCGGTGGCCGTCGCGGCGGGCGCCGGCGCGGCGATCGGCATGGCCCTGCACGACATCCCGGTCTACTACCCGCCGAGCGCCGGGTACGACATGGGCTTCTACGTCCCGGTCGTCATCGCGATGCTCATCTCGGGCGCGGTCGTGGCGGGCGCGGGCGGATGGGCGCTCGTGCGGGCCCTCGCGCGGACGGGGGTGCTCCGAGCGTTCCCGTCGGGCGCGTGACCCTCGCCGGCATCGATCCAGCCACCCAGGGCGTCGCGCGGAGCGACGCCGACGCCCTCGACGCCTCCGCGGGGCCCGCGATCGCCGCCACCGGGTTCGGCTGGACGTACCGCGGGAGCGGCGAGCCCGCGGTACGCGACGTCTCGTTCGTCCTCCCGCGCGGGCGGACGCTGCTCGTCCTCGGACCTTCCGGGTCCGGCAAGAGCACCCTCGCCCTCTCGATCGCCGGCCTCGTGCCGCACGCGATCCCGGGGACGCTCGCGGGCTCGCTCGTGGTGGACGGGCTCGACGTCGCGACCACCCCCGCTCCGGTCCTCGGCGACCGCGTCGGGATCGTCTTCCAGGACCCGGCGGCGGGCATCGTACTGGGGCGCGTCGCGGACGAGGTGGCGTTCGGCCTGGAGAACCGCGGGTGGCCACTCGAGCGGATGCGGCGGCGGGTCCCGGAGGCGCTGGCCCTTGCCGGCCTCGCGGGCTTCGAGGATCGCGGCACCTCGGCGCTCTCCGGTGGGGAGCAGCAGCGCCTCGCGATCGCCGGGGCGCTCGCGGCCGAGCCGGGGATCGTGGTCCTCGACGAGCCCACGGCGAACCTCGACCCGCCCGGGATGGCATCGGTCTTCGCCCGCCTCGGGGATCTCGTCGCGGGCCGGGCGCGCACGGTCGTCGTCGTGGAGCACCGGCTCGACGCCGTCCTCCCCTTCGCCGATCGTGTCCTCGCCCTCGACGCGTCCGGTGCGCAGCTCGCCGAGGGGGCACCCGACGAGGTGGGCGAGCGGTGGGCTGCCGAGCTCGACCGCGCCGGCGCCTGGCTGCCGACGGCGTGGCGGCGACACGTCCCGCGGCCGCATCCGGCGGCCCTGCCGGTCGAGGAGGTCGCTGCCACGGCAGCCGCTGCCACGGCACCCGCGTCCGCGGCCGGGATCGGATCGGGCGGGGACCGCGCCGCGGACGGCCGTGTGGTCCTCGTCGCGGACGGCCTCGGCATCCCCGACAGGACCGTGACAGCCGGCCCCGGCCGGATGCTCCTGGACGGGATCTCCCTGCGGGTCGCCCGGGGCGAGCGCGTCGCCCTCGTCGGCCCGAACGGGGCGGGGAAGTCCACGCTCCTGCTCGCGCTCGCGGGGCTCCTCCGCCCGTCCGTGGGGAGCGTGCGCGTGGCGACGGCGTCGGGCGACCTCCGCGAGCCGGCCCGGCTCCGCCCGGCGGAGATCGCCGAGGCCCTCGCCCTCGTCTTCCAGGAGCCCGAGATCGCGTTCGTCGGGCGGACCGTGGCCGAGGAGGTCGCGGCGGGCGCGCGAGCCCCGGGGGTGTCCGCAGTGCGACCCGCCGGCGACGTGGCCGGCGGTCCGGCGGTCGGCGGCCCGGACGAGGACCCGGCCGCCGCCGGGGACGCGCTCGTCGCGTCGCTCCTTGACCGGTTCGGCCTCACCGAGCTCGCCGAGCGCGAGCCCCATGCGCTGAGCCGTGGGGAGCAGCGCCGGCTGTCCGTCGCGGCAGCGTGCGTCCGGGCTCCCGGCCTCCTGCTCCTGGACGAGCCGACGTACGGCATGGACCGGCGCGCGACCGACGCGGTCGTGGACCTCCTCGACGAGGCACGGCGCGATGGCGGCGCCCAGGTCGTCGCGACGCACGATCCGCGTCTCCTGCCCTCGTGCGACCGCGTGGTGGCGCTCGATGCCGGCCGCGTCGTCTTCGTCGGTGACGTCGCGGCGTTCTTCGCGGACCCGCCGTACATGCCCGCCGCGCCCTGGCGCGCGGAGGCCGGAGCCGGCGGATGAGCTTCCTCCCGACGCCGCTCGAGCCGGTCCGGCCGGGGCTGCTGCGTCGCGTCGTGCCCGTCACGCGCCTGGCCCTGGCCGCCGTCTGGCTCGCGGTCGCCTTCGTCGGGGTGGATCCGCGGGTGCCTGCGGTCCTCCTGGTCGCCGCGCTCGCCGCGCTCGCCGGCCTCTCCGGGCTGCCGCTCCGTGCCTCGGTCCGCCGGCTCGCGCCGCTCGTCCTCGCGGCGGTCGGGCTGGCGATCCTGACCCTGATCCTCCACCCCTCGCGGACGGATCCGTCGGCGGCAGCGCTCGTCACGGTCGGGCCGCTCCGCGTCACCGTGCCCGCGGCGTCGGCCGCCCTCGCCCTCGCCCTCCGCCTCGCCCTGATCGCCGTGACGACGCTCCTGGTCTTCGGCCCGTCGGACCCCACGACGCTCGCCGACTCGCTCGTCCAGCAGTGGCGTGCGCCGGACCGGTTCGCGTACGGGACGCTCGCGGCGCTCCGGATCGCCCCCTTCCTGGCCTCGGACTGGTCGTCCACGCGCGCGGTCCGCCACCTCCGGGGGATCGAGGCGCGAGGCCCGGCCGGATCGGTCCGCGACGCGGGCGGCCGCCTCCTCGTACTGCTCGTCTCGGCCATCCGGCGCGCGGAGCGGATGGCCCTCGCGATGGATTCGCGGGGGTTCGACGCGGGCCGGCGCCGGACGCACTTCCGTCCGCTCCGCGCGGGCCGGCGCGACCTCCTCCTCCTGGTGGCGGGGATCGCGGTCGCGGTCGCGGCACTCGCCGTGGGGACACTCTGAACGCGAAGGCCGCGTGCTCCGGCGGCCCGCCCGACGCCGCCCGCCCGACGGCGGCGCTCCGGGAAAGGAAAAGACCCCGCACGTGGGGGGTACGGCGAGGTCTGTCCGAACCATAAGCGGTCGCCGCTTCCGGGCGCATCGTCCGAACTCCGTATCATCTTCGAACGTTCTGGTCATGCATCCATACGGGAGACGACGTGTCCGAGACGCACGGGGAGTCCGCGACGGCGATCGCGCACGAGTGGCGACCTGAGCGGTTCATGGTCATCGCCGCGCATCCGGACGACGCGGAGTTCGGGCCCGCGGCCACCGCGGCGCGGTGGATCGACGCCGGGTCGGTGGGCCGCCTCGTCTGCTGCACCAGCGGCGACCAGGGCGGAGAGGACCCTGGCGGCGATCCGCTCGCCCTCGCGGCGAGACGCGAGACGGAGCAGACCGCCGCGGCCGCGGTCGTGGGCTACGCCGGCGTCTCGTTCCTCCACCAGCCCGACGGCGCGGTCGCGAACGACCTCCCCCTGCGCGAGCTCCTCGTCCGCGAGATCCGCGCGTTCCGGCCCGATGCCGTCCTCACGCACGACCCCGAGGTCCTCTTCTACGGGGGCGGCGGCGTGAACCACACGGATCACCGGACGGTGGGCTTCGCGGCCGTGGACGCGGTCTTCCCCGCGGCACGGAACCCGATGGCCTTCCCGTCGCTCGCCCGGGGAGGCCTCGCCGCGCATCGCGTGCGGCGGCTCTACCTGTTCTGGCCGAACTCCCCGGACATCTGGGTCGACGTCACGTCGACGATCGACCGGCGCATCGACGCCCTCCGGTGCCACGCCAGCCAGCTCCACCACCCGGAGCGGCTCGAGGAGCGGATCCGCGCGTGGGGCGCCGAGGAGGGCCGGCCCATCGGGGCCGCATACGGGGAGGCGTTCCGCCTCGTCGTCATCGACGAGGACGAGGAGGACGCGCCCGAGATCGTGTGACCGCGGTCAGTCGGTCTCGGCGAGGAGGAGGGGCCGGACCCGCCCCCACGCATTCCAGAGATCCGTGAACACCTCGGCACGTCGCCCGAGCAGGGCGACCATCTCCCCGAGCGTCAGCCCGCCGGCCTGCTCGAGCAGGAATCCGTAGACGTTCGTCTCGGTGCCGTCGAAGAGCCGCGCCATCTCCTCCTCGTTGGGCCAGATGCGGACGCGCATCGGGTCCGCGCCGGCGAACCCGACCGCGAGCGAGAGGTCGCGACGGCTGGGCACGCGGTCGTCCGCCCAGCCGGCGCCCGGGATGGGGTGGTGGCCGAGCGCGCCGAGCGCGACCGCGATCTCCCGGCACTCCGCGGCCGTGAAGATCCCCCAGAACGGGTGGTCCGCCGGGAACACGAACCGTGCCTCCTCGAGCGCGCGCTCGATGATCGCCGAGGCGAGCCCGTCCACGTCCTCGGCCCACCGCCGCATCGCGTCGGGGTCGTCGGCGCCGAGCGACGCCGCGACCGCATCGCGCGCTGCCGCGTCGCCGGCGAGGATCGCGAGGATCCGCGGTCGCCCGATCCCGATCGTCGCGTCCGTCGCGCGCATCGTCCCGTCGGCCGTCGCCGGCGTGCCCCCGGGGCCGGCTTCCGCGGCGGTGCGCTCGTGCGAGCCCGCGAGGAGCGGCCGCGCCGCCCCGCCCATGCCGATCTCCTCGCACGCCGCGAGGCGCTCACGCGCGGCACGGCAGGCCTCGGTCGCCCGCTCGGCGGCGACGCGCGCGCGATCGACCGCGATCGAACGGCGCTCCAACGCCACGGCCATCCTGCCGATCTCCGCCCGCTCCGCGCCGATCACCCGGCGCGCCGCGAGCATCGCCGTGTTCGCCTCGTCGATCTCGTGGAGCCACGCCCTCGCGGCGACCTCGAGGTCGCCGGGGCCGGTCGCGTGCGCGCGGCCGGCGCGGAACGCCGCGAACGCGTCGTCCTTGCGCCGCCGGATCTCGCGGTGGTCGGAGGCACGGATCGCCCGGTCGTGCTGCTCCTCGTGCATCGCGAGCGAGCGCTGCGTGTCGCGCAGCTCGGCGCGGGCGACGTCGAGCAGGGCGCGGAGCCGGTCCGCCACGGCGCAGGCTTCCTCGGCCGCGCGACGCTCGGAGGCACACGTATCCCCGGTCGGCGTCTCGCCGGGCGTCGTCTCCGCCGCGCGGTCGGTCGGCTCGAGCGTCACCTGTCGGCCCCTCCCTGGCGCCCGCGCCGAGGTTCCGGATCTTTGCGGGGGCGCCGTACGCGATGGTATCCTGCCGCATCCAGAGACCGCGGTGACTCGGGTCCCCACGAGGAGACGAAGGCACATCCCGTGACGATCGAGCGCGACCAGGAGTACCTCGTCCAGCCGGTCGACGCGTCCTGGCTCCAGTGCAACATCGAGTGCCAGGAGGCGTGCCCCGTCGGCACGAATTGCCGCGGGTACCTCAACCTCGCCGCTGAGGGGCGGTTCGAGGAGGGGTACATCCTCTCGCGCGACCCGAACCCGGTCGCCGCGATGTGCGCGTACGTCTGCTCCGCACCGTGCGAGCGCGCCTGCCGGCGCGGCGACATCGACCGCCCGCTCTCCATCCGCGCGATGAAGCGGTTCCTCGTCGAGTGGCACGAGATGTCCGGGATCCCGGACGTCATCCCGGTCGTCGAGTCTCGCGACGGAGAAGGTCGCGATCGTGGGCGCAGGCCCGGCGGGTCTGGCCGTCGCGCGTGAGCTCGCGGTGAAGGGGTACCAGGTCACGGTCTTCGATGCCCTGCCGTTCGCGGGCGGCACGATGCTCATCGGCGTCCCCGCGTTCCGCCTCCCGCGCGAGGCGATCGAGATGGACGTCCGCCTCATCGAGCGCCTCGGCGTCACCTTCGTCTACGACACGAAGATCGGCGTGGACATCCCGTTCGAGGACCTCCTGCGCGACTTCGACGCGATCGCGATCACCGCGGGCGCGATGGACGCGGTCCCGCTCGACATCCCCGGCTCGGACCTCGAGGGCGTCCAGTACGGCGTCGACTTCATGAAGAAGGCGAACCTGGGCGAGCCGCTCGAGGTGGGCAACGACGTCGTCGTCGTCGGCGGCGGCTACACCGCGATGGACTGCTCGCGCACCAGCCTCCGCTACGGCGCCGCCAACGTGACGATCGCCTACCGCCGCACGCGCTCCGAGCTCGTCGTCGACGAGGAGGAGCTCGGGGAGACGGAGCGCGAGGGCGTCCGCATGGAGTTCCTCGTCAGCCCGATCGAGCTGATCGGCGAGGACGGGAAGCTCACCGGCGTGAGGTTCATCCGGAACAAGCTGGGCGAGCCGGACATGTCCGGCCGCCGCTCCCCGGTCCCGATCGAGGGCTCCGAGTTCGTCGTCCCGGCGCAGACGCTCATCCCGGCCGTCTCCCAGGCGGCGGACCTGTCGTTCCTCCCGGTGGAGTCGAGCTTCGAGGTCGCCCGCGGCCGGCTCAAGGTGGACCCGGCCACGTACGCCACGAACGCGAAGGGCGTGTTCGCGTGTGGGGATTTCGTCACCGGCCCGGCGACGCTCATCGAGGCTGCCGGGCACGGCAAGAAGTGCGCGTACGCGATCGACAGGTACCTCGCGGGGCGGTCGGACGTCACGGTGGACACGAACGTGCGGATCACGAGCTCGTGGCGCCACGAGATGCCTGAGCTCTACGACCGGATCCCGCGCCAGCACGTGCCGGTGCTCCCGGTCGGGGAGCGGATCGTGTCGAGCGACCCGGTCGTCAACTTCACGACCCCGGTCGAGCTGGGCTACACGGCGCAGCAGGCCGTGGCCGAGTCCACGCGCTGCCTCATGTGCAACTTCAACATCTGGTTCGACCCGTTCCGCTGCACGCTCTGCGGCGCCTGTGCGGATGTCTGCCCCGAGGGCGTCATCCACATGGTGGACATCGATCGCCTGCGTACCGAGGGGACGCTCCCGGAGATCGAGGATGCCTACGGCTGGGAGCGCGGGGCGGCGATGGTGCTCGACGAGGAGCGGTGCATCAGGTGCGCCTTGTGCGTGAAACGATGCCCGTTTGATGCCATTACCATGGAGCGGTTCGAGCTTCAGGAGATCTCGAGCGACGGTCGGCTCTACAAGGAGTCGTACCGTGATGCGCAGCTTGCCGGCGACGCCCGGCGTGGCAGGAGGGGCCCGGTGAGCTTCCTGGAGCGGGTCGACCAGAGCATCCGGCGGAGTCCGGTATGGCGCTCCCTGTTCCGCAACCCGTACCCGAACGACGAGCGGTCGCGCGCGTACGCGGTGATGAACAACGTCTTCCTGCACCTCCACCCGGTGCGGGTCCGCCAGCACGCGGTGAAGTTCGCCTACACCTTCTGCCTGGGCGGGCTCTCCTTCTTCCTGTTCCTCGTGCTGACCGTGACGGGCGTCTACCTGATGTTCTTCTACGCCCCGTCCGCGAACATGGCGTACTCGAACATCATCCAGATCCAGACCGAGGTCCCGTTCGGGCTCCTGACGCGGAACGTCCACCGGTGGGCCGCCCACCTGATGGTGTTCTTCGTCTTCCTGCACATGATGCGGGTCTTCTACCACGGGGCCTACAAGCCGCCGCGCGAGTTCAACTGGGTCGTGGGCGTCGTCCTGCTCTTCCTCACGATCATGCTGAGCTTCACGGGCTACCTGCTGCCGTGGGACCAGATCGCGTACTGGGCGATCACGATCGGCACGAACATGGCCGGCTACGCGCCGCTCTTCAACACGCCGAGCAAGTTCATCCTCCTCGGCGGGCTGGAGGTGGGCCAGAACACGCTGCTGCGGTTCTACGTCCTCCACATCATGGTCTTCCCGCTCCTTGCGGCCATCTTCCTCGCGGTGCACTTCTGGCGCATCCGCAAGGACGGCGGCATCAGTGGGCCGCTATGAGGACCATCGCGGCGTTGCCGCCTCCGCTCCCTCGCTCACGCACCCCCACGTGCGCTGCTCGCGTCGGCGCCTGCGCTGAACGCGCCCTCGGGTGCCGCGGACGACATGACTGACCAGCCGACCATCACGCCCCGAGCGCCGGAGCGGGTGCAGCCGGTCGACCCGGCCGGCGGACGGAGATCGACAAGCAGCGCCTGCCGATGAGCGCGCGGCCGTACCGGCTGCTCGCGCTCGTCAAGCAGGACGCCGTCGTCAGGGTCCAGAAGGAGCCCGACGACACGGTCATGACGTGGCCGCACCTGCTCGCGATCGAGTTCCTCGCGGCCGTCATGTTCTCGATCTTCCTGCTTCTCATGGGCCTCTTCGTCAACGCGCCCCTCGAGGAGCTGGCGAACCCCAACGTCACCCCGGAGGTGGCGAAGGCGCCCGTGGTACTTCCTCGGGCTCCAGGAGCTGCTCGCGTACTTCCACCCGACGGTCGCCGGCGCCCTCGTGCCGATCTTCGTCCTCGTGGGCGCCGCGCTCATCCCGTACATCGACCGCGGGAACATCCTCGCCACCCGCCCGTCGGACCGGAAGACGGCCGTGCTGCTGTTCACGCTCTTCTGCGGCCTCGGCCTCGTCCTCACCTTCATCGGCATCTTCTTCCGTGGCCCCGGCTACGCCTTCGCGCTGCCGTGGGTGACGGGCATGCACTTCAGCCTCTGAGCCCGGTGACCCAGCGTCCATGAGCAACTACCAGGTCGAGCCCGCCGACAAGCCCCAGGCGCTCACGAGCGAGACGCTCAAGGCCATGCGCCACGAGCAGGTCTCCGGCATGTCGCGCCGTCGCCTGCTGCGGACCTCGCTCGCCGCCGGCGTCGGGCCTCTGGCTCCTCGAGGTCGGCGCGGGCACCATCGGCTTCCTCTGGCCCAACCTGGCCGGCGGCTTCGGCGGCAAGGTGAAGATCGGCTCGTTCTCCGACGTGAAGAACGCGAACGCCGGCATCCCGTTCGGCGACGGTTTCCCCGCCTACTACCAGGACGCCCGCGCGTTCATCGTCCTCATCGACCCGGCGCGCCAGGAGTTCCTCCCCGGGACGGACACGTCCGGCGACGGCTCGGCCAGAACGTCCGCGGCCTGTACCAGCGATGCCCGCACCTGGGCTGCAAGCCCAACCCGTGCCAGAAGAACTTCTGGATGGAATGCCCGTGCCACGGGTCGCGGTACGACCGGCTGGGCACGAAGGTGAAGGAGCTCGGCCCGGCACCGCGCGGCATGGACCGCTTCGCGCTCGCCGTGGACGACGCCGGCGTCCTCACGCTCGACACCAGCAGGATCACGCTCGGCCCGCTCCCGGTCTCGCTCGGCCAGCCCGGCCTCGAGCCGCCGAAGAGCCCGACGGGGTGCATCTGACCGCATGAGCGCGCACATTCCCACCCGCGCCGCCACGTCCCGGGGGACCCGATGACCGACACGCCCGGAAACCGAGCCGGAAGAGCGCCTGCCGGCGCCCCGGCCCGACCTGGCGCCGGTCCGGGTCGAGCGCCTCGCGTCGCCGCCGTCCACGCGGCGCTTCGGGCTGACCGGCGAGCGCGCGGGTCAGATCGTCCGGCAGAGCGGCAGCGCCCGCGTGGGTCGCCTTCCTCGGCGTCTCGTTCGTCGCGATCTTCGTCCTCGCCTACTACTTCTACGAGGTCGGCTTCCCCGGCGTCGCCGACTCCGGGCGGATGGCGAAGGCGCACGCAGATCGCAGGTCGTCACGGACGTCTCCCGCGGCTACAAGCTCTTCCAGGCGAACTGCGCGCGCTGTCACGGCGCGCAGGGCCAGGGCGGGATCGGTCCCGTCCTCAACGACCAGATGAAGCTCCTCGCGCACCTCAACCCGCAGTACCTCGAGAACGTCCTCCAGGTCGGCGGACGCTACGTCTGCGGCGACGCGAACAGCCTCATGCCCGCCTGGGAGCAGCCGCTCGGGCCGCTCAACTACCAGGAGGTCAACGAGCTCATCGCGTGGATCCGCGCGCCCAATGACCTGAAGTTCGAAGGGATCGATCCGGCGACCGGCCAGCTCGCGGAGATCTCCGGCTGGCGCGACCCGAACTTCGTCCAGCCGCCCACCGCCACGCCGGTCCCCAACTGCTGGAAGGACGCCTTCGCCGCCCCGAGCGCCGCACCCAGCGCGGCCCCGAGCGCATCGACCGGCGCGTCCGCGGCGCCCAGCGAGCCGCCGGGCGCCAGCCAGGCGCCCTCCGGCACGGTCATCAAGATCGTCGCCCAGAACATCGCCTTCGACGTCACGAACATCGAGGTCCCGGCCGACCAGCCGTTCCAGATCGAGTTCGTCGAACAACGACGCCGGGATCCCGCACAACGTCGCGATCGCCGAGGGCTCGCCCACCGGCCCGGTCGTCTTCCAGGGCGCGATCGTCAACGGCGTGACGACCGTCACGTACGACGTGCCCGCGCTCAAGGCCGGCACGTACGGGTTCGTCTGCCAGGTGCACCCGAACATGACGGGGACGCTCACCGCGAAGTAGGGACCAGGCGGCCGCGGGCCGCGAGGGACGGGGTCGCCGGCACGCCCGGCGGCCGACAGGGAGGGACGATGGCACAGCAGGCGCTCGGAGCCGGCGGCACGACGGTGACCCGCAAGCGGGCGCTGTTCGGCCTGCTCGACGCGAACGGCTGGTCGTGGGCTGCCATCAAGGCCCTGTTCTGGTTCACCGTGATCATCTTCATGATGGGCTACATGCCCGACCGGGCCCTGTACTTCACGATCTTCCCCACGATCGACCTCGGCCTCTCCGTCGTCTCGCCCGTGAACCTCTGCCCCACGTCGAACGGCGAGGGGATGCCCTGCCCGGTCCCGGCCGGCGCCGTGCTCCCGTGGGAGGTCGGCCCGAGCCGAGCTCACGCTCCCGCAGCCGCGCACGGACGGCGTCGTCGTCCAGTCGGGCACCAACCTGCTCTACATCGGCGGGTCCACGAACGGGACCGACGCCGTCGCGACGGTCTACGCGTCGCCGATCCGCTCGGCCGAGGGGAACCTGTCGCCCTGGACGGAGATGGCGCCTCTTCCGGCGCCGCGCCGCGCCGCGTCCGCGGTCGTGGTCGCCGGCACGGTCTACGTCATCGGCGGCTTCGACGCCTCCGGCGCCCCCACCGCGACCGTCTTCGCCGGGACGCCGGACACGGCGACCGGCGTCATCTCCACGTGGACGCCGTCCGACGTCCTTGCGCTGCCCGAGGCGCGCGGCGCAGCGTCGGCCGCGGTCGCGGGCGACGGGATCATCCTCGTCGGCGGGACCGGCCCGTCCGGACCCACCGCCAGCGCGTGGAAGTCGACCCTCGACACCAAGGGTGCCCCGGCCGCGTGGAAGGCCATGGCCGACATGCCGGAGAAGCGCACCGCCGCGTTCGCCAGCCTCCAGGGCTCGCACCTCTATGTGTACGGCGGCAGCGCCGAGACCGGGCCCACCACGATCGTCCTCCGGGGGGACGTGAGCGCCGCGAAGGAGACCGTCGGCCAGATCCTCTCGTGGGGCATCAGCCGCGCCGGCTCCACCCTGCCGCTCCCGCGCGAGGGCGCTTCGGCGTGGAGCAACGCCGGGACCCTCTACTTCGCGGCCGGCACCGGGCCGGACGCGCAGGGCCAGGTCTGGTGGGCGATCCCGGACGCGAACGGCGACATCTCCGCCTGGCAGAACCTGCCGGCCTCGGACCTCCCGTCCGATCTGCAGCTCCGAGGCAGCCAGGCCGCCGTCAGCGGCCCGTACGTCTTCCTCGTCGGCGGCACCACGGCGCAACGGCGTGACCGGCGGCCTCGCGCGAACGAGCCTCGCCCCCAAGCCGCCGTACTTCCAGCTGGGGATCGTGGGCGCGACCGTGCCCGGGCTCGGCATCGGTGGCGAGGTCGGCCAGCAGCTCGCATACCTCGTCTCCGCCGGCGTCGCGACGGTCAACTTCGTCATCCTCATCCTGATCGGGCTCGCCTTCGCCCATCCGGACCGGACGAAGCGGCTCTTCTCCCGCGCCCGCCGTCGGGGCCGCCCGGCCGCCTGACGGGATCACGGCGGGGCGGGTCCGCCGGAGGAACCCCGCCGCGCACCGCGGCGTCCTACGAGAGGCGCTTCCGTGTGCGCGCCGCGTATCGCGGTACGCTTGGCGCCGGTCCACGGGGGGAAGTCGGCATCTCAAGGAGGATCAATGCGCATCCGTTCGCTCGTCGCGGCCACGCTGTCGGCGGCGGTCGTGCTCTCCATCGGCGCGTCCGCCGTCGCGGCCGCCAAGCCCACCACCCTTCCCGCACCGGTCGACTACGCGTACGTCCGCGTCCTCAACGCGATGACGGGCCAGCCCGCGCTCGACGTCTACGAGACGCCGCGTGGCGAGGGCACCCCGCCCACGTTCCCGAACGTCAAGTACGGGACCTGGACGAAGTACCAGAAGGCGTACTTCACCCCCGACTGCGAGGGCAGGGAGACCTGCCAGATCTGGTTCGAGATGGCGGTCCCGGGCGAGACGGCGTCGTTCAAGAAGGACGACCTCGACCTCCGCGCCGGTTACTCCTACACGATCGCCCTCGCGTCCACCGGCAGCACGGGACCGAACTTCATCCTCGTCCGTGAGTCGATGACGAAGCCGCGCTTCTCCTCGATCCGGTTCGGCAATCTCACGACCGACGTGACGAAGAACCTCGACTTCACGGCGACGCGCCTCACGAAGAGCGCCGAGGTCTTCTCGTCGGCGAGCGCCAAGAACGTCGCGTACGCGCAGGTCACCACGATCCGCCCGGTCACGGCCGGCCCCTACTGGATCGGCTTCGGCGTGAGCGGGTCCGCGTGGATGCAGATGCCGACCAAGAACGCGACGCTCGCGTCGAAGAAGCGCTACACCGCCTACGCCATCGGCAACCTCGGCGAGGGCGGCACGTACGGCGCGCGGTTCATCCTCGTCCCGAACAAGTAGCCGTCCCCCGGCCCACGGGCCGGCACGGACCCAGCGTACGAAGCGAGACCCCGCGGGCTCCGGCCGGCGGGGTCTCGTCGCGTCCTCAGGTGGCCCGGGCACCCCGCGACAGCTCGCTCGTCGGCCGCCGCCCCTCGAATCCGACGGTCGTCTCGTGCCACCACGCGACCTCGTCCTCGCCGAGGCGCCAGCACAGCCAGATGCGCCGGCCGTCCGCGACGGCGGGGAAGTCGAGGAGCCCGGTCCGGATGTCGCGGAGCGCGACATCCCACTCGTCGAGGCGCTCGACCGCGCCCTCCATCTGGTCCACGAGGGCCCGGATGCGTGCGCGCAGCACGGTGGCGACGGCAGGGTCCGTCCCTTCGTCGAGCTCAGCCGCGCGGAGCCGCTCGGTCAGGCGCGCCACCTCGTCGCGCTGGTCGCGGAGCGACTCGACGACCGGGCGGATGCGCCCGAGCATCTCCGTCGCGCTCCCGAGGTCGTACAGCGTGGTCACGCGCCGATCGTAGCGGCTGGATCGGAACCGCGCGCCGGGCGACCGCAGTGCGCGCCCGGACACCGCACGGCGCGTCCGCCGACAGCACGGCGCGGCGGTACGCTGGTGGCGCCGGCGCCCGCCGGCAGGACGGAGGTCTCGCGGATGCATCGGATGCCCGGAGCCGTCGCTCGCCCGGTCGCCGCGATCGCCTGCGCCCTCCTCATCGCCGGTGTCGCCCCATGCGCATCCGCGCCGGTCGCCGCGTCGCCCGCCGCCCGACCCACGCCGCGCCTCGCGCCCCCGGCGGCGTCGGAGCTGGTGCCGCTGCCGAAGCTGAGCTACGCGATCACGAAGGCGAAAGTGGAGTACTTCGCGATCGAGGGCACCACCTACAAGGAGCTGATGGCGTCGCTCGCCGACGCGTCGGCGGAGCCGTGCGCGGATGTCGAGCAGGTGCCCGACCGGGGGCGAGCGGATCGTCGCGGGCTGCATGAGCCCGTCGCTCAGGACGCGGACCGTGACGTCGAGGAGCTGCACCGCGACCTCCTGCGTCTCGACCTGCAAGGTCACCGCCGTCACCGGATCCTCGGTCGTGCATCTCCCGCGATGGGCGGCGCCGTCGATGGTGCCGACGCTCCTCCTCGCGTGGTGGAAGACGGTCGCGGCCGACATCCGCAGGCACGAGGCGCGACACGTGACGATCTTCAACCAGTGGCTCGCGAAGCTGCGCAAGGAAGCCGTCGGCAGGTCGTGCTCGGCGTGGCCCTCGATCCAGCTGCGGTGGGCGAAGAAGATGGGGACGGCGCAGGCGGCGTTCGATCGGGCCGAGCTCGAGGTCGCGTGGCCGCTGCCGCCGGTGGAGGACTACTGAGGCGATGAGGATCGGCTTCCAGGTCTGGGGGAGCAACGTCGGCTGGGATCGCGCTCATGGAGGCCGCGGCGGCGATCGAGGCCCGCGGCCTCGACGACTGCTTCGCGAACGACCACTTCGTCCCCGTCGCGTTCGCAGGGCGATGCCGAGGACCCGGCCGCCGCCGGGCCGATCTTCGAGGCGATGGCCACGATCGGCGGCTGGGCGGCGCGGACCTCGCGCGTGCGGCCTCGGCTGCCTGGTGGCCGGCGCCGGATACCGGAACCCGGGGATGCTGGCCCGGCAGGTGGTCGCCCTGGACCACGCGTCCGGCGGTCGCATGACGCTCGGGATCGGCGCCGGCTGGCACGTGCGCGACCACGCGATGTACGGATGGGACCTCCCGCCGATCGGCGAGCGCCTCGACCGGCTCGAGGAGCAGGCGCGGGCCCTGCGGGGCCTCCTCGACGGCGAGCGCGTGACGCTCGACGGCCGCTGGGTCCGCTTCGACGACGCCGTCCTGGACCCTCCGCCCCTGCGCGCACGCCTCCCGCTCCTCATCGGCGGGAGCGGGGAGAAGCGGACGCTCGCGATCGTCGCGCGGTACGCGGACGTCTGGAACGGCGAGGGCGACGCGGGGGCGTACGCGCGGAAGAACGCCGTCCTCGACGCCCACTGCGCGGCGGTCGGCCGCGACCGGTCGGAGATCCGCCGGACGGTGGGGCTCCCGCCGCCGCTCATCCGCGCCGACGCGCGAGCGGACGCTCGCGACGAGCTCGCGGCCACGTTCCAGCGCCACGGCTGGCCGGCTGAGGACGCCCGGGCCGCCGCCGCTGCCGCGCCCTGCGTCGGCACGGTGGACGACGTCGTCGCGGCGCTCGCCGCCTACCGGGAGGCCGGCGCCGACGAGGTCTTCTTCGACTGGCCGGCGCCCTACGACCCGGCGACGCTCGAGGCGCTCGCCGGGCCCGTGCGCGACCGGCTGGGCTGAGGGAGGCCCGCGGGGCGCGCACGACGGCGGCCGACATCCGGCCCCGTGCCGGGCGCGTACGATGCCCGGGGCGGATGCGCTCCGTCCATCGTCCCGCGGATCGCCGCGCCGGTCGCGACGCGCGGGCGCCGGGCAGGCCGTGCGGTCGTCCGGCGCGTTCGAGGAGGTCGGTGATGCTCGCGGCGGTCTTCCACGGTGACGGTGACGTCGGGGTCGAGGAGATCCCGGTGCCCCGAGCCCGCGCCCGACGAGGTCGTGGTCCGGGTCGAGGCCTGCGGGATCTGCGGGAGCGACGTCCAGATCGCGAACGTCCCACCCGGCCACCCGTCCACGCCCCCGGTGGTCCTCGGCCACGAGTTCGTCGGCCGGATCGCCGCCGTCGGCTCGGCGCGTCCACGACCGCCCCTCGGCCTGCGCATCGTCATCGACCCGGACCCCAAATGCGGCGCGTGCGCGTTCTGCCGGGCGGGCCGGCCGGCGAACTGCACGAACATCCGCGCGCTCGGCGTCCATCGCGACGGCGCGCTGGCCGAGTACGTCGCCGCTCCCGCGTCCTGCGCGTTCCCGATCTCCGAGGCCGTCCCCGCCGAGATCGCGGCGCTCGTCGAGCCGCTCGCCTGCGTCGTGAACGCGACGAACCGGGCGGCGGTCCGGCCCGGGCGAGTCGGTCGTCGTCTACGGCGCAGGCGCGATCGGGCTGCTGTTCACCGCGGTGTTCAAGGCGTCCGGCGCGAGCCCGGTCGTCGTCGTCGAGCCGAACCCGCGGCGGCGCGCCGTGGCGCTCGAGGTCGGCGCCGACCACGCGCTCTCGCCCGAGGAGTTCGCGGAGCGGCGGGCGCACGCTGCTCCCGCTCGGCGCGGACGTGGTCGCCGACGCCGTGGGGAGCGCGCTCGGGGACGCGATCGACGCCGCCGCGATGGGCGGGCGCATCGTCGTCTTCGGGATGAACGCCAACGCCGTCATGCCCGTACGGCAGATCGTCATCACGGACAAGAGTCTCGGGATATTCGGCACGTACATCACGCACTTCACATTCCCGGCCGCCATCCGCATGATCGAGAGCGGCTCTCTGAACCTGAAGCCGATCGTGAGCGACGTCGTGTCGCTCGCCGACGTGCTCGATGGCCTCGCCCGACTGCGGTCCGGCGAGGCGACGAAGGTGGTGATCGTCCCATGAGTGAGGCCGTGCTCGCCCCGACGGGTCGCAAGCCGAAGGCCGAACGGATGCAGGTGGCGAACGCGCCCTGCAGCTACGGCGTGGACGAGGTCCTGAAGGACGACGCCTGGATGCCGACGGGGCTCCAGGTGCTCGACATGATCGCGAAGGGGGGGTACGAGGGGACGGAGCTCGGCCCGCCCGGCTTCCTCGGGACCGCCGACGAGCTGCGCGAGCGCCTCGACGAGCGGAAGCTCGCCCTCGTCGGGTCGTTCCTCCCGATGCGCTTCAGCGAGGCCGAGTACGCGGACGAGGACCGCGCGTGGCTCCGCGAGTCGCTCACGCTCGTCCGCGACGGTGCGCCCGGAGGGCTCCAGGCCGTTCGCGATCCTCTGCGACGGGTTCGACCAGCCGCTCCGGATGGAGTTCTCCGGCCGGATCGCCGAGCATCCCGAGGCGTGGCTGCCGGCGGACCGGTTCCCGATCTTCATGGACAACCTCCACCGGGCGGCGGAGATCGCGCGGTCGATGGGGTTCGACGTCGTCCTCCACCCGCATGCGGGCACGTACTGCGAGACGGTGGACGAGGTGAAGCGGACCATGGACGCCATGGACCTCTCGCTCCTCGGCCTCTGCCTGGACACGGGCCACCTTCGGTACGGCGGCGCGGATCCGGCCCAGCTGGTGCGGGAGTACAGCGATCACATCCGCCACGTCCACCTGAAGGACGCGCGGATGCAGGTCATCGCGGACTGCAGGCGCGACGACGTCGGCCTGCGTCGTGGCGCTCCAGCGGGGCGTCTTCTGCGAGCTCGGCCAGGGCGACTCGGGGCTCCCCGAGGTGATCGACGCGCTGGACGAGGTCGGCTACGCGGGCTGGCTCGTCGTCGAGCAGGACCGCGGGCTCACGATGGAGGACACGCTCGACTCCGTCTTCGAGAGCAACGTCCGCAACCGCGAGTACGTCCGCTGCCTCGGCATCTGAGGCGCACGCGAGCGGCGGGGGCGCCGGTCCGGGACCCCCGGCCGGCTCCGGCCCCCGCAGCCGGCGCTCGCGCTGCCGACATGCCACACCGGGAGGCGACGATGACCTCGGACCTTCTTCGACGCGCCGACCGCGCCGGACGCGGGCGGCGATCGTCGTCCGTACCGACCCCGCGGACGCCGGCTGGCGCTACCTCACGTTCGGCGTCCATCGGCTCGCCGCCGGGGCGCGGATCGACCGGGCCGGCGACGGCGAGGAGGTCCTCGTCCTCGTCCTCGAAGGGTCGGCGGCGGTGACGGCCGGCGACGCGCCCGACGGCGCCGGCGGGACGGCCTCGGCGGGACCTGGTCCGGCGTGGGTGGCCGCGAGACGGTCTTTCGCCGGCCCCCGCAGGGATGGTGCTCGCCACGCCGGGCGCGGACGTCGCGATCGTCGCGGAGACGACCGCGCTGGTCGGCGTCGCCCACGCACCGGGGGGCACCGTCCGCAGGACGCGGCTGATCGGGGCCGACGAGGACGTGATGGAGGAGCGCGGGAGCGGCAAGACCGCCCGCCGCGTCCACCACCTCCTGCCGCCGGGCGGCGACCTCGCCGGGCGGCTCATCGCCTTCGAGGTCTTCACGCCCGGCGGGAACTGGTCCAGCTACCCGCCGCACAAGCACGACACCGAGGACCCGCCGAGCGAGGCATACCTCGAGGAGCTCTACTTCTACCGGTTCGCCAAGCCGCAGGGGTTCGCGTTCGCGCGCGTGTACACGGCGGACCGGTCGCTCGACGAGGCGCTGACGCCGACGGACTGCGACATCGTCGTCGTCCCACGCGGCTATCACCCGGTGGGCGCGCCCGCCGGGTACGACTGCTACTACCTCAACGTGATGGCCGGGGACCACCGCGCGTGGCACTTCACGATCGACCCCGACCACGCGTGGCTCATGGACTGGACGCCGCCCGCGAGCTGACGGCGCCGCGCGGGGCGGGCGGCCGCGACCGACAGGGCGTGGGGGTCGCCGGCCGGCGGCACGGACCCGGCCCGGCCGGGAGCACGTTCCGCCGCCGGCGTGTGGCCGGACCCGGTCGTCTCAGGGAAGGCCGAGGCGGATCGCGGCGGCCGTGTAGCGCGACGATCGCGACGGCGGGCGCGATGGCGCCCACGACGAGCGCCGTCGGCTCGGCCTGCGCGCGGAGCCCGCGGAGGCGCCCGAACACGACGAGCACGATCCGGCTCGCGGCCCACGAGACGACCGCTCCGCCCACGAGCGGGATGAGGAGCGTGCCCAGGAGGCTCTGCGGGTAGTCGGCGGCGACGCGGATCGCCGCTGCGGCGAGCGTGGAGACCACGATCGTGAGCCCGCCGAGCACGGCGCCGATCGCAGGGTACTGGGCGTCCTCGTCGCCGAGCGAGACGTGCCGCGCCTCGACCGCGCCGGTCGGCATCCGGGCCCGCGATCACCTCGACGGCCTCGAGCACGTCGAGGGCGACGTCGTCCACGTCCCGCGTCGCGACGATCGGCCACGTCCGCGAGACGTCGTCGACGACCTCCGCCGGCCTCTCGCGCTCCGGGGCCGCCGCGGCCGCCCGGCCGCCGCCGCGCCGCCGGCGCTCGAGCGGAAGGCGTGACGCTCCAGCGCCGTCCAGCCGCGCAGCTCGAGCTCGCGGGCGACGGCCGGGTCCAGCGCCGGTCGCCTCGGCGCGCATCCGCAGGCCGGTGGGGCGTTCCTCGACCCCCACGCGGACGAGGGCGACCGCGAGACGAACGTCCGCCTCGCCGCCGGTCCGCGCGGTGTTCTCCAGCGCGCGGACGACCGAGACGAGCTCCGGATCCTCGCTGACGGCCACGGCGCGATGATGCGCTGTCCCGGGCGACGCGTCACTAGCCCGCGGGCGAGGCCGACGGCGCCGGCGTGGGGCACGGGCCGTAGGGCTGGAAGAGCGCCGACCCGCACTTGTCCGTCACGTACTGCGGCGCCTCGCCGAAGAACGGGTAGGACCCCACGATCGCCACGACGAGGTAGACCACGAGGAGGAGCATGGGGCTCACGCCGCGGCCGCAGGAGCCACCACGTGCCCATGATCAGGGCCAGCGGCAGCATCCCGGGGAGCACCTTGTCGATGAGGTCGCGCTGGAGGTTCAGGTAGGCGCTCCCGACCGTCACGGTGGGCGCCAGCCAGAGGGAGACGTAGGTCGCGCCGAGGGCGCCGAGGACGAGGTTGCCCAGGACGCTCGCGCCGGTGACGAGCTGGCCGAGGCGCCCGTCGCGGAGCACGTCGACGATGAGGCCGCGTCCCCGCGCATAGCCCTGCATGAAGAACACGTACGCGATCACCAGGATGATGACCGTCTCGAGGACGAGGTAGACGATCGGGCCGAGCGGGTTCCCGGTGACGGACACGAGGTCCGGCGGCTGGCCGTTGACCACGGTGGGGACGCCCGTGATCGAGATCCCCAGCGCGAGCAGGAGCGGCGTGATCGTCCCCTGGGTGATCGTGTCGCCGATCCCGGCGACCGGGCCCATGAGGCCCGACTTCACCGAGTTGATCGCGTCGTCGTCGATCGGGGCGCCGCTCGCGCGCTGCTCCTCCATCGCGATGACCGCGCCGTTGATCGCGCCGCCGAACTCGGGCGACGTGTTGTAGAAGACCAGGTGGCGCTTCATCGCCGCCGAGATGTCCTCGGGCGCCGTGTAGAGCCGGCGGATGACGGGCGCCATCGCGTGCGCGAAGCCCGTCGCCTGGAGGCGCTCGTAGTTGTAGTTCGCGTGCGCGAAGAACGTCCACGATCCAGAACGACCGCTGGACGTCGAGCCGCGAGATCCGCGGGCCGGGCTCGCGGGCCGGTCCGGCCCGACGCCTCGCGCGACGCGGCCGCCTCCGAGCGAGGGCGGCGCGGCGGCGGGCGGCGGTGCGGGCCCGCGGGCGCATCGATCCCGGCGCGTGCCTCCGGGGCGGGCGTGGTGGTGAACACCACGTGGAGCGCCGCGATCGCGAGGCCGAGCGCGCCGATGACGACGATCGAGAGCGACCGGCCCGATGCGATGACGAGGAAGAACCCGATGATGAAGTACGGCGAGTACGGCCAGCGGAAGATGAACCGCATGTTCATCGCGATGCCGATCGCCGGAAGGACGCCGCCGGCGACCGCGAGCCCGCCGATGACCCAGACCGGGAGGCTGTCGCAGCAGGTCGACGATGAACGGGACGCCGTTGAGCGTCACGAGGAAGACGGGGATGGACGTCAGGAGCAGCAGGAAGATCTGCGGGAAGACGACGTTCGCGAGCGTCAGCCCGCGCAGCCAGCCGCGCTCCGCGTACCGGTCCGCGAGGTGGACGAAGGCGGAGTCGACCGTCATCCGCGTGTAGTAGACGACGGTCCCGAGGAGGCCGAGCGGGACGGCCAGGGCGAGCGCCTCCCCGTACGAGAGCCCGCCGGCGATGGCGATCGTGGTGCCCAGCCACCCGGCGAGCGACGGGTCGCTCGGGATGGAGCCGCCGGCCGCGATGAACCCGAGGTAGAAGAGGTTGATCGCCGCGCCGATGAGCGCGCCCTCGGCGGGGTCGCCCAGGATGATCCCGACGCACAGGCCCGCGACGAGCGGCCGGTAGAACGTGAAGAACCCGAGGCCGAACCACCACGGGGACATCGAGAAGTAGTAGCCCAGGGCGATGAGCGCGGCCTGCAGCGGCGTCACCGTCACGGCCGCATCGGTGGCCCCGCGCCGAGCGTCGTCCCGGGGAGCATCCCGACGGCGACGATGGCGGCGAGCGTCGCGAGCATCCCCAGGGTCGACGCCGCCGCGCGCAGCCGCAGGGACCCCGTCGTCCTGGGGCACGGTCCGCGCCCGGAGCCGCGCGACCTGGGCCCGCACCACTCCCCCTCCGACGGTCACGGTCGATCCACCGACGCGAATGGTACCGGGCGGTCGTCCGCGCCGATCCGGATCTCCACCGGCGTGCCCATCGCCTCGATCTCGCGCAGGGCGGCGCGCTCGGCGTCGCTGGCCGAGATCGTCCGGTACAGCTGGCGCCGGCCGGGGCCAGCGCCCATCCCGCCGAGATTGAGGACGCCGACGGGGACACCGCCCCTGATCAGGGCGAGGGCGGTGACGGGCGTCTTCACCAGGACGAATGCGCTGTCCGGCGACGTCGCGAGCTCCCGCGCGCGGGCCGCACCGGCCTCGACGCCGTGGACCTCGACCGGGACGCCCGCCGGCGCCGCGAGCGTCAGCACGTCCACGAGGAACGGGTCGGCCGCGACGCTCTCGTCCACGATGAGGATCCGGTCCGCCCCGACCGCGCGGAGCCAGACCGCGACGACCTGGCCGTGGATGAGGCGGTCGTCCACGCGGACGAGGCGGAGCGTCACCGCCGGACCCGCTGGTCGAGGCGCGCCGTGACGTCCACGATCCCGATCCGCGCGGCGTCGACGAGCCGGCCGGCCGACGCGGCATCGAGCTTCGTCATCCCCGTGGCCGCCTCCACGAGCATCCCGAGCGTCACCCCGGCGACCACGACCGTCCCGGGACGTTCGGCCGCGAGCGTCGCGGCGACGATGCTCGGCGTCCCGCCGTCGAGGTCGGCGAGCACCAGCACAGGTCGCTCATCGACCTCGACGGACCGGCGGAGCTCGAGCGCGAAGGTCTCCGGGGTGTCCGCCGGCGCGATCCCGACCGCCGCGACATCGTGCAGCTCGCCACAGATGAGCTCGGCGCTCCGCACGAGCGCTGCAGCCAGGCCGCTGTGGGCGGCGACGACGATCCGGAACTCGCGCACCGGTCCCTCCGATGGAGAAGGCGTGCTGGGACGCACGGGCCGCCGCGCCCGGCTGGCCTGCCGGGGATTCTACGGGACGCGCGGGCCTCGGCGGTACACTCCGCGGCGGGGCCCGTAGCTCAGCGGCAGAGCAGGCGCCTTTTAAGCGCTCGGTCCTGGGTTCGAATCCCAGCGGGCTCACCACCCCGACGGGCGCAAGCGCCCTCCGTCAGCCCTCTCCCGCGCGGCGTGCCATCTCCTCGTCCGCGAGGGAGGCGAGCCGGCCGATCTCCGCCGCGAGCTCCGCGATGAACCGGCTGCGCGGGAGGCCGCGCGCGAGCGCCGCGTGGCAGCCGCGGTAGTAGTCGACGATCCGGTCCGGTGGCGCGTTGAACCGGCGCCACGCCCTGCGGTCCGCCGCGGCGTCCGCGACGATCGCGCGGACGTTGTGCAGCTTGTCCCCTAGGGAGACGCGGAGGATCCCGACGTCCGACTCCCGCGCCAGGGACGCCACGTATGTGTCCTTGCGCGCCTGCCACGGCGCCTTGTCGCGGGCGTCCTCGACCATCGAGTCGCTGCACGCCTGCGACGATCTCGGCCACGCGCGGGCCGAAGCGGTGCTCCACGTCCTCGAGGCGCGGCAGCCCGCCCTGGTCCTCGACGACGTCGTGGAGCAGCGCCGCGACGACCTGCTCCTCGTCGCCGCCGTCCTCCATGACGATCGACGCGACCGCGAGCAGGTGCGAGACGTACGGGACGGCGCCGCCCTTGCGCACCTGCGCGCCGTGCGCGAGCGAGCGCGTACGCGAACGCCTCCTCGGTCCGGCGCCCGAAGTGGGGGACGGGCGGGGACCGCCGCGGGGCGGGATCGGTCATGTGCAGGCCTCCGTGGCGGGCGCGTCCCCTGCGGGCGACGCGGAAGGTGACGGGCTGGCGTCTGCCGGCGGCAGGCCCAGGGCGGCGCGGAGCCTCTCCACGGCCGCGTGGAAGGCGTCGCCTCCCGCACCCATGATCGGCGCGAGGGCGGCGCGTCCTGGGCGGATCCTGTCGCCTGCCGCCGCCGCGAGGAATGCCGCTGCGCGGTCGCGCGAGAGCCGGACGACCTCGTCCGCCGCGGCCTTCACGTCGCCGGACGACGGGGAGCGCCGCGAGCCCGTCGGCGAAGGTCTTCTCCGCGTCCGCGAGACCGCGGAGGATGGGCGCGCGCGCGGCCGGGTCGTTCGTGGACATGAGGGACGCGAGCAGGGGCTCGTACGCGGCGTTCGCCGCCGCGGCGAGCCGCTCGTACCCGGCGGCGACGCCCTCGTTCGACCCGCCCTGGCACGCGGCGACGCGATGCGAGCATGGCCGCGACGAGGAGCGTGAGACCGGCGATCCACGCGACCCCGGCACGTCCGCCTGGCGTTCGGCCGGGCGCCGGCATCGTCAGAACGGGTGGATCGTGGACCAGTCGAGGCCCGGGTCGAGCGTGGCGGGGAGCGACGAGAGCCGCGTCCCCATCGAGAGCATCGGGAGGATCCGCGTCCCGTCGTCACCGCCGTCGTAGAAGGCGACGATGTCCGAGCGGCCGTCGCCGTTCACGTCGGAGACCGCCAGCTTGGCGGCCGACACGCGGAACCCGGAGGTCGTCTCTCGAAGGATCCGCGCGTCGAAACGCTCGCCGTCCGACACGAACGCCGTGGCCAGCATGCCCGTCGGCCCGTTCGACCGGACGGTCATGAGGTCGGCGCGGCCGTCGCGGTTCCAGTCTCCGGCGAGGAACCAGGTCGCCTCGTCGGCCGCAATCGGGTCGTCCAGCCACGGCCGCGGGTCGGAGAAGTGACGGTCGCCATCGCCACGGAGGACGTCCACGTGGACGGCCCGCTCGGCGGAGGCGGTAGCCCCCTCGGCCGGGTCGGACGTGAGCATCGCGAGGTCGGCGCGGCCGTCGCCGTCGAAGTCGCCGGCGCGGAGCGCCTCGAGGGTGCCCGGGACCGGCCCGCTCCACCAGCGCCTGGGCGCGACGAAGGCTGAGCCGTCCGAGACGAGGACGTCGATCGCCATGTCTCCGCTGGAGAGCACCGTCGCGATCGCGACGTCGGCCTTCCCGTCGTCCGTGAAGTCGGCGACCGCCATCGCGACTGGGGCCGTGCCCGGGGCGGTACCCGCGGCGGACCGGCTCGACGCCCACCATGACCGCGGGGGCTCGATCACCGTCTTCGCCGCCGCGGCGTGGAACCCGTCCCCCGTGGAGGACGCGGCCGAGGCATCGCTCGCTGCGTCGGCCGCACTGAACATCCCGCCGTCCATCACGCGCGCCACGGCGACCTCGGTCGCGCCGGATGCCGTCGTCCGCGTGTAGACCAGGTCCGCGCGCCCGTCGCCGTCGACGTCGCCGGTCCCGTGGAGGTTCGGTGTCGTGGGATCGAGCGTGATCGGCCAGGCATCGCCGCTCGACTCGGCGCCGTCGCGCGCCGCGCCGAGTGTCTTCCCGTCGTACAGGCGGGCGGTGACGCTGCCGTCGGTGCCGGTGACGAACGCGGGGACGTCGCCGAGACTGTCGCCGTTGAGGTCGTTGGTGCCGGGGCGGACGATGAGGATGCTCTCGCCGTAGTAGATCCGGAGGATCTCCTGGGCCGACTTCCCCTCCCGGGCGCAGCGGGCCGCGCTCCTCTGCATGAGGCGGAGCCCGTTCGCGTTCGCGCCGCACGGGACGTCGCCGCCTGCCCAGTAGCCGGGCGAGAAGAACTTGAACGCGCGCCGCATGGACCAGGTCCAGGTGCGCGCCACGGCGTCGATGTGGCTCATGGCCG